>JBBRNF010000001.1:0-564070 GCA_038230455.1 Terriglobales bacterium
ACAATGAAGTCACGTGCACCTTTTGCTCTTCTCGCGTTTGTCACGTGCCTGCTAACGGCAGGCTATGCATCAGCTACGGACTTGGTTGATTTCACAATCGTGGGCCGCGCTCAATTCTCGGTACCCGCCGATTGGAATGTAATAACAAGCAAATCGACAAGCGAAAAGACAATATTCGCATTCCAAATTCCAAACCCCGCTGACAAAAGCAGTGCGGATTCTTCAAATCTGTCGATCACCGCTACGGATCTGAAGTCCGCTCAGGACAGAGATGTTTTCCGAGAGCAAGCACCTGGCACCAACCCTAATGCCCAGAAGAAAGACCTCGCAGAAGGATGGGGGTGTAGTACCTTCTCGGCGGTGCAACAATCAAATCGGACTGAGTACGTGATCTGGGATTGTAGCCGCCTAATATCCAATAGCGGCGTCTCTGTTCGCATCGCTTGGCCCCACCTTGCAAAGAATCCCCCCGACTACGACAGGCGGATGGAAGCTGCTCTCGTCAGCTTTCTTAAGAGTGTCATTCCATTTACGGGCATCCCAAGATCCGGGGTTCTACGCCATCCAGAGAACTGAATCGACCTACTCGCATTTAACGAGTCCTGTAGCCGCAATCGGCGTTGCGGCCGGATCACAGGCGACCAGAAGTAAACCCACATGGACGATAAACGGTCATATCGGACGAGTGCCCTGACTCTCAAATGGTTAGTTCAGGCCAATGCACTCATCGAGCAAGCGGCCCAAGGCAACATCAGACATGAGTCCCTGCGCGAACAGGAATTGCGAAGATGTGCCAATCTGACCTCTCGACGATTCATCGAGAGGTCCAGATTCGAATCACGCAACAAACTTCTCGTAGAACGTGTGAATATGCTCCGCAATATATTCCAGACAATCTTCTGTCGCGAAGTGGCCTGCAGCTAAGCGGTGCATCTCGGCGTTCGGTAGATCCTGCAGGTAGGCTTCTCCGCCCTCAGGCGTGAAGAAGATATCTCCCTGCCCCCAAAAGATGATCGTCTTCGGCTGCTGTTGCTTCAGAAACTCTTGCCACTTGGGATACAGTGTGACGTTGTTCCTGTAGTCGTAGAACAGGTCCAGCTGCAGTTGACGACCATGCGGCCGCTGCAGCGTCTGAAAATAATCCATGTTCCAGGTATCAGGACTGATCAGGGATGGGTTGGTCGAACCGCCCAGGTAGGTGGCCTTCACCGTATCCATTGCCAGCAGTCCCGCGGCACCTTTCTCATTCTCCTCGCTACGGTCCAGCCAGAGTGCATTGCGCAAACCGCCCCATGCTGCGCTGAATCCCACCTCGTAAGCATTCGTGTTCTGGATGATGAGCCACTCCAGAGCCTCCGGTTGTTTCGTCACAATGCGAAAGCCGACGGGGCCGCCGTAATCCTGCACAAAAAGGCCGTACCGCTCGAAGCCTTTTGCCTTTAGGAACGCCCCCGTAATCTCGGCCAGCCTGTCGAACGTGTAGGCGAACGTGGCTGGGTCAGGTGTGTCACTGTTGCCGAATCCCGGGTAGTCGGGCGCGATCACATGAAAGCGGGAGGCAAGCGCCGGGATAAGATCCCGAAACTGATGGGAGGACGCGGGCCAGCCGTGCAGCAGAACAAGCTTCGGGCTCGATCGATCGCCCGCTTCGCGATACGCGATGTTGAGGCCATCCACAGGGATGGAGCCAAAGGTCACGGTGCTGTCAAGAATGGCTGGGGTATAAGTCTGGGTCATGAGTTCTCTCCGTGGATCAGGATCGCAAGACAAACCCTTCTGGAGTTTGCCTGCGTGTTCTGGTATAGAGATGGAGTGACACCGTTAAAAGATTCAATAACGGTGTCCTAAAAAGGCCACTCTAGAAGCAAGCGCGTTCAACAATTCCTTTTCCTATGCGGCCTGCAGATGTCTCAGGGTTCCACCGTAACGGACGTAAAGAATCTCCAGCGCTGGCTCCCGCGTCCTATCCTTAGGAGAGATAGCCTTGGGCACTTCACCACAGCAATCCCGAGAGTGGATCGATGGCTTCCTCTTTGTAGGAAACCAGCTCGCTGTGGATTTCTTGAATACGCGCCTGGTGAATGAAATGGGCCCCGTGGAGCTGCTGCCCGACCCAGCGTCACTACTCCGATGGTTTATCGCCGCAGGCTTGGTGAAGGGCCAGGAAAGAGACTTGACCGCTCAAGCTTGGCAAGATTCGAAGGTGGCCCGGCGTCTTTTAAAAGATCTTCTCGTCTTCCGGGAAAACCTGCGTTCCACGGTTTTACGGTTAGAGTCCGGAAAGAGTCCACAGCCGGCCTTCCTGCGGGAACTCAATCAAAAACTGTTGGCATACCCGCATCGTTACGTCGTGGTGAATCACCGGTCCTCTACACGGCGGGAAACGTATCTCGACGCTGCCGCCAATCCAAGCGACTTTTGGCGGGAGCTAGCTGATTCAGCAGCTCATCTTCTCACCGACATACCTGTAACTCGACTTCGCAAGTGCGAAGGATGCGTCGTCCATTTCTATGACATCAGCAAGAAGGGATCTCGCCGCTGGTGCAGCATGCACCTGTGCGGGAATCGGGAGAAGGTTTCGACGTACAGGAGGAAGCAACGCGCGCCTTAGGCCTGGTCCTGTGGAGCATAGGGAGTGGAGTCACAAAATGGCCCTTTGCGAATCGAAATCCCAGAGAGCGTAAGCATCCTCGACCGCTTCCCCACGAATGGTGCCAAACCGCCAATGCGCTCACCGAGGTTACGGAACTACTGACAACAAGCCGACTCACCATTACTGCATCTCCGGCAAGGTAATGATGTCCGGGCCGCGAAAGAACGGACTTTCTCCCAGGACAAAATATCCCGGCGTGAAGCCATGATCCAAAGTCAACCCGGGATGCATGACACTTTGAGGCACCTCGAAGACGACGACACTTCGGATGCTTTCTCCCGGGGCAAGTCTTTGTGAAAGCCCTCGACCCTTTCCATGCTCGAGTTCGTAAGCTTGCTGTGCCTGCGCCGAGACAGCGAAGTATTTCCCGTCAGCATAAAGACGTGCGCGCAGCCCACCTTCGGCCTGCGTGCGGCTCCGGGAGTGACTCGTCGCGCGGACTGTGATGACATAGAGCGCCCGATCTGGCCTCACCGGCAGCGACGACAGGGTCTGCGCTTTGACGACGGCGAAACACATCTCGTCGAAACAGCGGTCCTCGCCAGCAGCGGTAACCCGCGGCCGTGCCATCAGGTTTGAAGCCACAAGGATCACGAAGTAAACGCACCACACCGCACCCATTCCCAGAAACATCCTCCAGGCAGCGGCTTTTCGCCGGGTAACCGCCAGCAGGAACACGGCAATCGCCACCATAACGGAGGCCAGGAACAGAACGATAAAGATCGCCTCGCATAAGGTCATGCGATTCCCGTGGGTTTCTCAACAGATCTCGGCAGCGTCCTCAACGTGAGTAGGGCTTGGCACACCAGGGCCACAGCAATCACCAGAATGTAGCCTTCCATGCCGCTTCCGCGCAGCAAGCCAAGCAGCGCCTTTCCCGCCAGGTAGAAGAGGCTCACACAACCGCAAAGCGACAGGTATCGCAGCACAGGATGTTTGGAGCGCAATGCGGCGAGCGTAAGCACAGCTTGCAATAAAATTGCGGCCGCAATCACTGTTTGGCCCGCATATCCAGGATGCCGAAGCCGGAGGTCCATGGCCCCAAGCCAGAGCCCACATAACCCCGTGAAGCCACAGAGCAAAGCCAGCACATGTCGCTGCATAAAGACGGAACGCAGTCTGTGAGGAGCAAAGCTCAGCGCCTGGCCCAGGTACCAAAGTCTTGCTCGCACACTACCCAGCTGCGGTGCCTTCTGTTCGATGAACTCTTCCAAAAGATCACCCGAAACCGTCTCGCGGTCGCGCAATGGTAACAGCGACCGCAACAGCTGCTCTATCCACACCGGTGGACTGTCACGCTGTGTCATAAGACCTCCAGGGGCCAACGTTTGCCATGCCACAGTTTTTCCAATGTCGTGCGTGCTTGCGTCAGGGCGGCCGCGCCGGCGGGAGTAACTCGGTAGAATCGGCGGACCCGGCCCCCTCGCGCCTGCGTGCCCTCCTCGAGGCGCGAGCAAAGCAGGCCCTTTGTCTCCATTCGATCAAGCGTCGCGTAGACCGCTCCAGCCGAGATGCTTCGACCCTCTTGGGACGCGAGCTGCGCGTCGTGAAGCACGGCGCGGCCGTAGGCCTCGTCTTCCAGGCCAAGAACAGCGAGCAAAACGATCTGTTCAAAAGTTCCCAGCAACTCAGACATGCCTACAATGTAGATATGGCCGCCACGACTGTCAAGCTGTAATAAATCCAGCCCACACACCGGCCGAAATCCCGAATCTTCAGCCCCGCCCCCGCGCTCCACCTCATGGCTTGCCAGCGTCCGCGCCGACCTGTTGACGCAGCGCGGCGGATTCCCCGAAGCGCGCCAGGAACCTCGACGCGCCATCGCTCAAACGCACAACCTGCGCGAACCGCTATTGCCAACGGCAAGGTGGAAGTAGATCTCGATGTCCGCCTTGTAAGCCACAACAATGTCCGCACGAAGCGTCGCAACGGGGAACGATAACCTGCTGCCGACATGCCGACACATCGGTACCCATTGTCGTCAATGAGTGCATTGGCGATTATGTGCTCATTAAGAAACCGGAGCGATCAATTGGCAGGTGATCCATTGTCCTGATAGCCGGTTTTCCGCCCACTTGGCAGATACTCGAGTTCCTGTAGGACACTGGTTTTATGGCGCGAAGTTTCCGATGTTTGATCGCGTAAGATAGCTGAGGCCGCGGCCAACGCCTTCATTGGTGGCGTAGCGGAAGGGGTATCGAAACTTATGGCCTGCGTGAAGTTCGTGATTTCTCTACTTCTATTTGCCGCTGTGACCTGCGGAGCCCAAACTGTTCCGTTCCCGCAGATCCGTCAGAATGGCGCGGTCAAACAGTTCTTCATCGACGACAAGCCGTACATTATGCTCGCAGGTGAATTGCATAACTCGAGCGCTTCGAGCGTCGAGTACATGCGACCGATATGGGACAAGCTTGCCGCTCTTCACCTGAACACGGTGATCGGCACGGCCAGTTGGGAATTGGTCGAGCCGAAAGAGGGGAAGTTTGATTTTTCTCTCGTGGACGACCAAATCAACCAGGCACGACAGCGAAATATGCGGCTCGTGTTGATCTGGTTCGCAACCTGGAAGAACGCGGGTTCAAGCTATCCTCCGGACTGGGTCAGGGCAGACCCAAAGCGCTTCCCGCCGATGGTCATCAAGGCGCGGCCCGATGGCGGAATGAGCACCTTTCTGGCCAAAAAAACGGAAGAGCAAGGCACGGGTCCGCTGAGCCCGTTTGGCAAAGACACGGTTAAGGCCGACGCCAGGGCCTTTGCTGCTTTGATGGGTCATATCAAGGAGGTCGATCCGCAGCACACGGTCATGATGATGCAGGTTGAGAACGAGATCGGCAGCCTGGGTGACAGCCGGGACCGTTCTCCGATGGCAAACGCAGCATGGGCCGGGCCTGTTCCAGCAGATTTAATGAAGTACCTGACAGATCATAAGGACACGCTGCTGCCCGAAATGCAGGATGTCTGGGGGAACAACGGTTACAAGACGAAGGGTAACTGGGAAGAAGTCTTCGGCAAGAATGAGTGGGCGGATGAGGTCTTCATGGCTTATTACATGGGGCGATATGTCAACCAGGTAGTCAAAAATGGGAAAGCCGAGTTGAACCTACCCATGTATGTGAATGCGTGGCTCGGTCCTCAGCCGAAGGCGGATCTGCCCGGTCAATGGCCGAGCGGGGGTCCGGTTGCCCGCATGATGGACATTTACCGGGCGGCCGCTCCCTTGATCGATTTGTTCGCTCCCGATATTTACGTACCGGATTTCAAAGGGACATGTGCGCTCTATGCACGATCCGGGAATCCATTGTTCATTCCCGAAGCTCGCGACGAGGTGGGGAATCTCTTCTTTGCCTTCGGTCGTTACTCTGCCCTGGGATGGTCGCCCTTCGGTATTGAAGATCTGAATCCAGATGGACAGGTCGCGCAGGCGTACAAGACACTCTCCCCCCTGCTTCCCCAATTGTCTGAGTGGCGGGCAGCAGGTAAGGTGAACGGCATCCTGGTTATCGATGGCGAGCAGTCCGAACCTGTCTCCCTGGGCGGTTACAAGATTACGCTTTCACCGGGTATGGAGTTTGGCCCCCCTGCTCCCAAGCCCGATTCGGACGGTAAGCTTGGAGCGGGCGTTTCTCTGGAATCGCGTGCGATGCCGAGTGACAAGCGGCCTTTCGCCATTGTGGTGAACACCGCACCCGACGAGTTCCTCTTCATCGGTTCGAATGGTGATCCCTCCTTCACGATTGATTCAGGACCCGGAAAGGTTATTGTCGCCGCAAAGGACGAAGTCCGTTATGAGAACGGAAAGTGGATGCCTGGCCGCCGGATCAATGGAGATGAATTGTTCGGATCAAGCCTGCCGAAACTGAAAGTCGGCATGGTAAAGGTGAAGTTGCTGCGTATTCAGTAAAGCGCAAAAGACCTGATTCTGAACGTTTATCGGGTGCAGCGGCGTGTTGTCCGGGAATTGTCACTTGGTTGAATAGCCACCTACTCGGACAAGTGCTTTCCATTCTCAGTTGGCGATAGCAGGCCAATGCACTCATCGAACTCGATTCAGAACCACGCTGATGGAAGGTACCCGGAAACGCCATTCTCATCCCTCACGCGAACACCACCTCCGCACCTGGGCATCCCGCGGTCACCCCAATCGCGCTTCCGCCTCTTTCGTCGCCTCGTAGATCTGCTCGAAGCTCTCAATCGCGTACAGCACCGGCTGCATCTGGCTCACGTCCACCGTCGTGTTCAGGACATCTTCCAGACGGAAGTCCCGAATCTCCAGCCCCGCCGCGCGCTCGACCACATGCGTACACTCGCCGTGCGAAGAAATCAGCCCCGACCCGTAAACCTTTACCGCACCGTTCTGCCGGATCACTCCAAACTCCACCGTAAACCAGAACAGCCGCCCCATCCGCTCCAGGTCTTCCGCGTCCGTAAGCGCGGCGCACACCTTTCCGTAATGCTCCAGAAAGTCCGCAAACACCGGGTGCGCATGCATCGGCACATGTCCAAACACATCATGAAAAATATCCGGCTCCGGCGTGTACTCCATCGAGTCACGCCCCCGGATCCAGGTCGTCGTCGGAAACATCCTTGCCGCCAGCATCTCGAAAAAAGCATCCGCTGGCAGAAACCCGCTCACCGGCGCCGACTGCCACCCGGTCCTCGGCTGCAGCCGTGCGCTCACTGCTTTCAAGCTCGGCAGCTGGTCCGCCTGCAGTCCAATCAATCGAAACCCATCCATGTACTCAGCGCACGCGTGCTGCTCCAGTTGCGGCATCCTGCGCGTCACCAGCTCGGCCCAGATCGCGTGCTGTTCGGGGGTATACGCGGCCCAATCCTGCTCCATCAGAAACGGCTCGGCGGCATGCAACTTGTTCGGTATTTCTACGGCAGGCATTTAATTCTCCTGTCCGATTGGATGCCATCCGCTCATGCTTTGGCAAGGCAGGACCATCCCGGCGCTCCATCCAGGGGTCGCAGCCGCCCCGCTCATGCCGTAGACAGGTCCGCGCCTTTGGCCTCTGACCCAAACGCCGTCACACAGGCCACCGTGAGCGCCACCAGCACCACCGTCCCGGCCATCGCTGGAGCCAGCTTGCCATCGAAAAAGCGGGCCGCAATCGCCGTCTGAAAGACAATATTCCGCGCCGAAAGAAACGCTCCAAGCTGATACGCAAACCCCGGCAGCATCGACCGCACCGGCCCTGGAGAAAGCTCATTCAGGTGCGCCGGAATTACCCCAAACGCCCCCTGCACCATAAATTGCATCAGGAACCCGCCCAGCGCCAGCGTCACTACCGTATGGCTCCACGCCCATAGCGGAATCACGACGATAGCCAGCAGCGCCGCAAGAATAATCGTCTTCTTGCGCCCGAATCGCTCTGAAAGCGATCCACAAACTACCCCGCCCAGGAACGCGCCTATATTACTGATGATCGCCACCAGCGACACGCGTCCATGCGAAAACCCATGGTCCTGCTTCAAAAACGTCGGATAAAGATCCTGCGTCCCATGGCTGAACGACATGAACGCGAACATCAGCAGCGTCAGGTACAGCAGCTTCGGAATATGCTTCATCAACTCCGACGCGAAGCTCCAACGCGCCACCACTTCGCGCTGCCCTCGCGCGGAATTCTGCCAGGCTGGCGACTCTTCCACATTCGCCCGCACATACAGAACCAGCAGCGCCGGCAACGAGCCAATCACGAACAGCATCCGCCAGCTGCCCAGGAACCCCACCAGGTGAAACTGCGTTACCGCCAGCCCAAACAGCCCATAGGTCGCCGCCGCCAGCAGGTTCCCAGTCACATAACCTTCCTGCAGCAGTCCTGAGAAAAATCCGCGCCCCTTGGCCGGAAGCGACTCCAGCGCCAGCGCCGCCCCCACGCCCCACTCGCCGCCCATCGCAATCCCGAACAGCGCTCGCGAGATCAGGAACAGCTTCCAGCTCGGTGCAAACGCCGAGCACAACTCAAATACCGAGAAGCACACGATGTTCCACATCAGCGTCGGCCGCCGCCCAAAACGCTCCGCCAGCCACCCAAAAATCAGCGCCCCCACAGGACGCATCAGCAGTGTCCAGAAGATGCTCTCGGCAACCGTCTTCAATCCAATGTGGAACTCGCTGGCGACTGCATCCAGGCAAAAAGTCAGAATAAAGAAATCGAACGAGTCCAGCGCCCAGCCCAGAAAGCACGCCGTGAACGCGCGCCGCTGAGACTTCGTCAGCGCGCGAATCTGCGCCAGCATCGCCATGCGTTACGGTTTCTCGCGCTGCCCGTTGTTGTGCAACGGCACAGGCTCTTCCGTCATCGCATTGCCCTTCTTCAGGGTTTCGTGGTGCATGCAGTACAGCGCCAACTCCAGCCGGTCAGACACACCCAGCTTGTCGTAAATCTTGCGCAGATAGTTCTTCACCACCTGTTCGGTCGTCCCAATTTGGTACGCGATCTCTTTATTTCGCATCCCCCGCGTGATGCAACCGATAATCGCCAGCTCCTTCGGCGAAAGCTTGGGCTGCGTCTTCGGATTGGTCAGGTTCGAGGCCTGCGCACGGTACGCGTCGATCACCCAGCTGATTGACCTGTTGTCGATCCACGTCTCTCCTGCCGCGATCTTGCGCACACACTTGATCAACAGATCCGGCGAAATCGACCTCGGCACGACCCCCCGCACACCCCGCCGGTACAGTTCCACCGTGTTGTTTTCATCGCTTTCCGATACTTGGACAATCAGCTTGGCTTCGGGCGCGCGCCGCACAAACTCCGGAATCGCATCGATCGTACCGTTGATCAATTGCCCTTCCAGCAACACCACGTCGGTCGGAAAATGCTGCAGCGCAGCGTACAGATTCTCAAGATTCTCAGCCTGTGCGACGACGCGTATGTCGTCCTCCAAAGCGAAAATCTTCCGGATGCCGACGCGGTAAATCGCCTGCGAATCCGCGAGGATCACCCGTATGCTCTGCACTGGTGCGCCCTCCGAATCAACTTCGAGTGGGCTTATGGGTCCTGTGTCAACGTTCATGAATGCTCAGCCTTTAGGGAATATTCATCGATCACCGCCGCCACGAGGCTTTTGCCTCCTGTTTGCTGATGGCGCACGATGCGTCCAATACAGTGCAACAACACGTCCTCAGCCGAACCCATGATCTCGGCCGGCATGGCGAGCGTAAACTCAACGCGGCTGCCTACCGGTGGCCCAACCTCCGACGCGAAAAGTATGCCGTTTGCGGAAACATCCTCCGTAACGGCCTTGAACTCGCCTTTCTCCCAACCGATAGTCACATCCAGATGCAGCGGAAACCGTACCGCCGTGCGCACCGGGTCACTGGTGATCGATCTGTCGAGCGTAGACACCGTGTCCTTTGACCTTTCGCTTCACGCTATCTTCATGTTGGCAGTGCGTTGGACAGATTCTACTGCACTTCCCTCGCGCCCGGCGTTCAGCCCGGAAACAATCCCGCCGACCCGCCCACCCATGTGCGGTCGCGATTATGATCCACGCCCATCATCAAGCCTCGCCCCATTCGCACCAGGCTCGTCATCGGAGTCATCGCCCCGCCTTCCGGCCAAACGTACAGAATCCGCACTTCCGCCTGCGTCAGCCCCTCCGGCGTCGCAATCACCGGCTCAAACCGTACCCGCTCCTGCAACAGATAATCATGCCGCTGTTTCGCCGGCACCGCCGCCAGGTCGGCATCGGTCGGCGCAAACTGAATTCCCTTCCCCGCAAAGCTGTACAACGGTTTGAAAACCCAATCTGCGCGATTCACCGGCAACCGCTCGCGTCCACGGCCTTCATACCAGTCATCCAGAAAAATCGCCGCCGGCACCGTCGCGTGTTCAAGGTGCGGAATCGAAAATTTGCTGATCCGAAAATACCAGTTCGGATGCCCCGCCCACCCCACCTGAAGCTCGTCGCGATAGTCGAACGGCAGCCTCACGCCCTTGCGCTCTAACTCGTCCACGATCACCCGGTTATAGATACGTTCGATCGGTACTAATTTCCCCTCACGCCGATAAAACAGCTTGTTACCTTCCTTCACCAGCTCCCGCACGTTCACCGTCCGGATGCCCAGTTCCCTTTCATGCATGCGAAAGTCAGGCAGCGTCTTCTGACCATCCGGGTCCACCTCGGCCAACACCACGTTCTCCGTTTCATGATCGGCCACAACCACATCGCGAAGCAGCGCCCAATACTTTGCTTCGCTCATGCCTCCAAACAGGAACTCCAGGCTCCGGTTCAGGCCAAACACATCGATGTACTCCTTCGCAAGCATCGGCTGATATCCAAAAATGGACGGAAACGCCTGCATTTCCACCAGCTTCGGCTTCAGCGCGCCAGCTTCATCGCGCACCAGGCCAAAGTCCACCGTCATAAAGTGCGGGTGCGCATCTTCGTTCGGCACGCGAAACTCCACAGGAATCGCCGCATCCGAGTCCCGCAGATAGGCCGCATTGTTCAGTAGCTGCTCCGTCAGTTCCACTCCCGCCCGCACCATCTCTTCCATCAACTCGCGCGGGAAGAAACACGGCGTCTCCGCAATCCGAAACTCGATGTTCGTTTGCGTCTGCTCGTTTAAACGCCGCAGCAACTTCGCGTATTTCTCTTGCGTAAATCGCGCATTGAAATCACTGCGATACGGCTCAAGCATTTCAACCAGTCCCCAGTCTCTTATTCCCTTGATAATCCCTTGAAACCACCAGCACGAACGGCAGGGCACGCCTTCCGTAGCGCCAGATACTTCACCAAACCGACGCGGCTCTCACCCCTGAGCGAGCCTATGGAACCTGATCGCAGCCGGCCTAAGCCTGAATCAGAAACTTGCCTTCCCGCATAATCTGTTCTTCGCCTTCCGCTCCGCCCACCCAGATATCGAACGACAGTCCCACCACATCAATGTGCGTAGTCGACTTCCACTGCGCTCCCGTATGCGCCCCGTAAGGATCGCCAAACGCTATATGTATCCCCGGAAACTTCTCATCCTGGAGAATATTGCCAATAACCTGCGTGACCCCGATATTGGTCCCGATTGCAAACTCTCCAACCCGATCGGAATTCTCATCCGTGTGTGTGTAACTCCAGAACTCGCGTTCGAGATCCTTGTTATCACACGCCACCGAAACAATCCGATTGCGAGCAATCTCGATCGTCAGCGGAGTTGCCCGCAATATCCCATAGCGCGCACATAAAAAGTCGCCCACCACGCCATCCACTACAAACACGCCATTCACCTCGCCCGGAGCCGTAAAGCACTCACCGCCCGGCAGGTTCCCCCATTTCTCCGGGCTGATAATACCCGAAGTCTTGAACCACTTATAAGCCGGATTCAATTCCGCGCGAATATCCGTTCCAGCCGCATTCGTGGCCCGCACATAGCTCGCGGTTCGCACCTTGTCGAGCACCACCTGGCTCAAGCGGTCCACCGCGTTGAAGTCCGCGCGCATGCCCTGCACCATCACCTCCGGCGTGATATTCACCATGTGCGCATGGCGCATATGCCGCCGATTTACAACATCCGTCATATCCATGCGCGACCGCAACTCATTCGGCTGCACCTGCACCGCAAAGATACTCACCTGCGAAGTCTCCATATCCTCCAGGACCTCACGGGGCATACCATTCAGCGGTCGCGGCGCCACCTGCTCCAGGATGAACGCGTTCCACACGCACCCAATCCCGTCCAACTCCGCCGCCAGAGAAGCTGCAATCGTGAGACAGCTCTCATCTGTAATGACAGTCACTTTTTCCGTCTTCGCAATCCGCAGACACGTAGTCACCGCATTCCGAGCGCCTTCGCGAAATTCTTCTGGGAACTTCACACCGCGAAGGTCCGTACTCATCGCCGCCCCTGCTTCCGTCATCACAACCCCTTCCTACAATCCAAGTCCCACGCGCGTCTCGGCCGCCATGTAATCCACTACTTTCTTCAAGTCGCCCGTCTCGCGGAATACCCGCAGCTGCCGGTCCGCACCGGACCCCTGCTCCATCATCGTTTTGATGTAGTCGATCGCTTCGCGGCTCTCCAACTCCGGTACAACATCCTCCACAAAATTCAGATACTCGGCAATCAAATCGCGCTCATCCACCTCGGTCTGTTTTCCGAAATCGATCAGCTTCCCATCCAGCCCGTACCGCACCGCGCGAAACTTGTTCTCCATCAGCAGAGCACGGGAATACTGCCGGAAATCCAGGTTGCCCTCATGCAGCTTCCATAACTTGCATGCCGTCGCCTGAATCAGAGCGGCTATCGCCACAGTCTCCTCCGCCCGCAGCGGAATATCGCAAACACGTACCTCCACCGTATCGAAGTAAGGATGAGGGCGCACATCCCACCATATCTTCTTCGCATTATCGATACTGTTCGTCTTGATCAGCAAATTCACATAATTCTCAAACTCCGAGTAACTCCCAAACGTATCCGGCAAATTCGTCCGTGGAAAATTCTCGAATACTTTTGCACGGTAGCTCTTGTAACCCGTCTCCATTCCCAGCCAGAAAGGCGAGTTTGTCGAAAGCGCCAGAATATGAGGCAGAAAATAACGCAGCGAATTCATGATCCGAATCGCATCTTCCTTGTCTTCAATGCCGACGTGAACGTGCAGACCGAAAATTAAATTTGATCGCGCCACCAGCTGCAAATCCTCGACCACCTTGTCATACCGGGGATCAGGATAAATCTCCTGGTCGCGCCAGTCCGCAAACGGGTGGGTAGCACCAGCAACCAGCACCAACCCATTCTCTTCGGCAAGGTGAATCATGTTCCGCCGCAGGTCGTAGATATCTTCCCGCGCTTCTTCGATATTCCGGCAGATCCGCGTCCCTACCTCGATCACCGATTGGTGCATCTCGGCCTTCACTCGCTCTTCGAGCCGCAGCTTCCCCTGCGCCAGCATCTCCGTCGCAATATGCGATCGGAGATCGCGTGTCTCCGGGTCGATCGTCTGATATTCCTCTTCAATACCAAGTGTGAAGCTGGGCCGCATCATGCCTCCAAAACATTTCGCACACGCAATTCGTTCTACTTACTTCTTTACGGCCGCCTTCTTTGCCGCAACCTTCTTTGCCGGACTTTTCTTGGCAGCCACCTTCTTTGCTACGTTCGGCTTGCCCGCGCTCTCTCCCCCCAGAAAGCTCGACCAGCGAAACTCCTTCGACGCCAGCGGATTCTTTGCCTTCTCGACGGCCAGATTCGCCACCTTCTCGACGATCCACTGAAAATTGTCCTCCCCCACCGAGTTCCGATCCGCGTCAGGTGCCGGGTTCATGAAGTCAATCGCATACGGCACCCCATCTTCCACCGCAAACTCGACCGTGTTCAGGTCATACCCCAGCGCTCGACACAAAGTAAGCGCATCGTTCTCCACCCGCTCCAGTAACCCATCCGGATATACCTGCGGCGCCAGCACATAGCGATGCTCGTGGGGCCGGCGCGGATCATACGCCATAATCCGTACGTCTCTCTGTCCTACAACGTAACAACGGAAATATTCCTTGAAGTTCACCGCCGCCTGCAGCGTCATGCACAGGTCACGGGTCTCATCATAAGCACGAAACAATTCTTCCGGGCTATGCACATGGAACACATCGCGCCACCCGCCTCCGTCATGTGGCTTCAAAAACGCGGGAAATCGAACATACTCGAAAATCGCTTCCCAATTAAGCGGAAACTCCAGATTTCGAAAGGACTTTGCATCCGTCATAGGCGGATAGTACTTATGCGGCAGCAGCACGGTCCGAGGCACCGCCACGCCTAATTTCTCGGCGAGCGCATAATTGAAGAACTTATCGTCCGCCGACCACCAGAAGGGATTATTGATAACCTGCGTCCCCGTCAGCACCGCATTTTTTAAATACGAACGATAGAACGGAACATCATGCGATATGCGGTCCACAATCACTGCATAAGGCGAAGGCTTCGCCATCTGCACGCCGCCAACCTCTACAAACTCCGCCGTGATGCCATCCAGTTCCATCGAGTTGATCTTCTCGACCAACGCCCCCGGAAACGTGTTTTCCATCCCAAACAAAACGCCAATCTTCTTCATTCCAAACTCCTTCGTTCCGGCCCTGCTTCCTACTCACTACAGGTATTGCTGCACCATGCGCTTCCACCACGGCCAGTCGTGCCGGGCATCGTCGCCCCACACATCCAAACGCACGGGTATGCCCTTGCCGCGCATGATGCGCGCAAGAATCTCATTATCGTTCCAGCATTGATCATGCACGCCGGTCGCCAGCACATACGTATTGCATCGATAACGATCGAGATACCACGAGTCGTGCATATTCGGCAGGTACTGTGTCGGCTGACTCATATACACGTCCACATCGTGATAACCGTGCAGAAATCCCAGCGAAGGCAAATCGAACGCCCCGCTCATCGACAGGCACCCTGTAAAGGCATCTGGATACCGCAGCGCGATATTAATTGCATGGTAGCCGCCGAAGCTGCACCCCAGCGAAGTTAGTTGCGGGCGTCCATTCATCCGGCGCACCAGCGGAAGCACCTCGTGCACAACGTAGCTTTCATACTGCACGTGCCGCGCAATTCGCCACCGTGCACCAACATTGCGGTTGTACCAGCTCTCCGCATCCACGGAATCCACGCAGAACAGCTGGAGCCGTCCGCCTTCGAGCTTGTCGCGCAAGGCGTCCACCATGCCCTGGTCTTCAAACTCGTAGAACCGCCCCTGCGAAGTCGGAAACACGACCGCGGGCAAACCGTCGTGACCAAACACCAGCAACTCCATGTCCCGGTTCAGCCGCTCCGAGTACCACCTGTGGTATTCCCTCTTCATTGCCCATCCTCTGCTACCCTCAAGCGTACCTTGTTCCTATCTGTTCAGGCCAAAGCAGAGCTCGTCGAAAAAACTTCGGCCCGGGGCCCCGCACGTCAACCCTGATTCAAAGGAGCCGCCCATGCGTTACGGCCACATACTCTCTCTTACCCTTGCTTTCTGCGTCCCTGCCATCGCCGGCACAGCCACCGCCCGCGCACAGGCCAAGCCCGAAACCGTCGCCCGCCAATGGTTGGCGGCCTTCAACGCCGGTGACATGGCCAAAGCGGGCGCGCTCAACTCCCCCTCCGGCACCAGCATCATCGATGAGTTCGCGCCCTACACCTGGACCGGTGCCAAAGCCTTCTCCGACTGGGCTGCTGACTTCGGTGCCGACGCGAAAGCTCGTGGCATCACCGACCCCACGGTCGTCCTCGCAGCCCCCATCGTCCAGAACCTCACCGCCACCCAGGCCTATCTCATCTTCCCTGCCGTTTACACCTATAAACAGAAGGGTGTCGCGATGCGCGAAACCGCCCGTCACGCCATCGTGCTCCGTAAGGAAGGGAGCGACTGGAAGGTCGCAGCGTGGACCTGGACCGGCACTGTCCCAAAGCCGGCCAAGCCCGCCAGCTAATCGGCCCGCCAGCTAACCAGCCCGCAGCAGGCCTTTCTCGCGAACATCTGCTCCGCGGCCCCAGAGCGCAGCCATTCGTATAATCGGTTGACAGCAAAACTACCCCACCACGCGAACGCCGCGGCCAGCCCCGCGAAAGGACAGCACCGCCCTGGAAGAGAGCACCACAACAGAACTCCTGCACGACCAGGACACTCCACCAGCGTTTGCAGACGACGAGTCTGACATGATGTCCAGCCCCGCGGAAAACGACGGCGATGCACCGCGCCACGAGCTCGACGACAACCCGCGCTATCGTGTGCTGCGCAACTTCCACTCCCGTTTCCTCTCCGACGACCGCAACGTTTCCATCTACCTCCCCGAGGCCTACCGCAGTCAGCCCCGACGCCGTTTCCCCGTCTTCTACCTGCACGACGGCCAGAACCTCTTCGACGGACGCACCTCCTACGTGGTCAATAGCACCTGGCGCGCGCATCAGACCGCCGACGCCCTCGCCCGCGAAGCTCTCATCGAACCCGTTATCCTCATCGGCATCGCCAACACCGGCGTTCGCCGCATGGCGGAGTACACCCCCACGCGCGACCTCCGCCTTGGCGGCGGCGAAGGCGGACGCTATAGCCGCCTGCTCACAGAAGACCTCAAACCCCTCATCGACCGCCGCTTTCGCACCCTCGCCGACCGCGACAACACGGCGCTCGGCGGCTCTTCGCTCGGCGGCCTCATCACCTTGGCGATCGGCCTGGACCTGCCCCAGATCTTCGGCAAACTTGCCGTGCTCTCGCCCAGCGTCTGGTGGGACAACCGAAGTCTGTTGGCACTGGTCAACGAAGCGCATCCCAACCCGCTCCCGAAAATCTGGCTGGACATGGGCACAGCCGAAGGCCTCCGCCACCTCCGCGACGCCGACCTCCTCCACCGGCGCCTGGAGATGCGCGGCTGGAAGGACGAGGTAAACCTCAAGTACGTCCGCTTCCCCGGCGCGGTCCATGACGAAGAGGCCTGGGCGTCCCGCTTCGATCAGGTCCTGCGGTTCCTTTTCCCCGCTAAATGATGTTTCGCAGCCACAAAAACGAACATCCGACGTTGCAGAATCACTCGAAATCCGCGATACTTAGGTGTTCGGTTCGACAAGTCTGGCCGCAGGTGTTGACTCCATTTCCCCAAAGTCCACCGGCCCCATCACCAGAGTTCAAGAGTCATCCTGAACATATCCAGGTTTTGAGAGGAAATACCCCAGTGTTGATGATCCGTTTGTCGCGCGTTGGAGCGCGTAAGCAGCCCCATTACCGCGTCGTTGTTATCGAAAAGGACCGCGCCCGCAACGGTCGCTCCGTCGAAGTTGTAGGCACGTACAACCCCCGTACCAACCCCGCAACCGTCGACCTCAAGCGTGATCGCATCGACTATTGGATCGCCCGGGGAGCACAGTTTTCCGACCGCGTAGCCAAGCTCGCCGCCAAAGCGACAGAAACTCCGGCTGAAGTCGTTGCAAGCGCATAGTTTACGACCCACCAAGGCCTTATTCCGGTACTACTTGGTTAATACTAAGTAACCATTTTGTGGTTCCCAAAGAGTCGTTGCATATCAAGCCTCGTCACGTACACTACCCGTGTATTCAACGCTGTTGCGTTGAATAATCGGTTCGATTGTGTACTAGTTAGTAACGGGCATGGCTTCGAGCTTTCCTGTCTAAAATGGCTAGACCTCGCATAGCAGGGGGCGGGCATCAGATGGGAAAAGACTACGTTGCAACTTCCTTCGAGGTAAGCAGATGGCGGATTTACTCGCAACAAAGGGTGGGCCGGAGAGTTCAACCCCAGATATGAAATCCTTGATGACCGAGATTGCCAAAGCCCTCGTCGACGCGCCAGAAGCGGTCCTCGTTGAGGCAATCCCGGACGGCGATTCAACGCTTCTGCGGCTCAGGGTTGCCCCGGCCGATATCGGTAAAGTCATCGGCAAGCAGGGCCGAACGGCCCGGTCATTGCGCACCATCCTTGGCGCCGCAAGCATGAAGTTTCAGCACCGGTTCGGACTCGACATCGTCGAAGTCGGACATGACGGCGCGAGCGGCCACTAGCTCGCCTTTAATCATGGGAGTCGGCCTGGGGCTCGCGACGTTCCCATCTACAATCGACTCGTGTCATCTCGTTCCCCATCGACGCCAGAGTTCATCTCTCTCGCTCGTCTGTTGCGGCCTCAGGGCCGGCGCGGCGAACTCTTGGCCGACTTGCTGACCGATCACCCGAATCAGCTCGACCATCCAGCGGGCCTCTTTCTTGTGGCCGCTGGCTCTCCCGCACCGCTGCCCGGCGCTGCGCGCATCGCCATCGAATCCCACTGGATGCCGACTGGCAAAAACGCCGGACGCATCGTCATCAAGCTGGCTGAGTCCAACAGCATCAACGACGCCGAACGCTTTGCCGGAATGACGCTCATGCTGCCGGCGTTGGATCGCCCGCCCCTCGATGAAGACACTTTCTACGTCAGCGACCTGATCGGCTCCACCCTGTACCGTCGCGAAGCCGCCGAGCGCGAAGCCACCGAGCGCGAAGCCACCGAGCGCGAAACCACCGAGCGCGAAACTCCGATAGGAGAGGTGGTGGATGTCGAGTTCGCCACCAGTCCGGATGGCCGCACCCGGCTGGCCGACGCCGCCCCTCTGCTCTCGGTCCGCGCTACCGCCGATGCGGAGCCGTTCCTGGTCCCCTTCGTACGCGCTCACCTTATCTCCGTCGACACGGAAAGCCGGCGCATCGTCATGCATCTTCCGGACGGGCTCGTCGAGGCAGGCACAACCAGTCCGGATCACGACCCCCAAGCCGAAGGATGACCATGCGCTTCGACATCGTGACAATCTTCCCGGACTTCTTCGGTGGACCGCCGCGCCAGGGCATCTTCGGCCACGGCATCCTCGAGAGGGCGCTCCGCAATGGTCTGGCCGAGGCCCACACGCACGATCTGCGCGCATTTACCCATGACCGCCATCGCACCGTAGACGATCGCCCCTTCGGCGGAGGCGAAGGCATGGTTCTCAAGGCCGAGCCCATCTTCGACTGCGTCGATTCGCTCGGCGTTTCCGCCAGACCAGACCGCGACAACACACGCGAATCCGTCATCCTTCTATCCGCGCAGGGCAAACGCTTCACCCAGGCCACCGCGCGCCGCCTCGCCTCGCTGGACCGCATCGTCCTCATCTGCGGACGCTACGAGGGCGTGGACGAGCGAGTCGCCGATCTACTCTGCGATGACGAACTCTCCGTAGGCGACTACGTCCTCTCCGGTGGCGAACTTGGCGCGGCCATCGTCATCGACGCCGTCGTCCGCCTCCTCCCGGGAGCGCTGGGACACGCGGATTCCTCGCTCTACGAAAGCTTTGGCGAAGGCGACCTCCAGCCCGCGCCACCCGAGCCGCCGGCTTCTTCTCCCCAGCCTCACAAGCCACCGCCACCCACAACAAGCTCTTCGTCCGGCCTGCTCGATTACCCGCATTACACGCGGCCCGCGGACTTCCGCGGCTCACTCATCCCCGGCGCCCTGGGCAATGGAGACCATAGCGTCATCCGCAAATGGCGCCGTCAGGCGGCGTTGAAGAAGACCTACGACAACCGCCCCGATCTGCTCGCCGAAGCTACTCTAACCGACGCCGATCGCGAGTTCCTGGCCTCGATCGCCATACCAGCGCCTGAGTAGCTCGCTCGGCGCGCGCCAAGCCACCCGTGCAAAACCCTCTGCAAATCCGGCGTTTTCATGTAAACTAAATCCTGCGACTTCAAGCAAGGAATCACATCATGTCTATCCATCCGATAATGCAGAAGCTGGCTGACAAGCTCCAGCGCACCGACCTCCCGGCCTTCGCCCCTGGCGACACTGTCCGCGTGCAGGTAAAGATCAAGGAAGGCGAGAAAGAGCGCCTTCAGGCTTTCGAGGGCATGGTCATTGCCTGCAAGAAGGGCCCGCAGGGCAGCTTCACCGTCCGAAAGATGAGCTTCGGCCAGGGCGTCGAGCGCATCTTCCCTTACAACTCCAAGGTCGTCGACAAGGTCGAGAAGATTCGCTCCTACCAGGTTCGCCGCTCCAAGCTCTTTTACCTCCGCGGTCTGCGTGGCAAGGCTGCCCGTCTGCGCGAGGTCGAACGCGCCGCATAGCAATTTCCACAAATCAAATATCCGCGGCGATCCTTCAGGGTCGCCGCTTTCTTCTGCCCGCTCCGCTTTCACAGCAGCCGGGCATACACTGAAACACGATGAGTTCCACGGCACGAATTCCAAAAAAAGGCGTCACCAAAGCCACTGCCAAGCAGCGCATGCTCAAGCAACTCCTGTGCACCGACGCCCCGGAGCAGGCCCTGCGCTACCACGGCTTCCGCTCCATCGCCGGTGTCGATGAGGTTGGCCGGGGCGCGCTCTTCGGCCCGGTCGTCGCCGCCGCGGTCATCCTGCCGGTGAACGTCGCCGCGCTCGCTCGCGCCGGTCTCAAAGACTCCAAGCAGATGACGCGCGAAGATCGCGAGACTCTCGACCGCCGCATCCGCCGCAAGGCTATCGCCATCAGCGTAGCCGAGGTCGACGCCGAAACCATCGACCGCGTCAACATCTACCAGGCCACGCGTCTTGCCATGCTGCAGGCGGTCCACGGCCTGGCCGTCGCGCCAGACCACCTCATCATCGACGCCATGCGCCTCGACCACGCCTGCCCGCAAACCCGTCTCTTCTACGGCGACGCCCTTTGCCTCTCCATCGCCGCCGCTTCGGTCATCGCCAAGGTCTACCGCGACGCCATGATGCGCGAGCTGCACGATCAGTACCCGCAATACGGGCTCGCCTCTCACAAAGGCTACGCTACGCCCGAGCACCGCCGCGCTCTCGCCGAGCACGGCCCCTGTGCCCTGCACCGGCGCAGCTTCGCGCCCGTCTATGCCGCGGACAAGGACGCCGCGCTCGACGAAGTCGTGCACAGCGGCGAACTCTTCCTCGACGACCTCCTGAACGAGGATCCCTCCATCGGAGAACCAGCATGGGCCTGAGACTCATGTGCGTCACCGCGCACCCTGACGACGAATGCTTCGCCTTCGGTGGCGCCCTCGCGCTCGCAGCCGAGAGGCACGTCGAAACCTCCGTCCTCTGCTTCACCGATGGCCAGGCCGCCACCCACCGTGGCTCTGCGTCGAACGCCGCCGATCTCGGCCGCATGCGCCGCGACGAGTTTGCCGCCTCCTGCGCCGTGCTCGGCGTCACCCAGAACGAGCTCCTCGATTACCACGACGGCCAGCTCGAGTTCGCCGACTTTCCTAAAGCCGCCGGCGAAATCGTCGCGCGCATCCGCACCTTCCGCCCCCATGTCGTCCTCACCTTCGGCACCGACGGCGGCGCCAACACCCACGCCGATCACATGATGGTCTCGGCCTTCACCACGGCCGCCTTCCATTGGGCCGGCAACCCGAAACGCTATCTCGATCGCGGGCCGCTTTATCAGCCTCAGCGCCTCTTCCATCAAACGACAAACTTCTTCCTGCCCGAACGCCACAAGCCCCTGCCCGCGCCCTGGACGCTCATCCTCGACATCCGCCCCGTCTTCGAAAAGAAGATGGCAGCCTTCCGCAAACACACCTCGCAAGCCCCGCTCGAAGAGCAGGTTCGCGATCTGTTTCTGAAACATGGCCAGAACGAGTTCTACGCCCTGATGGCCGCCATCACCCCGCAACCCGCGCCACAATCGACCGACATGTTTGAAGGCGTATCAGAATAGAAGATCCGCTGGGTAGGAGATCCGCTGGGTAAGCTATGCGCTGGGTAAGATATCCGCTGGCGATTTCTCGGTCTTTGTCGCCTTCGCTTTTCTCACCGCCACTCTTCTGTTGCTCCCTTATTGGTCATTCCCGCAGGGAATCTGCGTTCGCTGTCGCCCTTGCTGTCCCGGCCCTCGCACAGAGCCACCCTCTTGCTCAAACCGCAACGGGCGCGCGGACAACTTTCCCCCGCCGCTTCCAAAGCGAGTACACCACCCGCGCCAACAGCAGCACCACCAGAACCACCGTATCCGGCAGCGGAGCCTTCACCCCCGTCTTCACCAGCCACCAGTAATGAACGCAAGCCGCCGCTCCAGCCACATAGATGAGCCGGTGCAGCCGCTGCCAGTTCTTTCCCCCCATGGCTCGCAGCACACGCTGGGGACTGGTTACCGCCAACGCCAGCAGGATCACCCACGCCAACAGGCCCACCTGGATAAAACGCCGTTTCAGCACGTCGTCCAGCATCGTCGGCCAAACCAGCTTCAGTTGCCGGAACGGTTCCCCCAGGTGCCCCGCATGCAACCCCGCCATCGCCGCCGGTACGTCATATCCCGAAAACAAAAATACATAAATCAACAGGTGCAGCGTCGCATAGAAAAACGCATACAGCCCCACCATCCGCCGAAACCGTATCAGCCACGCCAGCGCCGGATTCAGCCTGCGCAGCGGCGTAATCGCCAGGTCGGCCAGCAAAATCCACAGCGCCCAGTTTCCCGTCGCATGCGTCAGAAAGTTGACCGGGTCGGCCTCATTCGCGAGCGCCCCATTGCGATACATCACCAGCAGCCCAACAAACGGCACCAGGCAAAGCAGGTGAACGACGATCTTCAAGTAAGGAACGAACCGCGCTGGCATAACTTCTTCTAGCTTACGGCAGTCCCGCCGAAGAACGAACACCCTCGTCCGTTATTCATGACTCGCTGTTTTAGTAATTCTTCCGCAAATCCATTCCCGCATACATGCCCGCCACTTCATTCGCGTATCCATTGAACGGCAGGGTCGGAATGGTCTTTGGAAATATGCCGCCCGTTCCATCGAGACGCCGCTCTTTGGCCTGTGTCCAACGCGGGTGATCGACGCTCGGGTTCACGTTCGAATAGAAGCCGTACTCGCTCGAATTCAAATCGTTCCAGGTCGTGTTCGGCATCTTGTCGACAAACCGGATTTTCACAATCGACTTCGCCGACTTGAATCCATACTTCCAGGGCACAATCACCCGAATCGGCGCGCCTTGCTGGTTGGCCAGCGTCTCCCCGTAGGAGCCGAACGTCAGCAGCGTCAACGGGTTCATTGCTTCATCCATGCGCAGCCCTTCCGAGTAGGGCGGATTGATCCCGCTCGATCCCAGGTCCGGCATCTGCTTGCGGTCGGCCAGCGAGATAAACTGCACAAACTTCGCGCTCGGCAGCGGATCCATCGCCTTGATAAACTCCGCCAGCGGATATCCATTCCAGGGAATGACCATCGACCACGCTTCCACACACCGGAAACGGTAGGTGCGGTCCTCTATCGGCTTGTAGCGCAGGATCGTATCGATGTCGAGGGTCTGCGGCTTCTTGACCAGCCCCTCCACCGACACCGTCCACGGTCGCGTCCGCAACGTGCCCGCGTTCTTCGCAGGCTCCGACTTGTCGGTGCCGAACTCATAAAAATTGTTGTAGCTCTGCGCCTTCGCCTGTGGCGTCACAGTCTCGTTCACTTTGTACGGACTCGGCACCGTCGTCAGCTTCGTCGCCGCGTAGGCGCTCTCAGGAAACAGGCCGGCAGCTATCGCCGCCGCGCCCATCGAACCTACACCCGCCAGAAACTTCCGGCGATCGCTTTGAAACGCTTCATAGGTAGCCTTGGGAGTGATCTCCGACGACGAGATATCTGACGACTTTCGAATCAACATGACGCTTCCCTTTCCTTCGAGCACATCGCCGCTGTCTACACGGCCTGACGATAAGACGCGAACCGCACCCACTCGTTACAGTACGCCCTTGCAGCGTCGACAGATGTAAGGACCCCCGTCAACGGTCTTGAATGGCTTCCGTTTTGCTTCAAGGGCCGAAGGCCCGCAACATAACAGCCTGGGCCGAAGGCCCAAATTCCAATCCAACCCAATCCAAGGGCTGAAGGCCCGCAACATAACAGCCTGGGCCGAAGGCCCAGGCTTCCGACCCAACCCAATCCAAGGGCTGAAGGCCCGCAACATAACAGCCTGGGCCGAAGGCCCAGGTTCCGACCCAATCCAATCCGAGGGCTGAAGGCCCGACGCATAGGTCCTGCCCACCGCCCTACGGCCTCCCCCGCAATCCCACCCGCACGTACGCGGTCGACAAAATCCTCACTTGCGCAGACAATCCCAAACCAGCAACGGCCTCCCGCAGGAGGCCGCTCTTGGTCGGTTACAACTGTTACCGCTTGCGTGCTCCGTGAGTAGCGCGCGCCGCCGGACGTGCAGCAGGCCTCTTCGCCGCAGCGGGCTTTTTCTTCTCCGCCAGCACACCATCGCTCATGGTGATGAGCAGGGGGGTCTGCGTATAGGAAGCGTAGCTGCCCGAGAGCGTCACCTTGTCGCCCACGGTCGGAACCGTCTTCAACGGCTCTTTCATGGTGAACGCAAAGTCCGCCGTCTTGGCCTGAACGGCGTCTTCCGACACCGCCACCTTGACCGTATCCGCGGTCGCTTCAATCACGGTGACGTCAGGCAGTTCAACCGACTTGCCCTTGACCGTGTCGAACACCTTGTCCCCATCTTCCTTCTTGCCATTCTGAAGAACGTATTCCTTGTCCGAGATAGCCAGCGCCGCCAGGTCAGGCGTCGTCGCAATCAGGTTCGAAACGATGTCCTCAGGCTTCGGCGCAGGGGTAACGGCCAGCGTTGTCGGAGGCATCAGGTTGTCCTTCGCGATAGCAACCATCGCGTCGAACCCGTCGTCCTTGCCGTGGAACTTGCGATAGCAATATGTCGCCAGCTGCTTGAACGTCGTCTTGTACGGCTCCGGAGCGTAGCTCATGGCGCGTCCCGCATAGTAGGCGCAGTTCAGGAAGTCCGGCGGAGTGGAAGTGTAATACGCCTGCGCCAGATAGAACGTGTCCTGCAACTGCAGACCGGGCTGTGTCGTCTGGGCCACCGGCACGCCAGTGAGCTCGGACTTGAACGAACTGATCGCGGTGGCAGAGTCTTTCTTGTTCAGGGCGGCCGTTCCAACGGCACTATAAAAAATCGGATACCCGGCCGTCTTCAGCGTCGTGAAGTCGGCGTCGCTCATGTCCTTCGGCTTCCCGGCGGCAAGGCCCTTGGTCGCAAAATCCGCAGCGGCATCAAGGCCCGTCTGCTTCGCGGTCGCGTCGGTCAGCGCTTCGGCCGCCGTGCGGCGAAGCTGCACTTCAAACACATAGGCGCGGAAGTTGTTCGGGTCCACCTGAAGCAGACGATCCGCCGCGTCCAGTGCCTTGGCCGAGTCCTGGCTCTGGCTGTACGCGAACAGCAACTGCTGCAAAACGTCAGCCTTTACAGCCGTCTGCGGATACGCCTTCAAATACGCTTCGAACGCCGCGGCCTTCGCTGCCGGTGTTCCCTGCGTATTCGCGTTGTTGTAAGCGGCATATTCCTCAGCCGACATCTGGACCTGTCCACCCGCAGCCTGGGCAGGGGCTGCTGCCTGTGCAAAGCCGATGTATGCCAAAGGCCCGGCAGCGGCTACAGTCAGCAGAGAAGCAAGTACGACCTTCTTCATAGAAAACACTCCTCAGGGAGACTCAAGTGGTTGAAATGCCGCAAACATGCGCGGGCGGCCGTCCCCATATGGTACGCGGGAAACGTTACTGTGATGATGCGGATTATAGAAAGCCTGTTGCTCTCATGGCAAGTTGAGTCGCTAAATGCTGTCTCAGGGCCGCGATAACGCACCTTATCCACCCCAAACCCCACTTAAAAGCCACCTCCCAGGAATGCACCGGAACAGGGCATCTGGCACGCCTCCCGCAATATCTTGCCGACCGGGACGCCTTATCCACAACATCTAGCGGCACACAGTTGATTCCGGCCATGCGCGCCGCTACGATTCAAGCAGACAGAGGTGAACCGTTGCTCAAGCTCCGCAAAGTCCAGATTCTAGGCTTCAAATCGTTCTGCGACCGCACCGAGGTGCAGTTGGCCGGCCATGGCATCGCCGCCATCGTGGGTCCGAACGGCTGCGGTAAGTCCAACATTTCAGACGCGATAACCTGGGTCCTCGGAGAGCAGTCCGCCAAAAGTCTGCGCGGCATCAAGATGGAAGACGTCATCTTCGCCGGCACCCGCGACCGCAAAGCCACAGGCATGGCCGAGGTTTCACTGACCCTCGTTGACCCCGAAGTCTACGACTATGCCGCGCAAGGCCCGGAACTCGTCGTCGACAACAAAAACGTCAAGGAAATCTCGGGCGATTGGGACGAAAACGAAACCCGCCGCGAAGCCGCCGAGGAAACCGAAGAAGCCGTCGCCGAAGCCCAGCCCGGCACCACCTACGAAGCCACCCAAGGTAAAAAGCGCAGAGTTCTGCACGAGCACTCCACTCCGGAAGAGATCGCTGCAGCGGCCGAGGCCATCGACGAAGACGAACAGGAGCGTGGCGGCCACCCTAATCACGATGATCCCGAACTGGACGCAGCAGCCGCGCACCAGGCGGCCAGCAACAGCGTAGTGCTGAAAATCCGCCGCCGCAAATTCGGCCGCGCCCCCGTTCGCGCCGGCGAAATCACCATTACACGTCGCCTCTTCCGCACCGGCGACTCCGAGTACCTGCTGAACGGAAAAATCTGCCGCCTCCGCGACATCCAGGACATCTTCATGGGCACCGGCCTCGGCGGCGAAAGCTACGCCATCATTGGCCAGGAACGCATCGGCCAATTGCTGTCCTCAAAACCCCTTGACCGTCGGTCGATCATCGAAGAGGCCGCCGGCATCACGCGTTTCAAGACCAAGAAGCGTCTCGCCGAACTCCGTCTCGAGTCCGCCAAACAGAACCTGTCGCGCGTCAACGACATCTTCGACGAGGTTACCCGGCAGATGATCACGCTGAAGCGCCAGGCCGCCAAGGCCGAGCGCTACAGCGCTCTGCGGGATGAACTCCGCGGCAAACTGCGCGTCGTGCTCACCAGCCGACTCGCGCAAATGGATAGCGAGCAGACGGCGATCTCGGCCGAGATCGCCCGCCTTGCCGCGCAAATCGACCAACAAGCCGCTTCTCTCGAAGAAATGGACACCGAGCATTCCGCCGGCGTCGCCAGCGGCTACCAGTTCGACCAGCAAATCCGCGAAGCCGGCGCGCGCGCCAACCAGAGCGCGGTCGAGTTGGAACGCATTGCCGCCCGGACAACCTCAAACGCCGACCGCATCACCGACCTCACGCAGCGCCTCACCACAGGCGAAGAAGAACTCGGCCACGCCCGCATGCAGCTGGAAACGCTCGCCGGAGAGCGTGAGCAACACCGCAGCTTTCTTGAGAACGCCACAGCCGAAGCCGAAGGCTCGCGCGCCAACGCCCAGCAGCAGGCGCAGCAGGCTCAGGACGCCGTCCGCGCGCTTGCCGCCGCCGAGCAACAGACAGAAGAGCGTCGCCGCAATGCCATGCAGCTGATGCAGCGCGCCGCACAAGCCGGCAACGAAGAAGCGCAGGCAGGCGCCGCGCTCTCCGGGCTTGAACGAGAAAGCGAACGCCTCGTCTCGGAGTCCGACACCGCGCGCGTCGAGCTTGACACCTTGGGCCTGCAGCGCGGCCAGATCAAGATGTCCTTCGAAGACGTAACGGCGCGTCTCAAGCGCCTGGAAGGGGAGATTGCCGAGCTTCGCCAGCGCATGGATGCGCGTCGCACGGAAGAGACCGAGTCCAAACGTCGCGGAGACGATCTGCGCGGCCAGCTTGCCACGCTGCTCGGCCGCCGGGGCTCGCTCGAGGCCCTTATCCGCGAGCACAGCTACTCCACCGATACCGTTCGCAATATCTTTCGCGTCAACGCGCAGCGCGCCAACAGCCCGCAGGGAAACACCCTGGGCAACGTCGGCACGCTCGCAGACTTCATCGAAGTGGACGGTCAATACGAAAGCGTTGTCGACGAGTTCCTGCGCGACGAGTTGAACTACGTCGTCGTCAAGAGCTGGAACGCCGCTGACGAAGGCATGAAGATGCTGCAAAAAGACGTCGCAGGACGCGCCACCTTCCTCGTCCACAGCGACACACAAGACACCCTGCCCGCGCCGGGTGCCCAACCCACACCCCAGGGCGCCACGCCCCTCCGCGACTGTCTTCGCGTTCTCAATGGTTTCGGCAGTTCCCTCGAATCCATTCTCCCCAAGCTCCGCGAAGGTTACGTCACGGAGCACGCAGACACCGCACGTTCGCTGGCTGCGCAGTACCCGCAGGCCTTCTTCCTTGCCCCCACCGGCGAGACCTTCCACAACGTGACCGTCACCGGCGGACGTCCACGCGAGCAGGGTCCCCTGGCCCTCAAGCGAGAGCTCGCGGAAGTACAGCATAAGGTCACGAGCGTAGAAGCCGAGCTCGCCAGCACTGACCTTGCAACCCGCGAACTCCAGCAGGAAATCACGGAACTGACCGCCACACTGGACGGCAGCAGTCACGAGCGTCGCGACGCCGAGCACGAGTCCGCCAACTCCGGCGCCGCACTACGCCAGATGGAAGCCGAAACCACGCGCATCGAACGCCGTCTCCAGGAGTGGCAGCTCGCGGCCGGCCGCAACGCCGAATCTCGCCGTCAGAAACAGGAGCTCATCTCTCGCAAGCAGCAGGAAGCGGCTCACTTCGAAACCCAGCGCACGCAGATCGAAGGCCAGATCGCCGAGCTCACCGCTCAGGTCGGCGTGCTGCGCGGCAACCGAGAAGAGTTGCAGCAGGCCGCCAGCGCCGCCGCCGCCGCACTCGCAGGCCTTGAAGAGCGCCGCCGCAACGCCAGCGCCAACTTCCAGCAGACCTCCCGCCTCTTCGACGCGCAGACGCAGCGCATTGACCAGCTCACCCAGCAGCTGGCCGCGGCCTCCGGCGAGCGCCAGCGCCGCGAAGAGGAAACAGCGCAGCTCGCTGTACAGCACGAAGCACTCACCGGCACGCGCGCGCAGGCTGTCGCCGAGGGCTCTGCGCTCTCCACCCAGGCAACCGAGCTCCGCGCCCACGTCACCGAGCTGGACGCAAAGCTCCGTCACCTGCGCCACGAGACCGAGGCCCTCCGCGAAACGCGGGCTCAGCTATCCGCGCGCGCCGCCAGGCTCACCTCCGACCTCGAGCACATGGAGCACACCTGCATCAACGATCTCGCGGTCGAACCCGCAACGTTGCGCCAGGACGCCAGCATCGTCCGCATCCACTCCGATGCCCTAGTGGCTGAGGAAGACGCTTCCCGTGCGCTCAAGCAGCGCCTCGAAGCCATGGGCCCGGTCAACATGATGGCGCTCGAAGAGTACACCGAGACCGCCCAGCGCCACGAATTTCTCGAAACCCAGCGCAAGGACCTCATCGAATCCATCGAGAACACGCAGGCATCCATCAAGGAGATCGACGAAGTTTCGCGCGAGAAGTTCGATCACGCTTTTGCACTGATCAATGAAAACTTCGGCGTCACCTTCGCCAAGCTGTTTGGCGGCGGCCAGGCCTTCATGCGCCTCACCGACGAGGCCAACACCGCCGAATCGGGCATCGATATTGTCGCTTCGCCTCCCGGCAAGAAGCTGCAGAACATCCTTCTGCTGTCGGGCGGCGAGAAAGCACTCACCGCCCTTTCGCTGCTCGTTGGAATTTTTCAGTTCCAGCCCGCCCCGTTCTGCATCCTCGACGAGGTCGACGCGCCGCTTGACGACACCAACGTCGGCCGCTTCGCCCGGCTCATCGCCGACATGGCGCAGACCACCCAGTTCGTCGTCATCACCCACTCCAAGCGCACCATGGAACAGGCTGACGTGATGTATGGCGTCACCATGCAGGAACCGGGCGTCTCGAAGATCGTCAGCGTCTCGCTGGGCGGCAGGATGCAGGCGCAGCGCGCGGTCGCGTAACCACGCATATTCGTGCTCCCGAACGCCGCTTGCGGTACGTCTCCATGCAGGCGATGATGCGAGTGTGTTCCTCTTCCTGGATCTGTGCCGCGCGGTGCAGACATGACGCCGCTGGACTGGCTGCTCGCCGCGCTTCTGACCTACTCCACGGTCAAAGCCTTCCTGCGGGGCTTGTTCCGCGAAGCCTTCGCGCTGGCCGGGATCGTCGTTGGTCTCTTGCTGGCAAGCTGGGGCTATCACGCACTCGGTTTGAAGCTGACGGGTCTCATCACCTCACCGGCGCTCGCGCAGATCGCGGCATACTTCACGATCCTTGCGGCCAGCATGGTGTTCTTCAACCTCGTCGGCAGGCTGCTGCATAAGACCGCGACCGCCGCCGGTCTGGGCCTTCTGAACCGTTTGGGTGGCGCGGCTTTCGGCCTGGTTCGGGGATGCCTTCTGGGAGTCGCCATCTTGTTGGCATTTACCGCTTTTCTGCCCACCGCACCATGGATTCGCGAATCGAAATTGGCGCCGTATTTTCTTCAGGCCGCACATGCGGTATCCTTCCTCGTACCGCAGGACCTCAAACACAAGTTGCTTGAGGGCATGTCGCGGATTAACCTCGGAACGCTCAAGCACACCACACCCGATTGGATCAAGCCGGGCCTCTAGCCTCACACTGGCAATACGGTCCACGCACCAGGGCCCACGCAAGCAAGTCCACGCACGAAGGAACCGCACCAAGTGAAACGCGAACTAGATAATCTCGTCTTCCAGATGCACTCTGCGGGCATTCCCTATTCCGATGCGGTGCGCGAGTTCAAGAAGCGCTACATTACGGAAGTCCTGGCCCGGCATCGCGGCAACCAGTGCAAGGCCGCCGAAGAGCTTGGCATGCACCGCAACACCCTGAGCCGGACGCTGGCCGAGCTCGACATGAACACCGCGCAGATCAAGCGTGGCCTCCGCCGTCCGCCTCGCTCCGTCCGCCCTGCACTGCAAATCGTCGCCAACTCGCGCTAGCCCGTCCCCCCAGGCGTTGCGAGCCCGCCCGTAAAGACGTCACCCCGCTGCGCAGCGGAGATACCTTCTTTTCGATCGCGCCGGCGACAAACTCATCGCATCTCGACCATCTTCAGACGCACCCCGCCCGCATTCCTGCCCGCCGTCGTCTAATCTGTACCCGATGCCCCACCACCGCCAACTTCGCCTGTCGCGCACGTTCAGCCTGGTAACGCTGGGCCTGGCGGGCGTCTTGAGTCACGCCCAGGACGCTCCCGCAACCGTCCCGGCAAAGCCCTCATCAGCGTCCCAGAAACAGCGCCGCGCCGCGGACGATGCGTACCTCGCCGGCGCAAAGCAACTCTCCCGCAACAACGCGACAGCCGCCGAACAGAGCTTCGCCCGCGCCGTTTTTCTCGATCCCTCCAGAACCGAATACGCCCTCTCGCTCGCCGTCGCCAAGCAGCACCACGTCACGGCGCTCGTCCAGCAAGCCGCCAAAGCCCGCCTGCTCGGCCACTTGGAAGAGGCAACGCGCCTATTCTCCGAAGCCCAACAGCTTGACCCCGACAACCAGATTGTCAAGCAGCATCTTGACCCTGCCGCCATCGTGGGCGCCTCGCCGCTCACGACAGCCAGCGAAGAGCTCGCGCGGCTCTCCGGCCCGGTCCAGCTGGCGCCCACCGCCGCCACCCACAGCTTCCACAACCACGCGGACGCGCAAACCGTCCTGCGCCAGGTCTACACCGCCTTCGGGATTCGGCCAACCTTCGATCCGTCGCTTTCCAGCCAGACGGTACGCTTCGACCTGGACGATGCTGACTTCGCGACCGCCACCCGCATTTTGCTGATGATGACCAACTCCTTCGCCACACCCCTCGACGCCTCCAGCGTATTGCTCGCGAAGGACACCCAGGAAAATCGAGACCGCCTGATTCCTCTGGTCGAAGAAACCATCTATCTCCCCGGCCTGTCGACCGAGCAGATCAACGAGCTCAGCACTCTCGCAAAGACGGTCTTCGATCTCAAGCAGGTCACAGTGCAAGCTGCGGGCAGCCGCCTTGTCCTGCGCGGCAATGAAGCGGCTGTCAACCTTCTCAACGCCACCTTCGCCGACATGATCGACGGCGGCGCCGAGGTCATGCTCGACGTACATCTGTATGAGGTGGATCGCAGCCGTTCCCGCAACATCGGCGCCCAGCTGCCTTCCTCCGTCGGTGTATTCAGCGTCGCCGCACAGGCCCAGCAGCTGGTAAACGCCAATCAATCCATCCTCAACCAGGCCATTGCCGCCGGCATCCTCAAGCTCACCGGCAGCCCTGTCAACCAGCTCATCCAGGAAGTGGTGTTCCTCATCGGTTCCGGCGCCGCCAGTGCAGCGCAGTTCACAAACTTCATCGGTTACTTTGGCAACGGCCTTAGCCTCGCTGGCGTTTACCTCGGCTCCGGCGCCACTTTCAATCTCCTGCTCAGCTCCAGCGAGGTCCGTCTGCTCGACTCGGTACAGATGCGCGTCGGCAGCAATCAACCGGGCGTTTTTCGCTCCGGCACTCGTTACCCGATCGTCACCTCCACATACTCCAGCCCCGGCAGCAGTTCCCTTTCTTCCGCGCTCGCCGGAGTCAACATCAACGGGCGTAGCGCCAGCTCTTTGCTTTCGCAGTTCCTCAACACGTCCGCCACGACCATTCCTCAAGTCCAGTACGAAGACCTCGGCCTCACCCTCAAAGCCACACCCCAGGCGCTCAAGTCCGGCCAGGTGCGCGTTCATCTCGACCTCAAGATCGAGTCGCTCGGGGCGGGCAGCATCAACGGCATTCCAGTGCTGAACAACCGCCAACTCACCTCGGACGTCACCATCCCCATAGGCCAGACCGCACTGATGGCCAGCGAGGTCTCCACCACCGAGCAGCGTTCCATCACCGGCCTTCCCGGCCTCAGCGAGATCCCCGGCTTCCAGGGCACTGCAAAGCTGGTTGAAACCGATCGCGGCGAGCTGCTGATTACGATCACCCCCCATCTCGCCCGCCGCAGGTCCTCCATCGTCGCCAGCCGCCGCCTGCTCGCGAACATCAGCACCCCCGAGCAGTAACTCAGTAAAGTCCTAACGCCGTCGTTGACCTTGAACAAGCCGCCCGGCTATACTTGCAGAGGCAGGGCGGGAGTAGCTCAGTGGTAGAGTGCTTCCTTGCCAAGGAAGATGTCGCCGGTTCGACCCCGGTCTCCCGCTCCAAAGACTCCTCATCTGCGATACACTCCGGTAGTTCGCACGGCGCCTATATCGGGCTGCTGGCTCGAGGCGCGGTACCCAAGTGGTAAGGGAGAGGTCTGCAAAACCTTTATGCGTCGGTTCGATCCCGACCCGCGCCTCCAACAAATCAGGCACTTAACGGCCCCCCAACAGGGGGCTGTTCTGCTTCTGTAAGGAAGATCGTAGGGATACGCGACATCGCCGCGGAATTCCGTCCTTCGGAAATTAGGCGTCTTTGCTTCGGAGGCTGATACCCTGCGGGAGTGCCGCTCCGAAATCGGAAGGGCTTGGGCCCCTGAGACAACGGCTGAAAGGCCGAAGGGATCGCCCAATGCCCGCACCCTATACATGCTCGGCATGATGCCACAGCCCTAGCCTGGAGCGCAGAAGCGCAAAGATGCACGAAGAGTAAATCCCAAAACGAGAGCAGGAGTAGCGATGCCAGACTCACCAGTGCCACAAGAAACAAAAACAGATTCGAAGTCCACGCAATCTTTCGACTCAGGCTTGAGCGCCGAAGACCTGGCATTATTCCTGCGCGACGGGGGACAGATTACCTCGTCACGGGTCACACCTGAGGGACTGACCATTTATAGGGTTACCGGTGCGAAAGGGGCGGAGATAACCGCCCGGTTGCCGCACAGAGACGACCCGCTGAAGAAGGAGATCAAATGAAGACCCGGGCTGATAAAATCGCGGCCCGCAAAGGTGCCAATACGCGTCCGTTCGTGGCTAATACAGCACTTTCAGGCCGAATTGGATCACACGCGGCTGAAACGTGCTGCTGATGATGCCGCCGCCGGTTGCATTGTTAGTCGACGTGGCGCCAACGCTCCCGCTCAAACCGCCACTCGGCAAAAAGAGATTTGTGTGGTTGAGCACGTTGTAGAGCTCGGTGCGGAACTCCACCTTCAGACTCTCGATCGGAGTCGCAAACTTTTTATTGAGCGCCAGATCGGTCTGATAGAAGGCCGGGTTACGAAACGCATTGCGCGGCAGGTTGCCAAACGGAGATTGCAGCGGAATGGCGGTCGTTTGCCCTGCGGGAATCGCACCTCCGGTCAGCGGAAAGCTGAACGCCGCCGGATTCAGATACTGAATGAAACCGGACCCTGCGATCTGTGTTTTCTGAAACGGATTGACGCCCGGGTTGCGATTAGGGCGATAAAGGTTCGCGCCGCGGAAGCTGTTGGAAATTGTCGGCGAAACCTGATTTCCCGCCGCCGGTCCGTACGTTATGTTGAACGGAGTTCCCGACTCCATTGTGTTGATCACCGACAACTGCCAGCCGCCGATCGCCGCATCCACAAACCCGTTCGCGTTGGAAAGAAAGTGACGCTTGCGTCCGAATGGCAACTCATAAACCAGGCTCGTTACGTCCGCGATCGGCAGGTTGTAGTCAGACTGCCCGTAGTCTCCGCGGATGTTGTAACCATCCTGCGGCGCGGGCGTATTGCCTTCGAGCGACGCACTCGCCTGATCCAGCGACTGCTCCCACGTAAACGAATTCAGCAGCGTCAGACCCGCCACAAAACGCTGCTCATACCGCACCTGTAGCGAGTTGTAGTTCGAAGAGAACTCATTGAGCGCCTGCGTAATATCGGCAAACTTCGGGTACGGACGATTGGCCGGGGCAAAGCCGACTGCCGGGTTGAATTGGTTGGCGTTGGTGAACCCCTCAAGCTTCAGCCCATGATTTCCGACATACGCAATGTCAAGCAGCGTGTTCTTGGCCAGTTGCCGTTGAACTGCCAGAAAGTAGCTTTCCACATAGCTGTCGCGCGTGTGGCGCGGAACATACGTGACATTGTCATTGAGAGGATCGAAGACGGTCGTCAGCCCAGTCGGAAAACCCTGGTCAGCGGTCACGTAGCAGACGCCAATCTGCGCCACCGTGGGCTGTCCGACGCAGTGATTTGTGGGGGTAGGCTTCAGCCGCGCGTTCTGGTTTACCGCCACAAACAAGGCCTGCGGCGCATTGATGCCAAGAATATCCCCGGACCCGGCGCGTGTGTAATGCACGTAGCTCACACCAAAGCCGCCGCGGATCGTGGTCTTCCCGCCAGCCGAGTAAGCGAAACCCACGCGCGGGCCGAAGTCGTTGAGATCGGGGTCACGCAAGGTCTTGCTGTACACGCTGTCTCCAGCGACGATCTTGGTCACGTTGGCACTGGATACTGCGCTCGGGCTCGTCGTCAACACCGTCTGTGTAACCGGATCGAAATTCGATATGTTACCGTCTTTGTCTGTCTGCGGCGACCCGTACTCCCAGCGCAGGCCCAGGTTCAGCGTCAGACTCGGCAGCACCTTCCAGTCGTCCTGGACATAGACATTGTGGAACGTCTGGCGCAAGTGCGTTTCGTACTGATTCGCAGCCGAATAAAGGCTTGTAGTCCCGAACAGGAAGTCCGCGATATACGTGTCCGCCACCACCGCAGACGACAGGTTCACCGGCGTGCCGGCAGCCGAGCTACACGTACCGACGTTCGGAATCACCGTGCCGGCCGGGCAGTTACTGTACCCGCCGCCGAACGTGAACGAGCCGAACAGCGGGTTGTTGTCGCTCACGCCCATCCAAACGTGCTCGTACTCATACCCGAATTTCATCGAATGCTGGCCCTTGACCCACGTAAAGTTCACCTTAGGATCGAGCAGCGCCGGGTTCTGGAACTGCGGGTTCGTGCTTTGCCTGCCAAAGCCGCTAAAGTTGTTGATCGACGTCGACGGCAAACCACCCGCCACCGCTTTGTCAGTCGGCAAATTCGGGATGTTGAACGATGTGCTTCCAATCGAGGTTGAGAATTTGCCCGCCTTGGTGCGAGACAATCCCAGCCGCGCCTCCAGCACCTTGTCGCTAGAAATCAGCCGCGTGTACCCCAGCGCAATCTGCTGGTCAAGTACCCGGATCTTTCCGTTGGTCTGACCGTCCAGCGGCAACGGCAGCGCCGGCGCGTTCAGTGCATTCTCCTTGCGGTCGCTCGCACGCACAAACCACGAAGTCTTCGGTCCCTGCTGATAGTCGAACCGCAGGTCGCCTTTATCCGAGTTGTCGTAGAACGGAACCTGTACGGCATAGTCGAACTGCGCCAGCCCCGTGCCCGCAACCCCACTGGTTGGAAGCCCCGGCACCTGCTTGAACGCGTTGATAATCTGCAACGAAAGCGGATTGATCGCCGCCACAGGAATCGGACTCCCAGCCGCATACACAACCCCGGTCACGGGATTTCGAACCGGCACCACCAGCACGCCGTTTAACTCGTTTAGCGTCGGCAGCGTAAATACGCTGAGCGGCTTCAGAATCTGCCGGAAGCCTTCATAATCCAGGAAAAAGAACAGCTTGTCCTTCCGGATCGGACCACCAGCATTGAAGCCGAACTGGTTGCGGTTGAACGTTGGCTTCTTGAACGGCACAACGATACCCGAGCCACCGGTGTTCGTCGGTTTGAAAAATCCCGTCGCATTCAGCGCCGTGTTACGGATGAACTCGTAGACCGTCGCGTGAAACCTGTTCGTCCCCGAGGCCGATGTCACGTTCACCGTCGCGCCCGACGACCTTCCGTACTGCGCGCCTTCGTTGTTGGTCACCACGTTGAACTGGGAAACCGAATCGGGAGGAACCGCGATGATCTGGTTATCGAAACCCTGGTTACTCTCGCCATAAGCATTGTTGTCGATACCATCGAGCAGGAAGTTGTTGAACATGCTGCGCTGACCGTTGACGTTGTACGCCCCGGCGCGGGTCAGGCTGTTGATCGAGCTTGTCGTCGCCGCGCTTGGAGCTTGCCGCACACCCGTCACCAGCCCCAGCAGATCCGAATAGTTACGGCTTACCAGCGGCAGGGCCTCGCTCTGATACTGGGAGATCACTTGGTCTCGTTCCGAAGACTCCGACTCCAATTGCAGCGCCACCCCGGAAACCTCCACCGTCTCCTGTGTGCCGCCCACCTTCAGCGTAAGGTCGATACGCTGCCGTCCGCCAACCGAAAGTGTCACAGCCTGCGCCGACGTGCTTGCAAAACCCGTTCTCGAGATCGAAACGTTATATAAACCCGTCTTCAACGACGGCACTTCCCACTCGCCCGACTCATTACTTGTGCGTGTCACCGCATTCGCGGTAGCGGTATTGGTCACCGTAATTGTCGCGCCCGATACCACCGCACCGGTACTGTCCCGGACCGTTCCCACAAACGATCCCGTATCGAACTGGGCGATCGCAGAGGCGCACATCAGCAAAAACGCGCAGAGGACGGCACAAGAACGGACAAACATAGATTTCAGTCGCATACCCTCAACCGTAGAAGCAAAATATGAACGCACCGTGAATGCACCCCGAACGCCGGGTGAATCCTAAACCATCCAGCCAACCGCATGTGCAAATCTGGACCACAAATTTGGTCCCCGCCCCACCCACGCTGCCTTCTTGCTACGCTTGGGGAGTCCAACCCCATCCACAACGAAAGCTGACCGTGCAATTAACCCTCGCAGACATTCTTCCCCCCGACATCGTGTGGCACGAGACCCGCGAGGCAGCTTCGCCAGACCCGTTGTGGCCGGAGGAAGAGGCCCTCATGGTGAAGGCCGTGCCCAGACGCCGGCAGGAGTTTGCCCTGTCCCGTACCTGCGCCCGCCGCGCTCTCACGCACCTGGGACTGCCTCCGGCACCGCTCGTGACACGGCCTGACCGCGCGCCTGACTGGCCTTCCCGCGTCACTGGCAGCATTACGCATTGCGAAGGCTACACCGCCGCCGCGGTCGCATGGACCCGCAACTACCGCTCCCTTGGTATCGATGCGGAAATCAACCAGCCGCTGCCTCCCGACGTACGCCCCATGATCGCCTCCGCTGCTGAGTTCGCTGCGATCGACACCCTCCCCGACGCTGGAATCCACTGGGACCGCCTTTTGTTCAGTGCCAAGGAAAGCATCTTCAAGACCTGGTCGCCACTCACCGGCGTTTGGCTTGATTTCCTCGACGCTGACCTCCGCATCGATCCCGAAACCGCTACCTTCCACGCCGCCATCGCAGTCTCGCACCCCGCCGGTTTCGCTTCGGTGCAGGGACGGTACGCACGCATCGGGGCTTATCTTGTTACCGCGATCTGCCTCCCTGCCTAGCCTCAGTCACGATCACGCCGTCATCCCGGGTCCAGCTGCGGCGGACACACTCCTGCCTGAAGGCGTTGGTCACCACCCTTCGGCTCGTCAGCATTTACAAAGACATCCGGAACTTTCCTCTTGCGCTCCGCGTATCGAACGCATACGCAGCCTCCTACAAATCGTCCCTCGTAGTAGGGCAAGGCTTTCGCGGCGCCGACAGTCCTTTGCCGGATAATGCAGTCCCCAGGAGAGATCATCCGTGAAAAGGTATTTACTTCCGCTAGCAGCCATCGTCGCCCTGTCGGGCAGCCTCCTCCGCGCGCAAGACATCACCGGAACGTGGCAAGGTACCCTCACTCCCCCGGGCGCGCCCAAAGAACTCCGCATCGTCCTCAAAGTAGCCAAAGCTGACGACGGCAAGCTTAAAGGCACCATGTACAGCATCGATCAGGATGGCCAGTCCATTCCCGTCGGCCCGGTCACGCTGCAGAGCGGCGTGGTCAAGTATGCCATTGCGGGCTTCGGCAGCTACGAAGGCAAGCTCAACTCCGACGCCACCCTCATCTCGGGTCGATGGACACAAGGTGCGGACTTGCCGCTCGACTTCAAGCACGTCACCGAAGCCGCTGCCTGGACCATTCCGCCGCCGCCGGCGAAGATTGAGCCTATGGCGGACAGCGCCGATCCCGCCTTCGAAGTCGCCACCATCAAGCCCAGCAAACCGGACGAGCCAGGCAAGATGCTCACCGTGCGCGGCCGCCAGCTCATCACCATCAACCTGACGCTCGCCGACCTCATCTCCTTCGCCTATGGTGTCCACGCCAAACAGGTCACCGGCGGGGCACCCTGGATGAGCACCGACAAGTACGACATCACCGCGCTTCCCGACACCCCCGGCATGCCCAACGACAAACAGATCAAGGGGATGCTCAAGAAGCTGTTGGCCGAGCGCTTTCAGCTCACCTTTCATCACGACAGCAAGGAGCTATCGGTCTACGCGCTCACGTTCGCAAAAAGTAACCCCAACCTCAAGAAGAGCGAGGCCGACCCCAACGACCTTCCCGGCCTCTTCTTTCGCGGCCCCGGCAGGATGGTGATCCAGAACGCCAGCCTCAACGAATTTGCGAACACCATGCAGTCCGTCGTGCTCGATCGCCCCGTCGTCGACCAGACCGGCCTTCCCGGCAAGTTCGACTTTGCGCTCAACTGGACGCCCGACGAGTCGCAGTTCGGCGGCATTCGCATCCCTCCCCCGACCGACACAGCCGACGCCCCGCCCGGCCTCTTCACCGCCATCCAGGAACAGATCGGCCTCAAGCTGGACGCCACCCATGCGGCAGTTGACGTCCTCGTCATCGACCGCGTAGAAAAACCTTCGGAAAATTAGAACGTGACGACAACGTTGCCGCTTGCCAAACGTCAGAGATTCATCGCACCCGATCTTCGAGGTTCCCTCATGAACAAACGTAAGGGCCTACAGCTTCTCGTTTTCTCCCTCATCTTGCTCGCCGCAACGGCAAGGCTGTCATCGGCTCAGTCGCAAGACATGCCTATGATCACAGAACCGGTCGCCAAGACCGCCAGCCCGAACGCGAAGCTGCCGGAGTACGATGTCGTCTCGGTCCGCGAAAACAAGTCCGAACAGCACATGATGCGCATGATGTTCAAGCCAGAGGGATTCAGCGGCACCAACCTCTCGCTCAGGAACCTGATCGCCTATGCCTACGGTATCAAGCAGGACCTCATCACCGGAGGCCCCGGCTGGGTCTCGACCACCGGCTTCGATGTCGAAGCCAAGGTCGCTCCCGAAGATGTGGATTTGCTCAAAAATCTTCCGCCACCAAGACGGCAATCGATGTTGCGCCCTGCATTGGCGGACCGCTTCAAGCTTCAGGTTCACACCGAAACCAAGGTGCTGCCAACCTACGACCTGGTCGTCGTCAAAGGTAGCTCGAAGCTCACAGAATCGGTAGCCGTTACGCCCGACCCAAATGCCGACAAGAATCAACCTCCCAAGGGCGCGGGCATGATGAGGATGAGTCCCGGTGAGCTCACGGTCACCGCAAACACCATGAAAGCCCTGGCCGACCAGCTTTCCTACACCGTCCATCGCACCGTGAACGATCAGACCGGCCTCACCGCCAAGTACGACTTCAAGCTCACTTGGACACCCGAAGACGCTCCTGCCGACGCCGACCACACCGGCCCCTCCATCTTCACTGCCCTGCAGGAGCAGCTGGGCCTCAAGCTCGTACCCTCCAAAGGCCCGGTAGAGACCCTCGTCATCGACCACGCCGAAATGCCCTCAGAAAACTGAGCTCTCAACTGTCATCGCGCAGCCGTTAAAATTGGTCATCCTTCCGCCCTACTTCCGCGAAGCGGAGAACCTGCTTCTCGCCGCTCTCTTCACCGCCTGAACAACACCACCTTCGTCGCCGTACTTACCCGCACCACCACTCGGAGAAAGAACGGCGCATGACCGCACGCACACCCTGGCACCGCAGCACCCGAGCAATCCGCTCAGCCTGCGCGCTCGCCTGTGTCTTCCTTGCCACCGCAGCCGTCGCCGCCGAGCACCGCGGCCGCGTCTTCTTCAGTGGCTTCCCCGTCCCCGGAGCCACCGTCACCGCCACCCAGGGCACCAGGACCTTCAACACGGTCTCTGACGCGCAAGGCGTTTACGACTTCCCCGACCTGCCCGACGGCACCTGGAAGATCGAAGTCAGCATGACCGGCTTTGCCTCCACGTCGCTCAACGTGGCTGTCGCGCCCAGTCTTCCCACCGCCACCTGGGAACTCAAAATGCTGCCGCTCGAGCAGATGATGGCGCAGACCAAGGTGATCAAAGCCGGACCCATAGTCGCCGCCAATTCCCCAGCAGCCCCCAAACCCGACGCTCCAAAGTCCGCCGAAGCCGAAGCTCCCAGGCCGCCCGAGGAACCCGCCCAATCGAACGATGGCTTTCTCGTCAATGGCAGTGTCAACAACGCGGCCACCTCGCAATTCTCGCTCAGCCAGGCCTTCGGCAATCAGCGCAAGGGCAGCAAGGGCCTCTACACCGGCGGCCTCGCGCTTATCCTCGATAACTCCGTACTCGACGCTCGCCCCTACTCGCTCAGCGGCCTCGAAACCACCAAATCGGCCTACAACCACGTCACCGCCGTCGCCACCTTCGGCGGCCCCATCCGCATCCCGCACCTGATGCCGCGCGGCCCTAACTTCTTCGCCGCCTATCAATGGACCCGCGATCGCGTCGCCACCGCACAATCCGCGCTCGTGCCCACGCTCGCCCAGCGTGCCGGCAATCTCGCCACCGGCATCGTCCCCGTCACACCGCAGGCCCAGGCCCTGCTCGCGCTCTATCCGCTCCCGAACCTCGTCGGAAATTCGAACTACAACTACCAGGTTCCGGTCCTCAACAGCGAGCATCAGGATGCGCTGCAGACCCGCCTCGACAAAGGCATCACCCGCCGCGACCAGCTTTACGGCGGCTTCGCTTTCCAGAGCACGCGCGAAGACGACACCAACGTCTTCGGCTTCCGCGACGCCACCGGCGTTCTCGGTATCAACGCCAATATCAACTGGAACCGCCACATCCGCCACAGCCTTTACTCCACACTCAGCTACCGCTTCAGCCGCTTACGCACCGAGGTCGCACCCTTCTTCGCCAATCGAAGCAATATCTCCGGTCTGGCCGGCATCAACGGCAACAGTCAGGACCCCGCCAACTGGGGCCCGCCCACACTCATCTTCTCGAGCGGCATCGCCGCGCTCACCGACGGCCAGAGCGCTTTCAACCGCAACCGCACCGAGGGCCTGTCGGCCTCCTTGCAGTGGTACCACGGCCACCATAACGTCACCTATGGCGGCGACTTCCGCCGCCAGGAGTTCAACCAGCTTTCGCAGCCTAACCCGCGCGGCAGCTTTACCTTCAACGGCGCGGCCACCGGCTCCGATTTCTCCGGCTTCCTCGCCGGCAAGCCTGACACCGCAGCCATCGCATTCGGCAATGCCGACAAGTATTTTCGCCAGTCCGTGTACGACGCCTACGTGACCGACGATTGGCGCCTTCGCCCCGATCTCACCCTCAATCTAGGCATACGCTGGGAGTACGGCGCTCCACTCACCGAGCTCAAGAATCGCCTCGTCAATCTCGATGTCGCCCCTGGTTTCAAGGCGGTGGCCCCCGTGCTGGCCAGCCTTCCACACGGCCCGCTCAGCGGACAGTCCTTTCCATCGTCACTCGTGCGTCCTGACAAGCGCGCCTTTCAGCCGCGCCTCGGCGTCTCCTGGCGCCCCATCCCCGGCTCCTCGGTCGTCGTCCGCGCCGGATACGGCATCTACGCCGACACCTCCATCTATCTCCGCAACGCCTCGCGCATGGCCGTCCAGCCGCCGCTCGCCCGCAACCTCAGCGTTTCGAACTCGTTGCTCTGCCCGCTCACCCTTTCCAGCGGCCTCGCCCAGACCCAGTGCGACGCAGACACCTTCGGCGTAGACCCCGACTTCAAGGTCGGTTACGCACAAACCTGGCAATTGGCCGTCCAGCGCGACCTCCCCTTCGCCCTGCAGATGACCGCTACCTACCTCGGCGTCAAAGGCGCACACGGCGTGCAGCAATTCCTGCCCAACACCTATCCCTTCGGCGGCGTCAACCCGTGCCCCACGTGCCCCTCCGGCTTCTTCTACCGCACCACCGATGGCACTTCGATACGCAATGCCGGAAGCCTTCAACTGCGCCGCCGCCTGCGCAGTGGATTCACGGCGACCGCGACCTACACCTTCTCGAAATCGCTCGACGACGACGCCACCCTCGGCGGGCAGGGTCCGCTTGCCGGCGGCGCTATCACGCAGTCCGGCGGCAACTCCCAGCCGGCGCAGAATTGGCTCGACCTCCATGCCGAGCGCGGCCTTTCCACCTTCGACCAGCGGCATCTGCTCATCGGTTCCGTGCAGTACACCAGCGGCACGGGGCTCGGCGGCGGCGCGCTCCTTGGCGGCTGGCGAGGCCGCGCCTTGAAGGAGTGGACCGTGGAAGCCCAGGTCAACGCCGGCAGCGGCCTGCCCGAATCGCCACTCTATCTGGCCACCGTTCCGGGCACCGGCGAAACCGGCATCCTCCGCCCCAACCGCACCGCCGCGCCCCTCTACAGTCAGACTGGCGGACGCTTTCTCAACCCAGCCGCCTTCGCCGCTCCCGCCGCCGGCCAGTTCGGCAACGCCGGTCGCAACTCGATCACCGGCCCCGGCACCTTCACCTTCAATAGCTCGTTCTCGCGCACCTTCCGTCTCGACAAGAAGTACAACCTCGACGTTCGCGTTGACGCCGCCAACCTGCTCAACCACGTCGTCTACACCTCGTACAACACCTCCATCAATCCCACCGGAAGCAATCCCCTCTTCGGCATCCCCATCGCCGCCAACCCTATGCGCAGCCTTCAAACCACCGCCAGGCTGAGGTTCTAACGATGCGCCTGTCGCGCCTGCTCGCCCCACTCTTTTTCGCCCACGTCCTGCTGGCGCACGTCGCCGCGCAGACCATCGGACAGAACAAATCGCCCGGCGCCGCTGAAACCTACACCCTCTCCGTGCGCACCCAGCTCGTCGTTGAAACCGTAGTCGTCAAAGACAAGCAGGGCAACCCCATCGAAGGTCTGACCGCCGGCGACTTCACGCTCACCGAAGACGGCATCCCTCAAAAAATTCGCTTCGTCGAGCATCAGGCGCTGCCCACCAACGTGCTCCCCATCCTGCCCGTCAAGCCTAGCGACGAAGACCTCAAAATCTACAAGCGCCTCACCCGCACGCAGTTCGCCGGTGAAAACCCCGAAAAGCTGATCTACAAAGACCGCCGTCTGCTCGCCCTCTACTTCGACATGACGGCCATGCGCCCCGGCGACCAGCTTCGCGCGCTCACCGCCGCCGAAAAATTCATTCGCACCCAGCTCACCGCGGTTGATCTCGTCTCCATCCTGCGCTACCAGGGCGGTTCGGTCGACGTGCTGCAGGACTTCACCGCCGATCGCAACAAACTCCTCAGCATCCTGCAAACCCTCATCGTTGGCGAAGGCCAGGGCACAGATACCATCGACGACGCCGCCAGCGCCGACACCGGCGCCGCCTTCGGCCAGGACGACAGCGAGTTCAACGTCTTCAACACCGACCGCCAGCTCTCCGCGCTCCAGACCGCCGCCAAAATGCTCGGCCAGCTCAACGAGAAAAAGTCGCTCATCTACTTTGCCAGCGGCTTGCGGCTGAACGGGGTCAACAACCAGGCCCAACTCCACGCCACGGTCGACTCCGCCATCCGCGCCGGCGTCTCCTTCTGGCCTATCGACGCCCGCGGCCTCGTCGCCGAAGCCCCCCTCGGCGACGCCACGCAGGGTTCCCCCGGCAACATCGGCATGTACTCCGGCACCGCCGCCCAGGCCACGCAGAGCGCTTTCCAGCAATCGCAGGACACCCTCTTCGCACTCGCCGGCGACACCGGCGGCAAGGCCCTCTTCGACACCAACGACCTCACCCGCGGCATCGTCCAGGCGCAGCAGGCCATCTCCGACTACTACATCCTCGAGTACTACACCTCCAACCCCGAGCTCAACGGCCGCTTCCGCCGCATCAAGGTCACCGTCAACTCCCACGCCGACGCCAAACTCGACTTCCGCCAGGGCTACTACGCCGGCAAGGAGTTCGCCAAATTCAACATCGCCGACAAGGAACGCCAGCTCGAAGACGCGCTCATGCTCGAAGACCCCATTACCGAGCTCACCATCGCCATGGAGATCAACTACTTTCAGCTCAACCGCGCCGAGTACTTCGTTCCCATCGTCGTCAAGATTCCCGGCCGCGAACTCGCACTCGCCAAGCGCGGCGGCGCTGAGCACACCCTCATAGACTTCGTGGGCGAAGTCAAAGATGTCTACGGCGGCTCCACCGTCACCAATGTCCGCGACAACGTCAACATCAAACTTTCAGACGCCACCGCCGCGCAACTCGCCCACAGCCCCATCGAGTACGACGCAGGCTTCACGCTCCTGCCCGGCAAGTACATGATCAAATTCCTCGCCCGAGATGACGAGACAGGCCGCATCGGCACCTACCAGACCACCTTCGTCATTCCCAATCTCAATAAGGAGGACAAGCGCGTCCCCATCAGCTCTGTCGTCCTCAGCAGCCAGCGCGTCGACTCCAAAGAAGCTCTCTTCAACGCCGGCACCGCCAAGGACCAGGCCAAGGCCGCCGCCGTCAACCCGCTCGTCGTCGATGGCAAAAAGCTCATCCCCAGCGTCAACCGCGTCTTCTCGAAAGGCCGCGACCTTTTCGTCTATCTGCAGGCCTACGAGCAGGCCGCCACCACCAAACCGCTCGTCGCCTTCGTTAGCCTCTACCGCGACCACGCCAAGGTCTTCGAAACCCAGCCCATCAGTGTCACGCCCGCCTCGCTCAACCATCTCGAACCCATCCCCCTCAACTTCACCATCGCCCTAGACCAGCTCCCCCCCGGCGAGTACGACTGCCAGGTCTCGGTCCTCGATCCCACCGGCACCAAAAGCACCTTCTGGCAAGCGCCAGTCATGATCGCCGCGCCTTAGCTTGCACCAGGGTCTCCCTTAGTCTGTCATCACCGGGAATCTGCCCTCGCTTTTCGTTGGTCATTCCCGAAGGGAATCTGCGTTCCTCCGCCGCCGACCGCACCTGTTACCCTCACCCCATCAACCAATCCTGACACCGGAGCTCCACGTCATGCGCCTTTCGCTCGCCACCATCTTCCTCGCCCTCCTCCCGGCCCAAACCACTCCAAAGCCCATGCCCAAACCCAGCGCCACGACCGCTCCTGGCGGAGGCCCGGGCATCGTCTGGGTCAATACGTCCACCAACGTCTATCACTGCTTCGGCGACCGCTACTACGGCAAAACAAAAGCCGGCAAATACATGCCCGAAGCCGCTGCGAAAACCGCCGGAGCACACGGCCCACGCAATCAGACCTGCACCCGGTAACCGCAGCCAGCCGATACACTAGCGTGATGGCAACCACGCTCGCCGAACGCTTCCGACTCGCCGCCGGGCGCATCCAGTGGCGTCGTGGCACACGTGCCGGCATCGTCGTCGCCACCGTGATGGTCGCCTGCCATCTGCTGGGCAAGCCCACCGGCTGGGCCGCACTCGGCGCGCTACAGGTCCTTACCGTGGACAACGGTGGCCCTTATCGCACCCGTCTCGGTAACATCCTCACCATTCTTGTCGGCGGTGCGCTTGCCCTTTTTCTCGGAATCATCTGCGCCGGTTCCCTCCCGCTCGCGGTCGCCGTCACGGCCCTCGTCTGCTTCACCATCACGCTCGCACGCGTCATCTCCCAACCCCTTGCGTCCGCCAGCGTTTCCATCCTCGTCTGCTACATCGTGGCCTTCGGTGGAGCGATCCACAACTCCTCCTGGGCGCTCGTCGGTGTTCAGTACTTCCTCATAGGAGGAATCTGGGCAGCAATTTTCTCTCTCATTCTCTGGCCCGTTGATCCCTTCCGTCCCGCCCGCAACGCCGTCGCCAACCTCTACGCCCGCCTCACCCAGATGGCCGCCGCCCTGCCCTCCATTGACCCCCTTGCCGACCGCAACGCGCTCAATGAATTCGTCCCCCAGATCCGCCTGCTCATCGAGACCGCCCAGAGTACCCTCGCCGCAACCCCGGCCCGCATGACCGCCCGCACCGTCCGCGCACGCAACCTCGCCGCACTCGTCCAGACCGCTGACCTGCTGCTCGCCCGCATCCTGCGCCTGGCGGAGCTTGGCGCCCATGCCGCGCAGACCGAAGCCGCGCGCGTGCACTCAGTCGACCTCGCCCAATGGCTCGTCGGCTCGCTTACCCCGGTCGAAGCTGCCCTGCGCGAGAACCCCATCGACCGGGCCGCCGCCTTCTCTGCCAGCGGCTCGCTCAATGCCGACATGCATCGCCGCGCACTCCGTTTCGAAGCCTCCATCGAGACCGTCGCCGCACCCGGCCTGCATGCCGAGCTCGACGCCCAGTTCACCGCCGTCGAGCGCGACTGCCTCCTCTCGATCGAAGTCGTCTACGAGTCCATCGTCGCCATCTGGACCGGTGCCGAGCCCCGTTCCACCCGCGCCGCCGCCCTCCGCTCCAACCTCATCACACCCGCCGCCGCCGCCACGCTGTCCTCCCCGCAAATCTGGCTCGACGCCCTGCGCGCCAACCTCACCCCCAGCTCCGTCATGTTCCGCCACGCGCTGCGCCTGGCCACCGTCACATCCGTCGACGTCGTCATCCTCCACCTCATTCACCTCAACCATGGCTACTGGCTCCCGATGACCTCCATCATCGTGCTCCAGCCCTACACCGGCGAAACCTGGCGCAAGTCCGGCGACCGCGTCGGAGGCACCGTAGCCGGTGCCGTTCTCGCCGCGATTCTTGCCGCCACCGTCCCCTCGGAGGCCGGCATCATCGCCGTCATCTCCATAGGCTGCTTCTTTACCCTGGCCACCTACGCAGCCGACTACGCCTGGTACTGCTTCTTCCTCACGCCCACCATCGTCCTGCTCACGCTGCCCCACCTGCGCGACTGGCACTTCGCGGCGGTCCGCATGGGCATGACCGGGCTAGGCGCCCTCACCGCGATTCTTGCCATGCTGATCTTCTGGCCGGAGCGCGAAAGCATCCAGCTCCCGCGCCTGCTCGCCCGCGCCGCTGCCGCCGACGCCGCCTACCTCCGCGCTATTCTCCGGTTCTGGACATCTACATCCAGCGACACGCAAGCCGCCACCACCGCCGAGCGCAGCATCCTCGCGCCCGCTCGTCGCGACTGCGGCCTCGCGACCAACGACGCCGAAGAAAGCCTCGACCGCGCCCTCCTCGAGCACTCCATTCCCTTGCGCTCCACTCCCGCGCACGAGCGACTCAATCAGGACGCTCTCACCTTCACCACCTACCTCCGCCGCCTCACACAGAGCATCACAACGCTGGCCGTCCTCGGCAACGGCAGCGACGCCCCGCAATTGTCCACGGCTGTCTCTACCCTCGCCAGACGCCTCGACGACCTGTCCATCGGCCTCGCTGAACCAGGCCACACGGTGCCACTCCACCCGGAGGCCGAAACCCTGCCAGCCGCCAGCACCCTGGCCGCGCAGCAACTCGCCCGCATGACCCGCCAGATCGGTGTGCTCGAAAGCACCGCAGCCGCCATCAGCGCGCGCTGACTAACCAGCCACCGAAACCCCAACCGGTCTCGTCAAACCCATCGCCTCTGCCGTCATGTCCGTATACTTCAGCCCCGCTCCGGTATTGAACAGGACCACCCGCTCTCCGGGCCTTATCTCTCCACGGGCCAGCAGCGTGTCATAAGCGGCCGTTGCCGCCGCTCCTTCCGGCGAAAGAAACAGGCCCTCGTGCTTTGCCCAATCCAGGATCGACGCCAGAATCCCCGCGTCATCGATCGCCACCACGCTTCCACCCGAATCCCGCACAATCTCCAGAATGATGCTGTCCCCATACGGCTTCGGGACCCGCAGCCCGGACGCGAACGTCTCCGCATTCGCATAAAACTCGCTCACGTCCTTGCCCGCGTCAAATGCCTTCGCCACCGGCGCACAACCCGCCGCCTGCAGGGCATACATGCGTGGCCGCTTGCCGCTCACCCAGCCCAGCTGTTCCATCTCCTCAAACGCCTTCCACATTCCAATCAGCCCCACACCGCCGCCGGTTGGGTAAAACACCGCATCGGGATACTCCCATCCAAGTTGCTCCACCAACTCGTACCCCATCGTCTTCTTGCCCTCCACGCGGAACGGCTCCTTCAGCGTCGATATGTCGAACCACACATCCTCGGCCGCTACCCCCGCAGCCTTCTGCGCCTTGATCCGTTCCCCCACCATCCGCGCGCAGTCCGAAATCAGACCATCGACCATCGTCACGTCCGCGCCGTACACCACGCCTTCCAGATAGTTCGCAAACGGAACATCCTGCGGCATGAAAATATGAGCCTCGATCTGCGCGGCCGCTGCATAGGCCGCCAGTGCTCCCGCGGCGTTGCCCGCTGAGGGCACCGCGAGGTGCCGCAAACCATATCTTTTCGCCATCGTTACGGCCAGCGCCAGCCCGCGCGCCTTGAACGTCCCGGTCGGATTGGCTCCCTCTTCTTTCACCAGCAGCCCCGGATACCGCTGGCTTGCGATCATCGGCGTCCAGCCTTCACCCAGCGTTACCGGTGCCACATCGGGCAGAACATCGGCATAGCGCCACATCCCGAGGCTTGCCGCCGAAGCCGCCGCCAGTTCCGCCGGCCTTTCTCTCCGCGCGTTCTTCCTGAGCGCTTCCATGTCGTAGCGCACGTACAGAGATCCTGCATCAATCGGACATAAAGTCTGTGGTGTCTCCGGCGAAAGCCGGTGTTGGCAGCGAGAGCATTCCAGAAAAGCAATTGCGGGCATCCCTCCATGCTACCCGACACCCTTCTAAGCCCTCCCGGACTTTAGGCGTGGTAAGCCATCAACTTCGCCCGCGATTTATCACGGCACAAAAACCCCGGCGCCCCAACCATCCCCAACACGCTACCCTTAAGAACGATGCACCCACGACTCATCGCAATCGACATGGACGGCACGCTGCTCAACTCGCACGGCCGCGTCAGTCCCCGCACGCTCGCTGCCGTGCTCTCCGCCGAGCGCCACGGCGCAGAGGTCGTGATCGCCACCGGCCGGCGCCACAGTTACGCCATGAAGGTTCTCCGCGAGCTCGGCCTGAACCCCGCCAACGCGCTCGTCAGCTCCAACGGCACGGTCGTCCGCACCATCGGAGCAGAGCTGCTGCACCGCACCCACCTCCCCCGCTCCACCGCCCGCTGGCTCTGCGCGCACATCAGTGATTTCCGCAGCACCCTCGTCCTGACCTTCGACAACGTCGGGCCCGACGGAGAAGACACCCGCGGCGCCCTCGTCGTCGAGCAGCTTGACCAGCTCCACGACAGCATCGGTGCCTGGATGCGCTCCAACGAACCCTACATCGCGCAGGTCAAGCCCATTGAGTTCGCCCTCCAGCAGGAAGCGCCCATCCAGATGATGCTCTGCGGCCCCATCGAACGCATGCGCCAGGCCGAGGCCCGCCTCCTTGAGCATGAGGGTGTCTCCGCCGTCGGCATCACCCCGCACGATCGCATCCACGGTGCCGAGGTCGCGCTCCACCGCACCGAATACCCCGACCGCGACCTGTGCATCGTCGATATCCTGCCCGGCGGCTGCTCCAAAGCCTCGGCCCTGCTCCTGCTCGCTCGCCACCGCGGCATCGACCCCGCCGACATCCTCGCTATCGGCGATAACTGGAACGACCTTTCCATGCTCGACGTAGCCGGCCAGAGCGTCCTCATGTCCAACTCGCCCGAGGAACTGAAGCTCCTCGCCGCCGACCGCGGTTGGATCGTCGGCCGCTCCAATGACGAGGACGGTGTTGCACTCGCCATTGAATCCGCACTCAGCGGCGGGTTTTCCCCGGCCGGCCGCCAGCACACTTCCGCCTCCCACGCCCAGCAGGAGCCAGTGGTAGTCTCATAGCAGTGCCACGCTTCGCCTCACGCAGTCTTCTCATGCTGATCGCCGCAGCTTCAGCAGCCGCGCTTTGCCCCGCTGCGAGCGCGCTCGAGCACATCACTCTCCGCAATGGCTTCGAGTTCGATTGCGTCAGCCACCAGCCGCTCGACGACAGCCATGTCCGCCTCTTCCTGCCCGGCGAAGGCAACTACCAGGACATCGCCGCAACCGAAATCGTCCGCTTCGAGACGCGTCCTGACCCGGCGCCCGACCGCAATGCGACCGGCATCCCGACCCCCGCCACAGCAGAGCCCACCGCAGCCGAAGTTCATCAGCTCCTTACGAACGCGGGCACCGCCCACAACATTGACTCCGCCCTGCTCGCGTCCGTCGTCCAGGCGGAAAGCGGCGGCCGTAGCAAGGCCGTCTCCCGCACCGGCGCGCGCGGCCTCATGCAGTTGATGCCCTCCACCGCCCGCGAGGTCGGCGTTGCAGACGCCTTCCGTCCCGAGCAGAACATTGCCGGCGGCGCCGCCTACCTCGACAGCCTGCTCAAGCGTTACAAGGACAACCTCGCCCTCGCCCTGGCCGCCTACAACGCCGGCCCCGGTGCAGTCGACCGCTACCGCGGTATTCCGCCCTTCCGCGAAACCCGCGCCTACGTCGCCCGTGTTATCCGCGAGTTCAATCGTTGCAAACAGGCATCGCTCCTCGCCACCATCAGCGCGAAGTAGCTGCGCCGATGAATAAACGTACCGCCACACTCACCCTGCTCGCCATCGCTTTTCTCCTGCTCGGAGCATGGGCCGCACACCGCATCGCTTTTGACTGGCACTCGCTCGCCGTGCAGACGCACACCGTTGGCTGGACGCACGTCGCCATCGCGATTGCCTGCATTTACTCCGGTTTCTGGCTTCGCGGCCTGCGCTGGGCGGTGCTGCTCGGCCCCCAGCGGCAGGTCCATGCCAACTCGCTCGTTGCCCCCCAGTTCATCGGTTTCACCGCCGTCGCGCTCTTCGGTCGCCTCGCCGACCTGGCCCGCCCCTACTTGATCGCCCGCCGCGCCAACCTGCCGGTCGCCGGCCAGATCGCCGTCTACTCCGTCGAGCGTATCTTCGATCTCGCCGCCGCCGCCATCCTCTTCTCCGTCGCCTTGGCGCTCGCTCCCCGCGACCTGCCCCACCACGAGGCCTTCGCTCGTGCTGGCATCCTTTCGCTCGTCGCCACGTCCGGCCTGGCGGCCTTCGCTCTGACCGTGCGCTTCGCCGGCGACCGCCTCGCCACCCTCGCCAGTCGCCTGCTTACGCCGCTTTCCCCAAAATTCGCCGCCGCCGCCGCCGCTCGCATCCTGGACTTCCGTGCCGGCCTCTATACCCTCTCGACAGCCCGCGAGGTCTTCTCCGCGCTCGTCCTCTCGCTGCTTCTCTGGGTCGGCATCGCTGAAGCCTACCTGCAATCCGCCCACGCGATGACCGCCACTGCCGAACTCGCCACCCTAACCTTCACCCAGACCATGCTTCTGCTCGCCACCAGCATGGGAGGTTCCCTGCTCCAGCTTCCTGTCCTCGGCTGGTTCACGCAGATCGCGCTGATGGCGGCCGCGCTGCACGCGTTCTTCGGCGCGCCCATCGAAGCCGCGACCGCCTGCAGCGTCATCATCCTTTTCGTGACCACGCTCAGCATCGTACCCGCCGGCCTGCTCGCCGCACGCCTCACCGGGACCAGCCTCCGATCCGCCGCCAAACCAGGTCCCACCGATCCGTCCTGAGCCCGCCTTAACCCGCCGCTCGAAACGCTTCCGCCACCCATCCAATCGCATCGCATCAACCAATAATCCCGATCCCTCGAACGTATCGAATTCGGACACGCTTCGCTTGACGCCATCCGGGCGTTCCGCTAACGTGGTCTTACAATCAACGAGTTGAACGAGACAGCGCACTCCAGAGAAGGCTGGCCAGGTCAACCTCGGTCTTCCGGCCCGGTTCCTTTACCTCACATTCTCCAGGAGTTTCCTCATGCGCCTGTTCCGCGCTGCGCCCTGCGCGTTCGCCTCGTTATGCCGCCTCGGCCTTGCTCTTCTGCTCACTTCCCTTGCCTCCCTCGACGCGTTCGCCCAAGTGCCTGTCGTCGCGGATACGTTCTCCTGGAAAGGCGCACCCGCCGCAAACTACGGGGCCTATCCCTTTGTCTATATCGATCCCAACGCCACCACTTTCCTTCGTTTTGACCTCACCTCCATCCCCGCCGGAAGCACCGTTTCAAAGGCCACGCTGGTCCTCTTCGTCACCGGGCAGGACACCCCCGTCGGCATCGATGTGTACGATCTGAATCTCGCCTGGCAGGAATCCGGGTTAACTCATCGCAATGCCCCCGGATTGGGCATCTCCGCCACCGGCGGCCGTCCCGTCACCATCGGAACCAGCAGCGTCAACAACTTCATCTCCATCGACGTCACCGCGGCCATCACCGCCTGGCTCAAGGGAACCCTCGCCAACAACGGTCTGGCCATCGCTCTCACCAGCGGCACCGGAGCCGTCACCTTTGACAGCAAGGAAAGCCTTACCACCAGCCACGCGCCACAACTGTTGATTCAGCTAGCCGGCGGCGGCGGTTCGGGTACCGTTGGCCCCGCCGGCCCCGCCGGACCTCCCGGCCTCACCGGCCCCGCCGGCCCCGCAGGCGCCATCGGCCCTCAAGGCCCCACCGGCCCCACCGGAGCCATCGGCCCTCAAGGCCCAATCGGAGTAACCGGCCCCTCAGGACCCACCGGAGCTACGGGCCCCATCGGTCTCACCGGCTCTACCGGCCCCGCAGGAGCCATCGGTCCGCAAGGCCCCACCGGAGCCATCGGCCCTCAAGGCCCCACCGGCCCCACCGGACTCACCGGCGCAATCGGTCCGCAAGGCCCCGTAGGCCAGCCCGGCCAACCCGGCCAACCCGGAGCCGACGGCGCAATAGGCCCCATAGGCCCCGCAGGTCCAACCGGCCCAATCGGTTTCAGCGGACCTCCCGGAACTCCCGGCGCCCAGGGCCCAGCCGGCCCCCAAGGCCCGGTCGGTCCTTCCGGCGTCGCCACCATCACTCTATCCAGCATCTGCAGCGCCCTCAGCGCCTCTGCCACACCTTCCTCCCTCTTGTCGCTCGGCTGTTCCGTTCCCGGCTTCCCCGTAGGCGGCACGGTAACCGGTCTCACCTCCGGCACGCTTGTCCTCACCCTCAACGGCGGCTCGCAGCTTCCAGTCACCGCTTCCGGACCGTTCTCCTTCGGTCAGCAGGCCACTGGCAGCAGCTACACCGTCGCCGTCGGGGCGCAGCCCGCCGCGCTCAACTGCGTCGTCTCCCCGGCGACCGCCTCCGGCACCGTCGGCCAATCCAGCGCCAACGCTATCGTCGTAGCCTGCTCCCCGCTCGCGCCCACGGCATTCCCCGGCTTCCCACACACCGCCAGCCTGGCCTCAGACGGAACCTATCTCTGGGTGCAGGAGTTCGGTACCTTCAACATGACAACCACCGGCTATGACGGCACTTCCCTTCAGAAAGTCGATCCCGACACCGGCGCCATCCTGGCGACCATTCCCGTCAGCTCCACCCCCGGCGCGGTCGCCTTTGACGGCTCTCGCATCTGGGCACTCAGCCGGCCCGTCCCGAACCCCACTTCAACCTCTTTGGAGTACATCGTCCCCATCTCCGGCACATCCGTCAGCGCCACCTACATGGTCGGTACCGGGGGCGCCAGCATCAATGGTCTCGCCTTCGATGGCACCAACATGTGGCTGATCGGTGGCGACGGAAACCTCTACGTCATCGACGGCACCGGCGCAATTGTCCGGACGCTGAACATTGGTAGCAGCACTACCGCGGGTTCCGGCATCCTCACCTTCGACGGCAGGAGCATCTGGTTCGCCGCGCAGAGTTTAAGCACAAACTCCATCTACCGCATCGATCCTTCCACGGGCAGCATCACCTCCAGCTACATCCTCCCGGCCAATGACTTCCTTCGCGGCCTGGCGGCGGACGGTACCTACGCCTGGTACTCCGACAACAACGGCCTGAACCGGCTCGATCCAGCTACCTCCATCTCCACCCCCTATCCATCCGTCACCGGCATCGGCAACCTGGCCTTCGATGGCACCAACCTCTGGGCACGCGGTCCCACCGTTGCCGTCGGTGGCCACAGCGTAGAGGTCATCAACCTCTCCGGACAAATCATCGACACCTTTATCGGAAACGGCATCTCCAACCCCACCGGCGTCATCTACGACGGCAAGCACAACGTCTGGGCGCTCAACGTGGACGGCACCCTCGCTCGTATGCCACTGCAATAACCCTCCACCCCCACCCCCGGCCCGGCCACACGTGCGCCGGGCCGTTTCCCTTGCGACCCACCCGCCCACACCGCCAGCCGGTCCTCCTCCATCCTCCATCGGACATCGGACATCGGCTGGCGCAGGTTCAGAAGCTGCATTTATGCTCGTATACGACAACGGCAGGACATCAGCTCCCAGGGGAAGCACGCATATGGCAACAGTGGACGAAGTCGTACAGCAGGACCTCACCTCCGAACTCTCCGAATGGATCGAAGCCTTCGACGAGGTCGTCGCGCAGGATTGGGAGCAGGGCGCCGCACTCCTCTCTGCCCTCCGCTCCCGCGCCCGCGAGGCCGGCGTGCCCGCTACCGGCGAAATCACCACGCCCTACCTCAACACCATTCCCAAACACGACGAAGTCCCCTACCCTGGCGACCGCTCGCTCGAGCGCCGCGTCGAAGCTCTCATCCGCTGGAACGCCATGGCGATGGTGCACTCGCAAAACAAGAAAGACGCTGGCATCGGCGGCCACATCTCCACCTACTCTTCACTTGCCACCCTGCTCGAAGTCGGCTTCAACCACTTCTTCCGCGCGCAGTATCCCAGCGACAAAGGCCAGCAGCCCGGCGACTTCATCTACTTTCAGGGCCACGCCTCTCCCGGCGTCTACGCCCGCGCCTTCCTCGAAGGCCGTTTCGACGCCGCCCGCCTCGGCAACTTCCGCCACGAGTTGCGCGGAGAGCCCGGCCTCTCCAGCTACCCCCACCCCTGGCTCATGCAGGATTTCTGGCAGTTTCCCACGGTATCGATGGGCATCGGTCCGCTCAACGCCATCTACCAGGCCCGCTTCATGAAATACCTCGAAAATCGCGCGCTGATCCCGAAGACCGACCGCAAGGTCTGGGCCTTCGTCGGCGATGGAGAAACCGATGAAGTCGACACGCTCGGCGCCATCGGCCTCGGCTCCCGCGAAAAACTCGACAACCTCATCTTCGTCGTCAACTGCAACCTCCAGCGCCTCGACGGCCCCGTCCGTGGCAACAAACGCATCATCGACGAGCTGGAAGGCACCTTCCGGGGCGCAGGCTGGAACGTCATCAAGGTCGTTTGGGGTTCGGATTGGGACGAACTCTTCGAGCGCGACCATCAGGGCCTCCTGCTCAAGCGCATGGAAGAGTGCGTCGACGGCGACTTCCAGACATTCAAAGCCAAAGACGGCGCCTTCCTGCGCAAGGAGTTCTTCGGCAAGTACCCCGAACTCCTCAAGCTCGTCGAAGACAAGACAGACGAAGAGCTCGGCAAGCTCCACCGCGGCGGTCACGATCCCGCCAAGATCTACAACGCCTACAAGCGAGCGCTCGACCACAAGGGTGGCCCCACCGTCATCCTCGCCAAGACCGTCAAGGGCTACGGCCTCGGCTCGGCGCAGGCCCGCAACGCCACCCATTCAGAAAAGAAGCTCACCGACGACGGCCTGGCCGCCTTCGTCAAGCGCTTCGACATCCCGCTACCCGAAGGCGCGGCCAAGGACGCCACCTTCTACCGCCCCGACCCCTCCGACCCCGCCATCGCCTACATGCAGGCGCGCCGTCAGGAGCTTGGCGGTTACATCCCCTCCCGCGAAGTCCCCGAGCCGACCTTCGTCGCCCCTAAGCTCGAGTTCTTCACCGACTGGCTCGCCGGCTCCAAGGGCCGCGCCGTCTCCACCACCACAGCCTTTGTCGGTGGCATGCTGCGTGCGCTGCTCAAGGAGCCCACCATCGGCAAGCTCATCGTGCCCATAGTCCCCGACGAAGGCCGCACCTTCGGCCTCGAATCCGTCATCAAGCAGGTCGGCATCTACGCGCCCGAAGGCCAGAAGTACGTTTCCCACGACGCCGACATGATTCTCAGCTATCGCGAGGACACCGACGGCCAAATTCTCGAAGAAGGCATCACCGAAGCCGGCGCCATGGCCAGCTTTACCGCCGCCGGCACCGCGTACACCAACTACAAAGTGCCCATGGTGCCCTTCTACATGTACTACTCCATGTTCGGCTTCCAGCGCATCGGAGACATGGCCTGGGCCTTCGCCGACAGTCGCGGCAAGGGCTTCCTCATGGGCGGCACCGCCGGTCGAACCACCATGCTGGGCGAAGGCCTCCAGCACCAGGACGGCCACTCCCCCGTCATCTCCGGCACCATCCCCACCTGCATCACCTACGACCCCGCCTTCGCCTACGAAATGGCCGTCGTCCTGCAGGACGGCCTGCGCCGCATGTATGAAGCCGGCGAAGATTGCTACTTCTACATCACCATGTACAACGAGGACTATGCGATGCCCGCCATGCCTTCCGGGGAAGGTGTGCGCGAAGGCATCCTGCGCGGCATTTACAAATACAAGGCATCCGAAAAAGGTGCGGCCCAGGTGCAGCTCTTCGGCTCCGGTCCCATCCTCAACGAAGCCGTTGAAGCTCAGCAGATTCTCGCCGACAAGTACAACGTCGCCGCCGACGTCTGGAGCGTCACCAGCTACAACGAGCTGCGTCGCGACGCGCTCGACACCGAGCGCTGGAATCGCCTGCATCCGGCACAGAAAGAGCGCGTCCCCTACATCGTCACCGCGCTCGGCTCTGCCGCCGGCCCCATCGTCGCCGCCAGCGACTATATGAAGTCTCTATCCGACAACCTCTCCCCCTGGCTCGGCTCGCGCCTGGTCTCGCTGGGCACCGACGGCTTCGGCCGTTCCGACAACCGCGAGCACCTGCGCCGCCACTTCGAAGTCGATGCCGAATCCATCGTCGCAGCCGCACTCTCCAAACTAGCCCGCGAAGGCGCCATCAAACCCAAGCTAGCCGAAAAAGCCTTCGCCGATCTGGGCCTCCTCACGGAAAGCGCCGGTCCAGCCAAGGCCTAGAACCTGATTCCAGATGCCCTGTGTCCGGAATTTCGGACACGATCGCACCCGCAACCGCTTTTCCCTTTTCACCCGTCACCAGGTGCCGCTTGCACGAAAACCCTCTCCTTCCCAATGCGCGCCTCCTGGAGATGTACGCCCTCATGCAGCGTTGCCGCGCCCTTGGTCAGCGCATGCGCCCCGCCCAGCCGCGCCTCGAAGCCATCTTCGCCGCTACCCTGCTGCACCTCGAACCCGGCGACTTCTGTAGCCCGCTCCCCGGCAGCCCCACCTCCGCCGCGCTCGCCGCCGAGCGCCTCGCCGATCCTGTGGCCTTACCCCACACTCATCGCATCACCCTCACCACCGGCGTGGCGCTGGCCTGCAAGCTCAGCAGTGAAAAACGCGTCGCGCTCGCCTACAGCCCCACCGGCCCCGCCACCGCCCGCACGGAGCAAGGCTGGCCTGCCGCGCTGAGCTACGCTGCCGAAGCCCATCTTCCCCTCATCCTCGTCTGCGCCGCACCGCCTGCCCCTGTCCGCAAGCTCACCCCCCAGGCCCTCACGCTGCCTGCACTCACCCTGCCTGCCCTCACCCGGCTTGCCCGTCCCCTCAAGCTGCCCGTCCTCACCGTGGATGGCACCGACGCCGTCGCCGTCTACCGCGTCATGCAGGAGTCCACCCACCGCGCCCGCCTCGGCGACGGCCCCGCCGTCCTCTGGTGCCTGCTCCCCCCGCTCGCCGCCAGGACGCCTGCCAAGGACCCCCTCCGCAAGCTGCAGCAGTACCTCCGGGTCCGCAACCTGCTCCCCAAAACCTCCCCCAGGACCGTCTCGCACTAACCATCACCCGCGCCCGGCGGGTACACTGGAAGCATGGCCCGTACCACCAGGTATCCGCGTTTCTCAGCTCTGCTTTTAGCCGCATCACTCGCCTGCGCCGGGGCCGCGTTCGCCCAGGTCCCCGCCATGCCGACGCCTACTCCGGTCCCCGCCGACAGTTTCCCCTCCATCAACGCTCCCGGCCAGCCCGCGCAACCGCAGCGTACCCCCGCACCGATCGAGCCGGCCCCACCCCGGCAGACCATTCCCAATCCAGCTGCCCCGCAGGACCCGCTCCAGACTCCCATTCAGCCAGCAATCGCGACTCCCACGACGCCATCGGCACCGTACCGCGACCCGCTCGAAGCTCCCATCGTTGTCAGTCCCGCGCCGCGGCCCACCGAAGTCACCATGCCCCCGCCGCCGACCATAGTTTCTCTGCCATCGCAACCGGCATATGACTTCGCCGCCCTCGTCACAGTAACCCACTCCGACCACCTCGGCAGCGCCTACATCCCCGTCGACAGCGAGATTTACCCCATGGCCCTGCGTCTCTATTCGCTCGGCTATCTCGACACCGCCTTCATCAGCATGCGTCCATGGACGCGCCGCAGCCTGCTGCACGCGCTTCAGAAAACCTCTGACGACGCCACCAACAACGGCGACGAGCAGGCCCAGCAGATCATCGCCAGTCTTTTCCAGAAGCTCTCCGTCGAAACCCCGGGCAAGGGTTTCGAGCGCGGCCGCGTCTTTGGCGTCGAAACCGCCTATACCCGTCTGCTCGGCATCACCGGCACCCCCCTGCGCGACAGCTTCCACCTGGGACAGACCATCGTCAACGACTACGGCCGCCCCTACGCGCAGGGCTTCAACAACATCACAGGCTTTTCCTCCCTCAACGAGTGGGGCCGCTTCTCCCTCCACGTCCGCGGCGAGTACCAGCACGCCCCGGCAGGCGACAGCTATCCCCTCGCTCTCGCCGCCGCGCTTTCAGCCAACGACTTCATCTCTCCCTTCGCTCCGCCCAATAATCCCCAGACCACCATCCCCTACGGCGCTACCGTCGCCGCGCAGGATCCCTTCCGGCTGGTTGAGGCCACGCTCTCCTTCCACGTCCTCGGCCACGAAATCTCCGGCGGTAAATCCGACGCCTGGATGGGTCCCGGAGCCGGAGCCGGCATGGCCTGGTCCAACAACGCGGAAAACATCTACTCGTTCCGCATCAACCGCGTAGAGCCTTTCCATATCCCTTACCTGTCCGCCCTCATCGGTCCCATGCGTTACGACTTCTTCGTCGGCTCCCTCAAAGGCCACTCCTTCCCCAACGCGCCCTGGGTTCATTCCGAGATGTTTGCCTTCCGCCCCACCGCGAACTTCGAGTTCGGCTTCCAGAGAACTGTCATCTGGGGCGGCAGAGGTCACGTCCCCATCACGCTCCATAGCTTCTTCAAAAGCTTCTTCGATATCAACGACACCACGTCCGCCGAGAAGCTTTCCGGCAACGACCCCGGCGCCCGCTTCGGTGCCTTCAACTTCTCCTATCGCCTCCCCTTCCTGCGCCGCTACGTCACCCTCTACACCGACTCCATCGCCCACGACGACGTCACCCCGCCCTCCGCCCCGCGCCGCGCCGCCTACCGGCCCGGCCTTTTCCTCTCACAGTTTCCCGGCCTGCCAAAGCTCGATCTCCGCGTCGAAGCCGCCAGCACCGACACCTCCACAACCCGCAGCGAAGGTGGTCATTTCAACTACTTCGAAGGCATCCAGGCCCAGGGCTACACCAACAAGGGCTTCATCCTCGGCGACTGGATAGGCCGCGAAGCCAAAGGCGGACAGGCATGGCTCACCTATCATCTCTCCGCCGACGAGTGGGTTCAGCTTGAGTACCTGAACAAGAAAACGCCGAAGGACTTCATCCCCCTCGGCACCACCCAGAACCAGTTCAAAATCGATGTAGTCAAGCACCTCGGCCACAACGTCACCATGGACGCCTGGTACCAGTACGAGCGTTGGAAGGCACCCGTTTACAAGCCCGGCGCACAGTCCGACTCCACCATCGCCGCCCAGTTCACCTGGCACCCCCGCTTGCGGACCTTACCCGTCCCGGCACGATGAAGATCTTGTAGTTACAAAGCCACGCTCTCACGCTCCAGGCACGCCCTGAAATACTCGACGGACATCGCAAGGCCCTCCCGCAGCGATATCTTGGGTTCCCATCCCAACAGCGTCCGCGCACGCGAAATATCGGGTCGCCGTCGAGTAGGATCGTCCTGCGGCAGAGGCTGAAAAACAATTTCACTGTCCACCTCCAGCAGTGCGCGCACTTCTTTCGCGCACTCCAGGATCGTCCATTCCACCGGGTTCCCGATGTTTACCGGCATGTGCTCGTCCGTCTTCGACAACCGCACAATCCCTTCGATCAAGTCCGACACATAACAGAAGCTACGCGTCTGCGATCCATCGCCATAAATTGTCAGGGCCTCACCGCGCAGCGCCTGCATCATCAAATTCGAAATCACCCGCCCATCATTGGCCTGCAACCGCGGCCCATAGGTGTTGAAGATGCGCACCATATGCGTGTTCACGCCGTGATATCGCTGGTACGCCGAGACCGCCGCCTCCGAGAATCGTTTCGCCTCGTCATATACCGACCGCGGCCCGATAGGATTCACATGACCCCAGTACGTCTCCACCTGGGGATGCACTTCCGGGTCACCGTAGCACTCTGACGTAGAGGCATGCAGGTAATTTGCCCCATACTTCCTGGCCAGTTCCAGCGTATTCAGCGTGCCCGCAGACCCCACCCGCAGCGTCTCCACGCCCAGCCGCATGTAATCCACCGGGCTCGCCGGCGACGCGAAATTGAACAGCCCGTCGATGCGCCCGTAATCGAACGGCTCGCATATATCGACCTGCTCAAATCGAAACCGTGTCTCGCCTTTCAGGTGCCCGATGTTCTCCAGGCTACCGGTCGAAAGGTTATCCACCCCAATCACATCGTTGCCTTCAGCCAGAAGAACATCACACAGGTGCGACCCCAGAAACCCGGCCGCTCCCGTCACAAGAATAGTTTTTGCTGCCATGCTGCTTCGCCCTCACTTCGGTTGCAGTCGAGCGTTTCCTGCCTTCGTATTCAGGGGTCAAAACCCCGACCCCGTAGCCCCTTGAACCGGCCCGCCGCCCTTAAACCGCCACCGACTCCCGCACCGGTTTCGCCGCCGGCCGTCCCACGCTCATGTACGTGAAACCATGCTCCACCATCGTCTGCGGATCATACAAATTGCGTCCATCGACCACGATCGGGTAGCGCAACGTCGCGTTCAGCTTGTCCAGATCCAGCTCCGCAAACTCCCGCCAGTCCGTCAGGATCAGCAGCGCGTCCGCATCCTTGGCCGCCGCATACGAGTCCGTCGCATACCGCATCTTTTCCGACTCCGGCAGCTCTTCCCTGGTCCGCTCCATCGCCGCCGGATCATACGCCGTCACCGCGCATCCCTCCGCCAGCAGCATCTCTACCAGGTCGATCGCCGGCGACTCGCGTATATCGTCCGTCTCACCCTTGAAAGCCAGTCCAAGCACTGCGAGCTTCTTGCCCCGCAGCGTCCAGAGCGCCGATCGCACCTTGCTCAGGAATCGCTTCTTTTGTCCGACATTGATCTTCTCCACCTCGGTCAGCAGCGAGAAGTCCACGCCCATCTGCTCGGCCACCGACCGGAACGCCGCCACATCTTTGGGGAAACACGATCCCCCATACCCGATTCCCGGCCGCAGAAATTTCGGTCCGATCCGCGAGTCCAGTCCTATGCCCCGCGCCACCTGCTCCACGTTTGCATCGGCCGCTTCACACAGGTTGGAAACCGCGTTGATGAAGGAAATCTTCAGCGCCAGGAACGCGTTCGACGCATGCTTGATGATCTCCGCGCTCTTGGTCGAAGTAAGCAGCAGCGGCGGCGGCGCAGCCGACGTAAACGCCCCCGGAATAATGTTGTCCCGGTCGTAATACGCACCCGTCGTCAAAGGCGCATAGATCGCGCTCAGCACTCCCGCCGCCCGCTCGCTGTCGGCCCCCACCACGATACGGTCCGGGTGCAGGAAGTCCGAAACCGCCGTGCCTTCCCGCAAAAACTCCGGGTTCGACACCACATCGAACATGTCGCGGTCCACCCCATTACGCTCGATCACCCGCCGTATCCACTCATTCGTGTAGACCGGCACGGTGCTCTTTTCGACGATCACCTTGTAGCTCGTGATCGACCGCGCAATCTCGCTCGCCACCGCTTCCACATAGGAAAGGTCCGCGTCGCCGTTCTCGCCCTGCGGCGTCCCCACCGCGATAAAAATCGCCTCGCACTCTCGCGTCGCCTCCGCCAGGTCCGTCATGAACCGCACCCGCCCATTGCGATACCGGTTCAAGAGCTCCGGCAGATGGTCTTCGTGGATCAGCGTATCGCCGCCCTGCAGCGCCAGCACCTTGCGCTCGTCGTTATCCACGCAGATGACATCGTGCCCCATCTCGGCAAAGCAGACCGCGGCCACCAGGCCCACGTAGCCCGATCCCACCACGGCAATCTGAATATCGTTCTTCATACGTCTCCCAAATCCCTGCAAAAGTGATTTTTTGCGGGCTACTCATCAAATTTTCAGGCTTCCTCCTCCATTGTAGTGTCTCCAGTCGCCAGATCGTCCATGCTCTTCTCACACGCTCGCACCATGGCTTACGCGCCTCTCTTCGCGTAGACTGTAGTGAGATGGATCCCCTAAGAATTGCAAGTCCCCAGGGTGCCGGGACGCCTGACGCAGCACGAGACGCGGGCCACCAGGCCTCGTCCGATGCCACTCTCGCCGAGATCCTCGTTACCCTGCGCAAACGTAAGTGGATCATCATCGCTGCTGCCCTCCTGGGCCTTGCCTACGGCTACTACAAGGGAAAAACGCAACCCCACATTTTCGACGCCTACGGCCGTATAGAAATTCGCAGCGGCTCCTCCAATCAGTACCGGGTCGGAGTCACCAGCGGTCTGGGCGGCGAAACCACCACCCGCATGCCCACCGAAGTCGCCATCCTCCTCAGCGACACACTCCTTCTCAACGTCGCCCGCGAGCTCGATCTCGCCAATAATCCCGCCTTCCTCGGAGCCCCCGGCCCCGTCCCCCACAGAAATCTGGAAGAACCCGCCGTCCGCCAGGCCATCCTCGGCCAGCTTCAGGGTGGTCTGCACGTCGCCGCCGAGCCCAAGACTGACATCATCCTCATCAGCTACGACAGCCTCAACGCCCAACTGTCGGCCGACATCGTCAATACCGTCATCCGCGCCTATATCGAGCACACCCTCAACGCCCGCGGCGAGGCCACCCAGCGCATCTCCGACTGGCTCTCCCGCCAGCTCAACGGCCTCAAGCAGGAAGTCGAAGCCTCTCAGAACGAGGTCCTCGATCTGCAAAAGCGCCTCGGCGTACTGGGCTTCGACTCCACCCACAACCAGATCACCATCTCGCTCGACAGCCTCACGCAGTCCGCCGCCAACGCTCAGGTCGCACGCATCCTCGCCGAATCCCGCTACCGCGTGCTCTCCAGCGCTGCGCCCAACATGATCGACAGCATGCTCGATCTCGGGCCGCCGAGCGGTGCCACCGGCATCGCGACCCTCCGCTCGCAGATCGCCAGCGCCCGTGCTGCGTACGCACAGTCCCAGGGCATCCTCGGCCCCAACAATCCCCAGGCCGTCGCCGCCCGCGCCCAGATCGACGAGCTCCAGAAAGCCATCGACCAGGAGCAAACCCGCCTCGTCGAGCAGGCCAAGCAGGCGTTCGTCGCCGCCAGCGCCAACGAGCAGCGAACCCGCGCCGCGCTCGAAGGCCAGAAGACCGACGCCTACAAGCTCCGCGATGACCTCGTCACCTACACCCTCAAGCAGCGCGAGTTCGAGTCCAACCGCACCCTTTACGAAGGTTTGCTCCAACGCATCCGCACCGCCAGCGTTCAGGCCGGCCTCGAGTCCCAGGAAATCGACATCGTAGACGCCGCCAAGGTGCCCGCCTACGCCACCCTCCAGGCCACCTCATCCCTGGTCACCCTTTACGGCACCATCGCCCTCGTTTGCGGCGTCATCCTCGCCTTCATCCTGGAAAGCCTCGACACCGGGCTGCGCAGCGTCGCCGAAATCGAGTCCGTAACCGGCCTCGCCTCCCTCGCGCTCATCCCCCGCGCGCGCAAAGGGCCGGAAGCCGCCACGCTCACCCCCGTGCAGCGCAACCTTGCCGTGCTCGGCAATCCCAAGAGCCAGTTTGCAGAGAGCTTCCGCGCCCTGCGCACCTCGCTGCTGCTCTCCACCGCCGGCCATCCGCCCACCATCATCCTGCTCACCAGCGCCACCCCCTCGGAAGGCAAGACCACCGTCTCCACCAACCTCGCCTGCGTCCTCGCCCAGCGTGACGTGCGCGTCCTGCTCATCGACGCCGACCTCCGCCGGCCCACCGTCCACCACCGCTTCGGCCTCAACGGGCGCATCGGTCTCACCACCCTGCTCACCGGCACCAGTGCCCTCGACGACGTCATCCAGCACGTCGTCGATGTGCCCAATCTCGACATCATCTCCAGCGGCCCCGTCCCTCCGTTCCCCACCGAGATGCTCGGCTCGAAGACCATGACCGAGCTCCTGACCACACTGAAGTCCCGCTATACGCATATCGTCATCGATTCGCCGCCACTGCTCTCCGTCACCGACGGCGTCGTTCTCGCCCGGGAAGCCGACGCCGTCGTCCTCATCGTCCGCCACGGCAAATCCTCCAAGCACGTCGTCCGCCGCGCCCGCGACCTCCTCCTCCGCGCTGGCGCCCCCCTCACAGGAATCGCCCTCAACGCCGTCGATCTCAACTCCCCCGAGTACTACGGCTACTACGGCTACTCCGGATACTCGTACGCCGGAGTCGACACCAGCAGTTGGAAGTCCCGCTCCAAGACCGGCCCGGACGATCCCTCGCAAGGAGACCGCTCGTGAGCTTTCCGCAAACCCTGCACAAACGATTCCCCGTGGTGGCGCTCGTCCTCGCCCTCGCAGTCTGGCTCGTGCCCGTGGCGCACACCCAGTTCAACGGCCCGGCCCTTCCCCCCAGCGCCGGTATCAATCGCCCCACCACCATCACCACGGACCCCGCGGTTCTCTTCCCTGCCAACCGCGACGTCGTGCTGGGCGACGGCGACCTTATCAGCGTCCACCTCCTCGGCGCAGGCGACTACACCACCACGGTTCGCATCGACGTCGACGGTAACGTCCAGCTTCCACTCATCGGCGTCCTTTCACTCAAAGGCCTCAGCATTACCGCGGCCGAGAGCCGTATCGCTCGTGCCCTGCTCGACGCCGGCATGTACCGCGATCCGCAGATCACCATCCAGCTCGTCGAAGGTCCCCGCGCCGTCGCTTCCGTCATTGGAGAAGTCCACGGCGTCATCCCCATCATCGGCGAGCGCCGCTTGCTCGACGTTTTAGCCGCCGCCGGTGGCCTGCCACCCACCGCCAGCCACATCGTCACCATCGATCGCCCCGGCCTTCCCGAGCCCATCGTGGTCGATCTCGGCACCGACCCCGCTCGCAGCTCGCTCGCCAACATCCCCATCTTCGGCGGCGACACCATCGTCATCGCCCGCGTCGGCGTGGTCTACGTCCTCGGCTCCTTCAAATCCCAGGGCGTCATACCGGTCGCCCAGAACTCGCCCCTCACCCTCCTCCAGGTCACGGCCCTCTCCGGCGGCCCCGGCCCAGACGGCAAGCTCGCCGACCTCCGCATCATCCGTACAACCGGCAGCCAACGCAGCCTGGTCAAAGTCGACATCAAAAAAATCATGTACGGCAAAGCCCCCGACCCCGTCCTCCAGGCCGATGACATCATCTTCCTCCCGCCCAGCTACCTCAAACAGGTTCTGCTGTCCGGCGGAATCGGCACCGTCCTCGGCATAGCCTCGCTCGCCATCGTCGCCTTCCGCTAACGCTTCCCGCTCTTTGTCTGCCCTTCCCAAAGAGAATCAGCCGCCCCCTCGCCCCTCATTGGTCCCACCGAACCGACCAGGCCCCGATGACCATCACCCCAGCCAATCCGAACCCCATCCGCCTCGCCTACCTGGTCAGCCATCCCATCCAATATCAGGCGCCTCTTCTGCGCCGCATCGCCGCCGATCCCGGCATCGACCTCACCGTCCTGTTCGGCTCCGACTTCTCTCTCCGCAGCTACAAAGACGAGGGCTTCGGCGTCCCCGTCGCCTGGGACACCCCCCTCACCGAAGGCTACCGCCACCGCTTCCTCAAACCCCTTCGCGACACCCGCACAGTCTCCCCATTCAGTCCCATCAGCCGCAACATCTACGCCAGCCTCCTCGGCCCGGACCGCCTTCCTGCCTTCGACGCGCTCTGGGTCCACGGCTATGCCAGCGTCAACGCGCTCCAGGGCATCCTGGCCGCCAACGCGCTCCACATCCCCGTCCTTCTCCGCGCCGAGTCCTGGCTGCGCGACCGCGACCGCAGCCCGCGCAAGCTCGCCCTCAAGCGAGCCTTCTTCAGCCTGCTCGCCAAGACCATCTCCGCCACACTCCCCATCGGCACCGAAAACTCCCACTACTGGACCCACTACCTCGGCGACCGCGTCCCCCAGTTCCTCATGCCCTACGCCGTGGATAACGCCTACTTCGCCCGCCTCGCCGCCGCCGCCGCTCCCCACCAGGCCGAACTCCGCGCCTCGCTCGGCATCGCCCCCGGTCGCCCGGTCATCCTATTCGCCTCCAAGCTCCAGGAGCGCAAGCACTGCATGCATCTGGTAGAGGCTTTCGCGCAGCTCCTCCACAGCCACAGCGCCCCGGCCACCCGCCCCTGCCTCGTCATCGTCGGAGACGGCGAAGAGCGCCCCCGCCTTGAAGCCTGGTGCCGCGAAACCGGCCTCTCCGAAAGCGTGGTCTTCGCCGGCTTTCAGAACCAGTCCGCCCTCCCCGCCTTTCTCGAGCTCGCCGACGTCTTCGTCCTCCCCTCGCGCCACGAGCCCTGGGGTCTCATCGTCAACGAAGCCATGGCCGCCGGCTGCCCCTGCATCGTCTCCACCGACGTCGGCTCGCACGCCGACCTCATCACCGACGGCATCGAAGGCTTCGTCTACCCCACCGGCAACATCCCCGCCCTAACCGCCGCCCTGGCCCGCACCTTCGCCTCACCCCACACCGCAGCCGAGATGGGTATCCGCGCCGCCCAGCGCATCGAAACTTGGAGCTTCGACCAGGACCTCACCGGCCTCCACACCGCCCTCGCCCAGGTCACATCAGGCCTCCGGTAGAAGCCGCAAGTCCGAAGCAACAAGTCCAGAGCAACCGCTCCCCGCTGCCAACCCATAAGGCGGTTGCCCCTGCGCCTTTCGCCTGGCGAACGGTTGCTCCCAACCCGGAACCTGCCCGAAGCCTACCGCCCGCTGCCCCCAACGCCGATCCCTACCAGGGCAGCTCCTCGGCCGTTTCCAGGAACTTGCCACTCACCGGAGGATCCAGCAGCGCCACACGCACAATCTCGGCCGCGCCTTCCTCAACTGTCTGCGTTCCGCTGTTTCCGTTCAAGTCCGTAGCCGTATACCCGGGATTGACCGAGTTCACGGCAATCCCTCCGTCGCGAAACTCGTACGCCATCTGCACCGTAAACATATTGAGCGCCGCCTTCGATGCACAGTAGGCCAGGTATTTCACCGACGCATACTTCCAGTTCGGATCGTTATGCAGACTCACTGACCCAAGTTCGCTCGAAACATTGATCACCTGCGCCTTTCCGGCGTTTCGCAACAGCGGCAGCATCGCCTGCGTCACTGCCACCGTGCCCGCGAAATTCGTCCGCATCACGCGCTCCAGCAGCTCAATTGCAACCGTGCTCGGCGGACCGTCGGCCATACTCGCAATCGCCGCGTTGTTGATCAAAAGGTCCAGCTTCCCAAACTGCTCGCGGATACTCTCCGCAGCAGTCACCGCCGTCGCCGCCGCATCCAGGTCCACGCGGACAAAGCGCACATCGAGACCCTCCGCCCGGAGCTTCGCCTCAGCCTGCCTGCCCAACTCTTCGTTCCGCGCGCCCGCCAGCACCGTCCATCCAGCCTTCGCAATCTGTCGAGCAACCTCGAACCCGATCCCCTTGTTCGCTCCAGTAATCAGCGCTACTTTTTTCGTGTTTTGCATGTTCTCTCCTTACCTGCTGTGATCCCTACCGTGATTAGATGAAAGATGATTCAGGTTTTCATTCGCATATGCCCAAAGCCGCTATCCAGGACCTGCAACCAAGAAAGACGCCCCTGCAGAGCCGTTCTGTTGCGACGGTGCAGGCCATCTACGACGCAACGATTCAGGTTCTACTCAAAGATGGGCCCGATCAACTGACCACCGTGCGCGTCGCCCAGCGCGCCGGAGTTTCGGTCGGTACCCTCTACCAATACTTCCCCAACAAACAGGCCCTGTTATTTGCCGTGCTCGAGCGCCACCTGCTCCAGGTGTCGAAAGTGGTCGAAGACGCCTGCACATCCAGTCGCCTTCAGCCGCTCGAAGTCATGGTGAGTGCTCTGGTGAACAGTTTCATCGACGCGAAGTTGACCGATCGCGAGACCGCGCTTGCCCTCTACCGCATCGCCGGGGAGGCAGGCGGCTACATCATCGTGGACCGCATGCGGAAACGCTACGAGAGCGCGATCACAGCCATGTTGCAGACCGCCCCCCTGCCGCCATCCGCGGATGTCCACTTCATGGCGCACATGATCTATCTCATCATGGCGGGCACCCTTCGCGGACATCTCGAAACCAACGCCCCACCCCCGATGACGCGAAAGCTGAGAGAACACCTAAGCAAGCTGGTCCTGGCCTATTGCCAGGCAATGTGAGCAGCACGGAAGACTTCGTTGGCACGCATCCAAGCGTCCGACTTCCATCGCTGAACGGGCGGTAAAGGCAAGCCAATCGTCATGGGACTGTAGAGCGTTGTGGCAAGATCTAGGCAGGGGTCGTAGCTGACAGGAGCGCCAGGACCCTCCAGAGCATCGTGTTGGATACCGTGTCCGCTGGATCGCAAGTCTACACGGATGAGTTTCACTCCTACTAAGGTTTGGCTGGACCTTATTTTCACAACGTCATCATCCATAGGCACAAGTATGTGAGTGAACAGATTCATACAAATGGTATGGAGACTTCTGCAGCCTCTTGAAACCTGGTCTGAACGGCACCTAAGCTGGAGTTCGCCCTTTATTTTTTTCCGCTAAATGGACGAACAGTCTTTCCGCTAAAACAACAGCAAGGACATTGGAGACGCTGGCCGCTTCAACCTTGGCGTATCGCAGACCGCGGCCAGGAAGTTGTCATACTTCCCGAATCGGAGGATCCGCTTCTACTTCTCTCCTTTTCCTTCTCAAATTTGCTTTTATCCAACGGAATTTCAGGTGTCACTGCCGTTGCTTGTTCTCCGTGACGAATTTTTGCCCCGCTTCCCGCCCTTCACGTGAATGCAGCAGCCTTTGCGCGCTGAAGCGGAACACGTACACTACCTCATAGCCCAACAGTAAAGCGACTACTTTCCACAAGGCAAGAAATTTTCTTGTGTGTCACCCCTCATTTCATGATCTCTCCAAGTAGCCCCTTAGATGCGGTTGACCACCTTCGCTTATGTCTCGAAGCGTTGAGTGCGCTCTGGTTTTCCAGGGTCAAATATACCGGATATGCCGTCTTTGTCGGCTGCGCGATGGAATTACCAGAAACCTTCGACACGATCAAGAAATGGTGGAGGACGCCTGGTAAGGATCAAGAACGAGGAGATTGCAAGGAAGAAGAGAAGAATTGGAAAATCCCTTTAGCCGGTATTGGCTTGATCGTCATTGTTGTTGGAATCTGGCTTGAGACATATGCGGAAGGAAAGGTGTCAGACATTGATACCCTGCTCCGGTCCCACGAGTCAGAAAAACTGACGGCCGCTGAAAGCGAGGCCGCGTCGGCCGTCCGCGACGCAGGAACCGCGAAACATTCTGCGGACACCGCTATGGCCGACGCTACAAGGGCAAAAGATGCGTCTACGAAAGCGATTGGTTCCGCAGATACCGCTCTTGTGACCGCCAGCAGTGCTCGCAGGGAAGCGGATTCTGTCGAGCGGGATATCGTATTAGCAAAGACAGAAGCGGCTGACGTAGAGGCCCATCTTGCCGATGCTCTCAGACAAGTCGCAGCGGCTAAAGCTGACCTCGATCGGATAAAGACGCCTCGGACCCTAATCGATGTCACCGGTCTTATCGGCTCGTTGGAGAAGTTTAAGGGTACGGAATATATTTTCGTCTCCGTATTCCCAGACAGTGAATCGATCGATCTATTAAAGTCGATCGATGCTGTTTTGAAAAAAGCAGGATGGAAGCGACCCAGATCCGCTTACGGAGAGCCAGCGATAAACGTCTACGGCGGGTTTGTGGCAGATCTCTCCGTTCCAACCGGAGTGAATCTTGGGGTACAAGTGTCGGTCGATCATCCACAGGGTATCGAAGGCATCCACCAGATACCGCAGTTGCCCCAACATTTGCAAGCGGGCAATGCTTTGCGCGTCGGACTCACTAAGGCCATCTTCCCCCCAAGTGTCAATGACGTTGACGGAAAGCTCGTGGTGGCAAAGGGAATGTCGACAGTCGTACAAATCGCCGTAGGCAAAAAGCCATAAGCCAGAGAATGCAAAGTCCCCGTGGAGGTCCGCTGTCCTCTCAGGGTACATTTCGATCACCTCAGCAAGGGGACACTGCAAGTGTTTTGAGTGATTTGACTTCATTCCGTTCCCCGGGCTAGCAGCGGGTTTCGGCCCGCGCTGACCTCTCCTGCAAGAAAGGTGTCTTCAGCTCGACTTATTCCACACTGCTATCCTTTCCATAGCCTCATGCGCATCCTGCACATCCTTGGAACCATGCGCGCCGACTCCGGCGGCCCCGCCGAAGTTGCCCGCATGATGGTCGAGTTCGCTCCCCCCGGCGTCCACTCCGAAATCGTCACCTGCGACCACCCCGGCGAGCCCGATCTCGCCACCCTGCCCTGCCCCACCCACGCCCTCGGCCACTACCGCCCCGGTTTCTTCTACTCTCGCGCCCTCGTCCCCTGGCTGCGCGCCAACCGCCACCGTTTCGACGGCGTCATCGTCCACGGCCTCTGGACCTACCCCGGCATCGCCGCCTGGCGCGCCTTCGCCTCTGGCACCGCCAGCCAGCGCGTCCCCTACGTCGTCTTCGCGCACGGCATGTTGGACCCCTACTTCAAGCACGCCTTTCCCCTCAAACACCTCAAAAAGTGGCCCTTCTGGTTGGCTCTGCAGTACTGGATCCTGCGCTCCGCACGTCGCGTCCTCTTCACCACCGCCGCCGAGCGCGATCTCGCCCGCCAAAGCTTCTCCATCGCACGCTGGCACCCCATGGTGGTCGCCATCGGCGCCGATCCGCTTACCCCCACGGCAGCCGCCCGCGAGGCCTTTCTGGTGCAGTGCCCCACCGTGCGCGGTCGCCGCTTCCTGCTCTTCCTCGGTCGCATCGACCCCAAAAAAGGCTGCGACCTCCTCATCCAGGCCTTCGGTGACCGGTCATTTACCGACACCGATGTGCACCTCGTCATGGCCGGTCCCGACCCCAACCGATGGCGGCCCGAGCTCACAGCCATGGCCCAGCAGACCGGAGTCGCTGACCGCGTACACTGGCCGGGCATGGTCACAGGCATCGCCAAGGCGGGATCGTTCGATCTGTGCGAGGCGTTCATCCTGCCCTCGCATCAGGAAAACTTCGGCATCGCCGTGGTCGAAGCTCTCTCGGTGGGCCGCCCCGTCCTGCTGTCCGACAAAATCAACATCGCGCCCGAAATCGCCGCCGATGGCTGCGGCCTGGTTGAAACCGACACACTTGCGGGGACGGTCTCGCTCCTGCTCCGCTGGGCCGGGCTCTCCGCCGAACAGCGCGCCGCCATGGGAAAACAGGCCCGCCTCAGCTTCAATGCGCGCTACGACATGCGTCACAACACCGCGGAAATCCTCCACGCCTTCCATCGCCCCATCCCCGCGGAGGCCCGGTGATGTCCACCCCTCCCAGTCTCACGCCAACCAGCCCTGCGCCAACCAGTCCTGCGCCAACCAGTCCTGCGCCAACCGGTCCCGCGCCACCCAGTCCCACGCCAACCAGCCCCATGCGAACCAGTCGCCGCCCCGCCGACTACAACGCATCCGACCAGCTTCCCGCCCCCCCCGACCCCTACACCGGACCGGCCTTCTCGCGCTCCAACCGCGCCCGCCGTGCCCTCTGGAACGCCGTTTGGCTGCTCTTCTTCCGCCCCACCCCGCGCCCCCTGCATGCCTGGCGCGCCACCCTGCTGCGCCTCTTCGGCGCACGCCTCGGCCCACACTGCCACATCTACCCGTCCGCCCGCATATGGGCCCCGTGGAACCTCATCTGCGCGGACCACGTCGCCATCGGGCCCGGCGCCGAAGTCTACAACCCCGTCCCCATCCAGCTCGACTCCCACGTCATCCTCTCGCAGCAGGCCTACCTCTGCGGCGCAACCCACGACTATGACGATCCCGCCTTCCCTCTGCTCGCCTACCGGATGCGACTCGAAGCCTACGCCTGGGTCTGCGCCCGCGCTTCCGTCGCTCCCGGCGTAAACCTTGGCGAAGGCGCCGTGCTCGGTCTGCAATCTGTTGCCACACGCGACCTCGAGCCCTGGACCATCTACGCCGGCTCCCCCGCCATCCGGGTCAAGGACCGCCAACACCCTGCGCCTTCCCCCCACCCCCAGCCCACAGCCGGGGACCGACAGCCCGCATGATCTCCGTCCTCATCCTTACGCGCAACGAAGAGCACGATCTCCCCGCTTGCCTGCAATCCGTTGCCTGGTCGGACGACGTGCACGTCTTCGATTCCGGAAGCACGGATCGAACGGCCGAAATCGCCACTGCGCACGGGGCCACCTTCACCGTTCACCCCTTCAGCAGCTACTCCGCCCAGCGCAACGCCGCGCTCGATACCCTGCGCTTCGCCCACTCCTGGCTGCTCATCCTCGATGCCGATGAGCGTTGCACCCCTCAACTTGCCCTCGAAATGCAAAGCGCCGTGCAGACCGCGCCCATCGGCACATCTGGTTTCCGCCTGCGCCGCCGAGACTTTCTGTGGGACACATGGCTCCAGCACGCCCAGATCACGCCGTTCTACATTCGCCTCGTCCGCCTGGGCCACGCCCGGTACACCCGCGACGTCAACGAAGTACTCGAGGTAGAGGGCCAGGTCGTTGACCTTCGGTCCCCGTTCGACCACTTTCCCTTTTCGAAAGGGTTCAGCCACTGGTTCGCGAAACACAACGCCTACTCCACCATGGAAGCCGAACTGATCTTCGCCGGCCCATCAGCCCCCCAGCCTTCGCTACGCACCGCTCTCTTCAGCCACGACTTCTCAGAAAAGCGTGCCGCGCAGAAGGCCCTGTTCTACACCTTGCCGGCGCGCCCCATCCTGAAGTGGATGTACATGATGTTCCTCCGGGGAGCCATCCTCGACGGCTCCGCGGGCGTCACCTATGCCACCCTGCAGACCATCTACGAATACATGATCGTCCTCAAGACCAGGGAGCTCCGGCAGGGCTCTCGCCACTGAAGTGCCTCCAACTCCATCAAAATGGCGCATAAAGACCGCTAAATCGTGTCTAACCGCGCAGTTTTGCCAGCAGATCCGTCGGGTGTACGGGCTTGGCCAGGATCTCGAACTCATGGCCCTGGGCCCGCGCCCGCTCCAGCAGATCGGCCGTCGCGGCCTGCCCGGAGAACAATAGAATCTTGCACTTGGGCAGCTTCTCGCGGGTCAGGATCGCCGCTTCAATCCCCGTCATTCCCGTCATGATGACGTCGGAAATCAGCATGTCCGGATGAAAGATATCCAGCGCCTCAATGGCCTTCTCCCCGCTATAGACGGCACGCGCTTCGAACCCCGCTTGATTCAATATGATGGCAAGGGTATTGGCTATGACTTGTTCGTCATCGGCAACAAGGACGCGCGGTTTGGCTGTGTTGGTCGTGTCAGACATGAATGTTTTCCTGAATCTCCTGAGGTCTCGTGAGCCCCGCGCGTGGCCGCACTCACTCCTTGCATGATACGACGGCAAAGACGACGATGCGAAGTCCTCGACGGCAACATCTAAAAACCTAGATTTTTATGTTCTTTATGTGACGTTGCGCGGCCCCTCGGATGGCATTCCCGGCCAATGTTACCCTCACCCATGTCTAGCGATCACTTATGATTGACATCCACCACCACCTCCTCTTCGGCCTTGACGACGGCTCCCCTGACCTCGAAACCTCTGTGGCTATGGCACGGATCGCATCCGAAGACGGCATCTCCCACGTCGTTTGCACGCCCCACGCCAGCGGCGCGTACAGCTATGATCCGCTGCTTATCGCGGAGCGCATCACCGTTCTCCGCGAAGCTTTCGCCGCGGAGGGCATTCCACTCACGCTTGGCGTAGGCTGCGACTTCCATCTCAGCTACGACAACATCCACGAAGCGCTGGCGAATCCCAACAAATTCTCGATTAACGCCAACACCTACCAGCTTGTCGAGCTACCCGATTTCGGCCTTCCTCGATCCCTCACGGACACCTTTTACCAGATGCAGCTCGCCGGAATCACGCCCATTCTCACCCATCCGGAGCGCAATCCCACGCTGCAGCGCGATTCATCCCGCCTTGTCGAATGGCTGCGCAACGGCATGCTGGTTCAGGTCACCGCCGGTTCCATCCTCGGCCACATGGGTAAAGCGGCAGAACAGATGAGCCATCGCCTGCTCACCGACCGATGGGTACATGTCCTCGCAACCGATGCCCACAACACCACCACCCGCCCCCCACGGATGAAGGCCGCCTGCGATCTAGTCGCGCACCGCTACGGTGCCACCTACGCCACACTGCTTTGCACGGACAATCCACGCGCTATTTTCGACGGGGTCCCGCTGGGCCCGCAGGAAGAACTGTTCAACCTTTTCGACGAAGGCGAACCGAACAAGACGTGGTGGCAACGACTCTTGCGCCGCTAAAGCGCCAGCCCACCATCGACCGCCAGCAGCTGCCCCGTAATGAAGTGCGGCCCCGTTGCGAAGAAAAGCACGGCCGCCGCGACGTCCTGGGCCGTTCCGTTTCGCTGCATCGGAGTCTTGTGCGCGAACTGCTCGTACGCCGCGTTGAGCTCGCCCTGCACGATCATCCCGGGAGCCACGCAGTTCACGCTGATCTCCGGTGCCCACGCCTTCGCCATCGTCTGCGACAACATGTGCAGTGCCGCCTTCGACGTGCAGTAATGCGCATGCGTCGACCACGGGTGAATCCCACCCAGCGAACCGATGTTTACGATGCGGCCACGCGCAGTTTTGAGGGCCGTATGCAGCGCTTTAGCCACCAGAAACGGCCCGCGGGTGTTGGTCTCGAACATCGCATCCCACTGCCCGACCGAGATTTTTTCAAGCGCTTCGGTCTCGAAAGCGCCGGCATTATTCACCAGCAGATCGAGCCTGCCGAACTCCCCGAGTACTTCGTCCGTGGCTTCCAGGACACTCGGCTCCTCGCGCACGTTGCAATACACGGCCAGCGCGCTAACGCCGAGCGCCTGGAGGTCCGCGACCGTGCGTTCCACTTCGGCCGGAGACCCGCGATAGGTGATCGCCACGTCCGCGCCCGCCTGCGCCAACGCCAGCGCCAGGGATCGTCCAATGCGCTTGGCCCCACCCGTTACCAGCGCCCGTTTTCCAGCCAGGGGATTCGCATCGACACTCACTGCGGAGAGCTCGATTGTGGGGTCTTTCCGGACTCGGGCGCAGACGGCAGAACGCCGGTCGGCACGTCGTGCGGAGCGACCTTCTTCGGCTTCGCCAGCACAGGCGGCTCCTGCACGCCGATTGGCCGCTGTGCAGGCTTGCCATCGTTGTCCTGGTACGCCGAAACCTGGGCTTTCGGCTTCTCCATCTTCACCAGCACGGCCTTTTCTTCCGCCGGAACATCGAACTCGGTCGCGTAGGTAGAAAATCCGTTCGCAATGACCTGCACCCGCACATGGCTCCCGATCTCGATGATGTCGATTTTCGCCTCGCCATCAGGGCTGGTCTTCACTTCGAGGCTTCCCTGGTCCTTACCCTCGCGTGAGGCGTAAAAAATCACCGCCGCATTGCTAATCGGCTTTCCGTTCATCGCCTTCTCGACCGTCACCGTAATGTTGGCGGCCGGCTGCAAAGGCTTGTACTTACGCCCGTGTATTTCCTTTTGACCACATGCAGTGAGACTCAAACCGAGCGCCAGTAACGGGCCCGCCAAATACGTCCATCGTGAATTCAGTGACGCAGAAATCATGCCCTGATTCTACCCCGCCGAAGGCACAACCGGCATCTAACCGCTCCCCGCACCAATATGAGCGACTTTTACTCACATTTCACACAGCGCTCTTGACACGGAACTGTCACGCAGCCTACATTAGCAGTCGGAAGTGAAGAGTGCTAATTCACGCATAGAGTTGGCGTGACACAGAGCCTCATAACCCCTAAGGAGAAGTAGCGCACATGGCAAATTCATTTACACCGCTGCACGACCGCATTCTGGTTCGCCGAGTAGAAGAGGGCGAAAGCATCCGCGGCGGCATCATCATCCCGGACTCTGCCAAGGAAAAGCCCCAGCAGGGTGAGGTCATCTCCGTCGGCAAAGGTAAGTCCAACGACGAAGGCAAAGTATTTCCGCTCGACGTGAAGGCTGGCGACACCATCCTCTTCGGCAAGTACTCCGGCACCGAGATCAAGCTCGACGGCGATGACTTTCTCATCATGCGCGAAGAAGAAGTTCTCGGCATCCTGTCCAAGTAACCGCGGGCAGCATAGAACGGCAGCTCAGGCCATTCTCTCTCAAGAAAACCCACGAAAAGAAGAACGTTAGGTCACGGCTTCCGCAGTGATATTTTCGAACCGCCTCAATGCAGGCTTTTAGCCTCCGAGGCCAACATTCAACGCAGCCTAGGCTGCAATAGGAAAACAATTATGGCAAAGCTCATTCTGCATGGAGAAGATTCGCGTCAGGCAATCCTGCGTGGCGTCAACACGCTCGCCAACGCGGTCAAGGTGACACTCGGTCCCAAGGGTCGCAACGTCGTCATCGAAAAGAAATTCGGTTCGCCCACCATCACCAAGGACGGCGTCACGGTCGCCAAGGAGATCGAGCTCGCTGACGGACTCGAAAACATGGGCGCGCAGATGGTCAAGGAAGTCGCTTCCAAGACCTCGGACGTTGCCGGCGACGGCACGACAACCGCCACGGTGCTGGCTCAGGCAATCTACCGCGAAGGCGTCAAGACTGTTGCCGCCGGTGCCAACCCGATGGCCCTCAAGCGCGGCATCGACAAGGCAGTCGAAGCCATCATCGGCAAACGCGGCGAGAATGGCGAAGTTATCGGCGGTGCTCTCTCCGGCCTTTCCAAACCGGTCTCCGGCGACATGATCGCTCAGGTCGGCACAATTTCCGCCAACTCCGACTCGCAGATCGGCACCATCATCGCGGAAGCGATGAAGAAGGTCGGCAAGGACGGCGTCATCACCGTCGAAGAGTCGCGCACCATGGAAACGCAGCTCGACGTCGTCGAAGGCATGCAGTTCGATCGCGGCTACCTCTCGCCCTACTTCGTGACGGACCCGGAGCGCATGGAAGCGGCCCTCGAGAACCCTTACATCCTCATCTATGAGAAGAAGATCTCCTCGATGAAGGACCTGCTCCCCTTGCTAGAGCAGATTGCCCGCACCGCCAAGCCACTCGTCATCATTGCTGAAGACGTAGACGGTGAAGCGCTCGCCACCCTGGTCGTCAACAAGCTGCGCGGCACGCTCAACGTCGCTGCGGTCAAGGCGCCCGGCTTCGGCGATCGTCGCAAGGCGATGCTCGAAGACATTGCCACCCTCACCGGCGGCAAGGCCATCACCGAAGACCTCGGCCTCAAGCTCGAGGGCGTCAAGATCGAAGATCTCGGCACCGCCAAGCGCGTCACCATCGACAAGGACAACACCACCATCATCGACGGTGGCGGTGAAGATGCCAAGATCGCTGGCCGCGTGAAGGAAATCCGTTCGCAGGTCGAAAAGACCACTTCGGACTACGATCGCGAGAAGCTCCAGGAGCGCCTTGCCAAGCTGGTTGGCGGCGTCGCCGTCATCAAGGTCGGTGCTGCCACCGAAACCGAGATGAAGGAAAAGAAGGCTCGTGTCGAAGATGCGATGCACGCTACCCGCGCTGCCGTGGAAGAAGGCATTGTCCCGGGCGGCGGTGTGGCGCTCATCCGCTGCGCTCCTGCTGTCGACGCGCTCGTCAAGACGCTCGAAGGCGACGAAAAGATCGGCGCGAACATCATCCGTCGCGCGATCGAAGAGCCGCTTCGCATGATCGTCTCGAACGCCGGCGAAGAAGGTGCAGTCGTCATCGGCAAGATCCACGAGTCCAAGGACACCAACTTCGGCTACAACGCCGGAACCGGTGTGTACGAGGATCTGGTCGCAGCCGGTGTCATCGACCCGACCAAGGTCACGCGTACGGCTCTGCAGAACGCGGCGTCCATCGCTGGATTGATGCTCACCACCGAAGCCATGGTCGCTGAAATCCCCGAGAAGAAGGAAGCGGGCGGCGGCGGTCACTCCCACGGCGGCGGCGGCATGGACGGCATGTACTAGGCACTTCGTGCCGCAGACGCGCCTTCGGCGCAAAAGCACACGAACTACCACGACAACAGGAAAGCCCCGGAGCAATCCGGGGCCTTTCTTTTTGCGAAGGAAGAATTAACACTGCACATGCGGTAACTACCGACTGCGTCAGGTACTTGTCAGATGATCAGAACGGAATATCGGCGTCAGTGATCCCCATATCAGCGTAATCTGGGATTAACTGACTCTTTTTGGGTTTTCGTAATACAAACTCGTGTTCGTTGGCCTCGCTCTGACGTGCCCCCTTTTTCTCACCCATTCATAACTGGAGTTTCTCTTTCCTTGACCCGACCCGCTTATCTAAGCCAAAAGTCATTGGAAATTTCGGCTTGCATGGTTCGGTTTGTGCCGTATTTACCGGCAGATTTGGACATACTGTAGCTCAAGTGAGTGCCTCAAGCAAGGCGGTTGAGTTACACATGCTTTCTCTGGCAGCAGCAGCCGCCGTCGCCGTGCGGTGGAAAAGTGGGAGGCGCGTAGCGGCTTCCACTTTTCCACGGCTGCAGATGGCGGCGAACTCCGCCGGGGTGCTGTCATCGAGCGCCGAGTGCGGCCGCTGGTGGTTGTAGTCGCGCCGCCACAGATACAGCTTCCGCCGTGCGTCGGCGAGGTTGAAGAACACCTCCACGTTCAGGCACTCGTCGCGCAGCTTGCCGTTGAACGATTCGATGTAGCCGTTCTCGACCGGCCTGCCTGGACGGATGAAGTCCAGGTGCACGCCGTTCCGATACGCCCAGTGGTCCAGCGCCTTCGACGTGAACTCCGTCCCGTTGTCCACGGTGATCGACTCCGGCACGTCGCGCTGTAGCAGCACCTTATCCAGTGCCATCGCGACCTTCTCTCCGCTCAACGAGTGATCTGCCAGCAGCGTCACGCACTCCCGGGTGTACTGGTCGAGCACCCTTAGCACGCGTATCCAGCGGCCGTCCGGCAGACGCTGGGCCACGAAGTCCATCGACCACTTGTGGTTCGGCCGCAACGCCTGACCCTGCGCCACGCGCTGGCGCTGCGCTCTCTCCTGGCGCTTCTTCGTTCGCACCATCAGACCCCCCTCGGCGTACAGCCGGTAGATGCGCTTGGCGTTGACCTCCCAGCCCTCGCGCTTCAACAGCACAGTCAGCCGCCGGTAGCCATAACGCACACGGCTGCCGGCCAACTCCCTCAGACGTATCCGCAAGGCCTCCTGCGGGTCGCGATAGTGCTCGTAGCGCAGCGTCATCCGCTCGATCGGAATCAACTGCGCCACGCGCCGCTGGCTCATCTGGTGGACAGCTTGCGCCCACTCCGCCAGTTCGCGCCGCGCACGAGGCCTTACAGTTTTTTTCGGACGATCTCCTGCAACACATGCCGATCCAGGCTCAGGTCCGCCACCAGCCGCTTGAGCTTCGCGTTCTCCTCGCGCAACTGCCGCAGCTCCCGCAACTCATTCAGGCCGAGGCCCGCATACTTCTTCTTCCACAGATAAAACGTCTGCTGGCTGATCCCATGCTTACGGCAGATCTCCACCACCGTGTCGCCAGACTCTGCCTCTCGCAACACCCGCAGAATCTCCTCTTCGCTGTGTCCACGCTTGCCCATATCCAGTTCTCCTCTCCACTTCCAGAGAACCACCGCAAACGAAAATTCTCAACTTCAACTTGGATTAGTTTTTGGGTTTTGGGTCAAACCCTGGGTATATACTCACGTCCATCTGCGGACCATGAGGTGATGAAGCCTGTGATCAAGCGACGCTCGTTCCTTCAAAGCATTGCCTTAGTGTTCCCATCAAGCCTTTTTGCGCAGAGCTTTCTGGCACCGGCCAGTTCCCAGACCGCACAAATGGGGCCACCTCTCCCGATTGCTCCTGTGCGCGGCGGGGAAGACCGATACAGCTTCAAGCGCAACATACCGAATGGTGAGTCATGCTTTAAGGTATCTTCCCAAGATTGCCGTGGAGATTTCTTCGCGATGGAGCATCACCACGCGAAAAAGGGAGGTCCTCCTCGACACCTTCATCACGGTGAGGACGAGTGGTTTTATATCCTCGCCGGGGAATACCTGGTCGAGGTGGGAGGCGTATTGCACCACCTGAAGACAGGGGACTCTATACTCGGTCCGCGGGAGGTTCCTCATGCCTTTGCCTACGTCGGTGAGTCAACGGGGCGGCTCTTGATTACCTATGCCCCGGCAGGACGAATGGAGGCATTCTTTAACTCGAGGGACCATCTTCCCGGAGGTCGATCAACCTTCGTCAACGACGCTGAGAAAATGCGTGCATATGGGATGGAGTTGACGGGCCCCACTCTCGACGTGCGCTCCGCTTAGATTTGCGTCAAGGTCGTCCTGGGTCGGAAGAGGGATCCAGCATGACGTGACCTTGGTCGGCGGGTGGCCCATTCACTACAACAGCCGGGGTTCCCCATTCATGCGCGCACTTTGCGCATGGGTGGGGAACCTCCGCCGGCGGCCGTCCACGCGAAGCCGGGTACCCGAAGACCCTACATCTCGCTGTTGAAATGCACTCGCAGAAACGCCCAGCCCACCAAACCTCAAGGCAAACCAGAACCCTCGTAAACGCCTGACTTCAGTGTGGCCATCGAGCTGCCTCGCAGACGCTTCCGCTCTGCCGAAGGCCAGAGCGCAGGCGGAGCCGAAACGACAGACCTGCCTTTCCCCGCGCCGTCACAAATGCCCGCAACACCCTCTCCCGCTCCTTGGCCCTCACAGTCAAACACAGCCGCCCCGGACTCTCCGCTCACAAGTCAAAACGGCCCAAGAGCGACTCTCGTCAAAACAGCAGCTTCAGCCCAAGCTGAATCTGCCGGCTGGTCGAGGCTCCGGTAATCACGCCTGCCGTCGGCGAACTTACCGCAACAGCGTTGCGCGCGGCGGCGGCGGAGTTGTTCTGCGTCGGCCCACTGGTCAGGATTGTTGTGTTCGGCGTTTGCAGGTTGGAGAACTGGTTGCCGTTTTCATTGCTGCGCACAGGCACGGTCACACGTCACACGGGGGCACCGCTGGGTCCGTGACGATGCCGTTGACGGATCCAACAACCCCCTGCGCTTCTCCGGTGAGGGCGAGGACCAGTGAGAGCAGACCGGCAAGAATGGCGTAGTAAAGAGGCAGCTTTCGCGGCGCACGTGCGGAAAGGCTGGGGATGGCAGTGGATAACATAGAGGCTCCAAAATATCTAAGTAGAGGCGCGCTCGCATCTGTGAGCGAGGGCTTGCGTGTGGGTCTGCGTGAGTAGCTCCGGCTGGTTCTTGCGCTAGCGGCAACAACAACAGCGAAGAATTCGCGTTGCGGTCAGGAGTTGGTGGCTCATCGCACGCCTCCGTTCCGATAGGCGAGGACGACAAGCGCCAGCGTCACCGCGGCGATGAAGATTTCGCCGAGTACGCCGACCACGATTGGGCGCCAACCCTGATTGACGAGGTCGCTCAGCTGGGTGCGCAACCCGACCCCGGCGAATGCGGGGAGAAACGCCCATTTCGAGAGATTGGAAAGCGACGTGAGTTGCGCGCCGGAAAAGAAGCCGCTGGTTGCCAGCAGGGAGATCGCCAGGAAGCCCAGGATGAACTTCGGAAACTTCTGCCAGAGGAAGCGTCCCTTGTGTTCGACCCGCGTGGCCTGACCCTTGGACGCCCAGTAGACCGCATATCCGAGGACCACGAAGCCGATGAAGGCTGAGCGGGCGGTCTTGGCGAGGACGGCGAACCGCCCGGCCTCGTCCCCATAGAGGGCGCCGGTGACGGTCGCCTCGGCCGTGTTGTCGACCGCAAGTCCTGTCCAGATGCCATAACTTTGCTGGCCCATGTGCAAGGCGTGGCCGATGGCCGGAAAGGTGAACAGCGCCAGGGCACCGAGGGTAAGAATGGCAGCGATAGCGGTGGCCGTGTCCTCTTCATCGGGCTCGATGGCGCCCTGCGCGGCCATGATGGCGGTGACGCCGCAGATACTGGATCCGATGGCCAGCAGCGAGGTGAGCTTCGGCGGCAGATCAAAGATCCGCCCCAGCAGCGTCATTACCGTGAGCGACAAGATGAGTTCAACAACGACCAGCAGCATCGACATGCCGCCGATCTGCGCGACATCCTGGAGCAGGAAGCGCGCGCCCACGAGGACGATGCCTAGCTTGAGCCACAACTCGTAAGTAGCTACTCCGGGACGAAAAATGCGCGGCAAGCCGACGGTATTGGACAGCAAAAGGCCCAGAAGGATCGCCCACAGAACATACTCGATCTGGGGTACGCGCACATGGTGCGCGGTGCGGAGATAGTGGAAGAACCGCTCCAGCCCCTTGCCCATCAGACCGATGGCGAACAGCAGCAGAACGCCCGGAAGCAGCACCAGCAGCGACTCGGGGCGCAGCCGGTTGGTGGCTGGCGCTGCTTGCGGCACGGGAAGTGTAAGCGCGGACAAGGGAAGCGTCTACCAGCCGATGGGGGGGATGATGTTGAAGCGTACGAGCGCGGCGAACACCAGCGCAAGGCCGATCGCCGCGATGTCTACGTTGAACGCGAGGCGGTGTCGCACAACGGTGTCGGATGTGTCGGTACCAAGGGCCATGGGGAACTCCTGCGAAAGGACTTTAGTTTGTGTCGGGAAGTTTGGGCGCAAAAGCAGAAAACCCACGCTGTGCGCATTCCGTTTACGGAAGCCGCTGCGTGGGTGCTTTGGAGCCTGAGGCGAAGGTTTGGAGCTTCGTCCTAGAGCAGGTAGACACCGGCGCAACAGCGCGGCATGTGACAACACATGCAACAGGTTGCGGCGGTGAAGGTCTGCTTCATCAAGTTTTGAGCCTAATGGCAGCGCGATCACGTGTCAAGAGTTCGGCTGCAGGAGACGACGCGAAGGTTTACGATTCCGCTATGAACGAAAATAGTCTCGATTCCCAGATCGCCGCTTTGTTTCTCGACTTTTCGGTTCGCAAGCTCGACCAGATGACGACGTACCTGGCCAGTAGTCTGGACCGTCTGACTGACAAGCAGGTGTGGCAGCGCGGTGCCGCGCATGAAAACACGGTCGGCAACCTTTTGCTGCACATGTGCGGCAACATGCGGCAGTGGGTGCTGTACGGCATCGACCGCCAACCCGATGTGCGGGTGCGCGACGCCGAGTTCGAGACCGACGGCGGCATGAGCGGCCGGGAGCTTCTGGCTACGTTTCGCGAGACGGTGGCAGAGGTGAGCGCCGTACTGGCCGCGCTGCCTGCGGAACGGCTGCTGGACCGCATCAACCCACAAAACGGCGACGTGTCGGTGCTGGACGCAATCTACCAGGTGGTCGGTCATGTACAGCAGCATGTGGGCCAGATCATCCTGCTTACCAAGCAGATGGCTGCGACCGATCTCGACCTGACCATGCCGCGCCGGCGCTAGTCTGCAAGACTTTGTTCACAGAACTGCAACGTTGCAAACTCCTTCCTGGAGACGACCGAAGCGATCGAAATATCGCTCGAGGGGGCCTGGATACAGACGATCGTCACTCCCCGAGCCGGCGCATATCTATGCACCTCGGAACGCATAATCATTAGTGTTGACGGGCTTATTTCGTCATGTCATGCTCTTCTCGAATTGGAGAAATGCAAGTCATGAACACCGACCTGTTGATCGAAGATGACGTTATCGCTGCTTCTGATGCTTCGACTTTCCACGACGATTGCCCGGTCTCCAGGGGCCGACAAGCGTTGCTGATGTGTTCGCCGAAGTTATACGACGTGAACTACGTCATCAACCCGTGGATGGAAGGAAATCTGGGCAGGTCCAACCACTCACTGGCGATGACGCAGTGGCAGAGCCTGTACGACGTGCTGAACGAACTGGCGGACGTATTGTTGATCGACCCCGTTGCGGGCTCGCCCGACATCGTCTTCACGGCAAATGCGGGGCTGGCACGTGGACGGACCGTAGCGCTGAGCAGCTTCTTTCATCGCGAGCGCCAGGATGAAGAGCAGCACTTTCGCAAATGGTTTCTCGCCGCTGGCTACCGGGTGGTGGACGTGGCGCGCGAGACACCTTTTGAAGGTGAAGGCGATGCGCTCTTTTCAATCGACGGAACGCACCTATGGGTAGGATTCGGCCAGCGCACCACGCTGGCAAGCCACGATGCCCTGCGGGGTCTATGGGACGTTGATGTCGTCGGTTTGCGCCTTGTCGATCCTCGCTTTTATCACCTGGATACGTGCTTCGCGCCCCTCTCGGACGGTTCCCTGCTGTACTTCCCGGCGGCCTTCGATGTGGCTTCGCTCGCTGCAATTGAAGCGTTCTACCCTCTGGACAAGCGGATTGAGGTCACAGAGGCCGATGCCCTTCGATTTGCGTGCAACGCGGTCAACCTCGACCAGACAATTGTGCTGAACTGTGTCAGCGCAGATCTTGTGCAAGAGCTCAAACGACGGGGCTTTGCGGTGATTCAGATAGAGCTTGGAGAATTCCTCAAAGCGGGCGGAGCAGCAAAGTGTCTTGTGATGAAACTGACGCCGGAACTGCACCGCGCGCCTCAGAAAAGGCGTTCGAAGGCGGAAGATCTGATCGCACTTGAGAATCAGTACGGAGCGCACAACTATCACCCCCTGGATGTCGTGATCCAGCGCGCCAGCGGAGCGTGGGTCTGGGATGTGGAAGGCCGGCGCTATCTCGATTGCCTGGCGGCGTACTCGGCCGTAAACCAGGGCCATTGTCATCCCGCGATTCTGGCGGCCCTCATGGAGCAGGCGCAGAAGGTGACGTTGACGTCGCGGGCGTTCCGGAACGACCAGTTACCTCTGCTGCTGCGCGATCTGCACGAGTTGACAGGCTACGGGATGGCGCTGCCGATGAACTCCGGCGCGGAGGCGGTGGAGACGGCGCTGAAAGCCGCGCGCAAGTGGGGCGAGACGGTCAAGGGCATCGCGCCCGACCATGCAGAGATCATCGTGTGCGCGAATAATTTTCATGGCCGCACCATCTCTATCGTGGGCTTTTCCACGGACGCACAGTACAGGTCGGGCTTCGGGCCATTCCCTGTGGGATTCCGGCATGTCCCCTTCGGCGATATCGACGCGTTACGCGACGCCATTACACCGCAAACCTGCGCGTTTCTGGTGGAGCCAATCCAGGGCGAAGCCGGCGTCATTCTTCCTCCCGAGGGCTATCTGAAGGAAGCGGCGCGGTTGTGCCGAGAGCATCGTGTGCTGCTGATAGCAGACGAGATTCAATCCGGTCTTGGCCGTACAGGCAGGCTCTTCGCCTATCAGCATGAGGGCATCGTGCCGGACGTGGTGATTGTGGGCAAGGCGCTTTCCGGCGGCTTCTATCCGGTTTCGGCGGTACTTTCGTCGAGCGAAGTGCTGGGGGTGTTCCGGCCCGGGGACCATGGCAGCACCTTCGGCGGCAACCCGCTGGCGTGCGCCGTAGCGCGGGCGGCGCTGCGAGTGATTGTGGACGAGCGACTGGCGGAGCGGTCGGCTGAGCTTGGCGCACATGCACTGCGGCGGCTACAGGCGATGCGTAGTCGGCATGTGGTTGCGGTGCGGGGCAAGGGATTGTGGCTGGCCATCGAATTGACCACAGCCGCGCGACCCTTCTGCGAGGCACTCCGAGACCTCGGCGTGTTGTGCAAGGAGACGCACGACACGGTGATTCGCGTGGCTCCGCCGCTGACAATCAGCCGGGAAGATCTGGACTGGGGACTGGAACGGATGGAGCGGGTGCTGTGCGTTGCATGACCCATTCCAGCAAGACGACACACCGCGAGCAAGTAGCACGACTAACGTTGAAACTGCACGAAGGGTGTTACACGATCGCCGCTGCAACCAGCGCCTTCGCTTCTTCCTGAATTTGCTTTAAGTGGTCTGCGCCGTTGAAGCTTTCGGCGTAGATTTTATACACGTCTTCGGTCCCAGACGGGCGGGCGGCGAACCAGCCATTCTCGGTTGTCACCTTCAGCCCGCCTATGGCCGCGTGGTTGCCGGGGGCTTCGGTCAGGATCGCGGTGATGGGTTCACCAGCAAGCGTTTTTGCGGTGACTTGCGCGGGCGAGAGCTTGCCGAGCTTCCCTTTTTCTTCCTTGGTGGCTGCGGCGTCGATGCGCTGGTAGACCGGGTTGCCGTACTGGGCGGTGAGGTCCGCGTAGAGCAGACCGGGGTCTTTGCCAGTCACGGCGGTCATCTCTGCCGCGAGTAGACCCAAGATCAGGCCGTCCTTGTCGGTCGTCCATACCTGGCCGTTGCGACGCAGGAAAGTGGCGCCGGCCGATTCTTCGCCGACGAAGCCGAGCGAGCCATCGATCAGGCCGTCTACAAACCATTTGAAACCCACCGGCACCTCAAGCATCGGGCGGCCGAGGCCTTTGGCGACGCGGTCGATGATCGAGGACGAAACCAGCGTCTTTCCGATGCCGACGCTGGCGGACCACTCCGGCCTGTGCGTGAACAGGTATTGTATGCAGACAGCCAGGTAGTGGTTGGGGTTGAGCAGGCCAGTCGTCGATGTGACGATGCCGTGGCGGTCGTGGTCAGTGTCGCAGCCCCACGCGACGTCGAAGCGGGACTTGTTGGCGATCATGCTGGCCATGGCGAAGGGCGAGCTGCAGTCCATGCGGATGCGGCCATCCCAGTCGAGGGTCATGAAGCGAAAGGTAGGGTCTACGAATGGGTTGAGAACGTCTGCAGCAATCTTGTACTGAGAAAAAATGCGGGGCCAGTAGTGGACGCCCGCGCCACCCAGGGGATCGACCGCGAGCTTGAGTGTGGTGCCCTTCAGGGCGTCAAAGTCGATGACGTTAGCGAGGTCCGTGACGTAGGCCGAGATGTAGTCGTGGCGATGAGTGGTGGAGGCGTTGAGCGCCTGCGAGTAGGGGATGCGCTTCACGCCGCTCAATTTTGCGCTGATGAGCTCGTTGGCGCGGTTCTCAATCCACTTGGTGGCGGTGGTGTCGGCGGGTCCGCCGTTGGGCGGGTTGTACTTGAACCCGCCGTCTTCCGGGGGGTTGTGGGATGGCGTAATCACGATGCCGTCCGCCTGCGGCTGGTTGGCATGCGCCGCGTTGTACGTAAGGATGGCGTGCGAGAGCGCTGGGGTCGGCGTATACCCGAGATCAGCATCAATAAAAGTGTCGACCGAATTGGCCGCGAGGACTTCGAGCGCGGTGACGAAGGCGGGCTCGGACAGGGCGTGGGTGTCCTGCGCGAGGAAGAGAGGGCCCGTTGTGTTCTGGGTCGTGCGATAGTCGCAGATGGCCTGGGTTATGGCCACGATGTGGTCATAGTTGAAGGCCGCATGGAAGGCCGAGCCTCGGTGCCCGCTGGTGCCGAAGGCGACGCGTTGCGCGGCGATGGCGGGGTCGGGGCGCAGGGCGTAGAAGGCGGTGACGAGGCGCGGAAGATTGACGAGCCTGTCGGGCGAGGAGAGGTGGCCGGGGGTGTTGAGCAGCGCGTCGGTGGACATGGTGAGAAGCATAAATGGAAAACGGATAGATGGGCGGTCTACGCAATATCCGAAGTGCCGGAAATGGGGAACCGGCACTCGCCTCACCTTTAGTCTTGCGTTTGGGCTTGGAGTGTCCTAAAAAGGGGTTACCAAAATTATGTTTGATAACGTCCGCGGCAATTCCTGCCTGTGGCGGCGTGCATCGTTGAGTAGGCAGCGTTGACAAAGGCGGACCGATTGCGGAACGGGCTTTTAAGGTCGGTGGGGGCGTGCTGTGCTTTCGCCGCCTCGGTTACTGCGTTCCTGGGCGCCGGGGCGCAGCCCACTCTGGTCGCGGATACGCACGTGTCCAGTGCGCGACCCAGTGTGAACGCGGGCACGCTCACCAACCTGAACGTGGGCGGAGGCTATACGGCGCTGGTGCAGTTCGACCTCTCGCTGTTACCCGCGGGTACGACGGCGGCAGGTGTGACCCGGGCGGTGCTGCGGGTCTACTGCAATCGCGCGGACACGCCGGGAGTCATGGCGGTGCAGCCGGTGTTGGCGGGTTGGGGTGAGTACACCGTGACCTATCAAACATTGCCTGCACTCGGCGCGGCGGCACAGTTGGCGCAGGTGGATGCAGCCGACGAGTTCGTGGCGCTGGACGTGACGGCGACGGTAAAGGCCTGGATCGCAGGGACGCAGCCAAATAATGGACTGGCCTTCAGCGCAGGGTCGGCACTGCTTCAGTTCGACAGCAAGGAGAACGACCAGACCAGCCACCCTCCGCAATTAGAGATTGTTTTGGCGACCGGTGGGAATGGAACGCAGGGGCCGGCGGGGCCAACAGGTCCGCAAGGGATTGCAGGGTTACAAGGGCCCCCAGGATCGCAGGGCCTGCAAGGGTTCGCGGGGCTGCCTGGAGCCACTGGACCGCAGGGCGCAACCGGGGCTCAGGGACCAGCGGGCAGTACAGGACCGGCGGGGCTAGCCGGCAGTACGGGTCCGGCGGGGCCGGCGGGCAGTGTCGGTCCGGCAGGGCCGGTGGGGGCGGTGGGGCCTGCGGGGACTCCGGGGCTGGTCTACCAGGGCGCGTACGCGTCGACGGTAAACTATGCGACGGGCGACGTGGTAGTGTTCGGCGGCGCGAGCTATACGTCGCTGGTGGCCAGCAATCGCGGGCAGACGCCGGGGCAGAGTCCGGCGTTCTGGGGCGTGTTGACGGCGCAAGGGCCGCAGGGCGTTCAGGGCGTCGCAGGACTGATCGGCGCGCAGGGGTTGGCCGGGCCTCCGGGACCCGTGGGGCCGCCGGGAGACAAGGGCGATCAGGGGTTGCAAGGCACGGCGGGGCAGGCCGGGGCACAGGGTTTGCAAGGGCCGATGGGGCCACAGGGTGCCGCGGGGCCGGTGGGGCCACAGGGTGCCGCGGGGCCGGTGGGTATGGCGTTTCGCGGAGCGTACGATTCGACCATCAACTACGCCCTGGCGGATGGCGTTACGTACGGCGGAACCGGGTACATTTCGCGGATCGCAGGAAATCAGGGGCAGACGCCCGACCAGTCGCCGAGCGCCTGGTCCGTGTTTGCGACGGGAACCACCGGACCTCCCGGAGCAAGCGGCGCGACGGGTGTGCAGGGCGCGCAGGGGTCGCAGGGTTTACCTGGACCGGCGGGACCGCAAGGTCTGGCAGGGGCGACCGGGCCGCAGGGGCCGGCGGTCGCAAATTACACCGGGAACTACTCGCCCGTTAACAGTTATGCGGTGGCGGATGCGGTTAGCTACGGCGGCTCGACCTACATTTCCTTGCTGACAAACAATCACGGGCAGACGCCGGATCAGTCGCCCACGTATTGGGCAGTGCTGGCCGCGCAGGGCGCGGCAGGACCAGCGGGACCGAGCGGAGCGCAGGGACTGGCTGGACCTGCGGGCGCGAACGGCGCGCCTGGACCAACGGGCGCTCCGGGGCCGCCGGTGGCGTTTGCCGGAGTTTGGCAACCGGGTTTCGCCTATAGCGTTGGGGATGCGGTGAGCTTTGGTGGTGCCAGCTATATTGCCACCTCGCCAAACGTCGGGCAGCGGCCGGATGTCAGCGCGGCCATGTGGGGCGTCTTGTCGGCAAGGGGAGCACAAGGGCCGGTAGGCGCGCAGGGTCTCCCCGGCCTGACCGGCGCGCAGGGAGACAAGGGCGATGTGGGCGCGCAGGGGCCGGCGGGGCAGGCGGGAGCGCAGGGCATTCAAGGGGTTGCCGGAACTGTGGGGGCGCAGGGGCCGATTGGACCGGCGGGTGTAGCCGGCGTTCAGGGGCCTGCTGGTGCAACGGGTGCTGCGGGCTCGGTGGGCATGAATTTTCGCGGGTCGTGGACGCAAGGGGCGGGCTATTCCTTCAATGATGCCGTAACGTTTGCCGGGTCCACGTACCTGTCGCTTGACCAGAACCGCAACCAGCAGCCGGACGTGTCGCCGCAGGACTGGGCCGTGGTAGCGCAGGCGGGATTGACGGGGCCGAGCGGACCATCGGGCGCGCCCGGGTCAGCCGCAACAGTATCCGTAGGGCTTGTGTCGACGCTTGCGGCCGGGGCCCAGGCGACAGTTACCAATACTGGCACGGGAGCAGCGGCGGTGCTGAACTTCGGCATTCCCCAGGGAGCGGCAGGATCCAGCAGTGGCGGCGGAGTGGGAGGGGTCGGGGGCGCCAGCTTTGCGGCTGTGTTCCACTCGGTCAGCTTTTCGACCAGCTTTTATGCAGTGAATGCGGCGACGGCTTCAGCAAGCGAGTCGCAGGCGGTTCTGGCGTGGATACCGAGAGGATGCTCGGCGGTGCGGCTGGACGTGGCCTCGCAGCAATCGAATACGGTGACCGTGACCTTGCGGGCAGGAACCCCCGGCGCGATGGCGGACACAGCGCTGAGTTGCGCGGCGTCGAGCGGCGGAAGTTGCACGGCGACCGGTGCGGTGAGCGTTGCAGCGGGCAGCTTCATCGACTTTGCAATCGCGGGGCCGTCGGGAACTCCGGCCGGAGTGTGGACGCAGTTGGAGTGCGATTAAGCACCTTGACGTTGCGATATGCTGGGTGCGTCACGGTAAGGTGGTTTGCGTGCGTTTGCTTTGGGCTTTAGCTCTGGCCGGTGTGGGAGTTCTGGGCGGGGCCAGCGCGGGGCTGTCGCAGGAAGCCGTTTCTCCCTCCGCCGCGCCCGTGCCGGCGCTTTCGGCGGAACCGGTCCAGAATGCTGCGAATCCTGTTTCAGTTTCGAATATTTCCCAGAATGTGGTGATCGAACGCGTGCTTCGCACCTGGCCGGCGGGAAGGATCGACACAGTCAAAAACCCCGGCGAATGGAGCTATGAAGAGGGCGTCCTTCTGGACGGCATGCTGGCGGAGTGGCGGGTGACGGGGGACGGCCGTCTGTTCGAGTATGTCAAGTCGGCGATCGATGCGTCTGTCGATAAGGACGGCAACATTGTGCTGAGCGGCGGCAAGCCGTTTCCGGTCGAGGCCCACTCGCAGGACAACATCGAAATGGGCCGGGCGACGCTCGCACTGTACCGGGTCACGCAGGATGCACGCTATTACAAGGCTGCGAAGTTTCTGCACGACCAGATGAAGTCGCAGCCGCGTAACGCGAGCGGAGGGTACTGGCACAAGCAGATCTATCCGGACCAGATGTGGCTCGATGGAGCGTACATGTCCGAACCGTTCATGGCCACCTACGCGCGGACATTTGCACAAGACAAGGACATGGAGGAGGTCGCGACGCAGCTGCTGCTGATGGACGCCAAGATGCGTGACCGCAAGACCGGCCTGCTGCGTCACGGATGGGACGAGAGCCGGAAGATGAATTGGGCGGACAAGAAGACGGGCTGGAGTCCCGAGCCGTGGGCGCGAGCAATGGGCTGGTACGCGATGGCGCTGATGGACGTGCTGGAGCGCATGCCGGACACCGATCCTCAGCGGGCCGCTATCGAGGACCTTGCGCGCAGAACGATGGCAGCGGTGATCAAGTACCAGGACGCTGACAGCGGTTTATGGTGGCAGGTGATGGACCGCGGCAAGCACCCGGACCACCTGGATAAAGGCTATGCCGCGGCAGCAGGAAATTACCTCGAGGCATCGGCAAGCTGCATGTTCGTCTATGCCCTGGCCAAGGGCGTGCGGATGGGCGCGTTGCCGCAATCGTACGCGGAGCACGCGGTGCGGGGCTGGGCGGGCGTTCAGTTGCGCTTCGTAAAGCCGGATGGCACGCTGAGCGGGACAGTCAAGGTCGCCGGCCTGGGCGGAAACCCCTACCGCAGCGGAACCTATGAGTACTACGTTGGCGAGCCGACCGGCGACAACGATGCCAAGGGCGTCGGCGCGTTCCTGCTGGCCGACAGCGAAATGCTGCAGCGCTCCCGGGCTGGCGAGCTTACGGGTCGCGTGTTCGGCAGGACGGTCGCCATGGACGGCTGGTTCAACTCGCAAAAGCGGAAAACGGCCGAAGGCAACGAAGAACTGTTCCACTACAAGTTCACGGACGAATCCGACAGCGGATATTCCACCTGGGGAGCGATGTTCCAGCAGTACGGCCTGCGCACCGACACGCTCAGTCATGCGCCGAGGGCAGAAGACCTGAGAGGCGTTGCGATCTACGTGATTGCAGCACCCGACATCGAGTCAACCAATCCCAGGCCAAACTTCCTGGACGACGCCAGTGGAGACGCGATCGAGAGATGGGTCAAGGCCGGAGGCATCCTGGTGCTGATGCAGAACGACCTGAAACACGCCGAATTCGAGCACTTCAACGCACTGGCTGAGCGGTTTGGCCTTCATTTCAACCCCGTTATGCGCAATGAGGAGCGGAACAACTCCTACGAGAACACGCTGGTAACCATTCCGGCCGGCACGGGAAACATTTTTCGCGCAGCACACACGGCGCTCGAAAAAGAAATATGCACGATTCGCGCAGTTGGCCCGGCAAAATCAGTGTTGAACGATAAAGGCGACACAGTGATGGCGGTGGCGCGAGTGGGCAAGGGATGGGTCTACGCCAACGCCGATCCCTGGATCTACAACGAATATACCGACGGCCGACGGTCGCCGCTGGGAGAGGACAACTTCGCGGCGGCCGAGGAGTTGACCCATTGGCTGGTGGAAAAGATTCCGCCCCGGTAAGCTGGAGTTCGTTCCGGTATCTCTGAGTTCCCTTCTCCTCAGGCTGATCTCCCTGGAACGGGTGTGCCGCTTTCCCTGCTTTCCCTTTTCGTGGATAATAGAGAAGGATGAGCGTGCGCCTGACCGCCTTCTTTAACAGCAACACAACAGCAACACATTTTCAGGATTTGGGCAGCAGGGGCCCTATGCCCTGCGTCGCGGCGTGTCGGGAGCAGTCTTTTCTGTTCCAGGTACGCTGCTTGCCAACCGAGGTGGTTGGCCAAACTCGAAAGGTTGAACTCAATGCGCGAAATTATTACTCTCCAGTGCCCGGACTGCAAGAACCGGAACTACTCGACCACCAAAAACAAGAAGACCACCACTGGCCGTCTCGAAATGTCGAAGTTCTGCAACACGTGCCGCAAGCACACGGATCATAAAGAGACCAAGTAGTTTGTACGTTGCAGGTTCTCGGTGGTCAGTTCTCGGTTGTTGGATCTTGGTTCCAGGAAAAGCAGACTGAGAACGGACAACTGAGAACTTACAACCTACAGGGGCGTAAGCTCAACGGTTAAACTGTCGGTCTCCAAAACCGAACTTCTCGGTTCGAATCCGAGCGCCCCTGCCATCTTCCTCCCGGTATTGACTCATGCCGGCATACCATCCACGATTTCCCGCACGCTTCGAGCGTGTACGAAGGTTGAAGACAGCACAATGGCCAAAGCACTTGTAGTGGCAAACCCCACGAACTCCGACGAGCCCACAAGCCTTCAGCGCGCCACCGCCGGTCCCGAGCGCTTGCTCCTGTTTTTGAAGGATGTCCGACAGGAAATGCGCAAGGTCATCACCCCGGCGCTTTCCGAAGTGCAGGCCACTACGATCGTCGTCATCGTTACGGTGTTCATCTTCGCCGCGTACTTTGAGCTGGTCGACCTGATCCTCGGCAAAGGCATTGACAAGATTTTCACCTCCCTGATCAAGCACTAGATTCAAGCACTAGATTTGCAAGGTCCAGGGGATCGGGCACCCAACTTTAAACGCGCGAAGAAGGCGAAGGCGAATGGCAGACGAGTTGAACAACGAGAATCTCGAATCGGTCGAAGTGACGACCCCTGTAGTCGAGGCAGCGGCGCCCGAAGCGGCCGAAGCTGGTGGACCTGCCGCGCCCGCGGTCAATGAGAACTTCAAGTGGTACATCATCCACGCCTACTCCGGCTTTGAGCGCAAGGTAAAGGAGTCGCTGCAATCCCGCGTCGTCGCCTACCATCTCGAAGATCGCGTCGGCCGCATCGAGATTCCGCTCGAGCCCACCACCGAGCTGCGCAACGGCAAGAAGATCACGATCGATCGCGTCTTCCTTCCCGGATACGTCTTCGTAGAAATGGCGCTGGATAACGACCTCTGGCACGTGGTCAAGAACACACCGCGCGTCACCGGCTTCCTGCAGACGGGCGACCAGCCGAACGCGCTCTCCGAGCAGGAAGTCAACGCAATGTTGAACCGCTCGGATGCGACCAAGGATAAGCCGAAGATGAAGATGAAGTTCGTCAAGGGCGAACAGGTCCGCATCAACGAAGGCCCCTTCGCCAACTTCAACGGTGCCGTCGACGACGTCAACGAAGATAAGCAGACACTCAAGGTGATGGTCAGCATCTTCGGTCGCCCGACGCCTACCGAGGTCGAGTTCTCGAACGTGGAAAAGTTCGAAGGCTAATCAAGTTTCGGGTACCCATGTCCGGGGTTCGGATGTGGGGTACTCCATCATTTCTCAGGAGTCCATCCGGCCGCTTCACCGGATCTTCTACCTCCTGAAATGCAACACAAATTCGCAGCACCCGAAGGAATACGCACATGGCACCCAAGAAAATTACCGGATACGTCAAGCTCCAGATAACCGCCGCCAAGGCCACGCCCGCGCCGCCGGTCGGCCCCGCGCTCGGTCAGGCTCAGGTCAACATTATGGAGTTCTGCAAGCAGTTCAACGAACGCACCAGCAAGGACCCCGCGATGGCCGGCCTGACGATCCCGGTCGTCATTACGGTGTACGCGGACCGCACCTTCTCGTTCATCACCAAGACGCCCCCGGCGCCGGTGCTGCTGCTGAAGGCAGCTGGCATCCCCAAGGGTTCGGGCACGCCGAACAAGGAAAAGCTCGGCAAGGTGACCGAAAAGCAGATCATGGACATCGCCAAGCAGAAGATGCCGGACATGAACGCGTCCACGGTCGAGGCTGCCGCCAAGACCATTCGCGGAACTGCGCGTTCGATGGGTATCGAAGTCGTCGCGTAAGCGCGGCTAGCACCACTACAACTGGACCCGAAGTCTCTCAAGTGTGCAGGAGGGGGTATGGATGGTCGTTGACGGGTCTCCCGCTGGCGATTGTCTTACGTCCTCCTTCGCCGTTAACGACGATGAACCATGGCGTTCTCGCGGAGGAACAGTCCGCGTAGTTAGCTGGTTTTCGTTCAACGCGCTCCGGCAGGGTGTTTCTGCAGCACCTCTTCAATCAACTTGACGTCAGCCCTGGGCACTTCCAGCCTGACCACCTGTAATGCTCCGAGGTTATCGGTGAAATCGACCGATAGAGTGTAGGTGTGTTGCCGCGCTCCGACCAGCGCTACTGTGATCGTCAGCAGAACTCCGAGGCGATGAGTGAGCAGCCCTGCTGTCTGAACTGCCGGATGTGGTCGTACGAAATGCGAATGGGGCTACCCTTGTCCGGAATAAAGATCAGCGCGGCAGGATCAGTGAGATCGAGTTTACCGAGGGCATCTCGCGTAATGGTGCGGAGTGTGCCGCCCGCATATCGGGCCTGGCCTGGCTCCAAGGCGAATGTGGGGAGCGCGAGGCATGGAAGTATCGCAAGGGACGCCGCACTTGCGATGAACCGCCGCCGCAATCGCTTCGTTGCTGGCGCATGATGCCTCAGATGCCATGCAGCCGCGAACGACTTGACGTCGTGCTGCCAGACGGGAAGTATCAGCGACATACCAAGACCTTCGAGGTTGGACAGTACACCTAGGCCTATGGCGATGGCGAGGAGGGGCGTGCTGCGTTGGGTAGCGAACACGGTGACGATGGTCGCCGCCAGCACCAGTCCCCAGGTCTTGGCGAGGTAGGAGTGGTAGCTTGCGGGCTTGCCGAACTTGAACAGGGCGAAGCCGATGTTGGCCGCCTCGGCTGCGAGCAGCAGCAGGATTGGGCCGCGCCAGATGGCCCAGAGCAGCGGTTGGCCCAGCCAAAGGGCGACCAGGATGCAGGCATAGAAGAAGGTGTCGGCCATCGAGTCGAAGAGGCGCACGCCGGGCGTGTCACACTTCCAGCGCCGCGCCAGAATGCCGTCGAAGATATCGGACAACAGGGCGGTGACGATCAGGCCGGCGAGGGCGACGCCGTTCCAGCCGCACTTCTCGCCGATGATTACGACGGGGCCAAGGGCCGCACGTCCGGCAGCCATCATCCAGGGAATGTGTTGTTTTCTTAGTCGCATATGCATTGCACGCTCCTGCCTTATGGGGAGAAGCGTACGTGCCGGCTAAGAGGAGGAAAGGGTGCTCTAGGACGGTTTCGTGAGTGTCACAGCTTCACCCGCCGCGCGCGCGAGGATGTCGCGAGCAGAGTCTGCAAGCAAAGGAAAGATCAGAAGTTTGGGCTTAGCGGGAAAGCTGGGCAGTGTCGCGGTAAAGGAGTCGCTGAGGATCGCGGTGGCCTGGTCGAGGCCTCGGCTCCATTGAGCGTGAGTGGCGTCACGGAAGATGAGGGCTTCGGTGGGGACTCCTGCGGCAAGAAGCATGGTGCGCGCGATCTCGAGAAAGTCTGGCCAGCGCGATGCGACGGCGATCAGCTTATCTGGAACGGTGGCCAGCCACGGTGTGAGCCACGCGGTGGCGGAGTTGATAGGCAGGGTGACAAGCTCAGTTCCGGAGGGCAAAATGCCGCGAACGAGCCTGGTCTTGCTGGGACGGCAAAGAGGGATACTACCGGCAAGAGCGGTACTGGTGCAGCACGCTTCAGGAGCGGATTCGTTGACCGGCCAGTGTGTCGCGCTGCGTAGTTCGACGAGCAGGATACGGCGGAGTTCTTCGTCGGGATCGATGAGCAGGAAGCCCGTCGAGGGTGGAGATTCCAGCCAGTGGGCGATGCGCTCGCGCACGACAGCGTGTGGGACGCCGAGCTCGCGCATGGCTCGGAAGAAGCCGGCGATGTGGTATTCGAGCGCCTGCTCGGGGGTGGAGACTACGTCGGCATCGGAGCGGACGTAGACGCCGCTGCCGTGACGGAGCTCGACCCAGCCTTCCTGCTGGAGCTGGCGGTAGCCTGCGCTGACGGTGTTGGGATGGATGGCGAAGCGGCGCGCCAGCGCACGCGTGCTGGGCAGACGCTCGCCAGGCTTGAGGTCGCCGCAGAGGATTGCGAGGACCACCTGCGTGACGAGCTGGCGATAAATGGGCACGTCGCTGTGCGGGGAGAACCACAAGCGCATCGGTTCTGTGTGACCTTTCTTATGCTCGCAATTGTAGAGTGCGGGGTGGAGCAGTCGGGCGCGAGTGCGGCCTTACACTGAGAAGGAGGCAAGCCAACGTTGAAGCAGAAGATTGATGTCGAGAGCTGGGTGCGGAAGGCGCACTTTCCGTTCTTCAGTGCGTTCGAGGAGCCGTACTTCGGTCTCTGCGTGCGGGTGGACTGCACAGCGGCGTATGACTTTGCCAAGCGGAACGGGATCTCGTTCTATCTGTACTACGTGCATTGCTCCCTGGCTGCGGCGCAGACGGTCGAGAACTTTCGGTATCGGATCGAGGCCGGCGCGCCGTATCTGTACGACCAGGTGGATGGCGGCTCGACCATTGCGCGTGCGAACGGGACGTTTGGGTTCGCACACCTGCTGTATCGGGAGCGGCTGGAAGACTTTCTCGAAGACGCGGCGCGGGTGGTGGAGCTGGTGCGCGAGTCGGATGATCTGGTACGGACGGTAGCGGTGAATATCATTCGCTACTCCGCGGTGCCCTGGGTGGACTTTACGTCCCTCTCGCACGCGCGTCTGCTTTCCGCAGGGGATAGCTGCCCGTTTATTTCATTTGGCAAGATGGTGGAGAGCGGCGGCAGGCGGTCGATGGCGATGTCGATCCATGCCCATCATGCGCTGATGGACGGGCTGCATGTGGGGCAATATGTTGACCGCTTCCAGCAGTTGATGGATAGGTCTTAGCGCCGAAAGCGATCCACATAACGCACGGGTTTTGCACTTGCGTGCACAGGCTGGCGGCTCCTAATGTCTCTCTTAGCTGATGAGCCCGTAGGGAGTCGGAAGTCGAACCGACGGCAGGCCAGACAGACCAAGCGACCGGCGCAAGCTGGGAACGCGGTCCAGACGGCAGTGCTGAACGAACGATGGATGACAAGTTGGAAGTTGATCGACGGAAGAGCCGAAGAAGGCGAAATCTGACGCGAGTCGGAGGCCGCCGCACCGGGGAAACCGAAGATATGATATCCGATTTAAACTGCGAGAGATCATCAAGGATGAAACGCCAGAAGCCGCAAGGTTTCTGGCGTTTTCGTTTGTAGGGCGAGTGGTGTTTGCTTTCAGCGCCAGATGACAGGCGCAGCGTATCGGGGAAAGTCGCGGTCGGCCGTCACGATCGTGAGCCCCAGTTCGAGAGCCTGGGCGACCAGTATGCGATCGAAGGGATCCTTGTGATCCGGAAAATGGGGCAGGGTCTGGGTACGCAGGATGCTGGCCTGATCAATCGGTAGAACGACAACTCCAAGCTTCTGAAGTTCGGGGAGAAGAGATTCCGCTGCCCCGCCGGGAATTGCAAGCTTTCCCTTGGCGATTTTGATCGCGATCTCCCAGAGGGTCACGAGGCTGAAGAATAGCTCGTTGCGGTCGTCGGCTATGAGGCGTAAGGCGCGGGGCGTTAGACGCCGCCGGTCGGAGAGCATCCATAGCACCACGTTGGCATCGAGGAGCAGCCTCAAGTTGCTTCCGCCGGGAAGATTGAGCCGTTCAGCAGGTCGTCCTCGATCTCCTTATCCATGCCGGCCCACTCCTCGTCTGTCGGGAGGTTTACGCGGCCTTCCCATGCGCCGAGGAGATGCTTGCGCGATTTTTTGACTGGTGCTGTGATCAAGGTGAACTTGATTACAGGCTTGCCGTTGCGCGCGATGATGACCTCTTCACCGCTCTCGGCTGCGGCGATGAGCTTAGAGAGGTGGGTCTTGGCGTGATGGACGTTGACTTCCATGTGGCTATGTTAGCTAAGTTGGATGGCTAAGGCAATTCCGTCGCCGCGGCTTCGCCTTCGCTCCGGCCTTCGGCAGAGCGGAAGGCCGTTGGCCCGGCTGGTTTTGGCAGGGTCGGAGACCCTGCCCTTTCGGTTCTAGGCCCAGCTGAGAGTGTGGAAAGGTATGGGGGAAGCGATCACTGACGAGTTTGCACCGTACGGCGGGATGCGACTAAATATAAATCTCACACCTAGGTTCGCTGCTTATAGATGTTGAGTAGCGTGACTGTCCGCCCCATCTTGAGGCCTTCAACTGTCACCCATTCATCCCATAGTGGCTTCACGATGTCCGTCATCATCCCCTCAGGCACATAAATGGTCACAGCTGGCCCCTTCTCCGGAACGATCTGTATGCGGTTATTCTCGTGCACTGAGTCTGCAAGTTTCAGCTGGCCCGAAACTTCAATTGACTTCTCTTTCCCGTGGATCACTCTTCGGGTGCCCGGCGCAAGTACGGGACTAAATTCCTCGCGGATATCGGAGGCTGTATGGCGCAGTGCCAATTCTCGTACGCTGCCGCCACGTTGTACAGTAAATCCGACTGTCTTTACTCTCTCGCCATCGGGGAGAATAGATTTTGCGAGCGCTATAAAATTGTTGTAGTAGGCCGGGTCGGTGATCCGCTCCGGGAGCGACGCCTGGTCTCCCTGCTCAATAAAATTCAGGCAGTCCAGCAACTCGTCAACTAAGTGTTCGGACGGGTCGTCGAATGACACTTCATAGCTGGCTGCGCGCGGCAGTCCCATAAAGGACTCCGCGACGTTTCTTATCTCATCTTTCTGTTCGCGTTCATCGGCTTCGATGGTGGCTGTGACTTGCTGATGAACAGGGGTGAGGCTCTGGAGGACGTCAGGCGAACTTCAGGCCGGCCTCGGTAATTGCGACAGAAATCTGCTCGTCGGAAAGACCCTGCTTTCGCAGGCTCGCCGTGAGCGCGTCAAGCTGCGAGCCATCGAGGCGCTGTAAATCCTTGCGCAGGCACTGGCCGATGTAGGAGCGCATCAGCGGTTGATAGCCGGAGAAGCCCAGCATCGGCGCAATCTCCTTCAGGTCGTCAATCACATCCTCGGGCATACGCAGACTGATGGTCGTCATCGGACGTTCGCGCTGGAGGCGGACTTTCAAACGGTCACGCATGGTTTTCATAGCGGTTCCTTTCAGCAGGCTCGGCAGCCCTGGCAGAGATGATGCGGATGGCCTCGCCGTCGCGATCGATGTACACGACGAACAGGAGCTTGCCGAGCTCGGTAACACCCAGAACGCCATCGCGAACTTCTTCATCGACGCTGACATCCAGTGAAACCATCAGTGGATCGAAGAAAACTTCACACGCGCGCTCGAAGCGGATTCCGTGCTTGGCCACGTTCGACGCCGCTTTATGCGCGTCCCAGACGAAGTCCAGGCCGCCATAACGGTAGAGAACGTCCATACGTTATATATACGCTTCCAATCGCCCAAAACACAAGAACGGCAGAGCCTGAGCTCTGCCGTTTCGTTGTTTGCGCGAAGCGCGTGTTGCCCTCCGCGAAGGAGCTACTCGGCGGCCAGTTCTTCCTGTTCGCCTTCCATGCGCATCTGTTCGAGCTCGCGCTCTTCGGCTTCGATGGCTGCCGTGACTTCCTGCTGGACCTGGGCTGCCGCTTCCTCGAGCTCTGGGGAGAGCTGGACGTTGCGGTAGTACTCCATGCCGGTGCCGGCGGGGATCAGGCGGCCAACGATGACGTTTTCCTTGAGGCCGCGCAGCGTGTCGCGAGAGCCGTTGATGCTGGCTTCCGTGAGGACGCGCGTGGTTTCCTGGAAGCTCGCCGCCGAGATGAAGCTGTCGGTCGAGAGCGACGCCTTGGTGATGCCGAGCAGGAGCGAACGGCCGATCGCCGGGCGTCCGCCTTCAATGAGAACGCGCTGGTTCTCGTTGTTGAAGCGGAAGCGGTCGATCTGCTGCTCGAGCAGGAAGTTGGTGTCGCCCACATCTTCAATCTTCACCCAGCGGAGCATCTGCCGGACGATCGTCTCGATGTGCTTGTCGGAAATCGACACACCCTGCAAGCGATAGACTTCCTGGATTTCGTTCACCAGGTACATCTGTAGTTCGCGCTCGCCGAGCACCTCAAGGATGTCGTGCGGGTTGCGCGGACCGTCGATGAGAGCATCGCCGGCGCGCAGCCGCTCGCCTTCCTGAACGTTGACGTAGACGCCGCGAGGAACGCTGTACTCCTCTTCCTGGCCGTTGTCCGCCGTGACGTACACCTTGCGTTGACCTTTCGAGACTTCGCCGAACCGAACGACGCCATCGATCTTCGAGATGATCGCCGGGTCGCGGGGCTTACGGGCCTCGAACAACTCGACGACACGCGGCAGACCGCCGGTGATGTCCTTGGTGCGGGTGGTCTCGCGAGGAATCTTCGCGAGGATGTCGCCCGGGTGCAGCTCGTCGCCGTCCTGCACCATCAGGTGAGCACGCGAGGGCATCAGGTAACGCTTGTTGCCCTTCGCAGACTTGATGATGATGGCAGGCTGACGCTTCTCGTCCGAGGAGTCGGCGACCACCAGGCGCGAAAGCCCGGTGACTTCGTCGACCTCTTCGTTGAGCGTCAGGCCTTCCTGCAGGTCCTTGAACTGAACCGTGCCGGCGATCTCGGTCAGGATCGAGAAGGTGTACGGGTCCCACTCGCCGAGCAAGTCGCCGAGCTTGACCTGGGTACCGTCTTCGACCTTCAGCTTCGCGCCGTAAACGATCGCGTAGCGCTCCTTCTCGCGGCCCTTCTCGTCAATGATGGCGATGGAGCCGTTGCGGTTCATCGCGACCAGGCCGCCGTCGTTGGAGCGGACGGTGACGAGGTTGATGAAGTGGACCTTGCCGCTGTTCTTGGCTTCAAGGTGCGAAGCGTCCTGCACACGCGACGCTGTTCCGCCGATGTGGAAGGTACGCATGGTCAGCTGCGTGCCCGGTTCGCCGATGGACTGCGCCGCGATGACGCCGACAGCTTCGCCCATCTCAACCATTTTGCCCGACCCAAGGTTGCGGCCGTAGCACAGGATGCAGCAGCCGCGCTTGGACTCGCAGGTAAGCACCGAGCGAATCTTGACGCGCTCAATGCCCGCTGCCTGAACGGCGGATGCCTTGTCTTCGTCGATCTCCTGGTTGATCTCGACGATGGTCTTGCCTTCAAAGTCCTTCAACTTCTCGAGCGAGACGCGGCCAATGATGCGGTCGCGCAACGGTTCGATCGTTTCGCCGGCCTCGATGATCGGCATCACGTAGATGCCTTCCACCGTGCCGCAGTCCAGTTCCGAGATGATGACGTCCTGCGCCACGTCAACGAGGCGGCGGGTCAGGTAGCCGGAGTCCGCCGTCTTGAGCGCGGTGTCCGCCAGGCCCTTGCGTGCGCCGTGCGTCGAGATGAAGTACTGCAGAACGGTGAGGCCTTCACGGAAGTTCGCCGTGATGGGTGTCTCGATGATTTCGCCGGAAGGCTTGGCCATCAACCCACGCATACCGGATAGCTGACGAATCTGCTGCTTCGAACCACGTGCGCCGGAGTCGGCCATGATGTAGATCGGGTTCATGGCTCCTTCCTTGTCCGCACGCTTCATGTTGTTGAACATCTCGTCCGCCACGCGCTCGGTGACTCCAGACCACATCTGCGTGACCTTGTTGGAGCGTTCGAGGTTGGTGATCGAACCGTCGAGGTACTGCTGCTGCATCGCGATGACGGTCTTCTCCGCCTCGTGCACCAGGGTGTACTTCGAGTCCGGAATGACCATGTCATCAAGACCGACCGAAAGACCCGAAAGCGTGGCGTACTGGAAGCCAAGCTCCTTGATCTTGTCGAGCGTCTTTACAGTTACCTCAAGTCCAAGATTGAGATAGATGTAGTTGATCAGCTGACCCATGCCCTTCTTCTTGAGAAGGCCGTTGACGAACGGCATGCCATCGGGAAGGCGGTCGTTGAGGATCGCGCGGCCGACGGTGGTCGAGATGAACTGCTTGTTGAACTCGATCGCTTCGGTGTGGTTGATGTCCTGGTCGTCGTAGGCGGTGGTCATGTCGAGCACCGGGCCCGTGTAGCGCAGACGGATAGGCGTCAGCGTTTCCACCTGCTTGGCTTCGAGCGCCATCAGCACTTCTTCGATATTGGCGAACACGCGGCCTTCACCCTTGGCGCCGACCTTGGCCTTCGTCAAGTAGTAGATGCCGAGCACCAGATCCTGCGTAGGCACCGTGATCGGTTGACCGGATGCGGGCGACAGGATGTTATGCGACGCCAGCATCAGGACCGAAGCCTCGATCTGCGCTTCGGGCGAGAGCGGGATGTGAACAGCCATCTGATCGCCGTCGAAGTCGGCGTTGAACGCCGTGCACACGAGCGGGTGGATCTTGATCGCCTTGCCTTCGACGAGCACCGGCTCAAACGCCTGGATACCAAGGCGATGGAGGGTCGGGGCGCGGTTCAGCAGGATCGGGTGATCCTTGATGACCTCTTCGAGGATGTCCCAGACGATGGGCTCCTGCATCTCGACCATTTCCTTGGCTTGCTTGATGGTCGTGCAGTGACCGGTCTGTTCCAGACGGTGATAGATGAAGGGCTTGAAGAGCTCAAGCGCCATCTTCTTCGGCAGGCCGCACTGGTGCAGCTTCAATTCCGGGCCAACCACAATCACAGACCGGCCGGAGTAGTCGACGCGCTTGCCGAGAAGGTTCTGGCGGAAGCGGCCCTGCTTGCCCTTGAGCGTGTCAGAGAGCGACTTGAGCGGACGGTTGTTGGCACCGCGAAGAACGCGACCACGGCGGCCGTTATCGAAGAGAGCGTCGACAGCTTCCTGCAACATACGCTTTTCGTTGCGGACGATGACCTCAGGTGCGTGCAGGTCCATCAGCTTCTTCAGGCGGTTGTTGCGGTTGATAACGCGGCGATACAGGTCGTTCAGATCGGACGTGGCGAAACGGCCGCCGTCCAGTGGCACCAGCGGGCGAAGTTCTGGCGGGATCACGGGGATCACGTCGAGAATCATCCACTGCGGCTTGTTGTCGGACTTGCGGAAAGCCTCGACGACCTTGAGGCGCTTGGCGTACTTGAGCTTCTTCTGCAGCGAGGTCTCGGTCTTCATGCGCTCGCGCAGTTCGATCGAAAGCTCGATGATTTCAACACGCTTGAGCAATTCTTTGATCGCCTCCGCGCCCATCATGGCCTTGAAGCCGGAGACGCGGTACTGCTGGTCGAGCTCGCGGAAGCGGGTCTCGTCCTTGATGACTTCGCGTTCCTTCACAGGAGCGTCGCCTGGATCGACGACGACGTAGGACTCGAAGTACAGCACGGCTTCCAGCTCACGCAGCGAGATGTCCAGAAGATGCCCGATGCGCGACGGCAGGCCCTTGAAGAACCAGACGTGCGAGCAGGGCGAGGCGAGTTCGATGTGGCCAAGGCGTTCGCGACGGACCTTGGAAAGCGTGACTTCGACGCCGCACTTGTCGCAGATGACGCCGCGGTGCTTCATGCGCTTGTACTTGCCGCAGAGGCATTCCCAGTCGGTAATGGGCCCGAAGATCCGAGCACAAAATAGCCCGTCGCGTTCAGGCTTGAACGTGCGGTAGTTGATGGTTTCGGGCTTGGTGACTTCACCATGCGACCAGGAGCGGATCTTCTCAGGCGACGCGAGCTGGATCTTGATCGCGTCGAAGTCGGTAATGGGACCGGTCAGTTCAAAGGGGCTGGAGCGGAACATATTTTGCGTCTCCGTTGTGGCAGCGTCAGGCTGCGGTTTGTGTTTCGCGCGATGACTTTCGGCGCATCGCGTTGCCGGTGGTGTCTGGTGCTGTTGCGTTTTTGTCTTCGATTGTGGGTGTTGCAGAGGGCTGGACCCTCAGGGGCTGAAACCCCTTCAATCTTTGCCGGAAGGCAGGGGCCCTAAAGGCCCCTGCTCCCTCCGGTCTAGTGCTTAGTCAGCGACCGCGAGCTCTGGTTCTTCTTCCAGAGCCGCCGCATCGATCGGTACAGCGTTCTTGACGAGCTCGACATCGAGGCACAGAGACTGCAGCTCGCGAATGAGGACGTTGAACGACTCGGGCACGCCCGGTTCGATCGCAGCCTCACCCTTGACGATGGCCTCGTAGATCTTGGTACGGCCATAGACATCGTCGGACTTCGCGGTCAGCAGCTCCTGCAGGATGTATGCGGCGCCATAGGCCTCAAGCGCCCACACTTCCATCTCTCCGAAGCGCTGTCCGCCGAACTGCGCCTTGCCTCCCAGCGGCTGCTGGGTGATCAGCGAGTACGGTCCGATCGAGCGTGCGTGGATCTTGTCGTCCACAAGGTGCGACAGCTTCAGCATGTAGATGTAGCCGACCGTAACGGGCTGCTCAAACTGATCGCCCGTCATGCCGTCAAACATCGGTGTCTTGCCGGAGCTGGGCAGACCAGCCGCTGCAAGCAGCGCCTTGATCTCGCTTTCCTGCGCTCCATCAAACACTGCCGTGCCGAACCAGATACCGCGGCGCATACCGGCGGCGACGCGCATCGTCTGCTCGTCATCCAGCGACATCAACTGCGTCAGAGCGGCCGTGTTCTTGAAGGCCTCCTGGAATATCTCGCGAACTTCCGAAGCCTTCTCGCGTTGGGCTGCGAGCTCTGCCACCTTGGCGCCGAGCGTGTGTGCCGCCCAGCCAAGATGCGTTTCAAGAATCTGACCGACGTTCATACGCGAAGGCACACCCAGCGGGTTGAGGACGATCTCGACCGGCGTTCCATCGGGGAGGTAAGGCATGTCCTCTTCCGGCAGAATGCGAGCGATAACACCCTTGTTACCGTGGCGTCCGGCCATCTTGTCACCGACCGAAAGCTTGCGCTTCATCGCGATGTAGACCTTCACCATCTTGATGACGCCGGGCGAAAGCTCATCGCCCTTCTGCATCTTCGAGATCTTCTCGTTGGTGATCTTGCGCAAGACGTCAATCTGGCGCGACGTCATCTCCTCGATCTCGTCGATCTGCTCGTTGACGCGCGGGTCCTTGTCCGTATAACGAATACGCTTCAGGTTTCGCGTCGAAATCAGCTCGATGACATCACGGTTCAGGATGTCGCCCTTGGTCAGCAACTTCTTGTTGGTGCGCTCATCATGCAGGTCGGCGAGTACTTCCTTGTCGCCGAGAATGCCTTCAAGACGCTTCAACCGCTCGTCGGTCAGAATGCGGATTTCGTCAGCCAGATTTCGCTCCAGCTTCTCAATCTGCTCCTGCTCGATCTGCAACGCGCGCTGGTCCTTTTCCTGACCCTTGCGCGAGAAGATGCGAACGTCGACAACTGTTCCTTCAATGCCCGGAGGGCAGGTGAGCGAAGCATCGCGAACGTCGCCCGCCTTCTCGCCGAAGATGGCGCGAAGCAGCTTCTCTTCCGGCGTCAACTGCGTTTCGCCCTTCGGTGTGACCTTGCCGACCAGGATGTCGTTATGACCGATCTTGGCGCCGATGCGGATGATGCCCGACTCGTCCAGATCACGCAGCGCGTGCTCCGAGACGTTAGGGATATCACGCGTGATCTCTTCCGGTCCAAGCTTCGTGTCGCGGGCCTCAATCTCGAATTCCTCGATGTGGATGGACGTGTAGTAGTCCTCCTTCACAAGCTTTTCCGAGATGAGGATCGCGTCCTCGAAGTTGTAACCGCGCCACGGCATGAAAGCCACCAGCACATTGCGGCCGAGCCCAAGCTCGCCCTGCTCCGTGCACGGACCGTCCGCAATCACCTGCCCCTTCAGAACGCGGTCGCCCTTGCGAACGATCGGCTTCTGATTGATGCAGGTGTTCTGGTTGGAGCGCTTGAACTTCGTAAGCTGATAGATGTCCGAACCCACCTCACGCGAAAGCTGTGTCGGATGATGTTCCCCCTCCACGCGCACGATGATGCGTTCGGAATCGACCGAGTCGACGATGCCGTTGCGCTTGGCCAGGATCACAGCACCAGAGTCGCGCGCAGTCACGCCTTCCATGCCGGTACCAACAAAAGGTGCTTCGGCCACCAGCAGAGGAACGGACTGACGCTGCATGTTCGCACCCATGAGGGCGCGGTTCGCATCGTCATGCTCGAGGAACGGAACCAGCGACGCGGCCACCGAGACAAGTTGCTTCGGAGAAACGTCGACGTAGTCGACCTCGCCCTTCGGCACGAGCACAAAGTTGCCCTGCTTCCGCGCGTTCACGAGGTCCTCGGTGATGTTCAGGTCGGCATCCAGAGTGATGTTGGCCTGAGCGATCGTGTGACGGTCCTCTTCCCACGCCGACAGATAGAAGCTGAACGGCTCGATATCCATGGTGCGCTTGCCGGCCTTCTTGAGCTCCGCGTTCTGCTTCTTCGCTTCGGAGACTTCCAGGAAGTCGCCCTGGCGCAGACCCGACTCGCCGGCATTCGAAACCGCAACGAAGTCCAGAACGACTCCGTCCTTCACGCGGCGATAGGGACTCTCGATGAAGCCGTACTCGTTGATGCGCGCAAAGCACGACAGCGACGAGATAAGACCAATGTTCGGTCCTTCAGGCGTCTCGATCGGGCAGATGCGGCCGTAGTGAGTCGGATGGACGTCGCGGACTTCGAAGCCCGCTCGTTCACGCGAAAGCCCACCGGGTCCAAGGGCGGAAAGACGGCGCTTGTGCGTGATCTCCGACAGCGGGTTGGTCTGATCCATGAACTGCGAAAGCTGCGACGATCCGAAGAACTCGCGGATCGCAGCCATCACCGGCTTGGCGTTGATCAGGTCATGCGGCATCGCTGTCGACATCTCCTGATATACGCTCATCTTTTCCTTGATCGCACGCTCCATGCGAACCAGACCGATGCGGAACTGGTTCTCCATGAGTTCGCCGACCGCGCGGACGCGACGGTTGCCAAGGTGATCGATGTCGTCCACATTGCCGATATTCTTGCGCAGCTTCAGCAGGTAGCGGATCGTCCCGTAGAAGTCCTCGGGCGTCAACGTGCGCTTGTCCAGCCCGCTGGGGTCCTGGTTCTCGTACAGCTTGATGTTGAACTTCAAACGGCCAACGCGCGAGAAGTCGTACTTCCGCGGATCGAAGAACATGCCTTCAAAAAGCGCGGTCGCAGTGTCAAGCGTCGGTGGGTCGCCCGGACGAAGCTTGCGGTAGATCTCGATGAGAGCTTCCTCAGGCTTGCGGACGTTGTCGCGGCGCAGGGTGTTGGCGATGATGTTGCCAACCTCGTCGCGCTCCGGGAAGAAGACCTCGAAGCTGGTCACGCCGGACTGCAGAATCTTGTGCAGCTTGTCGGCGGTCAGTTCCTGGTTGGCTTCGTAGAGCAGTTCACCGGTTGCCATGTCAACCACATCGGCAGCCGTCATCGCGCCGTCGAACTCGGAGGTCTCCACTTCAAGCGACGTAATGTTGTTGGAGCGCAAATGCTTCAGCGAGGACGCCGAAATCTTGCGTCCGGCAGACACGAGTTCCTCACCTTTGCCGCCCGCAATCGCGACACTGGAGCGCGTGCCAATGAGGTTCGAGTGCTTCTCTTCGCCCGCCACCGTCCACGAGAGCTTACCCTCGCTTACATTGATCGTGTCGACCGTATAGAAGGTCTTGAGGATCTCCTCGTCCGTGCGCAGACCGAGTGCACGCAGGAAAATGGTCCCGAGGAACTTGCGCTTGCGATCGATGCGGACGTACAGGATGTTCTTCTGGTCGTACTCGAACTCGACCCACGAGCCGCGGTACGGAATGATCTTGCCCAGGAAGTAAGTGCGGTTGTTGGCCGTCTCGAAAAAGACGCCCGGCGAACGGTGCAGCTGCGAAACGATGACGCGCTCGGTGCCGTTGACGATGAACGTGCCATTGGCCGACATCAGCGGGATGTCGCCGAAGAAGACTTCCTGCTCCTTCATGTCGCGCAGGCTCTTGACGCCCGTCTCGGGGTCCTTGTCGTAAATCTTCAGCCGAATCGTAACCTTCAGCGGAGCCGAGTAGGTCATGCCGCGCTCTTCGCATTCCGCCTGATCGTACTTCAGCTGCAGGCCCACGGGATCGCCGCACTTGGTGCAGAAATCCGGCGTGTTCTTGTTGTAGGTTCCGCAGAACTTGCAAAGCACATCGCCCGGATGGAAGGGGTCGGTGATGACCATGTGACCGCAGTTGGTGCAGGCCGTGCGCAGGTGGTTCAGGCCCTTGAGGTAGCCGCACTTGCACTCCCAGTTGCCGATGGAGAAGTCGACAAACTCAAGCTCGGAAACATTGCGGAAATCGGTGATCGGAAAAACAGACGTAAAGACGGACTGAAGTCCGTTGTCCTCGCGCTCCTGGGGCAGCTTGTCCATCTGAAGGAAGCGCTCATAGCTGCGGCGCTGCACCTCGATGAGGTTGGGAATCTGGATGCTGGTCGGGATCTTGGAAAAATCCAGACGGCTGCGGATAGCCCGCATTGCGATATTCGTGTCGCGATTGTTCGGATTCGGCATGCTCTCTCCTGTTACTGGACTTCGAGGCCTCTGAATCCCCGCTGCCTGCATCACAGATTGGGTATCCAAAGGGGAGTAGACCGAACTCCGGTCACTCCGTTTCACTTCTTTTGCGCCCTTCCGGCACCGCCACTCCTCGCGGCGACAATGCCTCAGCGCACTCTGTAACTCCCCGCGAAGCATTCTGCGGGGCCTTGAAATCTTTCACGTCCGGTGGCTGCTGATCGGACCATGCATTCCACAACGGAAGGTCTTAAAACGGCTTACTGAGCCTGCGGCTAAACCGGGCAACGAAACGCTAACGTTCTACGGTCGCGTCAGCTATGTGCGTAGAAACAGCGAATGCGCTCGCAGGGACAGAGTGTCCCGTGAGCGCAGGTGATAGGGCTTGCACTGATTGCTGGATAGAACGTGGTATATTCGCCGCCTCTTGAAACTGGCCGAGTCTCAAGGTTTGCCGCTGGGTACTGCACTACATCCGGGGTGTCCGCCGCTCGAAACCCAGGATGACCGGCTCCATAGCCTGCTTCGCACTGCCAGGATGAACCGGATGGTACACGTACTACTTAGATGTTTGGGAGACCCGAACGATTCGCTGCACGCTGTGGCAACGGCGGTCCCTTCCCATCGAAAAGGATACCGCACATGGATGCGATATGCAAGTGGCGCTTAAATTCGGCGTCGGAGCCGAAGCCCCGACGCCCGTAACCTCCGCTTAATGCGTCGCTTACTTGATTTCTACGGTTGCAATGCCGTCGAACTTCTTGGCAACCGCAGCTGCCTCGTCCTTCGAAACGTTTTCCTTCAAGGGCTTGGGCGCGCCGTCGACCAGATCCTTGGCTTCCTTCAACCCAAGTGCGGTGACTTCGCGTACAGCCTTGATGGTGTTGATCTTGTTCGCGCCGGCATCCTTGAGGATGACGGTGAACTCGGTCTTCTCTTCCACCGGGGCTGCCGTCGCCGCGCCGCCGCCAGCAGGGGCTGCCGCAACCGCTGCCGCGGCCGAAACGCCGAGACGCTCTTCAAGCTTCTTCACCAACTCCGATGCCTCGAGAAGGCTGAGGCTAACGATCTGATCTTCCAACTGCTGAATGTCTGCCATGAAGTTCTCCATATACTGCTGATTTCTAAATCTGTCCTGCCGATTGCATTCCCCAAAGCCGAACTGCGCCTCAGGTTGCCGCCTCAACACCGGGTTTCCGTTGCGCCCAGACTGCGCACCCGTTGCCGTTGCGGCGAAACTTGGTTAGCCTTCCACCGGATCGGTCGAAGCCGCCTGGCCAGCCTGCGAGGCAGTGCCATTTTCAGGCTCCGCCGCGCCCGAAGGCTGCTCGCCAGCCGCCGACTCCTCGACGTGCGCTGCCGCTGCTTCCGCTGCCGGAGTTGCCGTCTCGGCCACTGGATCAGCCTCAGACGCGGGATGCGCCGCGATCTGCGCCTCGGGCGTCGGCTCCACAGCGGGAACTTCCGCTGCCGGAGTCTCTGCGACAGCCGCTTCCGCTGCCGCCGCTTCAGGTGCCGCCGCTTCTGCGACAGGTGCTTCCGGAGCTTGTGACTCGGCTGCCGCCGGAGCCGCCGCCGGAGCGCCGAACTTGCCTTGCTCCGCCGCCATATTCACCACCACAGCCAGGTTCCGGCCCGTAGCGTTTATAACGGTCGCCAGGCGCTGTGCCGGCGACTGGATGAGGAATAGCAGCTTCGAGAACAGTTCTTCCTTGCCCGGAAGCGTCGCGAGCGCCTGAATCTCCTGTACCGTGATCACCTTGCCGTCGACGATGCCCAGCTTGAAGGTGAACTCCGCATTGTCCTTTACCCACGTCGATAGCGCCTTCGCCAGGGCCACAGGATCGCCCGACGTATAAGCCACCGAAGACACACCCTTGAGGCCCTGCAGCGCCGCCTCAACCTTGGTGCCTTCCGACGACTTCGCCGCCAGCTTGTTCTTGACGACGTGATACGCGCCGCCTGCCTCGCGCACGATGCGGCGCAATTCAAAATCCTTCGAGGCTGTCAGGCCCTTGAAGGTACCGATGATGGCCGAAGTCGAGCTCTCAAGCTCACTCGCCAGCATTGCTACTTTTGCGTTCTTCTTCGCTTTGGTCAAAGCCACGGTAGTTCTCCGTTGTCCGTTCCCCGTTGTCAGTTGCAACCGGAACGAACCTAAATCATTGGGCGGAACCCGCCTGAATCTTCTTTCACCATGCAGTTACTGACCACTGAAACCAGCAACTGACTACCGCTTTACGCCTTGCCGGCAACGTCGGCGACAGACGCCTCAAGCTCAATGCCCGGGCCCATCGTCGAGCTCAGCACAATCCGCTTGATGTATTTGCCCTTGGCAGCCGAAGGCTTCGCCTTCACAACCGACGAAATCACGGTCATGGCGTTGTCCATCAGCTTCTGCGGGTCAAAAGAAAGCTTGCCGACCGGAACATGCACCAGCGCCGTCTTGTCCGCACGGAACTCGACCTTGCCGGCCTTGATCTCGCGAATCGCGCCAGCCACATCGGTGGTAACGGTGCCAGTCTTGGGGTTGGGCATCAGGCCGCGCGGTCCCAGCACCTTGCCCAGGCGTCCAACCGAACGCATCATGTCGGGCGTAGCAATCAACGCGTCGAAAGCGGTCCAGTTTTCTTTCTGGATCTTCTCGACCAGCTCTTCCCCGCCGAAAAACTCGGCTCCGGCAGCTTCCGCTTCCTTTACCTTGTCGCCCGAAGCGATAACGGCCACAATCTTGCTCGTCCCGCCCAAACCGTGAGGAAGGACAACCGTGCCGCGGACCATCTGGTCCGCGTGGCGGGTGTCAACGCCAAGCCGCATGGTCAGGTCGACGGTCTCGTCGAACTTCGCGTACTTGGCCTTCTGCAACAGGGGAATCGCATCCCCGATCGCATACGGACGCGGCTCCACAAGGGCGCGCGCCTTCGTCAAATTCTTGGAAATCTTGCGCATCTGGTTTCTTCATCCTCGTCTCCCACCCCACTCTGCGGGCTAACACAGGGGCGTGGTTCGACTTGCCGTGCACGGGAGTGCAGACAACCCTCTTATTATGCGGGAAAGGAGACTTGCGGTCAACATCCTGGCCATCGCTTCGGCACCAAATTGCTTCCGAATTAATGCGACGTGACCAATGCCGCTACTTTTCGCCGCAAGACACAGACCACCGGTCCAAAGTTGAGTGGCACGCGTTCGTAGTCCGGGCTGCGCTTCGCCACACTCTCATACGACCAATCAGCCTGGTGGACGACGATGTAGTCCGGGCGGTCTTCCTCCAGCCACGAAGTCACATCGCGATGTGCGATGTGGTCTGCATTTTCGGCAACGTCAGGCCAAGGCTGTCCATCAGGTAGCGGTTGCAATAGAACCCGAGGGTGCCAATTTCGGCGGCCTCGATCCGGGCATTCCCTGGTATGTTGCGGTTGATCCATGTGCTCACTCCGAAATACCCGATCGATGGATCTGGTGGTGGCTGTCGCACGATTTGACCTATCGAAGTCGCGGCGGAGATCGCCAGGAGCGGAAGCACCATCCACTGCCTGGCCGTAAAGTGCTCCAGCCACCGCCCTGCTATTCGCGATTGTCACGATTCCCGTCTCGCACTCGCCCGCACACCATCCCCATACGTGCGCCAGCCACATCAGCCTGCGAGACTCGAGAGCCATGCTTGCGGAAGCATTCAGGCCGGGAAGCACCCGCCAACTTCTGCCGCAGAGCGTGGGAATCTCGTAACCAAGTCAGCCCTCCGTCCCGCTGTCACAACCCGTTTCTAGCCACCACGTTTTTGTAAAACTTGGCACTCAGCTTGGGCGTCCTCTTCTGGGTCTTGAAGTCCACGTAGGTAATCCCGAAGCGCTTCCCGTACCCATCGGCCCACTCATAGTTATCGAGCAGGCTCCACAGGAAGTAGCCCTTTACCGGCACCCCTTCGCTCACACCCCGCTGTAGCTGCGTCAGGTACGCGTCCAGATACATCACGCGGTCGGTGTCATACACCTCGCCATCTGCGGCGACTGTATCGTCGGAGGAACAACCGTTTTCCGTGATGTAAATTTCCTTGATCCCCAGCGTTTCGGCCGCCAGTTTCGGAGACCAGTAGAGCGCCTCCGGCCCAATCGTCAGCCATGGACTCGCCATGTGAGGATACGAACTCGGGCTGGCCAGCAGCTCATAACCCTTTGCATTGTCGGCAGCGCGCACCGGCACCGCCGTGTAGCAATTAATGCCCTGGAAGTCCAGCGGAGCGCCGATCACCTTCAACTCCTCTGCCGTGAACACAGGAGCATTCGCCCCCAGCTTACGCAGATAGCCATCCGTATAACGACCCGTGTGCATCACGGTCAGGTACGGCGCGTTCTCTTCCACGTACGCCTTGCGGGCCGCCGCTACGTGCTCTGGCGCATCGAAGGCGGGGATGATCGATTGCATATTCTCGGCGCTGCCTACACGGGCTTTGCTGCCCGCGCTCGCCCGAATCGCCTGCACCGCCAGCCCATGCCCCAGCACCGCATGATGCCGAGCCTGCGCCAGCGCTTTCTGGCCTAACTTCAAACCGGGTGCATGCATCCCGTTGCCATAGCCCAGCTCGATGAACGAACTCATCTCGTTCATCGTCATCCAGCTCTTCACCAGGTCCTTAAGCTTGCCCGCCGTGTATCCGGCATACTCTCCGAAAGCCTGCGAGGTGGCCTTGTTTTGCCAGCCACCCTTGTCCTCCAGGGCCTGCGGCAGGTCCCAGTGATAAAGCGTGCAGAACGGTTCGATGCCCGCCGTCAGCAGCGCCTCACAGAACCTGCGATAGTGATCAATTCCCTTCTGATTCGGCTGCCCCGTCCCGTTCGGAAAAATACGCGGCCAGGCGATGGAAAAGCGGCAACCCTTCAGTCCCAGCGACTTCATGAGGGCAACGTCTTCCGGATAGCGGTGATAGCTGTCCGTTGCCACGTCACCCGTGTCGCCTTTGGCCGTCTTGCCCGCCGTATGCGAAAACGTGTCCCACACCGACACGCCGCGGCCGTCCTCCTTCACCGCGCCTTCCACCTGGTAGGACGCCGTCGCCGACCCCCACACAAAACCTTTTGGAAAACCGCGCACTGCGGTCGCCGGCGATGCACCGCCTGCTCCAAGGGCCTCAGCCAGCGCCAATCTGCTGCCTGGCAGAATCGATCCTGCTGCTACACCTGCCGCCAACCTGCTAAAGGACCTGCGTGTCAATTGCATGGGGGTGTCCACCTTTCGTGCGACTTCCAATCTACCTCATCGCACGTCCGATTGTGGGTGCCCCTCGACCGGAAATTTTCCGCAACGGGGAGCACCCACCCCAGCTCCTACTTCAGGAATTCTTCCACAGCCGCATCCAGCTTCCCCGGCTGGTCATACATGATGAAGTGTCGCGAGTCCTCCACCCGCACCAGCTTCACGTTCGGCATCGCGGCATACGCCCCCTTGTACAGCGCGTCGATCTTCGCCGGGGCCGCTCCCGGTACAGTGGCGTCAAAGGGATACAGCAGCAGCGCCGGGGTCTTGATCTTCCCCATGTCGGGGCGGATGTCGGTCTGCAAATCCTCCAGCATGGCGTTCGCAAATACGGCACGGTCCGTAGCAATCGACGACGCGGCCACCAGCTTTCCGCCCGCCTCATCCTTCACCATGGCCTTCACCATCGTCGGCTGCATTGCTGCAAACTGGTCGGCCGGCATAGCCAGCATCTGGTCGTGAATCGCCTTCGCCTGCGGCGCAATCGCCTCCGGAGTCGCGTTCGGATCGAACACCATCCCGTAGAACGGCAAAGCGTCCACGATCACAATCTTCGAGACATCCTCCGGATGGGCATCGGCCAGCATCAGAGTCAGCAGCCCACCCAGCGAGTGCCCAACCACCACCGGATGCATCTTGCCCGCAACGATGTACTGGTGCAGCTCTTGCACCACCCCGGGAAGGATCGGCCCCGCCGCATTCGGTCCCGCCGGCGCCCCCGCAAATCCGTTCACCTGCAGAATGTGCAGCCGATAATTCGGTGCCAGTCGCTTCGCCTCTGCATCCCATACCGTCCGCGAGCTCGAAAGCCCCGGAATCAGCACCACATCCGGCTTTCCCACAGTGCCGGAGTCCACCACCGTAAATCGCGTCGGTGCAAACGTCTGCGACCCTGCCTGCGAGCCCCCTGACAACAGCGCTATTCCACCGAGTACCAGCGCCACCGACACTACCAACTGCGCACTTGCTTTCATTGTCCTGTCCTCTCCATCTTGTATTTCTGTAAGCTCAGTCTCGCGTCTTCCGCAAGCTCACGCCATGGCTCTTCATCACGCTCTTCGTATGACATCTGTCATCCGATAGCCGCGTCCTTCGTCGCCAGCTCCCGGCGAAACACCAGCACCTTCGCCGCGGTCGTCACGAAGATCAGCACCGTCGGAACCGCAAGCATCGGCAGCCGCGGGGCCGCGGGCCACGCCGTCTCCACGTATCCCCAGATGCTGGTCAGCGCAACCGTCGCCCCCACCCCCCAGGTCAGGGCTTTGCTCAGCAGCGCGCGCCGGTACTCATCGCCACTGCGGAGCACAACCATCCACGAAAGAACCACGATCCCCGCGAACCCCAGCCCCGACACGATCGCTTCGACCACAGCCAGCCTCGTATTTCCATGCCGTCCGCTCGACGCGTTCACCGCGACCATCCCTAGGAACACCGCCAACACCGTAGCCAGCCAGCCGCGCAATCTTGCGATCGCCAACCTGTCGTCCGTCGTATACCCGCAGTCCCTTCCCATCTTCCATTTCTTCATCACGCTTCTCATCGCTATCCTTCCCGTCGCCCCTTAACTCATTACTCTTCGTTGAAAATTTCTTCGATCGGCAGATCAAACAGCCGCGCAATCCGAAATGCCAGCGGCAGAGAAGGGTCATACCTCCCCGTCTCAATCGCGTTCACACTTTGCCGCGACACCTCCAGCCTCTCCGCCAGGTACGCCTGGGACCATCCTCGTTGCGCGCGCATCTCCCGCAGCCGGTTAGTCATCCGAGGGCCTTCCTTGCCATTTCAGAATGCCTTGCACCAACCCGAACACCAGCCAGTACAAAACGAAAATGAAGTAAGCCGGAGGCGCCTTGAAACCCGTAAAGTTTTCGATGAAACCGATCACCGTCGTCGTCGCCAGGACCACACACGTCGCCCACAACATCGCCTGGATCATCATCCACCGCAAGAATTCGTCCTTCTCATCGCGCAGATAAATCCCCACCACACCCAGCATCGCAATCACTGGTACGGCAGGCAAAGCGGCGATCGCATACGCCGACACGCCAGACGCTTGAGGATGGTTCTTGAAATAAATCACGACCCCGAACAAAGCGAAAACATACCCCGACATCGTGACGATGATCCCATTCCGATACTTCGCTGCGGCGTTGCTCTCGTTGTCGCAAATCATGTCGTGCATTCCCTCTTTGTGACAAGCAAACTTTACGACAAGCGTGCTTGTCGTGTCAAGGCCCCTTGTCTGTAAAGCGCGCTTTACTCTCTAAGTCGTGTTTCACGACGCGAAAAGCACCGTTAAGTCGCTTTAAACGCTCTTGTTTTCGCCTTGAAATTACGCTTCTTGTACCCTGTACCTGGATCAGGCCTACCCATTTATGAACGTCAACTTCGCCGAGCGCGCCCACAATCACAACTGGAAGCTCGACCCCATCGTCCGCTCACTGCTCGACACCGACTTCTACAAGCTGCTCATGCTGCAGTTCATCTGGAAGAACTTTCCCGCAATCCCCGTCACAAGCGAGGTGCAGAACCGCACCGTCCGCGTGCGCCTTGCCGAGAGGATCTCCGCCACCGCTCTACGCGAGCAGATGGAGCACGTTCGCAGCCTGCGTTTCCTGCGTTCCGAGCTCGTCTGGCTGGCCGGCAATACGTTCTATGGTGTCAAGCAGATCTTCGAGCCCGAGTTCCTTGCCTGGCTCGAAAACGACTTTTCATTGAGTGATTACGAAATTTCAGAGGACGACGGCCAGCTCGTCCTCCGCTTCTCGGGGCTGTGGTCCGAGGTCACCATGTGGGAGGTTTACGCGCTCGCCATCGTCAGCGAAATGAAGACCCGCTATGCTCTGTCCGGCCTCTCCGAGCTCGAGCTCGACGTCCTCTACGCCCGCGCCAAAACCCGCCTCTGGGACAAGATCGAAAAGCTCCGTCCGATCGAAGGTCTCCGCCTGTCCGACTTCGGCACCCGCCGCCGCCACAGCTTCCTCTGGCAGGAGTATGCCGTCGAAGCCCTGCAGTCAGCGCTCGGCTCCCGTCTCACTGGCACATCGAACACCGCGCTCGCCTACAAGCACAACCTCGAAGCCATCGGCACGAACGCCCATGAGCTGCCGATGGCCATGGCCGCCATCGCTTCACGCGGCCCGGTTTCTACGCAAACAGACGAAGACCTCCGCCAGTCGCAGTACAAGGTTCTCGAACTCTGGCAGCGCAGCTACGGCGGCGAGCTGCTCATCACGCTACCCGACACGTTCGGCACCACGCAGTTCCTCGAAGGCGCGCCCGCCTGGGTCGCCAAATGGACTGGCGAACGCATTGACTCCAAAGACCCATTCGTCGCTGGCGACGAGTACATCGCGTGGCTCCTCAAGCGCGGCGAGGACCCGCGCCGCAAACGCCTCATCGCCTCAGACGGCCTCGATGTCGACGACATCGTCAACCTTCACGGCTACTTCGAAGGCCGCATACGCTTCTCGGCCGGCTGGGGCACCCTGCTCACCAACGATTTCCGCGACTGCCACCCCCGCGCCCACCTCGACGAAACCGACGACACGTTCGGACCCATCTCGCTGGTCTGCAAGCTCACCAGCGCCGACGGCATCCCCACGGTTAAGCTCTCAGACAACGGCCGCAAGGCCACCGGCCCCGCCGCCGAAGTCGCGCGCTACCGCCGCGTCTTCGGTACGCCCGTCGCCGCGGAAGCGCCCGTGCTGGTGTAGACCAGTTACCTCGCAGTTTTTACAACCACGTCAGCCAGGATTTCGCACAGGTCCGCGCGTCAGCCCGGACATCGAGAGCCGCCACGGAAGTGACTTCAGCCACTAGGGTCTGCCTTCTTCGTTACCCGCACTCTCAACGAGAGGCGCCGAAGTTTTTAGGACAACACCGTCGAGACTAAGCGCCGGCACCTTCCGGATAGCAGGAACTTTCCCTCCGCTGCTCGCGTACACTCCTCCACAACTCCAGCCGAAGTGTGCCTGCACTAAAGGAGACGGTGTATGACCCGCAGCAAGCTTTTCGCGCTCTCGCTTTTTGCCGCAACGCTCACCGCCGCCGCGCAGATACCAACCGTCACCGGCAAGTGGCTCGTCACCGTAGACCTATTCGGCTACCACCTCTACCAGCCGCTGACGCTCGACCAGCGGGGCGCAAACCTATCCGGTGACCTTGCCGGTGACAAGCTGGAGGGCAGCGTCACCGGCGGCGAACTCCGCTTCGTCTCGCACGACGAAGACGGCGGCAGCGAGACCGTCCACGCCATCCTGCGCAACGGCACATTGCAGGGCGAGTCCGTATCGGTCGACGGCTCCAACATCATGCACCCCGGCCATTACACGTTTACCGCCGTCCGCATTCCGCCGCTCGAGCATCCCGCACCTCAACGCCGCGACTTCGAGCCGACAGTCTTCTACCGTCAGTTTTCACCGTTCTATCCCCCAGTCCTTACTGTCAACCCCGGCGACACAATTCACACCACCACGGTTGACGCTGGCGGAACTGATGCCCAGGGCATCCGCCGCATTCTGGGCGGCAACCCTCAGACGGGCCCCTTCTTCGTCACGGGCGCGATGCCCGGCGACACGCTCGTCGTGCATCTCCTCCGCCTGAAGCTAAACCGCGACTACGCCATCTCGGATGACAACCTGGACGAGCGGGTCCTTGACAGCCACCTCGCCGTGCTCGCCAGGGACAATCACAGCAACGTCCGATGGCACCTCGACCTCGCCCGCGGCCTCGCCTCTCCAGAAAAGCCCGGCGACCACATGAAGTCCTTTACTATTCCCGTCAAACCCATGCTCGGTTGCATTGCCACCGCGATCGGTCCTGGCGGCGCGCCGCCCGGCACGGGCGACTCCGGCGGCTACGGTGGCAACATGGACTTCAACGACGTCGCCGAAGGCGCAACCATCTATCTGCCGGTTTCTAATCCCGGCGCGCTGCTGTACCTCGGCGACGGACACGCCCTGCAGGGCGACGGAGAACTCAACGGCAATGCGCTCGAGACATCGATGGATGTTGAGTTCAGCGTAGACGTCCTTCCCGGCAAGCGCATCAATGGCCGTCGCATCGAGACCCCAGAAAACATCATCACCATGGGCCTCGCCGGCTCACTCGACGACGCCATCAAGGAAGCCACCGCGCAGATGGCCGACTGGCTGCACCAGGACTACAACTTGACCCCAAGCGAGACCGCCCAGTTCCTCGGCGTCGCGGCCGAATACCACGTCTCAGAAGTCGCCGACCGCAACGCCGGAATCGTCCTCAAGATCGCCAAAACCAGACTCGGCAAACTCACACCCAGCCAATGAAACTTCTCGACAGATGAGGCCCTCTTTCGAAGCCCCGACGGCACATGCCACGCCGTTATACTCAGCCCATGCGTCCCATCCGCACTACGCTCAGCGCCGCCGTCGCCTCGATGCTCATCGCCACCCTCTGCTCCCAGCCCGCCTTCGCCTGGGGACGCGACGGTCACATGATGATCAACCGCCTCGCCGCAGCGAACCTTCCCGCCGACGTACCCGTGTTCCTGCGTAACAAAGCCGCGCTTGACACGATGGAGTACCTCGGCCCCGAGCCTGACCGCTGGAAGAGCCGCGCCGAGCAGGAGCTATCGGACACCCAATCCCCCGATCACTTTCTCGATTACGAGTGGGCCATCCTCGCTGCCACTCCATGCACCTCCGTCCCCGCTCCCGCCCCAACCCCTGCTCCTGCCCCGCCGGTAGCCACCGCATCCCCCTCCCCATCCGCCGTGCCCCCCGCACCCTGCGTTGCGGGCTACCGTTTTCCAAAGCATCGCTACGACTTCATTCGCTCCCTTGCCGCAACTCAGCCCCAGCACCCGGAACTGAAGCTCCAGGAAAACGTTGGCTTCCAGCCCTGGCAGGTTGAAGAAGTCTGGCAACGCCTCAAAGCCGATCTCCGCGAGTACCGTCACCTCGTAGACGCCAACGCAGATACTGCTCCGGTCCAACTCGCCATACTCTTTGACGCCGGCTGGCTCGGCCACTACGTCGCCGACGGCTCCCAGCCCCTCCATATCACCATCCAGTACAACGGCTGGACCGGCCCCAACCCCAACGGCTACACCACCGCGCACAAGATCCACTCGCAGTTCGAGAGCATCTACGTGACCGCCAATGTCAAAGCCGCCGACCTTCAGCCTCTCGTCGCCGCCGCAGCGCCGCAGGTCATCGCCGACGAGTGGTCTCAGTACCTCGACTACATTCACCACACCAACGGTCTGGTCGAGAAGACCTACCAGCTCGAAAAAGCCGGAGCCTTCACCGCCGCCGGAACGCCAGAAGGCAAAGTCTTCGCCACGGAACGCCTCGCCGCCGGGGCCATCGAACTCCGCGACCTCATCTACTCCGCCTGGGTCCACTCCGCAGATCCGGTCGAGGAATTCAAAGGACCACAGTAGCCCCCCGAAGGTTGTTATTCTTCGCCGTACCCCGAGGATGGGCTTCCCACCGCGGTCACGCTCCCCTATTTCTCCACCACTGGCTCATGATGCAACCGGTCCAGCATCCGCGCCAGCAAGGGTTTCAACGCCAGCTTCATCATCGGAGCCGCGACCACTGCAAACCCTACCCACACCACCAGCGCGTGCCACTCCCAACTCCACAACAGCTTGGTCGTAACCCAGGGACGCTGCTTCAACGCAAGCGCCATCGCATGTATATCAAGCGGCAATCCGGGCGTCCCGAAAAGCCAGCTTCCAAGCCGTATGAAAACCGGAAACAGCAGCAGTTCCAGGGGATAAACCAGGTGGTTACCGAGCTGTGAGGCCACGAGGTTCAGCCCAAACAGCGGAACTACCGCCAGTGATACCACCGTCGTAGACCCCAGCAGCGGGTTCACCCCGATCACCAGACCCACCGCAATCGACCAGGCCAGCCGTTCCGGCGTCGCTCCGTAGCGAAGCAATTGCATCAAAGGCCCCGTCACGCGCCGCCGAAGAAATCCCACCTGACCCATCCTTCCAAGCATATGGGATGCGCGAGCTTCCCTGTAAACTGGGGTCGTACCTTTAAATGGAGCTGTCCCCGCTTGTCTTTCTTCCGAACTGTCTGGCGCGCTTTCGTCGTCGTCGCCTACTTTCTGTACGCTGCCGTAGAACTCGTGATCGCCCGGCCCCGCACACGGCCTCAGCGCGCAGCCTGGCTGAGCCGCTTCTGCGGACGCGTCCTGCGCGCCATGGATGTCACCTACACCACCGATGGCACAGTCCCGCAGCAGGGCGCTGTCATCTCCAATCACCTTACTTTCCTCGATATCCTGCTCCATTCCGCGATGCGACCCTGCGTCTTTGTCTCGAAAATGGAACTCCGCTCTACGCCTCTACTCGGCTGGATGAGCATGATGAGCGGCACGGTCTACGTTGCTCGCGGACGCGGCGGCAGCGCTTCCAAAGCCGCCGAGGGCATGGCCAAGGGCTTCCGCGACGGCCTGCCCGTAGTCTTTTTCCCTGAAGGCACCACCGGCGTGGGCGACGAGGCTGCCATGCCGTTTCGCAGCGGCCTGCTGGCTCAGGCAATCGACGCGGACGCGCAGGTAACCCCCGGCTTTATTACTTATGTTCTTTCCCAGAGTGACATCGCCGCCGGCAGGACTCTCCGGAACGACGTCCACTGGGGTCCGCAAACACTTCTTGTGCAGATCTGGAGATTCCTTTCGCTGCATCGGCTGCACGCTCACGTGGAGTTTGCCGACCAGCCTGTCAGCTTCAGCCCCGCCGCCATCGCCGACCGCAAAACTGCGGCAATCGAGGCGCGTGTAGCGGTGATACGGCTCAATCCTTCACCCGCCTCTTAGCCCGAACCTGCCGTCTGAAAAGCACCTGACAGCAGCTCACCCGTTCGGATTTTTTGTTGGCCCTCACCCTATGTGGGAAGCTTTACCGTTAGTAACGTCAGATTAGGTTACTATGGAGCCGCACCTATCATGACGCTCGCTTACCTGGTCATAGTTACGTTGATCGCAGCCTGTTTGGTCTTGCTGCTGGCGTATCGCCGTGCGCTGCACCGCGCCAGCGATCTCTACGCGCAAACCCAGCAAGCCCTGCGCATGACCATGCAGCAGCAGCGCATGCTGCGCGAGCACCGCCACGCCGACACGGTCAAAAACGAGTTTATCTCCACCGTTTCTCACGAACTCCGCACCCCCCTCACCAGCATCCGTGGTGCGCTCGGCCTGCTTTCGACTGGCATGCTTGGCCAGGTCGACTCCAAGGCGCAGAATCTGCTGCGCATCGCCAGCACCAACACCGACCGCCTCGTCCGCCTTATCAACGACATCCTGGACCTGGACCGCATGGACTCCGACGAAGGCACCCTGCAATCCCACCGCTGCTCGCTTCCCGAGCTGATCGTGCAGGCGGTCGAAACCATGATGCCGATGGCGGAAGCAGCCGGTGTTCGCCTTGAAGTAGTTCCCGACCCGCACTTCATAGCCTTCGACGGCGACCCCGACCGCATCCTGCAACTGCTTTGCAACCTGCTCTCGAACGCCATCAAATTCTCACCGGCCGGTGCTCCTGTCCGCCTCATCACCAGTATCTCCGGCACCGACTTCGTGCTGTGCGTTGAAGATCGCGGCCGCGGCATCCCTGCTGAAAACCTCGATAGCATCTTCGACCGCTTCAAGCAGGTCGATCCCGGAGACTCGCGCCAGAAGGGTGGTACCGGCCTCGGCCTCGCTATCTGCCGCAGCATCGCCGTCCAGCACGGAGGAGCCATCTGGGCCGAGCGCAACGACGCCCTCGCGCCTGGACGCGAAGGGAGCAGTTTCTTTCTGCAGCTGCCTCGCTTGATCACCACCGAAGTTGTCCGCCTTTTCGAGCAGCCGGCTGGCCTCGTGCTGGTCTGTGACGACGACGCCGCGATCCGCCACATCTCTGCTTCGCTGCTGCGCCAGCACGGCTACACGGTACTCGAAGCCGAAGGCGGCGAGCAGGCCGTCCAACTCGCCAGCCATCACCCCGTTGCCGCCATTCTGCTCGACCTCTACATGCCCGGCTTGTCCGGCTGGGAAACTCTCGAGCGCCTCAAAGCGCACGCCTCCACGGCGCGCATCCCCGTAGTCGTCCTGAGCGCGCTGTCTCCGGCGGCCCGTGTCTCGAACGCACCTCCGCTGATTAGCACCGCGCAGGGTTGGGTGCAAAAGCCGTTCACGGAAACCGTGCTGCTCGCAGAGCTCCGCCGCGTCCTGCAAAGCGACAACGGACCGGGCCGCGTACTCTTTGTTGAGGACGATATCGACCTCGCCACCGTCGTACTCTCCGGCTTCGAAGCCCGCTGCGTAGAAGGCGAAGAGATCGACATCGAGCACGTGTCCACTCTCAGCGGCGCGCGTAAATCTTGCCTCGTCAAGGTGCCGGATCTTCTCCTGCTCGATCTGACGCTGCCCGACGGCAACGGTTTTTCGTTCGTCGACTGGATGCGCAAGCAACCTACCCTGAGTAACCTCCCAGTCATCGTCTATTCAGGTTCCCGCCTCACGGAGCCCGAGATGGAGCAGCTTCGCCTCGGCCCTACTCAGTTCCTGATCAAGGACCGGCAGAAGCCGGCGGACGTCGAGGATCTAATCATTACTATGGTTCGTCATCTTCGAACGCCCCTTCAACAAACCTGCGCCTGACCCGATAGATTCGCTAATAGACTCCACCAAATACGAGCACGACAGGTTCTGCACGACCATGCGCCGCATCCTCATCATCGACGACGAAGACGACATCCGCGAAGTGGCGGCGTTATCCCTGGAGTCCATTGCGGGCTGGCAGGTCCTCACCGCCAGCTCCGGAGCCGCCGGTATTCTGGAGGCCATCTCCACCCGGCCCGATGCCATCCTCATGGACGTCATGATGCCATCCATGGACGGGCCCACCACCCTGCGCCAGATGCAGAACACACCTGCCATCGCCCACATCCCCGTCATTCTACTGACCGCGAAGGTCCAGGGAGTTGACCAGCGCCGTTTCTCCGGCCTGGGCATGGCGGCGGTCCTGTTCAAGCCCTTTGACCCTCTCACCCTCGCCGCCCAGATGTCCGCCGCTCTGGGCTGGAGCAGCTGACGCCATGAACCTGGAACAGAAAGCAAGTGCTACGCAGGAGATCCTGGCCCGTGCCTGGCAACGCACGCAGCCCGTGATCCGCGAACGCCTTTGCCTTCTTGAAGCCACCGCGCAGGCCGCCTACAAGGGCAGCCTCCCCGCTGAGATTCGCGATCCCGCCATAGCCGAGTCGCACAAACTTGCCGGCTCTCTGGGCATGTTCGGCTTCCCCCACGGGACTGAGCTGGCAAGGGAGATCGAGGTCCTGCTCGAGTCCTCCGCCACACCGCCACCGGAGCTCCTTGAGAGCCTCACCCTCGAGCTGCGCTCCACCCTCTTTCCCTCCGAAGCGGCCCTCTAGACCTCAGCTCTTCTGTGCTCCGCGCATCGACGTCCCAGACAAGGAATTGCGTCATAGCTTCGAAGCCGGACACGACTAGTGTCGAGTTCTCACAGCTTCGCGCTGCGCAGTCGTAAAGAATTTCCAATCACGGAAACGGAACTAAAACTCATGGCAGCAGCGGCAATCATCGGACTCAGCAGTAGACCGAAGATTGGGTAAAGCACGCCCGCTGCCAGGGGAACGCCCAGCGTGTTGTAGACGAACGCGAAGAAGAGATTCTGGCGAATATTGCTCATCGTGTGCTCGCTCAACCGTCTGGCCTTGAGGATGCCGCGAAGGTCGCCCTTGATCAGGGTGATCCCACCTGTCTCCATCGCTACGTCCGTTCCCGTTCCCATGGCAATACCAATCTGCGCCTGGGCGAGGGCGGGCGCGTCGTTTACGCCGTCGCCGGCCATCGCAACGATGGCTCCTGCCGCTTGCAACTTCTTCACTACTTCCGCCTTCTTCTCCGGGAGCACGTCAGCCTCGAAGTCAATGCCAAGCATCTTCGCAACAGCCGCAGCGGTTTTCTGGTTATCGCCCGTCACCATGACGATCTTGATGCCTTCTTTCTTGAGTTGCTCAATCGCCTCGGCGGTCGAGTCCTTGATCGGATCGGAGACAGCGACGAAGCCGGCAACGCGTCCATCCGAGGAGAGATACATCACGGTTTGCCCCTCCGCCTGAAGCGCCTCAACCTTGCCTTTCAAAATCTCCGTCGACGCTCCGAGATCGCTCATCAGCGCCGCATTGCCAATGGCAACCTTCCGGGACTGAATGGTCCCCACGACGCCTTTGCCAGTCACGGACTGGAAGTCATCAACGGGGAGCAGTGTTACGTTTTTGTTTTGTGCGGCGGCTAGGATTGCCGCCCCAAGTGGATGCTCACTGGCTTTTTCGAGACTCGCCGTTAGTTGCAGGAGGTTGGCTTCATCGAAACCTTCTGCAGGGACCAGCTCGGTAAGTACCGGTTTTCCGACCGTCAGCGTTCCCGTCTTGTCGACAACCAGGGTGTCCACCTTTTCAAGAATCTCCAGGGCCTCCGCGTTGCGGATGAGAATGCCTTCTCCGGCTCCACGGCCCGTACCCACCATGATTGCCATCGGCGTTGCAAGTCCTAACGCACACGGGCAGGCAATGATGAGGACCGCCACCGCATTGACGAGAGCGTGGGCGTAGTGAGGTTGCGGACCATAGATTGCCCATACGATGAAGGTGATAATCGCCGATGCCAGTACAGCCGGAACGAAGTACGAAGCAACGGTATCGGCAAGCCGCTGAATAGGAGCCCGCGTCCGCTGGGCTTCGCTCACCATCTTAACGATCTGTGCGAGAAGGGTGTCAGCACCCACGCGCTCGGCCCGCATGACGAAGCTGCCTGTCCCGTTGATCGTGCCTCCGATCACCTTTGCCTCTCGGACTTTCTCGACTGGCATCGGCTCGCCGCTGACCATCGCTTCATCGACCGAGCTGCTGCCTTCGATCACCACCCCATCTGTCGGAACCTTTTCGCCGGGTCGCACTCGCAGGCTGTCGCCCACCTGAATCTGGTTCAGGTCCACGTCCTGCTCCTCGCCGTTTGCAGAAATACGGCGGGCGGTCTTCGGGGCTAGTCCCAGCAGAGCCTTGATGGCGCCGCTGGTCTGGCTGCGTGCCTTCAGTTCCAAAACCTGGCCGAGCAGGACGAGCACTGTGATCACAGCAGCGGCCTCGAAGTACAGACCGAGATGACCGGACACGTCACGAAACGACGCCGGAAACAATTGCGGCATAAAGACAGCGACAAGGCTGTAGAGATAGGCCGAGCCGGCCCCAATGGAGATGAGGGTAAACATGTTGAGGTTGCGGCTTACGATGGATGCCCAACCTCGCTGAAAGAAGGGCCAGCCGCCCCAAAGGACGACGGGTGTGGCGATGGCAAGCTCAAACCATCCCAGCAGAGAACCTTCGAGAATTCTTTGGATCGGATGACTGGGCAAAAGATCAGACACCATGATGGCGAGGAGCGGCAGAGTCAGCACCGCACCAATCCAGAATCGCCGGGTCATGCTGTCGAGCTCAGGGTTGTCCTCGCTGATCGTCACGGTAATCGGCTCGAGCGCCATGCCGCAGATAGGACAGTTCCCCGGTCCATCCTTGTGGACCTCCGGGTGCATCGGGCAGGTGTAGCCAAGGGACTCCTCCGAAGCGGCGGGCGCTGACGAGACCGCGTCCTTGGATCTCGCCTGTAGATAATTCTCCGGCGCCGCACGAAACTTCGTCGCACATCCTGCCCCGCAAAAGTAGAAGGTTTTGCCGTGGTATTCCTGCTGAGACGCCGCCTTGCCGGGGTCGACTTTCATCCCGCAAACCGGATCAGTCTCCGCCTGTGGGCCTGTCTTCGGTCCCACCCCGCTTGCGCCGGTCACAGCTGTTGTTTCCGAACTCGCAATGTCAGACAAGCACATCGTTCCTCCTTGTTTATCTATTGCTTCTGAGGCAAAGCCTCAGCTCTGCTTGCCCTTGTATGCAGGTCTTCCACCCGAACCCAGGGAGAAACTGCCCCGGTCGCGTCGACGCCTTCCCGGCCCCGCTACGGATGAAGACCTCCCCCATCTCCATCGGAGGTGCCGACGGGCGCACACAGACAAGGCATCTAATGGGATGCCAGCGTGGTCAGAAAGTACCGTACGCGGTGGACGCCGGAGGCCGTCTCGGCTCCATGCGATCAGCCCTGAACCGTGATAACAGAGCATTGGCCATTTGGGGCGACGCAACTTCTATACTGGAAGTCGAACGCTTTTTCCCCACGAGGTGCGACGCGAATTGAACGTAGTACCAGTCATCGCAAATCCCTGGCCACGCTTCATGGCGTGGCTGATTCGGCGGCTTCCCAACGAACAGCAACGTCTGCTCGCGATCACTATCCTTGCTGGCGGCCTGTGCGGATTAGCGGCGGTAACTTTTCACCTTACCATCAGCCTGCTGGAAAGGCTGATGATCAATCGTGCCAACGCAGCGGCCGGGCACAGCTGGATTTTCTGGACGATCCTGACTCCCGGGCTCGGCGGGCTGGTGGTCGGCCTCGGGCTTACGTACTGGGCTCCCGCGGCCGCCGGAAGCGGCATTCCGCAGGTTAAGGTCGCATTCTCGCTGCGCTCTGGACTGGTGTCAGTCAGAGAAACCATCGGAAAGTTTGTTCTCTGTTCTCTCCAGATCGGCTCCGGTGCTTCGCTCGGGCTTGAGGGACCGACGGTTCAGATTTGCGCAGGCGTCAGCAGCATGCTGGCGCGGGCGGCTCAGCTCGGCCCGGAATTCAGTCGCCGTATGACCTCGGTGGGCATGGCGGCAGCCATTGCAGCCGCATTCAACGCGCCCATTGCTGCCATCACGTTCACACTGGAGGAATTGATCGGCGACCTTGACCAGACCATGCTCTCGGGCGTCATCGTAGCCGCAGCCCTGGCAGCTGTTGTCGAGCACTCCATTCTCGGTACGAATCCCGTCTTCCACGTGTCCCGGCCCTACGTTTTTTCAAAAGCATCTTCGTTGATCTGGTACGCCTTGCTGGGCGTTCTGGCGGCCGTGGTTTCTGTAACATTTACCGATTCGCTGCTTTGGCTACGTGCACAATTCAAAGCGTTCACAGCTCTCCCCCGGTGGGCGCATCCCGCTTTCGGAGGGCTCGCAACCGGCGCGCTCGCCGTGGTGGCATTGGAGTTCTTCCGCCTGAACGGAATTGCTGGTGATCCATACAAGACACTCGAACTGGCTCTTACCGGAACCATGCCGGTCGCCATTATGGCTGCGTTTTGTGTGCTCAAGCTCCTGGCTACGGTCTGTTCGTATTCGAGCGGAGGCTCTGGCGGAATCTTTGCGCCGTCCCTGGTTATGGGGGCGATGTTGGGCGGCTCCGTTGGATACCTTGATGTGACGGTGTTTCACCATTCGACCGATTCCATTGGCGCCTTCGCCGTGGTCGGTATGGGGGCAGTGTTTGCTGGTATCGTCCGTGCGCCCATGACCTCCGTTCTGATCGTGTTCGAGATGACTGGCGGCTACGGTCTGGTGCTTCCGCTGATGATCGCCAACATGAGCGCATTTGCGCTTGCAAGACACTGGCGCCCGATATCGGTTTACGACGCGTTGCTGGCCCAGGATGGCGTCCACCTGCCGCACCGAAGCAGCGCTCTCAGTCGGCCACCAGAGCCTGGGCGCGCGCTGCTGCACGAAGGCGAAACGGAAGATGCAACCGCCTAAAGCCGTCTCCCGGACCCGCGGAAATTGAGAGGTTCAGCACGGAACGTTTCCGACGCGGGACTGCAACCGTCGAAGCAGTGGCGAGATTGTTAGTCCCTGCACCAGAATTGAGAACACAACCACCACATACGTCGCCGCCAGTAGCAGGTTTCGCCCTCCAGCCGGTTCGCGAGGAAGCGAAAGCGCGAGTGCTACGGCAAGCGCTCCACGCAGACCTCCCCAGGTCAGCACCATCACGTTACCCGTAACTCTCTGCCCGCAGATCGCCAACGTTCGAACCACCGCTGTCACGCTCGTCAGGCGGGCAAAAAGCACCACCGGAATCGCGATCAGGCCAGCAGTCAGAAGCGAGAGGCTGAGGGGAAGTACAAGGAGTTGAAGACCCAAAAGGAGGAACAGTACGACATTCATGATGTCGTCGATCAGTTCCCAAAATTTCTCCAGGTGGTCCCGAGTCTCCGGAGACATGGCAAAGCGCCGCGCTGTCCCGCTTACCAGCAGACCGGAGGCAACTACTTCGAGAGGAGCAGACAGCCGGAGCGTATCGGCCAGCACGTAGCCTCCCATAGCCAGGGCCAGCGTCAGCATCACCTCTACCCGGTAGCTGTCGACCGTCCTGATAAGCCGGTAGGTCAGGTATCCCAACACCACCCCGAGCGCGATCCCGCCGCCCGCCTGAAGGAGCAGCAAAGCGCCAAAGGTCGTCGGCGATGGCATACCGTGGTGAGTCAAACCGGTTTGTGACGCTCCCAACAGGGCCACGAAAATTACCGCGCCCACCCCATCGTTGAACAGCGACTCGCCTGCAAGCTGGCTCTTGAGCTCCGGTGGTGCACCGACGCGCTGCAGCATCTCAAGTACCGCTATAGGGTCAGTCGGCGAGATCAAGGCCCCAAACAACAGCGCCTCGGTCGTGGCGATCGGAATCCCGGCCAGATGGAGCGCCCCTTTGAACAGGAATGCGACCACGAAGGTTGAGATTGCCGTCGCAAAAATCGAGAGACTCAGTACGGACACGCGCTCCCGCGCTAGTTGCGCCAGGTCCAGCTGCAGCGCTCCTGCAAACAACAGAAACGCCAGCATACCGTGCAGCACCACCTGGTTGAAATCAATCCCCGCCACCACAAGATTGGCGTGCGCACGTAGCCCCGGGACAATATTGCCACCCAGCATCAGGCCTGAAGCCGCTGCCAGCGACAGCAGCATTGTGCCGATCGTGGTCGGAAGACGGAGCACCCGATAACTGAGAAAGCTGAACAACGCTCCCAGTGCAACCAGAATGCTGAGCAAGGAAAACAAAGGCATCATGTCGGCTATCTCAACGATAGACGATTCGCGTATCGGACACGCTTTGCAGCATCAGGGCTAATCGCAAGCAAAGCGGTTATCACCATGCTTAGGCGCCAGATGACCAGCAACCGGGGAACCAGATGGGTCAACCATCCGGGCCCCCGCAAGCGTCATCAGTACGCCCGGGCATGATCGGAAAGATCGATCTGTAAAGAGGCGCCGATCAATCCCTTGCAGAATCCGAACAGGACTAGGGAACGGCTCCAATCAGGCAGAACGCCCCGGTTCCTCTCCATCCCGGTTTGAAGGAGGCCTCGGCCAGACGGAGCTAAAGGCTACCGTCGGTCCCGTATCGCTTTCCGTTTGCGACCGCACACGCTGACGTGAGCAGGCTACCATCCGGGGCATAGAACTTGACCGTCGCAGACGGAGTCTGAAATGCATTGTCTGCGGTCATCTGGATCACGCCCTGGGTGATGGTCTGGGTTTTGGCCAGGACCCCATTCAAAGTGATGAAGGCGATGGTTGAGGCGGTGTAGAGTCGGTCTCCTGTAGAACTCCAGTTTCCATGCCCCGAACTACGCACGGCGGGAAAGAAGCCGGGATTGGAAGTGGTCTCCGTAATCGTCCCACCCTGAGCGAAGGTCAGCAAAGATTGGAAAGGCTGGCCGACCGGCGTGGAGGTAGTGCAGTCCTTATTGCTGATCTGCACCTGCCAAGTCCCGACGAGTGTGGGGGCTTCTGCTGCTTGAGCCGTCTGCATGGAGGTACAACCGGTCAGCTGCACTACAATTCCGGTAAGCAGGCTCGCTGCAATGAACTTGAGTCTGGACTGAGACATTTGATTCTCCTATAACGCCTTCAGGTCTAATGTGTCTGAGGCGCTGGAAACACTTTGGCTCAGGCCGTCCCGGTACGTCCTTGGATAGAACTGAAGAATTATGAAAAGTTGTGTTTGGAGGCCATCCGGTGACAGGTGGGGTAACAGGTGAAACTCCCAGGCGACGCTTCGAGTTTGCCGGCTTCTGTGTAGACGCCGGCAAACGCTGTCTGACACGCGGCGGGCGGATGATTCCTCTTACGTCGAAAGCCTTCGACACGCTGCTTCTGTTGGTAATGCATCGAGGGCAGGTGCTTGAGAAGGCAGCGATCATGGGCGCGGTCTGGCCGGATACTATCGTCGAAGAAAACAACCTCACCCAACATATTTCCAAGCTGAGGCAGGTCCTGGGTGAGGCGCGGGGAGAGAACCGCTATATCGCGACAGTCCCTGGAAAGGGCTACTGCTTTACCGCTGAACTTCGAGATCAAGAGTGGGAAGAGACGAACGGGGATGCCGGGCCTGCGCAGCAAATCGGAATCGGGGTGCTCCCCTTCGTCAACCTGAGTGGGGATGCAGAGCGAAATTATCTGACAGACGGGCTGACCGAAGAGTCGATCGCGACTCTAGGCCAGATCGATCCAGAGCATTTCAGTGTCATTGGGCGCACCACAATGATGGCCTACCGGGATACGAAACGAACGCTGACCGAGATCGGCAAGGAACTCGGGACCGCTTACCTGATCGAGGGTTCGCTGCGCACCGAAGGCGAGCATGTGCGCATTACCACACGGCTGATCCGCGCCAGCGACCAGGCGCTGATGTGGTCTGCCACGTACGACGGGAAACCGAGCAGCTTGTTGGCGCTGCAGCGGGAGCTTGCGGATGCCTTGGCCGAACAGGTTCGCCTGAGCCTTTCGCCCGTGCGCCTGCGTGCCTTGGGGAATCGGCAGACGCAGAATGCCGAGGCGTACGACCTTTACTTGCGTGGACGTTTCTTCTGGAACCAGTTCACTCCCGTCACGACGCGCAAGGCGATGGAATACTTCATGCGCGCGACAGCTCTCGATCCTGACTACGCCTTGGCGTGGTCGGGAATAGCGGACGCGCTGGGTTCCAGTCCCGTAACGGGCGACGTTCCCGCCAGGAGCTTACTCGCGCGAGCCCAGGCGGCTGTGGCACAAGCGGTACGTTCCGACGCAGGGCTGGCGGAGTCGCAGACATCCCTCGGCTTTTTCTCGTTCTGGCTAGGCTGGGACTGGGTAGAGTCGGAGAAAGCCTACCGTAAGGCCCTTACCCTGGACGGAAGCTACGCGTTTGGCTACCGCATGTTGGGGATTCTGCTCTCCCATAAGTGCAGGCACGAGGAGGCGGCGGCGGCGATTCGACGGGCACGCGAGTTGGACCCCCTAAACGCCATGAACCGCGCCCTTTCCTCGCAGATCGCCTTTGTCGCTCGCGACCCGGCAGCCGCGATTCAATTTGCACGGGAGGCAATTGTGATCGATCCTGAGTTCTGGATCGGGCATTTTCAGCTGGCCCAGGTGTTGCTCGATACGGGAGCAAATGACGCTGCAATGGAGTCTCTAAATCAGTCGGCTCGATTGAGTGGCGGCAACTCCAAGACACTGTCACTGCGGGGCTATCTGGCGGCCAGGATGGATCGAGCCTGGGAAGCACGGGCCATTCTCGATACGCTCCATGCGATCGCCGAGGCCCGCTTTGTGCCGCCCTACGCGTGGGCCCTGGTCTATGCCGGGCTTCGTGAAACCGACCTTGTCTTTGAATGGCTGAGACGCGCAGAGAAGGAGCACGATGTCCATCTTGTATTTTTGACCGTCGATCCCAAGTGGGATTTTCTACGCTCTGACCCGCGGTTCTGCGCTCTTCTCGAAGATTGCGGTTTCATGAGGGGATAAAGGAGAAAGAATCCGCTCTACGCGCTCCCCGTAAGTCATTGATTTGATGGTGGGCACAGCAGGATTCGAACCTACGACTTCCACCGTGTGAAGGTGGCACTCTACCGCTGAGTTATGCGCCCTTACCGAGTTCCGCCGATCCTCTTCGCTGGCTCCAGCATAGCATCCCGCCCGTCCCGCGCCAACCTCAGCCGGGGCCCGTGAATCCTACCAGACGGTACAATCTTGCCTGATGCCCGACGCCCTCACTCACCGGCCGCAACTTCCCAAACAGGAAAATCTGCCGGAATCCGAACAAACGCCGCAACCTGACGCCGAAGATGGTGTTTCGGAGGGTATGGGTACGCTGGCAGTCCATCCCGGGCTTCTTGAAGTTGCTCCCGACTCCATTCATCCCACCCTGTTGGGGGATTTCGCCGGGCTCGACGACGCTGCCATTATGCTCCAACTGCGCGCCGGCAATATGGACGCGTTCGACACTCTGCTTGCGAAGTATCGCAAGCCCATTATCCACTTCATGTTCCGCATGGTTCACAATCAGGCGGTAGCGGAAGAACTTGCCCAGGAAGTATTTTTGCGCGTCTACCGTTCGCGCGAAACGTACCGTGCGGAGGCCAAGTTCAGCACCTGGCTATACCGCATCGCTACCAACCTGGGCGTGAATCACGCCCGCGACACACGCCGCGAGCGCTCCGCTTCCACCATTTATCTCGACGAGCCGGACTCCGAAACAGGCACCACCCCCGACGTCGCCGACCTGACCCCCAGCGCCGAAGCGAAAATGCTCGGCCAGGAGCGCATGAAGGCTATACGCCAGCACGTGATGGCGCTGCCGGAACGACAGAAAATCGCCGTCCTTATGCACAAGTATGAAGGTCTCGATTACAAGCAGATTGGAGATGTGCTGAAGCTCTCGGAGTCCGCCACCAAATCGCTATTATTCCGCGCCTACCAGACATTGCGCGACACACTGAAGGATTTCGTGTAACTAACCAGAAACAAAGAGCGCGCACCCAATCGACGCGCACACGCATCAACAAATTGCTGCACCGCCCGAAAGGGGTTTTCCATGAAAGACACGAATCAGACACCCACCAACTGTGCGGAGTGCCAGGAGCGCCTCCCCGATCTACTGCTGGACCCCAACTCTGTACCCGCGCCGATCAAAGCGCATAGCGAGACCTGCACCATATGTAGCGGGGAGCTCGGCGGCCTGCTCGCTACCTACGCCGCTCTGGACGAGTGGACCGCACCCGAGCCTTCCGCCTACTTCGACACTCGCCTTCGCGCACGCGTGCGCGAGGCCAGCACAGCGCCCCCCGAAGGCTTGTTCGAGCGGATGCGGTCCTTTGTCCTCTTCAGCACCGGCCGCCATCTTCGGCCCGCACTAGCCGGTGCGCTGGCCCTTGCGCTGATCGTCAGCGGCGGTTCGTTCCTCGAAATGCATGGGCTGCATATGGGCGGCGACAATAAGATGTCGGCCACCGTAAATGACCTGAAATTACTCGACAACAACGCCCAGGCGCTGCAACAGATGGACCTGCTGGACGATGCGAGCGATGACGATCCACCGTCCAGCTAAGTACTTGAGGCTCAGTCGCTTCTCTGGAAGAAATTGTTTCAGGGCCGTTACTTTCTCTACTATCATGATGAGGAGCAGCAATATCTCCAACCAATGACCTGGTTCGCCACAACACGGACCGTTACGCGCCTGGCTTTCGCCGCAGGATCCCTTGCTTGCGTCTGCTCGGTTGTGCCTGTCTGGGGCCAGAACCATCCGCGAACTGCCCCTGCCCCGGTCGAGCGCCGTCCGCCTCCCGCGGCGGCGCCAGCGCCATCCTCCCCACAGGTACCCAGGAAAGCGGGTAAGTTACCGCTCGGCCAGCACCTCTCGACGTGGCTCGACCAGCATAGTGCCCAGACCCCAATGCAGCGCCAGCAATCCCTCGAACTGGAGCCCGGATTTCGAGATCTGCCTGCGCCGACGCAGCAACGGATGCGCGAACGTCTTACCCAGTTGAACAACATGCCGCCTCAACAGCGCGCAAAAATCATCTCCCGCAATGAGGTCATGGAGCGGCTGACACCCGAGCAGCGTGGCCAGGTGCGCAATACCATGGAAGAGCTTTCTGGCCTTCCGCCCGCCAGCCGGCGCGCCGTTTCGCGCACGTTTCGCACCCTGCGCGGTCTGCCACCCCAGCAGCGCGCATCCTACCTCAATTCGCCGGAGGTCAGGTCGCAGTTCACCGACCAGGAGCGCACCACGCTTACGAACCTGATGGCCGTAGAACCGTATCTGCCACCCCGCTCGAGCGAACCGGCAAATCCCCAGTAGCAAATCCCCAGTAACGCTCAGCTTTTGAAGAAGTTCTTCACCAGGAAAAGCACGTTGGCAGGCCGTTCCGCCAACCTCCGCATGAAGTACGGGTACCACTCCGTGCCAAATGGCACGTAGACCCGCACGCGGAAGCCCTCCGCCACCAACTTCCGTTGCAGGTCGCGTCGGATGCCGTAAAGCAGCTGGAACTCGAACGTCCCTTTGTCCAGTTCGGTCTCCGCGGTAAAACGCTGCAGTTCGGTGACGATCACCTCATCGTGGGTGGCGACCCCGCAGAATACGCCACTGGTAGCCATACGCTTCATCAACTTTACGTAGTTCGCATCGGTGTCGGCCTTGTTCTCGAACGCGATACTTGGCGGTTCCTTGTACGCTCCCTTGCATAGCCGTATGCGTATTCCCTGCCCCAGCAACCGCTCCGCATCCGCTTCCGTGCGAAAGAGATACGCCTGCAGTACGGTCCCCACCCGCCCTGGATACCGCTTATTCAGGCGTTCCGTAATCGTCAGGGTTGCCTCCGTATAGGGCGAGCCCTCCATATCGATGCGGACGAACGTGTCGGCCGCCGCCGCGTGCTCGGCCATCTCGCCCACCAGCCGCTCCGCCAGCGCCGGCCCGGCCCCGAAGCCCGAGCCATGCGCATTGATGTCCATACCCACCTGCGTCAGCTTCACGCTTACGTTGGCGCGTAGCCTTTTCTCCGCAATCGCGTCGAGAAGCCGGTGATAAATCGCTGCGCTTTCTTCCGCCTGCGCTACCTGCATCACGCTTTCGCCCAGCGAGTCCAGCGTGGCCTCAATTCCCTCCGCATTCAACTGCTCGGCGACCGCAATCGCCTCTTCCACCGACATACCCGCAACGAACCGCCGTGATACACGCTTGCCCAGCGACGAGCGCTCCGCAAATGCGCGAAACGCTTTGTTTTCTGATAACGAAATAAAGAACGACCGCAACAAACGCTCACCTCAACCGATTTCGCTGTTGGCCGCTTCCAGGTGCTGCAAACAACGCTCGCTCATTTTCGCATGGCATTTTCACCCCTTGGCCGCGTACGCTCGAAAAATCGAAATCTCGATCGAAGGCCCGCCGATGAAATTGCCCCTCAAAGTGCTGCTTCTCGCGGCTGCGCTCCCGACATCTGCCAGCACCGCTTTGGAAGCCTCCGGGCAAACACCCCTTCGGCCCGCTGCCAGCCAATCCGAGCCAACCAGCCAATCCGGGCCGACCATCCAGCCATCCCGTCCCGTGCCAACTGGCCTGGCTCCCTCCATGCAGTTCCGGCTCGTCAAGGACACTCCCGAAGAAAAGGTGTACGCCATCGTCTTCTACCAGGGCGACGAAGCGCTCAGCGGCCTCACCGACTTTGCCATCGCGCACCACATCGCCGACGCGCATTTCACCGGCATCGGCGCAGTCAAGGGAGCCACTCTGGCCTGGCTCGACATTCCCCACAAAAACTACCACCCGCTGCCGGTCGCCGAGCAGGTTGAAGTCCTCTCGCTCGTCGGCGACATCGCGCAATTCAATGCCAAACCCATCGTCCACATGCACGCCATACTCGGCCGCCGCGACGGCACCACCATCGGCGGTCACGTCTTCGAGCTCTTCGTGAACCCCACCCTCGAAGTCTTCATCACCGTCAATACCACGCCGCTCAACAAGCGCCCCGACGACGCCACCGGCATGAAGGTCATCGACCCCGCAGCCAGCTCTCCCCGCTAAAGACCAGCCGCTGGCTGTACTATCAGGAAACCGAAGGGGACACCTATCCATGAAGCTGCATCTCCGGCTACTCGCTGCGACATTCACCTTGCTGTTTCCTTGCTGTTCTCTTTTCGCGCAGACCGCCGGACCCTCCGGCGCAAGGCTGGAGCTTGCCGCAGACGCAGGATGGAAGTTCGTACTCGCAGACCCTCAAGGCGCCGAGCAGGGTTCGTTCTCAGACGTTGCCTGGCGCACGGTCGATCTCCCGCACGACTGGAGCATCGAAAGCTCGCCTGAAAAGAGCAATCCAGGCGGCGCGGGTGAAGGCTTCTTTCCCGGCGGTGTGGGCTGGTATCGCAAAGCCTTCAGCGCCCCCGCGGCCTGGCAGGGAAAGCGCATCAGCGTGGAGTTTGATGGAGTGTACCGAAATGCCACCGTCTACCTGAACGGCCACAAAGTCGGCACCCATCCGTACGGCTATACCAGCTTTGCGTTCGACCTCACTTCTTATCTGAACTTCACAGGCAGCAACGTGCTCTCGGTGCGGGTAGACAACTCTGCCCAGCCGAACAGCCGCTGGTACAGCGGATCGGGGATCTACAGGCACGTTCGCATGGTGGTCACGGACCCCACGCACGTCGCTCACTGGGGTGTCTTCGTGACCACGCCCGGCGCCTCCTCTGCTTCCGCGGCCGTCTCCATCCGCACGCGCGTGGTCAACGAGTCCGGCAGCGCCGCAGAGGTAACGGTCAAAACCACACTCTACGACCGCGCCGGGCGTGAGGCAGGCACAAAAGAATCGACGCTCAGCCTGGCCCCTGCCGCCGAGCTCGAAGCCGCGCAAACCATCTCCATCGCAAACCCTGCGCTGTGGTCACCCGCTTCACCCACGCTCTACAAGGCCGTTTCCCAGGTCAGCAGAGAGGGCAAGGTCGTCGATCAGATTACGACGCCATTCGGCATCCGCTCACTCGCCTGGACGGTCGAAAAAGGCCTGCTGCTCAACGGACAGTCGATCAAGCTCACCGGCGGCAGCGTCCATCATGACAACGGTCCGCTCGGTGCCGCCGCCTTCGACCGCGCCGAAGTTCGCAGAGTAGAGCTGCTCAAAGCCGCCGGCCACAACGCCGTCAGGACCGCGCACAACCCGCCTTCGCCCGCCTTCCTCGACGCCTGCGACCGGCTCGGCCTGCTCGTCCTCGATGAGCCCTTCGACATGTGGCGGGCACACAAGGTCAAGTTCGACTACGGAACCAGCTTTGACGAGTGGTCGAAGCGCGACATCGACGCCTTCATCCTGCGTGACCGCAACCATCCCTCCATCGTCATCTGGAGCATCGGCAACGAGATTCCCGAGCTCGAAGTCGCCCAGGGCAAGGAGCTCGCCAAACAGCTTGCCGACCAGGTGCGCGCGCTCGACAGTACGCGTCCCCTCACCCTCGCGTTCCCCGGCAACACCACCACGCCCAATGCCCAGGGTGTGTTCTCACAGCTCGATATCACCGGCTATAACTACAACATTCTTCCCACCTACGCAGCCGATCATCAGCGATTCCCGCAGCGGCTCATGCTCACCACCGAATCCTACCCAGCCAAATCCTTCCCCCTCTGGAAGGTCTCGCACGACAATCCCTACATCCTCGGCGATCTCACCTGGACGGCCATGGACTACCTCGGCGAATCGGGCATCGGCGCGTGGGCCTATGGCACACCCGCCGAAGCGCAAGCGGCCACACAGGTCGCGAATAACATGGCCAGCACCGAGTTCATCGACAAGTTCTTCCTCGGCATGGCCAAAGGCGAGGACATGATGGCAGCGATGTCCAAACTCCCGGTCGATCCGGCCGTCAAAGCGGTCGTTGCCATGCTGACGCATGACTACCCGTGGCATAGCGCGGTCTGCGGCGATCTGGACCTGACCGGCTTCCGCAAACCGCAGTCCTTCTATCGCGACATCCTTTGGAACCGCGGCGATCGCGTCTACGCCACCGTGCGCCTGCCGGACCCCGAGGGAAAGAAAATCATCGCCGTCGGCTGGGCCACCTACCCCACCCTTCCCACCTGGAGCTGGCCCGGCCAGGAAGGCAAAGAGATGCAGGTTGAGGTGTACTCAGGCGTCGACAAGGTTCGCCTCTTCCTCAACGACAAGCTCATCGGCGAGAAACTCACCGGAGAGGACCAGGAATTCAAAGCCACCTTCTCCGTTCCCTATGCGCCCGGCACGTTGAAAGCCGTTGGCCTGCGCGGCGACAAGCCCGTCGCCCAAAGCATCCTCTCCACCGCAGGCAATCCTGCCCGCCTGCGCATCACCGCCGACCGCACCGCCCTGCAGGCTGACGGCCAGGACTTGTCGTATCTCGTGGTGGAGGCAGTAGACGCACAAGGCCGCCTTCAACCCCACGCGGATCATGACGTCCAGTTCTCCATCACCGGGCCGGGCATCATCGCCGCGGTAGGAAACGCCGACGCACAGGACACCGCTTCCTACCAGGGCTCTCACCGCAAACTGTTCGAAGGCCGCGCCCTCGTCGTAGTCCGCACCTCCCGCCAGGCTGGCACGATCACCGTGAAGGCCTCCACTCCGGGCTGGGCCGATGGCGTCGCAAAGCTCGAAGCAAAAGCCGCAGCACCGCGCCCAGAACTGCGTTGACCAGAACTGCGTTGACCAAAGCTGCGTTGACCAGAACTGCGCTGACCAGAACTGCGTTGACCGGCTCTGCGTTGACCAGAACTGCGTTGACCAGTTTCACGTCCTTGCGCCGGCCCGGCTAACGCTACTCCGGGATCTCGAAGTCCACAATCGCGGTCGTGCCCACCGCGATCGGCTTTCCGTTCTGCACAAACGGGCGATAGCGCCAACGCTGCACAGCCTCAAGCGCCGCGTCCCGCAGGATCGGCGGCCCGCTCACCACGCGTGCGTCCGTAATTGTTCCGTCAGTGTCCACCACCGCGCTCACCTTCACTACGCCGCGCACACCCGCTGCCGAAGCGGCCACGGGGTACGGAGGCGCGGGGCTGTAGATGACATTCGCCGCCATGATGCCCGCTGAGAAGGGCCGGACGGTTCCCTGTCGCATCGACTGCGGACTGCGAACCACAGGGGCCACCACACTCGGCTCGATCACCACCGGCTTGGCCACCCGGCTCGGAGCGTCCGCTGCACTCGGATTCGCGAAAGCTCCGCTGGTGGACCGCAGTCTCCCTTCGGGCTCCGCCCGCGCGCCCAGGGCTTGCGAACGGATCGGGCGATCGGGCGCCGGGAAGCTCTTGGTCCTCCTTGGATCTCCACCCGCCTTTCGACCGTTCGGCGGCGAGGTTGCCGCAGGAAGACTGTTCGGCCCCGCGGCCGAAGGCTTGGCCAACAGCGGCGCGCCTTCCCGCGCCGGCTGGCTGCGCGGCTGCGCCGCATGGTCGACCCCCGCCGGCTGCACGTACGGGAGCGCCGGCACCTTCACCGCCCCGTTGCGGTCTGCCCATAGACTTCCCTGCCCGATGGTCAACCCCGCGCAAAGACCCACCAGCACGCCGAAAATTGCCACGCCTCCAACGGCATACGTGCGCCACCACGGAGCCCTGACCGGGGGGTGCGAGTCCAACCGCGACTCACGAGAGACAGCTGCATAGACACCTGAATAGCTACCTGCATAGCCGTCTGCATAGCCACCTGTATAGCCACCTGCATCGCCGGCTGCATAGCCAGCTGCAGAGCCACCTGCATCGCTGCTCGCCACAGACGGTACTCTGCCTTCATCCCGCGCATCCGTTGCGGACGCCGCCAGGCCGGTCTCCAGCCCCGTCCGCTCTGCGACTCCCGCCTGCTCCGCGACTCCGGCCTGCTCCGCGACTCCCGCCTGCTCTGCGACGCCCTCCGGCTCCGCGGCCACCACTTCGGCCGGACCATGTATCGACCGCCGCGCCTGACCCACAAAACTCGACAGCCCGCGCAACGCGCTTTCCTGCGACTCACCTGCGAGCGCCAACTCGGTCCCGGCCGCCGCCACCACCAGGATGCCCAGAAGATCGCCCGAGTGGATGCCCTCGCGCTCGCGATACAGCACCACGCGCAGCAGCGACGCGACATCCTGTTGGAAGTTCACGTCGCTCGTCAGCCGGGCCTGCAAAGCCTCCAGCGCGCACTCCGGCTCCGCCTCCAGGCCCGACATGCGAAGAAACTCCCGTAATTCTCGGACGTACTCCGGAAACCGCGCCGCCACCTGGTCGAGTTGAGGAAACACAAACATGTTAGCGGGCCCTGTACCTATCCGACGCCAGCGGCCAAGAGAGATGAATCGTTGGCAACCAGGAGCGGCTTGCCGGCTCCATCCATGCAGACACTGGAAACCGACCCTTGTTGCGAGTCAAACGCTCAAATCTGCCCGACGGGCACCTGTGGCTGGTGCACAATCACAGCGCTCGCTCCTGCGTTGGAGTACAGCGCATCAAAGCGGTCCTGCTGGGCACTGCACACGCTCACGCGCCTGGAACGCAAACAGAAATGCAACCTCATAGAACTCTACACCAGGCCCTCCACCGTAGACCGTTATGTCAAAAATACTTGACATCAACGCGCTTCAACTCCTACAGTTCTCTGTGTCAAACATATTTGACACGGAGAAGACCTCATGTCCCGCCTCAGCTTCCAGGAAAAGATGCTCTACGCGCAGCTTTTCGGCCTTGTTGCCGTGATCGCCTACTACGCGCACTTCCTCGTCACGGCACCCCCGGGACACCATTTCTTCCATGCCGTTCTGCTTATTCTCTTGCTACTCTTTGTGTCATTCCGCACCATCCTCCGTCGCGGCTCCGGCAACGTTGTGCAGGACGAGCGTGATAGCCTGATTGCCGCAGTTGGCACCCGCTGGTCGAACCTCATCCTCTGGATTGGACTCGTCGTAATTCTCGTCCTCTACTGGGACCACGGCAGCATGCGTTCGCCGCACGTGCTGATCGGTCTGCTCTTCCATCTGTTGATCCTGGCCGCCTTCGCACGGATCCTGCGCGAGCTGGTCGCCTACCGGACGGCCGCGTGAAGTCGCCTCTCTCGAACACCGTTCGCGAGCTCCGCGCTGCCCACGCGATGACCCAGCAGGACCTCGCCGACCGCATCCTCGTCACGCGCCAGACCGTCATCGCCATCGAGCTCGACAAGTACTCGCCCTCGCTCGAAGTCGCGTTCCGCATCGCGCACGTCTTCTCTGTCTCACTCGAACAGTTGTTCCAGTACCACCCACCCCGCAGCAAAAAATAGCGGAAACCTCTCGTAATGAGTCAACGCAAAAGAGTAGAAGTGGCGTGCAGTCCACCGCCTAGACGCAATCCGCGAGACGCGCTTCAGCCCTGGCTCGCAACCTCGACAAGCTCGTCGTTCCGCGTCACCCTCCGCGCCAGGCCCATCAACCAACCCACCAGCAGCAGCGCCCCGATGTACATATACGATTGCAGCACATTCCACCCGCGCTTATCGGCCAGCAGATTCGTCACAGCCAGAAAGTTCATCGTCAGAAAGAACGCTGCACCCAGCATCCACGGACGCCGCCGTTCCCAGCACGCATACGCAAACCACGCCCACGCGAAGATTCCCACGATGATGCCGTAGTGGTGCTCCCACGCCATGGGGCTGGCCGCCACCGATACGAGGCCCATCGCCGCGATATCCGCCGTGGAACCGCGTAGCTTGCCCCATGGAAACACCAGCACCCCGCCCACCAGCAGCAGCGACGTCGCCACCGTCACCCGGTAAACCCACGGAATGTAGGGTGTGTACACATAAGGCGTGTAGCCAATATTTTCCCCATTGAAGATCATGCGGTTGATCGTCCCGAACATCGACTGGTTGGCAAAGTGCGACTGTGCCTTGTGGCTCAGCCCCGCGAGCACCGGGATGTAGTCCACATTGTTCTGCCACCCGAACACGGCAACCGACGCCGCCAGCACTACGGCCGCGCACACCAGCGCCGCAGCCAGCGCGCCCCACCGGCGCCGCACCGCCATCCACACCAACAGCAAAACGTACTGCGGCTTGACGAACGCGAGCAGCGCGGTCACCACGCCTGCCGTCCGCTCACTGCCCCGCGTCCACAGGTAAAGCACCACCGCGAACCCGAGAGAAAGAAATGTCTGCGCATTGCCCAGGCCATAGCCCTTCAGCAGCGGATAACAGCCCACAGTCGCCAGCACCACCGCCATCACCGCCGGCCAGCGTAGCCGCGCACCCCGCGCGATCAGCAACCGCCGCGCCATGGCGAGACATACCGCTGCCACGGCCCACACCGCCAGCCACGAGAGCACCGCGAGTACCCGCAGCATCGTCGCGTCGCTGATGCCAAGCCTGCGCAGCACGACCATCGGCAGCAGGCTGCCAAGCGAGTAGATCAGCGTGTCATACAGCTTGGCGGAATAGATGGGCTCCGCAGGATGCGCCTGGAAGTAGTCCAGCGACTTCATCATCGGCAACCAGGAATCCGTCCACTGGCTGACGTGCAAAAAGGCCTGCATCACTTGCTTCAGGCCCCCGGGATTGCCCCACCCCATGGCCCGGGCGACGCCCCATTGCGCAAAGTTCGCCAGCAACAAACTGCTGACGATAAAAAGGAGAACGCGCGTGTCATGAGGGTTCCGGGCAGGTTCTGGCTCTGCGGACTTCGGCCATTCAGAAGGAGCCATGACTCATCTTAACAAACGGCCTCTGCTACAACTCGATGCGACACAATCCATAAAGAAGGCATCAAAATTCGCTGAGGTGAAACAAATGGCGAGCTACGCAAGGCGGGCAACCTCGTATAACCCGGAAATGGAAGCAAAGCTGCCTGCCAAGCCCGACGGCTTCGGCACGTTCGCGGCCAAGGCCTCCGGCTGGCTGGGGTCCAAGTGGGCGTTCGCCGGCGCCGGGCTCATTATCCTTGTCTGGGGCGCTACGGGGCCGCTCTTTCACTTCAGCGACACCTGGCAACTGGTCATCAATACCGGCACTACTATCGTCACGTTCCTGATGGTGTTCCTGATCCAGAACACACAGAACCGCGACGCCCGCGCCATCAACCTGAAACTGAATGAGCTTATTCGCGCCATCGACCAGGGCGACAACCGCATGATTGACATCGAAACCCTGAGCGACCTCGAGCTCGACGAACTGCAGGCCCGCTACGAGTCCATCAAAGCCGCATGCAACGAGCGCCAGAAGATGACGGCCGGCAAATAGTCAGCTCGCCTCAGCCTGCTCCGCCCGGCCCACCTGCGGCGTCACCATGGCGCTGGTATCCTTCATCTTCGCAATCGCCTCGTCGTACCGCCCCCGTACCGAGTTGCCGCGAATCTCCGCCATCTCCTCCAGCATCTTCAACCCGTCCTTGAGATAGCTCATCCGGCTGCGCTCGTCGTGTCCCCAGGTCACCGGAACCTCGACAATCTTGTACTTGAGCTTGCGCGCGATGAACAGTATCTCCGGGTCAAAACCCCAGCGCTCGATGGTTTGCAGACGAAAGATCATTTGCGCTGCGTCCCGCTTGAACGCCTTGAAACCGCATTGCGTGTCCTTGAACGGAAGCCCCATCACACGCCGGGTCAGCCAGTTGAAACAGCGCCCAAAGAACCGCCGGTATAAAGGCTGATGAATAGTCTGGCGCTGCTTGTCGAGCCAGCGCGAACCGATCGCCACATCCGCGCCTTGATCAATCGCGGCCATCAAAAGCTCCGCTTCCTCCATCGGCGCGGAGAGGTCGGCATCGGTAAACATGACGATGTCACCGGCAGATTGCAGCAAACCGTTGCGGACCGAATAACCTTTGCCGCGATTTCCCGGATTTTTCACCAGGTGCAGGCGCTCGTGGTTCTGCATCCAGCGTTGCACGATGGCCGTGGTTTCGTCCGTGGATCCGTCGTCTACAACCAGCACTTCGGCGTCCCAATTCCGCTTGCGGATGCACCACATCACGCGTTCAAGCGTGCCTTCGATGCGAAGGCACTCGTTATAAGCGGGAATGACGATGCTCAGACGCGGGTGGTTCAATCGTCCTCCGTACCTTTCGTCTCCCCGGAGCTCCATTCCAACCTCATGTGCGTGGACCGCCGCCGCGGACGGTGCTTCCCTTGAAATTGCGAGCCTCATGATAGCGCACCTCTTAGACGTTCGAACAGCTGCACTTCGACTCAGGAAATCGAGGCCGAAGTCTGCCGCAACCTCGACCGGCAGACCTACTCGACCGCCCCGTACAACGCTCGGTTTCGGCATGGCATCCAAAGCTGATTCCACAACCCGAATGTCGCTCGTAAACATCACAAAAAGAGCATCTTCAACCACACTTCCACGGTCTAAAATCACTGCAAGGAGTCTTGTCCCTATGACCAAAGCCGATCTCGTTGACCGCGTCACCTCGCTTGGCGACCTCACCCGCCGCGACAGCGAAGTGATCGTCGATACGCTCTTCGATTCCGTCATCCACGCGCTCAAAACCGGCGATAAAGTAGAGGTTCGCGGCTTTGGCAGCTTCCGGACCCGTCAGCGGAATTCGCGCACCGGACGCAATCCTAAAACCGGCGCCAAGGTCGATGTCGCGGCCAAACGGGTCCCGTTCTTCAAACCCAGCAAGGAACTTCGCGACATGGTGAACCCCTCAGAAACCCGCCGCTCTACCAAGAGACCGCGTGCCGCAGCGCCAGTGCACCATCCAGTGGACCCACATCACCCTCCAGCGATGTAGCTGTCCAGCGATGTCCCCGTTCCCTACAGGTCGCTCGTTCGTCGCTCTCGAAGCCGCCGGAAGCGGTCAAATCGCGGCGGAGACAAACATACGTGTGCCGCCTCGAGGGCACGCATCTCCGCCCGTCCCCGGGCACTCGTCAACGGCTGGAAACAGGCGGTGCAAATCGAGGACAGCGAACCGTCCGTCTTCCGCTGTGGAATGAATGCCGCTATCGTGTGAAGGGCCATGGTGATCTCGCTTCTGTCATTAATCCGACATAAGTATATTGCGCTCATTTGTCGCCTTGCGCACACAACCGGCACGATAATGCGGGTGAAAGCGATCCGGATCGACCATTCCGCACAGCTCGACAACGGGGCAGGATGCACCATCCCACAAAGCCTGCAAAAGAGCTTCACGCGGTGAAGCGGTCGCTGCGTGAGGTAAACGTCTAATGTACGGATACAAAACTGACGTGGCGTGTGTCGCATATCCTACATATGTAGCGATCATCCTTCCGCCACTTGCGGCCCGGTGCCCGTGCGTCCCAGAGGTCCGCCCATGTACAAGCACAGGATTTTGTTAGTTGACGATGAAGAAGCCATCTCAGAGAGTCTCGGTGAGATTCTCACGATGTACGACTTCGAGGTGCGCACCGCAGGCAACGTTGCGGACGCCCTTCGGCTGATTAGTAGCGAAAACTTCGATGTCCTGCTCAGCGATCTGCACATGCCCGGCGCCGGAGACGGCCTGACCGTGGTCAGCGCCATGCGCCACGCCAATCCAAAAGCCGTCACCATGCTGCTCAGCGCGTTCCCTCAAATGGAAGCTGCCGCCCAGGCGATTCTTTTGCAGGCCGATGAAATCCTGGTCAAGCCGATGAACATCCCCGCGCTGATCGACGCGATCAAAACGCGTCTCGCCATAGGGCCGCCGCGGTTGCGAGTGATTGAAAGCGTCGCGACCATCCTCGAGCGTTCCACCAAAAGCACCATTCAGCAATGGTTCGAGGACGTTGAACTGGACGACAAGATGAAGAAAGTCTCTCTGCCTTTCTCGCTCCGCTGCGCCCATCTTCCGCAGCTATTCGTTGAACTCGTTGCTCGCCTCCGGTCAACGACCAAGCTCGGGACAAAGGAGCTGATCTCCACGTCGGCGCATCGACACGGCTTGGTACGCCGCACCCAGGGGTACACCGCTGCCATGATGGTGGAAGAATCCCGCATGTTACAGGTGAACATCTTCCGCACCCTGCAGAACAACCTTACCGTCATCGACTTCAGCCTTCTGCTGACGGGCGTCATGACGATTGACGACGAGGTCGACTCGCAGCTGAGTCAGGCCATGGAAAGCTACATTCTGGAGTCGATCACGGATTCACTTCCCACCTGAAGCCTCCAGCCTACATACTCGCCCTTCCGAACTTTCACAAACATTCATACGCAAAAGCTCCCGCCGGCAATCGGCGGGAGCTTTGCAAGGAAATGTGCTCTAACGGGAAGCGAGTCGACGGCGAAAGGCACCCGCCGCAGCAACACCGCCGGTAGCCAAAAGCATCAGGCTGGACGGTTCGGGTACAGGCGACACACCCGGTCCAACGTTGCCGTCCAAAGACTGGTACAACCCTGGTGTAGAGGTGTTGTCGAAGAATCCGGAAACGATGCCTCCATCGCAAAGGAGAGCGTAAGAGCAGATCTGCCCGCCGTTGTATCCAACCAGGGTAGCCGTCGGGAGAACGAGCGAGAAGGAATCGGTATTGGTGGTGTCCACAAACGACGCGAAATACGTGTCAATCGAGTACGGAGCGGAGTAATTGACGTCCGCGCCGGCAAAAACGAACGTGGTGCCGTTCGAGACGATAGTGAAGTCTCCAGCCGTGGCCAGGCCGGCTACAGTGTCGATGGTGATGGTGCCAGAGAGGGTCCCGGAAGTCAGTACAGAAGTAATCGGAAACGTTGTGGCGTAGGCAGAATTGCCGAGAGCCAGACCCGAAAAAACTAGAATGCCAGTCAATAAGCGACGCATGGGAACCTCATTTCAGATGGAGCAAGCTTTAAAACAGTTGGTGCGCCGAACTATACGCCAATGTTGTCGGATCGTCTACACAACTTCCCTCATCGACTATGGCAAAGGTGATCTCGGGACCGCACTGCAAGCGTAAATCGCGATCCAATCGCAAGAGAGGCGGGGGACTCCGCGGCACACGATAGCTGTCGAATGGCTTTGCAGTTTGTTGTAAAGTCGAAGCAACATGACCCCCGCCATTTCGGCTCAGGCGCTTACCCGCACATTCAGTGGAGGCTTCACAGCCGTCGATCGGATCGACCTCGCCGTGGCGCCCGGACAATTCTTCGGCTTCCTCGGCCCAAACGGCGCAGGCAAATCCACCACCATCAAGATGCTCACGGGTCTGCTCGCTCCCACAGCGGGTAGCGTCCAGATTCTCGGTCAGGACCTGGTCGGAAATCCGATAGAAGTCAAGCGAAACATCGGCGTTGTGCCGGAAGGCATGGCTCTCTTCGGACGTCTTACGGCGTCCGAGTACCTGACCTTTGTCGGCCGGATGTACGGGCTCGATAAAGCCACCACACGGCAGCGGTCGGAAGAGCTCCTTGAATTTATGGGTCTCGCCAACGAGCAGAAGAAGCTGATCACAGACTTCTCCCACGGCATGGGCAAGAAGCTGGCGCTCGCAGCCGCCGTCATCCATAACCCCCGGGTTCTGTTTCTTGACGAGCCATTCGAAGGCGTCGACGCCATCGCGGCCGGCACCCTGAAGGCGATGCTTTCCGGCATGATCGCGCGTGGCGCGACCATCTTTCTGACGTCCCACGTGCTCGAGATCGTCGAGCGGTTGTGCAGCCACATAGCCATCATTCATCGCGGTCATATCGTCGCCAACGGCTCGCTCGACGAGTTGCGCGCCGGTGTGCAGGCGCGGCTTGCACCGGGAGAAGAGCCGCGGACCAAGCTCACCCTGGAGCAGATTTTTCTTTCGACCGTGGGGACTGAGACTGGAATCACGCACCCTGAGCAGGAACTCTCATGGCTGAAGTAAAAGACCAGCCACCATGGACAACCGCGCAGTCCCAGGCGCAGTTCACCGCCATTACACGGCTCCGCTGGCGCATGTTGCGCAATGGTCTTCGCCGCAAGGGCGGAGTGGGAGACCTGCTGGCGACACTGGTGCTGATTCCCATCTTCGCTGCGGTCGTAATCTTCCCGACTGTCGGCTCGGGCGCGGCGGCCTTCTACTTCGCTTCCAAGGGTGACTTCGGCAAGATCGCCATTATCCTTTGGGCGATCTTCGCGCTCTGCCAGCTCGCCAGCATTCAGCTGGGGCAGCCCGGCACCACATTCGACCCCACCCAACTCATTCGTTTCCCGGTGAACTTTGCAGGATACGCAGCAATCCGAACCTTCTTCGGCTTGCTGTCGCCCGCCAACGCGATCAGTACGCTCGCGTCTTTCACGGTGGCAGTCGGCATCACGGTGGCACGGCCCGGTCTTTGGGTGTACGCGTTCACGGCGCTCGCCGCGTTCGCCGTGACCAACATCTTCTTCACGCGCATGGTCTTCGCCTGGGTAGACCGCTGGTTATCGACGCGTCGCGCGAGAGAGATATTCACGGGCGTGCTGGTGATCGGTTCGCTCGGTTTCCAATATTTGAACTTCACGTTCAACCCCGGGCTTCAGCGCGGTCATCAATCCCACGCCAGGGCGGCGGCGCGCCTGGCAACTGCCACCGACTTCTACCACCGCGCCGAACCCGTCCTCGCGCTGCTGCCTCCGGGTTTAACGGTCAATGCCGTGATCGCGGGCAACACCGGCCGCATCGGCCTGTTCGCGGCGGAGGTCTTGGGTACGCTCTTGTTCGCGTCTCTTTTCTTCGCCATCTTCGCCATGCGTCTTTACAAGGAATTTCGCGGAGAGAACTTCAGTGACGTAGCGAACGCCGTCGCCAACCCCACAGCGAAAAAAGCAACCGGCACTCTCGCTGCGACTGCGCCTGGTCTGCCGGAGCCTTCTTCCGCGCCGCACTCTGCTGCTTCGCAAACAATCGCGGCGGTATTTCAGAAAGAGTTCATCACCCTTCGCCGCAACACTGGCATCTTCTACAGCCTGGTCGCGCCGCTGGTCATGGTCGTGCTGTTTGCCAATATGAGGGCTGCGCGAGCGCCGGTCTACATCCTGTTTCCATCCGCCGTAGCGTACACGCTGATGGGCATCGCCCCACTTTGCTACAACTCCCTGGGCCTTGAAGCCGCTGGCATTCAGTTCTTTTTCCTGGCACCAGTGCGCATGCGCAACGTTTTTGTGGCCAAGAACCTGATGAACGCAGGCCTCGCATTCATTGAGATCGTTGCTGTCTTCATCGCCATCAGTTACGTCTCGCACGCGCCCTCCCCGATGATGACTTTGTCGGTCCTGCTCTGGGCCGTGTTCACGATGAGCGTAACTCTGGCGGTAGGTAACTGGCGCTCCGTCACGGCACCCAAAAAGATCGACCCCGCGAGGACGGCCAACAAGCAAGCCTCCCCTCTCAGCGCCTTGCTCAGTATTGGGCTGCTGCTGGTGTGCGCGGGCGCAGGTGCGTCCGTGATGCTGCTGGCGAACTACTTCAGCGCCCCCTGGATACTGCCACCCTCAATGCTTGTGCTGGCCCTTGGCGGTGTATCGGTCTATGTCAAAAGCCTGGGAACGCTGGACCAGCTTCTGGCGGACAATCGCGACACGCTGTCTGAAGTGCTGTGCAAAGCGTAGCTTCATTCCAAGAGGACAACGGCACCATGAACCCAGCCATGATTACCACCGCTTTGGAACTTCCCGGTTTCCGCATCACTCAGAACCTCGGCATCGTGCGCGGGATTGTCGTTCGCTCGCGCTCCGTATTTGGCACCATCGGGGCAAGCTTGCAGACGCTCGTCGGCGGTGACATCACCCTGTTCACCAGTATGTGCGAAAAGACCCGTCAGGACGCCTTCGACCGCATGTGCGCCCACGCGCGGGAGCACGGCGCTCACGCCATCGTCAGCATGCGCTATGACGCCAACGAGGTAATGCAGGGCGTCACGGAGGTACTCGCCTACGGCACCGCCGTGAAGGTCGAGCAGATTTAGCTCGTCATTCCGATGACTGCCATCATTCGGCCGGTATAGCCGTGTTCCGCGCGGTGCGAGAAGTAGCGCCGCTCGCCGTTCTTCTCTCGCACGCACCCTGTACACTCGCCCACCACAGTGATGTTCCGGGCGGCGACCCCGGCATCCAGCAATTGCCGACGATTGGCTTCCCACAAGTCAATGTGAATCTGAGGCCCGATATTCGAGTGGCCCGGAGCGCGCGCCGTCATGAAGAGTAAAGGATACTTTTCCCGGACCGGGTCTGAGTCGTACACCTCGGAAAACAGTTGGGGCGCATACGCAAACTGGCTCTCAAAATCGAACCGGACTTCTTCGCCCACAGCATAGCAACACGCTCCAATCCCCGGTCCGACCGCCGCCAGCAGGTCTGCCGGCCGTGACCCGTAGCGCATCTGCATGGTTCCAATCCCGCGCTCGACGATCCGCGCCAGCGTGCCGCGCCAGCCGGCATGAAATGCCGCCACGGCACGGGTCCGCTTGTCGGCAACCAGGACCGGGATACAGTCCGCCGTTTGAACGCCGAGCAGGATCCCCGCCGCGTCCGTCATCAGACCGTCCCCGCGCAGCACCGCTCGGCCGTCGGCTTTGACCAACGGCCCATGTTCCTTTTCCACAATCCGAATCATGCCGCTGTGGAATTGACGCACCGCCGCAAGCTCGAAGGCAGACTTGCCGACTACGGCGCGGATAAAACGCTCGCGGTTTTCGGCCACGTGTGCTGGCTCATCGTCCCGCGTCCAGCCTAGATTTAGCTCGTTTGTGCCATAGGCCGTAGAGGCACCGCCCTGTCTCGTGCTGAAGCCCGCCCGCAGCCACGGCAGCTTTTCCCAGCCGATGACCTTCACCAGACCCGGTGCGCCGGCCTTCCGCTTCCCTGTCCCTGCTTCGGACGCCCGCGGGGCCTTCACGCGTTCGCCGGCTTTCCATGCGCCGGTACGTGTCTTACGGTTGCCGTGCGTAAGACCCACTCCGGCAAGTATCTCGTCCACTGCGTCGATCGCCTCGGCGCTCTCCAGCCAATTCCTCATTGACCCATTTTACTTCTCGATGGCGAGGCTTAAAAGGTTGAGCCCGCTTTCCAGCGGGCTCATAAGAGGCTTTGGGGAGGGGATGTTTTTGAGGAATTTCTGAAGGGTACCCATGAGACGGGTAAAAAGGAAACTACATTCGGTGGGACAGATTGAATAGCCTCTTGATTACAGTTTCTGATGCACATGAGCCCCAGAGGTTGCATTCCTGGCAGCGCGAATTGTCCGAATAACGTCTTTTTCAACGTTTATAACGCGCGGCACTTAACCTTGGTCCACGAAATTGCGTATAAACGGGAGGATGCATCTCCAGAAGTTTGCATCGGAGTCCATTCAGCGGTACGATACCGCGATTGCAAAGCATGAATATACCTAATCAAATCGCCTCTCACCTCCTTCGTTCGCGCATCGGCAAGATCTGTGTTGCCATCACCGGATCGACCGCCGAAGAAATGCTCGAAAGGGCACTTTCTGTGTTAAAAGAGAGCACATTCGTCGAATTTCGGCTCGACTATCTGGCCAAACCTGGCGCCGCTCTGCCTCGCTTCAAACAGTTTCTGGCCGAAAACGGCGCCGCGACTGCAGTCGCAACCTGTCGTTGCGAAGCCAATGGCGGCCGCTTCAAGGGCTCGAGTGCGGAGGGAGCGGAAATATTACTGAAATCCGCCGAAGCCGGGTTCCAGCTTGTCGACATCGAGCTCCAATCGGCGGAAAAGCTGCCTGCCGCCACCCTCCAGAAGCTGCGCGACGCCGGGGCGGCGCTCATCGTCAGTCATCACGACTTCAACGCTACCAAGGATCTCGACGGTATCCTTGCGCGCATCACGCCGTTCGCGCCGGAGTTCATCAAGATCGTGCCCACCGCTCGCACGCTGGCCGACAACATCACCCTCATGCGATTCCTCGAACGGGTCGAAGACAGCCACAACGCGAGTGTGGTGGGCATCTGCATGGGCGAATCAGGCGTTATCTCGCGCATTCTCGGTTTGCGGGCCGGTTCGGCCTTCACGTTCGCCTCCGCGTCGTCCGGCGAAGAAACCGCCTCGGGACAGATACCGGCGCGTACGCTGCTCGAGACGTATCGTGTCGACCAGGTCGACGCCGCTACGAAAGTCTACGGTGTGGCCGGCAACCCGATCGGATCTTCGCTGTCGCCGCTCATGATGAACACCGCTTTCCGCCGCGAAACTGTGAACGCTGTCTACCTCGCGCTCCAGACCAGCAAGGTCGACGATCTTTACAAGCTGATCAAAGAGATTCCCATACAGGGCGTTAGCGTGACGATGCCGTTGAAGCAGGAGATTATGCCTCTGCTCGAACGGACTGACCCCATTTCCGCCAAAATAGGCGCGGTGAACACTATTTTCCGGGCCCAGGATGGAAAGTTTTACGGTTTCAATACGGACGTAGCAGGCATCGTGGCGCCGCTCGAACGGCGTATGCCGCTGGCGGGAGCGAAGGTGCTGGTGCTGGGGGCCGGGGGCGCGGCCCGCGCCGCGGTTTTCGGCCTTCGGGACAAGGGGGCGGAGGTCTGCATCCTGAACCGCACCCCGGAGACGGCGCAGAAGCTCGCCAAGCAGGCCGGCGCCAAAACCGTCAAGCGCGAGAATGTGGCCAAGAACAACTTCGATATCGTCATCAACGCCACCCCCGTCGGCATGGCGGGGAACAAGGGCGCGCAGATGCTCGGACCCGAAGATCTTAACTGCAAGATCGTCTTCGACCTTGTCTACAACCCGCTGGAGACACCCCTGCTGCGCATGGCGCGGCAAAAAGGCATCACCGTCATTACCGGCGTCGAGATGTTCGTCCAGCAGGGGGCGCGCCAGTTCGAGATTTGGACCGGCAAACCGGCTCCCGAGGAAGAGATGCTGCGTGTCGTGCTGCACGCCTTGCGGCAGGCGGCAGGGGAGGTGACCCCGCCGGCAGCGTCCGCCTCGCCCGTCGATGCAGGCACGCACCCCGCGGTCTCCCACCCAGATCCTGAACCGGCCGTGACCAATATTCCGGTGACGATTGCTGCCGGAGCGCCAAAACCTGTGCTCAAGAAGGCGGTGCCTGCACCGAAGGTGGCAGCGGCGCCCGCTAAGCTTGCTGCGCCGTCGCCAGCAAAGAAGTCCGGGGTCTCGGCGGCTCCAGTCAAGGTCGCGGTAAAGGTAGTTGCCAAAGGCGCCCCCAAACCGGCGGTCAAGAAGGCCGCCGCAAAGCCGGTAGCCAAGTCAGCCGCGAAAGCGAAGGCCCGCAAGCGATGACGCTTCGCGCTTTGCGCCGGACGGTTGTCCAGGCGTTTGTGCTGAGCACGACCGTCGCCACGAGCGGCGCGCAATCGCAGACCGCGCCGCCATCTGAGCCGCCCGCTGCTAACCCCGGGCGACCTACCCTTACCAGCCCGGCGACGCTCGCACCGATCGGCTACCTGCAGTTTGAGCAGGGCTATCTTGGCTCCCTCACTTCCCCGGAAACCGCCAGCCAGTACGGCGTGAATCAAGTGACCAAGCTCACTGTGCAGCGCCGTCTGTTGTTACAAGTGCTCTCCCAGCCCTTCGCGCAGAGTCGAGCCGTCGAGAACAGCGACAGCACGCGCGATGCAGGCGACTTGCTGCTGGGCGCTCAGATCGTGCTTTATACACCCGACACTTCGCAGGTCAAGATTAGCGCGGAGGAAGGTCACAGCACCGCGCCGCGGAAGTCACTTTTGCCGACGGTGTCGCTTGGATACATCGGTCGCGTCCATGCGGGAACTGCACCGGACATTGACCTCGGAGCCTTTTCCAAGAGCCTTATTTTGCTGCTTTCGGGTGACCTAGGAGGCTTCCACTATGACAGCAACTACCAGTTCAATCAGCAGAACGGTCCAAGCGAGGACGGCTCGCATGACGTGCGACGCGCGCAGTGCGGGCAGACGCTGGCTGTAAACCACGCGCTCTTCGGCCCGAAGCTGCAGCTTGCGGTAGAGCTGTACCACCTCTCTCAGCCACTCTTGTACGTCGAGCACGATGGCCGGCCGGCGGGTCGCGCCAACCTGGTCGATGTGCTGGTTTCGCCGAGCTACGTGCTCGAGCCGAACCTGGTGCTCGATGCAGGTTTTGCGCGCGGCCTGACCGCAACTTCCACCAAGTGGCAAAGCTTCGTCGGATTCACCTACCTGCTGCCGCACCGGCTCTGGAAAACCAGAGAGTAGGCGACCGGAGCTACAGGTGCACAACCATCTTCACCGTCTGCGTGACCGTTAGCGTGGGAGTGGTGGCAGTCACCTTGAAGCTGTAGGTTCCCGGATAGACGCCGAGGTCGGTGCAGTGGCCACAGCCAGTCAGAGTCGGCAGAACCCACAGCGCGAGCGAGAGCACTAGCCGCTTCGCCAGCCTGCAGCGACGGCGCAGCAGGACCAGCAGGCCAGCTCCGGCGGCGAGACCGAGCCAGCTGCCAGAGCCGCTCGCAATAAAGTACGGGGTCGAGCTGTTGCAGTCATACGGAGCTGCCGCCGTCACTCTCAACGTCGAGGTCCCGTTGCCGTTCGCAATCGTGTCTGCTGAGAAGTCGCAGGTCACTTCCCGTGCGAGCGCATCGCAGGTCAGTACAACGGCCTGGTTGAAGCCGCCCACAGGCATGACCGTAACCAGCACACTGGCGGAATTGCCGACCGGGACCGAAATCGCGGCGGGTGTGACGGTCATGGTGAAGCTCGGCGCTGGCGGTGCGGCGGCGACGACCTCGGTCAGCGTGGAGGACGTGCTGGCTGAGAAAGATGTTCCTGTGCCGGCGGCGGTGCCGGAGTAGGTCGCGATGATCGCATGACTGCCCAGCGAAAGTGTGCCGGTGCTGAAGTTTGCGGTCCCATTTCCCGTCAGCGGCACGACGCCTGCCGCTGCGCCGTCGATGGTAAAAGTGACGGAACCGCTTGGAATGCCGGGCGAAGACCCGGTGGCTGCAACCGCGGCGCTGAACGTGACGTTCTGCCCAATAGTCGACGGATTGACGCTCGATGCCAGTACGGTTGAGGTCGTGAGCGGTGCCGGAAGAATGGTCTCGATCAGCGAGTTGGTTGAAGAAGGGTTGAAGTTGAGCGAGGCGCCGAGGCTGGCCCTAATGGTGTGCGTTCCGACGGCGAGATTCGTGGTGATGAGGCTCGCCGTACCGCCTGCGGTCAGAGTGGCCGCACCGATCGGCGTCGCGCCGTCGAAGAAGGTGACAATGCCAACCGGCGTCGCGAACAGCGCATCGAAAGTTGCCGTCAGCGTGACTGGCGTTCCAGCCAGCGCTTGCGCTATTGACGACGCGAGGACGCCTTGCGTGTCGTCGGGCAGGACCTGCACAGGGTAGAGCGGAGAGCTGGAACTCGCGTAGATCTGGTTGCCTGTGTAGATGGAACTGAGGACATACGTTCCGACGGAATAGCCTGCGCCGGTGGTCGGCGGGCAAACCTGCGTCTTGCCCGTAATGAAGGGCAGCGTGCAGACAACGACGCCATTGATGAGGAACTGCAGGTTTCCGCCGTCCAGCGGAGCGGTGTCGGCGGCGTTCGCGGATTGGGCGAAGCCCTGTGCGACGTCGCCGATAATCTCGCCGTAATGGATCGGCGAGACGACGTTGGTCATATAGGTCTGCGACGGCAGCATCGGCACCTGCGCAGAAGCGAACCCGCCCAAAAGTAAGGGGACAAGAGCGCATAGCGTGCGGCGGCTGCAGTTCATCTGGCTCCAGTTGCGGCGAATTCGACCGGAAGGTATGGGCTTCATCGGCTTTCGATAAAGCGAAAACTGCGCGGCGTGTGTCAGAATGCTAGTGTTCCCAGACGGGAGCCCCTGTGAACCTGCCTAACTCCATCACGCTGAGCCGGATTGCGAGCATTCCCATACTTATATGGGCGCTTTCGCCGAAGTTTCCCGTGCATGGAATCCATGGTGAGCAGGAGATTTTCGCTTCCGCAATCTTCATCATCGCGTCGATTACGGACGGTGTCGATGGCTACCTGGCGCGGCGGCGCGGGCAGATTACCACTTTGGGCATCCTGCTGGACCCGCTGGCCGACAAGCTGATGGTCTCAGCCGCCTACATCTGCCTGATCGCCTACAACCCGCGGCTGGTCGCCCCGTGGATCGCGGTGCTGGTGATCGGGCGCGAGTTTCTGGTCAGTGGGCTGCGCTCGATTGCGGCGAGCGAGGGCTTCACCATAGAAGCCAGCGACATCGGCAAGCTGAAGACCGTGATCCAGATCGTCTCGGTGGTCGCTGCCATCCTGAACCACCGGTGGGATTACTGGCAATTCGGCTGGTTTACCGTCGGCGTCCATCTGATCGCCGTCACCGCGTTGTACTGGATGACCGCGGTTTCCATCATTTCGGCAATCGACTATTTTGTCGGCTTCTGGAAGAAGATCGACCACGCGTCGGGGCGGCGGCGGCGAAAGAGTTCCATTCTCAGCCGGAAGAAGCGCGAAGTATCCGCTCCGTCTGCCTAGCCCTCCCCGGCATGGTTGCGCAAAGTATTCAACGCATTGGAGTTAACCTCGGACTTTAGCTTCCAGCTGGCAAAACAATGCCCGGCAGTTTCGCCGGGCATTCTTTTTCCTGGCTCACAAGCCGACTAGGCGTGCGCGCCGTGGGTGGAGCCAGCGTTGTGGCGGTGGACGAAGTGGTACGGCGGCCAGGGCCCCGAGAGCTGCATCGCGCAATCCTTCATTTGCAGCGTGGCGGAGCTGTACTTGTTCTGGTAGCGCTCGATGGTCTTTTTGTCGACCAGGTGGGCGATGTCCAGAAGCATCTTGCCGGAGTCGGTGCGCTTGCAGGTGATTTCTTCGGCGACCGGAAGGAACATGCGGTGCATCTGGATGGAGAGGGCCCGGGCGCGCGACTGGCGTTCGCGCTGACGGCTCGCGGACTCGCGCAGGTTGGACAGATACTGCTGTCCGGCAGTGGTCTGGGGACGGTAGTCGGCGTCGCGCGGAGCGGCGGTGACGTCGTCGACCAGGACCTTGAGGTGCATCTCCGCCATGCCGCGCAGGCGCTCTACATTCGCCATGAAATGGCGCTGGTTAGAGCGTACGGAGCGGCGCAGCGAATCATCATCGTCAAACGTCGTACCGAAGCGGAAGGGTAGAACGGTGGACTGGGCAAAACATCCGGAGATAACGCGAGCGTGGTCGCGGGCAGCGGACTGGGCATCGGGGCCGGTGAGGCGGGCTGCGTCTTCGGGGAGATGTTCGGAAACAACGACGGCCAGGTCAGCCGCGGGAAAGAGGAAAGCCTGATTGCCGAAAAGACCGGTGACTCCAGTGAGGGGCATCGGACGGCGATGGCGGGACAATTCCGAAAAGGCGCTACGTTCTGCGATGCAATAGGCATACCAAGCCATGATTTATTCGCTCCAAGACGCTGTGGAAGTCTTTGCTTCCAATCAAGTGGGTACTTCTTAAACCAAACGTCGAACACGGCGAAAAACGGGCGCGAGCTACCTGGCGCGTGATCTCGAAAAAGGGAACACTGTACCGATGGCGAAACGGATAGTATGCCTATCTTTGTACGTTTGGCAACCCATTTTCTTTGGCATTGGCTGGCATTTGTGGTCAAGGGGGCTGGAACTGGGGTCCGGCCGATGCTGGTAGACTGAACGGATGCGTGCGCGGTGGGCGGGCGCTACATTTTTGCAGCAGCACCCCAGTTCAAGGACGGACCGAAACCAGTGGATAACGCGACCAAGCGTGAGTTGAAGCAGCCTGACCAATTTGTCACCCTTACCGAGCACGGCCTTTCCTGGGCGAACCAGAACCGCCGCTCCGCCATCACCGCCGCCGTTGTCGTGCTGGTGGCTATTCTCGCCATTGTGGGCGGCTTTGCGCTGTACAGCCACCGCTCCGCAGAGGCTAACGCCGCGCTGGGCGATGCGTTGCACGCCTACCAGACGCCGGTGGCCACGCCCGGGCAGCAGTTACCTCCGGGAACCAAAACTTATTCCAGCGTCCAGGAACGCGCGAAGGCCGCGAACGCCATGTTCCTCGACGTGGCGAACCGCTACGGCATGACCATGGACGGCAAGGTAGCCCGCTACTTTACCGGCCTCACGTACATGGAAGAAGGCCAGAACCAGCCTGCCGAGGACTCCCTGAAGAGCGTGGCCAGCTCATGGGACGGTGAACTCGCCGCGCTGGGCAAGCTCGGGCTGGCGCAGTTGTATCGTAAAACCGGCCGCGACGCTCAGGCTGTGACGCTGTACCAGGAGCTCGGCAAGGGCGATGCAACCACGGTGTCTCCGGGCATCGCGCAGATTCAGCTGGCAGAGATGTACGAGTCGCAGGGCAAGACTGACGAGGCCCGCAAGATCTATGCACAATTGAAGGACAAGGACAAAGACCCCAAGGGCAAAGAAGGTCCGGTCGGGTCGCTGGCGGCGCAGAAGCTGAACCCGCAGGCGGCTCCGGTCAGGGAGTAAGCCTTGGGTTGTTCGTTCTGGTTAAGGGACGACAAGATCAGAAGGTTGGGGCCTTACTACCGCGTAGAAGCTGAGCGCGACGTCGCCTTGCTGCAGGAGGCGGGTACGGGTGAGTGGGCCGTAGTGGCTGGCAGAGGGCGCTTTCCTCGGGTGCTCGACGATCACGATGGCATCGGGCGCAAGCAGCGCGACGTGCTCGCGGGCCAGCAGGCCAAGGGTATCGGCGTACTCGTCGGCGGCATCGTAAGGCGGGTCGATAAAAACGATATCGAGCAGGCGCTTGGCCTTGATGAGGGAGCGGAGCAGATGCGCGGCGCTGCGGTCTTCGATCGAGTAGCCGCCGCCGATTTTGAGCCGGGCGAGATTGCTGCGGATGGCGGACAGCGCAGGCGAGGCGCTTTCGGCGAACCACACGTGGTCGGCGCCGCGGCTGATGGCCTCGATGCCGACCGCGCCGGAGCCGGCGTAAAGGTCAACGAAACGTGCCCCTTCGATTCGCGGGGCCAGCACGTTGAACAGCGCCTCGCGCAGGCGATCGCTGGTCGGGCGGGTCGCCGTGCCCGGCGGGGCTTGGAGTGGACGGGAACGGAAGGTGCCGGCGATCACGCGCATGGCTCTATGGTAGCGGGTGACGGTTCTGATTCTGGCCTCCGGGTGCGCGAGTCGTAGCGGCTCCCAGCCAACCCACAACCGACTACCCATAACCGACACCCGAGAACCGAGAACCGAGAACCCACAAATCTGGAACCCGTACACTGTTCAGCGAGGAGTTTCATGCTGCGTTTGTCGTTTCCACTGGGCCGGATCATGGGCGTCGATGTCCGCCTGCACTTGTCGTTTGTCGTGCTTCTGCTATGCGCGCTGGCGTATGGTGCGTCGTATGGCAGCCTTCTGCGCGGCTTTGGACTGTTTGCCGCGCTGGCGTTCGCTGTGCTGGTGCGGGAGGTGGCGCGGAGCATTGCAGCTGCCTATGCCGGGTTCAGCCTGCGCGCCCTGTTCCTGCTGCCGGTGGGAGGCGTGATGGCGTTTGCACCGCAGGAAGGTGGCCAGCAGCCATCGACCAGGCCGCTGATGCTGGCCGCGCCGCTGGCGAACTTCGGCATGGGGCTGCTGATTCTGGGGCTGAGCTATGGCGCGTCAGGCGGCGTAGACCTGGTCGCCCAGCCATGGATTTCGGTAGGGCACGTGCTGCGGAGTTTTGTGTGGATGCAGATCGTGATCGGCGTCGTGAACCTTCTGCCCACCGCCACCCTGCCGACACGGCAGATCCTGCGGGCCTCCGCAAACTCGTCGGCGCCGGCGGCGCGCACGGCGGGGCCGGCGTTCAGCCTGATGGTCGGGCTAGGCATGGCGATGCTGCTGGCAGGGTTTGTAACGGCAAACATCGCTCCGCTGCTGCTCGGCTTTTTCCTGTTGCTCGGTTCGCAGTTGCAGCCGCAGGCCGCGCCTACTGAAGCCACGACCAGCGACGACCTGCGCGTGGAAGAAGTGATGCTGACCGAGTACACCCTGCTGTCGAGCTCCGATACGCTGCGCGGTGCGCTGGCGCGGACCATTCACAGTACGCAGGAGATTTTTCCGATCGTGCGTGGCAACAGGTTGGTGGGTTCGGTGACGCGGCAGACGCTCGCGGAACAGTTGCAATTGGAAGGCGACAGCTACGTGCAGGGCTCCATGAACAAGAGCCTGCAGGTGGCGGACCGGCGCGAGTCGCTGATGGCGGCGCTGCGGCGGGCCGGAACGCAGGGGATGCCAGAGTTTATCCCGGTGGCTGAAGACGGCTGGATGGTTGGCATCATTACGCTGCAGAGCCTGCCCCGCGCGGTCCACCAGGCGAAGCTGACACGACCGGCGGCGGGCGCAAGGGAACCGCGTTGAGCGCAGATCTGCAAGCTGCAAGTGAGAAGCCGCTGGCACCGGGACTGTACCTGGTGGCCACGCCGATTGGGAATCTCGAAGACATAACGCTGCGCGCGCTGCGGGTGCTGCGCTCAGTGGACCGCATCGCCTGTGAAGACACGCGGCAGACGGCCAAACTGCTGTCGCACTTCGGGATTCGAACGCCGACGGTGAGCTACCACATGCACAATGAGAGCGCCCGCGCGAGCGAGTTGGTAGAAGCCCTCAAGGCGGGCGGACGGATTGCCGTAGTAAGCGACGCGGGGATGCCGGGGATCGCCGACCCAGGCGCGGCCATCGCTTCAGAAGCTATCGCTGCAGGTGTAGCCGTCTTCCCTATTCCGGGGGCGAATGCGGCTCTGAGCGCGCTGGTGGCGAGTGGGTTGAATGCAGAGCGGTTCACCTTTCATGGGTTTCTGCCGTCGAAGGAAGGCCAGCGGCGCTCGGTACTGGAAACACTGCGGGCAGGCGCCGGAGACGAGCCCTCGACGCATATTTATTACGAGACGCCGCACCGGATTGTGGGCGCGCTGGAGGATGTGGTGGCGACGTTCGGGGCTGCGCAGAAGCTGGTTCTGGCACGTGAGATTACGAAGCTGCATGAGGAGTTCGTGCGCGGCACCGCGGGGGAAGTGCTGGCGGAGTTCGAAGGGCGGGTTTCGGTGCGGGGCGAGATAGTGTTGCTGATGGAAATCGCCGCGCCAGCCGCGAGCGTGGAACAGATCGCGCAATCGACGCTGGCTGAAGAGGTCGCGGCGCTGGTGCGGGCCGAGCACCTCACGGAGATGGATGCGCTCAAGCGGGTGGCCAGAGCTCGGGGGATGGGAAAGAGCCAGGCGTACAGGGAGTGGCAACGGGGTCAGGGGAAGCGGAAGTAGAAGGGTTTCAAGGGTGTAACGCAACGGTTACACCGTTTGGCTGAGCCTATCGTCGATGCAGAACTGGAGTACTTCGAATTTGCACGAATGGACCGGCAAGCCGAAAGACCGGCAGGGCCCTCCACGCTTTGCGGGCTCTGGTCCGCTCCGCCAGGCAGACGTAACCTTCAACTATTCCCTGCCGGCCACCCGGTCATAGACGTAGCGGTCGCTGGTGGTACCGAGCGACTCGTTGTAGAGGCTGAGGGCGCCGATGGCTTCTTTCAGCTCTTCGCTGAAAGCGTGCGTGGCTTTGAGGATGTCGGCGGTGGCGGGGATTTCGAGTTTTGAGGTTTTGATGAACTTCTGGTAGCCACGGTCGGTAATGCGGGCGATCTCGCCGCCGAGCAGCCAGCCGGGTTTGGCGAGCAGGCGTGCAATGGAGTTGGCGTCGGGGCTGGGGGCGATTTCCGCCGCGCAACCGTACTTGCTCACGCGGACGGCACCGGCGGCACGGTTTGCACCTTCGAGCGCTGGGGAAACATCAAACTTTTCATTGCCGAGGACGGACAGTATTTCGTCGAAGGTGCGTGGTTTGGGTCGCTTTGCCATGGGTTCTCTTTGCTGCGTCGCGGGCGAAACCTGGGCGCGTATGCCGTTAGACTTGAGTTCAACTGTCGCACATCCGCGCGGACGCTTCAAACCGACCGGCGGAGGGGAAATCGTATGAGCACCGCAGTTTCAATCAAACCGCTGGGTACAGCACTGCTGGAACGCATCGGGAACACGCCCCTGGTGCGCCTGGATCGCCTGACGGAGCACCTTCCCGGCGTGCAGATTCTGGGCAAGGCCGAGTGGGCGAACCCCGGCGGCAGCGTCAAGGACCGCGCCGCGTCGGAGATAGTTGCGGATGCGCAGCGGCGCGGGCAGCTGACGCCGGGCAAGGCGCTGCTCGATGCAACCAGTGGGAACACGGGCATTGCCTACGCCATGCTGGGCGCGGCGCAGGGCTTTCCGGTGGTGCTGTGCATGCCGTCCAATGTGTCGCCGGAACGGAAGGCGATCCTGGCGGCCTATGGGGCAAAAATTGTGTGGACGGACCCGTCGGACGGGTCGGACGGCGCGATACGGATGGCGCGCAAGCTCACCGCGGAGCATCCAGACAAGTATTTTTATGCCGACCAGTATGGCAACGACAACAACTGGCGCGCGCACTACAACGGCACCGCAAACGAGATCTGGGAGCAGACCGAGGGAACACTGACCCACTTTGTGGCCGGACTGGGGACGAGCGGGACGTTTATGGGGACCACGCGGCGGCTGCGCGAGTGTAACCCCGCGATTCAGTGCATTTCCATGCAGCCGGATTCGCCGTTCAACGGGCTTGAAGGGTTGAAGCATATGGCGACCGCGATTGTGCCGCCCATCTACGATGCGGAGCTTGCGGACGCAAATATCGAGATGCCAACCGAGCGCGCGTATGCCATGGCCAAGCGCCTGGCGCGGACGCAGGGGATGCTGGTGGGAGTTTCGGCTGCGGCGGCCGTGGCCGCTTCACTCGATGTAGCCGAGCAGGAGCACGCCGCGGGACGCGAGGCTGTGATTGTGACGATACTGTGCGACTCGGCGGACAAGTATCTGAGCGAGCGGTTCTGGACGGAAGGCGACGGCGAATGAGTCTTCATCTTTCGCAGGTGCTCTATGCCGAACTTCGCGCGCATGGCGAAGAGACGTATCCGCATGAGTGCTGCGGCATCATGATGGGCAAGGCGGTCGACGACGAAATCAGCGTGGTCGGGCTGATCCGCGCGGGCAACACCCGCACCGACTCCGCGCACAACCGCTACAACATAGCGCCGCAGGAGCTAATCAAGGCGCAGCGCGAAGGGCGCAAGGCAGGACTGGATATTGTGGGGTTCTACCACTCGCACCCGGACCACCCGGCGCAGTGGTCGCAGACGGATTTTGCAGAGGCGCACTGGTTTGGTTGCGCGTACGTCATTACAGCGATCGCGAAGGGTGTGGCACAGATCACGAACTCGTTTCTGCTGATTGGGACGGGTGAGGACGACAAGGCGTTCGGCAATCAACTCATAGAGGTTGGGTAAGGTCTTCCGAACACGCTGGGATCGTCGTGGTTTCTCTGAAAAAGAGCGAAGACATAGCGCATTCGTTCGTCGATATTTGTCCAGTCGCTTTCGGCCGTATGTGCCGCCACACCTGAAACATCCTCACTGACAGTGAAGACTTTCTGGTCGACTTGATACGTCATCATGCGTTGCGTGGCGCAACGGCGGATGATCCAAGGCATTGCGCCTCGGATGTAGGGCTCAAGCCGAATGTGTTCGTGATACACAATCTCGGAATTTCCTTTGATCATTGCCTCTCGTTTTAGATCCGGATCCTTGGCGTCGAACGCTGCGAGGTAGTGATGAAACGCAACGGCAAGCCGGTCCTGACCAAGGGCCTCGGTCGGACCAAGTCGGATGCCCGCAAAGAATTCCGCTCTACGCTCTGGCGTCGCACCGTTTTCAAGGAGTTCGATGAATATTGCAGATTGCGCTCCGATATCGCGAAGCACAGTCTGATTGCCTTGCATTACGAGGCTGGATGCCTGGGCTCGACTCCGAACAGCGATATGCTTTCCCGTAAAAGCCCCTGTTGCGGCTCCAAGTGCTCCGCCCAGCGTGGGTCCAAGCACATGTGAGGACCATCCGAGTCGCCGCGCGAGGAACGCTCCGATCGCAGCGCCAAAGATGCAGCCGACGAACCCCGCAGTAAGAAACGCATTTTGAATCGCGTCGTCCAGGTCTTCCTGCCGGATAGTGACACCTGCTTTTTTTGATCCCCAAACCGCCCATGTATGAAAGTTCGGTCCACCGTCGCGGCCGAGCGCCTGAGCGAGTGCCTCGGAAAGTGAATAGTGGAGTTCCGTAATCCTACGGTTGCACAGAGCTGGGTCAACCTCAGCACACGCTCTCTCGATCTCACTAATCCATTGCGCGGAAGTGGTCATGCACTTAGTATCCCGTACTCGAATCGCGGGCGCATGAGAGATAATCAAATGGAAATGCAGATTCATATCCCTACACCGCTGCGTGCCTTCACCGAAAAGCAGGAGACTGTCTCGGTGATCGGCACCACTGTGGCCGAAGGCCTGGAGCAGCTTGTCCAGGTACACCCGGCCATGCGGGCGCACCTTTTTACGCCCGAGGGCAAGTTGCGCTCGTTCGTGAACGTCTACTTGAATGACGACGACGTTCGCTACCTTCCAGCCAAGGAAGATACCCCGGTGGACGATATCGCCCAGCTGACCATTATCCCTTCTATCGCCGGCGGTTGTTGTCGCTAACCAGCGAGACACCAGCCCGTCCCCCCGACAACCGAATCCAACGCCCCCGCCTTGCATCTGTTCTGTATGGGCGGTTTTTCCCTTGGCCGCGACCAGACGCGGCCACACTAAAGGACAATCATGATCGACACATCCACCCTCCCCAAGCTGACCAACGAAGAGATCGCCCGCTATTCGCGGCACCTGATTCTGCCCGAAGTCGGCATGGAAGGCCAGCAGAAGCTGAAGGCGGCAAAGGTGCTCTGCGTAGGCACCGGCGGTCTGGGTGCGCCGCTGGCGCTGTATCTTGCGGCCGCGGGGGTCGGCACCATCGGACTGGTGGACTTTGATGTGGTGGATGAATCGAACCTGCAGCGGCAGATCATTCACTCGCAGGCGACCGTCGGGATGTTGAAGGTCGACTCCGCCGAGGTGATGCTGAAGGGATTGAACAAGAACACCAACATCGTGAAGCACAATACGATGCTGACCAGCGCCAACGCGCTCGAAATCTTCAAGGACTACGACGTCATCGCCGACGGCACGGACAATTTCCAGACCCGGTACCTGGTGAACGATGCGTGTGTGCTCACCGGCAAGCCGAATGCATACGGATCGATTTTTCGCTTCGAGGGGCAGGCTTCGGTGTTTGCAACCAAGGATGGGCCATGCTATCGCTGCTTGTATCCGGAGCCGCCGCCACCGGGGCTGGTGCCTTCGTGCGCGGAAGGCGGCGTGCTCGGCATACTGCCCGGTCTGGTCGGCGTGATTCAGGCAACCGAAGTGATCAAGCTGATCCTCGGGATCGGCGAACCCCTGATTGGGCGGTTGCTGCTGATTGACGCCCTCGGCATGAGCTTCCGCACACTGAAGCTGCGTAAGAACCCCCTGTGCCCGGCGTGCGGGACCCATGAGATTCAGCAACTTATCGACTATGACCAGTTCTGCGGCATCGCGCCGCCGTCCAGCGCGACCGGTCCGCTCGAGGTGAGTTCGCACGGTCTGACCGCCCAGGGATTGCCGGAGATTGCCGGCGTGCCGCAGATGTCAGTCGAGCAGTTGAAGCAGAAAATGGACGCCGGTCGCACTCCCTTCCTCCTCGACGTGCGAGAGCCGCATGAGTACGCGATTGTGAACCTGGGCGCGCGGTTGATCCCGGTCGGGCAGGTGGCGGAGCGCGCGGGAGAGCTCCCGGTGGCGAAGGACGCGGAGATCGTCGTCCATTGCAAGACCGGCGGACGCTCCCAGACGGGTGCGCTGGCGCTGAAGGCGGCGGGGTTCACGAATGTGTCGAACCTGGCTGGGGGGATTGCGGCGTGGGCGGAGAAGATCGATCCGTCGTTGCCGAAATACTGACCGGATGCGCTAAGCTTGTCTATGGGCTTCTTTCATGCCGTTTTTGTGATGTCTGTGCTGCTGGCCGCCAGCAATTGCGAGGCGCAGTTTACGCTTCGGGAGATACCGGCCAACACGATCCTACCCAATCCTCTCCCCTCCGCGACCCTGTCGCAATGGCAAACGGCCACGGACCGCACCGCTCTCTCCCTGGAGCTGGGTGGCGTCACGCTGCGCGGTTTCCGCTACGCGGGCAAGGACCCGGCGGCCCCGACCATTCTGTTCTTCAATGGCAACGGTATGACCATTGCGCGGTCGGACCTGCTGTACCGGGACATCGCAAGCCTGGGCCCAACGGTGGTGGTGTACGACTATCGCGGGTACGGATTTTCGACCGGAAAAGCGGATGTGGCGACGTTCCGTGCCGATGGCCTGGCGCTGTTTGACGAGACCTTGAGAACGTCGCCCCATCACAAGGTGATCGCGTATGGCTATTCGATGGGAACGGCGATCGCTACATACCTTTCGACGCAGCGCGTGTTGACGGCACTCATCCTGGCGGCGCCGATTGCTTCGGCGGAAGAAGAGTTTCCGGTCTTCGCGCGAGCCATGGGCTATCCAGCCGCCATCGTGAACCAGCTAAGCCCGGCCGCCGATGCGAAGGAGATTTTTGCAGAAGCCCTGCTGGTGGCGAAATCGCGTATGCCCCTGCTGGTCTTGCACGGCAATGACGACCACCTTGTGCCGATTTCGCAGGGACGTAAGATCTTTGCGGCGAGTTCCGCGGGGGTGAAGAAGTTTGTTGAGTTGCGGGGCGTGGATCATAAGACGACCGCCATCGCGCCCGATTCTCTAACCGCCGTGGCGGTGTTTGTCAGCAAGCTCTAGTCGATGACGGGGTCGTCGATGACGAGAATTTGCATGCAGAGGGGCGGTTCCAGCATGAAGTCCAGCGTCGCCATTTCAGCCATGGCTTTCTCGATGGTCGAAGCAAGGCAGGGCTCGGTGGTGACGACAAACGGCAGACGGTCGGTGGCGTAGCCGCGGCGTTGGAGGATGGAGTCGATGTTGGCTCCCGCACGGGCGAGCGCGCCGGCAATTGCAGCGACGATGCCCGGCTTGTCGTCCACTACGAAGCGTAGGTAGTGTGGGGCGTAGACATCTCCCGACACCTCGCGCTTGTGCGCCGGAAGGCGGACGGGCGCGCTATCGTGTGCGACTGCGAGCACATCGCTCATCACCGCGACAGCGGTCGGGTAACCACCGGCTCCGTGACCGCTGAAGACTACGTCGCCGCCGAAGCGGCCGCTGGTGACGACCATGTTCTGCGTGCCGTGGGACCACGCGATCGGCGAGGCGTGCGGTACCAGCATGGGTCCCACGCGGGCGCTGATCTGTTCGCCCTCGGGCGTGGATTCGACTTGCGCGCGCGAAACCTGGCGGATGGTGCAGCCGAGTTCTTTAGCGTACGCAAAGTCGACGGCCGAAACGTGCGCGATCGTTCGCGCGGGGACCGTGTCGGGGTCGAGCTCCGCGCGCAAGGCCAGCCGCGAGAGGATGCAGAGCTTGGCGCGGGCGTCGAAGCCGTCGACGTCGGCGAACGGGTTGGATTCGGCGTAGCCGAGCGCCTGTGCGGTCCTGAGTACATCGGCGTAGTCAGCACCGGCTTCCATGGAGCTTAAAATGAAGTTGCAGGTGCCGTTGACGATGCCGCTGACGCGCCGTATGCGGTCTCCGCTAAGTCCCTGCGCAACGCCGGGAATGACCGGGACTCCGCCTGCCACGGCCGCGCCGTAGAGCAGATGGACGCGCTTTTCTGCGGCTAGAGCGAAAAGCGCGGCGCCGCGATAGGCGATGAGCTGCTTGTTGGCCGTCACGACGGACTTGCCCGCGCTGAGCGCCGCGCGCAGCCAGCCTTCAACCGGGTCGAGCCCCCCCATCAGCTCAACGACGACGTCGACATCGGCGGCTTCGAGCACGTCTTCCACGCGCTCGGTCCACACAGCATCGCCAGGAACGAACTTCGCTCGCTCCTGCACGCGCTTGCGTTCCACACCACGATTGAAGACGCGGGTGAGGCGGATGTCTTCGGCCTGGGAGGCGGCGAGGACTTCGGCGAATGAACTTCCCACGGTGCCAAACCCCAGAAGACCGACTCGCAACACTTTCTCGACGGGCATCAGTAGTCCACCTTGTAGGGACTTTTTTCCCAGGCCGCGAAACTGCTCCATGCCTCCTGCGGAAGCAGGCGCACGATGGGAATGGTGCGGTCTTCGAGCGGCTTCTTCACTTCTTCGTACAGGAAGGAGTCGTCGAACCCGGCACGCGCGGCGTCCTCTGCGCTGTTGCCGTAGAAGATTGCCGCACAGCGCGACCAGTACAGCGCCGCGAGGCACATGGGGCAAGGCTCGCAGCTGGTGTAGATGGCGCAGCCATCGAGCTGGAATGTTCCGAGCGCAGTGCAGGCGTTACGGATGGCGACAACTTCGGCGTGGGCGGTGGGATCGTTCGAAGCGGTGACCTGGTTCGCGCCCACCGCGATCACCTTGCCGTCTTTGACTACGACCGCGCCGAATGGACCGCCGCGGCCGCTGACGACATTCTCGGTGGCAAGCGCAATCGCCTGCTGCATGAAGTGGGGGTTTCCTTGCATAATCAGCTTTATGGTACATGCTGTGCGCTCCCGTCGAGCCGTGACGCCGCAGGGCGAACGCGACGCCGTTGTGGTGATCGAAGATGGAATGATTGCGGGCATCCATGATGCCGGTGATTTTCGCGGAACGATGCCGCTCGAAGACCTGGGCGACGTGCCGCTGCTGCCCGGGTTGGTCGATACACACGTGCACGTCAATGAGCCGGGCCGGACCGAGTGGGAGGGATTTCTGACGGCCACGCGGGCGGCGGCGGCGGGCGGCTTTACGACGCTGGTCGACATGCCGCTGAATTGCCTGCCGGAAACGACCAATGTGCTGGCGCTGGAGTTGAAGCGAGAAGCCGCGCAGGGCCTCTGCATGGTCGATTACTCGCTGTGGGGCGGAGCGGTCGATGGTAATCAGGCGGAGTTGGAGCCTCTGGCGCTGGCCGGTGTGCCGGGCTTCAAATGCTTCCTCATCTATCCGGGCTGCGATGGCTTTAGGTCCATCGATCGCGCAAACCTGGAGCGCGCTCTGCCGCACATCGCGCGCGCCGGGCTGCCGCTGCTGGTGCACGCAGAGCTGGCAGGACCAATTGACGCCGCTGTGGCCACGCTGAACGCGGCCAACGCCGACTGGCACCGGTATTCAACCTACCTGGCGTCGCGGCCGGATGAGGCGGAGCTGGAGGCCATAGCGATGCTGCTGGAGCTGTGCCGGACCTATCGCTTTCGGCTGCACATTGTGCATCTGTCCACCGCGAAGGCCTTGCCGATGCTGGCGGCGGCAAGGCGCGAAGGCCTTCCGGTCACGGTGGAGACCTGCCCGCACTATCTGCATTGTGCGGCCGAGGAGATTGCGGACGGGGCCACGCTGTTCAAATGCGCTCCTCCCATCCGCAGCGCGGAGAACCGCGACGCGCTGTGGCAAGGATTGCTCGACGGCACCATTGACCTGATCGCCACCGACCACTCGCCCTGTCCCCCGGCGATGAAGCGTCTGAACGCGACGCAACCGGGTGAGGAGGCTGGGCGATTTGACGAGGCCTGGGGCGGCATCGCTTCGCTCTCGGTGGCGTTGCCGCTGCTGTGGACCGACTGCGTGAAGCGCGGGGTTTCGCTTTCGCGACTTGCGGAATGGACGAGCGCAGCGCCCGCGCGGTTGGCAGGACTGGCTACGCATGTGGGTTCGATCGAGGCCGGTAAGCACGCCAACCTTGTCGCGTTCGATACTGGGGCCAGCTTTACCGTGACCGAAGAGCACTTGCATTATCGCCACAAGATATCGCCGTATCTAGGCGAGACGCTGCGCGGCGTCGTGCGGTCAACCTGGCTGCGCGGAGAGCGCGTCTTCGCCGACGGCGCCTTCCCCGCACCGCCACGGGGGCGCGAGTACGCGCTATCCTGTCATCTCGACTAGCCGCTGAGGGAAGGATGACCGACACGATCCTCGAAGCCTGGAACCGACTTCCACAACCCGATGCGACCGAGGCCATCCTGCCCTGTAACGGATCGGTGGCATGGGCGATCGGCATGGTCAACGCGCGACCGCTGCGCACACCGGATGACCTGTTCGCCGCTGCCGACAGGGTTTGGCAGGGGCTGACGCCGAGTGACTGGCAGCAGGCGTTCGACTCGCATCCGAGGATCGGCGAGCGCAAGGCGAAGGCGGCCACGGTCCAGAGTTTAACGTGGTCCGAAGGCGAGCAGAGCGAAGCCGGAATTGACGCATCCATGGAACGGCAACTGGCTGACGCGAACAAGGAATATGAGCAAAGGTTCGGGCGCATCTTCATCGTCTGCGCCACGGGCAAGACCGCGGCGGAAATGCTGGCGATCCTGAAGGTGCGGCTCGCGAACGAAGCGGCGACAGAGTTGCAGGAAGCCGCGGAACAGCAGTGCCGGATTACGCAGCTTCGGCTGCGTAAATGGCTCGGGATCGGTTAGGATTCAGACTCCGCATGGGAATTTCGACACACATTCTCGACACGACGCTGGGCCGCCCTGCCGTGGGCGTCGAGGTGCTGCTTGAAAAACTGCGAGGCAGCACCTGGATGCCGCTGGCTCGCGGCGTGACCGACGACGATGGCCGCTGCAAAACGCTGTTGGGGCAGGATCCGCTTGAACAGACGACGTATCGCATCCGGTTTGAGACTGGGGCGTATTTCAAGTCCCTGAACACTTCCACGCTGTATCCCTTTGTCGAGATCACGTTCACGGTCGCAAACTACACGCAACATCACCACATTCCTTTGTTGCTGACCGCCAACGGCTACACCACCTACCGTGGCACTTAGCTTGGTTCACGAAAGAGAGTACCGACCGATGCCCGTGCAACTCGCCGCCAATCGCTATGGCAAGTCCCGCGTCCGGCTGATGCGCTTGACCAGGCACGAAGCCCATCACGATCTGGACGAGTGGACGGTGCAGATACTGCTCTCTGGCGACTTTGAAACGGCACACACCGTCGGCGACAACGGGAAGATTCTACCGACCGACACCATGAAGAACACCGTGTACTCGCTCGCGCGCGATTCGAAGGCGGAGAGCATGGAGGTCTACGCGAAGGAGCTGGTCGACTTCCTGCTCACGCGCAACCCTCAGGTGGAGCGGGTGGAGGTGACAGTGCAATCGGCCCTGTGGAAGCGGCTGATGGTACACGGCAAGCCCTTTCCGACGGGCTTCATGCGCGGCTCGGACGAGCGCCAGACGACCCGGGTTACACGCGCGCAGCGGGGCACGTTTGCGATCACCAGCGGGCTCGACGGGCTGACAATCATGAAGACCGCGCAGTCGGGGTTTGTGGGCTACATCAAGGACTCGCTGACGACGCTGCCGGAGACGACCGACCGCTTGTTCGCGACCGCCCTGAAGGCTGAGTGGCCGTACCAGGACCAGGCAATTGCGGCGGGCATCGACTTCAACAAGGTAAGGATGCATTTGCGCGAGAAGATGATCACCGCCTTTGCCAGGCACGATTCGCTTTCCGTACAGCAGACGCTCTACGCAATGGCGGAAGCGGCGCTCGAGCATACGGACATCATCGCGGAGGTGTACATGCTGATGCCAAACAAGCACAACCTGCTTGTGGACCTGAGCCGGTTTGGGCAGACCAACCCGAATCATATCTTCGTGCCTACCGACGAACCGCACGGCACCATAGAGGCCACGGTGCGTCGCGCATGATGACCGGCGCAAGCCTGACACGCGCTCAGCACACCATTGCCCGCTGCCGCGAACTGGCGCGGATCACCGACGCGCCGGGTGAAACGACCCGCACGTTTTTGAGCGAAGCGACTATGGGAGCGCACGCCCGGCTGCTCTCCTGGATGATGCGCGCGGGTCTCGAAACCCGTGTAGACGACGCCGGCAACGTGCGCGGTGTGCGGCGGGCAGCGCTGGCCGATGAGCAAGATGCCGGAACGCTGCTGCTGTTTTCGCACATCGACACGGTGCCGAATGCGGGAGCGTTCGACGGTCCCTTGGGTGTGCTGCTGGCCTTGACCGTCATTGAAGAACTGGGTCGCACACCGCTTTCCTTCGCAATCGAAGTCATTGCGTTTTCGGAAGAGGAGGGCGTGCGATTTGGCTTTCCTTTCCTTTCGTCGCTGGCCGTCACCGGGACGCTGACGCCAGAGCAACTCGCCCAGCGGGATGCCCAGGGGGTCAGCGTAGCCGAGGCGCTGCGCAACTTCGGCCTGCAACCAGAAAACATCGCTGAGACCTGTCCTTTGCCCGCGCGCGTTCTCGCCGCGCTCGAAGTCCACATCGAGCAGGGGCCGGTCCTCGAATCGGAGGACGCGTCGCTTGCCGTGGTCGAAAGTCTGGTCGGACAAACGCGGCTGGCGCTGACGTTCACCGGTCAGGCGAATCATGCCGGCACAACGCCGATGGCGCTGCGGCGGGACGCGCTTGCCGCTGCCGCGCAGTGGATCTCGGAAGTAGAACGCTTTGCGCTGGACCACACTCAGCTTGTTGCCACGGTGGGCCAGCTTGAGGTGCTGCCGGGCGTAGGCAATGTGGTGCCAGGTTCGGTGCGCGCCTCGCTCGACGTGCGGCATCCCAGCGATGCGTCGCGACACGCAGCGGTGGCCATACTTCTGACGAAGGCGGAGGCCGCGAGCAACATCCGCGGCGTGCGCGTTAGCGCCGAGACGCGGATGCAACAGAACGCCGTGCCACTGGACTACGCGTTGACAGCGCGGCTGTCCGAGGCCGCCACGCGCGCGGGGTACACGGCGAAGCCGATGTTTTCAGGCGCCGGGCATGATGCCATGATCCTCGCGCAGCACGTGCCGACATCCATGCTGTTCCTGCGTTCGCCGGGCGGCCTGAGCCATCATCCGGACGAGACGGTGCGCGAAGAAGACGTGGAAGCGGCCATCGCAACGGCGCTCGAGTTTGTGACGGCTTTCACCCGAGCGCAGTAGAATCGAACGCTATGCACGATCTCGGATACACACGCAGCGCGAACCGCCGCGATCACCTTCTGCTGACACCGGACACCTTCATCCGCACGCCATTGCCGGGCCTCGAAAACGGCGTCGCCATCGTGCATGTTGGCCCACAAGCTGGCGCGGCGTTCACGCAGATGACGGTGGAGCTCGAAGCAGGCGGTACGCTGACCGAAGGTCCGACGCAGCGGTTTATTTACGTGCTGGAAGGAAGGCTCAAGCTCGAAGAACCGGGCACCCCGAAACCCCACTCGATGCAGGCCGGCGGCTTCGCCTATCTACCAACCGGGCATGACCACACACTCACGGCTATGGAAGGCAAGGCGCGTGTCGAGGTGATCGACAAGCCTTTCCTGCCGCTCGACCCGGAACACGGCGAAGGCTTCCCTGCGGTCCTGATCGGGCGCGAAGAGGATCTCCCTTCCACGGCGCTGAACGGCGATGAGGGCTTGCAAGTGCGCGCTCTTCTACCCGCCACACTGGCTTTCGACTTCGCCTGCAACACGATGACCTACCAGCCCGGCGCGGCGCTTTCACAGGTCGAAATTCACTACATGGAGCATGGGCTCCTGATGCTCGAGGGCGGCGGGATTTATCGGCTCGGCGACGGCTGGTACCCGACTAAAGCGGGAGACTTTATCTGGATGGCGCCATACTGTCCGCAGTGGTTTGGCGCTCTCGGAAAGAGTCCTGCAAAATATCTCATCTACAAGGATTTCAACCGGCATACGCTTGCGTAGCCTGTACCGCCGAGGGGAGCATTCGTTGTGACAGACCTGAGGATCAACGCACAGCGCCTGTTGCGAGAGTTGCACGAGCTCGCCCTGCTGACCGATTGCCCTGCAACCAACGATGCTTCGCTGGCAGCTCCCGCACAAGCGGTCACTCGGATCGTGTTTACACCGCGCGATCTGGAGGCCAGGGCCTGGCTCAAGCGGCTCGCACACCACGCGGGTTTTGCGGTGCGTGAGGACGCGGTAGGCAACACCTTCCTGCGGTGGGAAGGCACGCAACCGCGGCTGGCTGCAGTGGGTACCGGCTCGCACACGGACGCGATTCCCCACGCCGGAATGTACGACGGCACGGTGGGCGTGCTGGGCGGCCTGGAAGCCATGCGCGCGCTGCAGGAGGCCGGATTTACCCCGCAACGTTCCATCGAGACCCTTCTGCTCACGAGCGAAGAGCCCACGCGGTTCGGCATTGGTTGCCTGGGCTCCCGGCTGTTGGGAGGCGTACTGAACCCCATTGCCGCCGACGCATTGCAAGACCGTCTCCCCGAAGCTGAAGCCGGAACCCCTGACGGCCTGACGCTGCGCGACGTGCGCTTGGCCGCTGGTTTCCGCGGCGACCTCGCAAGTGTGAGGCTGGCCGACAGTCATTACCACGCTTGGGTGGAGTTGCATATCGAGCAGGGTCCTCTGCTGGAGCGCGACGGCATCGACCTCGGCATCGTCACCAACATTGCCGCCCCTGCCAGCTACCGTTACATCATTGAAGGCGTCGGGGGCCACGCCGGCGCCCTGCTGATGCCCGACCGCCGCGATGCGCTGTGTGCGGCTGCCGAGATGATCTTGTCGGTCGAGCGCCATGCACTCGCGGCGAACGCGAAGTCCGGCGGCGTGGACACCGTAGCCACCATAGGCACCGTTGCCGTACATCCTGGCGCGGTCAACTCCGTACCATCGCGCGTAACGCTGATGCTCGACATACGAGATACCGACGTGGCGCGGCGCGATGACGTGATGAAGGCTTTCCACGCCGACATCGCGCACCTCGAACGGCGGCGCGGCGTCAGGATCAGCGAGGAAACCATCAATGCCGACCAACCGGCCGCCAGCGCGACCCACATCGTCGAAGTGATAGAAAGCGTCTGCGAGGTGGAGCGCGTGAGCTACCGCAAGATGGTCAGCCGCGCGTACCACGACACCAGCTTCCTGGCCCGTGTCGCGCCGGTTGCGATGATCTTCATCCCTTGCCGTGGTGGCGTTTCGCACCGCCCTGACGAGTACGCAACGCCCGAGGCTATCGTGCGAGGCACGCGCGTACTGGCCTTGACGCTCGCTCGGCTGTCTATGCAGTAGCCGGGCTACCGGTCACGCTGTTCGCCGAACCCGCGGCGCCCTTTCTAATCCACTCGCGTAACGCAGTCATACTCACTTCCCTGCCCAGGAAGGCCTGCACCAGTTCTCTGGCGGGACGCGTTCCGCCCGCCTCCAATACCTGGCGGCGATATCGCATCGCAGTCTCTCCACCCAGCGACGTTTTTTCGCCAGAGTTGGCAAACTCCGCAAAGAACTCGAGAGCCATTACCTTGTCATAAAGATAGGTGTAGTAGTTGGACGTGTAGCCGACCAGATGCGTGAAGGCGGCGTACATGCGATTGTCGTCCACGAACTCGTAGCTGGAAAACCGGTCGTAGCCTTCGCGCAGCAGGGCGTCGAGATCGAGTTCACCGGCGCTGCGGTCATGCGTTTCCATGGAGTAGGTGGCGTACATCACCTGGGTCAGCGTCGAGATCGCGCGGCCGTGCGCGGAGGCGCGTGTCATTCGCGCGACGGTTTCAACCGGGATGGGCTCGCCGGTCTGGTAGTGCCTGGCGAAGGTGCGCAGAAGGTCGGCATCTTCGAAAAATTCCTCGAGCATCTGCGAGGGAACCTCGACGAAATCGCCTTCCGTGGCGATGCCGCTTTGCCCGGCCCAGCGCTGGCGTCCGCCGAGAACCTCGTGCATCAGGTGGCCAAACTCGTGGAAGTAAGTGACGACGTCGGAGTACTGCAGCAGGCCGGGGTCGTCCGTAGAGGGTTGCGGGAAATTGCACACCAGGGCGGCTTCCGGGATCTGCTGACCAAGCACGCCACCTACCAGCGAACACTCCGAGAACCACTTGCTTTTACCCTCGCGGGGGTGCATGTCGAGATAGATGCGTCCCACGACGCCGTCTGAACCCAGCGCGTCGACAACGTCGAAGGCCTTGACCGAGGCGTCCCAGACTGCCGCCTCTGGCGCGCGGTCGAAGCGCACGCCGAACAGTTGGCCGGCGGTGGTGAGGATACCGGCTTCCACTTGTTCGTAGGGAAAGTAGGGACGAACGCTTTGCGAGTCGAAGTTGTATCGTTCACGCCGAAACTGCTCCTCCCAGAAACGCGCGTCGCTCAGGGAGAGAGGAAGGGCGGCAGGGTCGCGCTCGCGCACGAACGATTCAAGCTCGGCGAACTCAAGTTTTGCGGTGTCGCGGGCGGCGTCTTCCACCTCGCCCAGAAATTTCTTCATATTGGCCGCCGAACCCATCATCTGGTCGACGGTCGCCAGATCAGCCCAGCTGCGGAAGCCAAGCAACCCGGCCATCTGCTCGCGGAGCGCCAGAAGGTCATGCAAAACCTGCTTGTTGGCGGGGTAACCGCGATCGTTGTAAGCAAGATACATGCGGCGGCGAAGCTGAGCGTCGACCGCGTAGTTCATCACCGGCGACATGTCCGGCGGGTCTGTGGTAATCACGATCGGGCCTGCCGCGACCAGCTTGGCCCCCTTGTGATCGCCGTTCGCGGGATAGACGCCGTGCCGGGCGAGGTAGTCTTCTGGCAGTCCCCGCAAATCATCTGGGTCGTCGACGGCGATCTGTCGAACGTCGTCCTGCACGGTCCGGCTGAAGGTCATGCTCAGTTCGGTCATGCGATCGGCCAGCTGACGGACCTGGTCCCGGGTGGCATCGTCGCGGTCCACCCCGGCCAGCCTGTATCCCAGCAGAGTGCGCTCCATGTAGTAGCGCGTGGCCTCATCTTCGCCGTTGAGATCTACCTGCGCGAGCGCCTGGTACACGCTTCGATTGAGGCTGAGTTCGACGCCCGCGGCGCTGATTGCCTGCGTCAGGCCCTGAGCGGCGTCCCGTACCGCGGGATCGGGATGCACCATGAACATCACGCCGGTCTGGCTGCCAGCTATTCGCAGATGCCATTGTGCGCGGTCAAAGGGCAGTAGCGTGTTCGCGGCAGTCCTGGTTCCTTGCACGGCAAGAAGGCTCTCGATAGACGCGGCGGACTCGGCCAGGTGGTCACGTGTCCATGCTTCAGCCAACTCCGCGGTGAGGTTCCCCGTCCAACAATGCAGTCTGTCGAGATCATTCATTCCTGCGTAGCTCCTCGGCGGCCCTGCGTGGACCGTCCCTGTTCCTAGTGGATGCAAAAACCCGCCTGCGAGAACGGAAGAACATGATTGTCTCATTCTGCGACACCGCGTTCCCACATCGTCCATACACCGTGTAACCCCGTCTGTCTTGCGGGCGAAAATTTATAAATGTCTACGGAATTCCCTTTACGGTACTCGATTATTAGCCTAGTCTCATAGTCAGGACATACCCTCAACTATTCCCCATTTGCCGCACCAGGAGCCACGTTATGACTTCCCAGAATCGTTCTACCTCCGTCCGCACCAGACTAGCGTTCACGGCCCTAGCTGGCGTAGCCGGCTGCATGCTCATGACGGGTTGCGGGCTTGGCACCAGCGCTGTTTCCAGCGGTAACCTGACTGGCGCAGCGATCAGCGGCAAGCTAACGGGCGGCCCCAATCCGATCGTCGGAGCTACGGTGAAGTTGTTTACTACGGGCGATGCGAACGGCCGGAACGCGGGATACGGTGTTGGGAACTTCCGCCAGGAAGCCATTCAGACCGGTGCGAATCCTGGTCAGGAGACCAAGGCGGACGGAACTTTCAGCTTCGGAGGCGGCTACTCCTGCCCCGCCGGCCAATATCTTTACATCGTCAGCGCAGGCGGTGACTCAGGCAGTGGATTCAATCCCAAGATCTTCCTTGTTGCAGCACTTGGCCGGTGTGACGATCTGTTCGTGAACGGCGTATATAGTGGCGGATTTATTTATTTGAATGAGCTCACCACGGTAGCGGCAGGCTATGCCCTCGGCAACTTTACATCCTTCTCTTTCATGAATATTTTTACGGCGGTTGGGATAGGTGCACCAGCTACAAATAATGCAGCGACCGGCTGCGTAGCGAACGGTACGACATGCCCGACGACCTCGGCTGCTGGACTGGGTCATGCATTTCAGAACGCGATCAACCTTGTAAATCCGTTTTCGGGCAGGGCAAACACTACTGTTCCGGGTTCGCTTTCCTCGCAGGTACCGACTCAGCTTCTTGACTCGATCGCAAACTCGCTGGTCGCCTGTGTCAATAGCAACGGTAGCGGCCCTGCCTGCCAGACGATCTTTACAGCGACAGGCGTCAACTTCGCCGACGGCAACATCGCTGAGGTAGCGGTGAACCTTGCCAAAAATCCGACACTGGCGGGCAGTGGTATCACGCCGGCGCAATTCTATGGCGCCGCGACCCCGCAGACCAGTTTTTATCAGCCTATGCTGAGCTCGGCACCGGCGGACTATAGCGTTGCGATCACGATTCCCAAGCTCACCGGTGCGGGCCCCGGAACCCAGGGCCTTACGTCTCCGGCTTCGGGCACGCTCGATATCAACGACAATTATTACGTGGGCAACTACGATTCAGCTGCGCACTTGTCGTCGAACGCCCTCTCCTTCAACAGCCGCGCCGTGTTTGTCAGCTCGACCCCGGACGACTTGATCGACCCTACAGGCAATGGCGCGAGCACGGACAGCCTAGGCAATCTCTACCTTGTAGGCTCTAATACCGTCAGCAGTGCCAGCGCGGTGTCTCGATTCTCAGTGTCGAATGCGACCGGTGTCATTGCGCCTGGTATGACGACGTTTTTCCCGAACGATCCAACCCCGCTGACAGCATCGGCTGTCGATCGCAGCAACAATCTCTGGATCGGTAGTTTCGGCGGTAACCTCTCAGAAGTGGTCGCTCCCGGCACCGTACCCGCCGGGCCAGTGAACAACATTAATGTGAGGCTCCTCAGCGGAACGGTCGGCGCGATCGCCGTCGATCCTAACCAGAACATCTGGGCCACAACGTTCACCAATGATGCCAACAATGCCGTGACCGTTTTGGAGAATGTGGGGACGCTAGCCGCCCCGGCCTACGCCCAATCAGCAGTCGTCAAGGCTTATGACTTCCAGGGCAGTTTTGCGTCGGGCATTTCCTTCGTGGCTGCCAGCCCGTACAACGCGTACGTCGCCAACCTGAGTAATACGCCCGGCCTGACCTTGTTCAACGCCACCGTCAGCGGCGCGAGAGTGACCAACGTTACCAACAGCGGAACGCACATCACGGCCGGCACCACCTCGACCAGCAATAACGAGACGGACGGCAATGGCATCATCTTCGCTGCCGATGGCGCACACGTCGTGAAGTACACACCCGGCGCGACCGCCGCGATTAGCCTGACACCCTGCATTTTGCCACCCGTTCCCACCAACGCGGCTTGCCTTCCCAATCCGTATTCCGGAGTGCAGAGCTTGTCGATCGACAGCGCAGGGTCCGTATGGTTCTCAGCTGTGGGTTCGGGTACGGTCAGCGAGATGATCGGCGCTGCGGCGCCGGCGTGGCCGCTGCTTCCGCTCGGTATCCTCGGCAAGCCGTAGTCCCCACTTATTACAACCTGATTGAGGAAGGGCGGCAGCGGAAACGCTGCTGCCCTTTCTCTGTCTACGGACCCTGTGCGACTATCGCAGCGGCTCTGTCTTGACGGGCTAAAATACAGGTAGTCATGCGCTACCTGATTGCTCTGCTCGCTGTTGCCGGAATTGTGGTCTCCTCCCTCGCTTTGCGGGTCCATATGCAGGACCCGTCCGCGCAACCGGCCTGTGCCGTTACGGCGGAATGGGATTGCGGTTTCGTCAATCACTCGCGATTTGCTGTATTTCCGCCAACTTCCTTTGACGAAGACTTGAAGTTGCATAAAACGCACGTCCCCGTCGCGATTTTCGGGATTGCCGGCTATGCGCTGATCGCGGTTCTGGCGCTCGCGAACAGGCTTTGGCTGACCCTGCAGACGGTCGAAATCGGCTTCGCTTTTGCGGCTTTTTTGACGTATTTAGAGGCCTTTGTACTGCAAAAGTGGTGCATCTACTGCGTCTGGTCGCAGGGCATCATTACCGCGAGCCTGATCGTCACCATCGTGGCGCTGGTGCTGGAGCGTCGCAAGCGACGGTTTGCCCGGTCGGCTGTCCTGGCGGCCGAGTAGCCCCGCGCGCTGAGTCGCTACAATAGCCTCATGTGGCCCAAAGCGTTGATGCAACTTGTTGAGCTTCTTCCCCATGCGGCTCGCCTGATGCCGATGGCGGACAAGTTTTTTCAGTCGAAGACTGCCGGCGAGGAAGCGAACCGGCGGGCGATGGAGGCCGTGGCCGAAGGTCTGCGCGGGGACCTCGGACAAGTGACCTCCGCTCATGCCGGGCTGTACCGCCAATTAAACGACCAGAGCGCGAAGCTGGCGGAGATTTCAGCGGAGACCCGCGCTGCGCAGGCGGCCGCGGAATCGGTAGAAGCCCGCATCACCAACGTGGAACGCCGGCTCGATCGCATCGCGACGCTGCTGCTGGTGGTTACGGTCCTGATCGTCGGCCTGCTTGTCATCGGCGTCCTTACTCTGATACACGTGCGTTAGATTTCCGTGAACGTGTCGCCTTCCTCGTACCCTCGAATCGCCGGCTTTTTCGATCACCAGCGCGCGGCCATTGCGGCCAGGCCCCGCCGGGCGTTGAGCTACACGTTGTTATCTCTGATCCTTCTGGGCGCGATCGCGTGGCCGTTTACCCGGACGCATCTGGAAGCGGTGGCGGTGCTCGACCTGGTCGCCAATCAGCCTGTGCCTCGCGTGTTGCGAAGGGTGGCCGACGAGCGCGTGGGGGTCCGCGAACTCTCGATCCCGGCGGAGCACGGTGCCATACGCGCCCGGCTGTACACCCCGGTGACGCATCCCGACGCGCCGGCGCTCATCGTGCTGCATGGCGTTCACCACCTGGGTATGGACGAGCCCCGGCTCATTGCGTTCGCTTCGGCACTCTCCTCCTGCGGTCTGCGGGTGCTCACGCCGGAGCTTCCCGGCATCAAGGACTACCAGGTCTCTGCCGACTCGATCCGTACCATTGGCGACGCCGCAGCGTGGATGGCCACGCAGAACAAGTACGGCGAGCGGCGAGCGGTGGGCCTGATGGGCCTGAGCTTCTCAGGTGGGCTTTCGCTGCTGGCGGCGGCTGACCCCATGTACCGGCCCAGCATCAAGTTCGTCGTCGCCGTGGGGTCGCAGGACGAGATGGCCCGGGTGGCGGCCTACTACCGCACCGGCTCGGACCCGCGGCCGGGCGACTCGCCGGAGCTTCTGCCGCCGCACGAGTATGGTGCCCTGGTGATGGAGTACGAGCACGTCGAAGACTTCGTCCCTCCGAGCGATACAGGCCGCATCCGGGCCGTCCTTCGCGCTCATCTCTACGAAGATCTGCCGGCGGAGAAGGCCGCGCTGGCGGCGCTTACCCCCGTGCAGCGAGCGGAGGCGGCGCAGTTGATGGACACAACCTCTGACCTGACGCGCGGCCTGCTGGCCGCCGCGGAGAGCCGCCACGTGCAGGATATGGCGGGCGTTTCGCCGCACAACCACCTGGGCTCGCTCACAACGCCGGTTTACCTGCTGCACGGCGCGGGCGACAACATTATCCCGGCGTCCGAGACGCTGTGGATGGCGGCGGAGTTGCCGGGAACGACGCTACAATCGGCCCTGATTTCGCCCGTCTTGTCGCACCTGGACCTCGACGGCGCCCAACCCAGCGCGATGGATCGCTGGCGCCTGGTGCATTTCTTCGCACTGATTTTGCGGGCGGCGCACACAAGGTAAAGCTGTCTTGAAAGCCTGGTGCCATCACGTGCATGACCCGTATCCTTATGGGTTCGGGTGCGTGAACAGATAAATAGCCAACATGGCCATACCTGTAAAGAAAACGATGTAGAGCCAGCGTCTCGTCCGTTCTCGCTTAAGAAAGTTATTTATCTCGGGGTTAGAGGGATCGTAGGAAACCGCCAAAGTGTCGCCGTCCTTCTGGAATGCCATCGTGGTAAACGTTCCCCCGTACCAGCTTCCATCCACCTTGTAGGTGAAAACGACTGAGTACAAGGGTCCAGCCTTAGTGTGGTATTCGACAACATTCGAAACGGTACCATCCGTGCTTCTCCAGCCGTTTGGCATCAGGCATTCTCCCGCTTTCAATATACTTGTCGAAGATGGACGCTCTTATCAACCTTTCCGACGTTCATTCCGCCGCCGCGCGGATCGCATCTACCGCTGTTCGCACCCCGCTTGTCCGGCTCACGCGGGCACGGCTGCGCATGGCGGGTTTCCCGGAGCTTTCAGAAAGCACGCCGGACATCTACCTCAAGGACGAGTCCGCACAACCCATTGGCAGCTTCAAGCTGCGGGGAGCCTTCAACAAGATCGCGCAGCTCACGCCGGAGCAACTGCGGCGCGGCGTCATCACTTACTCTTCGGGCAACCATGCGCAGGGCGTGGCCTATGCGGCCCGCGCGCTGGGGGCGAAGGCCGTCATCGTGATGCCGGAGAATGCGCCACGCATCAAGCGCGAGGCCACAGCCGCGCTGGGAGCGGAGATTGTGACCGTCGGCCCGGCTTCTACCGAACGCAGGCTGAAGGCGGAGGAGCTCGAAGCGGCGCATGGCTACACCATGGTGCCGCCCTACGACGATCAGGACGTCATCGCCGGACAGGCCACCTGCGGTCTCGAAATCATGCAGCAACTGCCGGATGTGGGGCTGGTACTTTCGCCGGTCTCGGGCGGAGGTCTTCTGTCGGGCGTGGCTGCGGCAATTCGCCTGGGTAGCGCGAGTGAGGGCGTCGCCCCACCGCAGGTTTGGGGCTGCGAGCCGGAGCTTTCGGCCGACGCGAAGGAATCGTTCGACACCCGCACGCTGGTCGAGTGGCCGGCCGCGAAGACCACCCGCACCATCGCCGACGGCCTGCGCACGCAGTCGCTGGGCGAGCGTAACTTTGCACATGTGCTGGAATTCGTCGACGGCATCGTGACGGTGACCGAAGAGGAGATTCTAGCCGCAGTCCGCATCATCCTGACGGCGACGACGCTGACTGCGGAGCCTTCCGGAGCGGTGACGCTGGCCGCCGCGCTGTTCCACGCGCTCGAGCTTCCCCACGCGGAGAAGGTAGTCGCGATCATGTCGGGCGGCAATCTCGATCCAGCGCTACGAGCCGAGCTTCTGGCCTGAACCGCAGCCCTGGCTGAACTGCGGCTTTGGCTGAACCGCGGCGGCTCGGCAACCGTCTAACCTGATACGTATGCGAACGATCGCCGCTATCACCGCAGTCCTCCTGGTCCCCGCGCTGCTGCTGCATCCGCCCGCGCACGCGCAGAAGTCGAAGAAGGACAATCGCAGCGGCTACGACCGCTCCGCCCGCGCTACCGTGCTGCACAGCGCCAACGTGTATGCGACGGCCGAAACCGGCGCGCCTCCCCTGACCACGGTCACGCCCGGTCACGAGGTCGTGGTGCTGGAGCACAATGGGCCGTGGGTACGCGTGTTTGCCAACACCGACGCCAAGGACCGGCAGGACGAGGATACCGAGCCCGAGTTCAGCGAGGACGCCGGCGATCCTTCCACGGGCTGGATTCACGATAAGGGCATCGTGGGGCCAACCACCCCCGGCGGCGACGCGCTGATCTACGGCCTGGCGGCGGAGCTGGAAGCCCAGGCCGCCGAGCCCCATGCACCCAAGGGCGCGGCCAATGCGGCACACCTGTTGTACAGACGCGCCGCGGATTACTTCCCCGCCTCCCCGCTGGCGGCCGAGGCCGCCTTCCGGTCCGCCGACATCCGCTGGCAAATCGACAAGGCCGACATCTCCACGCTGCCCAGCGCCAAGGAGCAGGAAGCCTATCTGCGCCCGCAGATCTACGATGGTGAGTTCAAGCGCGTGATGAAGCTGTTTCCGAATACGCCGTTCGCCGCGCGGGCGGCCTTCGCTCTGCTCGACAACAAACTGTGCGGCGACTGGCAGGGCCTGCCCAAGTGTCCGGAGATGGAAGCCGGGCTCTATGAGAAATACGCCGAGAAGTTTCCGGGCGGACCGAAGTCCGCCGAGGCGCTGTTCAACGCAGCCTACCGGCAGGGCGTTCTGGTGACCATGTACGAAGTCCAGGAAAACCAGAAGCGAGCGGACGCTGCCCGCAAGAACTGCGAGTCCGTCGCACAGCAGATGCGGGCGCAGTATCCGCAGTCAGACTTCACGGCGAGGGCGGAGTCGATCGCATTCCGCGTCAAGCAGGGCATCCCTGTCTATGGCAACGACCGCGACTAAAGCCGCGATGCCTGGTGCCCCTCATCCAATCTCGAAATTGACGCCCTGCGCCAGCGGCAGATCGTTTCCATAATTGATCGTGTTGGTCGCCCGGCGCATGTACTGCTTCCACGCGTCAGAACCCGACTCCCTGCCGCCGCCCGTCTCTTTCTCGCCGCCAAACGCCCCGCCAATCTCCGCGCCCGACGTGCCGATGTTCACATTCGCGATCCCGCAATCGGAGCCCGCCGCCGACAGAAAGCGCTCCGCCTCCTGCAGGTTCAGGGTAAAGATCGACGAGGAAAGCCCGTGCGGCACATCATTCTGCATGGCGATTGCTTCGTCCAGCTCGCGGTATCGCATGACGTACAGGATGGGCGCGAACGTCTCCCGCCGCACCACGTCCGCCTGCGTCGAAATCTCTACCAGCGCCGGCCGGACGTAGAAACTCTCGCCGCTCCCAACCCGGTCGCCGCCCGTTACTGTCGCGCCGGCAGCCCGTGCCTCGTGCAGCGCTTTCTGCATGGCGAGAAACGCGCGCTCGTCGATCAACGGCCCTACCAGCGTTCCCGCCTCGCGCGGGTCTCCCACCACCACGGACAAGTACGCCCGCTTCAACTGCGAGACCAGGCCGTCATACACCGACTCGTGGACCAGCAGACGCCTCAGGCTTGTACACCTTTGCCCTGCAGTGCCCATTGCCGAAAACGCGATTGCCCGCACCGCCAATCCGAGGTCCGCGCTGGGGCACACGATGGCCGCGTTATTGCCGCCCAATTCCAGGATCGATCGCCCGAACCGCGCCGCGACGCTGGGTCCCACTGCCCGTCCCATCGCCGTCGACCCCGTGGCGGACACCAGCGCCACACCTGCGCTTTCGACAAGCGCCGCGCCGACCGCTGCATCGCCCACCAGCAGCGCCGCCAGCCCCTCCGGCACGCCGCCAAACTTTGCCGCCGCGCGCTCGAAGATCGCCTGCGTCGCCATCGCCGTCAGCGGCGTCTTCTCGGAAGGCTTCCAAATCACCGCATTCCCGCACACCAGCGCCAGCGCCGCATTCCAGGCCCAAACCGCGACGGGGAAGTTGAACGCCGTAATCACGCCCACCACGCCCAGCGGATGCCAGGTCTCCATCATGCGGTGCTGGCTGCGCTCCGACGGCAGCGTCAACCCTCCAATCTGCCGCGACAACCCCGCCGCAAATACGCAGATGTCGATCATCTCCTGCACTTCGCCGAGACCCTCGGTCAGCAGCTTGCCGCTCTCGATGGTTACGAGCCGCCCCAGGTCCGGCAGCGCCGCCCGCAGCTCCTCGCCGAGCAGGCGCACCAGTTCGCCGCGCCTCGGTGCGGGCACGTTACGCCACTCGAGAAAAGCGCTCTGCGCCGCGGAAATCGCCGCGCTGGCCGCCGCCGAGTCCACCACCCGCACGTTGGCCAACAACTCGCCCGTCACAGGCGTCTTCACGGCCAGCGTCCCACCTTGCCACCGCTCTGCCGGCACACCCAGGCGGGTTAGTATGTCAATCACTTCTTCGCGGACAGTATGTTTCGTTTCGAGATCGAGAGGCATAAGGTCGCCTCATACTACACCGCTGCCCAGGAACCGCGTATCCTCGTCGGTAATGTTTCGGGGTGAAACCGGGAGATCGCGCCACTACCGTAGGCTATCCTGCTCTAATGAACGCCCCGAGACTAATCCTCATCTGCACGGCGAGCTTAGCGGCGTCATTGATAGCCAACTATCTACAGCGACGCAATCCCAAAGCCGCTCACATGTTTCTTTTGGCGATGCTCGTATCTCTGGGTATCGCCTTCGTAGCCTACGACTGGCAGGTTCGTTCAGTCTCCCACCTGATTTCAAACTGAGACACTAACTACTCATCCACCGGCTTGTCCTGCAGCTTACCCATGCGGTCGATCTGGTCCGGTTCCATCTCCTGCCGCACCAGCAGCAGCATATGCGCGTTCGCTTTTTCGAGCGCGGACCGCGCCTGGTTCACGCCATCGATGCACGCGAAGATGCGCCCTTCGTCCAGATTCTGGTCATGGGTGGCAGCCTCCAGCCGAGACTCCTGCAGTTGCAGCGCTCGAAAACTCTCGACGATCGCGCCCTTGTTCGCGTTGAAGACGGTGTCCATTCGCTGCTGCTGGTCCTTGCGCAGACCCAGCGTCCGGGCAAACATCTGGTCGTCCCACCAGCGCCCCGGCGGGCCGAGCTGCAAGCCCCCGCGCACATTTCCGCTGGCTCCACGGGTTCCGCCATCGCCGCGGACGTTCGGTACACCGCTGCGCACGTTTGGCGCATTGCCCGTAAAGTCGCCCTGTCCCGGCATACCGGTGCCGCGCCGCCCGCCCATGCCGCGGCCGTGGCCCTGCGCCAGCAGCGATCCGCAGCCCAGCACCAGGCATGCTGCCATTAGGCTCGATCGCCCAAGCGCAACCCTCATTGACTCCTCATTTCCAGGTTCGGCCGCGCCTGCTGGCGGCCTGCCACCGTCAAACCATAGGCGCGCATCGCCGACGCATCATCCCGGCTGATCGCCACATTCACGTCCCGCATCAATGCATTGTCCTGCGCGATCTCGGTCGCACGGTCTAGCTCGTGACCGTCCGTGTAGGCGAGCGCGGTTGGCGGCACCACTGTCGCCGCTTCGCGATGCGTCCACGCCGCCGCGCCCACCGCCAGCACAGCAGCCGCCGCCATCGCGCACGACGCCGCCACCAGCCTGCGCCTCGACGTGGAAACCGGGGCAGCGGCCGTCTGCTTCCGCGAAGCTTTGCGCATCTGTTGCTGCCAGCTCATGGGACTGCGGGACTCACTCCACCCCCGCGCCGCTCCGCCGAACTCCCGCACCGCACCACCAAACGCTTCCAGCTCCTCGCGACACTGCGCGCAGGCCAGCCCGTGCGCTGCCGCCTCAGCACACTCCAGGCCTGAAGCAAGTCCCGCAAACTGCTCGTCGCTCAGGTGACCCGCGGTTTCCATTTCCAACGTACCTGTGTGGCTCATCTCTCTCCCATCTTCGACCGTATGGCTGACACCGCTCGATACAGGTGGGTCTTCACCGTATTGATGGGCATGCCGGTCATCGTGGCAATTTCATCGAGTGTCCATTCTTCAAAAAACTTCAGCAGAAACACCTTGCGCTGATTGACGGAGAGTCCTTCCAGAGCCTCCCGCACCTGCTCAGTCCGCTCCCGCGCCAGCAGCCGCTTCTCGGGGGAACTCTCCGCGCTCGGCAGAAAGGATGCCAGCTCCGTCACATCGAGCGAGGTGGCATTCGCTTTCCGCCAGAATTGAAACTTCTTCAACCGCAACTGGTCGCGGACCAGGTTGTTGGCAATGCCGATCAGCCAAGTGCTTACGGCGCACTCGCCGCGAAACGACGCCCGCCCGTTGTAAGCCTTCAAAAAGCAATCCTGCGTGATGCTCTCGGCGAGATCCTTGTCCCCTGTCGAAAACGTCACATACCGCAAAACCCGGGGCCAGTAGAGCCGCACCAGCTCGTCTATATCGTCCAGCTCCGAGATCGCGTTCACCCGTTCCTTCAGGTGAATGATAGATGTGCCGATTGCCATTTGCATATCGTTAGAATGGACGAAGATACCGTCTGGGTCAGGTTACACAGCCTGTCGGAATCTGACCCTTTCGTGACACGACTGACGTCTCACCAATAAGTCCCTGCCTTTGATCATCGCCGCCATCCAATCCGGAACCGACCCCATCGCTCCCCTGCCGGCGGCCGCTTTCCACCGCACGCTCGAAGATCCCATCTATTGCCCCAAGTGCGAAGCCACCTACATGCTCGTGGTCGACTACGACCACGCCGTCAGCCGACACTTTGAGAGCGAGTCCCGCCGCCACTTCTCGCTGCTCCGCAAAGCAGTCTTCCAGGGCCACGCTGCCGGCCACCGCACCACCCACTTCGAAACCAACGGCGTCATCGTCACCGCTCACACCCGGCCAAGGCCGCTCGACCTCGCCCCGCTGACCCCTCACATCAACTGATTCGTACTTCTGATCCGCACTTCCGATCCGTACTTCACTTGATCAGTACTTCCCTCACAACCAGCATCCCGGAACCAGGAACCCACGAAAGTGCTACACTCCTCTGCGCTCCGCAAACAGCATTGTGAACCGCTCTGACCGATCCTTGTACTCGTTTTTCAGATCGACGCCCCAAAACGAAAGGTGTGACATGGCACGCTGCCCCCAGAAGTCGACCCTGTTCCTCTCCATCTCTCTCCTGATCCCGGCAGTCGCCCACGCCCAGCCTCCGCAGCGCACCCCCCAGACCGTCACCGCCCTGCACACCCTGCTCGTCGACGTAGACCACCGCTCGACCACCAGCCTCGACGGCGACTGGCATTATCTGGTCGATCAGGCGCCTTTCAAAGCGCTCTACACCGGCACCGGCGGCATCAACGACAACAGCTACGCCCAGAACACCCATCCCAACATCTCCACCACCGCCGGCCCGCATAACGAGGAGTACGACTTCGCGACCGCGCCAACCCTCCACGTTCCCGGCGACTGGAACACCCAGGACCCCCGCCTGTTCAACTACGAAGGCGTCCTCTGGTATGAGCGCGACTTCGACTTCCAGCCCAAACCCGGCACCCGCACCTTCCTTCACATAGGCGCGGCCAACTATCGCTCCCACGTCTGGGTCAACGGCAAGCGCATCTGTGACCACGAAGGCGGCTACACCCCCTTCGACTGCGAAGCCACCGCCGTCCTCCACCCGGGCGGAAACTTCGTCGTCATCGCCGTCGACGCCACCCGCCTCCAGGACGGCATCCCCTCCGTCAGCTTCGACTGGTTCAACTACGGCGGCCTCACCCGCAACGTCTCCCTCGTCACCGTGCCCTCCAACTTCATCGACGACTTTGACATCCACCTCGCCCACGGCCCTGCCTTCGTCCCCAACAACACCGAGATCACCGGCTACGTCCACGTCCTCGACGCTCCCGCCGGAACCGCCGTCACCATCGACATCCCCGAAGCCGGCATCCACACCACGGCAAAAACCGACGCCGACGGGCGTGCCCCGTTCTCTGCCAAAGCCGCCAGGCTAACCCTCTGGTCGCACGAAACCCCCAAGCTCTACAAGGTGAACCTCGCCTCGGGTTCCGATAAGCTTTCCGACGACATCGGCTTCCGCGACATCCGCGTCGACGGCACTCGCATCCTGCTCAACGGCAAGGCCATCTTCCTCGAAGGCGCCAACATGCACGCCGAAGCCCCGGTTCGCGGCGGCCGCGCCATCACCGACCAGGACGTCGCCACCATCTTCAGCTACCTCAAAGACCTGAACGCCAACTTCGTCCGCCTCTGCCACTACCCCCACGACGAGCGCATGACCCGCGCCGCCGACCGCCTCGGCATCATGGTCTGGTCGGAGATTCCTAACTGGCAGCGCATCTCCTACGACAAGCCCGAGGTCTACATCAAGGACGTCAACATGCTCCGCGAAATGGTGCGCCGCGACCGCGACAAGGCCTCGATCATCCTCTGGTCGGTCTCGAACGAAACCCCCAACAACCCTACCCGCACCAAGTTTCTCACCGACCTTGCCAACGAGGCCCGACGCCTCGACCCCACCCGCCTCATCACCTCCGCCATCATCGGCCCCCGCGGTACGCCCACCGAGATGACCAGCCTCGACCCCCTCATGGACGCGCTCGACGTCGTCGGCCAGAACGAGTACATCGGCTGGTACGGCGGCAAGCCCGAGGACGCCGACACCACCCACTGGACCTTCCCCGCCAAACCCATCATCATGAGCGAGTTCGGCGCCGAAGCCAAGCAGGGTAACCACGGCCCCGTCACCCAGCGCTGGGCCGAGGAGCAGCAGGCCTACGTCATCGAGCACCAGTTCGCCATGTTCCGCAAAATTCCCAATCTGCGCGGCGTCGCCCCCTGGGTTCTCATGGACTTCCGCTCCACCACCCGCAACATCCCCAAACTTCAGGACGGCTACAACCGCAAAGGCCTGATCGCCGAAGACGGCAAAAAGAAGCAGGCCTTCGAGCTCTTCCAGAAAGCCTACAAAGATCACAGTCTCGGTAAAGCCGAGTAAGCCATCACCTGACCGCAACCCGTAGCCGAAGAAGCCACCGACCCTGCTAAACTTGGAGTCTGTGGCTTCTTCACCTACGCTCGAGGTTCTGGGCTCCGAACCCCTTACCAACACCCCCACCAACGTCCTTCCGGCCAGCGATCCCGCGCGCCTCAGCGCACCTCTTAAAGTCGGCTTTGTCTCGCTCGGCTGCCCCAAAAATCTGGTCGACTCCGAAGTCATGATGGGGCTGCTTCACCAGGGCGGCGCACAGCTCACAGCAGCCGCTGAAGACGCCGACATCATCGTCGTCAACACCTGCAGCTTCATCGACTCCGCCAAGCAGGAGTCCGTCAACACGATCCTCGAAATGGCGAAGCACAAGCTCGCCGCCGGTGGCCGCGCCCGCAAGCTCATCGTCGCCGGCTGCCTGGTCGAGCGCTACCGCGACGACATCATCGCCAACATCCCCGAAGTGGACGCCGTTGTCGGCACCGGCGAGCTCGAATCCATCCTTGCCGCCGCCGGCCTTACCCCCAGCGGCCACATTGCCGATTCGCCTTTCACCATCCTGACTCCGCAGCAGGCCGCACAACCCGCCCTGGCAGAACGGGCCCCCTCCGCCGTGCAACAGCATTCGCGCCCGGAGTCTGACGGCGACCAGATCACCTTCCGCGCCGAAGGCGACCTCCGCGAACAGCAGGGCCGCTTCTCGCGCGCCGAGTGGCACGGCGCGGCTGCTGCCCTGCCCACCTTTCTCGCCGACGAGTACACCCCGCGGATCCTCTCCACCCCCCGCGCCTCTGCCTACATCAAGATCGCCGAGGGCTGCGACCACCCCTGCACCTTCTGCATCATCCCGCAACTCCGCGGCAAGTTCCGCTCCCGCCGGATCGGCTCCATCATGGCCGAGGCACAGAACCTCATCGCGCAGGGCGTCCGCGAGATCACCCTCATCGGTCAGGACACGACGTGCTACGGCGAAGACCTCGGCCTCGTCGAAAATGGAGAACCGGTCGGCCTCGCGCAACTTCTCGAAGCCCTCGCCGGCCTGGAAGGTCTGCGCTGGCTGCGCTTCCTCTACACCTACCCCAACAAGGTCACCACCCGCCTGCTCGAAACCATGGCGCGGCACGACAACATCGCCAAGTACCTCGACGTCCCCCTGCAACACGCCAGCGCGCCGCTGCTCAAGTCCATGAAGCGCGGCGGCAACGCCGAGATCTTCCTCAAGCTCATCGAGAGGGCAAGACAGATCGTGCCGGGAATAGCCATCCGGACCAGCTTCATCGTCGGCTTCCCCGGCGAAACCCAGGCCGACTTCGACATCCTCTGCGACTTCGTCCAGGCCGCCGAAATCGACTGGCTCGGCGTTTTCAGCTACTCCGACGAAGAAGGCGCGCAGGCCTTCACGTTCGCGCCTGAAACCAAGGTCCCGAAGCGCACGATAGAAGCCCGCCGCCGCAAGCTGATGCGCATCCAGCAGAAGATCAGCATCCGCACCAAGCGCGCCTGGATCGGCCGCGAAGTCGACCTCCTCGTCGAGGGCCCCAGCGAAGAAACCGACCTGCTCTGGGAGGGCCGCACCATCCTCCACGCCCCCGAGATCGACGGCAAGGTCCTCATCAACGACTTCGGCCCCCACGAAACCCTCGTCCCCGGCACCTTCTACCGCGCCGAAATCACCGAGTCCCATGATTACGATCTGGTCGCCAGGATCTTCGAGTAATCATCGCGGCTGGGCGTACACTGACGCGATGACTGCAGTTAAAGTTGCGCCGAAAGATGAGTGGCTGCCAAACATTGCTGTCACTCTAAAGCTCGCTGAGGATCTTGAAAATATCTGCAAAAAGCGAACAGCAGTGTTCTACGTAGCAAAGACTCAGCGTGATGCTTACTGTATCGCAAGTTTCAATTTAGCTCGCGAACACAATGCTGCGGTGGCAAGTTTAGTAAGAGCAAAATTTTGGAACAGCTCCAAAGCCATGATCAGGCCCATGCTTGAAGCCAGCGCACGCTTTCTGTGGTTCGCTCACTTCGCTACCGAGGAAGAGTTGAAAAAGGTAGACGAACGACGGGAGAGCGCCATTCCAGACTTAGGTAAGCTCCTAAAAATGGCGGACTGTCTCTTTAGCACGGGTGCTTTCTCTCTGTTCCTGAGCAACGGACTTCTTCACAGCTTCACCCACTGTGGAATCAGTGCCATGTCGAACTCAATAGCCGACAGAGGCATGGAACCTGGCGAACAAACGGAGGGCATTCGCGCGACTGCATCAAGCACATGCTCAACTCTGCTCGCATTGTGTATTCTTTGCCAATGGAAGAGATCGACGGGCGAAGAGGATGCAGAAATTAAAGAAGTTCTAGCGAATTTTTCAAACCTGCGCCCAACTCTTGTGAGCCTTCTATAAAGGCGCTCCTCTGGGCCGCCTGGGCCAAACATTCACCAGCTGGCTCCCACCTCCGGCTATAAGCCCGCTCACACACCCGACCTAGAGCGCTACGACGAGTGCTTTGGCCCTGTCATTCGTTGGCTCTTACAAACCTGGTTCCCGTCGATCATCAATCATGAATCATCCAATCCTTATGGCGAAAGAACTCTACTGCCCCATCTGCCGCAAGGCTGTCCCTCTCGACTCCGCCGACGTTCCCTTCTGCTCGGACCGTTGCCGCGTCATCGACCTCGGCAAGTGGGCCTCCGGCGACTACAAGATCAGCTCCCCCATCCTCGACCCCGACCTGCTCGAAGACCTCGAACACGCGGAGCAGCAGAAGCACCCCGTTGACGAATCCAGGTTCTGGAAGAACTAGTGGTCGACATAGCATCGCCACCAGGCACCACCAATCCCTGACAGGGACGACTCCGATTACGGAAGGCTCCTGAGAGGTAGGTTTTCGACCCGGTCCGCAGGGCTTCAAGACTCACGGGTGCAGTATCCTTCTTGCACATGCCCACTCGCCTGCTCGTCACTGCGCTCCTCGCTTTTGTTCTGACGGCCACTTCCGCTGCCCAGACCCAGCCGCCCGCCTCGAAGCTGACCGTCCTCCACGCCGCTCGCATTCTCGATGTCGCCGCGGGCAAGGTCCTCTCCCCCGGCGAAGTCCTCATTGAAGGCGATCGTATTCGCGAAGCTGGAACGGACGTGACGCACCCCCCAGCCGCTCTGGTGATCGATCTCGGCGACGCCACTCTCATGCCAGGCCTGATCGACGCGCACACCCATCTCTTCCTGCACCCTGGCGCGGAAGACCTCCAAACCGTGCAGGAGTCGGTCCCGCAGCGCGTCATCGAAGCCATCGCCGCGGCCCGTGCCGACGTCCTCGCCGGGTTCACCGCTGAGCGCGACATGGGCTCGGAAGGCGCAGGCTGTGCCGACGCCGACGTGCGCAACGCCATCGACCGCGGCGAACTACCCGGCCCCCGCATGCGCGTCTCCTGCAACGCCATCGACATCACCGGCGGGCACGAGGACGCCATCGGCTACAACCCCGCACAGCACGTGCTCTCGAACGCTGACTACGCAGACAATGCCGCCGAGCTCGTCACCCTCATGCGCACCCAGCGCAAAGGCGGTGCCGACTTCGCCAAGATCTACGAAACCGGGAGAGACCGCCTCGCCGCCAACGTCTTCACGACGCCCTTCCAGTACACCGAAGCCGAACTCTCAGCCGCAGTCGCCGAAGCCCGCCGCACCGGTTCGCGCGTCGCCGTGCATGCAACCGGCGAACCCGGCACAGGCTTCGCCGCCGCCGCTGGCGTGGCCAGCATCGACCACGCCTATCTGCTCGCGCCTGCGACCATGAAGCTCATGCGCGAGCACAGTATCTACGCCGTGCCCACCTTCGCCATCGTGGACTACTTCGCCAGCCACGCCGCCAGTCCCGCCGCCGCCGCGCGCTTCCGCGAGCAGCAGGCCTTCCACGCCGCGCAGTTCAAGCTCCAGCTCGCCGCCGGCGTTCCCTTCGCCGTCGGTTCGGACGTAGGCCCTTTCCCCCACGGCACCCAAGCCCGCGAGTACGAGCTCATGGTGCAGTACGGCATGTCCCCCGCCGACACGCTCCGCTCCGGCCTCATTAATGGAGCGCGGCTCCTGGATTGGGCCAGCGAGATAGGCCAGCTTGAGCCCGGCTTCTACGCCGATATCATAGCCGTCCCCGCCAACCCGCTCGACGACATCAAAGTCCTCGCGCACCCAACCTTCGTCATGAAGGGCGGCGAAGTTGTTCGACGGGATCAATAGCCCAGCATCTCCACCCCATCCAACTGCGAACGTGCGACATTCTCCCCTTGCTCTCTGGCATCTGCTCTCGCTCGACGCGCCCACCGTCGCCGCTCTTTGGACGTGGTTCGTGGCCCGTATCTGCGGCATCGCACTCCCGCATAGTGCGGTCGCGGCTATGTTCCTGGCCGTGTGGATTCTCTACGCAGCCGATCGTCTCCTCGATGCCCGCCAGCAGGCCGACCTCGAAGAGCGCCACCGCTTCCACGACCGCCATCGGCGCGTCTTTGTCCCCGTCATCGGCCTTGCCGCCTTCGCTCTGGCTGCTCTCACCCCGCAGCTGGCCCCCGCCGCTCTGCGCCTTTACGCCCTGCTTGGCGGGCTGCTTTGCGGTTGGTTTCTGCTCATTCACACCCGCCTGGCCCACGAGCGACGCCTGCCCAAAGAGCTTGTAGTCGGCGTATTCTTTGCCGCGGCCATCTTCATCCCCACCGTGGCGCGCCGCCCCGACCTGCGAGCCTCCCTGCTTCTGCCGGCGATCGTCTTCGCCGCCACCTGCACCCTCAACTGCATGTACCTCTACGCCTGGGAGCACCCCGGCCCACGCCTCGGCGCCAACTGGACCACGCGCTTCGCCACGCGCCACGTTCACCGCCTTACGATCACCCTTCTGGCCGCCGATCTCCTCTGCCTCCCGTCGCGCTTCTCCGCCGTCACTTTCGGCTGGCCGATCCCCGCCGCCTGCGCGGCCACCGGTCTCATCCTCCTCATCCTCCACCGCTGCCGCGCGCAACTCTCCCCCACCAACCTCCGCGCCGCCGCCGACCTCACCCTGCTGACGCCACTGCTGTTCGTTTTTTTCACCCGATGAGCACCACCCCCAATTTCGACCGCGTCGCCCGCCTCTATCGCTGGGCCGAGTATCTGTCGCTCGGCCCGCTGCTCCAGCGCACCCGCACGCACTTCCTCACCCAACTCACCGGCTGCCGCCACGCTCTCGTCCTGGGCGACGGAGACGGCCGCTTCCTCGCCCGTTTGCTCGCCCAGAACCCCCAGCTTCACGCGGTGGCCGTCGACACCAGCGCAGCCATGTTGCAGCTCCTCGTCCAGCGCTGCAACGCCGTCCTTCCGAACGCCACAACCCGGGTGCGCACGCACCACGGCTCCGCCCTCGGCGTCGAAGTCGCGCCAGAAACCGACCTCATCGTCACCCACTTCCTGCTCGACTGCTTCTCTCAGCCCGAAATCAACCAGATTGCGGTGCGCCTTGCACGATCCACGCGCCCCGGCACGCTGTGGCTGCTCTCCGACTTTCGCGTCCCGAACAACGCTCTCCGCCCCCTGGCGCGCGCCTACATTCGCAGTCTCTACTTCGCTTTCCGTATTCTGACCGGCCTTCGTGTCACACAGCTTCCCGACCCTGCAGCCGCCCTTGCCGCCGCCGGCTTCGAACGCATCGCCCACCACGGAAAAATGGGCGGCATCCTCTACACCGAGCTCTGGCGCAAGCTCTAGTTCCGGTCAAACTCCGCGACACAGGCAGACCTTGTACCGCCCGCCTGCCAGCACCGGGGTGGGCCGGAGTCCGCCGCACAGGCACCTTCGCCAGATGGGGCTTCGGCCGAACTCTGCGCCGGCGTTCGCTGTGGCTTCCACCCGCATCTCACCTCAGATGTTGCACGCCAGCCAAGCTACAATCGCTCTAGCCGTTATGCCCGACACACCCTCAGATCGCCCGGCGCCGCATTTCGTCGAAGACGCCCAGCCCGATCCCGAGCCCGCCGCGCCCTCGCTCTCCGAGCCCGATCCCGGCGTCTTCCAGCACTCACCCGCCACCAAGGATGCACAGAAATAATGAACCTCTACATCCTTCGCCATGCCAGTGCCGGAACCCGCCGTGTCAACCCTCTGCTCGACCTGAAACGCCCTCTCGACAAGGAAGGCAAGCGCTACTGCCTCCAACTCGGCATGGTCCTGAACGCCATGAAGTTAAACTTCGACCTGGTCGTCTCCAGCCCCCTCAAGCGCAGCCTGCAGACCGCGCAGCTGGTCGGCACCGAGACCGGCTACGAGTCGCGCATCCTCATCTCGAACGCGCTGGCTCCGATCGCCACGCTTCCCCAGTTTCAGCGCCTCGTCCGCGAGTGCTCGCAGTACGAGAACGTTCTCGTCGTTGGCCACAACCCCAACATCACCACGTTCTTGAGCGCCATGATCGGTCCCGTTCCGGCGGAAGGAGACGAGCTGAATCGTGGCGCCCGCGTGCGTCTGCGCAAAGGCTCGCTCGCTCGCCTCAGCATGCAGCGTGGTCCCGCCACCCTGCAGTGGCTCATCGAGCCGCGAACCATACGCGCCCTTTACACCACTTCCACCAAGAGCTCGCGCCGGAAGACCTCGCGGAAGTAAGCCGCTTCCTTCCTCACCGACCATACCTCGAGCTCAGCAGCCCCACGCGCTGGCACCAGATCCAGCACCACGCGCTTCGGATAGATCTTGGTCAGCAGCTTCACCGGCGCGGTTGCCTGGTCCTGGTTCAACGCCGACGCCAGACGAAGCAGCACTCCCGCCCGCGCCACATGCGCGTGTTCCTCCACCGGAACCATCCGCATCACGCGGTCCATCGGCTCCGGTCGCGACTTCCCGAGGTAGCGCGCGATGGCTGCCACAATCGCCCGCTGCGGCGGCGAGAAACCAAAGATCTCCGAGTTGGCAATGATGTAGTGCGTGTGCCGATGATGCCCCTGGTGGTTCATGAATTTGCCCACGTCCTGCATCATCGCCGCAGCCTCCAGCCACGGCTTGTACTCCGGCGGCAGACCATGGATGGGTTGCAGCTGCGTAAATAATTGCCCCGCATGTACGCGTTCCGGCTCCATCTTCTTCGGGTCCACGCCGTATCGCCGGCATACCTCTAGCACTCCTTCCCACCGCTCCGCCTCCATCGTGCGATGGACCGAAGCCCGTATGTCGGCGTTGCCCAGCATCTCCGCCAGCATCCCGTCGCGCAGCCCCAGGGGCGAGTAGCGAAACCCGCGCAGGCCCATCCGCTCCAGCAGCACTGCGAACACCTGAGCCCCGCCGGTAATAATTTCCGACCTCCGCGGTCCAATCCCCGGCACGGCCGCACGCTGCACGTTGTTCATCTTCAGCAGGCGGTCGGCGATCTTGCGCACCGAAGGCGTTTCGGCTGTCAGCACCCGCCCGCTGCGCCCCGGAATCCCCTGCTTGGCGACCGCTGCCTTCGGCTTGGCCGTCCTCGAAATCTTCAGCACCTTTGCGACACGCTTTGGCAATCCCGCCGCCAGCATCGCCTCACTCGCCTCGGCCAGTGCGGCCGCCGTTCCGGAGGTCGCAATGACCAATCCGATCTTCGGTCTGCCAAGCTTCCGTTCGCTCCGCCGCAGTTCGCGTTCGATATATTTCCGCAGCCTCGCCACGTCCTCCTTGCCCGGAGGATCATTGCGTAGAAACTCCTGCTGCAGCCGCACCGCGCCCAGCGGAAGGCTCACCATCTCGCGAATCCGGCCAGCTTCGGAAACTGTAATCTCGCAGCTCCCGCCGCCCAGGTCGATCAGCAGACACTTCCCGCGCGCACCCGGCTCATGTGTCACCACGCCAAGGTGGATCAGCCGCCCTTCTTCGAGACCCGAAATCACCTCCACGTCCCATCCCGTAGTCGACTTCACCCATGCCCGAAACGCGTCGGAGTTCCGAGCGTCGCGCATCGCGCTGGTCGCGACCACCCGCACCTGGTCCACCACATGGGTCTGCACTGCCTTGTGAAAACGCTTTAGCGCCTTGATGGTGTTGGCCATCGCTTCCGGCGAAATGACCCCGGTCTCGAAGACGCTTTCCCCCAGCCGCGTGACTTCGCGATCTTCGTACAGCATCTTCAGCCGGTGCTGCTGAACCGACGCAATCGCCAAGCGGCAAGAGTTCGATCCGATGTCGATCGCTGCAAACGTTGGCATTGCTGAGTCTCCCTGGCTGTTTCAAGCGTCTCAAACTGCGACTCTCGATTCGAGAGCCCTCTACGACCAAGACTACAGGCCCGGTAAGTGCATTTCCGCTCGCTCTCTATCCTCAAAAGGAACTTCGCTGCCGCATGCCTCTGAGCCCCGCCCCAGCGCTCGAACCGCTGGCACCAGCCGAACCGCACCGCCCTCCCGCCCGCCAGGTGCTCGCTCTGCTTGGCTTGTGGCTGGTCATTTTCTTCGGTTCTCTGTTCTCCCCTCCCCTGCTGGACGACGCCGACGCCACCCACGCCCAGGCTGCTCGCGCCATGGCCGAAACCGGCGACTGGGTCACACTCCACGTCAACGGCATCCGTTATCTCGAAAAGCCGCCGCTGCCCTACTGGCTGGTCGCTGTCAGCTTCCGCCTCTTCGGCTACAACACCTTTGCCGTCCACCTGCCGCTCGCGCTCGCCGTGCTCGCCCTGGCCGCTCTCGGCTACCTGTGGGCCCGCCGCGCTTTCGATTGCCGCACCGCCTTCTACACCGCCCTCGCCACCCTCACCTGCACCGGCGTCTTCCTCTTTACGCGGATCTTCATCCCGGAAGTCCTGCTTTCGCTCTTCCTCTGCCTCGCGCTCTACGCCTTCGAGCGCTGCATGGATTCCACACCCTATCCCACCAACCCGGCGGGTGCCATCGAACCAGGTGCGAACCCGGGTGCCCCACGTCTGGACCCTCGGACGTGGGTTCCCACACCATCCAAATCAGGTGCCCCATCCACCAAACCGGGTGCCCCACTCATGCGTGGCTTCATCGCGCATGGGTGGGTCCACCCCTACCTCCTCTGGACAGCCCTCGCCCTCGCCGTCCTCACCAAAGGCCTCATCGCGCTCGTCTTCTTCTTCGGCACCGCACTCCTCTACCTCGCGCTCACTGGCACTCTCCGCGACTGGCGCCGCCTCCGCCCCTTCACCGGCATCGCACTCTTCCTCCTCATCGCCGCCCCGTGGCACATCCTCGCCTCCTTGCGAAACACCGGCGGAGCCGACGGCCACGGCTTTGCCTGGTTCTACTTCATCAACGAACACGTCCTCCGCTTCCTCGGCCGCCGCATCCCCCGCGACTACAACAAGCTCCCCGGCTTCCTCTACTGGTCCCTCCACCTCGTCTGGCTCTTCCCCTGGAGCCTCTTCGCGCTTACGCCCGGAGTATTCGCCTGGAGAAATCGCCGGCGCTATCGGCCACTCCTGCAAACGCCGGCCGCCCGTACCGCGCTCCTTCTCGCCCTCTACTCTGCTCTCATCCTCCTCTTCTTCTCCCTCTCCACCAACCAGGAGTACTACACCTTCCCCGTCTACCTCCCGCTGCTCTTGCTGATCTGCGCCGCCCTCACCCGCGCCGAACCCCTCTTCGACTCCGACCGCACCCTCCGCCGCACTATCCTCGGCGCCCACATCGCCTACGCTGCCATCGGCCTGGCCGTAGCCGCCGCGCTTGGCTTCGGTCTTTGGAGCGCCCGCAACCTCGCCTTCGTCCCAGACATCGGGGACCTCCTCGCCCACCGCGGCGTTGGCGACTACACCCTGGCCATGTCCCATTTCTTCGACCTCACTGGCCCGTCGTTCGCCGCGTTGCGTTTGCCCGCCACCCTCGCCATGCTGGCGTTCGCCGCCGGTCCCGCCGCCGCATGGTTCCTGCGCAGCCATCGCCAGCACCTGCTCTCCACGGTCACCATCGCCCTCACCAGTGGCGTCTTTCTCATTGCCGCGCACATCGCCCTCGGACGATTCGCCCCCATGCTCTCCTCACAGGACTTCGCCGAAAAAATCGAAGAGCTCGCCGACGACAACTACATCGAGCGCGACAACGAAGTCCTGCTCTTCGGCGATCAGGCGTACGGATCCTCGATCCCCTTCTACCTGCACGAAGAAGTCGGCCTGGTCGACGGCCGCTCCTCCTCGATGCTCTTCGGCAGCACCTTCCCCGACGCGCCACCCATCTTCCTCACCTCTCAGCAGCTTGCAGGTCAGTGGGGTCTCGGCCCTCGCAAACTCCTCTTCATTCCCGCCGAAAAACGCACCGACGCCGCTCGCGTCCTCGCTTCCCACTGGATCGTTCTCGAAGAGACCTCCGGCAAGCTCCTCGTCACCGATCGCCCACTCAGGGTCACCCGTTCCACCACCCGTTGAACCCACCCCGAGCCCACAGGACATCCCGGGGCTCCCAATGACGGTTTCAGCGGCGCGTAATGTCCTCTTATGCCCACCCGAGGACCTCTGCAGTTGACACTCCCCACCACCTGCCCGACCATAAGAGAAGCTTCGGCCCTCCCAAATCCTTTCCGTCCTGAGCACGGCCGACGACCTGCTCTCCTCTTCCCGCGCGCCACAGACAAAGAGAAACATCAACCGGACCCAAAGCCAGCATGACCGCGCCAGCACGACAGATCGTCTCTCCCACCGCCATAGGCATTCGCCGCTGGAACCCCTCGTCGCTTGCCGCGATCGTGCTCGCCTGGCTCGTTCTCCAGATCGGCGGCCTCTTCTCCCCCGGCCTGCTGGACGACGTTGACTCCATTTACATCCAGATCGCGCGTGAGATGCTCCAGCGCCACGACTTCGTTACCCCCACCATCGATGGCATCCGCTTCTTCGACAAGCCACCGCTCATGTACTGGATGGCCGCCGGCTCCATGCGCCTGTTCGGCATCCACGACTGGGCCGCCCGACTGCCTCTCGCCCTCGGCGTCCTGGCCCTGCTCCTGGCCGTGTACGCCCTCGGCATTCGCCTCTACGCCGCAATATCGCCCGAAAGCCACACCGACCGCGCCGGCCTCTACGCCGCGCTCGCGATGGCCACCTCCATCGGCCCTTACCTCTACACCCGCTTCTACATCCCGGACATCCTCATCGGCCTCTGGATGACGCTCTCCGTGCACCTCTTCCTCATCGCCCTCGACCGCACTCCAGCGCAACGGCTGGCCCAATCCTCACCGCCTGCTGCGATAAGCGCGACCCCGCTGCTGCCAATGCTCGGCTTCGGTGCCGTCCTCGCCCTCAGCGTGCTCACCAAGGGCCTCATCGGCATCGTCTTCCCTATTGGCTTCGTGCTGCTCTACCTTGCGTTTACTCGCCAACTGAGCCTGCTCCGCAAACTCCACATCCTCGCGGCCACGGCGACCTTCTTCCTGATCGCCGCGCCCTGGCACGTCCTCGCCGCCCTGCGCAACCCGGCCATCGCCATGCCGGCCGGCCTCGGCCTTCCCGCCCGGGCGGGCTGGGTGTGGTTTTATCTTTACAACGAGCACGTCGCCCGGTTCCTTGGCCGCCGCATCCCCCACGATTACGGCCAGGTCCCCATCCCCCTTTTCTGGCTTCTGCTGCTCCTCTGGCTCGTTCCCTGGACAGCCTTCCTCCCCGCCGCGCTGGTCAATCAAATCAAGACCCTGCGGGCCCCAAAGCTCACCTCTCTTCGCTTTGACTCCGACGTAGAGTTCGCCCCTTCCGCAACTCAGGATCAACCCGACCGCACCCGCGAAGCCGCTCTCTCCCTGCTCCTCTGGGCCGGCCTCATTATCGGCTTCTTCACCCTCTCCTCGCGCCAGGAGTACTACCACCTTCCTGCACTGCCCGCGCTCGCTCTCATGGTCGGCGGCCTGCTGGCCGCAGCCGACCGCACCCGCCACAGTCAAAATCCCCAACCGAAAACCCGGAATCCACCCGCCCAGGCCCTTCGCGCTTCCCTCTACCTTCTCGTGCCGCTCGGCACAGCGCTCTTCGGAATCTGCGGATACTTCGCGCTCACCGCGCCAACACCCGCCCCCGGTATGGACCTCAACGGCCTGCTATCCTCCAACCCCGAGCTCTACAACCTCTCCCTCGGCCACATCTTCGACCTCACCTCCGAGGCCATGGGCTTCTTCCGCGGCCCTTTGCTCACAGTCGCACTCTGCATGGCCGCGCTTGGCGGCGGCTCGCATCTGCTCCGCCGCCGCGGACGCACGTTCGCCGCCAACCTCGTCATCGCCGCCGCCATGACCGGCGTCCTGCTGGCCGCGCATGAAGGCCTCACGCGCTTCTATCCCACGCTCGGTTCGAAAGATCTCGCCGCCGCCATCGACCGCGTTCGCCAACCCGGTGACCTCGTCGTGCTCGACGGCGAACTGACCTCAGGCTCGACCCTGCTCTTCTACACCGGGCAGCCGGTCCACCTGGTCAACGGCCGAGTCAACGGCCCATGGTTCGGCAGCTTCTGGCCCGACGCCCCCGCCATCTTCGAGACCGAAACCACGCTCCGCCAACTCTGGCACAGCCCCCGTCGCGTCTACCTGCTCACCTACAACCCCAAACAGCGCCTGATCGACCTGTCCCCGCAAGGCCCTGTAGAAAGCCTGGCCTCGAGCGGCGGGAAAACCATTCTCAGTAATCGGCGCTGACCCCACCAAAACGTCCGTAGCCCCGGGTCGAGACCCCATCCCGGTGCGGGCTGAACGCCCCTGCTGACAGTTCAAATTGCCACTCTAAACTTCTGGCGCTTCGACAATCCCGCCTTCTTTCAACTTGTAAATCTTCCCGCGATAGTAGAAATTGTCCCCGCTATAGCTTGCTGCCCAAAGCACGCTACCCAGCCCATCGCGAAGCGGATACAGCATCATCCCGCGCAGCCAGTCCGAATCCCCCAGGGCCCGCAAAATCGCAAACGCCTGCACCCACCGATTCGCTACCATCGCCGCCAGCCACGCCACACCTGGCAATGCATGGCCGCTGATAAGGCCCCAGAGCAGGCCCATCAAACCGAACGGCATCGCAAACGTCAGGCCCGTTCCCAGGTGTCCCCAGGGACGCGATCGCCGCGTGCTCTGCATCCACCGCAGCTGATTGCGAAAGCTCAACCAGAACGGCGCATCCTGCACCATCAACCGGATCACATGCGTTGCCAGCAGGACGCCCGTTCCCTGGTTGGCCAGCCGATTCCCCAGCACAAAATCATCGGCATAAAACTGCCCCAGTTCGTCGAACCCGCCAACCTCCTGGAAGCTCTGCTTGCGCACCGCCATCGTCGCGCCCAGCGCAAACTTCGTGCCTTCGAGCATCGTCGCCACCAGCACGCCCGAGCTCATCTCGACACTCTTCCCAACAGCGTCCAGTTGCGCCGACAAACCCCCTTCCGTGGTCCCGATGTACAGGCTCCACGCCAGCCCCACATGCGAGTCCTTCAGTGTCTGCACCATGCGCCGGAGATAGTCTTTCTTGACCCGCACATCTGCGTCGCTCGTCACATACAGGTCGTTCTTTGCCACGGTATCCATCTTGGCCAGCGAGTACACCTTCGCGTTGTGAAACTTCGGCCGGGGCTCGCCGCAGGTCACATACTTCGCGTCCACATGCGGGTAGCGCGCGCCCACCAGCCGCGCCAGTTGCAACCCCTCATCGGTATCCTGCCGCGCGCAAAACAGCAGTTCAAACGGGGCCGGATAATCCTGCTCAAAGAAGGTCTCGAGGTTTCGCTCCATCCCCGGCTCGGTCCCGTGCAGGGGCTTCAACATGCTCACGCTGGGCAGAAACTCTGCCGCCACCGCCTGATCTCGCCGCCGTCGCAGCCCAAACCGCGCAGCCGCAACCACCACCATGCCGCAATAAATGGTCGAGGTGACCGACCCCACCGCCGCCACCCAGAACAAAATTCGAACCACAACGTTCATCGCACCAACCGGAATCCCCTCAGGCCGCCGCGCAGCCGTTTCTTCCAGTTTACCGGAGCGCCACGCCAAACCCGGACAGCACAGCGCCAGACAGGTTCAACTTCGAAGCTTCCTGACACCGACTATCCGTACCTTCGCAGCCGTTGCCTGTTCGCTGTTCCCTGTTGCCTGTTCGTTGCTATCCGCGTCCCGCCGCAAAGGCCGCCGAAACGGCACCAGACCTGCCGCTGGCTGCTGGGCATGCTGCATCTTGCTCAACATCTCGGAGCGCACATAGTCGACAAACCCCTGCATCTGCCGGTTCATCTCTTCCATCCGTTCGCGCATCTGCAGCACAATCGCGATTCCGGCGATGTTCACGCCCAGGTCCCGCGCCAGGTTCAAGATGAACTCCAGCCGCTCCAGGTCCTCATCGGTATAAAGCCGCGTATTCCCATCTGACCGCGACGGCCTCAACAGGCCCTCGCGCTCATACATGCGCAGCGTCTGCGGATGTATGTCGTACATCTCAGCCACCGCCGAGATCATGTACGCTCCACGGGATTTACGTTTCGTCGCCATACACCCTCACCATAGCTCCTCAGCATAGCGGAAAACCGCTCCTCTCTCCATCTTCCAGCCGGCGCGCATCCTAAGCAGCATGAGCCGCAAAAACACATCGCTCGCCCTCGCCGCCTTCGGCGTCACCGCAGCTGCCTTCGCAGCCTTCCGCGCTCTTCGCTCCCCGGACGACCTCTATCGCCCCGTGGTCGTCATCACCGGCGGCTCCCGAGGCCTGGGCTACGCCATCGCCTCGCGCTACGCCCGCGAAGGTGCCCGCCTCGTTCTGGCGGCACGCAATCGCACCGAACTCGAAGGCGCCCAGGCCAGCCTGCTCGCCCAGCACACCAACATGCGACCCGAAGACTTTTACCTCGTCGCCGTCGACCTCGCTAGCCCCGACGGCTGCGCCTACCTCATCCTCGAAGCCATGCGGCGCTTCAGCCGGATCGACATCCTCGTCAATAACGCCGGCATCATCACCGTGGGTCCCCTCGAAGCGCAGTCGCTCCAAGCCTTCGAGCAATCCATGCGGATCAACTTCTTCGCCGCCCTGTACACCACCTACGCAGCGCTGCCGCACATGATGGCTCAACTGCCCGTACGTTTCGGACCCGTAGCCCGCCGCGCCAGCATCGTCAACATCGCCTCCATAGGAGGCAAGGTCTCTATCCCGCACATGCTCCCCTACTCCGCTGCCAAATTCGCTCTCGTCGGTTTCTCGGAGGGCCTCCACGCCGAACTCCGCGGCAGCGGGGTCCGCGTCACCACGGTCTGCCCTGGCCTCATGCGCACAGGCGGAGAGGACCACGCGCAATTTGTCGGGAACGTCGAAAAAGAGCAGCGCTGGTTTATGCTCGCCGCCAAAACCCCGGGCCTGTCCGCGACCGCCGAATACGCCGCCAACCGAATCTATTCGGCCGTCCGCTCCGCTCGCGCCGAGATCACCATCACCCCACAAGCCTGGCTCCTGGCTCGCACCGCCGGCCTGGCCCCGGAGTCCACCCAGCTCCTCAATGCGCTCGTCAATGACTGGGTACTACCTGCCGCCCCTGGAAATGCCGACTCAGCCTAGACCGGAACCTGCACTGGTGGCTGACGAGCCTAGCTCGCCTTCGCCAATTCCGCCTTTGCAGATTCGACCTTCTTCTCTTCGATCAATTTCCGCAAAGCCGCATTCACCATGTCCGAATCCTGGAATTCTTCATCCCGAAGAAAAACGTAATCCGAGTCGAAGAATACGGCTGCTGCCTCTATGAAAAGAACGAGATGCGGCACCAGTTCGAGCGCGCCTTTGATCGATCCGATCGATCCCATTCGAAGGTTAGATCGAGGCACTCATACAACTCGTCGGCTCTCATTTGCCCGCCAGCATCTCCGCCCGCGGATCCTCCGGATTTAACTTCTGCAACTCCCGCAGAATCTCCTTCGATCGCTCATCCTGGACCTTCGGCACAACGATCTGCACTTCCACAATCTGATCGCCGCGCATCCCTTCCCGCGCCGCGCTCGGGACACCCTTCTCGCGCATCCTCAGCTTCTGACCCGTCTGCGTTCCCGGCGGAATCTTCAACTGCGTATGCCCGGCACCGGCATTGTCGCCGTCAATGGTAGGTACGTCGATCTTCGCGCCCAGCGCCGCTTCCATCACCGTGACCGGCACCTTTACGTGGATGTCGTCGCCCACGCGTTGAAACAGCTTGTGCACGCCGACCTTGATGATGAGGTACAGATCGCCAGCCGCCGCGCCCTCCGTTCCCGCGTTGCCCTTGCCCGCGAGCCGTATCCGTTGGCCGTCGCGCGTCCCCGGCTTGATGCGAAACTCCAGCGGTTCGCGCCGCGTCACCACGCCCGCCGCATCGCATGTCGCGCATCCGTTCTGCACCTTGCCCGTGCCGCCGCAGCGCGGGCACTGAATGTTAAACTTCATCCGCCCGCCCATTTGCGTTACCTGCCCCTCGCCGTGGCACTCCGGACACTCCATGTTTCCGCCTGTAACCGCGCGGCCCTTACACGTCGGACACTGCTCCTGCCGCTGAATCTCCAACCGCGTCACGCCGCCGCGGATCGCCGTCCAGAAGTCCACCTGCACCTGATACTCCAGGTCGGTTCCCGGCTGCGGTCCGCGCGCCTGCCGGCCGCTGTTGAACATGCCGCTAAACACATCCTTGAAGCTGCTGCCAAATCCTCCCGCACTCTCCTGCTGAGCGGAGCCTCCGCCCCCTTGAAAGCCTGAAAAATCGAAGCCGCCAAAATCGAACGGGACCTCCTGCGCTCCCCGACTGCTTCGCGATCCACCCCCAAAGCCGCCGCCCCCACCATACCCGCCGCGCGCGGCCGCTTCCGCCGCCGCCGGATCGATGTTGTCGGAGTAGAACCCAAGCTGGTCGTAAATCTTCCGCTTCTTCACATCGCTCAGGACATCGTTGGCTTCAGAAATCTCCTTGAATTTCTCTTCCGACTTCTTGTCCCCGGGATTCACATCCGGATGCAGCTTGCGCGCAAGCTTCCGAAACGCCTTCCGAATCTCCTCGGGCGTCGCCGTCTTCTTGACGCCCAGCGCGCCGTAATAATCCTTCGTCTGCGTTGCCATATCTATGCCACCCTACGCTGTACTTCCCGTTCGATCTCGGAGAGACACAGTTTCTTGGCAACGGCCAATTCATAGGCCTTTTGCATATTGATCCAGAACTCCCCGGAGGTCCCGAAGTAACGACCCAGTCGCAGAGCTGTCTCGGCCGTAATCCCCCTGCGTTCATTGACAATCTCTGAGATACGAGTCACGGGAACCCGTAGTGCGAGTGCCAAAGCTGTCGAAGAAAGCCTGATCGGCGCCATGTAGTCTTCGCGTAGAAACTCTCCCGGATGTATTGCAACGAGTTGATCGTCTTGCTTTCTAATCGGCATAGATTTCCTCAGTGATAATCCACAATCTCAACGTCTTTCGCATCGCTTCCCTGCCATGTAAAACAGACTCGATATTGATCGTTGATGCGTAAACTGAACTGACCACTCCGATCGCCTCGCAGCTTCTCCAATCTGTTTCCCGGCGGATCACGAAGATCGTCTAGACAGATGGCAAAGTCCAGGGCACCAAGCCTGCGCGCTGCAACCCTTGCAATCGCTCCGAATTTCCTGCTGCGGCCGGTCAAGAAGACCTGACGCGTCTCTTCATTTTTGAAGTGCGCAATCATTGACGCGAGTCTATCACGCTCCGCGTTATACGCGCCCCGTTATCCCTCCTGACACACCGGACACCAGAACAGATTCCTTCCCGCAAACCCTTCCATCTTCAACACCGTCTCTCCACAAATCCGGCAACTCTGCCCATGCCGCCGATACACATAATGCGCATCTTCCTTCATCGGCGGGTTGGCCTTCAACGCCCGATGCTTCGCCAATGTCGTCACAATGCGCCGGTCCACCATGCCCGCGCGCATCAACGGCCCAGCCTCCTTCCAGATCTTTTTGAGCGCCTTCACCGGAACATCCTTCCCCGGCGTAAACGGGCTTAGCCGTGCCCGGTGCAGCAACTCCGCCCGATAGATATTGCCTACTCCCGCAAAAATCTCCTGGTCCATCAGCAGCGCGCCAATCGCCTTCTTACTCTTCCGTACACGCTCGATCGCCTTCTCCGGCCCATCCCCATTCAGGGGGTCCGGCCCAAGCCGCTCCAGCAACTTGTCCCACTTCGTCTGCGGGTACACGCTGCAATCCATCGGTCCGCGCAACTCCACCCAGGCCACCTGCGACGCCCGTATATCGCCGGTTCCATCATCATCCGAGTACCACGCATGGCGCTTGCTCTCGCCCTCTACCTTGGGCCGCCGCACCGCCGCCGCATTCCACATTCGCAACCGCAACGCGCCCTTCACCGGCGGCAGCGGACCCGTACCCTCCGTAAAGTCTCCCTGCAATCCAAGGTGGACATGCAGTATCCGATCTTTCCCGAAGTCATACCCCAGGTGCTTGCCCACCGCCCTCACCGTGCGCAGCTTGCGCCCATCGATCAGGGCTGAATCCGTGAACCGGCCCTGCGGCCCATCCACTCGCAACACCTTGCCCGCAAACGCCGCCGCATGTCGCTCCGCCCATCTATGAATCTCATTGCCTTCAGGCATCCGCATCCGCCTCCGCCAACGCTGCCTGGCGGCGCCGCGAGCGGCTGTTGCGCCGCCTGCGTCCGCCGCTTTCCAACTCATACTGATAGTGGTCCAATATGCGCTCCGGGGTCCACAACGCCCAGTGGTTCGCGTTGTTCGCGTGCATTCTCTTCAACTGGATCTCATCCATCTGCCGCATCAACGAGCGAAGATCGCTGTAGTGGTCCGAATAGGCGCTATCGTTGTCCTCGATGAGCGCACGAAGGTCCACATACACCGGCTGGGCCCACTCATAAAACGTGTGCCACACATCGTAAACATCGAGATGCCCCTTCTTCACCAGCAGACCCACATGCTCGTAAAAGTCCAGCACTTCAAACGCGCTCACCGGCGGATCCGTTAACTCCCACGCCACCAGCCCGGCCTCGTTCACGCGATCCTTCGCTAACTGCCTTCGCGCGAGCGTGAACGACTCGCTCAAAAAGAAACTCAACTGCTTCTCAAGATTGCTCACCGAACGGTACTTGCGCTCATTCGAAAGCTGCAGCCCCGCATAGCCGATCGCAGCCAGGCTCGTAAGCACAAAGCCACAGTTTGCGATCGCTTCCACCGCCACCCAGTTCACCACCTGCGCTCCTCACTCACTGCCATTCCGATGCAAAAAGGGCCGCTACCCTGACCAGGGTCGCGGCCTTCCTGCAACGCCACTCTCTAATTCCAGACCGTGCTGGCCTTGATCGCTTCAATATCGAACATCTGGTCCGGCTCCGCGTGACGCATGTTGCGTGCGAAATCCTCCGCCTCTTCGCGCGAGTCGAACAGCGTCCGGCTGTACAGCCGTCCGGCACGCATCGCATTGCAGCGCCACACCATCTCCGTCGTCTGTCCAAGCCCGAACATACTCACCCACTCAAAGCCGCCGTGGAGCGCCTGGCCGTTATCGGTTCCGTCGCTGTTCATCTCTCCACCTCTCTCTGCCTGTCTTTCGTGTCTTTCATGTATTGGACGCGCGTGCTGGACCAATCGGTTCCATTCACTTCAACCCACATTGATGCCATTTGATGCGATCACATTATCGATACTTCGCCCAGAGACAGCGAGGAGGAGAATCCGTTGCCGGAACTCTCCTCCTCTCAGTACGCGCCAAAGCAACGATTGGTTCTAAGGCCACACCGCTAAATGGTGCAGCTTGCTGTTCGCTGCTTTACTTATGGTCGACATACTCCGCGTCGATCACGCCTTCGTCCTTCTTCGCTTCGTCCGCCGTTCCAGCCGCGGCGGCTTCGCCGTCGCTGGGAGCGCCCGCTTCACCCTCTGCCGCGTTGGCCTTGTAGAGCGCCTCCGCCAGCTTGTGGCTCGCCGTCGTCAGCCGCTCACGCGCTGCCTCCAGCTCGGTCACAGAAGGATCGCCCGTCAACGTGGTCTTGGCATCGGCCAGCGCTGTCTCTACGTCGGTCTTGTCCGCCGCATCCACCTTCTCGCCGCCGTCCTTCAACATCTTCTCCACGTTGTAGACCATCGAGTCCAATCCATTGCGGGCCTCGATCTTATCCTTCGCTTCCTTATCTTCAGCCGCGTGCGCTTCGGCGTCCTTCGCCATGCGCTCCACTTCTTCCTTGCTCAAACCAGAGGAGCTCGTAATCGTGATCTTCTGGTCCTTGCCCGTAGCATTGTCCTTCGCCGTTACATTCAAAATGCCGTTCGCGTCGATATCGAACGTCACCTCGATCTGCGGCACGCCACGCTGCGCACTCGGAATACCCGACAGCTTGAACTTGCCCAGCGTACGGTTCTGCGCCGCCATTGGACGCTCGCCCTGCAGCACATGCACCTCAACCTCGGTCTGGTTGTCGGCCGCCGTCGAGAACGTCTCCGTCTTCTTGGTCGGGATCGTCGTGTTGCGCGGAATCATCCCCGTCGCCACGCCGCCCATGGTCTCAATCGACAGTGTCAGTGGTGTAACGTCCAGCAGCAGCAGGTCCTTCACCTCGCCGCCCAGAACGCCCGCCTGCACCGCCGCTCCGATCGCCACAACCTCATCCGGGTTCACACCCTTGTGCGGTTCCTTGCCGAACAGGTCCTTCACCAGCTGCTGGATCTTCGGCATACGTGTCTGTCCGCCGACGAGAACCACCTCGTCGATCTTCGACGCATCGATGCCGGCATCCTTCAACGCCTGCTTGCACGGCCCAACCGACTTCTGCAGCAGATCATCGACCAGCGACTCCAGCTTGGCGCGCGACAACGTCCGCACCAGATGCTTCGGCCCGCTCGCGTCCGCAGTAATGAAGGGGAGATTGATCTCCGACTCCTGCGCCGTCGAGAGCTCGATCTTCGCCTTTTCCGCCGCGTCCTTCAGACGCTGCAACGCCATCTCGTTGCCCTTCGCGCGCAGATCCAGCCCAGACTCCGACTTGAACTCCGTGATCAGCCACTCCACAATGCGCTCATCCAGATTGTCGCCGCCCAGATGCGTATCGCCGTTGGTCGACTTCACCTCAATCACGCCATCGCCGACTTCGAGAATCGACACGTCGAACGTTCCGCCGCCAAAGTCATACACGGCAATCGTCTCGTCCTTCTTCTTGTCGAGCCCGTACGCCAGCGCGGCCGCCGTCGGCTCATTCACAATCCGCTTGACGTCAAGTCCGGCAATCTTGCCCGCATCCTTGGTCGCCTGCCGCTGCGCGTCATTGAAATACGCCGGGACCGTGATCACAGCCTCGCTCACGGACTGGCCCAGATAATCTTCCGCAGCCTTCTTCAGCTTCTGCAGAATCATCGCCGACACTTCCGGCGCCGTAAACTCCTTACCCTGCGCCAGCACCGCCACGTTGTCGCCCTTGGCCACAACCTTGTACGGAACCATCTTCAATTCGTCGCCCACTTCATTCAGCCGACGGCCCATGAAGCGCTTGATCGAATACACCGTGTTCTCGGGATTGGTGATCGCCTGGCGCTTCGCAACCTGCCCAACCAGCCGCTCGCCGCTCTTGGTAAATGCCACGATCGACGGCGTCGTACGCCCGCCCTCTTCGTTCGCAATCACCTTGGGTTCGCCGCCTTCCATGACGGCAACGCAGCTATTCGTCGTTCCTAGATCGATACCGATAATCTTTCCCATTTTTGTCCCCTGTCCTAAGGCCGTAGCCCGAAACTCACTGTTCCAGTGTCGCATGTGAGTGAGTTACTGTCAAGGGATGTGATCGAGTCCTTCACCTATGGCTGATTATCTTTCCAGATCTGTCCTTATCCATCCAGCTCCATCAATCCAGCGGACCGTAGTAATCGATGCGCCGCCCGCCCTGGCACCGCACCCACACATACCTGCTCCTGCTCACCACGCTCGCCGCCAACCCCAGGTTGGTTCCCGTACACCCGGCGTCCTGCCCCACCGTCAGGTCTTCCCACGTGGCCCCCTCGTCTTTCGAAAGCAGCAGGTAGGTCGGCCCCGGCGTCGGGTAGTCTCTGCCCGTGTGGGAATCCTTGCCCGAAAAGATGAACGTCTTTCCCGACACATTCTTCAACCCGTTGTAGACGTTCAGCAAATGCGTCGGAAACCCATGCTCCGGTCGCGGAAACCCCTGCAGCGGCTCGCTGACTGTCTTAGTCTTAATGTCAATGCGGTGCAGGTAATCCGTTCCAGGGCTCGTGTTATTCACCCTCAGAAAGAGGACATAGTTCGGCCCTTTGGCCAGGCCCGCCATATTGCCCCTGTAACCACCCTCCGTGGTTGCAAATTTTAGATTTCCCGTCTTTTTCCCGCCCAGCGAGACCGCGTCCAGTTCGCCCTCACCACCGGCCCAAAGCATGGTGTCTCTACCATCGCCAAGGTCCCAGGCGAAATACTCGTAGAGTCCCCCTGTCGTCGCGTGGCCCGCACTTCCACCGTTTGTGCTCGCATACAGACTCCGCACAAACACGCTGAAGCTCTTGGAATTGGGCGAATTGTTACGCCAGATGTCGCCGGTCCACTCCGGTGAAAAATAGGTGTACCCAGCCGCATCCGTCGAAAACAGATTGATGATCTGCGCCACCCGCCCGTCGAACCCGGCAATCCTCTTCCACACACTCGCCGTCGTCGACCCATTCCACCAGAACACATCCCCCACACCCGTCAGCTTTCCTGCTGCGTTCACCCCGTGGCACGACACCAGCACCGTCCCGTCCGCCATCTGCCCAAGTGTGTCCACGGCCTCGTCCGACGGCAGCCCCTTCCCCGTAATCTCAACCGGATTCCCCGGATTGTCCAGCGCAGTCCGATACACATAATTCCCCACCGGCGGCACCCTCGACGAGTGCCCGTCGATATACAAAAACCCATCCGTATTCGCATAAATAATCGACCCACCCGCGCTCACCTTATCGGGCATCCCCGCAATCGTGTGCCACCCCGCCTGCGCCCCCGCCCCAACGTTCCACATCAACATACCCACAACCAGAGCTGCTCGCATACCCCTCCCCTCGTCGCGCTGTGTCCACTCCCACGTCTCGCCCGGAAGGCGCAATCGCACGCCGGTACGGACGCAGCTTTGCTTGCACCCATCCTGTATGCATCGGTGATGACAAAATCGTCAACTGTCAGATCCGCGCGGTACTTACTGCTTCGGAGGCAAAGGCTGCGGGTTCAACTGCACCGCCGAAAAGGCGTCTGCCCCCGCTTCGATCTGCCGGACTGCTTTCTCGATAGCTGCGTGATCCACACGGGGATCGCCGCCATGAACGTGGATACCATGACCATCGAACGTGATTAATGGACCATCGCCCTGCCCCGCAAGAACCCTGACGTAGATGGCATACTTTTTTGTTTCGATAAGAAGAGACATAATGATGCGCTCCTTGAGTGCTAAGTCGGTTGAAATACAAAGACTGGGGCCCTGATACGGGGCTTATAGGCCCCACTCCACGCATCTGTCAATTGACAATTGCGCTGACCCAAACCTGCCAACCACCCACCCCCTTCGACTATCCCGCTGCCCGACGAGCGGAACGGATTGGGACAAATGAGAACGGATCAGGAGAATCGGCAGAGATCCAGAGGCTCAACGAACCGCACTGCGCTTCCGCAACAAAAAATACAGCAGCAACAAACCCCCACCCACCCCGCCCACCACGGCGTCGGTGCCCGCGAGCCCCCTGGGCCCAAACCGGCTCCCGCCCCATCCATCGAGCGCGATCATGTACAACACCGGCACATTCCCCATCGAGTTGATGATCGAGTACCTCCCACTCCCCGTCTTCCCCGAATCCCCCAGAAACTCCAGCACCACCGCTGTAAACATCGCGTAACACGTCCCCACCGTAAACAGGTACAGCGTTACGCCCACATAGTACGTCCCGGGCCGCAACGGTCCCAGCCACAGCACGCACAGTGTCAGCGCGTTCACCATCGCCACGGACAAATACGCCACTGCCGCCTTGCTCCGCGCCGGAATCAGCGTCGCCGCCAGCGCGCCGCCGGCCACCAGCAGCGACCCCACCAGCCCGTTCATCCACGCCACGCTGTCGCCATTCACTCCGTAGTCCCGCGCCACCCCCGGCAGCAACCCGATCGCGGCCCCGCTCGCCATCGGAAATAACATCGTCGCCGCATACGGCACGGCCTCCCAGCGCAGAAACGTCGCCTTGAACTCGCTCCATATCCGTCGCAGCGCCGCTCCATACGCCGCGTCGGCAATCACGTCCTGGTGGGGGGCCGCCAGCGCGAACAGCCCAGGCAGGCCGATCAGCAAGCCCGCCGCAATCCCGAGCATGTCCCGGTTCACCCGCGGACTCATCCAGATCAGCACCGAAGCCGCCGCCGCCCCAAACGCCAGCGATCCTGCCTGATAAATGCTGCCGGACACTCGCCGCGAGCGCTCCGACTGCAGCGCGCCCATCATCCCGCCGCAACTCGACACCACCAACTGGCTGCAGCACGCGCTCAAAAACATCATCACCATCGACGCCGTCGAAGCCAGGTTCTCCTGATGGAACGCCGCCACCATCAGCACCGACGACACCAGCGCCCCGATCAGCAGCCACGTCCGCCTGCGCACCAGGAAGTCCGTCATCGGACTCCACAGAATATACAAACTCGTCGGCAGCGCCAGCAAACCCACAACATGCGCTCGCCCGGCGCTATCCAAACCCTGCTGGCTCAAAAGGAACGCCAGCACCCCACCCTGCACCACCCCGTTCGCCACCACCGCCGACGGCGCAATCAGCAGCCCGAACACCCACGGTCGGTCGCGTCGGCGTGCGTCGGCTTCGGACACTGCGCTCGGAGTGTCACTCGCAACAGCCACATCGGTTGCTTCCATATGCACAGAACCCTACCAGAAATCCCCTGGCCCGACGGCGCACTTGTAGTCCAGGGCACACCCTGACGATCAGCGCTCCTTACCCGAGAACGGCCGCAGCCTCACAAACACACTCACTCCCACAGGACTTGCCCCATAGGCCGGCTGCAGCGCCACCGGCACGCCATACGCCGTCACCTGCGCGCCAATCGCCGTCCGCACATGCGGCACCCAATCCACATCGCGGTCGTACCCGAACGTATAAGCCTGCACATGTCCAATCGGCTCCTCGCGAAACCCCACCGGCAAAGCCGCTTCGCCGTTCAGCAACTCATTCGTCCTCCCTGCATTCTCCATCCGCGTCCACGCGTAATTGCGCGTTCCAAATCGCACCAGCGACTCCAGCAGATAGCTGTTCACCTTGGCATCGTCGGTCAGCGAGCGCGTCCTCCCCCATACCGCTGTACTTGCCCAGTTGCCATTCCGGAACGGCCGGTTATACATCACCGACCCCGTCATCCGCACCTGGTCTTCCGCCGGAAACAGCGCTTCAGGACTCACAATGCGCCCATACGAGTACTGCCCGCTCCAGTTCTTCCCTGGCTGCACCGTCAACCGCGTCGACCAAGAGTCCAGCCTGCCCGAGTTCACATTCCAGCGACCCTCATCCGGTTCGCGGCCCTGAAATCCGCTCACCTCGACCCGCGCAATCCCGTGCGTCAACCCCACGGTCGCCACATTGGTTGCGATATGCGTCGAGTCTTCCTGGTGATGTCCCAGCGTTCCCACCGGGTTTTCCATCGCAGACGCCCGATGCGGATACGCCGTCGGCCCAATCGCCGGATCGCCCATCGGCGCAACATAGAACGACAGTAGCGTCTTCTCCCCCAGCTTCCAGTCATACAGCGCCGCAATCTCCATAAAAAAATCATGCGGATGCTGGCCATCCACAATCGGCTTCCCAAACGCCGTCTCCCCTTGCTGAAACAGCAGCGGATACCTCCGTTCCGACACAGTTGCCGGCTCCAGGCTGAACATTGCCCGCAGCGTCAACTGACCCGGCCCCAGCCTGCGCTCCGCCATGGGCATCATCCAGTTCGTCGAAAACACTTTGTCCCCGCCCCGCGGTCCGCTCTGTTGCGTGCCAGTGATAAAGGCATTGCCATGGAACATCAGCATCCACTTGCCTTTCATCGTCATCAGCATCGGCGTGGGCGTCGACGCCGGCTCCGCGCTCGTGCCCGAAGAAGCATGATGCAGAATCTGCTGCCGAAAGTTCTGCGGCTGCATGTTCCCCATCAGTTCCATCATCCCTGGATCCATCCGGGGCATGGGCATCGCGCCCTTGTCAGCCTCCGCTGACGCCGCCTTCGGACACATCTGCATCCCCGGCATATCCTCCACGCACGGCGCGGGTTCCGCCGCCTTTTCCTTCTCTTGCGGAGCGTCCATCTTCATCCCCGGCCTGGCTGGCTCAGGCGCGCCCTGCTGGCTCCAACCAGGCAGCGAAAACAGCAAAGCGCCTACAACAACGACTCGAATCTTACCCATAGAAACCCACTCTTCTTTGTTGTCATTCCCGAAGGAATTCCGCGTTTGCCTGCGCCACTGCTCGTTTTCGACGAAGTTGCGGCCTCACCTTAGGCAAGCCGCAATACCGGAGTAGCAAGGGCCTCAGCCCTGCTGCACGAGAAACTCGCTATCGCCGAGTTGTCACCGAGTCATGCTCTAGACGCGCAGGTTCCCCAACCCGGCGCCATCCCACCCCGCCCATGAAGGCGGTCCCTGCCCCAGCGATAACCGCACCCGCAACCCCGGCGCCGTCAGCGCCCGAGTCTCCACTACCACCCACTCCACTCCAGGCGCCTGCACGTCGCGCGCAAACACCTTCTCGACCGCCAGCACAGGAAACCGATCGCACACCGTCGCACCGGCACGCCCCGTCGCCACGCGTTTGGAACCGGACGCATCCCGCATTGGTCCGTCACAATGACCGCTGCCCATGCGCATCCCTGCGTCTGCCTTGACGCAGCAAATAGAGCTCAGAGCCCGCGCGCACGCCTGGTCGCAGCCCGCCGCCTGCGTCGGCGCTGTCGCGATCAGCGCAACCAGCAGGCACACCAAACCGAATTGTGTGCGGGACACCATACCTCAATCTTAGACGCACCCGCGGACGGCAAAGTACGTCACGCTTTCGTTTCCAATGAAGACGGACCGTAACGATTCGCCCCACCACTCTCTTTCATGGAAATTTTTCGTCCGCTCCCGCGCTCATGCTACATTGCCTTCACCGACTCGCAGGGAGCGAGCATTCTCCGATGGCTTCTGCGAAGGCACGCAGGCTTTTCTACTTCAGTGTCGTCGCGGCGCTGCTCCTCGTACCCGCCGCCGCCTTCCTCCTCTTGCCGATCCTTAGGGCCCATCGCACCCTTTCTCAGGCCTCCCGAGACACAGCCAGCGCGCACCTCATCCCCTTCCGCTTCGGTCCGCTCGCGCCCTCCCCAAACCCTGGCTTCGAGCCCATCGCCGCGCCCTCATCCTTCACCTCCGCCGCCGCGCTCGATGACCGCATCTTTCTCGCCGGCCCCTCGGCGCTGCTCGTCTTCAACGCGTCCGGCACGAACGCGTCCGGCACGCTCGAACGCACCTTCCACGTCGGCCTTGATCTTCCTCCCTCGGCCCTCGGCCCGCTGCTCGTAGCCAGACTGCGCAATCAGGCTCACCCGCAACTGCTGGTCGCCACCGCCGGCTCCGGCATACTCGTATTTGACCCCCAGACCCAAAGCTTCGAGGCGCTTCTTCCAACCGCGTCCGGCCTCCGCGATATCACCGCCCTCGCCGCCCTGGCCTCTGGTGAGCTTCTCGCCGGCACCCGCCGCTCCGGCCTCCTCGTCTTCGACGGCAAGACCCTTGAGCTCTTCCGCCCCGAGTACGCCAACGCCAACATCACCACGTTGCTTGCCGAGGGCAACGATCTCTGGGCAGGCACCCAGGACCACGGCCTGTTCCACACCCACGCCGGCATCACCGAACACATCGAAACCGAACTCCCCGACCCACACATTGAAGCGCTCGCTGCCGACGCCACGCGAGTCTTCGCCGCCACACCGCTCGGTGTCGCCCTCTTCGAAGACGGCCGCCCCTCCCGCACACTCGCGCCCAACACCTTCGCCCACGCCCTGTTCGCCGAGCCGAACACCCTCACCCTGTCTACGCTCACGTCCGGCGTCGTTTCCCTCCCGCTCGACAGCTCCCGCCCCCACGCCACAACGGCCTCCGAAGACGACGCCTCGCCCACCGAACAGTTCGTATCCCTTCCCGGCCGCCCGGGCCTCTACGCCGTTCGCCACGACGGACTCTACCGCCGCGCTGGCGCCCGTTGGGTCGCGGCCCTCCAGCCTGCGCTGCCCGCGCCCACCCCGGCCGCCCTGACCGATAACCACATCGCCGCCCTCAACTTCTCCCCCGACGGCCGTCTCTGGGTCGGCACCTTCGACCGCGGCCTCGACATTCTCGACCTCGCACGCAACACCGCCCAGCACCTCGAAGACGATCACCTCTTCTGCATCAACCGCATCGCCCTCGACCCCGAGCGCCACACCATGGCCGTCGCCACCGCCAACGGTCTTGTACTCTTCGACGCCTCCGGCAAGCCGCGCCAGACGCTCACCCGCCGCGACGGCCTCATCTCTGACCACATCACCGACGTCGTCTACACCAACCTCTCCACCAACGTCTCCACCAACGGCGCTTCTGGGCAAGCCCGCATGACCATCGCCACTCCCGCCGGCCTCACGTTTATCGATAGCACCGGCGTTCAAAGCCTCTACGCCTTCCAGGGCCTGGTCAACAACCACGTCTACGCCCTCGCCGCCTCCTCCGACGGCAACGACCTTCTCGCCGGCACCCTCGGCGGCGTCTCCCTGCTCACCCACCAGGCCGTCCGCCGCAACCTCACCGTCGCCAACTCCGGGCTGCGGCATAACTGGATTACCGCTGCCCTGCCCTTCGACAACGGAACCTTCCTCGTCGGCACCTACGGCGCAGGCATCATGCGCCTCGACAACGGAGCGAGCACGGCCGGCACAGCCCGCACAGCCAACACAGCCCGCTTTACCCCGCTCGATCTCGTCACGCGCGACATGGTCATCAACCCCAACGCCATGCTCGCCACCTCCACGCACATCCTCGCCGGCTCGCTCGGCCAGGGCCTCTGGAGCTTTTCCCGCGCCACCCAACACTGGACGCAGATGACCGCTGGCCTGCCCTCACTCAACGTCACCGCTTTCGCCGCCCGCGACGGTATCCTCTACGTCGGCACAGAAAACGGCCTCGTCCGCATCCCAGAATCGAACCTCCCCCAATGACCGCCGCCATCCTCACCCTCCACGCCGGGTGCCCCATTCATGCCGAGGCCGGGTGCCCCATTCACGCCGGGTGCCCCATTCATGCCGAGGCTCCATCTCGGCATGGGTGGGCCTTCGCCGGGTGCCCCATTCATGCCGAGGCTTCATCTCGGCATGGGTGGGCATTCGCGAAGCGAACCACCCTCTTCCTTACCGCCATACTCACCACCCTCACCCTCCACGCCGGGTGCCCCATTCATGCCAAGGCTCCATCTCGGCATGGGTGGGCCTTCGCGAAGCGAACCGCCCTCTTCCTTGCCGCCACAATCACCACCCTCCACGCCGGGTGCCCCATTCATGCCGAGGCCTCATCTCGGCATGGGTGGGCATTCGCGAAGCGAACCGCCCTCTTCCTTGCCGCCATACTCACTACCCTCACCCTCCACGCCGCCACCGCCGTCCTCATCCCCAAAGACAAGCAGGCCCCCGACCCCACCATCCTCTCCCTCCAGGAAATGTCGGTCGACATCACCATCGACAACGGCGACGCCCGCATCTTCATCACCCAGATCTTCCTCAACCACACCGCGAACATCGAAGAAGGCACCTACAACTTCGCCCTGCCCACCGGGGCCACCGTATCCGACTTCGCCGTCTGGGACGGCCCCGTCCGCATTCCCGCCGTCATCCTCGAACGCAAACGCGCCGAAGAGGTCTACGCCCAGGCCCGTCTCCAGGCCATCGATCCCGGCCTGCTCCAGATGGGCGAGCGCGACGACTCGGACCCCGCGCGCACCGCGCTCTTCTCCGCCAGGATCGTCCCCATCCCGGCCTACGGCACCAAGCGTCTCGAACTCGAATACCACCAGCGCATCGACGCCACTGCTTTCCGCCAGGCCTTCGTCCTCCCTCTCAAGCCCGACGCCGCTGGAGAGCAGCGTGTGCACACCTTCCACGCCCATCTCACCGTCCACTCCGCACATCCGTTGACCAACCTCCAGCTAGGCCCCGCCTACCCTCTCAAAATCAGCCAGCAAGATGCTCACTCCCTCACCGCCAGCCTGGACGCAACCGACCTCGCCCTCACCGAAGACCTCTCGGTCACCTGGGCGCTCGATGCCGCCACCGCAGACACGCTCCAGGTCCTCACCCACCGCGACCCCCGCACCCCGCAAACCTCCCCCGGCGAATCCCGCCCCGCCGCATCCACCGGCCCCAAACCCGAACCCGAGCCCGGCTTCTTCCAGGCCACCGTCCTCCTCGGCGAAGGCACCGCGAAGCCGGGCACCGCCGAGCCGGCCGCCGAAGACGCCGCCCCACCCCGCACCCTTATCCTGCTCTTCGACAACTCGCTCTCCATGCAGTGGGAAAAGCTCGAACGCAGCTACGGCGCCGCCGAAGCCCTGCTGCACAAGCTTCGCCCCGCCGACCGCTTCAACGTCATCCTCTTCAACCAGGACACCGCCCTCTTCTCCCCGCAATCCCAACCCGCCGACCCCGCACCCATCCAGCAAGCCCTCGACTTCGTCCGCGCCAGCAGGCTCCGCGGCGGCACGGACCTCGCCCGCGCCCTCACCGCCGGGCTCAGCCAATCCACTGCCCCCGACACCTCGCTCGTCCTCTTGACGGACGGCGGGTCGGACCGCGGAGCCACCATCCTGCCCGGCAAAATTGCCGCCACCTACGCCCGCCAGTGGCACGCCCTGCCGCACCCGCCCCACACCCACATCTTCGCCGTCGGCGACGACGCCAACCTCGGCCTGCTTCGCCTTCTGGCAAAAAACGACGGCGTCCTCGAACAAGTCCGCTCCACTGAGCCTCTCCAGTTCCACCTCGAAGCCTTCCTCGCCAGAATCACCCACAACCCCGTCACCACCCTCGCACTCGATCTCAAGCCGGCCTCCGCCGCCCGCCTCGTCTACCCGCTCGATGACACCGTCTACACCGGCTCCATCGCCAGCTGGGTCGGTCAATACGTTCAGCCATCCAGGCTCGATCTCACCCTTCACGGCGTCCGCAACAACACGCCCTTCCAGCTCACTGCAAAAGCCACCCTGCCCGCTACCGACCTCGACCATCCGCAGCTTCCCCGCCTCTGGGCCCAGGCCCGCGTCGATGCTTTGCTCGACCAGATCAATCGCGACGGCGAATCTCGTGCCGCCATCGACGAGATCATCCGCCTCGCCCGCCGGTACAAGCTGGTCACGCCCTACACCTCCTTCCTCGCCGTGCCGCGCTCGCTCCTACGGCCCCGCGTCATCCGGCCCGGCGACCCGGTCCTCCGTGTCCGCACTGACCCCGCCATCCAGTCCGTCATCGCTATCTTTCCCTTCGGCCTCACCAAGCCGCTTCGCCACCTCGCCTCTGAAGACACGCCCGACACCGGCGACCGCGGCGGCCATCTCTGGGAAACCCGCTTCCTCGCCCCCGCCGACATGAAGGACGGCACCTACACCGTCCGCCTGATCCTCCAGGACACCGCCGGCCACACCTACCGCGAGGCTAAAACGTTCGTCATAGCCAGCACACCCCCTGCCGTCAAAATCCTTCTGCCCAACCAGCGCCTCCACCGCGGCCAATCGATCCAGCTCCGCGCCACCGCCTCCGCCAGCACCCGTACCCTCACCGCCCGCCTTCAGGGCCAGACCGCCATCGACATGCGCTGGAATCCCAGGGCCGCCGCCAGCACCGCCACCCTCACCATCCCCGCCGATATGCCCATCGGAACGTACACCCTCTCCGTCACCGCCGAAGACATCGCCCACAACCTGGGCTGCGAGGAGGTACACCTCGATGTCATCCCCTGACCCCACCCCTCTCCAACCCCCCCGCGTGCCCCATTCATGCGAACCCTCCGCCGGCGTGCCCCATGTCCGGAAGCGCCTCCAATCCGGGGTGCCCCATTCATGCGCGCCTCTTGCGCATGGGTGGGCCGCCACAACTCCCCGTGTCCAACCCCGAAACACCCTCCTCAACACCCTCAAAAACCGTTCGACCAGATTCCTGCTCCTCGCGACTCTCACCACCCTCCCCGCCCTCGCACTCCTTCCACCCTGGCTCCAGCACATCCGCTCCGGTGCCGCCTTCGAGTCCGCCCTCTACCGCCTCATGGACCTCCCCGGCACCCGCGTCTTCTTCCCCCGCCCTCCGAAAGAATCCATCGCAGAGCTCAACAAGCTGCCGCCAACCGACGCTCTCTACAGCCTTCGAGCCCATCAGGAAGAGCAGGCCCTCGACTTCTCCGCCGCCGAGTCCGACTGGAAGCTATATGCCGCTAAATCGCTCCAAAACCGCTTTCAACTCGCGGATTTCTACCATAAACGCCACTTAATTCAACCCGAAATTGACACCTTACTCGCCATTGCGACTGCCCCCGCGACCGCAGATCCCTTCCTCCCAACCGCGCAACAGCCCGCCTGGCGCGCCTTTGAGCGCACCCTCAAACTCCTGGACGCCCAATCTCTCGACGACACCCAGCTCTGGCGCGCCTGGATCGCCCGCTACCCCAACCAGCCCACCGTCTACGCCCGCGCCTTCACACAAACACTTGATAAACAAAGGCTTTCCGAAGCCGACAGCATCCTCGCCGCCTATCGCAAAGCCTTCCCCGCCGACCCCATTTTCACCATCAAAGCCACCGCTCTCCTCGCCCTCCAACACGGCGGCCCGGAAGCTCAAACCCGCGCCCTGAGCGTCTACGACGCCGCCTTCCAGCCCCTCTGGCCCGACACCCTGGTCAGCAGCTACCTTGCCCTCCTCGAATCCACCCACAACCTCCGCCACTTCACCTCCGACGCCAAAGCCCGCCTGCAGCGCAACCCCGACGACCTCAACGCCCTCGCCCGCCTCTTCCTCTACCAGCAGCACGTGTCCCAGCCCGCCTTGGCGCTCGCCACGCTAGACACCTACCGCCGCAGCAACGAAGTGCGCAACGCTCCCTGGACCGCCGCCGAGCTCGACACCCTGGCCCAACTCTCGCTCCGCGCCAATGACCCCGCCAGCGCGGCCCGCTTCGACTTCGCCCTCTATAACCACAACAGCGGCAGCCAGCCCGTCCTACTCTCCGACGGCCGCCCCGCCCGCGAAACCGGGCTCGCCAACATGGTTGCCCTGCTCCTCTCCACACCCGAGCAGACCATCGCCCTCGGCGCCGGCAACCTCAGCATGTATCGCGACATCGCCACGCTCGACCGCGGCCCCGGCCTCTGGAACGGTGTCCTCTCCCTCTGGTTCAACGGCCAGTCCCCGCAGGACAAGTTCGCCGAAGAAGAAAGGAAAGCCCAGCCCTACTTCCAGCGTGCCAAAGCCGCCGAGCTGCTCGCTCTTCTCGACAGCGAAGCGCCCACCGCACCCCAGCGCCCTGCGCTCCACGCCCAGCTCCTGCAGGTCTACGCAGACTACGGCGACAACGCCGCGGTCCTCCGCGAAGGCACCGCCCTGCTCGGCGCTTTCCCCAACGCCGGCGCCAGCTTCCGCCTCTCTGTCGCCCTCGCCACCGCCGACGCCTACGCCCGCCAGAACGACACCACCGCGGAGTTCGCCCTCTACGACCGCACTCTTCAGGAACTCGCTGCCGCCACGCAGCACATGCCTCTCACGGCCGCCGCCGCTGGCCGCCCGCCCGCAATCACCACCGCTGGGGCGGACGATGAGCCCGTCGCACCCACGACCAGGCCCGACGCCGCCACAGCCTTCCAGCTCGATACCGGCGCCCCCGCCCCCGAGCCACACCCGGAAGCCAACGCCTACACTCAGGTCCTCGACCGCTACCTCGGCCGTCTCACCACCGCCAAGAAGCTTCCCGAGGCCCTGGCCGTGCTGCGCAAAGAGCTCGATCGCAACCCCAACGATCCGCTGCTCTACGAAAAGCTCGCCAGCTTTCTCCAGCAGAACAACCTCTCCGCGCAGCAGGAAGAAGTCTACCGTCGAGCTATCGAGAAGTTCGACAAGCCCGGCGCCAACACCTGGACCGACAAGCTCGCTCGCTACTACCTCCGCGCCAAGCGCGACCAGGACTATGCCACACTCTCCCGCAAGGTGGCCGACACCTTCGAAGGCACCGACCTGGACACCTATTTTCGCCAGAACACCGGCGGCGGAGCCCAGCTCGCGCTCCAGCTAAACCTCTACGCCCACCAGCGCTTCCCGCACGACCTCGTCTTCACCCGCAACCTGCTCTCCGCCTACACCGCCAAAGGCACAGCCGACCCTGCCGCCCACGAAAAGCTGCTGCGCGAAATTTGGTGGCAGTCCGCCGACCTGACCCGCCAGTTCTTCGAGCTGCTCAGCCGCACGGACAAGCTCGATGCTGAACTTGCCCAGCTTCAACCTTCCGCAACCAACCCCGCCGCTCAGCAGGAAGCCGCCGGAGGTGAACTCTGGCGCTCCCACTTCGAGCAGAGCGCGCCGCTCTACGCCCGCCTCTCCGCCGCCTACCCCGCCGACACCGACCTTGGCACCACTGCGTCCGACCTGCAACGCTCGCTCGCCTGGTTCGACCTGTCGCACACCGCCGAATCCGTCAGCATCGAGCAACGCCTGCTCTCCGCCAACCCCACCGACACCCTCCGCCTGGCCCGCGTTGGCGACATCCTCGCAGACCACGCCGACGACTCCTCCGTCTCGCTCGCAGCGTCCGCCCAATACTGGCGGCGCATCGCGACTGTCGCCCCCGGCAACCGCGACGGCTATCTGCAAGCCGCCACAGTCTTCTGGGACTACTTCCAGTTCGACGACGCGCTCGCGCAGATCGCCGCCGCCCGCGCCCACTTCCATCAAGCCACGCTTTTCGGATACGAGGCCGGCGCCATCGCCGAAGGCAAGCGCGATTACCCGCTTGCCGTCCGTGAGTACGTCGCCGCCGCCACCTCCCCCACCCCCGACGACAACGCCGCGAGCCGCCTCGTCCAACTTGCTCGCCGGGCCTCTACCCGCGATCTCGTCGACGCACAAACCGCCGCCGCCACCTCGTCAGCCGATCCCGCCGCTCTCACCCTTCGGCTCAAAGTGCTCGCTACGCAGAAGCGCAGCGCCGAAGCCGCACCCCTGCTGACCGCCGCGCTCAAATCCGCAAAGACCGCCGACGACGCCGCCAGCATCGGCGACCTGGCCCGCTCACATCAGCTCCCTGCCATCTACGAGCAAGCCCTTGCGCGCCAGGCCGATCTCGCCGCCGATCCTGTCGAGCGGCTCCAACTCCGCTACGCCCTTGCCCGCGCCTACGAAGACCGTAACGACACTGCCGCCGCCGCGCGCATCATCGACGCCCTCTATCACGACAACCCCATGCTCCTCGGCGTCGTCCGCTCCACCGTCGACTTCGACTGGCGCACCAAACGCCAGCCCGCAGCCATCGCCGTCCTGATCGCCGCCGCCCGCGATTCTCACGCCGCCCAGCCCGCGCTCGCCAACCAGTTCACGGCCGAAGCCGCAGCAAAAGCCAACGAGTCTGGTGACACACAGCAGGCCCGCGCGCTTGCCGATTCGCTCTTGCAACAGGCCCCCTACAACGCGCAATACCTCGCGCTCGCCGCAGACAGCTACGCGCGCTCCCATGACAACGCCGGTCTGCAGCGCTTCTATCTCGCCCGCCTTGACACCCTCAAGACCGCCTCCATGTCGAATGGCGACCGCAAAACCCGTTCCGCGCTCCTGCGCCGCGGTCTGATCCCCGCGCTAAGCGCCGCGAACGATTACGAGGGAGCGACCGCCCAGTACATCGCCCTGCTCTCCGCCTACCCGGAAGACAACACACTCAACGACGAAGCCGCCCTCTACGCCCTGCGCTACAAACGCCGCGAGCAGTACCTCGGCTTCCTGCAGTCCACCATTCTGGCCTCCCCGCGCGATTCGCGGTTCTTCATCGATCTCGCCCAGGCTCAGGCCATCTTCGGCGACCTGCCCGCCGCGATCGACGCCTACGCCCACGCCATCGCCATCCGCAAAGACCGCACCGACCTTTACATGGCCAAGGCCGCGCTCGAAGAAACCCTTCAACGCTTCGACGAAGCCGTAGCCGACGACCAGCGCTTGTACCAACTCACCTACAAAGACCCGCAGTGGATGCTTTCCATCGCCCGCCTCCGCGCCCGCCAGGGCCGCGCGTCTGACGCCGCTGACGCCCTCAAAACGGCCTATCTCAGCGGTCCCAAAAAGCTCCCCCGCGACTTCTTCCAGATCGCCTCCCAGCTTGAACAATGGAACTTCCTGCCTGAGGCCGCGACGTTCGCCGAACAGGGCCGCGCCGCTGCAGGCAGCAGCTTCCTCACTGCTGACGAAACCACTCTCGGCCCGGACGACCCGGCCACCTACGGCCGCATCCTCACCCGCCAGCGCCAGTCCGCAACTGCCATATCCAGCCTTCGCCAGTCGCTCGCCGCCGCCGCCATTTCCCCGTCCTCCCCCACGCTTATTGCGGCTCAAGCCCAGGCCGAGGGCATTGCCTCCGTCACCGATGCCGACTGGCGGAAACAGCAAGCCGCCGCCCGCAAGCAGCAGGCCGAAGCCACCTTTGCCCGCACGCTCACCGCCATCGGCAGTGCCGTCGACACCTTCTACACGCCCGAAGAGCGCACCACCTACGCCGCCCTCCTCGCCCAGCAGCGCATCGGCACCACACCAAAACAACTTGCCAGCGTTTGGATTCCCGCCGCGCACGCCGCTGGGCTCTTCGCCAAGGAAGCTGCCTGGCGCAAGGAACTCCTGCTCGCCCCCGGCAGCACTGACGGAAACCCGCCTATCCTTTTGATCGAGCTCCAGCGCAGCCGCCTGCTCTTCGGCGAACTCGGCCAGACGCTCGAAGCCTACGCCAGGACCCACCCCAAGTTCGCCCCCAGCGCGCTCACCTCGGCCGCCGAAGCTTACCGGTCCTCCGGTGACTTCACCGCCGAAGCTCGCGTGCTCCGCCAGCAGAGCCGGGACGAAACCCACGTCGCCGGTGCCGACCGCTACCTTGACCTGCTTCTTCACCGCGACACCGCCACCCTCGTCACCCTCGCCGCCAGCCGCACCGAAAGCCTTTCCGACGCCGCCGCCAACCTCGCCCTGCAGAAAGCTCCAATCGCAGTCGCTCTTGCCGCCATCCGCGCGCGCGGCCAGGCGCTCCCCGCCGTCTGGACGCCCGCCTCCACCGCCCTCACCTACCTCTACCTCGCCGACACCACCGGCCAAGGCGACGCCGCCTTCCGCTCCGTCCTCGCCGACGACGCCACCATCTCCACCCGAATCGCGATCAAACCGAACCCGGCCACTCAACTCACCGGCGAGCTCTGGTTCTACTACGCCGCCCGCAACGCCCAGCTGCGTTTCCTTTCCCCCGCTACCCATACAGCCGCCGAAGATCTCGCCGCCGCCGATCTTGAGTACGCAGCCACGCCCGCCAACTACAAAGCCCTCGCCCAGACTTACGCCGAAGCCGGAGACACCGCCTCTGCCCTCGCCGAGCTCGACCACGTCCTGGAGCTGGACCCCAGTGACGCCGCCACATACGACGCGCGCGCCACGCTCCTCTGGAACCTGGGTCGCAAGGCTGAAGCCCTCGCCGCCTGGCGCAAGGCGCTCGCTTCCCTCCGCATCCTCGAAGACCGCGCCGCCGCCCCTGAGTCCTTCTGGTCCAGCTTCGCCCTTATCGCCCGCCACGTCCACGCCCACAACATCTTCGCCGAGACTCGCCCCCAGATCGACGACGTCCTGCGCATCTACCTCGCTCGCAATGGCAACTATCGCTCCAACGAGCTCCTTCACGCCGCCTTCGACGCCGCGCCCACTCCGGACGACGCAGCCACCCTTCTCATCTCGCTCATATCCGCTGCCGCCGACCCGTTGACCGTCTACCAGGACCTGCTCGCCAACGCCGCCTACCTTCCTTCGGCTACCCGCGAGCGCCTCCTGCTCGCACAGATCCGCATCGCCCAGACCGCCAACGCCGGCCCCGACGACTACACCCGCAGCCGCGTACTCACACCTCAGACCGCCCTCATCCATCTCTACGCGGAAGCGCACAAGGACGCCAAGGCTCTGGCCCTTCTCCGCTCTCTCACCCCCGCCCAGCGCAACACCGCCGCCCTCCAGCAAACCGAAGCCGTCCTCGCCGCACGCTCCGGCCAGCTCGACGCCCTCCTGGCCGCCTACCGCTCCGACCCCGACACTGCCCCGCCCTCAACCGCCCTGCAGGCCGCGGCCGCCGAGCTTTCCGCCGACAACCACCCGCAGCCCGCCCGTGCTCTGCTGGAGTTCTCCTTCGACCGCTCCCGCGCCACAAACTCCTTGGCCGCCACCGACTACCTCGCCCTTGCCGAAGCCCGCCTCCGCACCAACGACCTCGAAGGCGCCCTCACCCTTCTGCATTCCCTTACCCAGAGCACCAGCGGCGACACCTACACCAACCTCGACTCCGCCGCCGCTCTGTTCGAAAGGAACGCCCGCCCCGCCGAGTCCATCCCGTTTCTTCGTACGCTGGCCGGCAGCGTCCCCTGGGACTTCAGCTACTCGGTCCGTTTGGCCGAAGCGCGCCAGCACGCGAAACAATCGACCCCGGAAGCTCTGGCCTCGCTCACTGCCGTCGCACGCAACCCCCTTGCCGCCTACGCCCTCCGCACCCGCGCGGCCCGCGACCTTGCCGGAAACCCGTCCGACTTAGGCGGCGCAGAGCTCACTCTGCTCACTTCGAGCACAATCGCCCCGGCCGCCGCGCGGCAACCCTTCTTCGTCGCAGCCCGCGCCACGGCCGCCGCGCAGTCGCACGACGCCAAACTCCAGACCACACTCCTGCGAGAAGCCATCGCCATCGCACCCAACTCTCCTCAGATGCTCCTCGCCCTCTTCCATGCTGAGGTCAACGGCAACAACACCCCCGGCTCCCACGCCGCCCTCGAAGCTCTGCTGAGTGCTCATCCCACCACTTCAATCTCCAGCTTGAACTCTGCCAACGCCGCCAGTTCCAACGATGAGTCTGACAACACCCAGGCCCGAACTGACTACGCCGAATCGATCACCGCCACAGACGCCCCCCTTCCCGCTATCGCCGCCACGCTTCCCGCCGCTGAGCGCGCCCAGCTCGCGGCCGACTTTGCAGCCATCTACAGCCGCGACGGCGAAGACGCACCCGCCCTCGCCTACCTCAACCTCGCGATTCGCCTCGCACCGCAAGCTCCCAACATCGCCGCTCTTCGCACGCAGATCGCTGTCATCGAATCCGCCCAGCGCCTTGCGGCCGCAAACGTCGCACGCAGCCCCATGCTTCACAAGACTCTCTACCAGGCCAACTTCGTTCGCTCTCGCCTCACGGTCCTGCCCGACGACCCCACCCCCATCGCCAAGGAGGTCGAATAGCCATGCTCCGCCTTTCTAGGCTTCGCCTCTCAAAACCGGTCCTCGGTGCTGCCGCCGTTCTTGCGCTCGCCATCGCCGTCTGGGCCGCCATCCCCGCCGTCGCTCCAAAGCCCGCGCTCGCCGCCAGCCTCCCCCCGGGCGCGCTGATGACCCTCGAATCCCCCAACTTCGCCGCCCTCCTCCACGCCTGGAACGCCTCGCCCGAGCAGACCGCATGGCTCGCCAGCGCCAACTACAGCGCGTTCACCAACTCTCGACTCTTCACCCGCCTCGGCGACGCGCAAACCGAATTCGAGTCCGCCGCCGCAACCACCGGTGGCTTCGGCCCTGATTTTCTTCAGCAGATCGCCGGCCACGAAAGCATCTTCGCCTGGTACGACATCTCCAGGCTCGAGTTCCTTTACATCTCGCACCTACCCCCCGGCCGCGCCGCCAAGATCGAGCTTCTCCAGCAGCGCGCCAAGTTCTCGCGCCGCGAGTCCGGCGGCACCACCTTTTACCTCAAAACCACCGGCTCCTCCGCGCCCAATGCCGAGGACGCCGTATCTGGCCCCAGCGCTCCACGCACCGTTGCCTTCGCCCTTCGCGGCGACTGGCTTGTCCTCGCCACCCGCGAAGACCTCATCGCCAACGCCCTGCTCCTCATGCAGACTCCCGGTGCTTCGCTGGCCGGCGAAGGCTGGTACACCGCCGCCGAAGCCGCCGCGCCGCCCCGCCACGGCGACCTGCACATGCTCCTCGACCTCCAGCGCATCGCCGCCACCCCCGCCTTCCGCACTTATTGGGTGCAGCGCAACGTCACGGAAACCCGCCAATACCGTGCCGCCGTCGTCGATCTTTTCCGCGAGCCAAACAGCTTCCGCGAAGAGCGAGCCCTGCTCCCTCTCATCGCATCCGACCCGCCCCTGCAACCCGACCTGGCATCTCTGGAAGCTCTTGTCCCCGACCGTGCCGGCGTCTACCGCGTCGTCGCCCAGCCCACCCCCCAAGCCGCCCTCAACGCCCTCGACGAGAAGCTCCTCACCCGCGCCATCACTTCCACGGCTCGCGACACATCCGCCCCCACCCCCGACCTCAGCGCCCCTGACCCCGGGAGGGCCTCCGACCTCGAAACCCGCATCGATACTGTGAGCGCCGCGCCCGAGGCCGCCAGCGCCGCCACCGCCCCCTTGCTCCAGGCGCTCGCTTCCGCTGGACTGATCGCGATCCTCACCGTCGACCGTGCCGAACCGCGTGCCGCCGCAGCCGGTCTCTTCATTCCCATCCGCTCCGCCGTCATCCTCCGCGCCGCAAATGCCTGGAACGCCCCAGAACTCCAGGCCGCGCTCCTCACCACCCTTCGCTCCCACCTCACTGTCGGGGCGGTCGGCCTGGCCTGGACACCTGCCCCCGGCGGCACGCTGTCGCTCGGCCCGTCCTCCCCTTTCTCCCTGCTCGTCGACGGCAACACCGCCATCCTCGCCAACGACCCGGCTCTCATGGCGGACATCCTCGCCCGCAGCACCGCAACCGCGCCATCCCAACCCGCGACCTACCTTGCCGCCTTCCGCCACACGCAAGCCCGTCCCGGCTACGCCCGCCTTACCTCTGCGCTCGCCCACACCGCCACCGGCTCCAGCCCCGGCGCAACAGGTACACCCATCCCCGACTTCCCCGGCGATTCCCCCGACTTCTTCGCCGGCTCCGTCGGCAGTCTCAGCGATGCCTTCCGTTCCCTCGCCACCGAGCGCATCGTCGAGCGCCGTGACGGTCCCCTCACCCACCAGACGGTCACCTACACATGGCAACCGAAGTAGACACAGAAGACCGGGTGGCGCATTCAGCGCAGCTTTACGGCGATGAGTGGGGAACGAAGTTGCCCCACTCCCCTGACTTCCTTCTCCGACCCCCACGAACCCGCCGCGCCTTCGTCGCCTACCTCGCCGCCCTGCCCTTCTGCCGAATCACTGCAGCCCAAGCCCTGCCCAAACCGACGTTCCACATCCTTTCGCTCTTCCATCCCCAGCGCCTGCTTCTCCAAGCCACTTCCAGTGCCCTTCCGTTCGTCCTCGACAACCAGCCCCAAACTCTCCGCCGCAACGCAACCCTCACCATCGACCTCGGTCAAACGCTCTACCTCCCCAGCACCACCACGTTCCTCCTCGAAGTTCCCGGGCAGCTTCGCCGCAGCTATACCGGAACCCTCGCGATCCATACGGCCCCAAACCAGCTCCACGCCATCCTTACCCTGGACCCCGAGCTCGCCGTCGCCACTATTGTCGCCGCCGAAAGCCCCCACCCCGCGCGCTCCGCCGCCCTCGCCGCGCAGGCCATCGCCTCGCGCTCTTTTCTCTTGGGCGCGCATACTACCCACACCGCCGCCGACTTCTGCGACACCACGCACTGCCAGTTCCTCGCGGACCCACCCAGCACCGCCGCGCTTGCCGCCGCCCGCCTGACGGCCGGTCTGGCCCTCTACTACCGCGACCCGGCCACCAACACCCTCAGCACCGTCCCCGCCATGTACTCCCGCAGCTGCGGCGGCCGCACGCGCACGCTCCGCGAACTCGGCCTGCCCGCGCGCGCCGGCTATCCGTTCTACGCAGTGGAGTGCGCCTTTTGTCGTGCGCATCCGGAACGTTGGCAGCGCGACCTGGCCCAGCCTGCTCCGACCGACGAACGCGAGCGTATCGACTACAACCGCATCCATGGCTGGAGTGCGCTGCCCAGCCCGATCGAGTCCGCCCACGGCTCGACCGCGCAAGGACGTGGCACGGGGCACGGCATCGGGCTCTGCCAGCTCGGCGCCTCGGCCATGGCCGCCCGCGGCGCTGGCTTCGCCGAAATCCTGCGCCACTACTACCCGAATACCCTGCTCACGCAAGGCGCGTGAGCGACGTGCTAGGCTCAGGCCAACATGACCACGCGCCGCAGCTTCTGCGCCACAGCCGCTCTGCTTAGCCTTCGCCCGGCAATGCTTCGCGCCCAGACTTCGTCCCGCATCGATGTGGGTGCCACGGAGCGCGAACGGACCCTGGCCGAAGCATCAGTTGCCCTCAAATCCACGCCTCGCACCGTCACCGCCTTCCCGGCTCCAAACGCGAAAGACCCGCATGATTTCTTCGCCGAACCGGAAGCCGCCTCTCCAGCGCCCACCTTCCGCGCCCACGCCGAAACCCTGCTCGCCGCCTCCGCGACCATCTCCGTCCTCACTGCGGCGTTCGTCCTCACGAAAGAAGAGCAATATGCGCTGAAAGCCGGAAGCCACCTCTACGCGTGGTTCGTCGACCCCGCAACGCGCCTCAACCCGATTTTCGACACTTCCTTCGGCCACAGCACCGCCGCCACCGCACAGGCTCCCGGCCTTATCGATCTTGTTCCCCTTGCCGAAATCGCCCGCTCCCTCCCTTTCCTCGTTGACACAGCCGCCCTGGCACCGCCCGACCTTGCGGCCGCGAGAGCGTGGTTCGGAAGCTTCCTGAACTGGCTCACCACCGCGCGCGTCGCCGGCGTGGCGCGCGACACCAAGGATCACACCGCCTCCGCGTGGCTGCTACTCGCCTCGAGCTGCGCACGCCTCCTGGCGAACGACGCCGTACTCACCGACTGCCGCCACCGCCTCAAAGCGCCCACCCTGCGCAACCAGGTCCAGGCCACCGGCGTCTTCCATCACGAGGTCGTCACCGAGTTTCCCTACCGCAACTCCCTGCTCAATTTCGACCTGCTCGCCGGCACATGCGAACTGCTGTCCACGCCGTTTCTCTCTCTGTGGACACTCGAACTCGATGACGGCCCCGGCTTTCGGGGGGTCGCCGCGTTTCTGTATCCGTTCCTCAAAGACCCCGCCCGCTGGCCATATCCGGCGGACGCCTCCCTCTTCCGCGAAGTGCCCCGTCGCCGGTCCGGCCTGCTCTTCGCCGGTCGCGCCTTCAGTCGCCCGGAGTACGTCGAGCTATGGAGAACCCTTCCCGCGCCCGCCGCTGATAACCCGCTCCTTGCAAGCTTCCCCATCCGTCAGCCACTGTTGTGGATCACGCGTCCGCCACATACGCTTTAGACCGTTTTGTATCTGAGTGTGGAGGCCCGATCTACCTCATACCTGTCATTCGCGCAGGCTTGTTGTAAGTTTCGAGGGGAATATGCGGTTGCTTTCCTCTTCAACTCCACGAAAATGCACCACCGCCGCGTGCCTGTTATCGTGAAGACTTGATCCTGCCGCAGCGTAGCGCCGCGCAGCGAACTGTTGTTGGCTGTTGGCTTAATCCTCACTCTTCACTCTTCCGCGCATCCAAAATCACTTATGCACCAGCTCTCTTTTCAGGCCACCGATGCGCTTTCGCCACTTTTCATGGTCTTCGCGGGATCGCGCCTGCTGCACCTGGCACAGAGTTTTGGCCAGGTGGGCCTTTTCCTTATTTCCATCGTCGACTCGTCGTTCGTTCCTCTGCCGATCCCGGGCATCACCGACGTGATGATCGTTCTTTTCGCCGCCCAGCATGCCAACGTGATCACACTAGTCCTCATCGCCACGGCGGGATCGGCCCTTGGCGGCCTCTTTTCGCACATGGTCGCGCAAGCTGGAGGCATGGCCTTTCTGGAGCAGCACGTACCGGCCCGCATCCTCAAGCCGGTGTCCGCCTGGATGCAGTCGCACGCGCTCATTGCCATCGCTCTACCCGCCCTGCTGCCCCCGCCGATGCCCCTGGCGCCCTTCGTGCTCGCGGCGGGCGCACTGCACATGGACCGCAAGCGCTTCCTGGTCGCCTTCACTCTAAGCCGCCTTGCGCGACACGCCATCGCCGCCTGGCTGGGCATCCATTATGGCCGCGGCATCCTACATCTGTGGGCTCTGTTCAGCGCGCGCTGGGGAGAGCCCGTGCTCATTGGCATATGGACGCTCATCTTTTTCTTTGCCGGATACGCTTTCTTCAAGCTCTACCGCACCTCGCGAAGGGTAGGCGTCCGCATCTCTCCTTCGCGCGCCAGGACGCCGGGCTCCGACCCCGCTTGAAAGACGACAAGCCCGACATTCCTGTTGAAACGCCGGGCCTCTCGTCTCTCGCCGCATTGCTGTATTCATGTCGCTGCCTTATCCGCAGAACGGAAAGCAGCGCAAACCAGGATGAGCCTAACGAGTGCGCCGGTAGCGGACTGTCCCAGCTTCATCTCCGTCACCGGCATACTGCATGCCGCATCGCTCCATCACCTTGATGGACTCCGGCAAGGACAAGAATGTCTGCGCGCTCACTGACCGCACGCCCCGGCGGGACAGCAACCACTCCGTCAACGCCGACGCTGCTTCGGTTGCGAACCCCTGCCGCTGGAAGCCAGGCAAGGTGGAGTAACCAATCTCCACGTCTCCATCCAACTTGGGAAACCCGCCCACGCACCCGATCAGCGTCTTTCCGCAGCCATACGAGTCGGGGAGAAGAACATACCGGTGCCACCCCATTGTTTCCTCCCGCTCCGTCAATTGCGAAGAAATGAACTGAAGCACGTGCGGCTCCCAGTGCTGCGGCGGCCACTCCTGTGGCAGCCGCGCGCCAATGAGCGGCGCCAGTGTCGTCAAGTTGGACTCTTCAGCCGCCATCATTTCCGGCGTTATGGCCACCAGGCGCAGTCGCTCGGTCTTCAAAGTCGAATCGTCGGTCCAGGCGCGCCACGGCCAATTCACTTCGCGTTCTCCGCTTCGCGCGTGCGCAACTCGGCCAGCTTCGACTCGCGGTGCTGCTTCTCCGCGATCTGCTCCAGCTGCCGGCGCCAGTCCAAATCTTCCACAAAATTTCGCGAAGCCCGCCACTCCTCCTGCACTTTTACAAAAAGTTCCAGAAAAACCCGCGTTCCAAGTAGAGACTCAATGTCCTTGCGCGCCGACGTTCCAATCTTCTTCAGCATCGACCCCTGGTTCCCGATCAGGATTGCCTTTTGCCCCTCACGCTCGCACACGATCGCGGCCGCAATCTTCGTGACTGGCAAACGCCCGTCGCGAAGCTTTTTCAGCGAGGCCGGCTCTTCGTACGTCTCAATCTGGATCGCGGTCGCATACGGAACCTCTTCGCCGGTGAGCATCAGGATCTTCTCGCGAATAAGCTCGGCCACCAGAAAGCGCTCCGGCTGGTCGGTCAACTGGTCCTTGGGGAAGTAGCGCTGACCCTCGGGCATCAACCGCACGCAGGTATCGAGCAAAAGTTCCAAACCTTCACCCTTCTTCGCTGAGATCGGGATCACTTCCGCAAACGTATGCAGGGAAGTCCAGTGCGCGATCAACGGCAACAGAGCGCTCTTCGGCAACGCGTCGATCTTGTTCAGCACCAGGACGACAGGGCAATCCAGGTTTTTCACCAATTGGAGCGCGAAGTCGTCCTCCGCCTTCGAAAGCGCCCGTTTGTGCTGCCCCAGCGTGCGCACTTTGCGGGCTTCCCCGTCTGCGGCGGAGTTCTCATCAACTGGCAAACGATGCGTCACGTCCACAATGAACAGCACCGCGTCGCGTGACTCCAGGGCATCGTGTACCTCCTGCATCATGCGCTTGTCGAGTTGGGTTTCCGGCTTGTGGACGCCGGGCGTATCGACGAGCACAACCTGCGCCATCGGCCGTCCCGCATCGCCCTTGGACTTCTTGCGTAACGGCAGTTCGAGCACGCCCTGGATTCGCGTGCGCGTGGTCTGCGGCTTGTGGGTGACGATCGCCAGCTTCTGCCCCAAAAGCGCGTTCAGCAGTGTCGACTTGCCCGCATTGGGCCGCCCGACGATCGAGATGAATCCAGTGCGCAATGCCATAGCTCTATGATGACACTTCCCTACTCCGGTTCGCTCGGACTCGACGACGGCGCCCCGCTGAGTCCTACTCGGACGCGCTCGACCAACCTGTCTGTGGAAGCCACCACCTCCAGCCGCAACGGCCCGTCTTCCACCACTTCCCCGGGCAACGGTATATGACCCGCAATCTCACTCACCAGGCCGCCCACCGTGGTCGCCTCATAACCTGTAAGTAGCTGAGGGAGCGTCTGTTCGTCTTCTCCCGCCGCGTCTTCTCCTGCATCCTCCTCGTCGTCTTCGGCAATAGCGCGCGTCTGCTCACCGAAGAGCTCACGCAGGCGACTCACCTCGAAGCTGCCTGCAACGACGTACGTTCCATCCCCCTCGTCCACCGGGCCATCTTCGCCTTCCGGTTCGTCGTGCTCATCTTCAATGTTGCCGACGATCGCCTCGATCAGGTCTTCGATGGTAACGAGGCCGGATACCCCGCCGTACTCGTCGATCACGATGCGCATGTGCTGCTTTTCGCGCTGCATTTCACGCAGCAACTCGTTTACTTTCTTGGTTTCAGGCACAAAAGCGGCGGGACGCTGGAGCTGCGATACTCTTTGTTTTCTGGCGTCTGTGTCGGTAACGCCGAGGAGATCGCGGGCGAACGCGATGCCGGTTATGGTGTCGAGCGTACCCGCGAAGGCCGGTACCCGGGACATCCCGTGCGCATTCACCTCGGCCGTAAACTCCTGCAAAGACATGGTTTCCGGGACGGCAAACATTTCCGGGCGGGGTGTCATGACGTCGCGAACGACCTTGTCGCCGAACTCGACGACGCTGCGCACGAGTTCGCGGTCGCTTTCTTCGAAGATGCCTTCTTCTTCGCCTGCTTCGAGCAGGGCGTCCATGGCTTCGCTGGGGTGTTCGGGCTCCTCGGTGTCTTCGGGCTCGGCCAGGCTCGCGATCGAGAGCAGGAGACCGAGCGTGAGGGTGATTGGAAGTACCAGATAAAAAAGGGCTTGGAAGACGAACGCAATGCGGGCAACCCACGCGCCACTGGTGCGGGTGAAGAAGACCTGGGGGAGGAGGCGGTCGAAGAGGAGGATGAGGAGGAGGAGTTCGAAGGCGGTGCGGGCTATTTCGGCGGGGGGGCCGTGGAGGCGGATGGCGAAGAGAAAAGCCAGCGTACCGAGTGCGAGTTGGCGAAGAACGGACGCGGAAGTGGCTGAGGATTCACGACTTAGGCGGAGGCGGGGCTCGACGAGCTCGGCCCAGGCGTCGATGTTTTCGGCGTACTCGCGGGCCAGGAATTTGCCCATTTCGAAGTAAATACGGTCAGCGTAAGCCGCAAGTGCAAGAATCGCAAGGAGTAGAACGACCGTGAGAAGGACGATCCCGCTCATGCCAGCACCGGTTTCCGAACGGCCTTTAGAGCGGGTTTGGAGGCTTTAAGTGGCTTTGAGACACGGTTTAGTGGCGCGTGTGCGCGATCGATCAGAGTGGACGGCAATTTGAGGCGGTGGCGGAGTTCGAATTCGCGGGCGGCCATTTCTCCGGCGTCGGTCTCATGGTCGAAACCGGCAAGGTGGAGCAGACCATGCAGGAGGAGGATCCGAAGTTCGTCCGCGAGGGTGTGGCCGTGCGCGGCGGCCTGGCGGCGGGCGGTGGGAAGCGAAATGGCGAGGTCGCCGGCGTGCGTCGTCCCGAAACCCTCGGGTGCGGGGAAGCTGAGGACGTCGGTGGACTTGTCCTGGTTGCGGTATTCGCAATTGAGACGGCGGAGAGTGGCGTCCGAGGCGAGCAGGATCTGGACTTCGCCCGGGAGGCCGACGGCAGCCTGGGCCCTGGTGGCGAAGCGTGCGATCGCGGGGCGCGAAAGTTCCCAGGCGAGCCACAGTTTGGGCTGGGTTGGAACAGGGGAGCTCCGCGGAGGCTCGATGGTGATCATGTGTGGTTTGATGCTATCGCAATGTGGTCGTGATGGGTTATGTTTCGGGCCTTCAGCCCTCTGGCTCCGTGGTGTGGCTGACCCAGGCCTTTGGCCTGGGCTGGTATGTTGTCGGGCCTTTGGCCCTTGGGGGCCCCGTTTCAGATGGCACCGTGGCGATGCCGCCAGGGCTAAAGCCCCACGTTCGTCGCGCCCATGTACCGCAGGCTGAAGGCCAACGTTCGTCGCGCCCACGTACCGCAGGCTGAAGCCCCACGTTCGTCGCGCCCATGTACCGCAGGCTGAAGGCCGCTGCTACCGGTGAAACAGCGAAACGCAGATCCTCCGCTTCGCGAAGGATGACAAACAAAAACAGCGAAGGATGACAAACGTGAGGGCGAACGATGACAAACGAGAGGGCGAACGATGACAAACCAGGAAAGCAGATGGCACTCTACGGAGGGGGGAGTTGGGTACGGTCCCAGCCGCCGCCGAGGGCTTTGATGAGCAGGACGGTGGAGTCCATGCGGCGGCGCAGGATATCGATGTCGTTGCGCTGGTTGTTGAGTGCGGTGGTCTGGGCGGTGATGACCTGGAGATAGGTGTCGACGCCGCCTACGTAGCGGTTGTTGAAGATGCGCTGCGACTCGCGGGCGGCGGCGGTGGCCTGGCGCTGCTGCTCGGCTTCCTGGGAGAGGACGCGGAGGGAAACGAGGCTGTCTTCCACCTGTTGATAGGCCGTAAGGACGGTCTGCCGGTAGTTGGCGACCGTGCGGTCGTAGCCGGCGAGGGCCTGGTCGGAGAGGCCGCGGCGGCGGCCGCCGTCGAAGAAGGTCTGGCCAAGGGCCGGGCCGAGCGCGTAGACGAAGCTGGACGGGTTGAAGAGGTTGACGAGCGATGTGCTCTCAAAACCGGCCGCGCCGCTGAGGACAAGCGACGGGAAGTAGGCGGCGCGGGCGATGCCGATCTGCTCGTTGGCTACGGCGGTGCGGCGCTCCTCGGCGGCGATGTCGGGACGGCGCTCGAGAAGCGTTGCGGGCAGGCCTGGCGGGATGGTGGGCGGGGTTAGATCGAGGGGCGAAGGTGGCAGCGAAAGCGCTGAGGGCGGCTGGCCGATGAGGGTGGCGATGGCGTGCTCGAACTGCGCACGCTGGGAGGCTACGTCAGAGGCTTGCACCCTGGCGGCCTGGAGTTGCGTCTGGGCCTGCGTAACGTCGGATTTCGGCGCGATGCCGCCGGTGAAGCGATTGTTGGTGACGCGGAGGGCGTTCTCATATTGCGCGACTGTGTCGTTCAGGAGCTTTTGCTCGGCGTCGGCGGCGCGGAGTTGGAAGTAGTCGAAGGCGAGCTCGGCCTGGAGGGAGAGCAGAACATTCTGGCGGTCGGCCGCGGTAGCCTGGGCCTCCTCGCGGGCGGCGGCGATGTTGCGGCGGATGCGGCCCCAGAGGTCGACTTCATAGTTGAGCTGCAGCGGGAGGCTAAGATCAGCGACGCCGTTGTTGGCGTTGGCGGCGTTGAAGTAGGGGCGGTTTGCGGAGAGGCGCTCGCCACCGATCGAGGGGCTGGCGCCGACCGTGGGGAAACGGCTGGCGTTGCGGACGCGAATGCTGGCGCGGGCGGCGCGCAGGTTGGCGTCGGCGGCTTTGAGGTCCTGGTTGGCAGTTTCGACCTGCGGTTCGAGTACATCGAGGCCGGAATCGTGGAAGACGGTCCACCAGGCACCGCGGGGGATCTCGTCGGCGGGTGTGGCGACGTGCCAGTCGGCGGTTTCCTTGAAGGCGTCAGGGGCTTCTTTGAAGGCCGGCGGCGTGGGCGCGGTGGGGGCTTTGTAGCGCGGACCGACCATGCAGCCGGTGAGGGCTGCGGTAGCGAGGAGGGTGGCCAAGGTGGATTTGATATGGGCGGAGCGGGAGGTCCTTGGATCCCGCCCATCGCGATAAAGCCACGATGAACGGGGCACCCCATTGTTGGGGTGGTACGAGCGGAAAACGGGTCCTCCGCCTTTGGTGGAGGATGACACTTTTGCGAGCGAGGATGACAGGTTTGAAAGCCGTGGATCCCGCCCATCGCGATAAAGCCACGATGAACGGGGCACCCCATTGTTGGGGTGGTACGAGCGGAAAACGGGTTCTCCGCCTTTGGCGGAGGATGACAGGTTTGAAAGCTGTGGATCCCGCCCATCGCGATAAAGCCACGATGAACGGGGCACCCCATTGTTGGGGTGGTACGAGCGGAAAACGGGTTCTCCGCCTTTGGCGGAGGGTGACAGGTTTGCGAGTAAGGATGACACCTTTGAAAGCCGTGGATCCCGCCCATCGCGATAAAACCACGATGAACGGGGCACCCCGTGGTTGGGGTGGTACGAGCGGAAAACGGGTCCTCCGCCTTTGGTGGAGGATGACAGGTTTGTCAATAAGGATGACAGGTTTGAAAGCCGTGGATCCCGCCCATCGCGATAAAGCCACGATGAACGGGGCACCCCATTGTTGGGGTGGTACGAGCGGAAAACGGGTTCTCCGCCTTTGGTGGAGGATGACAATTTTGCGAGTGAGGATGACATGTTTGCGAGTAAGGATGACAACTTTGAAAGCTGTGGATCCCGCCCATCGCGATAAAACCACGATGAACGGGGCACCCCAGTGTTGGGGTGGTTTAGCGCGGGCTGGAGTCCGCTGCTACTCCGGTGAAACAGGGGTGGCGTCATCGGCTGGCTCCGTTGGGGGTGGCGAGATTGACGGGCTGGCCTTCCACGATGGAGTCGGAGGGGTCGATGATGACGGAATCGCCGGCTGTGACGCCGGTAGCGATTTCGAGCATGTTGCCGTTGTCTTTGCCGATGACGACCGGCTGGAGATGGACATGGCCGTTGCGGACGACTGCGACGCGGGTGCCTTCGGCGCGGAAGAGCAGGGTGTTGGCGGGAACCGAGAGAAGGCGGACGTCCTGCGGAAGTCTGAAGTGCACGAAGATGTAGGCGCCGGGCAGAAGTTTGCCGGCGGCGTTGTCCACGTCGACTTCGACATTGAGGGTGCGGGACGTGGGATCGATGGCGCTGGAGTTGCGGGCGATGTTGCCGGTGAACTTCTGGCCGGGATACTCGTCGAGGGTGAGGGTGGCGATGTCGCCGTTGCGGATGGCGGGCGCGTAGGTTTCGGGCACGGCGACGAAGACGCGCAGCTTGTTGACGGAGGCGATGCGGAAGAGTTCCTTGGGGGCGGCGGAGGAGCCCGCGTCGATGAGGGCGCCGATGTCTGTATTGCGCACGGTGACTACGCCCGAGAAGGGAGCGTAGACGCGCTCGAAGGACTGGAGCTGGGCGAGGCGGCGCACGTTGGCCTGGGCGGCGTCGACGGCGGCCTGTTTGGCGGCGGCGCCACCGATGGCGACGTCGGTTTCCTGCTGCGAGACGGAGTCGCTTTTGAGCAGAGCCTGGTAGCGAGCGGAGGTGGTGTTGGCGAGGCCAAGATCGGCCTGGGCACTTTTGAGATTGGCTTCGGCGACCTGGAGTTGCTGGTCGACTTCGGGGGTTTCAATGATGGCCATGAGCTGGCCCTGGCGGACCTGCGCGCCGATATCGAAGAACCACTGCTTGAGATAGCCGCTGGTGCGGGCGTAGATGGGCGTGTCGTTGTAGGCCTGGGTGTTGCCGGGAAGGGCGATTTCGGACGCGGTGCCGGTGACGGCGGGATGGACGGTGAGGACCGTGAGCACGGCGCTGGCGTTGGTCGATTCGACGAGCCGGTCATGGGCCGCAGCACGCGAGACGATGCCGTAGATGATTGCGGCGACCAGCAGGAGCGCGACGATGGCGACACCTATCCAGACGCCAGCGGGTACGGCACGGCGCGGGGCTTCGGCGGCGCGGGGGCCGGAAGTGGCGGTGCCGGAGTATGCGGGTGGGGCGGCGTATTCGGTGGAGGGTTCGGTCAGGTCGGTGTTGGTTGGCATTGGGTGCTCCGGGGTGGATGTGATCGCGCGTTTGTGAAGGTTTGTGCGCGGGGTATGTGTCGGGCCTTCAGCCCTCGGATTTCTTTTTGCTACTGAACCTAGGCCTTCGGCCTAGGCTGGTATGTTGCGGGCCTTTGGCCCTTGGAGCAGCGGCAAGTGTGGGGCGGACGCAGATTCCCTTCGGTAATGACAAACAAAGAGCAACAACAACGGCAAACACAGATTCCCTGCGGGAATGACAAATAAAAAGGCAACAGCAACAGCGACGGCAACGGCAACGGCAACGGCAACGGCAACGGCAACGGCAAACTCAGATTCCCTGCGGGAATGACAACGGGAAGAAAAACAGCATAAGTACTATTCGGGTAAAGCAGTTCTTCCGCGGGTGCGGCCGTGGAGCAGGGCGAAGACCGCGGGGACGAAGATGAGGGTGGCGATGGTTGCGAGGCTGAGGCCGCCGATGACGGCGCGGCCGAGCGGGGCGTTCTGCTCGCCGCCTTCGCCGGCGCCGAGGGCCATCGGGATCATGCCGATGATCATTGCGAGGGCGGTCATGGCGACGGGGCGGAAGCGGGTGGCACCGGCTTCGATCGCGGAGCGGATGGCGTCGCCGGTTTCGGCGAGCCGGTCTTTGGCGAACGAGACGACGAGGATGGAGTTGGCGGTGGCGACGCCCATGCACATGATGGCTCCCATGAGTGCGGGGACTGAGAGCGTCGTTCGGGTGAGGAACAGAAAGAGCACGATGCCGGAGATGGCGGCGGGCAGCGCGGTGATGATGATGAAGGGATCGAGCCAGGACTGGAAGTTGACGACGATGAGCAGGTAGACGAGCACGATCGAGAAGGCGAGGCCAAAGAGCAGCGCGGTGTAGGAGCTGCGCATGGTATCCACCTGGCCGCGGACATGGATGAAGTTTCCTTTGGTGAGCGAACCTGCGTTGCGGTCGATGATCTTCTGCATATCGCGAGCGACGGCACCGAGGTCACGGTCCTGCACGTTGGCGTAGAGGTCGAGCGTGCGGCGGATGTTGTAGTGGGAGACGATGGGAAGTTCCATGGAGCGCGAGAAGCCGGCCATGTCGGCGAGAATCTCGGGGGACTTCGCGCCGGGTGCGGTGAGCGGGATGTTCTGGAGATCCTGCAGCGACTGGGTTTCGTATTGGGGAGCGCGAACAACGATGGGATAGTTCACGCCGTTCTTCGGGTTGAGATAGAAGGCGGGAGTCAACTGCGAGGAGCCGGAAAGGATGTTGAGCACGGACGAGCCTGCGTCGCGCTGCGAGTAACCGCCCTGCGAGGCCTTGGTGCGGTCCACTTCGACGTTGAGGACGGGGTAGTCGTTGGGCTGCTGGAGGCGCAGGTCGGTGAGGCCGGGGACCTGGCGCAGCTCCTGCAGGATGCGTCCGGCCACTTTGCGATTGCCGGCGTCGTCGCTGCCGTCGATTTGCACGTCGATGGGGGATGGCAGGCCGAAGTTAAGGATCTGGGTGGTGATGTCGGAAGGCAGGAAGTAGAAGATGACGCCGGGGTAGTCGCGGGGGAGGCGCTGGCGGAGAGTGCGAATGAGGTCGGCGGTGGGTGCGTGGTCCTGCTTGAGCGAAACGAGGATGTCGGCGTCGCCGGCCCCGAAGAGGCCGCTGGTGGCGTGCTGGAAGTTGATGGAGGAGTAGGGCAGACCGATGTTGTCGAGGATGTTGTCCATCTGCGCGGAGGGGACGGTCTGGCGGATGGTGCCTTCGACGAGGTCGCAGAGGCGCGCGGTTTCTTCAATGCGGGTGCCGGTCTTGGCGCGAACGTGGAGGATGAAGGCGCCGTTGTCAGTGGACGGGAAGAAGTTCTGGCCGAGGAAGGGTATGAGCGCGAGGGTGGCGACGCAGCCGAGCAGGAAGAGGGGGATAAAGAGGCGGCGCGCGGCGACAAGACGTTCGAGCAAGGATTGATAGGTGCGGCGGGTGCTCTCGAAGAATAGCTCGAAGCCGCGCTGGAAGCGGGCGAGCAGGTTGCGCGAAGGGGTGACGCGGTGGTCGTGGGCGTGGAGCAGGTACATTGCGAGGGTGGGCACGAGGGTGCGGGAAAGGATGTAGGACGCGAGCATGGCGAAGACGACCGACTCGGCCAGAGGAACGAAGAGATAGCGGGAGACGCCGGAGAGGAAGAACATCGGCAGGAAGACGATGCAGATGCAGAGGGTGGAGACGAGTGCGGGGACGGAGATCTGGGCTGCGCCCTCGAGGATGGAGTCGCGGAGGGGGCGGCCTTCTTCGAGGTAGCGCTCGATGTTTTCGATGGTGACGGTGGCGTCGTCGACGAGGATGCCGACGGCGAGCGCGAGGCCGCCGAGGGTCATGATGTTGATGGTTTCACCGATGAGGCCGAGGACGATGATGGAGGAGAGGATCGAAAGCGGAATGGAGACGGCGATGATGATGGTGGAGCGCCAGGAGCCGAGGAAGAGCAGGATCATCAAGCCGGTAAGCGTGGCTGCGATGATGGCTTCGCGAACGACGCCGTTGATGGAGCCGCGGACGAAGACGGACTGATCGCCGATGGGCTTGATTCTGAGCGCGGCGGGCAGAGCTTCCTGGATGTGAGGAAGGCGGGCGAAGGTGCCCTTGACGACGTCGAGCGTGGAAGCGGAGCCGGATTTGAGGACGCTGATGAGGACGCCGCGACGACCGTCCTGGCGAACGATGTTGGTCTGAGGCGTGGCGCCGTCGGAGACGTTGGCGACGTCGTGGACGTAGACGGTGGAGCGGCCGATCTGCTTGATCGGGAGCAGGCCGAGGCCTTCGACTGTGGGCGGTGAGCTGTTGAGGCGGACGTCGTACTCGGCGGCACCGATCTTGGCTGTGCCTCCGGGTTGGACGACGTTCTGGCGGGAGAGTGCGTCGAGGACGTCTACCGGGGAGAGACCCTTGGCCTGGAGGAGCGAGGGGTCCAGATTGATCAGCACCGAACGCTGGCGTCCGCCGTAGGGGTAAGGGACGACGACGCCTGGAGTGGTGACGAGCTGGGGCCGGATGAGGTTCTGGCCGAAGTCGTTGAGCTGCTGCTCGGAGAGGCCGGCGCCGGAGAGGCCGAGCTGCAGGATGGGGACGCTGGAGGCGGAGAAGTTGATGATCAGCGGGGGCAGGATGCCCTGGGGGAGCTGGCGGAGAATGCTTTGGGAAGCGGCGGCCACCTGGGCGTTGGCGGTACCGAGGGACGCGCCGGGCTGGAGGTAAACCTTGATGATCGACTGGCCGGTGATGGTGGTGGATTCGATGTGCTCGATGTTGTCGACGAGGGTGGTGAGGACTTTTTCATACGGTGTGGTGACGCGGCCTTCGAGCTCTTCCGGATTGAGGCCCTGGTACATCCAGGAGATGGAGATGACGGGGATATTGATGTTGGGGAAGATGTCGGTGGGCGTGCGTTCGATGACGACGGGGGCGGCGATGAGGATCAGGATGGCCAGCACGATGAACGTGTAGGGGCGGTCCAGCGCGACTTTGACGATCCACATGTTTGTTTGTGCTCCGGACTTTTGGTGCCTTGATAGAGACTTTAGCGGGACGGATTGAGTTTCAGGAGTGTTCCGCGGGCATTTTTTGGATCATGATTAGGATAGCGCGATGCAGCGGCGCGTGATTGACGCAGGCGTAAGAGGTTTCGGGCATACTGCAGGGGTTTGTCAAGGGAGTGTTATGTGGATGAGTGTGGGTCGGTTTTTGGTGGCGGGGATGATGGTGGGTGGATTGACGAGCGGCGCGCAAGATAATCCGGCGTCCAGCAATCCGTATCTGCAGCTCATGCAGCGGGCTGGGGCTCATGCGGCGGAACACAAGGGCTTGTATCGGCCGGCTCTGTCGCCGGTGGATGTGACGGTGCTGCGGGGGCTGGTGCCGGTGGCGCAGATGCAGGCTGCGGGATTTGCAGTGGTGCCGTGGACGACCAATGAGCCAGACAAGATTCGTGCGGTGATCCGGAGTGGGGTGGATGGCATCATTTCCGATCGTCCGGACCTGGTGCAGAAGGTGCTGGCGGAAGAACGGGGCGGGTCGGCGGAGGCAGCGGCGAGGCTAAAGGACTTCAAGGTGCAGGGACACCGCGGCGGGCGGGGGCTGCGGCCGGAGAATACGCTGCCGGCGTTCGAGGCGGGGCTGGACAATCGGATCGACGTGATCGAGACAGATACCGGGGTGAGCACGGACCATGTGTCGCTGATCTGGCATGACCAGTTTTATAACCCGCAGGCGTGCCGCCGGGCGGACGGCAAGCCTTACACGATGGAGAACAGGATTTATCTGAGCGACGTGTCGAGTATCGAGGTGCAGAAGACGCTGATCTGCGACAAGCTGCACTTCGGGGCGGAGCAGAAGAACGATCTCGCTCTGTCGCCCGTGGCGGTGGCGTTTGCGAAGCAGGAAAAGCTGATCAGCCCGTATGTGCCGACGTATGTGGAGCAGATGTTCCGTTTTGCGGTGTTCTATGCGGCGTATTACGGAAGCGGGGCGGGTAAGTCGCATCCCGATGCGGTGGCGCGCGCCAGGGCTGGGGAACGGGTGATGTTCAACATTGAGACGAAGATCCATCCGGATGTGGTGTTGCCCCGCGAAGCGGCGGCGTTGAGTACGCCGCCGATCGAGCCGAATCATACGGTGTCGGCGCAGGTGTTTGTGGATGTGCTGTGCGGGGCGATCATGCGCAATCATATGGAGGCGCGGAGCGATGTGCAGAGTTTTGATTTCCGGACGCTGGTGCTGGTGGAAGAGCAGTTTACGGCGATTCAGACGTTTTATTTGACGGAGGCGCCGAGGATGTTGTCGACCGAGTACGTGCCGGTGGGATTGCGGGGGAAGCCGTAGGGCGGTTGTGTCGGAGTTATGCGTCGGGCTTTCAGCCCTTGGATTGGGTTGGATTGGAACCTGGGCCTTCGGCCCTTGAAGCAAGGGCGGACGCGGATTGCTTTTGGGGATGACGGATAAAGAGTAAGGGCAACGGCAACCGCAACCGCAACCGCAACCGCAACCGCAACGGCAGATTCCCTTCGGGAATGACAATCAAAAAGGCGAGAGCAACGGCAACCGCAGATTCTCTTCGGGAATGACAAGCAAAATTAGACAAGCAAAACTAGACAAGCAAAACTAGACAAGCAAAATTAGACAAACAAGAACTAGATCATGCCGAACAGGATCACGGTGCCTGCGGCCAGGGCGGCGCCTACGATGGGGCCGAGGACTGGGACCCAGGCGTAGGCCCAGTCGGAGTCTCGCTTCGAGGCGATGGGTAGGAGGGCGTGGGCGATGCGGGGGCCGAGGTCGCGGGCGGGGTTGATGGCGTAGCCTGTGGAGCCTCCGAGGGAGAGGCCGATGCTCCAGACCAGAGCGCCGACCAGGACGGGGCCGAGGCCGGGAGCGAGGCCGCCGGGCGAGACCCGCTTCGAGAAGAGCGCGGTGGCCACGAGCACCAGGACGAACGTTCCGACGACCTCGCTGAAGAAGTTCCAGAGGGGCTTGCGGATGGCGGGCGCGGTAGCGAAGCAGCCGAACTTGGCATCGGCGTCGGGCGTAACGGCCCAGTGCGGTTTGTAGTGCAGCCAGACGACGGCCGCTCCAAGGAATGCCCCCAGAAGTTGCGCAGGGATGTAGGTCGCGAGGCGGATGGGGTTGCCGGTCATGATGACGGAGGCGACCGTGAAGGCGGGGTTCAGGTGAGAGTCCGCGTCACCGAGGGCCGCCGAGACGGCGACGCCTGCGAAAACGGCCAGTCCCCAGCCGGCGGTGATGGAGATCCAACCGGCGTTTTGAGCTTTTGATTTGTTCAGCAGGACGCCGGCCACCACTCCATTCCCAAGGACGATGAGGACGAAGGTGCCTACGAATTCTCCGATGACGGGGGACAGGTCGATCATGCGTACGTTGCTCCTTGTGGCAAATTTGTTCGAGCGGCTCAGACAAGGCCCTTGCCAGTGCTTTACGGCGGGGTCAGGCCCGTTGCTAGTCCGGTACTCCAGTACTCCGGTACTCCGGACTCCGGTACTCCAGTACTCCAGTACTCCAGTACTAAGGGCGAAAAGCAGGTCGTCGGCTTTGCGGAGGTTGACGAGTTAGTTTGCCTCTTCCCAGTTTCGGGCGCGGTCGAGGGCACGGCGCCAGGTGCGGAGGACGGCTTCGCGGGCGGGGGCGTCAATGGCTGGCGAGAAGATGCGGTCGATCTGCCATTGGCTGGCGATGGCTTCGCGGTGGGGCCAGTAGCCGACCGCCAGACCGGCGAGATAGGCTGCGCCCAGGACGGTGGTTTCGGCGTTCCTGGGGCGGACGACGTCTATGCCCAGCACGTCGGCCTGAATCTGCATGAGCAGGTTGTTGGCCGAGGCACCGCCGTCGACGCGGAGCTGAGCGAGAGGACGGCCGGAGTCGGCCTGCATGGCTTCGAGCACGTCCTTGACCTGGAGCGCGATGCCCTCGAGCGCTGCCCTAGCGATATGGGCGCGGTTGGTCCCACGGGTAAGGCCGACCATGGCTCCGCGCGCGTACTGGTCCCAGTGCGGCGCGCCGAGACCGGCGAAGGCTGGCACCAGGGTGACCCCGTTGCTCGAAGGGACCGAGGCGGCGAGTTCTTCGATTTCGGCAGAGGTGCGAATGATCTGGAGTTCGTCGCGGAGCCACTGCACGACGGCCCCGGCCATCAACATGCTGCCTTCGAGCGCGTATTCGACGCGGTCGCCGATCTTCCAGGCGATGGTGGTGAGGAGCTGGTGGCTGGAGGCCATGGGTTGATCGCCGGTGTGCAGCAGCATGAAAGCGCCGGTGCCGAAGGTGCATTTCGCCATGCCGGGCGTAACGCACATCTGGCCGAAGAGCGCGGACTGCTGGTCGCCCGCGATGCCAGCGATAGGGATGCCGGCGAAGAGGCCGCTGGTGACGGCGCACTGGCCGCTCGATGCGACAACCTCCGGCAGCATGGCGCGCGGAATGTCGAAGAGGGTGAGGAGCTCGTCGTCCCAGAGGAGGGTGTGGATGTTGAACAGCATGGTGCGGGAGGCGTTGGTGGCGTCGGTGACGTGGGTCTGGCCCTGGGTGAGCTTCCAGATGAGCCAGCTGTCGACGGTTCCGAAGGCCAGCTTGCCGGCTTCGGCGCGGGCTCGCGCGCCATCGACGTTGGCGAGGATCCAGTTGACCTTGCTGGCCGAGAAGTAGGCGTCGGGCAGCAGACCGGTTTTGGCCTGGATCATGGGGGCGTGGCCGTCGGCGCGGAGCCGGTCGCAGAACTCGGCGGTGCGGCGGTCCTGCCAGACGATGGCGTTGTAGACGGGGTCGCCTGTTTCGCGATCCCAGACGATGGTGGTTTCGCGCTGGTTGGTGATGCCTATGGCGGCGATGCTCTGCTCGGTGAGGTCGGCGGAGGCGAGGACCTCGGTGGCGACGCCGCTCTGGGTGGACCAGATGTCGACGGGATTGTGCTCGACCCAGCCGGGTTTGGGGAAGATTTGCGGAAAGGGGCGCGAGGCGATGGAGAGAACTTCGCCGTTGGCATCGATGACCATGGCGCGGGAGCTGGTGGTGCCCTGGTCGAGCGCCAGGATGTATTTCGGCTGCGACATGCGTGTCTTTCCCTCTTGCTCTCTGGTGCGGCTGGTGCGGCTGGTGCGGCTGGTGCGGCTGAAGCCGTGACCCAGCGTTTGTGAGTTTCCGCAGCCGGTGTAACGGCGGTTTTACCGACTCCGAATTATCGCCGCTTCTCTGGTCTTGCGCCGACGGTGCGCGACGTTATTTGAGAGGGAGGGCTTCCAGCAGGCCGCCGTTGATGGAGAGAGCGTTACGGCCTCGGGGCAGGAGGAAGGGGGAGCGGTTGCCGAGCGTGCGCTCGAAGAGTTCGCCGTAGTTGCCTGCAGTTTCGACAACGTGTGCCGCCCACGCGGGATCGAGGCCGAGGGGCGGACCGAGCTCGCGGGTGAAGCCGAGCAGGCGTTGGACGATGGGGTCTTTGCGGGAGGCGAGTTGCGCGGCATTGGTGGAGGTGAGGCCGCTTTCTTCGGCCTGGATGAGGACTTCGAGGGTCCAGGCAACGATGCGGGTCAAGGCCGGGTCGGAGGAGAGCGTCGCAGCGGCGAGAGGGTCTTTGCTGAGGAGGCCGGGGAGGAAGGCGTAATCCGTGGCCGTGGGGCCGAAAGAGAGGCGTGTCACGGCCAGGCGGGTGAGGTCTCCGGCGAGCGCGGCGCAGTTGCCGGTGACGAAGGCGGCTTCCATTTCGCCCTGCTCCTGGAACGGGTAGGGCCACATGTCGGTGGTGTGGGTTCGAAACCAGGCGCGGAGGGCGTCGGAGCCTTCGGTGCCATCGAGGAAGCAGACGGTTTTGTGGGAGAGAGCGGCGGGGGTGGTGATGTGGGCGGAGAGTGGCACCATGAGGGCCTGGCCGTCGTAAAGGATGGGGCGCGAGAGGGTGATGCCGGGGAGTGTCGCGTGGGTGAGATCGGCGCTGATAGTCGGGATGAGATCGACGCTGCCGGCGCGGAGGGCGGTGAGGGCGGTCTGGTCGTCAGGGAAGGTCTGGGCTTGGACCTTCGCGGAGGGGCCGAGAATGGCGACGGCGACAGCTTTGCAGATGGCCTGGTCGAAGGCGAGACGGGGGCCATGCTCGTCGGTGGTGGAGAACTCGGCTTCGCTGCGGTCGATGCCGCAGCGCAGGGTTTGTGATTGGCGGATGTGGGCGAGGGTCTGGGCGTGTGCGAGGAGGGTGAGGCAGGAGAGGGCGAGGAGGAGGAGGGGCTTCGGCATGGTGGCTTGCGAGGATCGACTGTAACAGCAACGGCTAACGCGGAGGACGCTAGGTACGGAGACGAGAAAAAGCAACGGCAAAGGCAAACGCGGAGGCCCTACGGGATGACAAACGAAGTGATCGCTCGAGGTCAGGGGATCCAGGTACCGGAGCGGGGGTTGCCGGGCGAGACGGTGGGGCGGGGGTTGAAGTCGTCGGGGATGGGGTTTGGTTTGCCGGTGTCGGTGGGGACGATGTGGAGCGCGCTGCAGCCGCGTCCAGCCATGTGGGGGAAGGTAGAGATCATGCTGGCAGGGATTTCTGCGTAGGAGGCGGGCAGGGGCTTCTTTTTGCCGAGCAGGCGGGCGTTGTCGAAGCCGGAGAGCAGGTCGCCGACGCCTGGGACCTTGTCGTCGGCGGGGCCAAGGTCGTTCTGGTGGAACGTGCGGCGGCCGATCTCGCGGGCCTTTTCTTCGTCGGGCAGATCGGCGAGCGGGATGAGGTTGAAGAGCTGGTCGACGAAACGGATGATGGAGCTGTGCTCGGTGGGCTCGTGCGAGATGGCGTGCGCGCGGCCGTAGGGCGAGATCAGCAGGAACGGGATGCGCGGACCCTGGTTGAGCGGCCCGCCGGTGGGCGTGTGGGAGCGGATGACGGGCTGGGCGTGGTCGTAGAGGCCGTCGGTCTCGTCGTAGGCGATGAGTATGGCGCTGTCTTTCCAGTAGGGGCTTTGGGCGATGGCGTTGATCTCCTGGGCGAGCAGGGCTTCGCTGATGGCGGAGTCGGAGTAGCCGGGGTGGTCGTCGTTGCCGGCGAAGAGCGCGGCGACGCTGGGGGTGGGGACGGCGGGCGCGAAGCCCTGGATGTTGCCGCTGCCGCCGCGGACGTAGAAGACGCCTGAGGTGGGCAGGCGGCGGGCGGCGACGTCCGAGAAGAAGTCTCCGAGGCCATGCATGTGGGCGCTGGCGAGCGGGTTGTCGGCGATGTAACCGAAGTACTGCGGACCGTTGTGGTGGACGACGTAATTTTTGTGCGAGGCGACGCCGATGGGGTCGGTCGGCTCGTGGTTGTAGCCCTGCTGATACCAGCCCCAGTTAATAGGCGCGACGCCGTGGCCGGCGATCTTGTGGATGTCTTCCTTGACGTCGAGGAGGTCGAAGGCGGGGTTGTAATCGGCGGCGGTGGTTTTCTCGATCGCATCGCCCATGAAGGAGAGGGGGAGCGAGGCGAAGGTCATGTTGGAGGCGTGGATTGCCTCGGGGTTGACGGTGGGTTTGGCGGGCAGGCCGGCGGCGTCGAGCGGAAGGCTGTAGAAGGGGTGCGGGTTCGAGACCAGGGGCAGCGCGGTGCCGCTGAGGCCAGTCGCGCTTTCGGGGTGGAGCATCCATTCTGTCTGTCCGGACTGGCCGGCGATCATGGCGATGGCGTTGGGGCCGGAGGGGCCGATGACGGTGTCGAAGAAGTGGTCGAAGAGGGTGAAGCGGTCGGCATATTGCCAGAGGAAGGGGGCGATGTCGCAGTCGACGTGGGCCATGACGAGCTCGCCGAATTGCTTGCGCTCGAGCGTGGGGAGGCGGGAGGGCTTGCCGCTGGCGAGGGTGACACGCTCCTCGGTGAGAGCGTAGCGGTCGTTGCGGGCTACGGCATCTTTGTCGAGGTTGAGTTTGGCGGCGGTGCCGAGATGGCTGTGGTCGACTGAGGCGATGTCGGTGGGGTAGAGCGGGACGGTTTTGCCGTGGATGTCGGTGACGGTCCAGGGCATTTTGAAGGCGGAGATGGTGCCGATTGTGCCGTCGACGTTGACGATGGGCTGGGTGAAGCCGGGGGTTTCGGCGGCGGGGCGGGAGAAGAGGCCGTCGGCGCCGGGGTAGGTGCCGAAGTAGAAGTCGAAGGAGCGGTTTTCCTGGAAGAGGACGAAGACGTATTTGACCTTCTGACGGAGGAGCGCGATCTTGTCCGGCGGCGAGAGTGCGGGTTCTTTGGCGGGGTCAAGCGTCCACTTGCGCGTGATGGCGCTGGCGGGTGGGGCAAGGTCGACTGGCGGGGCGGGAGCCTGGGCGTGCAGGGCTTCGAGCGTTGCGGAGAGGAGCAGGAGAGTCGTCAGCAGCTTGCGCTGGGGGGGCTTCATGGCTTGATAGTACGGAAGAGGTGCGGAGCTTTTGTGAACTTTCTATTGCGGGGGTAGTTCCTTGCCGGCGAGGCTCCAGATGAAGTCGGTCTGGACGGCGTGGTCGAGGTAGTCGCCGGGATGCTGGGGGTCGAAGGGCGGGAAGTCTTTGGGGCCGATTGTTGCCCTGGTGATGATGCGGTCGCCGTGCTGCGCATCGAGGCCCTGCAACATCATGGTGTGGGCGGAGGTGTCGTGTGCGGCGTAGCTGTGGCAGTTCTGGCAGTTGGCCATGGCGCCGTTGCCGTTGGCCGTCACGCCTTCGAGGTAGGGGTTGAAGACGATGTTGGGCTTGCCGGCGACGAGCGCGCCGCGGGGCGTGTTGGTGACGTCGATGGTGTAGTACTTCCAGGGCGCGGGGAGGCGGCCGTTGTCGCGTCCGGTGTACCACATGCCGATCCATACCCAGTCTTTGGCCGTCTCGGTGCGGACCATGAGCTGCAGGCCGACGAGCACGGTGGTGCAGGAAGGCTGGCAGCGGAACATGAAGTCGCTGGACTCTTCGTTGGAAGTGGGGCGGACGATGTGGCGGTAGAGGTGAACGCATTGGCCGGTGATGACGGAGGGGAGACCTGTGGGTGAGATGTCGCAGGGTTTCCTGTCAGCGCGGGCGGTGGAAAGGGCGATGGGTTCGAAGAAGCGTTTGTCTTCGGCGACCGGGTACGGGAAGTGGGTGTTGGCGGCTTTCCAGATGCGCTCGGAGGCGGGGGTGGTTTTGGTGACGAAGAGGGTCTGGTCCTGATCCCTGGAGACCAGCGCCCAGATGGGCTTGACGATCATGGAGCCTGCGGGAAGTTGCTGGACTGCGCCACTCGTGGGAAAGCTGGCGAGCCGCTGCTGGAGTGCGTCCGCAGCGATGCGGTTGTAGAGGACGGAGGCGACTTGTGGCTGGACGCTCTTGCGGGAGGTTGTGGCAGGGTTGAGCTGGCCCGATTGGACGGCCTGATTGAGGCTGGCGACGAGGTGGTCGGCCTCGATGCCGGGCTGCGGGTCGGCCTTGCGCTTCGACGCCCGGACGCAGGTACTGAAGACGAGGTGTACGTCGCACTTGGTGGCATCATGTTCCCAGTCGGGAGCGACGAAGTCGGGGTCGGTGGAGTCGCCATGGCCGGCCAGCTTGCCGATGAGCGTCCAGCCGAAGTCGGTAAGGGCGGCCTGTTTGGTGAGGACCGGAGGTTCGATCGAGCACAGCGTGTCGGTGTTGTCCGCGCAGATTCCGGGCTGCGGGTTTGCGACAGCGAAGGACACAGCCAGAGCCGCCAGCGATGCGACCGCGACGAGCGACAATGTGCGAAGCCTAACCATTTGTTTGCCTCCGTGAAGCAGCGCTGATCAGGAAAGCTGGAAGAGCGGAGTCAGCTCTTCGAGGGAGGGGTGACTGCCATTGCCACTCCATCCGGTGCCTCCATCGGTGGGAGCGGCGGCGGCGTCCAGGGCCAGTCCTGCCGGACCTTGGGCGCGCGCAGTTTTTGCGGCGGCAGATTTGGCGGCAGTAGCTTTTGTGGCAGTAGCTTTGGCAGGTGCGGCCTTGGCCGGCGCAGGGCCGGAGGCTACGGTGAAGCCGGCGTCGCGGAACAGGTTACGGATGGCGATGAAGTGATTGAGGTGGGTGGTGCTTGCCGCCAGCAGCAGGGGCGCGGCATCGATGTGCAATTTCTTCAGCTCCTTCTTCAATGCTTTTCCGCCGTTCATGTCCATCTCGAAGCGGTTGGCGGTAAGAATGGTCCAGACGAAGAGCGTTTCCTTTTGCGCTTGGGTCAGGGGCACGTTAGAACTCCTTGGAAAGCAGAATTTTAGGGGCCCGAGTGCCTGAAGGATTTCTCTTCAGAGTGGTGCTTAGTCTATGTGTCGCGCCTTCAGCGCTCGTAACGCTTATGGTTTTCTACCTGGGCCTTCGGCCTAGGCTGGTATGTAACGGGCTTTCAGCCCTGAGAGGCCTTGGCTGGTTCTAACTTCAGTCCTGAGAGCAAAACACCGCACCTGAATGAGAGATGCTGTTCCTATCTTTTCTGTGCCGCAATTGCGGAACTCCCGCGCAGGCGCTGCAGTTCGGTACGCGCGGCTGTGAATTGGGGTCGGGAAGAGTGTACCTCAGCGCCGAGATGTACGAATTCCTGGAGTTGATCCGCAAAGAATCCGGGCGGATAGCTGAGAGGATCGTGCCAGACGAAGCCGGGTTTGAGGGCAATGGTGGCGTAGGCGTCGAGAGCCTGTTCCTGCAGCTGGCGAACGGCGGCGGGGTCTTTCTCGCGCGCTGCTGCTGCTGTGATGGCTCTGGCGAGGTAGTCGCGGCTGCCAGCCGGGGCGTCCAGCGCCGCTGCCTTGCGGAACAACGCCAACGCGGCCTGCGCATCGCCGGCGGCGAGCCGAACTTCACCCTGCACGCGAAGGTTGGCGAGATCGGATGCGATGCCGGCCGGGCCTGCTGGCTGGTGGGAAAGCTCATCGAGAGCGAGGAGCAGGGTTTTGCGGGATGGCGAAGGGGCCTCGGGGATTGCCTGACCCAGAATCGCGGAGGCAGCGATGCGGTTCGGTGGACTTGGACTCAACGACATGGCTTCGGCAAGATCGGCGCGCATGGCGACGAAGTCGAGCTGCCCGCCGGCGATGAGGCGGCTGCGGAGCGTGGCACGGTCCAGCAGCAGTTTGGAAAGAAAGCCGGTACGGGAGCGAACATCAGGAGTACCGATCGCCTGGTCAAGGTACGCGAGGGCTGGCGCAAACGCACCCCGCTCTGCACTGAGGCGGGCCAGCAGAGGCAGGCTCTTGAGGCGGAGATCGGCGGACCTGGCGGAGGCGAGCGCATGAGCGGCGGCTTCGGCTTCGGGCAGGCGGCCTTGAAGGAAGCGCAGCTGTACCTCGAGATTCGACGCCAGGTCGGTATAGCCTGCGGCGCGGACTTGCGCAATGGCCTGCTCGGCCTGATCGAGCTTGCCCATGAACATGAGGGTGTTCGCCGTTTCGCCCAGCCCGAACTCGCTGCGGGGGTTGATGGCGAGGACCTTTTGCAAGGCGACGATGGCCTCTTCCGGACGGCCGAGCATTTTGAGGGGATTGACGCGATAGGCCCACGAAAGTGGGTCGTCCTCATAGAACGAAATCGAGTCGCGGAGGGCTAAATCCGCACCTTCGTAGTCGCCGGTATCGATGGCGTACATGGCCTTGATGCGGTCGCGCTCACGGCGGGAGAGACGGCGGCCGGAACCGCTGTCGAGCGCCTTGAGGTACGCCGCAATTCCCTCCTCCGGCTGCTGAATGGCGACGAGGATATCACCGAGGCGGGCGTACGCGAGAGCGAAGCCGGGGTCGAGGCGGACCGCGTTGCGCAGTGCAAGGACCGCAGCCTGCTGGTCTCCGCGCGATGCGAGGCGCTGAGCCTGGGCGTATTCGCCGAGCGCTTCCCAACTGGTGGTGGTGACGTCCTCGGGCGGCACGTCGAGGCGGGCGACGTCTCCGGCGGACTCGCCGACGGTGCTGCGAATCCAGGTGCTGGCGTCGCGGATGGCGGAGAGCATCTCCGGTGAGATGGTGCCCGAGGACGCGGACGGATTGCGCGGCCAGGTGAAGCTGTTTTTCCAGTCGTGGCGATAGCTGAACGGTGTGTTGTCGGTCTGCTGGAGGTCTACGGAAAGCTTGTAGCGATCGGGTGCGGAGCTGACCAAAGCAAAGATGACGCGGCGTGCGCCGGTGCGCATGGAGACCTCACGCGCGGTTGCCGGGTCGATGGGCGCGTCAGGGGTTTTGGCCATGAGTTGGAGTGTGTCTGAGACGCGAGCGGGATCGAGCAGCGTAATCTGGGCGGATTGTCCGAGGCTGGCCTGCATCAGTTCCGCGACGTTGTCCATCTGCTTTTCTCCGGTGGTGTTGCCGACGGGGGCAAGGTAGACAAGGGTTCCGGGGGCGACGGTGGAGTTGGCTCTTACCTCGTACAAGCGGAAAGCCACGACAGAAAGAGCCATGCAGCCGAGAAGCGCCGCAAGCAGGGCGAGCCGCTTGCGTCGCCGGGAGCGGCGGGCGGCCTGACGCAGGGCGGCCACGGCGGGTGCGATGGGGAGCGGCGGTGCCACGCCTTCGAGCACGGCGATCACGTCGGACGCGTGCTGGAAGCGGGCAGTGGGGTCGATCTGAAGGCAGCCGAGGATCGCATGTTCCCACTCGATGGGCAGGCTGGCATCCAGAGCGAGGGGCGAGGGTGGGTCGTCGGTGAGGCGGCGATAGGCGGCGGCGAGGGTGCCGGAATCCGGGAAGGCCTTCTGGCCGGTGAGCATTTCGAACAGCACGAGGCCGAAGGCGTAGATATCGGCGGGTGGGCCGACGTCGCGAGCCTCCAGCTGCTCCGGCGACATGTAGGAGAGCGTACCCATGGCGCGGCCCGGCACGCTGATGGATGAGAAGTCGCCGCTGGCCGGGGAAGAAGCGGCAAGCTTGGCAAGGCCGAAGTCGGTGACCACAACGCGCTCCGGCTGGGCGGGGGCGGAGGGGCAGATCATCACGTTGCCGGGCTTGATGTCGCGATGGATGATGCCGGTCTGATGGGCCGCTTCGAGGGCGTGCGCCATCTGACGGGCGATTTCGAGGGTGCGCCCGGGTGTGAAGCTGCCTTCGCGACGGAGAATCTGCTGGACCGTTTCACCGTCGAGATATTCCATGGTGAGAAAGGTCAGGTCGATCAGGCTGGGGTTGTCGGGGCTGGCGGGCCGGAGTTCGCGGTCGAGGTGGAAGGTGCGGCAGACGTTGGGATGCGTGATGCGGTGCGCGATGCGGACTTCCTGCTTGAAGCGATGCAGGACTTCGGGGTTGCTGGCTACTTCCGGGCGCAGTGTTTTGAGCGCGACCCTGACGCCGAGCTCGGAGTCGAGCGCTTCGTAGACCTGGCCCATGCCACCGTCGCCGAGCGGACGAACGATCCGAAAACGCCCGGACACGACATCGCCCGGCAGCAGCGCGACTTCGCGCGGGGGCAGCATCTGGGGGAGGACGGGTGATTCCAGGAACGCTCCGGCTTCTTCATCGGCCTGCAGCAGACCTTCCACCTCGGCAAGCAGCGAGGAGTCGGCAGCGCAGGCGTGCTCGAGGAAGTGGGCGCGCTCGCCCGGCAGCATGTCGAGCGCCGCATCGAAAATCTCTCGGGCCCGTTGCCACTGTGCTGCGGTCATTGGGGCGGATTGGCTCCGTAGGTGGGGCGGGGGCGGGGGCGGGGTGCGGGGGAAGCGGGCGGGTGAAGCTCCCGGTAAAGCCAGGCCTTGGCGGCGCGCCAGTCGCGCTTGACGGTGCGAGCGGAGATGCCGAGCAGGCGGCCGATCTCTTCTTCGTTGAGGCCGGCGAAGAAACGCAGCTCGATGATGTTGCACTGGCGGGGATCGAACTCGGCGAGGCGGTTGAGCGCATCGTCGAGTGCCAGAATCTGCGGACCGCGCTCCGGTGCGGGGAGGAAAGCTTCGTCGAGACCGACGATCTGAAAGCCGTCGCCCCGTTTGTCTGCATGGTGCGCGCGGGCGTGGTCTACAAGAATGTTGCGCATGAGCTTGGCTGAGACCGCAAAGAAATGGGAGCGGCTCTGCCAGTCGACCGATTCCATGCCGGTGAGGCGCAGGTACGCCTCGTGGACAAGGGCGGTGGGTTGCAAGGAGTGATCGGGCGATTCCTTGCGCAGGTAGTTGCCGGCGAGCCGCCGGAGTTCGCTGTAGACGAGTTCGATGAGGCGCTCTTCTGCCCCGCTTCCACCAGTCTTAACCTGGTGCAGCAGGAGTGTGACGTCTCCTGGAGCGGCTTCCATCAGCGACCTCTCGGGAATGCCTCGGTTATACCACCAAACGAGGCTTCCACTTCCGAAATGGGATCGGGGGCGAAAGATTCCTGCCGGGGGCGTGTCCCCTTTCCTGCGCGCGATCCGCTTGTAGAGATAGCACGATCTGTGGACTCCGAAAGGATGTTCCAGGATCGATGGCGGAAGTTATGTTGGTGGCTTTGAGAGGGCTGCCAACGACCATCTTGCCCGGATGTTTCAGCATGCTTGGCGTTGCCGGTCTCCGCGGTGGCGCCCGCAGAATCGCACATTCGCCGGGTAAGCCGCAGAACTGCCGTGCTTTCAAAAGCGGCTGACCTTTTCAAGGGGGGTCAGCCGCTCTTTCTTCAGGCGGGGTCCTGCTGTCCATCCCAGACAAAGTAGATCGCGTTCCGTAACCTCATTGCGGTTAGACGCATCTGACTGTTTCAGTCATGACGGGCCTGCTGAACGGGATGGTTACTCCTTTTTTTGGGGGGTGGCACTGTGTTGTAGTCAGGAGGCTACAACTTCCGCCTTTTGACGGCTTTTCAGCATCCTTGTTGTCAACGCCGTAACTGGCGCGGGCGATGGAAGCGTTCCTTTCTTGCGGTAACGGAAATGGGTGCGCGAAGCGACGAGCGAAAACTGTTGCACAAGTTTCTTGAATGATGGGTTTGTTGCATGATTGGCTTTCCGCTTTGGAGACGTAGACGGATGAGGATATCTCTTCCGGCTGTGCCGATGAAACCTTCAACCACGTAAGCCAGCCGTGTCGTAATACCGGCACATCATTCTACTTTTCAGGACTTGCATATAAATGGGCCCACAAACGCATTCCATTCCAGCCACACTCGACGCCAGCTCCAAGCGCCTGAATTCGGCGGTGCCGCTGCATAACTACGGTCTCCACTCGAAGACGTATGAGAGCCACTCTTCGCATCCGATCCTGGATATGTCAGACCAGCGGGCCCCAACGTTGAATCGGGATATTGGGAGTCGATTTGGTCAGAGATTGCGGTCACTTCGTCAGGAGAGAAGCTTGACTCAATCGCAGATGGCGAAGAAGTTCGGGATTGATCGCAGTTTTATCAGCGATGTGGAGAGAGGTCGCAAGTCGATTTCCCTGGGGCTTTTGGAAGTCGTTGCATTGGGGCTGAAAGTAAGTCTTTCGGAACTCTTCAAAGATCTATAGTGCGCAGTTAAGGCTGCTCCGTAGCATCCAGAAGCTCCAACCGGAGCCTTCCAAAATAGCCCTGCGCCACGTCCATCGAGAAATCAGGGGGGGACGCAGCTCGGTCCAGCGGCCGCTGGTCGAAGCTTTGCTTGTCAAGTAGGCTGGCGGTAGCCAAGATGCAAGCGATGGCGCGGGGGGAACCATGTATTTAGGGGTGGACTGCGGCACGCAGGGCACGAAGGCCTTGCTGATCGACGAGCGGGGGACCGCGCGGGGCCGAGGCTACGCGGCACACGCGTTGATCGAGCGGGAGAGTGGCGCCCGCGAGCAGGAACCGGACTGGTGGGTAGAAGCTCTGCGCGTCTCGGTTGGTCAGGCGGTGGCTGGTGACGGCGGTGCCGGTGTGCTGGCGATGGGAGTGTCCGGCCAGCAGCACGGTCTCGTCCTGCTCGATGAGGACCACAAAGTCATTCGGGCGGCCAAGCTGTGGAACGACACGGAGACTGCTCCGGAAAATCAACAGCTCATCGAGCGTCTTGGAGGCAAGCAGGCGTGCTTCGAGCGTTTTGGCATTATTCCGCTCACCGGTTACACGGTGTCCAAACTTTTGTGGGTCAAGCAACATGAGCCGGACAACTTCGCTCGGATCCGCCATATTCTTCTGCCGCACGAGTACTTGAACTTCTGGCTTACGGGCCGCATTCGCGCGGAGTTCGGCGACGCGTCCGGCACGGGCTTCTTCGACGCACGCTCGCGGACCTGGGCAGGCGAAGTGCTGGATGCGATCGACGGAGGGAGCGGACAGCTTGTGGCCGCATTGCCGCCACTGATCGACGTGGGAGAGCCGGTTGGCACGCTGCGCGCCGCGGTTGCGGCGGAACTTGGCCTGTCGCCGGAGTGCATCGTTTCGCCGGGCGGCGGCGATAACATGATGGGGGCTATCGGCACCGGCAACGTGCGCGAAGGTGTCGTGACCCTGAGCCTTGGCACGTCTTCGACCGTGTACTCGTTCCATGAGCGGCCGGTGCTCGATGCGACGGGCAATGTGGCTCCCTTCTGCTCGTCGTCGGGTGGTTGGCTGCCTTTGGTCTGCACCATGAACGCGACCAACGTTGTGACGCAGACGATGGCCACGCTGGGCCGCACCGTGGAGGATATCGAGCACGCGCTTGCTGCAACGGCGCCGGGTGCTGGGGGCCTGATTTTTATTGCCTTCCTGAACGGCGAGCGGACGCCCGACCTTCCGTCGGCGCGCGGCACGCTGTGGGGCATTTCGGCCAACAATATGACGCCCGACAACCTGGTGCGCGCGGCTATCGAAGGCGTGAGCTTCGGCATTCTCAACGGGCTGGACCTGATCCAGCATGGGGCACCGGTGGACCGTATTGTCGTTATCGGAGGCGGTTCCAAGTCAGCGGCGTGGCGGCAACTGCTGGCAGACGCGACCGGCGCCAGAGTCGACGTGCCCGTGGAGGAAGAGGCCGGTTGCCTGGGCGCGGCGATGCAGGCGGTGTACACCCTGGGACAGCGATCGGGAACCAAGGAAAGCTTCGCCTCGATTGCCGACCGCTTTGTGAGGGTCGATGCCAACCGCGCCACGTGGCCAGATCCGACGAGAGCGGCTGGGTATGCCGACGCGCGGCTGAAGTATGCGGCGGCTGTTAGAAGGCTCTACGGCACAGCTTAGGACTGCCGGTACTTGTACCAAGGTCGTAGTGAAGTCGGGTCCAGGCGATTCGGGTGAGAGGAGCTGGCGATGCGTGTGTTTGTGGCAGGGGCGAGCGGAGCGATCGGCGAACCGCTGATTGCGGAGTTACTCAAACAGGGACACTCCGTGATCGGGATGACGACGAGCGAGACAGGAGCGAGAAATCTACGAGGCCAGGGAGCGGAGGCTGTGATTGCAGACGCGTTCGATGCCGAGGCGGTGGAGGCCGCGCTGCGTCGATCGAACGCGGAAGCAGTGATCGATGAACTGACCGCGCTGCCCAGGGACCAAAGCGAGATGCCGAAGTACGCGGCAGGCGACACGAAGCTGAGACTGGAAGGCGGCGGACATCTGCTACGTGCGGCCATAGCGTGCGGGGTGCGGCGGTATCTGCAGCAGTCGGGCGCATTCTTTCTTAAAGCGGAAGAAGGGACGCTGGCCGACGAAATGTCGCCGTTCGATATCGATGCAAGTCCCTCGGTAGCGGCCAGTGCGCAGACCTACGCGGTACTGGAAGCCCGGCTATTCGGTTCCACCGCGATTGACGGCGTGGCACTGCGCTATGGGTTTTTCTACGGGCCGAAGACCTGGTACTACCCGGGGGAAGCCGCCGCGAAGATGGTGATGCGGCAACAGAATCCTGTGGTGGGAAGGGGCGAGGGAGTGTCATCGTTTGTGCACATCGACGACGCCGCGGTGGGGACGGTAGCGGCCCTGGCCGCCGAACCCGGCGTGTACAACCTGGTCGACGACGACCCTTCGCCGCAAGCGGTCTGGCTACCGGCCTTTGCGAAGTTTTTGGGTGCCCCTGCACCCCCGAGCATGAGTGAAGGGGAAGCGAAGGCAATGGCGGGTGAAGATGCGGTGTATTACGCGACGAAATTGACCGGGACCTCGAATGAGAAGGCGAAGCGGGTGCTTGGGTGGAAGCCGCGACGATTGCAGTGGCTGAACGCGTAAGGATGGGCGCGTTAGGATGGGCGCGTAAAGATGGGCGCGTAAAGACGGGCGTGAATGCGGGGGCCAGGTCGTGACAATCGAGCGATGGGGTGCGGCCATTGCGTCATGGATCCAGCGTTCTCTGGCTGCGGTAAGATCGCCAGCATGGTAGACGCGTCATACCTGACCGATGCGTCCGGCTTCAAGGGTTGGGCCGAACGAGTCGTTGTGCCCGAGACCGAAGCTGAGGTCATCGCCACGCTTCAGGAGGCCGCCCGCACAGGAACGCCGGTTACAGTGGCAGGAGCGGGTTCCGGCCTGACCGGTTCCCGCGTTCCCCAGGGTGGCTGGGTGCTGTCCCTGGAGCGCTTCCGCACCCTCGCGATTGAGCCCGGCATGGCGCGCGCCGGCGCCGCCGTGACCCTGCTCGAGCTGCGCGAGAAGGCGTCCCGGACTGGACAGTTCTATCCGCCCGACCCGACCGAGATCACGGCCTCGATCGGCGGCACCATCGCCACCAACGCCAGCGGCTCGCGCAGCTTTCGGTACGGCAGCACGCGGCGTTACGTGCGCGCAGTCCGGGTCGTCCTGCTCGACGGCAGCGTGCGCTGGTATCGCCGCGGCGAGGCGATCGACTTCGAGGTCCCGTACGTGCCCGCACCGGTCACCACCAAAAACACCGCGGGCTACGCCCTTCGTCCCGGCATGGACTGGGTTGACCTTTTCTGCGGCTCCGAAGGAACGCTGGGCATTACCCTTGAAGCCGAGCTCGACCTGCTTCCCATCCCTGCTGACCTGTTCTCGGGCGTGCTCTTCTTCCGTACCGACGAAGATGCCCTGGAAGCCGTGGCGCACTGGCGTGGTCTGTCAGAGCTGCGCATGCTCGAGTACGCCGACCGAGGTTCCCTGGACATGCTCCGCGCCCGCTACCCTGAGATTCCCTGCTCCGCCCAGGCTGCCCTGCTGATCGAGGCCGAAGGAGCGGACATCGACGCCTGGGAGGCGCGCCTGAGTGATCGCAACGCTCTGCTCGATGATTGCTGGTTCGCCCTCAACGGGCGCGACCGCGAACGTTTCCGCGCCTTCCGCCACGCGTTGCCGGAGCTGGTGGGAGAGATCATGCGCCGCAATGGCTTCCTTACCATGGGCACCGACTCGGCCGTTCCGCTGGATCGTGACGGCGATATGCTCCGCTTTTATCGCGACAGGCTCGAAGCCGAACTGCCCGACCGCTACGTCATCTATGGTCATCTCGCCGACGCGCACCTGCACGTCAACATGCTGCCCACGACGGAGCCGGAAGCCGTGATGGCCGGCCGACTACTGAAGGAATTCGCGGCCCACGCGGTAGAACTCGGGGGCACTGTTTCCGCCGAACACGGGCTTGGCAAACGCAAAGCGGCTTTGCTTAGCCTGCAGTTCACGCCGCAACAGATCGAGGCCATGCGCCAGGTCAAACTACGCTTCGACCCGGATTGGCTGCTGGGCCGTGGCACGCTGTTCGAGGCTGGCCCGTGGAGCGAGGCCTAGTACGGCGGCCGCGGAACCGCAACGTACTCTTCGCCAAATTTGTTCTTGTGATTGAGCAGGGGACTCGGCCCGGCCGTCAAGGCCACGGTGCCGAGTCCGGCGCCGGCCGCGCCGACCTGCACCAGACGACCTTCGAATTCCGTGTCGCGGAGCCGCAATTGTTCTGCCCATACATGCACCCGGTATTGCCCGGGAGGCACATCGTGGAGCGTCGCCAGACCGGTCGCGTCCGAGACCGCGAAGAAGGGGGACTTCAGCGCAAGCACGATGGCGCCCATCTCCGGATGAATATTGCAGAAGATATACGAGACTCCCTCGCGTTCGAAGCGCACCACTCGGTGGGTGCCCGCTTCGTAAAGTCCCAGGTCGAATCGCTTGCCGTCGAAGAGTGAAAAGACGTTGTGGAAGAAAGGATCGAGGTTGGGAAACTCAACGCTGCTGCCCGCCGGGACGACAAGCAGGTGCGGCGAAAACATCTTGTCCTTTTGTATCAGCCGGTAGCCTGTCGCAGCCGGTGCGTGCCCGGCGCTTACGGAGGGACTGTCAGCGTCGACACGCGTAAGCCACAACACTACATCCTTCGCCGCCGCCTGGTGTCCGCTGCTGGTTGCCGCAAGCTTGCGGGGAGCAACGACAAAATGGGCTGTCACGTTGGCCGCCTGGCCCACGCACACCCGCGAGCCCACGGCAGACATCAGACACACCACGAGCTTGCACAGCGAACGCAAAGGCAATGTCTCTCCCATTGGCTAAAACCGAAAACCAAACGACATAGTGAAGACGCTGGAGGTCGCGCTCTCCCCGGCAATCGGCCAGGTACGGATGCGGCGAAACTCAGGTGACAGAATGAGGTAGGTCTTCGGAGAAAAGATCAGGTTTACCGTCGCCATCTGATTGCGCGTACGGGTCTGCGTACTGCCCGCGTTCGCGGGCAGCACAAGCGAGTGGAAGTCACGAGCGAATCCGTCATCCAGACCAAACGCGCCATTGGCCTCAATAGTCCTTGCCAAACGCAGTTTCAACTGCGACCAGCCGCCCGCTGCATTCAGCAGGCGGAACGTCGGCAGTCCCGTACGCGGGTCCGTGCCGCTGACAACATCTTTGTACACACCACCGCCCAGCCCGCCGATGGCGCGGCCGCGATATGCTTCTCCGCTCACCTGGACGACCTTGCCTATAGGGACTCGCCAGTCTGCGGTCGTTGCCCACGAGTCGCCGGAGCGCCCGGGATAGCTCTGGCGATCGTAGTAGCCACTGACGCCAACCTGCAGTCCACCGCCTTGCCCGTTGGTGATTGTTTCGTCGCTTGCGAAATATAACCGCGTCTCGTAGGCCGGCTGTCCGGTGCGCTCGCCGGAGGAAGGCGTGCGAAAGAGGGCGTCGGTGTTGTAACCCGCCGCCGGAGGATCCCATAGCGCAGCCTGCCAGCCAAGGTGCGGAGCGTTCGCGCGGCCAAAGCGGTGCTCGTAGCTGAGCTGCGGCGACCAGGTCCACAGGTTACCGGCCCACGCGAGCGAGGGTTCCGCAACCGTCGCATACGAAGTCGGTGAGAGCGGCGAAATGAGCGGCTCGACTAATCCAACTTCAGCGGAGTCTCGCTCCCAGTCGAGCCGGAGCGCGGCTGTCCGCATGCGCAAGCCGCCGCCGGTGGTGCCGTAGTTGCTGTACGGGATGTCACCGTAGAAATCAATGTTTACGTCCGCCGAGCTGTGCGCTCCGAAGACCCTTGGTCCGGTAGCCTGAACGCCCAGGATGGTCTGCCGGATACCGGCCCCTGCGGCCAGGTCACTTGCTCCGGGCGCCGAACGCGTCGCCAGCGAAGGAAGGTCGAGGTTATCGACCCCACCCTTGTTGACAAAGAAGTTGAACAGCACCAGCCCGGTCAGGTGTACTGGATATTTTGAGGCGCTTTCCACCTTGGTCTGCTCGTGCTGCTTGACTTCGGCCTGCAGGATGTCGACCTTCTCCTTCGTGTCGTCGGCCAGGGCACTTATCTCGGACCGCGTCTCAGGCGGGGGCTGCTGGCCTGGCGCGAGCTGGGCTTGCATCGCGGCCAGCTGATTCTTGAGGCGCTCGATTTCTCTTTCGGAATCCTGCAAACGCGCCTGCGCCGCACCAAGATCGACAGCCAGCTGCTGCATCTGCTGCTGGATCTGATCCTGGCCTCGGGGCAACGGCAGGCCGGGATCGCCCGCCGCAGTTGCCTGCCCGCACGCTGCTCGTACCATGCTGCAGGCCAGAACGATCCGGCAGGCCACCTGGGTTGCTGTTCGCATAGTTGGAACTGTAGCGGAACAAACCCTTGAAGTCATAGAGTCGTCTCCACGGCCTGGCGCTCTACGCGCGATCTGACCGGCGTTCCAGGCTCCAGCGCGGACTTTGGCAACACAATCGAAAACAGTGTCTGGCCCTGCTCGGTTCTGCCGTACTGGATTGTTCCGCCGTGTTCGACCGCCACCTGCTCGGCCAGCGTAAGACCCAGCCCGACGCCGCTTTCCTTGCCTTCGCTAACGAAGGGCAGGAACATTGTCCGCCGCACCGATTCCGGCACGCCTGCGCCGCTGTCTGAAACATGAATGCTGATCGACGTTTCGTCTTCGGCCAGCGTCAGCATGACTGCGGGAGGAGCGGAGCCGCGGCGCGCCGCTTCGCATCCGTTCAACAACAGGTTGTACACCGCCCGGCCCAGCTTGTTGGCATCCACATACGCCACCAGCGGAGATAAACCGCGGAGCGAAATCTTTACGTCCCGTACCGCCGGGTGTGCGCGCAACATCCCCAACGAGCGTTCCAGGATGAGCGCCACCGACTCAAACTCCGGATGCAGCGCCCGGCCTGTCTGCGTAAACAGCAGCAGTGAATCCAGCAGCTCCGTCATGCCCAGCACCGCCGACCGGACTTCCGCAAAGAGTTGTTCGCGCTCGGTCTGGGGCAGCTTTTCTTCGCTCATGAACTCGGCATTGGCGTACATGGCGGAAAGGTAGTGGCGCAGGTCATGGGAGATGGAACTCGCCATTCGGCCGATGGTCGCGAGCCGCTCGGAGCTTAACAGGTCTTTCTGTGTGCGCTGCAGTTCTTCGCGCATATGCTCGAACGCCCGGCTCAACTCCCGAACTTCTTCGGCTCCGGAGTCTCCCAACCGGAAGGTGTAATTGCCCTGTCCGAGGGCACGCGCGCCTTCGACCAGCCCTGCCAGCGGACGTGTGATCGAACGTGAGATCGACAGCAGAATTGCGCCTCCCGCACAGAGCGCGAGCAAACCGAGTAAAGCCACCCACTCGTTTACGCGCCGCGCCAGTGCCTGGCCCTGGGCAAAGGACTTGAGCACAATCAGTTGTGAGGTGGCGTTGAGCGGATCCTGCTCCGGCGACAGAGGGACGGCGGTGGCAAGATACTTCTGCATCCCGAGCTGCAGGGTCTGATTGGCCGACGAGCCGCCAATGCGGCGAAACTGCTCGCGCAACTCCTCCTGCAGCGCCGGAGACAATGTGGTCGCGACCACGGTTCCATTCGTGGCGAAGGCCACCTCCGCCTCGGCGGCCTGACGCACTTCGATCGCGACCTTTTCATCGATCGCATAGCCGACTGCGAGGAAGCCGAGCGCTGTGCCATCGTTGGTTGGACCAAAGATAAGCGGCTGCACCGCCACCTCGAACAGTTCTTTATTGACGGCGAGGTAGAAAGGCGCTTCGTCCCCACGCAGATGTCTCTGAATCAGGGGTTCGAGCGCTGCGGTGTCCAGTTTTTCTCCGTTCGAATAAACCGCGATCAGCGTTCCGTCGCGGCCGAAGAGGCCGAAGAGGTCGCTTTTGCTGGTCTTCCAGAAGGCCGCGCCGGCGTCCTCGATAGTGCCACGGTCGTTGGAAGTCATGAGCGCTTTCAACGTCGGCAGGGCCGCCAGCAGCTCTGCTTCGCGGCGCAGCATTTCGCTGCGCTGGTTCTGCAGGTTCCTGTAGGTAGTGACGGAGTGTCGCAGGTCCGAAGCCAGGTCCGTATGGGTCTGCTGCTGCACGATTACCCGCAAAATCAGCAGGCTGACGACCGTCCATCCGAACGACACGAACAGCAGGGGAACGAGCAGCGTCGTTCGCATGCGAAACCGGTCGAGGATGGTCTTACCCGCCATTTGCTGGCCTATTGTCCGCTGACAAACTTGTAGCCGATGCCATGCATCGTGCGGAAGAAATGGGGGTGCGCGGGGTCGGCTTCCAGTTTTTGCCGCAGCTTCATCACCTGGTTGTCGACCGTGCGCGTGGTCGGGTAGGAGTGATAGCCCCACACATCGGTCAGCAATTTTTCGCGCGTGATGACGCGCTCTGCGTGGTCCAGAAAATACCGCAGCAGCTTAAGCTCATGCGCGGTCATCACGACTGGCGTGCCGTCCTTGGACACCTCCATCTTCGCGAAGTCCGCCGTGATGTTGCCGAAGCTCAGAATGTCGCTGCGTTCGGTCCGCCGGGTTCGACGGATGGCTGCCTGCACGCGCGCCAGGAGCTCTCGGGGACTGAACGGTTTGGTGACGTAATCGTCCGCTCCCAACTCCAGCAGGAGCACCTTGTCGGCTACGTCCGAGACAGCGCTAAGGATGATGACGGGCGTTTCCGGGAACTGCGTCTTGATGCCCTTGCAGACTTCGCGCCCGGAGATGCCGGGAAGCATCAGGTCAAGGATCACGGCGACGGGATTGGCGGTCCGGCAGGCCGCCAGACCTTCGGTTCCGTCCCCGACCACGTGCACGTTGTAGCCCTCGGCGGAGAACTGACGGTGCAGAGCCCGCTGGATGCGCGGATCGTCTTCAATGACGAGCACGGTACTCATGGTCACGCTCCTGGTCGCGGCTAGGCCGCGCTCACACGTACAACCAGCGCTGCGTACGTGTGTCTCTCCAGTGTGTCGAAGAATGCGCTGCTGCGGACGACGAACTTCAGAAAAATACACTGGGGAGACACAATAGTGACATTTGGAGGCGATGAGCCGCTTTATGCGCTGTTCTGAAGCCAGGAGGGCGAGGTTCGCGATCTGCTCACTCGGCTTCTATTTTCCCTTGCCCGAGCGCATGAGATCTTCAATCGCAGCAATGATGGCCGGACCGCGCAGGTCCATCTCCTTCAAATGCGCTTCTACCAGACCGGTCAATACCCGCGTGCCTTCCGGCGTCATCTGCACCAGCGACCTGCGCAGGTCTTCGGTATCGGTTTCGCGTCGCACCAGGCCGGCGCGCACGGCCCGGTCCACGAGCTCCACCGTGCTGTTGTGGCGCAGGAACATGCGCTCGGCGAGATAACTGATTGCTGCACCCCGCGGACTCGGTAACGCTGCAATCACCTGTAGAAGCTGGTATTGCTGCACCGAGATACCGGCGGCTTCGGCAGCGGTTTCACTGAAGCTGTGAAAGCTCCGCAAGTGGAATCGAAACTCGGCCAGCTCCGCCAACCGGGCCAGCGGCACAACTGTTTCGGGCACGTTCATCCCTGCACGTCCTGTTCTATCGCGCCCCGATAAAAATATAGGGCCGCTACACTGTAAGAGAGTCGCACACTTGGACGCAGCAATCCTGCAGTCAGGTTACAGGCGACAGGAGTTGTGCCTTGATTTCACGCTACACACGCCCGGAAATGGGCCGCATCTGGTCGGAAGAATCAAAATACGGTAACTGGCTGACTGTGGAGCTCGCCGCCACGGATGTGCTGGCGCGCGCGGGTATCGTTCCCGCCGAGGCGGCTGAGGTCCTGCGCCAGAAGGCCAGCTTTACGGTAGAGCGCATTCACGCCATTGAGGCCGAGACCCGCCATGATGTGCTGGCCTTTACCCAGGCCATCGCCGAATCGGTCGGCCCGGAGGCCCGCTGGCTGCACTTTGGCCTGACCTCGACCGATGTGGTGGACACCGCCCAGGCGCTGGCCTTTGTGCAGGCTTCGGCGATCATCCGCGCGGATATTGTGCGTCTCTCGGAAGTTCTGGCGCGGCGCGCCGTGGAGTTCCAGCACACCCCCTGCATCGGCCGCACCCACGGCGTCCACGCCGAACCGACCACCTTTGGTCTGAAGCTGCTGCTGTGGTACGCGGAGATGCAGCGCAACCTGACGCGCTTCGACGCCGCGGCCGAAGACCTGCGCGTCGGCAAGATATCCGGCGCGGTCGGCAGCTTCGGGCATTTGTCTCCGGAGCACGAGGAAGCAATTTGCGCTGAGCTCGGTCTGCAACCCGCGCCCGTCTCCACGCAGGTGCTGCAGCGCGACCGGCACGCAGCCTATATTGGCACGCTGGCGGTGCTCTGCTCCACGCTCGACAAGATTGCCACGGAAATCCGCCACCTTCAGCGCACCGAAGTCCGGGAAGCGGAGGAGTTCTTTTCTCCGAAGCAAAAGGGTTCGAGCGCGATGCCGCATAAGCGCAACCCCATTACGTGCGAGCAGATCTCGGGTCTGGCACGGGTGGTCCGCGGCAACTCTCAGGTTGCGCTCGAAAACGTAGCCCTGTGGCATGAGCGCGACATCTCGCATTCCTCCGCCGAGCGCGTCATTCTCCCGGACACGACGATCCTGGCCGATTATCTGCTGGACAAGACGGCCACGCTGATCGACCGCCTGCTGGTGTATCCAGCACGGATGCTGAAGAACCTGGAACTCACGGGAGGCCTGGTCTACAGTGGGCAGCTTCTGCTCGAGCTCTCGGCCGCCGGGATGGCCCGCGAAGACGCGTATCGCCTGGTTCAGGGGCACGCCATGGACGCGTGGCAGAACGAAAAGAACTTCCGCGAACTCATCTCGGCCGACCCTGCAATCCACAAACTTCTTTCCCCCGACAAACTGGCGGAAGCCTTCGACTATCGCCGCCAGTTGCACAACGTCGACGCTATTTTCAAGCGCGTCCTGAGCCCCGCACAGTAGCGGCAACCGCGACCGCAGGAGGCTGTGCCGGAGATTGCCATGCCTTCCAACACCGATTTCATTCAGATTGCAGACTCCGCGCTGGCCAAGGCTTACGCCCAGGCGGGCGAATGGATGGCCTGCAAGCCCGGTTGCCATCAGTGCTGTATCGGTGTTTTTCCGATCTCCGCACTCGACGCGGACCGGTTGCGGACGGCGCTACTTCAGGCGGACCCTGAGAAGCGAGCTCGCATCGAGCAGCGCGCGATTGGTTCACGCGACTTTCTCACCCCTGATTTCCCGGGCAATCGTTACACCGGCGAGCTCTTCACCGAGCCTCACCATGAGCATGCTTTCGAAGACTTCGCGAACGAGGAGCCCTGTCCTGTTCTCGATCCGGAGACCGGGACCTGCGACCTTTACTCCGCGCGACCGATGGCTTGCCGCACCTTCGGACCGCCGATGCCGAACGACGAAGGCGGACTGGCGGTCTGCGAACTTTGTTTTGCAGGCGCTCCTGCGTCGGAAGTGGCCCGTTGCGCGGTCGATGCCGGATTTCTCGACCTCGAAGCCGAGGCGCTTGCAGCAGGCCAGCGAGACCAACTCACGCTGATCGCTTTCGCCCTGACGGACAGCCCTGCATCGCATCGGCGATAATCAACACTCATGGCCTTCTTTACCGCCACACCGGCAACTTTGACCCTGGCTGTCACCGGCGCCAGCGGCGCAGTCTACGCTATCGAGATGCTCCGCGCTCTGGATGGCGATGCTCGCGTGCAGCACGTCGATCTGGTGCTTTCCCCGAGCGCCATGCGCGTGCTTGCCGAAGAGACAGCCGTCCAAGGCCGGGCCGCCCTGGTGGAGAAGCTGCTGGGCAAGGCGTCCGCCAAAACTCATCTGATGGCTCACGAAGACATCGGCGCCGCGATTGCGAGCGGCTCGTATCTTTCTGACGGCATGATCGTTCTTCCCTGCTCCATGGGCACCCTGGCGGGCATCGCGCAGGGGCTGGCGGGCAACCTGATCGAACGCGCCGCGGATGTCTGCCTGAAGGAAAGGCGTCCGCTGATCCTGTGCGTGCGCGAGACTCCTCTGAACCTGATTCACATCCGCAACATGGCCGCGGTCACCGAGGCTGGCGCGGTAGTCTACCCCTGCATTCCGACGCTGTACGACAAGCCCCAGGACACCGCCGCGATGGCGCGCAGTTTCGTCTGCCGCGTTCTCCAGCATGTTGGCCTCCCGCAGCCCGGAGCCTTCCATTGGGGCAGTAGCGAAGTCAGTTGATGCTTCTTACCGGATGCTTCTTATTGGACGCTTCTTATTGCCGGAGTTGCAGTTCCCCTCCCACCATCGGAGGCTGCGCCCTGAGGAAGTCGATCGTCTCGCGCACCATCGGTGGCGCACATTCGAGCGGCGCCATGTGGCCGCAGCCTTCTACGGTAGCAAGAACGGAGCGTGGGTCCAGGGTGTGCATGGCGATGCCTAAGGAAAGCGGGGTCAGCACGTCTTTTGTGCCCCAGACGATGAGCAGCGGTGGCTGCATCTGCGCGAGCCTCGCATCGAGCAGGCTTTTTCCGGTTTCCATCGAATCGACACCGCGCTGCACAACCCAGCCGTTCTGCTTGTAGGAACGGATGAGCTCCCGCTGCGCGTTGGCGGGCGGGACTTTCATGGTCGGACTCAGGGCTCGCACCAACACACGGAACCCCTCATCGTTGCGAGGCGTGAACAGCTCCCTGCCGAAAGTCGGGACGAAGGTGAGACCGGCGCTGTCGTACACCACCGCGCGTTCGATGCGCCCGGGCGCGTCCAGCGCGACGTTGAGTGTGATCCAGCCGCCCATGGACCAGCCCAGGAGGTTGACTCGCTGAAGCTTCATGGCATCCAGGAACTCTTCGACCACCTTGCTTTGCAGAGCGATCGAGTAATCCGCATCCGGCTTTGGCGACCCGCCGTAACCCAGCAGGTCCAGCGCATAGACATGAAACCCAGCGTCGGCAAACCTGGGCATCATGGCCGAGTAGTTCAAGGCTTTCCCACCCAGCCCATGGACCAGCACCAGGGGGGCACCGCCGCCGCCCGGTGCCTGCATTTCAAAGTAGTGAATGCGACCGTGCGGCGTTTCGGCAAAGTCGCTGCTCGCGCCTTTGGCGCGGAGCTTGAGGGTGGCCCAGTCTTCGAGCACCGCCACCGGCCGCACATAAAACACGCCGGCGAATACCAGCAGGATCGCTAGAAGCAGGAGCGCGGCAGTGCGGACAGGTCTCACCTACTTGAGCGGCTTTCCGTACTCTTCGCCGAACACGGTCCGCGACATATCAAACCGTCCGCCATCGAATTTATCTGGACCGCGCAGCCGTCCTACCGCCAGCAGGGCGACCACCCAGTAGCTCATAGGGAGCTTCAGGGTCTCGCATACCCTGTGCTGCTCGAAGCCCTCCATGGGTGCCGTATCGTAGCCGATGACCTCGGCCATGAGCATCATGGAGGTGAACGCCAGCATCACCATCTTGTTGAGCCAGCCGGTCATCTGGTCGTCGGTAAAGCTCGACAGGTACTCGGGGACGCTATTTTCCGCCTGCGCGGCATAGCCCTCGGACATGCCGCCCTCTCGGCCCAGCCGCAGCATCTCCGGCAGGTCCTTGCGCCAACCATCGCGGTCGCCGCATGCCACGATGACCGCGGAGGCCTCTTCCACCTTGGCCTGGTTGTAACTGGCCCCGCGCAGCCGCCGCTTTTGCTCTTCACCCTGCACGACGATGAATCGCCAGGGCTGCATGTTGTAGCCGCTCGGCGCATGGAGGCCAGCGTCAATGATCTGGCGAAGATCGCTGGACGGTAAAGGCGACCCGTCGAAACTGGGCGTCGATCGTCGTTCGCGAATGGCTTGCGCCAGGGACTTCGTAATCGTCGGCATTCTCGGATCCTCGTCGTGCGTGTGAAGGAAATCCTACGGTATTTGACTCATTTCGCGTTGCGTCAAGACAAAGGGCTGCTGGGCGTCGGTGTCTGCGAACACCCAGACGTCCTGGAAATATTTTTTGAGTTCGGGGTGAGCGGTCACGAAAGCGGCCGCCGCAGCTTCATTGCGGACACGGACCGCCGCCCCGTCCGCAGTCTCCGCGCGCAGGCGCAAAGCCACATGAACACGCGCGCCGTCATCGGATCGATCGGCGCTCAAGCCAGTGAAGTGAAACTCGCCAGCCGGTCCTTTGACCACCAGCGGCGTGTCTTTGCCGATGCCATTTGAAAGCTCGGGAGGGGCGTTGCTGCGCTGCTCGTTGACCAGATTGTCCAGGTGCGAGCTGGTCATAAACCCTACAGGTTTCAACAACGCATAGGCCTCCGCGTACAGGAGGTACGCGGCCCAGGGCTGCCTGGACTTGCTGGCCGCGCGGGCCTCATTCCAATACCAGAGTCCATCGTGCCCGGCGGCGGTCCTGGCATGGGGATAGAAGCCTGCCATCTTCCAGGCGCCGCCTTCCTGCCGCAACAGAAAAGCCAGCAGCCAGGGCTGTGTTCCGCCCGAAGCCTCCACCATCGTAAAGGCATAATTACCGGGCGGCAGGGATGGAATGGCGAAGTCAGCCTCCAGCGACGTCCCACTCAGCGCGCAGATAAACTCCGCGTCTTCGGGCGCACCGGCTTTGCGGCCCGTCGCATCCAGACCAAACACGGAGGTCACGCGCAGCGTCTCGCCGGCCAACCGGGGCGCGGTCGTGCGGATCAGAAATTCGCTGCTGCTGAAGTCCGCCGCATACTCCGCTATCGTCGAGGCACGGACCCGGGCTGCATCGTTGGCCTGCACTGCTGTCGCCAGCGACAGCGCCGCACTCGATACTGCGTCGAGCATCGCCGTCGGCATAGTCGCCCGGGTTGTGCACGTCTGAGCGCCCGCCGCCAAGACGCAGGCGAGGGTCGTTATCAGCGTGCCGTAAGCCGCCGCTCTACCTGCTCCGCGCATCATGGACTTCATTGCCAGATCTCTACTCCTGCTCACTGTTCTCGTTGCCCGTGCTACGTCAGCATAGGACCGGTTCGCCCCACTCGTCCACTCGCCCGGTTTGTGATGTTGCCTGTATTCTGAAGCAGGGAAGCTATCTTTTGAGCAACAATAGCCGTCCCAACACATACGATGCTACGCTCGCCCTGCCTCCGCCGCTTCGCCGTTTCCATGAGCTACATGTTGGCGGCCTGCGCGTGCGCGTCTGCGCAAGTCAGCGGCCTTCCACCCATGTCACCGACGTCGGGCCCCAACTCCGTAGCTCCGCTCAGTGGATCGGCCCAAAGCGTGGTGATTCGGGCGCGGCGGGCCGATGTACGCTATGCCAACGGTTTGCTTTCGATCGACGCCAGCAACTCGAGTTTGAATCAGATTCTGCGCGAAATTGGGCGCCAGACCGGCATGAAGATTACCGGCGGCGTGCTCGACGAACGCGTTTTCGGGCACTACGGCCCGGCCTCCGCGGACGTGGTGCTGGAAACATTGATCGACAGCAACTCGACCAATGTGCTGCTGCGCCACGGTCCCGCGAACGAACTGGAGGAGCTGATCCTGACGGCTCGCTCGGGCGGTGCCACGCCACCCAATCCCAATGCTCCGGGCTTCGACGACGGCTACGATGCGGCAGTGGAACAAATCCGTAACCAGGAAGCTTCGCCGCAAGTTCTGCAGCCTGCGCGTCGCGGTGCGCCGACTCCCGGGGTCAATTCCGGCGGTGCCCAGCCGGGCGCGCCGGCCTCAACGAGCAATCCTGGCTCTGTCCCAGCCAGCATTCCGCCGCCGGCCAACAACGTGCTCGGCGACCCGCGCACGGTATCGCCGTCAGCGACAACGATGCCGACCACCGACTCGGTTTCCAGCGACAGCATCTCTACTCCCAGCACAACGAATCAGATCGTTCCCGGTATCGTCGATGCGCCGAATCCAGGGACGACTAATTCCGGTACGGACGCGCCGCGGACACCGGAACAGATTTACGAACAGTTGATGCGTTTACGCCAGCAGCAACAGCCACAGCAGACCACACCGCCGAAGTAGCCCACCGTCAGCTGTACTTCAATTTCCTATCGCCACTGGAGCGCGGGTAAGCGCCTTGCGCTGTTCGCGCTGCTTTGCCGCGGCCAGCGAGTGGACCCGGAATACCCGGAACATCGCCCAGCAAAGCCCATACGCCACCAGAACCCCCAACGCCAGCGAAGCCAGCACCGCACCGATCAGCATTATCGAAGCACTCACGCACCACTCCTGGCCCGAACCCTGGGGTCCATCACGACTTCTATTGTCCCAGAGCAAACTGCGATTGCAAGTGACTATCGAGTGACTTCGGAAGGGATTCCGGATTTGGGTCTCGGGTGGTGGGTTGGCAACCTCGAATCCCAAACCCTGTAAACTACTTACTTGGCCCGCAAGGCCCTGACGACCTGCATGAGCCTCACTCACATCACTGTCCGCGGCGCCCGGCAGCACAACCTGCGCAACGTCTCGGTGTCCATTCCGCGCAATACGCTCACGGTGGTTACCGGTCTTTCCGGTTCCGGCAAGAGCTCCCTTGCGTTTGACACGATCTACGCGGAAGGCCAGCGCCGTTACGTTGAGACGCTCTCCGCCTACGCCCGCCAGTTCCTCGATCAGATGGAGCGCCCGGACGTTGATGCCATCGACGGCCTCTCGCCCGCCATCTCCATCGAGCAGAAGACCACCTCGCGCTCTCCGCGCTCGACCGTGGGGACCATTACAGAAATCTACGACTACCTGCGCCTGCTGTACGCCTCGGTAGGCCAGCCCCACTGCCCCAACTGCCACCGTCCGATCTCGCGACAGTCCGCTGACCAGATCGTCGCGCAGATCGTGGACCGCAATGCGTCTTCTCCGGGCGAGCGGATTACGGTGCTCGCTCCTGTGGTCCGCGGCCGCAAGGGCGAGTTCCGCGAAGAGCTCGAAGCGCTCGACAAGAAGGGCTACCGCCTGCGCGTGGACGGCGAAATCACCGAGGTCGAAGAAGGCATGCGCCTGGATAAGAAGCGCAACCACACGCTCGAAGCGATCGTCGATCGCATCATCCTGAAACCTGTTGCGCCCGAACCCGACGCTCCGCAGCGGACGGCGGCCAACGAACAGCCCGTCTACGACACGAAGCGTCTGCACGCTGCCGTAACTACCGCTCTGCAGATCGCCAACGGCCTTATTCTGATCGGGTTGCAATCTCCCGGCGGGGTGTATGAGGAGACGCTTTACTCTTCTTCGATGGCCTGCCCGGATTGCGGCATCAATGTGCCCAAGCTGGAGCCGCGCAGCTTTTCGTTCAACTCTACCTATGGCGCCTGCCCGGAGTGCAATGGGCTCGGCAGCATCTACGATTTCGACCCCGCCAAGACGATCACCGACTGGTCCAAGCCGCTGCTCGACGGCGCGATGGGTCCCGGCTCCGCCTCGCAATACCTGCTGCGCCTGATCAAGCTGGCTGCCGATAAGTACAAGATCAACCTCAAGCAGCCTTTTTCCCAGCTGTCCAAAGAGCATCAGGATCTTCTGCTCTACGGGCCGCCCAAGGGCGAAGGCGGGCGCACCGGCTTCCACGGGATCTTCCGCTATCTCCGCGACAACCTTGACGAGACAAAGTCCGAAGGCTACCGCGAGTACATGATGCAGTACATGTCGGCCTCTGAGTGTCCGCGCTGCCATGGCCGCCGCCTGCGTCCGGAGTCCCTGGCAGTAACCATCCCGATTGCGGACGCCGTCGCACATCCTCCCTCGGCCAAAGACGAGAGCGAGCCGCTGGGTGCGGCCAATGCCCGCCGCGACAGTTCCATCGCCGATTTCACCGCACTCTCGCTGGAGCGCGCGCTGGTCGGCGCGCGCTCGATGCACTTCACCGGCCGCGAGCGCCTGATCGCCGACCGGTTGCAGCGCGAAATCATCGAACGGCTCGAGTTCCTTAACGCGGTCGGCCTCGGTTACCTGTCGCTCGAGCGTTCCGCGGCCACGCTGTCCGGCGGCGAAGGCCAGCGCATCCGGCTTGCCACTCAGATCGGCTCGCGCCTGCGCGGCGTGCTGTATGTCCTCGACGAGCCGTCGATCGGCCTGCACCAGCGCGACAACCAGCGCCTGATCACTGCGCTTGAAGACCTCCGCGACCTCGGCAACACTGTCCTCGTCGTCGAGCATGACGAAGACACGATGCGCAAGGCGGACTACATCCTGGACCTTGGCCCCGGCGCCGGAAAGCACGGCGGCGAAATCATGGCGTCCGGCACCCCCGCCGAGATCATGGCCAATCCCAACTCCGTGACCGGGCAGTACCTCTCGGGCAAGATCGACATCGTCACCCGGCCTACGCCGGACAAGGCTCCGCGGCCGCTCACCGGCAACTGGCTCTCGATCGAGGATGCGACCTCGCACAACCTGCAGCACGTCACGGCGCACATTCCGCTCAGCGTGATGACGGTGGTCACCGGCGTTTCGGGATCTGGTAAATCAACGCTCATCAACGACATCCTTTACCGGTCGCTGGCGAAAGAGCTGTATGGCTCGCGCGAGGAACCGGGCCGCCATAAGGCCATCCACGGCGTCGACCAGCTCGACAAGGTTATCCAGATCGATCAGTCGCCCATCGGCCGCACGCCGCGTTCGAATCCTGCCACGTATACCGGGGTCTTCACGGCGATCCGGGACATCTTCGCGATGTTGCCGGAGTCGCGCGAACGGGGCTACAAACCGGGGCGTTTCTCGTTCAATGTGCAAGGCGGACGCTGTGAAGCCTGCCAGGGTGAAGGCCAGCGCCGCATCGAGATGAACTTTCTGCCCGACGTCTACGTCCTTTGCGAGGTCTGCAATGGCCGCCGGTACAACCAGGAGACGCTGGCTGTAAAGTTCAACGGCTACTCCATCGCGGACCTCCTCGACCTGCCGATCGAGGACGCCGTCCCCATCCTCAAAGACATTCCTTCCGTCAACATCAAGCTGCAAACGCTGGTGGACGTTGGCCTTGGATATATTCATCTTGGGCAATCGGCCACGACCCTCTCAGGCGGCGAAGCGCAGCGCATGAAGCTGGCCCGCGAGCTGTCGAAGCGCCAGACCGGACGCACGCTCTACCTGCTCGACGAGCCCACCACCGGGCTGCACTTCGACGACGTTCGCAAGCTGCTTGAAGTTCTCCACCGCCTGACCGATCTTGGAAATACGGTGGTGATCATCGAACACAACCTGGACATCATTCGCAACGCCGACTACCTGATCGACATGGGCCCCGAGGGTGGTGAAGGCGGCGGCACCATCGTCGCGCAGGGTCCACCGGAAGCCGTTGCGCGCGTCACCGCGTCACACACCGGTTACTTCCTGGCACGGTACTATGCCAGCGCTGGAACGCTCTCCGCCGCGGACCATCTTCCCCCCATTGACTTGCCCGACTTCCAGAAAAAGCCGCCCAAGCCGAAGTTCATCAAACCTGAAAAAAAGATGGGCGTACCTACTGCTTCCAAGGTCGTACCGCAGTCCTCTGCGGAGAAGTCAGCCGCAAAAAAGGCGGCGAAGAAGACTGCGTCAAAGAAGACGAAAGCCAGCTGAAGAAGGCAACTGCTTCTCAAAGGAATGCTCGCCTGCTCCCGCAGGGTGCGTAGTATAACTGTCTCAACATCGCAGGGAGGCAGCATGGCGTCCCACTCCACGAAGTGGTTTCTGCTCTTACGCTTGACAGTCTTCGCCGCGGTATTTCTCACTTTCCAGAGCGCATCACTCGCGCAGAATCCCAAGTTTGGCGATGCGCTGGCCGCTGCGAACCGCGGCGATGCCCGCGCCCAGTTCATCGTGGGCATGATGTTCCTTACTGGCGACGACACCCGCCAGGACATCTCCCGCGGCGTTGAGTATCTCGAGAAAAGCGCGCGGGCCGATATCCCGCCCGCCATGGTCGCCCTCGCCAACGTGTACGACGCCGGGGCGGGCGTAGCGTTCGACCCGGCAACCGCGACGCAATGGCGTCAACGGGCCGCCGACATGGGCAACCCGGTTGCTCGAGGCCAGATCGCCGACGATCGCCGCATGCCCGGCCAGCGCGACTTCCGCCGGGCCAACACCCTTGTGGACCTGAAACTGTATGCCGACGCTGTTCCTTACGCCCAGCGTGCGGCCAGCGCCGGCAGTGTCAACGCCGGTCTGCTGCTCGGCCGGGCTTACCACTTCGGCATCGGTATTCCGGTAAACCTGGCAGAAGCGGTGCGATGGTATCGGCAGTCCGCTGACCGCGGCCTCGAAGACGCGCAGCGACATCTGGCGTATATGTATGAGTTCGGCCTGGGTGTTGACGTCAATCGCAAAACCGCCCTGCTGTACTACGATCGCTCCGCCGCGCAGGGCGACGCGCTCGCCCGGAGAGCCGCCGCCAACCTCCGCTCACCCGATTACGACCGTCCTCCGCCGGCCGTCTGGGGCGGTTCGTCCGGAAGTCAGTGCCCGAATGGATACCTCTGGCAGCCGGGGAACCGCTGTGTCGCGGCTGGAGGGACGCACAATCCTATCCCTGAAACGAGTCCGTTCTGAGGCCTCCCCCCGCACAGTTCCTCCCGGCAGAAGGCTAGAATGCTTTTGAGAGACCCATAACCCCTGCCTTCTGCTATGAGCGATTTTCCCCTCCCCGAACCCGCCATCACGGAACCCGACGCCACACCCCAGGTTCTGGACATCCAGCACGACACTGATCCCGCTCAGGACCATGGCATTGCTCGCCGCATACCGCACATGGGTCACGCACTGTTTTTCTTCTCCGTGCTGGGGGCCTGCGTCGTTCTGGTGCAGGTTGGCGTCCTGTTCGAGCTTCACGCCTCCACGGCGGCGGCGGCCATGCAACATGCGTTCGCGCTGTTCCTCGCGCTGATGGCTTCCTACGCCATTACGTTCGCGATCACCATCCCGGTTATGCCCCTCTTCTGGCACAAGAGCTTCCTGGAGGGCATCCACTGGGCCTGGCGTCAGGCGCGCCTGCATTGGTGGCGGCTGGTCCTGATCGGCATTGCCCTCAGTGTCGTCGCGCAGCAGCTTGAGCGGCTGGTCAAGACGCCCGTTACCAGTGACATTCAATTTCTGCTCGGCACGCCGCTGCATGCCTGGGTGACGGCGCTGCTGGGCAGCCTGATCGCGCCGGCGGTCGAAGAGATTGGCTTCCGCGGCTTTCTTTTGCCCGCGCTCGCCACGGCTTACGACTGGCTGTCGCTGGAACGTACGCCCGCCGGTCGCGACCGCTGGCAGCGCACGACAGCGCACACCACAGGCGCGTTCCTGTTCGCCGCGCTGTTATCCAGCCTTGCTTTCGCGTCCCTGCACGGAAGCCAACTGCATTGGGCCCTCGGGCCGCTGTTCATTCTTTTTCTGATGTCGCTCGCCTTCTCGGCAGTCCGCATCCGCACAGGCTCGGTGGCCGCGGCAACGCTGGTCCACATCGCCTACGACGGGTTTATCTTCCTGGAAGTCATGGTCGCCACCCACGGCTTCCGTCACCTGGGAAAGCTCTAGTACCCAAAGCCAGCGGCAAGCCCCTGTCCTGCACGGAGCACGGCCCTCGCGCGCTCCGCTAAAATAGCCAATGACATGATTCCCACCCTCGAATGGACGCCCGAAGGCGTCAACTTCCTCGATCAAACCAGACTCCCCCATACAGAGACCTACGTTCTCGCGACCGACTACAAGCAGGTCGCCACCGTCATCCGGGACATGGTTGTCCGCGGCGCGATGGCCATTGGCGTGTCCGCCGCCATGGGAGTTGCGCTCGGCATCGATCGCAGTTCCGCGGAGACGATGGCCGACCTCGACGCCGAAGTCGAAGTGATCTGCGCTACCCTCGCCCAGACCCGCCCCACCGCCGTCAATCTTTTCTGGGGCATTGGCCAGATCCGCGAGCTGTATAACAGCCTGGCCGCGAAGCACACGCCTATCCCCGAAATCAAAGCGCAGTGTGTAGCGCTTGCTAAAACCCTCTACGACGAAGACATTGCCAACCTCCGCAAGCTGGGAGCGTTCGGTGCGGAGCTTCTGCCCCAGGAGGGCACTGTTCTGACCCACTGCAATGCCGGCGCTCTCGCCGCATGCGGCTACGGATCGGCGCTCGGAGTGATTCGAGCTGCCATAGAAAAGGGAAAACAGATAGACGTCTTCGCGGACGAGACGCGGCCCTTCAACCAGGGCACCCGCCTGACCGCCTGGGAGCTGATGAAGGACAACATCCCCACCACTCTCATCTGCGACAACATGGCGGGTTACTTCATGTCCAAAGGGCGCATCTCCGCCGTGATCGTCGGGGCCGACCGCATCGCCGCCAACGGAGATACGGCGAACAAGATAGGCACGTACTCGGTGGCGATCCTGGCCAAAGAGCACGACATTCCCTTCTACGTCGCCGCGCCCTTCAACACCATCGACCCGGCAACCGCATCGGGCGATCTGATCCCTATCGAACAGCGCGCCGCCCGCGAAGTCACCCACGTCAATGGTGTTCAGGTAACGCCCGATGGCGTACGGATCGAAAACCCGGCCTTCGACGTGACCCCGGCGAAATATATTTCAGCCATCATCACGGAGCGCGGCGTTCTTCGCGCACCGTTCGCCGATTCCATTCATGCGGTGGAAGTGCAACACATTCCTGCCCTGGCGTGAGTCTCTGCTCCGGGATATTGATCGTATCCTGCTTACAGCTGCATGGAGGATCGATGTTCCGCCACGTACTATCGTCGCGTCTTCTGCTCGCGCTGCTGGGTTCTTCCAGCCTGGTTGCGCAGCAGGGTTCTCCAACCCTGCAGACCCGTGCACCGCAGGCGCAGTCCGTTCCTTCCAGCGGCATCACGCTCTCCACGGGCACGCAGCTGGTCGTGGTTGACGTGGTCGTCCAGGACCGCGACGGCCACCCTGTCCACCATCTGAACGCCTCCGACTTCCAACTCCAGGAAAGCCATCGGCCGCAGGTCATCAAATCCTTCGACGAGCACGCCGCGCAGAGCGCTTCCAACCCCACTGCGTTTGCACTTCCCCGGCTCCCCGCCGGGACCTTCACCGACTACACGCCCGTGCCTTCCGACAGCACGCTCAACGTGCTTCTAATCGACAGCCTGAACACCCCCACCAAGGACCAAAGCTACGTCCACAACCAGTTACAGCAGTATGTAAAACGCGCCACGCCCGGCGCCCGGATCGCGATCTTCGGCCTTACCAGCCGACTGATCCTGCTACAGGGCTTTACATCGGACCCTGAAGCCCTCAAGGCTGCCGTGGACCACCGCCTGATCCCGCGCGCCTCCGCCCTTCTCGATGACCCGAGCGGGAGCAACACTGACCCTAACCTCCTCTCGGACGCGATAATCGCTGGCGCCGGTGCGGCGGGGGCGATCGCCAGCGCGGTCGCCTCGGTGAAGCAGTTTGAAGCCCAGACGGCTACGTTCCAAACCGAACTTCGCACCCGCTATACGCTACAGGCTTTCAACCAGCTCGCCCGCTATCTCAGCAGCTTCCCGGGTCGCAAGAACATCGTCTGGTTTTCAGGCTCCTTCCCCCTTTCCATCTTCCCCGACTCCTCGCTCAACGACCCTTTCGCCGCAGCGACGGACGCCAGTGCCCAGCTACGCGAGACCGACAATCTGCTCAACCGGGCGCGTGTTGCCGTTTATCCCACCGACGCGCGCGGCCTGCAAACTGTCCCCATCTTCGACGCCTCCCGCTCCGGCAGCGGCATGTCCGACCCCCGCCGCCTTGCTAAAGAGATCAGCGATTTCAGCTCCACCAATGCGCAGGAGCACAGCACCATGAGCAGGATCGCCGAGGACACTGGCGGCCACGCTTTCTACAACACAAATGGCCTCGCCGATGCGGTCAGCAAATCAATCGAAGCAGGTTCCAGCTACTACACCCTCACCTACTCGCCCTCTGATCGAGACGGCAAAGGCGAGTACCGCAAGATCGACGTCAAGCTCAGCGGTGAACCCGCCACCCGGGGCCTTCAACTCTCCTATCGCAAGGGCTACAACACGAGGGATTCGCGCAAGCCGGCTGGATCTTCGGCTCTGCTCGCGGCCGCCCAGCCGGTCACTCAACCGGCCACTCAGCCGGCGACTTCCAACGCTGGGACCCAGGGTTATGCGCTCGCCTCCATGCAGCGCGGGGCGCCCACGCCTTCTGACATTCTCTTCAAGGTCAGCGTGCTCCCCGCCTCGGCGGCAACCGAGAACGAAGTGGCTCCGCACAACCGCCTGAACCCCGCCGCGGCTGCCAGGGGCCCGTATCAGCGATATGACGTCAACTTCGTGTCGCTTACCACGGGACTCGGGCTGGCGCTGCAATCCGACGGTCGGAGGCACGGCGCGGTCGAGTTTCTCGCCTACGTTTATGACACCGAAGGCAGGCTGATCAATCTCGAAGGCGATACGCTTTCGATGAACCTCGCGCCTGAAACGTACCAGGGCCTGCTGAAAAGCGGGATGGGGTTCCATCTTCAGGTGAGCGCTCCGGCGAAGTCAGAAAGTTTCCTGCGGCTCGCGATCCATGATCTCGGCTCCGGGCGGATGGGCGTGGTCGAAATACCGACCGTCTCCGTCGCTCACCTGCCTCCGCCAGCGGCCATGCCCAATGCCGCTTTACCGGCGCACACGGCGCCCCAATAGCCCTATGAACTCCACCATCTTCGATATCCGTCAACGGTCGCTTGCTCGCGGCAACATTCTAGTGCTGGGCAGCGTTCTGCTCACGTTCTGGCTATCCGACTTCCCACGCAATCGGGCAACGCCGCTGCTGATCGTTCCTGCGATTGCAGTGGTGCTGGGCACCGTCGAAACCGCGCGCTGCATCCGCCGCAGCTGGAGCTTCACCCACGGCGCGGTGATTCTTTGTCTCTACATGGATCTGATGGCCGCGACGATGGTCTTTTTTTCGCTGCTGTATCCCTACGTTCTCTGGGTCACGGTGCACTAAGCGGGCACACAACCTTGCGGTCAAACATTGGCGCATCCTGCCAGTCAGCATTTATGGTGGACTGCGACGAGCCGAGCCACGCCTGCTCGGCCCTGATGTGTGACTGGAGTCTTATGTACGCGAAGACCGAAGCTTTTCCTTCCGAATTCACGACAAGCGCACCCGTACGGTCCAACATGCGCTGGTTCGTCTGCTTCCTTCTCTTCCTGGCGACGACCATCAACTACATGGACCGCAACGTCTTCGGTTACATCGAGCCGCTGCTGCACAACGTTGCCTTCATGGGCTGGGACCACGCGGCCGACAAGTTCCACCAGCCGGCGTTCGACAACAACTTCGGCAACGTCCTGATCTACTTTCAGATCGCCTACGGCTTTGGCTTCCTCTTCGCCGGGCGCATCATCGACAAGCTCGGCACCAAGACCGGGTACGCCATCGCCATCGGGGTGTGGGCACTGGCTTCGATGAGCCACTCGCTGGTTGGGTCGGTCATGGGCTTCTGCATCGCCCGCATCTTCCTCGGTCTGGGCGAGTCCGGCAACTTTCCCGCCGCGATCAAGGCCGTCGCCGAGTGGTTTCCAGCCGCGGAGCGCGCCAAGGCGGTTGGCATCTTCAACTCCGGCTCCAATGCCTCGGCGCTCATCGCCCCGGCCCTGGTTGCGTTCGTGACGGCGAAGTACGGCTGGCAGGCGGCTTTCCTTACGACTGGCTCGATGGGTCTGGTCTGGCTGGTGCTGTGGCTGTCGTTTCCGTACAACAAGCTGCGTCTGCGCGAGCGGCCCGATAATGCCACTGTGACCCAGGCCAACGTTGCACCCGCGCTGGGTGGGCAGACTTCCGGATGGGAGTTTTACCGGAGGCTATTTACGAGCCGCGGCCTGTACGCCTTCGCCATCGGCAAGGGCTTGACTGACGGCGTCTGGTGGTTCTATCTCTTCTATTTGCCGCAGTTCCTGAACAGGAATTATGGCCTCTCGCTCAAGGACGCGTACTGGTACATCGTTGCGGTCTACCTGGTGTCGTCGATCGGGTCGATTGCGGGCGGGTCGCTTTCGGGCTGGCGCATGAACCGCGGCCACTCGGTGAACAACGGCCGCAAATTCGCCATGCTGATCTGCGCGGTGTGCGTTCTGCCGGTCGTGTTTGTTCCGCACATGAGTGTGCTGTTCCCGACCAACGCCTGGCCCGCGACCCTGCTGATCGCGCTCGCCGCCGCCGCCCACCAGGGCTGGAGCGCCAACATCTTCTCCACCCCCGCCGACATGTTCCCGTCCACCGCGATCTCGACCGTGGTTGGCATTGGCGGCGCGGCAGGAGCGATTGGCGGAGCAGCGTTTACGTGGATTGTGAAGCGCAACCTGTCGCTGCACCAGTTGCTGGTGTTCTCGATGGCGGCGGGAGCGTACGTCGTCGCTCTGCTGATCTTCCAGTTGCTGGTGCCCCGTCTGGGCGCGCCGTCGGAGCCGGAAATCCCGCTCAGCGTGGCGTAGAATCGCTGGAGAAGTGGCAACTGTAATGTTCTGCGCACTGGACCGTCTTAGTAGATGACCGCCCAACAGCGGAACAAAGGAGTAACACCATGACGAAGTGCACTTGTCCCTGCGGCCCGGAATGCACCTGCCCGGATTGCCCGAACCACTGCGGCTGCTAAGCATGCGAGAGGCGGAAGGCCAAACGCTCTCCGCCACGCAGGTTATGGTAGACGCCAACCTTCAAACCCTTCTTGACCGGCGCGCCGGGTTTCTCAGCTTTGTGAACCGGCGCGTCAACGATTCAGGGCTGGCGGAAGACATTCTGCAGGCGGCTTACATGCGCGCGGTGGAGCGGACTTCGAGCTTGCCGGAAGATCAGAGCGCCGTCGCCTGGTTTTATGCGGTGCTGCGCAATGCAGTGATCGACCACTATCGCCATCGCGCGTCCGAGCATTCCGCGCTGGACCGGTTCGCGGTCGAAGTGGGCGATCCCTTTGTCCCCGATCCGTCCACGCAGTCGTTTATCTGCGGCTGTATCGAGCAGGTGCTTCCGGCTCTGCGGCCCGCCTACGCCGAAGTGCTGCGTGAGGTGGACCTGGCCGAGGCTCCGCTGGCCGACTACGCCCGCCGTCACGACCTGACGCCCGGCAATGCGGCGGTGCGGTCGCATCGCGCGCGGGCTGCGCTCAAACGCGAGCTGGCCAAATGCTGCGGTGCCTGTTCGCTGCACGCCTGTCTCGATTGCGACTGTAAACACCCCGCGCTATGACCCTGTAAACTGACAGAACCGCGATGTCAGATTCTCAGCAGAAGTTCTACCTCACTACACCGATTTACTACGTGAACGCGCGTCCGCACATTGGGCATGCGTATACGACGATCGTCGCCGACGTACTGGCGCGGCGCCACCGCCTGCTGGGGGACGACACGTTCTTCCTCACCGGCACCGACGAACACGGCCAGAAGATCGAGCGCTCGGCGGCCGCGGCTGGCGTTCCGCCGCAGCAGTTTGCCGACCAGGTTTCGAAGACGTTTGAAGACCTGTGGAAGCGTATGGGCATCACCAACGACGCCTACATCCGGACGACGGACGACAAGCACAAGCGCGGCGTGCAGAAGCTGTTCGCCGACCTGTATGAGCGCGGGTACATCTATCTGGACTCGTATACCGGGCAGTACAGCATCGGCGAAGAGATGTTTGTCGATGGGCCTCCGGGAACGATTGGGCCGGATGGCAAGCCGACCGAGACAGTGACGGAGGAGAATTTTTTCTTCAAGTTGTCGGAGTTTGAAAAGCCGTTGATCGAAAAGATCGAGTCGGGCGCACTGAAGGTCGAGCCGGAGAGCCGCCGCAACGAGGTTCTGAGTTTCCTGCGTGGCGGTCTCAAGGACCTATCGATTTCGCGCAGCAGCTTTACGTGGGGGATTCCGGTGCCGGAGCCGGCGGCGTCTGCTGCGGCGCAGAAGCATGTGATTTATGTGTGGCTGGACGCGCTGGCGAATTACATGACGGCCATCGGCTATGGCTCCGACGAGCCTGCCGACAAGGCCCAGTTTGCGAAGTTCTGGCCCGCTGACTTGCACCTGGTGGGCAAGGAGATTATCCGTTTCCACTGCGTGTACTGGCCGGCGTTTCTCATGGCGGCGGGGCTTCCGCTGCCGAAGGCGATCACCGCGCACGGCTGGCTGCTGTTCGACAACTCGAAGATGTCGAAGAGCAAGGGCAACATCGTGCGCACGGAGACGATCCTCGATGGGTTTGGCGATCACGTGTATGGGAAGCAGTTTCCAGACAGCAGCAAGAAGGAGCGCGACCTGTTTGCGAGCGATGTGCTGCGGTACTTTCTGCTGCGTGAGATTCCGTTTGGGGAGGATGGGAGCTTCAGTTTTGAGGCGATGATTACGCGGTACAACGCGGATTTGACGAATGGGTATGGAAATCTCGTTAGCCGGACGCTGACAATGATCGTTCAGAATTGCGGCGGAGAAGTTCCGCAGGGACGGGGTGCGCAAAGCCCCTTGAGCGTGGGCTTAGATGTGACACCGTCGCCAGAAAGGGCGGGGTTTCTAGACGAATACCTGAAATCCCTGTCTGAGCAGATAAGAACGGTGGATCAGATGTTGTCGGAATCCGCTCCGTGGAAGCTCGCGAAGTTACCCGACGTAACAAGCCGGCAAAGCCTGGAGCAAGTCTTGTACCGGGCTGCCGCGTCAATAAGAGTCTTGACCGGTTACCTCTATGCCTTTCTTCCTCACGCAACTGCTGGCGTCTGGGCGCAGCTGGGGCTTGGTGACATCGAAGAGGCCGCTCGAGAGGGCGAGCTCAAGAACCTGCGATGGGGCGATCTAAAACCCGGCACGAAGCTCGGCCCGCTCTCCCCCATCTTCCCCCGCGCCGACAAAGGACTTGCACACATCATGAGCGATATGGAAAACCCACCCACAACCGAGAACCCGGAAGCAACGACCCAAGCCCGTCCCGACGCGCCGCTGAAGTCTGCGGCGACGCCGACTCCCGCGCAGCCGGTGACGGAGGACCCGACGCATCCGGCGGCGGGGCCTCGGACCAGTACGCTGGTGGACCCGAGTGCAGGATCGCGGGTAGGCGGCAGCTCGGCGGTAACAACAGAGCGGCCGGGAGCGGTATCGCACACCGAAGCAACGGCCAGCGGTGCGTTCGCCTCCGTCGCGTCGCAGACACCGATCACTGCGGAGACCACGGACGCCGCACCGCAGATCACCATCGACGACTTCGCCAAGATCGAGCTGCGGGTGGCCGAGATCAAGGTTGCCGAGCGCATCCCCAAGGCCGACAAGCTGCTGCGGCTTGAAGTGGACCTCGGCTACGAGCGACGCCAGATTCTTTCCGGCATCGCGGAGTGGTATGCGCCCGAAGACCTGGTGGGCCGCCGCATTGTCGTGATCACCAACCTGGCGCCGCGCAAGATGCGAGGGCTGGAGTCGCATGGGATGCTGCTGGCGGCCTCGCATGGCGAAGGCGGCAAGCCCGTGCTCGCCACCTTCGGCGAAGAAATCGCGCTTGGTTCGCGGCTGAAGTAACGCGGTTTTCTACGCGGCTGGCGGCGGCTTCAGCGTCACTTCGGTGGCCTTGTTCTGCTCCCCGATAGAGACCACGAAGTAGCGCGCGGGCACGTCGCCGAGGTTAAACATGCCGTGCGGCTTGTTGGACGCGGTATAGATCATGTCGCCCACGTTGACGATCTGGCTGGCGCCGTCGGTGAGATAGGCGATCCTGCCTTCGCGCAGCACAATGAACTCCGAGTTGTTGTGACGGTGCGGCGGATGCGGCATCTGGCCAACGGGGAGCATGCTCTGGTGCAGCTCGATCTCCTCGCCCGTGACAAGCTTGGCCTTCACGACGGCGCGGCCTTCTCCACCGTTCTTGTTGTGCGTGACGGGAAGGTCCTCGTAGTGAAAAACACGCGAGTCGGAGAGTGTCGGTAGCGCTTGCGGTGCAGGACTCTGTCCGTCCGCCAGGCCGGAGAGTAAGGCGAAAGCGGAGAGTGCGCCGCAAAGTTCACGCCGGTTCATCTCTTTCATGGTTACCCCTTCTTTGTGTCGTTCGCGTTGACGTCGCCGCCGATGGCGACCACCGTGTATTTTGCGGGGACATCGCCGGCGTTCCTGATCTGGTGCACGGTGCCCTTGGCGACGTAGAAGATGCTGCCCGGTCCGCCGCGCTCGATCTTGCCGTCGTGGAGAAGCTCCAGCGTCCCCTCCTGGATAAGGAAGAGTTCGGAATGCTGGATAGGGTGCGCGGGGTTGGGCGTGGCTCCGGCGGGCTGCATGGAACCGTGGAGGTTGACCTGCTCGCCGGTGAGGAGCTGGCCGTGGACGATGCTGCGGCTTTCGCCGCCGTTGGGCATGGTGTGTGCCGGAAGGGCGGAGGGCCGGAGCACGCGGCTCGCCGCTAAATCGTTGGTCGCGACATCTATCTTCATGGCAGACATCGTAAACCGTGCGCGGCACGGTTGGGGAGCGTTAGTCTGGAGGGTGGAGACCTATGACGCTGATTGACTCGCACTGCCACCTCGACGACTATGACGACCTTGCACTCGTGCTCGCGAACGCGAAGGCGGCAGGCGTGACGAAGCTGCTCGCGATTGGGATTGGCGACGGCCCGGACACAATGCAGCGTGCGCTGGAGCTGGCGCAGGTTTACCCGGAAATCTACGCGACCGCCGGGATTCATCCTCAGGAAGCGCACCAGGCTACACCGGACAACCTGGCCAAGCTGGCGGCGCTGGCCGAAGACCCGCGGTGTGTGGCGGTGGGGGAGATTGGGCTGGACTACTACCACCTGTCAAACCCCGATATCCCGACCCAACAGGCGGCGTTTGTCGCGCAGATGAAGGTCGCGGCGGACGCGCGAAAGCCGATCACGATCCACTGCCGTACTTCGGAGCTGGCTATTCCCGCAGCGAAAGCGAAGTACGAGCCGGCGGACGCGTGGGAGGACCTGCTGCGGCTGATCGCCGAGCACTGGACCCCGACCGGGCTGCCCGGCATCATGCACTGTTTCTCCGGCAATGAGGAGCAGGCCGCGAGGTCGCTGGCGGCGGGGTTCTATTTGAGCTTTGCGGGGAACCTGACGTATCCAAAGTCGACCATGATTCAAGCTGTGGCGCGGACCGCCCCCGGGGACCGCGTTCTGGTGGAAACCGACGCTCCGTTTCTTTCGCCTGTGCCGTCTCGCGGGGAACGCAACGAACCGGCGCGGACGGCGCTTACGGCGGCGTTTCTGGCGGAGCTGCGGGGGGTCTCGCTCGATGAGATTGCCGCGCAGACGACCGCCAACTTCTACGCGCTGTTTCCTGGTGCACTGTAGTCCTGCTTTTGCCTTTCGTGCTTGAGGCCGCATAATAGAACCCGCAAAGGAAACCCATATGGCAGCCGACCAGAGCTTCGACGTAGTGAGCAAGGTAGAGATTCAGGAAGTGAAGAACGCCATCGACCAGGCGACCAAGGAAGTAAACGCGCGCTTCGATTTGAAGAACTCGAAGTCCACCATTGCGCTCGAGAAGGAAGAGCACATTCAGTTGGCCTCGCAGGATGAGTACACGCTCAAAGCGGTGACGGAGATCCTGGCGCAGAAGCTGGTGAAGCGCGGCATTTCGCTGAAGGCGCTGGAGTACGAGAAGCTGGAGCCCGCGTCGAACTCGTCGGTGCGGCAGAAGATCAAGCTGAAGCAGGGCATCGCGTCCGATGCGGCGAAGAAGATTCAGGCGTTCATCAAGGATTCGAAGGTAAAGGCCAACTCCAGCATCCAGGGTGAGACAGTGCGGGTCAGCTCGAAGGACCGCGACGTGTTGCAGGACGTGATGGGCAAGTTGCGCGGACAGGATTTTGGGATCGACCTTCAGTTCACGAACTTCCGGTCGAACTAAGTAACGGTTATCGAACGGAGCGCCGCCCGGACCCGTGGGACTGCGTTATGACCCGTGATCAACCTGATACGCTTTAAGCCAGAGTGAGCTCCATCTCCATCGCGACCGCGACAGAAGTCTTCGACTTGATTGGCGATGATCTCGCTGCCATCGAAGTCGAGTTCGCTCAACAGTCCGCCTCTGACGTAGCGGTGGTGAGCGACATTGCACACTATCTGATGGCGGGCGGCGGCAAGCGCATACGTCCGATGCTGATGCTGCTTTCAGCCAAGGCGCTGGGTTGCAAATCGTCTGCGCGGATACGGCTGGGCGCGGTCGTCGAGATGCTGCATACCGCGACACTGGTCCACGACGACATCATCGACGAGGCGAGCACGCGACGTGGGCGACCTTCTTCGAATACGACCTGGGGCAACGCAAAATGCGTGCTCGCGGGCGACTGGCTTTATATGCAGTCGTTTCACACGGCTCTGGCCGAGCGCAATTTCCGCATTCTTGACCTGCTGATTTCTCTGACGCAGCAGATGGTCGAAGGCGAACTGCTGCAGATGGAGAAGCTCGGCCACCTGATCAATGAGGAAGAATACTTCGACCTGATCTTCCGCAAGACTGCGTGCCTGTTCAAGGTATCGATGCAACTAGGCGCAGCGGTGGCCGCCGCGCCTGACGAGACTGAGGATGCTCTGGGGGAGTACGGCCGCAACCTGGGGCTGGCGTTTCAGATCGTCGACGACGTCCTGGACCTGACCGCTGTAGAGGATGTTCTGGGCAAGCCGGTGGCGTCTGACCTGCGCGAAGGCAAGGCCACTCTGGCGGTGATCCACGCACTTGAGCGGGGTACGGGAGCCGACCGCGAGGCAATACGCACAGTGCTCGCCGACCGGGCCTTCGAGCGGGTGTCTCACGCGGAGATTCTGGCGATCCTGAACAATCACGGCTCGATTGCCTACGCGATGGATACCGCGTGCGCGTATGCCGAGGCGGCTCGCCAGTCCATCGCGGACTTGCCCGAGACCGATGCGAAGCGGGCGTTGCTGTGGGTGCCGGGGTTCGTGACCAGCCGGGACCGGTGATTCGTTGCCTTCTGGATTACGCGTTTCCCACGCTCCGTCGACGATTTTAACAAATGCCACCTTGTCCGCTTGAGACTTGGTTTGCTGGCTGTAGCGCCGTTCGAAAATGTGTGCGTGACTCGCTAAGGGCTGTCGGGCGCGCCGGCTTATTCGTCTCCGAGTTCCTGATCGCCCAGATCTTCTTCCTCGTCTGCGTCGATTTCAACGCTCAGATCTTCAATGCGAACCCGGCCGCCGTCCTGGGGCTCAAGTAGTACCTGAATACGGCTTTCGGCGGCCGACAGCTGCGCCTTGCAGGCTTTCGATAGACGCATGCCGGACTCGAACAATTGCACGCTCTCTTCCAGTGGCAAGCCTCCGCCTTCCAGGCGATCGACTACACGCTCCAACTCCGCCAATTGATCCTCAAAACTCGCCACACGTCACCTCGAATCTCTATAGCAGACCCAACACTTCGGCTGCCGCGCTGTATTTGCCAAACGGAGCGCTAACCTGAACACCCTGCACCTGTCCCTGGACTGCGGCGACCATTTCGCGGGCGATGGCTACGCCTTCTGCGAAGGCTGCTTCTTTGGAGTTTTGCGCGGCCATGCGGGCGATGATCTCGTCCGGAACGCTGACGCGGAGGTCATTCTTCATGAACTCGGCGTTGCGCAGGCTGGTCAACGGCCAGATGCCCGCGATGACCGGAATACGGAAGCCTTCGATCTTCATCAGGAACTCCTCCAGCAAGCGGAGGTCGAACACCGGTTGGGTGATGCAGAACTCCGCGCCCGCCTCCACTTTGTAGGCGAAGCGGCGCACCTCGTGGTCGATGTCCGGAACGCCTGGATTAGCGGCTACGGAGATCGTGAAACCTGTTGAGCCGCCGATGGGATTGCGGCCGATATCAAGGCCGTGATTGAGCCCCCGGACGATGTTCACCAGGCCGATCGCGTCCACGTCGAACACGGCGGTGGCATCCGGGTAGTTGCCCATCTTGGGCGGGTCGCCGGTCAGGCAAAGGATGTTTTTGAGTCCGATGGACGACGCCCCGAGCAGGTCGCTCTGAATGCTGAGTACGTTGCGGTCGCGGCAGGTGTAGTGCAGGATCGTTTCGATCCCGACCTTCTGCTGAATCTGAATGCAGAGGCTCTGCGCGCTCATGCGGGCGCTGGCGCGTGGTGAGTCCGGGATGTTAACCGCATGGACGCCAAGGTTGTGGAGATAGCCTGCGCCTTCGAGCTCGCGTGTGCAGTCAATGCCCTTGGGCGAAACGATCTCGACCATGGTAACGAACTCACCTTTGGCGATCATCGCGCCTATCCGGGAGCGTTCTCCGAGCGGTGGCGGTTCGACGGTATGCTCGGCAGGCGGCGCGACGATGCTGGCGCGCGCAACGTTCTGCTCGCCCGTATCCTGGGCATCCATGGCACGCAGCGCGCTGCGCATGGCGCGGATGTGGTTAGGCGTAGTGCCACAGCAGCCGCCAACCCACGTGGCGCCGGCCTTGACGAACTTTCGCGCGAAGCTTGCCATGTATTCGGGCGAGGTGAGGTAGATGTTGCGGCCTTCGACGTTGCGGGGCATACCGGCATTGGGCATGGCGATCAGTGGAAGGTTGGTGACTTTCCTCATGCACTCGATCACACTCAGCACCGTCGCCGGGCCGGAGCTGCAGTTGCAACCAAGCGCGTTGACGCCAGCCGCGGTAAGGCGGGCAGCAGCGGTCTCCGGGCTGGTGCCGTCGAGGCAGTTCCCTTCCTCGTCCGCGGTCACCAGCACCACGACGGGCAGGTGCGTCGCAACGTCCCTGGCCGCTTTGACGGCCTGTTCGGCTTCGTCGATGGACATCATGGTTTCGATCATCAGGAGATCGATTCCGCCTTCGGCAAGGGCGGTAATCTGTTCGGCGAAGGCTTCGCGCGCTTCGTCCAGACCGATCTTGCCGAGGGGCTCCAGGCGGACGCCGAGCGGGCCGACGGCGCCGGCGACGAACGCCTCGGTTCCCTGCTTTTCGGCGATAGCGTCCACGCACTGGCGAGCCAGCTGTGCGCCGGCGAGGTTGATGTCGCGGAGCTTGTCGCGCAGACCGAAGCGTTCCAGCCGGAAGGAGTTGGCGCCGAACGTGTTTGTTTCGATAACCTCCGCGCCGGCCTGAAGGTATTCCTGGTGGACGGTGCGGACGGTTTCCGGTTCCCGGAGATTGAGCTCGTCGTAACAGCGGTTGATGAAGACGCCGCGGCTGTAGAGCATGGTCCCCATGGCGCCGTCGCACAAGACGGTGCTGCCTGCGAAAAGCCTGGCTGTAAGCCTGTCTGTAAGCCTGCCTGTCGAAACTTCCAAACCGTCTCCCTGGGGTGTAGCCGTTCCCCATGGTATGCCACGGTACGCGGGCAAACCAAACCCGGCACGGGCGTCGCGCTCACCAAGTGTGTGCGCGACGTCTAATACGGAAGGACCATTTTGGTATACTTTGGCTTGAAAGTGCAGCTTGCAGCGCGTGTGTGTGCCGTGGCTCGGAGTGGTTACCGTTGATGAATCGAAGTTTTTTCGCCCCGGCAAGTTCGGGCCTTCTGCTGACCGTCGTTGCGCTCCTGCTCACCGCGTGTGGGCAGCAACTTTACAAGATCCCGGAGTTCACGTTTGCCGATCGTCCCAAGCCACCCAGCCTTCTGCTGCAGCGCGTGATGGCGTCGTATACGGCCAATGGAAGTCAGGGCGGCCTGGAGATTCTTGACGGCCTCCGCGACCTTCGCGGCAACATCCAGAATACGGTGCCTTTTTTCAATATCAGCGGCTACTCCGGGGCCAATCCGAGCCAGATTCTCAATTTTCCGGAGCAAAGCAGAGGGTACGTCTTTTCGAGCACGGATGGCAGGCTGACGACCATCGACTACGGCAAAGAAAGCTCTGCAGGGGACGCTGCCAGCTTCGGTGCCAACGCGCCGTCGGTTGCGGCGGCCACCAATGGCAGCCGCTTCGCCGCCGCCGTCGAAAGCACTGGACAGCTGGCCATTGTCGACGGCAGCGGCACCTACTTTCTGAACCTTCCCAATGTGTACAAGGTGGCCATCAATCGCGGCAACAGCGTGATTATGGCGATGGTACGGAACTCGGACGCGATGTATCGAGTCGTGAAACTGAATACGACCAGCGCGCCTTTCTTTCCGCCGGGTTCTGTGGACTGCCAGCCGGCTCTCCTGCCGCTATACTGCGTGGTGCCTGTGCCCGGGCCTTACGATCGGCCCGCGGACGTGACCTTCTCGCTGGACGGCAACACAGCGTATGTACTGAACTGCGGACCCGAGTGCGGCGGAACCACCGCCGGAATCACGTTTCTGCAGGAGGGAGCGCTTACAGTTGACGTGATCCCGACAGTCAATCCGATCGGACCCGGGGCGCCTTCACCGATCTCGTCTGTTTCCGCGGTCAATCCATTGCCAATTCCCGGTGGGGTATCGGTAGCAGTCACTAACGGAACGACGATGTATCTGGCCGGACAGTCGCAGTTCAACCGGAACAGCGCGGGTGCGCTGGTTCCAGTGCCGCGCACGGACGGACTTTTTACCGGCTACCTGACGATGCTCAACCTGGGCAACTACACGGTATCTAACCCGGTGAATATATCCGACGGGCGTCACTCCAAGTTGCTTTTCGCGGACGATAACACTCTGTGGATTGGCGCTCAGCAGTGCGCCAACGGAGAGCGCCAGGCGACCGGGCAGAACTACAACTGCCTGACGCGGGTGTCTCTCTCCTCAGGGACGCCGGTGGCACAGATTGTGCCGAATGTGACGCCGGGCAGCGCTACGGCAACCGTTCCATACCCAAACACTAACCTGAACCAGTACTACTATGGCAGCTTGACCGGGCTGTGCTGGGTGCAGAACTACCATAAGGTTTACACCGCATACGGTGGACAGATTCATGCCTTCAATACAGCGGACGGAACCGAGATCAACAATATAAACATCACCGTGCAAGGTACAGTGCTTGACGTGGCGTATATGGATGCCTTGAGTAACGACGCAAACTGATTATTAAATAAATAAGTCCACCTTTGAGCTACAAAAACCCGGTAGGGTTGCCTCTTAACGGCAGCCTACCGGGTTTTGTTTGGTTTGTTACGGCGATGATGTTCGCAAGAATACTTTGTTTGTGAAACGAAATATTTAAAATTATTTCAATCCAACCTTGAGTGTGTCGCCGTTACTCCTAGGTAGTCATAAGCCAATAGGGCTATCGGGATGCGTCGTGTTGTGACGTTGCCGCTCAGGAGAATACTGTGGAAAATTCGAACTCGTTTTTGAGGAATGCGCTTTCTCGCCGAACGTTTATGGCCGGCGCAGGAACTGCTGCGGCAGGAGCTCTTCTTACCGGATGCGGCGACAGCAGCACTGTCACGATACCCATTCCGCCCGTAACCGCGCTGACTGACTCCGACATTCTTAATTTTGCCCTCAATCTGGAGTATCTAGAGGCGGAGTTCTACTTGCGCGCGGCGACGGGTTCCGGTCTAAGCGCGGCAGATGCAGGCGCCGGTGCAGGTACGGTTGTCGGGGGCGCAAAAGTCCCGGGCCTGACCAGCGGTCAGCAGAGCATCCTGAACGAGATCGCCTACGACGAGCAGCAGCATGTGCGCTTCCTGCGGAGTGCGCTCGGTTCCGCAGCGATTTCGCGCCCCAACATCGACCTCACAGCCAGCTTTGCCGGCGCAGTGACAGCGGCGAATACGCTTACGGTCGCCAATACGCCCGCGATCCCCACGGGTTTCAATCCTTTCGGAAGCTTTGACCAGTTTCTGGTGGGCGCATTTGTGTTCGAAGATGTTGGCGTAACCGCCTATAACGGTGCCGCTCCGCTGATCAGCACGGCGGGTATAACAGCTGGCCTTTTGACGGCTGCGGCGGGCATCCTGGCGGTCGAGGCCTACCATGCAGCGTATGTCCGTACCGTCTTGACCGGCTTGTCGATCGCTCAGGGAACTACGGCTTACCCGTACGCACTGTACGCGAACCGCATTTCCGCACTGCGCGCCGCACTGGGTGGAGGAAACGAAACGCCGCTCACCGGCTTCGCAGCAACCCCATCCACCGTAGCGACGGTCGGAACCAGCAGCATTGTGGCTGCGGACGCGACGAACGCCATTGCATTCCACCGCAACACGGACCAGGTTCTGCACATTGTGTACGGCACTTTCTCCAATACGGCGGGGTCCACCACACCAGCAGCGGGCGTCGCCAAGGGCGGCTTCTTCCCCAACGGTTTGAACGGCATTATTGCCGTCACACAGAGCTAAGGAAAAATTACATGGCAAATCAAGAGACACAGCAACTCGACAACATCATCGCGTCTCGTCGTGCGATGCTCCTCGGCGGCGGCGCTGCACTGGCTGCTTTGGCACTTACCTCCACGGCGAAGGCCGCTCTTACGGTCACGACGTTCACGGATGCAGACATTCTGAATTTCGCGTTGAACCTTGAGTATCTCGAAGCGAATTTCTACTATCTTGCGGCGTTCGGCTGCACGATCGACAAGCCCAATGCTGCCGCAATCGCCGCAGGAGCACCCAGCGCCGGTATCGGCATCGGTGCTGGAACGGCAGCGGCCGGCATTACAGTGACCAGCACTGGCGCAACGCAGGTGCCGTTCACCGATGCCGGCGTGAAGTCGTACGCGATCGAAACTGCTATCGAAGAAGGCAAGCATGTGCTGTTCCTCCGGGGCGCACTGGCTGCCGCAGCAGTGGCGCAGCCGGCGATTGATGTCAGCGTCGCAGCTTTCACCGCAGTCGCCAACGCCGCCGGCATTGCAGGCACTTTCAACCCTTACCTGCTGGATCCTTTCTTTCTGATCGGCGCCTATATCTTTGAGGACGTCGGCGTAACCGCGTACCACGGCGCGGCTCCGGCTATCACTACCTCCGCCACGGGAAAGACGTACCTGCAGGCAGCGGCTGGCATTCTCGCCGTCGAGGCGTATCACGCCGGTCTGGTCCGCACGACGATCAACCGGCTGGATCCGAACAACACGTTGGGCTACATCACGCTGACGCAGCAGGTTTCTGCTCTGCGGGCAAGTGCATCGAAGGCTGTAGCTCCGGCGGCTCCTGGCACCGCCAACGCTCCAGCATTCCCGAGCGGGCCCTATGGAGATGACGTTCCTTTGACCACCAACACGATGTATTCTCTGGGCGGCACAATGGTACCAGCGACCACCATCGTGGATGCTGATCAGACCAATGTCATTGCCTTTTCGCGCACGACGACACAGGTGCTGAACATTGTCACTCTAGGAAACGCCGCTACCGCAGGCACCAAGGCTGCCGGCGGGTTCTTCCCGGCAGGCCTGAACGGAACGTTCGCGTAGACGCAAGAGCAGGCAAAAGACAAGTGGCGCGCCGTGAACCTGCGGCGCGCCATTTGTCTTTTTGTTTTGTCCTATGTCCTTTGGCTTTGGCTAAGCTCCTTTCGACTGGCCAAGCCTTTGTGCGACAAATTCAATCAGTCCTGGGCTGCAATAGCCTTCTGCAGTAATGGGAAAACGGTGCGCGCCCAGGAGAAGACGTGGTGAAACACCTTCCCAGGCCAGTTCGCCGGGCGGCATGACGATAGCGTCAGCGCGATCCAGATAGCGCAGGGCGGACGGTTTGAAGTCGGCGATCCTTGGATCGAGGACGGTGATGAAGATGTCTGGCTTAAGGAAACGCAGCAGGCTGTTGGACTCGATGATCACGTTCTCGGCGGAGGCGATCAGGACACGCAGGCGGGGCATCGCTTCCGCGAGCTGACCCTGGCGGGTCCGAACCCAGAAAGCGCGCGCGGCCCCTGCTGCCAGGTAGCGAGCGGAGTCCGTTCCGCTCGTGCGGCTGCGTTCTGCAGTGATGGCGACGGTGTGGTCCGCAGTCTCGCAATCGCAGGGCTCCCCGTTCGCGGAGCAGACACCATGCCCGAACTGCGTGATCTTGATCGCAGTCCAGCACTGCTCCTGTAGCGCCGCGATGAGACCAGCAACGACACTGGTTTTGCCGATGTTCCGGGTATGACCGCCTACGATGACGATGCTCATGGTGGTTGTGGGTTACTTCAAGCGCCTCAGTCTGGCGAGGGTTTTGAGGTACTGCTTGAGGGGTTCGGCGGGGACGCCCATGAACATCTGTCCCGGCCCGTCGACGCGCTTATGTGGAAATACGCCGGACGCCCCGCCAAGAATGACTCCTTTGCCGATGGTGACGTGATCGCCTAGCCCGACCTGACCCGCGAGGACCGCATCGTCCTCAATCACACACGAGCCAGAGATGCCAACCTGTGCGGCGATGATCACATTCTTCCCGATGCTGCAGTTATGGCCGATGTGCACCTGGTTATCGATCTTGGTGCCGCGACCGATGCGTGTCTCGCCAAGTGCGCCGCGATCGATCGTGGTGTTGGCGCCGATTTCGACGTCGTCCTCGATGATGCAGGCCCCCTGTTGCGGAAAGAGCAGGTGCTCACCGGTGGCAGAGTTGCGCACGTAGCCGAAACCGGTCGAGCCGATGACTGCACCCGCCTGCACTACGACGCGGTCGCCGAGCCGCGCTCCGCGGCAGAAGGTGACGTTGCTTCCAATCCGACACTCCGTTCCAATCACCACGTCCGCTTCGACGACCGCGCCCGCCCCGATGCGGGTGCGCTGGCCGATGCGGGCACTCGGGTCTATGCTCGCCGCAGGGTGAATTAGAGGACCTTCCACTTCGCTGGCCAAAGCGCGGCCGCACTGCGCGAAAGCGTACTTCGGATCACGCACTCGCAACACGCGTGGGTCGTCACTCACGGCGGTCAAAGGTCCGATGACCAGCGCACATGAGGTAGCGAGCGCGGCGGACAAGGAAGCCTCATCGAGCGCAAAGACGATGGAGCCGGGCCCGGTGTCGGCAAGTCCTGAGACGCGCTGGATCTCCTGCCCATCGTCCGCCGTGCCCTCGGCTCCGATCAGCTCAGCGATTGTGCGCGAGGTCATCAATAAAGTTTTCCTTCGCCAGGGGGCCGGGTCTTCCAGCGGCGATGCACCCACAGCCACTGGCCCGGATACCGTCGAATATACGATTCAATAGCCTGCGTAAACAAAGCAGTATTCGTCACTACGTCAGATGCCTGATCGTCCGTCCTGCTCAAGGCCAGTTCCTGTCCAAAGTGGAGCACGTACTTTTGCTCGGCTTCTTCCCAGAGCAGGAAGCCCGGCAGTACCGCTGCGCCGGAGCGCAGGGCCACCCGCGCAAGCCCGGAAGCCGTACAGGCCTGTATGCCGAAGAACGGTACAAACACTCCCTGGGGCGGCGTCATGTTGGTGTCCATCAGGATACCAACGGTCTCACCGGCGTGCATCGCGGTGATCAGTCCACGGGCAAAATCGTCCTTGTGGATGACCCGATTGCCGTGCAGTGTGCGGATGCCATTGACGAAGGCGTCGACGCGCGGATTGTCGAGACGACGTATCACCAGCGACATGGGGTATCCCATCAGCGAATGAAAGAAGCTCGAGAGCTCCCAGGCTCCTAGATGCCCCGTCACCACGAGTACGCCGTTGCCCCTGCTGAGGGCGGCCAGGTAATTTTCAAGACCTTCGTAGCGGACCAAGGCCGCGGCCGAACGGCGTGTGTAGGAAGCCATCTGGCAGAACTCTGCCATCTGCCAGCCAAGGGATCGAAACTCTTCGCGCAGGATGGCGAGCCGTTCCGCGGCAGGCATCTCTGGATATGCGAGTTCGAGGTTCCGCAGGCCGGTGCGCCTCAGGTGACTTAGAACGCGGAAAGCTACTGCGCCGAAAGACGCACCCAGCCAGCGCGCCTGAGAGCGACCGAGCGAGCCCAGTAACGCAACGAGCAACCGGACGGCGCCGTACTCCAGCGACTCTTTCCAGCTGGGGTTTTCGCGTTCACTGGCTTTGCGGGACAGGTCCAAGGCTCCAGTGTAAAGCCAAACAAAACGAGCCGCCCGAAGGCGACCCGTTTGCCAGAGTGTGAGAAAGCTTTACTGAGCAGCTTTCGCGGCTACAAAGTAACGTGCAACGGTGCGCACAAACGGCTTCGCGGCAGGCGGGGTGGGCCGGTTGCCCTTCAGTACCGACTCGAAGGGCAGGTCGCTGCCGTAGAAATCGCGCATGTCATCGGAGTTCTTCGAAAGCACCGTTCCGTCCAGTGAGAGTCCTGCGAAGAGGCCCTTGCTGCGCGAGTAGGTGAGGAACTCGGCGTTGAGTTTCCAGTCCGTGCCGGCTTGCGCGTTACGGCCTACAGGACCGGCAGACGCGGCAGCGTCAGCACCAAGTTTGACCTTATTCTTCAGCATGTCTTGAAGGCCGCGATCGTTCATCGCCACGAGAACGAGGTCGGTCTCTTGTCCACCGATCTGGAAACCAAAGCTGCCACCTTCGAGGCGAACAAAGACTGGCGCGCTCCAGCCGCGACCGGTGCGGCACGTAGCAACACCTTGACCGTACTGAGCGCCAATGCCGAACGCCGCTTTCTTGTAGCTGGGAATCACCACGACGCAGGAAGCTCCGGCAAGGATCGCTTCCGGGATGCCCTTATCGGGGGTAGCCATAATCTGTGTGATGATGCTCGCCGATTTCGTGAGCCGTTCGTCAAGCTTGCCAGCATCGCCTTGCGCTGTTGCCGGGATCGTTCCCGCTGCGAATGCCAAAGCACAAAGTACGCCTGTCCAATTCTTCATAATCTTCCCTCTCAAGTCAGAAATCTATCGAGCCCAGCGGCCTGCTGGAGGCCGTAAAGGTTTTCCGCACTGTACTTGTGATGGACGGAGCGTTCCGCAGGTTGCACGCAGGTGAGAGGACGGTCGTGCAAGTACCGCAAAATCGATCTGAATCGCACAAAAAAATGGGACCGCGCACATACTCGAACGTTCGAGCGTCGCAGTCCCGTCTCCCAGGTTGTACCAGCACCTATTCTGCCTTGGGCCGTCACTTATGGAAACGGTACTAAGGTACACATCCCTTTGATCGCGCTGAACCTAGCTCCGGGAGCGCGACTTCGCAGTCGGTTCCTGCCGCGCCGTGTCTGCGAGCGCTTTCAAGGTAAGCTCGACGCGGTTTTTGACTCCGGCCTTGCGGAGCATTCGTCCCATATGCGCTTTGACGGTAACCGCTCCAATGCCCATGGTTTCCGCAATCTGGCGGTTGTTGCGTCCATCGAGCAGCAGGCGCAGAACGTCACGCTCGCGGTGGGTCATCTCGTCCGCAAATTTCTTGTTGTCACCTGCGGGCGGCACACCGCCGGTCTCCATCAACCGGGAAAGTACTTTGCGCGGTGCCCATATGGAGCCGTCCAGCACCACCTTCAGGGCCGTACGGATTTGGACTTCGTCCGCCGAATCCGGGAGATAACCCTTCGCTCCGGCAGCGATGACTGACTGGATCTGACCGGGTTCCAGACCGTCGCCGATGACAACGACCCGTGCTTCTGGCTGGAGCTGGCGAAGAAAAGCCAGCGTTTCGTTCACATTCCGGTTGAGGCCGGACAGATCAAGGACAATTGCTGATAAATCGGTTGCCTCAGCCGCTTCTTCCAGCGTGGCTGCGCGGGATTGCAGCCCTGCGCTTTCTTCCAAGATCGTTTGCAGGCCCACCAGCCTTAGTGGATCGCTGCACACAACGCCGATTTCGACCTGACCATCCGACACATTTGGCCTCTGACCTCAAAGCATGGGAAGCACGATCCCCTGCTGATGTTGATATTTGCCTTTTCGGTCCGCGTAACTTACTTCGCAGATCTCATCGCTCTGGAAGAAGAGAATCTGGCACAAACCCTCATTGGCATAGATGCGCGCAGGCAGGGGCGTGGTGTTGGAAATCTCTAAAGTAACGAAACCTTCCCACTCAGGTTCGAACGGGGTGACGTTCACTATGATGCCGCATCGGGCGTAGGTGCTCTTGCCAACGCAAATCGTCAGTACATCGCGCGGAATCTTGAAGTACTCGACGGAGCGGGCCAGGGCGAACGAGTTCGGCGGAACGATGACGCTGGGCGCCTGAACGCTGACAAAGGAACGCTCATCGAAGGCCTTGGGGTCGATAATGGCGCTGTTGACGTTTGTGAATATCTTGAACTCATCCGATACGCGCAGGTCGTAGCCGTAGCTCGACAGGCCATAGGAGATGCACCCGTCCTTGACCTGCTTCTCGCTGAACGGAGCGATCATGCTGTGTTCAACTGCCTGCTGCCTGATCCATCTGTCGCTCTTGATCGCCATGTTGTCTCTATCCTCTTTCTAAATGCATCCTTACAACAGTACGTCCCCATTGATTGTGTATCAGCAGCGTACCGCAATGCACGACATTGACAATCCTCCATGCTGTTTCTAACATCGGGGCATGGGCGTAGATCGAACCGCGGCCATCGAGCCTGCGGCATGAAGAAAGGCGACCCTCATTGATCAAGCAGGACCTCATTCAACGCGTGGTGGAACGAACTGGGCTTCCCCGGATCAAGGCAGAGTCGGCCGTGGACGCTATCTTCGAAGCCATGAAGAATGCGCTAAGCCTGGGCGATCGCATCGAATTGCGCGGCTTTGGCGTGTTCAATGTGAAGCCCCGCAAGACGGGCGTGGGACGCAACCCTCGCACCGGGGCCGAGGTGAGCATCGCGCCCGGTAAAGCCGTGCGCTTCAAGCCCGGTAAAGAACTGCAACTGCTCGACTAGCGGGCGGACAGGTCCTTCCGCTAAAGCGCTTAGCTACATCAGATGCACGGCATCCACGTCCACCACGAGATTGCGGCGCGGGATACCGTCTGCCTCAGCGGCAGCGACCATGGCCCGTAAAGCCGATCCAAGTACGTCCCGGCGCTGCGCTTTAAGTAGGAAATGATGGCGATAAATGCGCTTTAAGCGAGAGATAGGCGCGGCTGCGGGGCCGAGCACGCTCATGTCTTTGATCGCCGCGCGCTCAAACCACTTGCCCAGGCCGACGGACCAGGCCAGCGCTTCTTCGAGCGTCTCGCTTTGCACGATGACGTTGGCGAGCACGCTGAACGGGGGGTACCGCATGGCACGGCGAAAGTACATTTCCCTGGCCGCGAAGCCGGTGTAGTCGTGCGTCCGGGCGAATTTGTTGACGTAGTGGTCGGGCTGATAGGTCTGGACCAGCACCCGCCCTGGCAGTTCGCCTCGACCGGCGCGGCCACTGACCTGGGTTAGCAACTGGAATACGCGTTCGGCGGCCCGGAAGTCGGGCAGGCCGAGCGCGAAGTCTGCGCCGACGACGCCGACCAGGGTGACGCCGTGGATGTCATGGCCCTTGGCGATCATCTGGGTGCCGACCAGCAGGTTGATTTCCCCGGAGTGCAGCCGGGAGAGCAGGCGCTCCATGTCGCCGCGGGTGCGGACGGTGTCGCGGTCCATGCGGCCGATGCGAGCGCCGGGAAAGAGCTCCTGGAGGCGCTCCTCGCCCTGCTGCGACCCTGCGCCCATGTAGTAAAGGTGCTCACTTTTACACTGGGGGCAATGGCTGGGGACACCGCGGCGAAAGCCGCAGTAGTGGCACTCCAGCCGCTGGCCGACGCGGGCTTCCCCGCTGAGGTCCTCCGGGCCGCCAGGCTTGTGGTAAGTCAGCGAGATCGCACAGTTTTCGCACTGAATCTTTTCGCCGCAACTGCGGCACATGACGACAAAGCTGTAACCGCGCCGGTTGAGCAGGATGATGACCTGCTCGCCGCGGTCGAGCGTCGCCTGCGTCTCCGCAACGAGTTGCCGCGCAAAGAGCTGCTCCTGTCCGGTTTCACGGAACTCCTGCCGCATATCGATCATCTCGACAATGGGCAACGGACGCGATTCCACACGATCCAGCATTTCAACGCGCTCATAGCGGCCCTTCTCGGCGTTGGCCCAGGTTTCAAGCGACGGGGTAGCGGAGCCCAGGATGACCGCGCAGCCGAGCAGCTTGGCGCGCATGACGGCGGTATCGCGAGCGTGATACCGGGGAGTTTCTTCCTGCTTGTAGCTGCCGTCGTGCTCTTCATCGACGAGGATCAGGCCGAGGTTCGGCACCGGCGCGAAGACCGCCGAACGCGTCCCGACAATGACGCGCGCCTCCCCTCTCCGTATACGGTGCCACTGCTCGGCGCGCTCATCCGGCGTAAGCTGCGAGTGCAAGAGAGCAACGTCGCTGCCGAAGGCCGCCACCATCTGCGCGGCCATCGCGGGGGTCAGGCCGATCTCGGGAACCAGCAGAAGCGAGCTCTTCCCAGCGTCCAGCGCGCGACGCATGGCGGCGAAGTAAACGCTGGTCTTACCGGAGCCGGTGACGCCATACAGCAGCAGCGGGCGGAAGCCGCCTTTGTCCATGGCGGCGACGATGGTCCCAAGCGCTTCGGTCTGAGCCTCGTTCAGGGCGTGCTCATGGGCATGTTTTTTGCCGCTTTGAAGGCCGCTCATGTGAAAGGCCTCGGCGACCTCTTCGAGGCGCACCAGGCCGCGCTTCACCAGAGTCGCGAGCGTGGATTCAGGAACGCCGGCGTCTGCGAGCCGCAGCCGCAGTTCGCGGACGAGCGCGCGACCGCCCAGACCGGCAAGCTCGGCCATCACCACAAGCTGGTTGTCATTCAACTTGGGCAGGCGACGGGTGGAGTCGGCTGCAGAAGAGGGTGCAGCGTCGGGCTCCGGCGACCCGCTTTCGACGTGCAGTCCGGTGTTTGTCAGCACGGCGACGGTCTCCAGGCGTCGCGCATCCCGCACCTCGGCGAGCGGCTCGCGGACCAGCCAGCGCTTGCGCGCCATGGCATCGAGCAACGCCTTGTTGGCACCGGTCGCGGCACGTATGCCGGCGGTCTTCGCGCTGCTGCCGCTTTCGAGATAGTTGAGCACGGCGTACTCGCGGTTCTGGTCTTCCACACTCAGCCGCGAACGCCGAGAGGAGCCCTTCGCAGCCTCATACAGGGCCTTGCGGCCCATTTCGCCGATGCGATATACCCATTGGCGGCGGACCTCGGCGGTCAGCGGTAACATGCCGCGCAGCACTTCGCCGAGGGGCGCGACGTAGTAGGCCGCAATCCACCTGGCCAGCTCCATCAGTTCCTGCGGAAGCAGTGCGGCCCGATCGAGGACGAGCTCCACAGACTTGACTTCGACCTCATCGCCGGGCTTCGTGTCGTGCCGGGCAACGACGACGCCTACCAGCCTTTGCCCGCCGAACGGCACCAGCACCCGGGCGCCAACCTCCACCTCGAGATCTCGCAGCTCATAGGTAAAGGCCCGGTCGAGCGGAACCGGCAGGGCGACATCGGCGTAAAGGCTCACTGTTCCAGACTAAACGTCATTGCCGGGGGAGCGCGCTGCGGCCTGGGCGAGCTTCAGCTCCTTTGCGCTGCGTTTGGCCTGCGCGAGCAAAGCATCCACGCGTCCCGGCACGTCCGGCGCGCCGACGCTCAGTGTTTGCGCGACCTCCCGCAGGGTGCTGAAGTCCCGCCGAGCCGCTCGGACCGCTCTCAACCCGCAAACGAACTCGACGCGCCAGCCCTGGCGCACCTTTTCCATTTTCCGCACCAGCACCGCGCCAATGGCGCCGGTGTTCTGGACATGGGTGCCGCCGCAGGCATTGAACTCAATGCCCTGCATCTGCACCACGCGCAGCGGACCTTCACGGTCGGGAATCTTGCGCAGGTCGCCCCGGGCCAGCATGGCTTCGGCCAGCCCTCGTTCCACCCAGTGCGAAAGCAAGGGACGGCCTTCGTACACGACGCGGTTGACGGCATCTTCGACGCGGTTCAACTCTGCCTCTGTGAGCCGTTCCGCGCCGTCCGCCAGGGCGAGATCGATCGTCGAACTTTCACTACTCAGGTGAAACGAAACCGTCCTGGCGCCGACTTCGCGCAGGAACATCGCTGACAGCAGGTGCTGGCCGGAGTGCTGCTGCTCGTGGTCGACACGGCGCTCGGAGTCCACCCAACCTGTGACCTCCGTACCCGCGACCAGTGGCTTGCGCACGTAGTGCCACACCTCGCCATGCTCGTCTTCTTCGACGCGCTCGACGGGCACCTTGAGGGTCGCACCGCTCGGCGCTACGGCCACCAGCACGCCTGTATCGAACGGTTGGCCGCCACCTTCCGGGTAGAAGGCCGTTTCATCGAGCGCCAGTTGCCAGAGCTGATCGCTTCCGGCACGCGAGTCGAGGCGGATGTCCGTGACCGTCGCCGCAAAGTCCAGCGCAGCGGAGTCGTAGTAAAGCCGTTTTGCGACATGGCTTGCGTGTGCCATCAGCGAGCCTCCCGCACGGCCTTTTGCAGTGCTTCCACCTCACGACGGCTGCCCACGACGAAGGACGTACGCTGGTGGATCTGGGTGGGTTCGAGGTCCAGAATTCTTTCCGAGCCATCGGTAGCCATCCCGCCCGCCTGCTCCGCGATGAACGCCAGCGGGTTGGCTTCGTACATCAGGCGCAGCTTTCCTTTCGGCGTCTTGACGCTGGGCGGATACAGGAAAATGCCACCCTTCAAGAGCGTTCGGTGGAAATCAGCCACCAGGCTGCCGATGTAGCGCGAGCTGTAGGCCTGTCCGTTGAGCTCTCCGCGCAGCAACATGGCAAGGTACTCGCGATATGCCGGGGGCCAGGTGGCGGCGTTGGCCTCGTTGGTCGAGTAGTACGGGCCCTGTTGGGGCATTTTCATCTGTTCGTTAGTCAGCACGAAGGCCCCGATGGTTGGGTCGAGCGCGAAGCCGTGTACGCCGTTGCCGGCGGTATAGACCATGACGGTCGAAGGCCCGTAAACCACATAGCCCGCTGCTACCTGCTTGTAGCCCGCCTGCAGGATGGAGGCATTGAGGTCTGCATCCTCCAGCGGCAGGCGTTTGAGAATGCTGAAGATCGTGCCGACGTTGACGTTGACGTCGATGTTGGAGGAGCCATCCAGCGGGTCGAAGATGACGATGTACTTGCCGCTTTCGGGATCGCCATTGATGATGACCGGCTCCTCGTCTTCTTCGCTTACCAGCGCGGCCACGCTGTCCCGGGCGCCGAGGCAATGCAGCAGCGCGTTATTCGCGTAGACGTCGAGCTTCTGCTGCTGCTCGCCCTGCACGTTGACCGCGCCCTGCGCACCCAGCGTGTCCCCCAGACCGCCCATGCGAATCTTGGCTTCGATCATCTTGGTAGCGAGGGTGATGCCACTCAGCAGCCAACTGAAGGTGCCGCTGGCCTCTTTGAAGTTGCGCTGCTGCATGCGGATGTGATGTTGAACGGTGGTGATCATGCTGATGTCGGGATTGGCCATGGCTAAGCCGAACCATAGCATCCGGGCAATAGAGCCGCCAACCCGGGCCCGCGAGCCTGCGGCAAAGTTGTCCATCCATGGGCGTTCCGGGCGGCGACGCCCTACAATCTCTCATGACCTCCCGCCGACGCTTTCTCGTGACCGCCGCCGCCACCGCGCCCGCTCTCGCTCTGTCCGCGCAACAGAGACCTGCACCCCCGGCCAGGGATTCCGAGGCGCTTCCGCCGGCCATTGCCGCGCTCAGCAGCCGTCGCAAGGACATTGTTCCTATCACCGTGCAGGAACGCGAAAGCCGCTTGGAGCGTGCGCGCGAGTTGATGAAGCAGAACAAGATCGACGCCGTGGTCTTAACCACGGGATCGTCGCTGAACTATTTCACCGGCGGGCGCTGGGGCCAGTCCGAAAGGCTGTTCGCGTATGTTCTTCCGGCGTCCGCCGCCCCTTTCGTGGTGTGTCCGTACTTCGAGCGCGATCGCCTGGCCGAGCTCATGGTGGCCTTTCCGGAGCGGGAAACGACGCTCTCGTTCCTGTGGCAGGAGCATCAGGATCCCTACGCTCTGCTGCACAAAGGCCTCGCGGAAGCCGGCATCAGCACGGGCTCGATCGGGATTGAAGAGCATACGCAGTTTGCGTTTTCGAACGCCATCGCGGGTGCCAACCCGGCTCTGAAAGTGGTTTCGGCGACACCCGTTACGGCAGGCTGCCGCTCAAGAAAATCTGCGGCGGAGATTGCCCTGCTGCGCCTGGCCAACAGCATCACCTGGGACGTGTACAGGGCGGCTTATCAGAGTTGCGGCCCCGGCGACACGAACCAGCACTTCTCGGAAACGGTGGCTAAAGCCTACGCACGATGCGGCGTGCGGGGGGACGCGTCGTGCCAGGTGGGCGAGAACTCGGCCGTACCCCACGGCACATCGCGGCCGCAGACGATTCGCGAAGGCGAGATGGTGCTGATCGACGACGGTTGCGCCATCGAGGGCTACACATCGGACATCTCGCGCAGCTTCGTGTATGGCACCCCGACCGACCTGCAGCGCACGATCTTCGAAGTGGTCCATAAGGCCCAGGCTGCGGCTCTGGCAGCCGCGCGTCCGGGTGTCGAGATGCAGGCCGTGGACAGTGCCGCCCGCTCCGTGATCGCGGCCGCGGGCTACGGTCCGGACTTCACATACTTTACGCACCGCGTAGGACACGGCATCGGCCTGGATATGCACGAGTGGCCGTACCTTGTTCCGGGAAATGCTCAAAAGCTTGCCGCGGGGATGGTGTTTTCCGACGAGCCCGGCATCTATCTTCCGGGAAAATTCGGGGTCCGGCTCGAGGACGACATGCTGATCACAGAAGCCGGAGCGGAGCTGTTCACCCCCCAGAGCCCCAGCCTGCAGGATCCGTTTGGCATCGCCCCGCGCAAACCGGTCGAAGCAGCACCGGGCAAGTAAGCGCGCAGGTCTGCTATCGGCTCAGCACCATCAGCTCGACGCCGCTGGCAGCGCCGGCCTGGTGAAAGATCGTCTCAGTGGCTTTGCGGAAATCCTCCACCCTGGCCTTGTAAATGTCTTCAAAGACCTGGGGATTGCGATCAATCAGCGGGAACCATGTGCTCTGTACCTGGACCATGATGCGGTGGCCTTTGAGGAAGGTGTGGTTGACGTCCTGCATTGTGAAATCCACCGCCGTCACTTTGCCCGGCAGCAGCGCCTCGGGCTTTTCCCACGAATTGCGATACTTTGCGCGCATAGGCTCTCCGCGCACCATTTGCTGATACCCCTGAAGGAACACCGGCGATGCTCCCAGCACACGCTTGCCCTGCGCCTGGTCCGCCGACTTGTAGTCTTCGGGGTACACGTCGATGAGCTTCACGATAAAGTCGGAGTCCGTGCCGGTCGAAGCGATCTTGAGCTTTGGCATCACCGGACCGACGACTGTCACATCCTCGGTCAGGGGCTCGGTCTGGTAGACGAGCACGTCGGGGCGGCGGCCTGCGAACCGCTGGTCGTCGGCCATGTATCGCTGCGGAACGGTGTCGGTGGTGTATTCCGTGAAGGGCACAGGATGCGCGGGGTCACTGACATACTGGTCGTTGCTCGCTGCGGCCACGGGCGCGCGCCAGCTTAGACCGCCGCTCGGCTGAAAGTACAGCGTCCTTGCCGTCACGTTCTTCGGCGGCCAGACGTTGTACTTCTTCCAGACATTGCTTCCGGTCTCAAAGGTGTAAGCCTTGGGCAGAGGCTCGGTGGTCGCGTTCTTCAGGTACTTCTCGAAGAACGGAAATTCGATGTGTTCGCGATAGAAAACGGCCGTCTCCGAGCCGAACTGCACGTCGCCGAGGGAGGCTCCATTGCCGCGCGACCAACCGCCATGTACCCATGGACCTTCGACCAGCATGTTTGCGGGGGCCTGCGGACTCTGCGCGTCGATGGCGTGGAAGACCTTGACTGGGCCGGACAAGTCTTCGGCGTCGAACCAGCCGCCAACCTCCATGGTCGCGGCCTTCACGCCGTGCATATGCGTGGAGATGTTGCGCGCCTTCCAGTAGTCGTCGTACGAGGTGTGGACGGCCTGGTCGTGGAAGTATTGGTTGGTCCCACCCTTGGCTGTGTCGAGATTGGCCAGCGTGCCCATCTTCAGGTAGTACGCGTAGGCGTCCTTGGTGCCGTAGTCGAAGCCGCGCGGCTCGGGGCTCGTGAGCGGATTCTTTTGTGGGCCGAATCCTCCGGCATAGAACTCATGATTGGCGTTCAACATCATCGCGCCGCCATGGTAGGCGTCGTCCCCCATCCAGAGGTCCGTCACCGGCGCCTGCGGGCTGGCCGCCTTGATGGCGGGGTGGCCGTCGATGATGCTGGCTGCTGCGTAAAAGCCGGGGTAACTGATGCCGAGGATGCCCACCTTGCCGTTGTTTGCCGGCACATTCTTCAGCAGCCAGTCGACGGTGTCGTACATGTCGGTCGACTCGTCGATGCCCTTGCCATCTTTGGCCGGCGTCATCTCGAGCCACGTACCTTCGCTTGCCCAGCGTCCCCGCACGTCCTGGCAGACCAGGATATAGCCGCTGTGGATGAGCCCCTCATTGCCGGTAACCCGCGGCGCGACCTTGTCCTCGCCATACGGTGCGCAGCTATACGGTGTACGCGTAATCAGGAAAGGATACGGACCGGCATCCGGGAACTGTCCACCCATCGGGGTGTAGACCGCCGTCAACAGCTTGACCCCGTCGCGCATGGGCACGCGGTACTCATGCTTTTTATAGTGAGACTGCACAAACGCTGCGGCATCCTGCTGCTTGGCCGAGCCCGTTGCCGCCGGCGCCTGAGCCACGGCACCGCTGCCCCCCCATATTCCACTGCCCACGACCAACAAACCAACCGCAACTATGTTCCGCAACCGTGTCATCGCACGCTCCATGCCTGTTTGCCAGCTTCTCTGGATTCTACCCGTGCCATTGTGCAACGCTTCTGCCATACTGCTTCCATGCAAGCCGTGCGCGCGAGCACCGGAATCCACACACGCTTCCTGCACAGGTGTATGTTGTGTCTCGCTCTGTTGTTTGTTGTGGTTCCTGTCTTCGCGCAGCAGGAGGGCCAGGAAGACCCGCCTATTGCTCCGGGGTCTATGTACACGCTGCACGTCTTCACCAATCTCATCCAGATACCGACGCTCGTTCTTGCCCAGAACGCGAGTCCGATCCTGCACCTTGCGCGGGAACAGTTTACTCTCAGCTTTGACGGTGGGCCGCTAGTCCGTCCCACGCAAGTCCACCTTCAGGGCGCGGATCCAATCACGTTGGCAATTGTCCTCGATGCCAGCGGCAGCGAATCCTCCCTGCTGAGCGCAGCTGCGAAAGCTACCGCGAGCATGGCTGCGCTTTCGCTGACTCCGCAGGACCACCTTGCTGTCTTCGCGTTTGACTGCTCCGTCGTGGCGATACCACGACTCCTGCCAGGCGATTCGAAACAACTCGAGGCGGCCACGGAGGAAGTGCTTGCCAGACCCGGCCTCCATGGTCCCGGCAAAGTGACGCCCACTTGCTATCGCAAACGCAAAATCTGGGACGCCCTTACCACCGCGACCAACGCTCTATCCAGACTTCCAGGACGCCGCGTCATCATCGCTCTCACCGACGGCAACGATTTCTACAGCAAAATCCTATGGTCTGATCTCAAGAGGTTTGCGGGAAGTCTCAGCGTGTCTATTTTTGCGATCGACAATAATGATCGCATCATCTTGTCCCCTGAAGTGCTGGAACGTCGCGCCGCAGAAAACGTATTCCGGTTACTCACCGCCGGCACTGGAGGGCTCATTCTCTATGCCACGCCGAAGACGCTGCCTGAGACCTTGGAGCACATCATCGATTTGCTTCGCGGGCGTTACATCCTTCAGTTCCCGCGCCCTTCGAACAGCACCGCCGGTTTCCACCTGATCGATGTCAAAGTCCCTAAGCAGAAGAACGCCATCATCCTCGCTTCCGGAGTCACGGTGCCATTGCCCGGCGAAACGGAGTTGACCGATCCCGACACCGTCCCTCCCGACCCGACGCGCGCTCCAACGATGGGCACACGCAAGACGATCACGCATGGCGGGCAAGCTGCTCCGCCGAAATAAGCCGCACTTCCAGGGCGTAAGACTACTCAGCCTGCGGCCATTTCATCCATCTGCACCTTGCCCGCAAGCCGCATCACGAGCCGCTCCAGTACGAGGCGCTTGTCCGGGGGGCTTGACCGCAGTTCGATGTCTGCCTTCGCGATGAACCGGAGCCCTCGCATCAGCTCGCCGCGATCGCGATACCGGCGGGCCTGCGCAATCAGCGCATCTGCTGCAAAGGGCGCCACGCGAAAGCCTGGCCACAGCACCTGCCACATGGCGCGCTGGTCTTTCACCTGCTTCTCGTTGAGCACAAGCATCTGGCGGAACGTCTTTGCGAGCATGAAGACGTGTCCGATGGCCGCTTCGTCGCCGCCTTCCGACGCATTCAGCAATCCCTGCAGCAAGGCCAGCGAGCGAGGCACGTCTTTGAGGCTGATCGCTTCGGTGAGCTCGTACAGGCTGCGCTGCTTGGCGGAGGAAACCATCGTCTCAACATCCACGACATCGATTTTCACTGATCCCTGGGCACTGGCGTAGAGCAGGAGCTTTTCCAGTTCGCTCTTGATGGTCAGCATGTCCGCGCCCAGCGCGTCCACCAGCTCACGCGCTGCGTCCGGGGTAAACGGCGTTCCGCTGCCAGAGGACTCCGCGAGCACCCACTGCACCGCATCGTCTTCGGCCACCTGTTGCAGCTCAACGACACCGCACACATCGCCCAGCGTCTCGCGAATGCGCTCGGCGCGTTCCTTGTCCTGCATGTCCATTTTGCGAACGTCGCTGGGCAGCGTGATGTGATCGGCGACAAAGAGCAGCAACGCCTGCGGGTTTGGCCTGCGGAAATACTCGTCGATGGCTGCGAACTCGTCCTTCTTCTGGCCGCGACCGTACAGCGTCTTCACGTTGCGCAGAAAGAGCACCTGAAACGGCGCCATCAGCGAGGGCGTCTGTGCGAGGTCGAGAGCTTCGAAGATAGACGTCTCGGCCAGGTCGATCGTGTGCAGACTGAAGTCGCGCATATCGGGTGGAACGAGAGCCTCGAGCACGCCGCGCCGGCAAATCTCATACAGAAAAGTTTCGCTGCCAAGCAGCACATAACCGGCCCGAAGAGTAGCAGACCTTATCTCCGCCAGAAAGCGTTCTACCGCCGCGAAACTGCGCAAGCTTTGCGCCACTAGAAGGACTCCAGCATGTCGCCGACGACAGCCTGCGCAAAGTCCTTCGCCATGCGGCGCACCGCGAAGCCGTCTTCCTGGAGGAACCCGCTCAGGTCCTGGGTTGATTGATACTGCTCGCGCCACGCGAAGGCGTCGTTGCGATAAAGCACCGTCCCATCGTGGGCCGTCATGATGACCTGCGCTGTCACTGTGACCACGTAGCTGGACGTCTGGCCGCTGCTGGGATCGTAGGTGAGGGGCGCGACGGTCTGCGAGAGCACCGTACCGCGCAGAATGGCGTCGGCATCCGTGCCGCTGCCGTTGAAGGTGCCATCGCCACTCGAGGTAAGCACACGATAGGTCGTGCGGGTGTTCAGTTCGCGAACGATGGCCTGGGTGAAGACCGTTTCCGTGCGATAGGCCTGCACCTTCGATTGAAAGATCGGGACCGCCAGCGTACGCGTACCGGCGGGCACATGGCTGGCCGCGCCAACTGCGTGATATCCGCAGCCCACGGTGGACAACGCCATCGCCAGCACCGCTCCATACCGCCGCATTCCTACTCCTTCACCACATGTACATAGTAGAGGTCGAGGGGCACGGAAAACTCCTCCGCAGACTTCGTCCAGGGCATCGTTTTCCACTGCGACGTGACGGGGTGGAGGAGCGTCCAGTGCGCCGCGTCGCCCGCCTTGATGGGCATGGCGAAGCCGGGTTCGTCGGCCTTCCAGCGATAGGCGAGCTCTCCCTTTACCGCGTCGAACTTCAACTCCAGCACAGGCACTGCCGTGCGGCGCAGATACTGGTCGAAGAACGGCTTCAGGTCCATGCCGGCGCGTGCGCTCCACCAAATCTCAACGTCTTCGGTCATGATCTGCTGATACTTGAAGTGCTGATAAAAATCGTGGATGTCCTTGAACCACCTGGTATCGTCGTCGACGACGCTGCGCAGCGTATTGATCGTCAGCGAGCCTTTGTCGTACTGGTCGGCCGGAGGCTCGGCATCGATGCCGCGGGGCGGGATCACCGGCAACCGGTTCTTCACGCCCGCGCGGCGGCCGTTCAGGTACTTGAGCGCGTCCTGCTTGCCCCAGCGGTACTCCACATAGAGCGATTCCATGTAGGTCGTCCAGCCTTCGTGGATCCACATGTCGGAGCGGTCGGCCGCGCTCACCGCGTTGCCGAACCACTCGTGGCCGCTCTCGTGAATGATGATGAAATCGAAACGCGGCGAGATCCCCACGCCGGTCCAGTCCGGGCTCACGAAGTATCCGTTGCGGAACTTGTTGCCGTACGCGACGGCACTCTGGTGCTCCATGCCGGCGTAGGGTACGTCGATCAGTTTGTAGCCATCTTTCACAAACGGATACTCGCCGAAGTAGCGCTCGAAGGCGTCGAGCATCTCGGGCGCTTGCGCGAACTGCACCTTGGCTTGTTCCAGATGTTCGGGCAGAGCGTAGTAGTCGAGCGCAGTCCGGCCGTGCTTGCCGGAGAAGTGGCGGTAGTCCCCGATATTGAGCGCGACATCGTAGTTGTTGATGCCGTAGTGGACATGCCAGTCCCAGCGCGTAGTGCCGTTGCCGAGGGCGTGGCTGCCTTCGGAGCGGCCGTTTGAAACATCCATCAAACCGTCAGGCACGGTGACGGAGATGAGCATGCCCTGCTGCGGCTCGTCGCGCCACTGGTCTTTGTTCGGCCACCAAAGGCTCGCGCCTTCTTCTTCGCAGGCGGTCGTGATCCAGGGTTTGCCTGCCGCGTCGTGGTTGAAGGTGAGGCAACCGAAACGACCCTGCGTGACGGGCTTGCCGGAGTAGGCGAAGGCGATCTCATACGTCTTGCCCTTGTGCAGCGTCTGGGGAAAGTCGACCCAGACGGTGCGCTCTTCGCGTTCGAATTTGAGGTCCTGCCCGCGCAGCTTGATGCTGTCTACTGCAAGCTGCGGCGTCAGCTCCAACTGGATGCGCTGCCCGTCCGCAAGCATTCGGAAGCGAATCGTGTTGGTTCCGGCAATGCTCTTCTGCTCGGGATCGACGCGAACGTCGAGATGGTAGAAGAGCAGGTCGTTATTGGCGCGGTAAGGGCCATAACTGCCGCGCAGCAGATGCTCGCGGGTGGGTTCCTCCCGCCGGTGTGTTGTAGCTGGAGTTTGAAGCGCCTGAGGTGTCCGGTCGGCCGTCTGAGCAGCCATGCCCGTCGCAACGAAACCGGCCCACCCCATCACCAAAAGACGTTCCGTCAGACGCATCACCACAGCTTATCGTGTTCCCGCCAGAGGACGCTGAGTAGCCCACGGCTCGCGGCTGATACGAAGGTCGTGACCTCATCGGCGATGGTGCTTTCAGCATGACAAGACGCAGCATGATTGGTGCAGCATCGCAGCCCGCCTTGACGGTGAGTCGCGATGCTGGCGAGAGTGAGGACTCGCTTATTGGACTCGTCTTATTTTTCCGCAAGCGATCGGCAGGGTCACGTGAGGATCGTAGGTGGCAACCTGACCACCCACCGTCCCCGGGAGCTTTGCAGAACTGAGGACCCCATGTATATAGATAACCCGCTTGTCGAGATGGATCTCGCCGCCTTTGAACGTGTCTGCGAACTTTTTGCTCAATTCTTTGAGCGGTACGATCTTCGTATACTCATAGTGTCCCTTCGAATCAGCATTCGGATAGGTATCATTCGGGATGTTCATCTTTTCGGGTGAGGCATCGAAAGGCACCATCGTGGTTCCCGAAACCGCCCCTGTTTCGGTCAAGTCGACGTAACCGTCGTGGTTCGCATCCTGTGCAGATGTGGCGCAAATCGCGTCCTTGCCATCGGGGTACCCATGAAAATGTTCCCAGTGCTGCATGTTCGCCGGTGTGCCGATCATGGTGATATAGATCTTCAGGTTGGATCCAACGACCTCGATAGTTGCGCTCCCTTTAGCGACGGTTCCGGTCTTTGCTGAGTTCAGAGCAATAAGATCGGCTTTGTAGATCTCTCGCTGAGCTGACGCAAGAGTTGAGCTCGCTGCCAGCACCAGCGCTATGCCTAAGGTCTTTATGATGATGCGTATCAGCATTGTTATTCTCCCAGGTAGTGTTCGGTGTTTCAGCACTTTCATTTTTTGATGGCACGATCGTAAGGTTGTGGGTTGAGCTTTTTGTTCCGAGTCGGTGTAGCGCGCAGCAACGTGGCTAGGTGACAGCAACGACTTCGGCCAAGCGATTGTCGGAGGCGGAGGTTTCAAATTGCCGCTCGGCCGGTTGTTGAGTAGCCAGGAGATCCCGCCATCCACTGCCTTGCAGAATACCCGGAGCATACGAGAACAGCGTCGGCAACGCAACAGTTCCTTTAGGTTCATACTCGCTGAGCCGATTGGCGGAGACCTTTGGTTTCGTAAGCAAAGATGAGGCAACAGACCTTCAAACTGTTGCCATCAGGCCAATGCACTCACTGAGGCGGTAATAATTCGGGAAGTCCTCCGAGACGCGCTGCACGTCATTCAACTCCCAGGACAGAGAAGGTAAAGAGACTGAGTGTAGAAACAAGAGTGCCTACCGCCCCGGCTTCTCCAGCTTCTGCCCCAGCGGAACCGGCGCACCGAAGTCCGGTGTGCCATCCGCCTTCCATCCAAACCGCTGTATCCGCGGCGAGCGCAGGTTTTCGCAGCCTTCGCTCGGGCCCGGGTTGGCGTGGTAGATGATCCAATCCTCTTTGCCATTCGGAGACTTGAAGAACCCGTTGTGACCGGGACTGAACGCGTGTGCGGCAGCGTCGGTGCTCAGCAGCGGATGGTCCAGCTTGGTCCAGCTCGCTGCATTCAGCAGGTTGGCCCCCACGTTCGCCTGCAACAACCCCAGGCTGTAGAAGTCCGTCCAGCAGCCCGAGGCCGAATGCACCAGGAAGACCTTGTCGCCGTGGATCAGCACCTCAGGTCCTTCGTTCACGTTGACGTGCCGGCCCGGCAGGTCGCCGTGCGTCTCCCACGCGTAAGTCGGCTGAGAAATCAACGTGCGCGCAGAGTCGATCGTCCACGGATTGCTCATGTGCGCGATGAAGAGATCCTGCTCGCCGTCGGTATTGCCCTTCCACCCGGACCACACCAGGTAGTGCTGCCCTTTCAGCTGAAACAGCGTGGCGTCGATGGCCCATTTGTCGCTGCTGTCAGCCACCTTGCCCTTCAGGGTCCAGGCTCCCTGCGTGGGGTCGTCACTGCCGTTTTCGACCACATAAATGCGGTGCGAAGCATTGGCGCCGGCGTCGGCCGCAAAGTAGATGTACCACTTTCCACCCCAGCGATGCAGCTCCGGCGCCCATATCTCACTCGACCAGGGATGCCCCGGCTCGGGCGTCCACACCACCTGCGGCGTCGCGTGGCGCAGGTCCGTAATGTCCGCCGTCTTGCGCAGCGTCAGGTTGGTTCCCGTCGAGTTCGAATAGAAGTAGAAGCCCTTCCACCACACCACCCACGGATCAGGACCATTCTGAAGCAGCGGATTGGTAAACGTATGGTCCTGTGAAGCGCTCGACGCTGGTTGCGCAAGCCCAACCTGCGCCGCCCCCGTCGACACCTGGCAGATGGACGCACACGCCAGAAGCGCGGCGACGCGGAGCAGCTTCACTGCCGGTAGTTTCATCAAGCGTTTGTAGCGCGACTCAATCCCCATGTTGATACCCCCTGAACAGGCGGCGAAAGTGTCTTCACCGCGTCCGGGTCATTATAGGGAAGCGTCCTGTTCAAACCGGCTGTCGCAAGACGCCCCCCTTGGCCTATCCTCGAACCCATGTTCTTCTCTCCCGTAACAACCGCTCGCCCCGCTCTTCGCAAAGTCCTCTTGATTGGATTTGTTTTCGTGTCCTGCGGCCTAACCCCCGCACTCAGCGGCCAGGCGCGTTTTGAGGCCCGCCCCCACGGCGTAGCGGCCACCGCCCAGGGCCAGACTCTGCAGGTGGACGCGCTCCGAGCCGACGTGCTGCGCGTGCGCCTCTACCCCACCGGACATCCATCCGAAGACGCTTCCTGGGCCGTACTACCCGCCGCACGGCAGGCGTCTGCCGCTGTAACGCCCGACGACCGCGGCTTCAACACGCCCGCGCTGCGTGTGCGCATCGCCGACGACCTTCGACTCACCGTCACCGACCTCGCCGGAAACATCGTGCAAACCGACGCCGCTGCTCCCGTCCGCACCGGCAGCAGCTTCCGGCTGCACAAGGCGAAGACCGGTGCCGACCACTTCTTCGGGCTCGGCGACAAACCGGGGCCGCTCGACCGCCTCGGCCGCAGCTTCGTCATGTGGAACACCGACGCCTTCGGTTGGCAGGAGTCCACCGACCCCATCTACAAGTCCATTCCCTTCTTCCTCAACGTGCGTGACGGCGGCCGCACCGTGGGCGTTCTCTTCGACAACACCTTCCGCAGCTTCTTCGACTTCGGCCACGAGCTCATCACCGAGTACAGCTTTGGCGCACCCGACGGCCCCGTCGACTACTACCTGCTCTACGGGCCAGACCCCAAGCAGGTGGTCGAGCAGTACGCCTGGCTGACCAGCCCCTCACCGCTGCCGCCGCTCTGGTCGCTGGGCTATCAGCAGTCGCGCTATACCTACTTTCCTCAGAGCCAGGTAGAGGAAATCGCCACCCGCCTGCGCACCGACCATATTCCCGTCGACGCCATCTATCTCGACATCGACTACCAGCTCAAGAACCGGCCCTTCACCGTCGACACCGTCGCGTTCCCGGACTTTACCGGCCTCATCAAAAAGCTTTCCGCACAGCACCTGCACACCGTCCTCATCACCGACCTGCACATCGCCGACCTGCCCAGCGCCGGGTACATGCCCTACGACACAGGCAAGGCAGGCGACCACTTCGTCAAGCGCAACGGACAGGACTACGTGGGCCCGGTCTGGCCCGGCGCGTCCGTCTTCCCGGACTTTACCCGCGCAGAAACCCGTAAGTGGTGGGGCACCCTGTATCGCGAGTTCGCAAGCGACGGCGTCGCCGGCTTCTGGAACGACATGAACGAGCCGGCGGTCTTTACCTACCCCACCAAAACCATGCCGGACGACGTACAGCACCGCATCGCGGAGCCTGGCTTTGCCCCCCGCACCATGACGCATCTCGAAGCGCACAACGTCTACGGCATGCAGAACACGCGCGCCACCTGGGACGGCCTGTTGGCGATCGAGCCCAACACCCGGCCTTTCGTCCTCACGCGTGCCAGCTATGCAGGCGGTCAGCGCTACTCAGCTACGTGGACCGGCGACAACCTGGCCACCTGGAACCATCTGCGCCAGACCACGCCCCAATTGATCAATCTCGGCCTCAGCGGCTTTTCGCTCTCCGGCGCGGACGTGGGCGGCTTCGGAGGCTCGCCCTCGCCGGAGCTGCTCACCCGCTGGTTGCAACTGGCCGCGTTCCAGCCTATCGACCGCGACCACGCCGCCAAGGGCACACGCCCGCATGAGCCCTGGGTCGACGGGCCCGAGCACGAGGCCATCCGCCGCCGCTACATCGAGGAGCGCTACAAGCTGCTCCCGTACCTCTACACCGCAGCCGAAGAAACCTCGCGCAACGGCGTGCCGATCATGCGCCCGTTGTTCCTTGAGTTTCCCCACGCCACAACGGACGGTCATCCCATCGACCTCGATGGTGGCAGCGAGTTCCTCTTCGGTGCTTCCATCCTGGTTGCACCGTCGCCGCTGCCGGATGATGTCGCGCCCTACGAAGTCCATCTCCCGCCCGGCGTCTGGTACGACTACTGGACCGGCGAGCGGCTCGACCGGCGCGGTCCCACTACCGTGCGCGATCTGGAGATCCGCGATGCAGCCGTCGCGCTCAAACCGATTATGGTGAAGCCCACTCTGGCCGAACTGCCGGTCTACGTGCGCGAGGGCGCCATCATCCCGTTGGCGCCGCTCACCCAGAGCACGGAAGAAGTGCCGCAAGGCCCACTGACCATGCGCATCTTTGCCCCGTCTACCGGCAGCGCTTGCAGCGGCGATCTGTACCAGGACGACGGCAAGAGCTACGAGTTCCGCGACGGCGCCTTTCTCCGACTGCACCTGACCTGCCGCGTGGAAGCCGACGGTTCGCTCACGGTCGATCTTCCCAGGGCGGAAGGCAAGTTCAAACCGTGGTGGAAAGAGATCAGGCTGGAAATAGTCGGCTGGACGCCGCAACAATCCAGCGCACTGGCCGGCGGTCGCTCGCTGCCTATGCAGAAGAGTGCGACGGGATCAGCCGTCGTCGTGCCCTACACCGGAGCGGCTCAATCCATCTCGCTGAAGTAAGCGGGATGTGGGCTCTCGATCCTTTGCCTCAAAACGCGAAAACCCCACCGGCTGGTGGGGCTTTCGCTTATGGTTCGGGTGCTGCTATGCCTGTGCTGCCTGGCCTTCACCGAACCCCGGTTTGCGGTTCGTATCCGGCTTCAACACCTTCTGGGTGTCGTCGGGACCGGAGTCGGCGTGAGCCAGCGCCGACTTCAGCGGCGGCAGTTCACGGTTCTCGATGATCAGCTTGATCTCGGCCGCGTCGAGCGTTTCGCGCTCCAGCAACGCCTGCGACATACGGTGCATGATGTCGTGATTGTTGTCGAGAATCGAGTAGGCCGACTTGTACCCGGCGTCGACAAAGATGCGAACTTCCTCATCGATCTGCTTGGCGGTGTCGTCGGAGAAGTCACGTGCCTGGCCGATTTCGCGGCCGAGAAACACTTCCTGCTCCTTCTTGCCAAAGGTCATCGGTCCCAGGTTCGACATGCCGTACTCGCACACCATCGCGCGGGCGAGAGCTGTCGAGCGCTGGATGTCGTTGCCCGCACCGGTGGTCATCTGCTTGAGGAAAATCTCCTCCGCGCAGCGTCCACCCATGAAGACCGCGAGTTGGGTTTCGAGGTAGTCGCGCGTCACCGTGTGTTTGTCTTCGGTCGGCAGATGCATCGTCACGCCCAGCGCCATGCCGCGCGGAATGATGGTGACCTTATGCAGAGGATCGGAGTGGCTGCGCATCGCCGCGACCAGCACGTGACCGGCTTCGTGATACGCAGTAACCCTTTTCTCCTCGTCGGTCAACAGCATCGATTTGCGCTCCGCGCCCATCAACACCTTGTCCTTTGCCGTCTCAAAGTCGTACATGTGGACGGCCTTGCGGTTGAAGCGTGCGGCCGTCAGGGCGGCTTCGTTCACCATATTGGCGAGGTCGGCTCCGCTGAAGCCCGGTGTTCCGCGAGCGAGGATGTTCAGGTTCACGTCCTCGGCCATGGGGACTTTTTTCGAGTGGACCTTCAGGACCTCTTCGCGTCCGCGAATGTCCGGGCGATCGACAATGACGCGCCGGTCGAAACGGCCCGGGCGCAGCAGCGCCGGATCGAGCACGTCAGGACGGTTGGTAGCCGCAATCAGGATCACGCCGTCGTTGGCCTCAAAGCCGTCCATCTCGACCAGCAACTGGTTCAGCGTCTGCTCGCGCTCATCGTGTCCGCCGCCCAGGCCCGCACCGCGGTGCCGGCCCACGGCGTCGATCTCGTCGATGAAAATGATGCAGGGCGCATTCTTTTTGCCTTGCTCGAACAAGTCGCGCACACGGCTGGCGCCTACGCCGACAAACATCTCGACAAAGTCCGAACCGGAAATTGAGAAGAACGGCACGTTGGCTTCACCCGCAACAGCGCGGGCCAGCAACGTCTTACCCGTTCCCGGAGGTCCGACCATCAGCACGCCCTTGGGAATGCGTCCGCCGAGACGTTGGAACTTCTGCGCTTCGCGGAGGAACTCGATAATTTCCTTCAGCTCTTCTTTCGCCTCGTCGACACCGGCAACGTCCTTGAACGTAATCTTCTTCTGCTGCATGGAAAGCAAGCGCGCGCGGTTCTTTCCAAAGCTCATCGCCTTGTTTCCGCCCGACTGCATCTGCCGCATCATGAAGAGGAACAGGCCCAGCAGCACAACCACAGGAAGCACCTGCAACAGCGCGGCGAACCAGATATTGCCCGCAGTATCTTTCACGATCACGTTCACGCCATGCTGACGCATGCTGGTGTAGAACTCCGGGTAGGTGGCCGGAATGGTCGTGTGGAAGAGTTCCTTGCTGTCCTTGAACTTGCCTGTGACGTCGGTTCCGTTGACGGTCACTTCGGAAATTTTGCCTTGTTCCGCACCGGTCATCACCTCGGACATGCTCTGCGCCTTGTCATTGCCGGGCTGCATGTTCTTGACGAAGACCTTCCAGGCCACCAGCAGGCAGCCCAGCATCAACACCCAAATCAATACCTGCTTAACTGTCGAATTCAATCCGCTTCCTCGTTTCCAAAGCCCGGGACGTGCCGTTACGCGTTTCTACCGTCCCAACTACGACTGCTGATCCATTAGACGCCGCCACACCCGCTAATGGGTGCAGAATCTGCTACAGCCAGGGTCAGTCTCAATGCGCCCGCTTGTAGAGCACAATTCTACTCCGGGAAAAGACCAATTGTCGGCACTTCCCAGCATGTGTCAATACGCTCAAATTGCCCGGTCGGTTCGACCGTGGGACAGCATAGTGGCCCAGGGTAGAGGAAACCCTGATTCGTTTATCGGCGTTGCTCGACCACACGCCACAACCGCAACTCGCGGGCGGAGCGTTCCACGCGGAGGCCTGCCCTCAACTCCAGGGTGCTGCCGACCCTGCCTGTAACCCCTTCGTACCCGCCAAAACCGCTCAGCGCGAGGATCTTTGCGGTTTCCTCGAACGACAGACCGCTGCCCACGCTGCGCGCTGCCGCGCGAACAATTCTGCGCCGCATCCCAGTGCTGAAGCTGCGCAGACGTTCCAGTTCCAGGGCGACCGATGCTTCGCCTACCGCCGTGCCCACCGCCCTGCCCCCACCCCGGACCGGCTTGCCGGGCAAAAGCAGGTGCGGAAGAAGGCGTCCCAGTTCGGCGTCCCAATGGGTCTGCTCGTCGCGGGCCAGGTCGGCTACGTTAGCCAGCATCTCGTCGGCGGCCGGGTTGAAGCCGCGCAGCATCGGCATCAGCTGGTGGCGCAACCGGTTGCGGGTGAGCGCGACGTCGGCGTTCGTGGCGTCCTCGCGCCACGCTTGCTGGCGATCCTGGAGAAAAGCCTCCACCTGGCTGCGCCGCACGCGCAGGAGGGGGCGAACGAACCTTGCTGGCCCCATGTGCAGCTCCGGTGAAATCCCTCCCAGCCCTTCGGTCCAGGCACCGCGCAGCAACTTCATCATGACGGTTTCGGCCTGATCGTCGAGGGTATGCGCCGTAGCCACCGCATCCGCGGCGCCGCTCTGCATCAGCTCTCGCAAGGCGGCATAGCGCAGCTCCCGCGCCGCTTCTTCGACGCCTTCGCGCTCGACCGCCTGGCGAGCTTCGGTATCCACCCGGAACACCGTCAGCGGCACGTCGATGCGCTCGCAGAGCTCCCGCACGAAGACTTCGTCCGCATACGCTTCAGCCCCGCGCAGTCCGTGATGAACATGCGCCGCGCTCAGGCCGAGGCCCAGCTGCGCTTTCCGCTCGTACAACGCCAGCAGCAGCGCCACCGAGTCCGCTCCACCGGAGACCGCAACGCAGACACGCTCGCCAGCCCGAAAAAGGGCGGCGTCCATCCGGAGTTGGGTTCGCGGGGTCGACAACCTATCTCATCTTGCGCACGACCGAGCGCGCGTAGAGAACTGGATGACGGAGACGCCCGCGCCAGGACCACCCTAGCGTAGACACCGCCTCGCCCATCGTCACCGTAACCGGCATTGCCATCCGCAACACTCCCCGTCGAAACTCCGCCCTTTAGTCAGCAACACAGTCTTCCTCTTGTATACTCCGATTCCCATGTCTGTTTTCGTTATCGTTCCTGCTGCCGGCATCGGCACCCGTATGGCTTCTGCCGGCCCCTACCCCAAGCAGTTCCTTTCGCTTGCGGGCTCGCCCATCCTGCTGCATTCGCTTCGAGCGTTTCTGGCCGTCCCACGCATTACCGCCATTTACGTGGCGGTACGCGAGCCGGAACAGGCCCGCGTCGCGGAACTGCTGGCCGAACACGGCGTCGGTGGCAAAGTGCACGTAGTCACCGGCGGAGACTCGCGTCAGGACTCGGTCGCCAACGCCCTCGCCGCGCTGCCCACCACAGCTGAGGACGATATCGTCCTTGTACACGATGCCGTTCGGCCGTTGATCGATCCGCCCACCATCGCGCGTGTCATTGACATGATCGCCAAACATGGTGCCGCCATCGTAGGCATGCCTGCCGTCGACACCATCAAGCAGGTCGAGCGCACCGCCGACGGCGCCCTCATTACCTCCAACATCCCTCGCGAGCGCGTCGTCCACGCGCAAACGCCGCAAGGCGCCACCGTGCCGCTCATGCGCCGGGCCTTTGCCGAGGCCGCAGCCGATGAGTTCATCGGCACCGACGAATCCTCGCTGCTGGAACGCGCCAACATCCCTGTCTACGTCGTTCCCGGCTCCTCCCGAAACTTCAAAGTCACACAGCCGGGCGACCTTGAAGTCGCCGAGTTCTACCTCGCAGGCTGACACCGGACTCCGCCCCCTGGAACCCTCCACCCTCCGCGATCATCCAACCGCTATGGCGACTGCCAGACAATCCGCCGCTCAGGCTGCCGTGTTGACCGAAGAGCAGGTCCAGCTCATCGCCCGCGCCCTCGCCGACCCGCGCCGCTACGAAATCCTGAAGAAGCTGGGAACCTCCTGCGGCTCAACGCCGTGCAGCTTGATGCGCGACGCGATCGACATCAGTCCCGCCACGCTTTCGCACCATATGAAGGAACTGGAAGAGGCGGGTCTGATCTGCGCCGTGCGCACAGGCAAGTTCATGCACTATACCCCCCAGCCTCAGGTTCTTCAGTCCTTCTTCGATCGCATCAAGTCCGACCTGATTTGAATCTTCGATAAACTCTTCCCTTTTTCTGAATCGAGCGAAGCGCTCGGCGCATCAATTCGATGATCATCGAATTATGGTTCGAATCATGGAAGCGAACAGGAGATCGAATATGAGCAAACTTACAGGGAAAGTCGCCGTTGTCACCGGAGCGTCCAAGGGCATCGGAGCCGCTATCGCCACCTCGCTCGCCGCCGAAGGCGCCTCCGTCGTCGTGAACTATGCCAGCAGCAAGGACGGTGCCGATTCCGTTGTCCGCGCCATCACCGCCGCCGGGGGCAGGGCCGTAGCGGTTCAGGGCGACGTGTCCAAACCAGCCGACGCCGAGGGCATCATCGACGCTGCGATCAAGAACTATGGCCGCCTCGACGTGCTGGTCAACAACTCCGGCGTATACGAGTTCGGGCCGATCGAAGCCATAACACCGGAGCATTTCCACAAGCAATTCGACATCAATGTTCTAGGCCTCCTGCTCGTCACGCAGGCTGCGGTCAAGCACCTTGGCGAAGGTTCCAGCATCATCAACATCGGGTCAGTGGTGAGCCGCATTACGCCGCCAGCCAGCGCCGTCTACAGCGGCACCAAAGGTGCGGTCGACGCCATCACCGGCGTGCTTTCGCGCGAGCTTGGGCCAAAGAAGATTCGCGTGAATGCGCTCAACCCCGGCATGGTCGAAACCGAAGGCACGCACAGCGCCGGCTTCATCGGGTCGGAGTTTGAAAAGGGTGCTGTAGCGACTACACCGCTGGGCCGCATCGGGCAACCGGGCGACATCGCCAGCATCGCGGTATTCCTGGCGTCGGACGACTCCGCCTGGCTGACCGGCGAGCAGCTTCTCGCAGGCGGCGGCACGCGCTAAGCTTCGCCACTCGCTGCCAGGTCGAACATGACCCAAGCAAAACAGGCTGTCCCACTCCTCGCACAGCGTTCTTAGGTGAGGAGTGGTCGGCCACACCTTCCTTCCGCGCCGCACCGGTGCGTCATCTATAAGGACAAATCATGGCAAACCTTCTTTGGCTGTTCGGCCCATTCCTCGTCACGTTCGCCTTTGCGGCATTCTCTCCGAAGGATGTCAGGGTCCATGCGAACAACCGTGCCGCGGCTAATGCCGGCACGCCGGTAAGTTCCACGCCCTTGTGGGCCTGCGGGCTTGCTAGAATCACAACCAATGAGCATGCGCATCGGCCTCGGATTCGACTCACACGCCTTTAAACCCGGCGTTCCGCTCGTAATCGGCGGCCTCAAGATCGATCATCCGGAGGGCCTTGCCGGCCACTCCGACGGTGACCTGCTGCTGCATGCCATCACCGACGCTCTGCTGGGCGCAGTCTCTGCCGGCGATATCGGCACCTTCTTCCCGCCCACCGATCCCAAGTGGAAGAACGCCGACTCCACCATCTTCCTGCGGACCGCGCTCGAAGAAATCGCGCTGGCCGGCTACCAGATCGTCAATATCGACTGCGTTCTGATCATGCACCGCCCCAAGATCGTCCCTATCGCGGCGGAGTTGCGCGAGCGCGTCGCTGATCTTCTTGTGCTCGACCTCAAGAACGTCAGCATCAAGGGGAAGACTCCCGAGGGGCTGCAGCAGGACGGGACGGCGGTAGCCCATGTCGTCGTGCTGCTCGAATCGATCGAACTCCCGAACCCTGAAAGGCTCGTCCTCGAAGCCGAAGCCCCCACCGACGCCGACATCGACGGAGCTTTCACCACCGTAGTCGACGCCTACGACGTCACCGCCCTGGGCCGCAAACGCACACCGTTCGATCTAGAAGATCTGACCTAGAATCACGCTCGCCAATATTCCTCACGGCGCAGCCGTGTTCTGCCCGGTCGCAATTTTGGCGGAACCTGTCTTTACCAGCTTCGCAATCCAACGTTCGAGACCGGCATCGTCGTCCATCGCATCAGCCCAGACAAGGCTTGGTCGTTGCAACAATCCTTCTGGATTCTGGCGAATTACCGAAATCGGCAAGAAATAGCGAGCAAGACCGGAAGGTGTAGTCAGGGGTCCAGCCACTTCGCCGAACTCCTCGTTTTGCCCTGTCAACTCGCCAACCTGCACAGCGCCAAGATGCTTCAACGTCGCTACGGCCAGCACGCAGGAGCTGAAACATCCAGCATCTGTCAAAACAAAGACCGGTTTGGCATACAGCGTCTGGCTCACGACCGGCAATGGCTTTCCAGGCTCTACAGAACAACAGGGGTCTTCGACAAGGGCTTTATCCCCTTTCGGAGCTTTTCTCATTAAATCGGCCACACCCCGCCAATAGTTTGTAACGCTCGCAAAATCCGCACCGTTCGCGGCAAACTCATCTGCATCCTTGCTCGCCTCGATCGCCGCCTCAGGCGAGGCGCGCCACAGCTTACCCCCACGCCGGCCTGGAAGGTTATCCAGTTTTGCCTGTGTGTAGGCGACGTATTTCTCGCCGTAAAGTACCTCTCCAAACGTACTGCCCCATGTCGAGTTCCCGCCCCTGTTGCCGCGAACGTCAAACACCACATAGGGCGCACGTCTAAGTTGGCTGCTGTCCTTTGCCAAATCTTCCGCCAGGCTCTTGAGAGCATTTTCATCTCCAAACCCGCCCAACTCGATCCATCGTCCCCCGTCGGCAAGTCGACGTTGGCCGATCGGACGCACGGTCTCTCGTGTGTAATTTCGGAAAGAAGGTTCCAGAGTCGACCACCGTTCGACCTCCCAACGCAAGCTTGCGTCGACCACTTTTCCCTCTACCTTGAAAGCGCATCTGTTCGGTGCCGTCGGTCCTTCGAGGCGATAGTCGAGGAGCAGCCGGAATGTCTGACGCATCCGTTCCGGCTCCTTCGACCAATCCGCTTCCCGGTTATCCAAGCGCCGTTCCAGCAACTGCGGCAGCGCCACTCCATCGCACGAGACGATTTCGCTACCGTCCGGCACATCCGCGAACTGGGTGATAAACCCTCTGGGCCGTTGCACCACATAGTGGCTCCCGCGAACATCGATCAGAAAGCCCGGCCACCGCACCCGCGCAGGAGAAAGATTTGTACGAAAGATGGTATGCCCATCCCGGAACGAAAGCATGAACCCCTGCGTTGCCTCGCGCCAATCCGCGTAATCCTTCGCACTTTCCGCTCGCTGATGCGCCTTTTCGTAAGCATTCTCAACGCAGATGGGGAAGTCTGGAATCTCGTCATAACGCATGCCGGGGTGCAAGCGCACCACGGCGTCGTGCAAAGCCTCAACGTCTCGTACAGCCAACCCGCGCCACGCCGATTCGACGCTGGGCACCGACTGTCCGCCTATACCTAGTGCGGAGTAAGCAAGGCAGTAGATCACAGAGCGCGTCAACCAACCGGTCATGGGAAGCCTTTCTCGGTAGAACCATCATGCCTTCGCAAAGGAGCTTAGACCATGCCGATTTGCTCAAGCGCACGCCGATTTCGACCCAGACCGCAGAGGCCAACAGTTTTTTCGCGCGCTCAAATTCCTCTCCGTCACAAAGTGGTGGAAGAACTAAGAGAAAGGCGACGGCTCGGCCGATGTCCAGAAGACTCCCGACCATATCGGAAAGTCGATGTTGCCCTGTTCGAACTCGATCCACACCGAGTGCCCGACCGGGGGCAGGGCGAAGGGCGTGGCTCCGGGTTTGACATAGGGCAGGCAAGGCATGGCCCAGGTTTGCGGCAACATTCCAGGCACGTCCGGAACGAACGCCGTGATGCGCCCCAGCAGCATCGGGTCGAGGTTGTTGACGACCGTTCCGCGATATTTGCCGTAGTGGCGGACCGCGGTCTTCGTTGCAGGGTCGAACAGGCTCATACCGGCAAAGTAGCCCCGGCGGGGACGTCCGTCAAGAACCATTCGCTGCCTGCTTTTCCGACCCACCCCCGAATTAGCTGGAGAGTGGTCCAGTTCTCGGTTACAGTGTTTCCATTCACCGGAGGTACCAATGGACCCCAACTCGCCGGAAGCGCAAGCGCACGCGATGCGCCTGCTCGCGCTAGCCGCTCCCATGTTCGCCATCTTCTGGCTCGTCATCATGGCGATCATCATCATCCCGCTATGGAAGATCTGCACCAAGGCCGGCCTCAGCGGGCCACTCTCGCTGCTCGCGCTGATTCCCGCCATCGGGATGCTGGTCGTACTCTACGTCGTGGCCTTCTCGGAGTGGAAAGTGGTGCCGCTGTCGCTCACCTCAGCCTATCCAACGCAGTATCCACCGCCTTCCTATCCTCCGGCCGGATACCCGCCCACCGGGCCCGCAGCCTAGCGCCAGCAGCGGCACGGGAGTCTCGACCTGTTAACATGGCACTGAAGCCATGACAGCAGAGACCATCGCAGCCCCCCGTCCCACCCGCGTCCGCATTGCGCCCTCCCCCACCGGCGACCCCCACGTCGGTACCGCGTATATTGGGCTGCTGAACTACATTTTCGCGGCCCAGCGCGGCGGCCAGTTCGTCCTGCGCATCGAGGACACAGACCGCACCCGCTTCGTCTCCACCTCCGAGCAGATGATCTTCGACGCCCTCAAGTGGATCGGCCTCACCTGGCACGAAGGTCCCGACGTAGGCGGGCCGTTTGGGCCCTATCGCCAGTCCGAGCGAACCGAAATCTATCGCGAGCACGCCGACATCCTGCTCGCCAACGGCAGCGCCTACCGCTCCTTTGAAACCGCCGAAGAGCTGGAAGAGATGCGCCGCCAGCAGACCGCCGCCAAGGTGCCGCCGCGCTACAACGGTGCTCATCGCGAGCTTTCCGAAACCCAGATTTCCGCCTTCACGGCCGAGGGCCGCCCCAGCGTCATCCGCCTCAAGGTGCCCGCCAATGGCTCCACCACGTTCCGCGACGAGCTGCGCGGCGATATCACCTTCGACCACACCAACGTCGACGATCAGGTGCTCATGAAGTCCGACGGCTTCCCCACCTACCACCTGGCCAACGTCGTCGACGACCACCTGATGGGCATCAGTGACGTGATTCGCGCCGAAGAGTGGATCAGCTCCACACCCAAGCACGTCCTGCTGTACAAGGCCTTCGGCTGGGAGCTGCCGCAGTTCTGGCACATGCCCCTGCTGCGCAACGTGGACAAGTCCAAAATCTCAAAGCGCAAAAATCCCGTGTCGCTCGTCTACTATCGCGAGTCCGGCTACCTGCCCAAAGCGATGCTCAACTTCCTTGGGCTCATGGGCGGCGGCATGGCCCAGCCCACGGAGCAGGAAATCGTCTCGCGCGGCCTCAACACCAAGGAAGGCGACATCTTTTCGCTCGCCGAGATGATCGAAAAGTTCGACTTCAAACGCATCTCGCTCGGCGGCCCGGTCTTCGACCTCGTCAAGCTCAAGTGGCTCAACGGCGAGTACCTGCGCAAGCTGTCGCCGGAGCAGTTCCTCGCTACCTTGCGCGAGACCATCTTCTCGGACGCCTACCTCAGCGCTGTCGCTCCGCTCGTCCAGACTCGCCTTGAAACGCTCGGCCAATTTGGCGATATGACCGGCTTCCTCTTCTCGGACAACGTGATGCCAGCGGAGTCGGTCTTCCTGCCCAAAAAGCGCACGATCGAGGAAACACTCCTCTTCGCCGCCGACCAGCTCGCAACGCTCGAAGCCGTCGCCTGGGATGCCGCCAGCATCGAAGCCGACCTCAAGCAGCTGGGCGAATCCAGGCAGTGGTCGGTGAAAGAAAACTTCATGCTGCTGCGCGCCATCATCTCTGGCAGCACCACCTCTCCGCCGCTGGTGGAATCGCTCGTCGTGTTCGGCAAAGCGCGCTCGCTCGACCGTATGCGGCGCTTCCTCGAAGTTCAGAAAAAGCTCGCCACCCAACGCCGCTAGCGACGCTACTATTTTGCTGTGATTGCCACGACCACCGGCAGCGTCTTCGGCGGAAAGCACGCGGCGTTATCGCAGGCCTGATACGTTAAGCCGCCGGTCAAAGTGGTCTGACCTTTCGGCACGATCACTCGCAGCCGCACACGAAATTCGCCCTGATACACGTCCAGCGTCTCGCCATCACCCACGGCAAGCCGAAATGCGATGCCCTTCGGATATTCTTGCGCCACCACCTTGACACCGCGCGCCGCATCGAGGGTCAGGGCGGTCGGAATCAGCAACTCTGAAGCAGGCGTATGCGAATTGACGTGGAAGCCTTCGTCCACGCGAAACCGCAGCTCCACCACGGCTGTCTTGCCCGCCGCAACTTCAACGACCTCGGACGCGTACGTCACATGTCCCTTGCCCGTGACGGCGCGCTTCTCGCCAAACTGTATCTCCTGCGCGCCCAATCCCCCGCACAGGGTTGCCAGCCACAGAACTGTGATCCCCCAAACCGCGCGTCTCTTTTCGCGATTCGCTGTTTCCTGTCCCGTCTTCTGGCTCATCCGCCTATGGCTTTCCGGATGTTCGCTTCCATCTCATCCTTGGTCGGCGCCCCGGCGGTTTCGGCAACGACTTTGCCGTCCTTGTCCACATAAAACGTCTCCGGGTAGTACTCCACTCCGCCATACGCCTTGGCAACGCCGCTATCGGGCAGCAGCAGCGGATAGGTGACGCCGAGCTTTTGCCCGGCCTTCAAGACGTCTTCCTTTGGCTGCTCGGGATCGTCAGAAATCCCCAGCACTTCCAACCCATTCGGCTTGTACTTGGCATGGAACTCTTCGAACCAAGGCATCTCCAGCTTGCACGGACCGCACCATGTGGCCCAGAAGTTCACCACCACGGGTCGCCCCTTATAGTCGGAAAGCGACACCTTCCTGCCGGTCAGATCGACCAGCGTGAAGCCGGGTGCGAGCTTCCCGCGCATATGCGGGCCCTGATCTCCGGCGTCATCGCTGCGGGTAATCGTCAGCTTCGACTGCGCCGCCTGCATGGTCGCACGCCGCGCACGCAGGTTGTGCCAGCCCGCGAAAAACAACAAACCGACCACCAGCACCATCACACCCATTACCGCCAGACGACGAGCCACAAGCATCCAACCTTTCCGGGCCGCGCAAATCCTGCAGGCTGCCCAGCGTCAAGTTTAGCCCTACGCGACCGGCTGCATCCAACCGACTGCCTCCGATTCGCTCTGCTAGCATTCACCCTGGACATTCAACCTGGACATTCACCCTGGAACTGATGAGCAAAGCAACGAAACCCGAATCGCCCGCCAACCTCGTTCGCATCGAGGCAGCTGCCTTGCTTGGACTCGCCACCCGGCTTGAGGTTACAGGCAGCCCGATGTACGAAGCGTTCGACCACGCCTGCTCCCTGTTGGTCGACGCCGCCCAGAATGGCCATCGCGTGGTGCTCTGCGGAGTGGGCAAAAGCGGCCTGATCGCGCGCAAGATTGCGGCCACGCTGGTGTCTACCGGTACGCCTGCCGCGTTCCTGCATCCCGGCGAAGCCCTGCATGGCGATATTGGCATGCTCAACCGCGGTGACGTCCTGCTGGCGCTTTCGTATAGCGGTGAAACCGAAGAAATCCTGCGCCTGCTGCCCGCGCTGCCGCGCATCGGGGTCACGCTGGTAAGCTTCTGCGGCTGCCCCACCTCTACGCTCGCGCAGACCAGTTTCATCACGTTGGACGTGAGCGTGGCTCGTGAAGCGTGCTCGTTGCAACTGGCGCCGACGGCCTCTACGACGGCCATGCTCGCGCTCGGCGACGCGCTGGCAATCCACGTCAGCCATACGCTTGGTTTCGAGGCGCAGCACTTTGCAGAGCTGCACCCGGGAGGCCAGCTTGGCCGGCGTCTCTCGAGCGTCGGCAAGCTGATGCATGCCGGCGACGCTCTTCCCCAGGTCCCGCCCTCCGCAACCATGCCGGAAATCATTCACGAAATGTCGGCCAAGCGGCTAGGCATGACCATCGTTCACGAAGCCGGGAAGCTCGCGGGCATCATTTCGGATGGCGATCTGCGCCGCCTCTTCGAGCGCGACGGCCCGAACGCCTTCCACAAGACGGCGGCGGAGGTCATGAATCGCAACCCGCTGACGATTTCTCCCCGCCCGCTTGCCCCGGACGCACTTGTGCTCATGGAGCAGCGCAAGGTTACCGCGCTCGTGGTCACAGCGGACGGCCAGCCCGGCTCGACCGTTCTGGGTGTGCTGCACATTCACGATTTGTGGGACGTCGCGCCGCAAAAAGGCTAAAGGCTTACGACAACTACTTGTCGTGCGCCACTGCTTCGGCCAGCTTTTCGGGGCGAAGGACATTCTTATACGCCGCGCTGACGATGCTGTAGCACTCGCATGCGGCAAGTTCGAGATCTTCGCGGTTGGTGATCACGATCTTCCCGCGGCTGTACTCGATCAGGCCTTCCCGCTGTAACTCTCCTGCCATGACTGTCACCGTGGATCGCCGCGAGCCCAGCATCTGGCTCAGGAACTCCTGGGTCAGGCCAAGCTTCTCGCTACGATTGCGGTCAGACGCGGTGAGCAGCCAGCGGGCCAGTCGGGCCTTCACATCGTGCAGGCGATTGCACAGCGCAGACTGCCCCATTTGCAGCATTTGCGAGGAAATATGTTCGAACACCATTTCGGTGAAGGTGCCATTATGACGGAGTAGTTCCCGGGCTGTGGAGACCTTCACCCGATGGCAATCACCGGCGATCTGCATGACGATCGAGTGCATCGACGTCGATTGGCCCAGGAGCGCGTTCACTCCCACCACGCCATCGCTGCCCGTCATGCCAATTTCGACGATTTCGCCCGCCGCAGTCACCGCCGTCGTCGAAACGACCCCCTTGGTAGGAAAGTAAACGTATTCGAGCGAGTCGGACGGGCCGGCAAACTGAAAGCCCAGAGGGAGCTCCATATGCGTCAGCGCAGGGCTGAGATGAGCAAATTCCGCGTCCGGAAGATTCGAGAGAATGTAGTTGTCAGGTCTGAGCAAGTGTTTAACCGGGCACCAAAGTAGCAGTGCGCTTCCTATGCTTCCCCGGAGACTGCACACTGCTTCAGATACCGCCGAAGATTGCTTTCGGTACCGTTCTGTTGCAGAGCGTACACATTATTGAGTCGTTGGTATGTTCGCTAGTGGACATAGCGTATTGATCTTGTGGAGTTTATGGCTGCTGCCCCGCTATTTGGGAGTGCCGTGTGTACGCCTTAGTACAATCGGGGTACATGCAACGCTGGTCACAACTTTTCATACCCACTCTTCGCGAAGCCCCGGCCGATGCCGAGGTTGCGAGCCACAAGCTGCTGCTCCGCGCCGGTTATATACGCCAGCTCGGCGCAGGCATTTACAGCTATCTTCCGCTGGGCCAGCGCGCGCTCAACAAGATCATCGCCATCGTCCGCGAAGAGATGGACAAGATCGGCCAGGAGTTTCTGCTGCCCGCCCTGAACCCCCGGGAAGTCTGGGAAGAGTCCGGCCGCTGGACCGGCATGGGCGACAATATGTTCCGCCTTCGGGATCGCAAAGGCGCCGAGCTGTGCCTCGCCATGACGCACGAGGAGATCATGACCTCTATCGCGCGCAACGAGCTCCGCAGCTACAAGCAGCTTCCCCAGATCTGGTACCAGATCCAGACCAAGTTCCGCGACGAGCCTCGCCCCAAGTCCGGCCTGCTCCGCGTCCGGCAGTTCACCATGAAGGACGCCTACTCCTTCGATATCGACCAGGCCGGGCTCGACCTCAGCTACCAGAAGCACTACGACACCTACTGCCGCATCTTCACGCGCTGCGGCCTGGAGTTCGTCGCCGTCGACGCCGACTCCGGTGCCATGGGCGGCTCCGGCTCGCAGGAGTTCATGGTCTACACCGACGCCGGAGAGGACCTGATCGCCAGTTCCGCCTCCGGCTACGCCGCCAATCTAGAGAAGGCCACCTCGAAGCTGCCGGCGGTCGAAGACCTCGCCCCCACCGGACATCTGCCGGAAGAGGTGCACACGCCCGGGTTCCGCACCATCGACGAGGTCGGCGCTTTTCTCAAAACCGAACGCCACCATCAGATCAAGACGATGGCCTATATCGTCGAGCATCCCGACACCGGCAGCAAAGAGCACACAAAACAGATCAACACTGTCGGCAAAACGCGTGCCGTCGTCGCCTTTCTGCGCGGCGACCATCAGCTCAACGAGACCAAGCTCTCCGCCATCGCGCTTGGCGAGCTCCGCCCCATGACGCCCGAGGAGATCGAACAAACCTTCAAAGCGCCCGCTGGATACCTTGGCCCGATCGGTCTCGACGCCGCACCTCACCCGCGCAAGCCCGGCACGTTGGTTGTGCTGGACTCAGCGCTCGAAGGGCGCACGAACCTGATCGCCGGAGCCAATCGCGCAGAGTATCACCTGCGCAACGTCACGCCCGGCCGCGACTTCAAGCCCACCCTCATCGCCGACATCCGCAATATCAACGAGGGCGAACCCGACCCAGTCGGTGGCGAGCCGCTCCGCCTCGGCAAAGCCGTCGAAATCGGGCATATCTTCAAGCTCGGCTATAAATACTCCGAAAGCATGGGCGCGCGTGTACTCAACGCCGACGGCAAGGAAGTCACCCCCATTATGGGCAGCTATGGCATCGGCATCGAACGCATCCTCACTGCCGCGATTGAATCTTCTGCCGCCAGCTTCTTGAAGTTGTCATCCTCCGCCGAAGGGGAAGGACCTGCTTCTAAAGTTGTGGACGCAGCCTACGCCTTGCCCGCCGCGATAGCGCCTTTCGCCTGCGTCGTCACCATCACGAACGTCCGCGAAGCCGACCTCCTCGCCGCCGGCGAACAAGTCGCCGCAGCCCTGGACGCCGCGGGGGTCGACACCCTGCTGGACGATCGCGACGAGCGCGCCGGGGTGAAGTTCAAGGACGCCGAACTGATCGGCATCCCCTACCGTATCAACATAGGCAAGAAGCTCTCGGACGGCGTCGTGGAACTGGTCGATCGCCTGACCCACACGACCGTCGACCTGCCCATCGCCACCGCCGCAGACCACCTCGGCCGCCTGATCGCGTCTAAGTCTGATTAGACCTCCACGTCGCCGGCTTTGCGGAGTGCCAGCCCGCCGGGACCTGCTTTGCGTTTGCTGTTGCCACACCGAGTACACATTCTTCACTCTTTCCTATGCCTGTAAAACTCAAGCTCGGCCGCAAAAACGACTCTCTCCTCTGGCGCCTGACGCGTGCCGTTATGCTGATGGTCCTGGTGGGCGTAGTTATCGTCGCTGTCATCTTCGGCATCGCCTACAACCACTACCAGGGCGTTGTGGACGAGCGCCTTGCGCATGGTCCGCTGTTCGCATCGGTAGCGCAGATTTTCGCCGCGCCGCAGGAAGTCCGCCCCGGACAGCGGCTCACCGCCGGCAGCATCGCGCAGTCGCTGCGCCGCGCCGGTTACAACGGCAACCCGCAGCTTGGCACCTACCAGCTGCGCGGCGACAGCATCCTCATCAAGCCCGGTCCGCAGAGCTTCCATTCCGCCGACGGCGCCACCATCACCACCACCGACCGCGAAGTCCAGTCGATCACCGCCGAGAACGGCGTTGCGCTGCGCTCCTACCAGCTTGAGCCGCAGCTCATCACCGCGCTTTCCGAAGACAAGAACCGCACCAAGCGCCGCCTGGTCACCTACAAGGACATTCCGCCGCGCATGGTGCAGGCCGTCGTCGCAATCGAAGACCATCGCTTCTTCGAGCACTCGGGCATCAACTACGTCCGCACCTTCAAGTGCGGCGTGCACGACCTGTTCTCCAAACGCATGGACTGCGGCGGCTCCACCATCACCCAGCAGCTCGCGCGCGGCTTCTTTCTGACGCCCGAAAAGCGCCTCAAGCGCAAACTCGAAGAGATCATGATCACCTTCCAGCTCGAGTCGCGCTTCAACAAGCAGCAGATCTTCGAGATGTACGCCAACCAGATCAACCTGGGCCAGCGCGGCTCCTTCGCCGTCAACGGTTTCGGCGAGGCCGCCCAGGCATTTTTCGGCAAAGACCTGCGCCAGCTCGATACTGCCGAGTGCGCCATGCTCGCCGGCATCATCAACCGCCCCAATAAACTCAACCCCTACCGCCACCCCGAAGCGGCCATAGCCCGCCGCAATCTCGTGCTCGACCAGATGATCGAGACCGGTTCGCTCACCGAGGCCGAGGGCGCCCGCGCCAAAGCCGAGCCTCTGCGCCTCGCGCCGCCCAACGTCGACGCCAGCGAAGCGCCCTACTTCGTCGACCTCGTACACGACCAGCTCGTCCAGCGCGTAGGCGATCAGGAGTTGAATCACGACAGTCTTCGCATCTACACGTCGCTTGATCCGGAACTGCAGCGCGCCGCCTCCGAGGCCGTCGAAGCCGGCATGAAGAACGTCGACGAACTCGTACGCAAGAACCACAAGAAAGGCGCCACCGGCATCACCTACCCGCAGGTCTCGCTGATTGCTCTCAACCCGCACACCGGGCAAGTTTTGGCACTGGTGGGTGGACGCAACTATGGCGTCTCGCAGCTCAACCACGCCACCTCCAGGCGTCCCACGGGCTCCATCTTCAAGCCGTTCGTCTATGCGGCCGCGGAGCAGGACACCGTCAACGGGCAACAGCTTTCCGACGGCTTCTTCACCGCCACCACCATCCTCCACGACGTGCCCACGGCCTTCAGCTTCGACAACGGCCGCCAGACCTACAACCCCGGCAATTACAAGGACGAGTTCCATGGCGACGTGACGGCTATCTACGCGCTCGCACACTCGCTCAACAATGCGACCATCTCGCTCGGCCAGCAGGTGGGCTTCGACAACATCGCCGCGCTGGCCCGCGCCTCCGGCATCACGGCGGCCCGCGGCACACCGGCCGTCTCACTCGGCGCGTATGACGCAACGCCGCTCGACATGGCGGGGGCCTACACCGTCTTTGCCAATGGCGGCGTACACCTGAACCCGTGGCTGCTCGCATCGGTGCGCAATACCAACGGAGACATCGTCGCGGACTTCGCGCCGGACGCCAAACAGGTTATGGACCCCCGCGCCGCGTACCTGACGCAGTCGCTGCTCGAAGGCGTCATGAACTTCGGCTATGGCACCGAGGTCCGCAAGCGCGGCTTCAGGGCCCCGGCCGCAGGCAAAACCGGCACCTCGCACGACGCCTGGTTCGCCGCCTACTCGTCCAACCTCATCTGCATTGTTTGGGTCGGCAACGACGACTACACCGACGTCAAGCTCTCGGGCGCGCTGGCCGCTGCACCGATCTGGGCGGAGTTTATGAACCGCGCCATCAAGCTGCCTCAATACTCTGACATGACCGGCTTCACGGTTCCCGACGGCATCCGCACATTGCGCATCGATCGCGCGACCAACCTTCCGGTCGATGAGACCTGCCCCAGCGACAGCATTTCGGTCGCCTATCTCGACGGCACCGCGCCGCAGGGCACCTGCTCGCACATGGGCGAGGACACGCAATCCCTCGGTGCAAAAATGTTCGGCTTGAACGGCACGCCGACCGCCGATCCCAACAATCCCGACGCCCAGTCCACCGAGCCCACCAAGCACCGCAACGTCTTCCAGAAGTTTTTCGGCCTGGGCAAAGACAAGAAGCCAGAGGAACCGCCGCCTCCGCCACAGTAGATCAGGCCGGCACAGTGAATCAGGCCGCCACAGTAGATCAGGCCGGCACCTCCGCCTCGAAGCAGGCATCGTCAGCCTCCAGAGAGATCGCCAGCCCAACAAAGCTGAACCGACCGCCGCCTGCTAGATTGAGTTATGCAGATCCGTTCGCATACCGCCTCTGGAATATGCACCTGTCTGCTCCTGCTGTCCCCACTGCCTTGCCGCCCTCAGACCCTGTCTTCGGCTCCGCATCCGGGCTGGAAACTTACCTGGTCGGATGAGTTCAACGGCCAGGACGGAGCTGCGATAGACCCGGCAAAGTGGAGCATCGTTCCAGGCGGCTCCGGCTTTGGTAACCAGGAACTCGAAAGCTATACCGGCCGCACTGAAAACATCCGGCAGCAAGGCGGCAACCTCGTCATCGAGGCACGCGCAGAGTCCTACACAGGCGCCGACGGAATCGCGCGCGGCTACACGTCCGCCCGCATCGAAACACGCGGCAAGTTCGACCAGCGCTACGGTCGCTTCGAGGCTCGCATCAAGCTGCCCTCCGGCAAGGGAATCTGGCCCGCCTTCTGGCTGCTGGGCAACGACATCGACAGCGTCGGCTGGCCGCGCTGCGGCGAGATCGACATCATGGAAAACATAGGCGATCCGGCGCGCATCTACGGTACGCTGCACGGGCCCGGATACTCCGGCGCGCATGGCCTCCAGGGCTCCGCCGGCCTGCCCCGCGGACAGGCTGCCGACTCAGACTTCCATCTCTACGCCGTCGACTGGTCTCCCGATGCCATTCGCTTCAGTCTCGACGGCATCGTCTACGTGACGCACACGAAGAAGGATCTTCCCCAGGGAACGGCCTGGGCCTATGACCATCCCTTCTTCGTGCTGCTGAATCTTGCGGTTGGAGGCTCCTGGCCCGGCAATCCCGACGCTACGACGCGCTTTCCGCAGCGCATGCTGGTCGACTACGTCCGCGTTTATGGGCAGGACATTCCCACCCAGCGGGACGTTTCCTTTACTCTTCCTGCTCATGCGAAAGCGAATCCCCGCTAACCGGCATCCATGCGCCGCCGGGGCTCCGCCACAGTACTCTGAAGTCGTCCTGCCCGGCGCCGTGAGTTTCTGAAACCCTGAAGGTGTGCGCTCCTTTCGCGAGGGCAAGATCGAGCGACACCGCCCGCGCCGCATTCCCTGCCAGCCCGCACACGTTCGCGAACGGCTTCGGCAATGTCACACGCTGGCTGCCGTCCACCACCATCTCAGCATGATCGTTGGCGATCAAAAGAAAGCTGTACGTTCCATCGACTGCGGCTCGGACCTGGCCTTCAAACACATAGGCGTAATCCGTATCCCGGTGGTCTTCCGGCAACGCGATCGCTTTGGCGACGCCCTTGCGCACAGCCGCGAGCCCTGACTCAGAGCCTGATTCGGAGTAAGTAAAGCGGACTCCGGGCTCGGTTGCTCCCGCGGCCTGTGCAGGTTGCAGCGCTTCACTCACAACCACCGGAAGGTACGACCAGCTATGCCGATCGTTCGCGGTGGAAATATGCAGAAGGACCCGAAAACGGCCCGTCCCGTCTCGCAGTGTGCCCTCGGTATCCGGAAAGCGATGCTTGACCTTTCGGCCCGCGGCCGTCGTCCCATCCCCAAAGATCCATGTGTAGTGAAGGCCCGAAGCGGCATCTCCCCCTATCGCCTCAAAGTGCACTGTCTGCCCCGGCCTCACCAATCCTGCGTCGGAGACAATCCTAACTTCTGGCCCGGAGTTTGAAATCAACGCCGCAGCCGCACCGTTTCTGCGCTCCAGCCGCGCGTCCGCCTCGGCTTGCGCCACCTTCCCGGCTACGGATACGTTGTCCAACGCGACCGCACCGACCTCTCCCGAGAGAATCGACGCCACCAGCGGGGGCTGCTCCAGTGCAGCCACGTCCGTAAAAGAAACATCGCGAATGCCCGGCGTGGGCTGGCGCAGTTGTGCAAGCGAGTACCAGTCTTCGAGGCGAATGTTGTCGAAGTGAAAACCCGCGCTCTGGCCGCGTCCGTTGGGGTCTGCCCAAAACTCCATGAGCGCGAAGGGAACGCCACAACCTCCGAGCCCCATGTGCAGAACGTCCGTGTCGCGCATCCGAAAATTGCCGCCTTCAAAGTTCTTCTCCGGCCAGCCCGCCCGCACAATGTTGGAGATGCTCGTCGACAGCACGCTGTTCTCCACGGTGACGTTGGTCACTGGCGAACCCTGCAAAGCGAACGCGGCCGGCCCGTAGCCCTCCCAACTCGTTTGCATGGCGAAGATATCGTCCGCAGCGCGGAAGAAGCTATCGCGCACCACGGTGTCGCCACCGCCGAGCCAGTCCATACCGTCGGCGTTGGCATTGCCTTCGTTGGCCCCGATCACCTTCACGTTGTCGAACACAATGCGGCGCGAGTCCTTCATCTGGATCTGCCACGTCCGGCTGCGCACCACACACGTGATGCCCTCAATCGAGATGTCATGCGCATTGTCCATCACGATGCAGTGCCAGTTGCGCTTGTGCATCCAGCCGTCGTCGTCCGCAGGGTTTTGCGGACCGTCATACACAATCACGCCGCGCCCGAACACCTTGACCCGGTCCACGCCCCAGATGTTCAGCGACCCGAACACCACCGCGCCCGGCGCAAGATAGATCGATTCGCCCGCAGCGGCGTCGATGTTTTCCGTGTGAACGCCGGGCCCGAAGTAGCGCAGCCCCGGTCGCGCAGCGGTCGGCGCATGTTGCTCCGGCTGGTTGGCAAATAGGTACAGCATCTCGGCGTTGGCGAGATAGTCTCCGGGACGCGAGATCGAAACCTTTGCCGGGCCATCCAGTGTGAAGGAGATCGTCCGTCCCGCGCGCTTGGGCCGAATGCCGAGCCGCCACGGCTGCACCTCCACGCCCTTTTGCCAGAAGTCGTCGGTGTCCGCCGTAACAGTAATTTTGCTGTGTTTGCGGGCGTCGAAGTTGAGGAAATAAAGACTGAGGGCAGCGTGGTAGACCGGCGTCTCGCGACCATCCACCGTTACGCGAAAATGTTCCGAAGCGATAGCCGGTGGCACCGGAGCAAGCGGTCGGTCTGCGGCCAACGCAACACCCGCAAACGGCCCTACAACCAAGCTCAGAAACAGACAAGCAGCGAATCGATTCAAACGGTTCCCCCTGGGCTGCATCGTCGCGCGCACGATCTTCGCAGGCAAGCCGTTCCGCATTCTAGCAACTGGACCGTCGCCGCCCGCCCAGCAGCTTCACCTGCCTACCCACCGGCGCGTCCGTGCTCTGGCCTTCCGCCGCCACCCACGGCTGGCACGCCGGACACCAATAAGTCGAGCGCACCTGCTCTCCCTGCTTGCGCATCATCACGTTCGCCCCGCAACGACGGCACTCCTGACCCTGCCGCCCATACACCCACAGCCTGTCGCCCGCGTTCATCGAGTGCGTCGTGCGCCGATTGCCCGAGTACGTCACAATGCCATCCGCCGCGCCGTCCACCACATTGGCCTTCATGTACTTCTGCGACACCTCGGCCATCTTCTCCATTTCGCGCTCGGTGATGGTCCGCATCTGCCGAAACGGATTCACGCCCGCCGCAAACGGCACCTCGCTCTTGTACACGTTACCCAGGCCCGCCATCACCCGCTGGTTCAAAAGCACGACGCCAATCTCAGCCTCCGGATGCGCCGCGCCATACTCCCGCATGGCCTTCACGCCAGCCTCGACCGAGTACTCCTCGCCGAGCACATCCACTCCCAGCTTCGGCACCTGCGAGCTTCTCTCCAGCGACCGCGCCGTGTGGAACTCCGCAATCGGCACATTAAACGCTACAGCCTGAAAGTCGCCACAGCTAATCGCGGCTCTCATGCGGCTGCGCCCCATCCACCACTTCTCCCCCGTGCGATAGATATGCCACGACCCGCTCATCAGCATGTGGGTTACGAGAATCAAATCACCCGAGAAAAAGATGAGACACCACTTGCCCCGCGCCTCCACGCGCTCCACCGTCCGCCCCACCAGTGGAGCATCATCATTCAAGCTCGCCAGCTTTGCTAAGCCGGTTTCAAACGCCGTCACGACCTTGCCGCCAATGGCTTTTTGAAGAGCGCGGGCGGCGCGATAGATTGTGTCGCCTTCAGGCATGGGTCTCACTTCTAGCAATCGTCACTGGATCGACCTCGCCCCCCATCTTCGCATTGGGGACTTTCCTAGCGTAGCAAGGCCGTTGAACTGCGTGTCTTCTAGTTGGCTACAAGCTGATCCGAACCCAATTGAAGTCCTGCGGAGGAGTAGCAGCACAGTGCGGAATCTAGTCACTGACGCTCTTAAAGCGCAAGGTATCGCAGATCACTGCGTCCCGCAGCAAAGCTACTCTCAGCGGAGATACTCCTTCTCGCCGAACGAAGTGGACGCTAACTATGCTCGGGAGTCTTTGTTTACAAGTCTTACCGCTCGGTGGGGTAGCTTTACGCGTCGCTTACATGGTACAAAACTTCATGGGAAGTGATGCGATAGACGAGCTGGTGGCATTTTGGACTGATCAGACTAAAACTCCTCATCAGTGCGATCAAGAAGTCATAAGGGGGTTCCCACGTGTTCAGAATTCGCGTGAGGCTGTGGCCGAGCTTGGACTCGGCTTTGACTATAGGGGTTGTGAGATTCACCCGGATTTCCGACCTGTGCCGTACCTTGGCGACCTTAAGACTGCCAAAGTTGTTCTCCTTATGCTGAACCCCTCAGCAACTCTTGCAGATTACCTCGCTCATAAGGACGTGCGATTTGAGAACAGATTGCACAGCACAATTTGCCAGAAGAAGGCGTCACCGTGCTTAGCTCTGGACATGGAAAACTTTGGTTGGACGGGATGGTTTCAGTGGTACGAGAACCAGTTGCGTGGGTCATTGATTGACGCCGCGCGACAAACACAGAAGCCTTATTCTGACGTACTTCGCTCGCTCTCTGAGAAGACCGCGATTCTGGAGCTTGTGCCGTATTACGCGAATAACGGCAGTCAATTCCCTGCGAGGTTCGTTCAGGATCTGCCGTCAGCGAAAAAGGCACGCGCCGCCGCGAAGTACCTAATCGATAACGCCGATAAGGACGACCGGCTAGTCATTTTGTGGTGGGCTCAGAGAAAATGGGAGTTAGACGAAGAGCCAGAGAAGGCGCCTCACTTCTTCAAACTCCAGGGCAGGGGACAAGCGGACAGAACAGCTGCGTTCTCCGCACTCTCGAAAAAAATTACGAGTTGGTTTCCCTGAGGCATCGCATGCTAGACCTAAACATGCGTTCCCGGCAACGCCGGCAAATTCCTCCTCACATTGAACCCCAACGGCGCCGCCTGAAAGCCCGCATCCAGCAAGTACTTCGCCAGCGGATGCTCCACTACAGCCACGCCGTTTACGCTCGTAATCAGCATCCCTCCGAGTCCGCGTTCGGCGTCCTCCATGCGCTGCACATAGCTCACCAGGAACTCCGCGAGAGCCCGGGCCGCTCGGGAACGCGAAGGCTCTTCTTCCGGCAGCATCACCTGCACGTTCGAGTTGCCGCGCCGCAGGTACGCCGTCAACGCGCCATCCACCAACACTACCCGCGCGCCGACGCTGCGCGTCAATGACGACCCCTCTTCGGGCGCCGCCGGCCAGCGCATCAGTGAGCCGTACGGATTCGCCGGGTCCGTCGCCGCCAGCATCACCACCTCGCTCGTGTCCTCATTTCCTGCAACACGCAGCGAGCGCAACAGATCAACCGCGGCAGGCATGGCAAACTGCGTCGCGCCCAGGTCAGCAGCGAAGTACCCACGCCGCACCCGCCCACTCTCTTCCATAGCCTTCAACACGTCATACACCGCCGAAAATCCACCCGGCAGATTCTCCGCATGCGCCGTCTCGCGAAACACGACGCCATAGCGCGTCAGCAGTTGCTGCGCGATCGCGTGTGACCACTCGGTGGCGTTGCGCTCCGTATCGAATGCGACTGCGTTCAAACTCCAACGACCCTGTGCGGTCGGCGGAGTCGTTCGCCGCGAGCGGAAGCCGGCCTGATTATGCACCCGCCGCGCGGGCTTCGCGTTGCGCCCGCTCGAGGCCGTCCGCGCGCAATACGCACGCAGCGCGTGCAGTGCGTCGTTGGTCAATAACCCCCGCCACACCAGCGACCACAGCGCTTCCAGCGTCTCGCCGGGATAGCCTCCACCCACTCCGTTATGCAGGTTCTGAAAGAACGAAGCCCCGTGCCCGCGCAGGTACTCGACGATCGACCGCTCGCGCTCACTCAAACCCCCTTCGCTTCGCTTTTCATTGTTATCCTGTGCCACGCGAAGGATCGGCTTCTCTGTCGCCGCGGACCTGTCCGGTGCCCACAACACCGGCAGCTTCTCCGCCAGGTACAACCCGACGCGGCCATCGCGCTCACCCAACGGCTCCAGGCCAATCCACACCACTTCCCCCGCCGCAATCAACGTGTCCAGATCCGCCGATTTGTAACCGGCGATCCGCGCGGGCAGAATCTCGGTCTCGAGCAGCGAAGCCGGCAGCGGCGCGCCCTGAAGATTCTCAATCACGTCGAGCAGCGCATCCAGGCCCCGCCGCGGCTGCACCACACCTTGCCAGCGCGTGAACAGTCGCGCCAGCGTGCGCTGCTCCACAGGCTCAATCTCTTTGCGCAGCTTCGCCAACGATCTCCGTCGTATCGACCGCAGCACCTCGGCATCGATCCACTCGCGATTCACGCCGCCGGGCCGGAATCCTCCTTCCACCACGCGCCCGGTTTGCACCAGCCGCTGCAGAATCGCCTCCACGCTATCGTTCGCCAGACCGTACCTTCGCGCCACGTCGATGGTCGTAAACGGTCCATGCGTCCGCGCAAAACGCCGCACAATATCGAGCAGAGCGTCGGGGCTCGTTTCCAAAAATGCTGTCGGAAGCCCCGGCGGCAGCGGCACACCCAGGGCATCGCGGAACCGCGCAGCATCCTCCACCGCCATCAGCCGCTTCTCGCCGCCAACCATCAGCTCCAGAACCCGCCGCGCCTTGATCAGCCGAGTCACAAACCCGCCAACTACTTCTGCGGAACCCGTGGAACGCGCCGCCAGCTCGCCCCGAGTCAAGTCCCCCAGCCGCAGCAGCAGATCATGCACGCCATCCAGGTTGCGTGCCTTGTAGTTGTCAACCACGCACTGCAACTGCTCTTCGGTCTCTTCAATGGCCCCGATATCCAGCAGCTCGCGCAAGTCGGCATCCCCGAGCAGTTCCCGCAGCTGGTCCTGATCGATGGACAGCGCCTGCGCCCTGCGCTCAGCCAGCGGGGCATCGCCGTCGTAGATGTAGTTCGCCACATAGCTGAACAGCAGCGCGCCCGCAAACGGCGATGGCGTGCGCGAGTCCGTCACGTGCACCCGGATGGCGCGCGTGCCCACACTGCGCAGCGTCTCCATCAGCGCAGGCATATCGAAAACATCGCGTAGACACTCGCGATACGCTTCGAGCAGTATAGGGAAGCTGGCATAGCGCGTCGCCACACTCAGCAGGTCGTACGCTCGCTTCCGTTGTTGCCACAGCGGCGTGCGGCCGTCGGCGCGACGGCGCGGCAGCAGCAGTGCCCGCGACGCCGCCTCGCGAAACTTCGCCGCGAACAGCGCCGTAGACCCAAGCTGCCGCATCACGAGGTCTGCCGCTTCCTCCGGCTCCATCAGCAGAGCCTCGGTCTCCGGCGGCGCATCGCTCTCGGGAAAGCGCAGCACAAAGCCGTCCTCGCTCCACATCGTCTCCACATCGTTGCCTGCGCCCTTCAGCTTCGCGCTCGCAGCCATTGCCCACGGTGCGTGAATCTTGCTGCCGAACGGAGTGAGGACGCACACGCGCCAGTCGCCAAGCTCATCGCGCACGCGCTCGATCACGATGGTGCGATCGTCCGGCACCTGTCCCGTCGCCAGTTCCTGATCGGCCAGATAGCGCAGCACGTTCTCCGCGGCCTGCGGGTCCAAATCATGCTCACGCGTCAACTTCGCGACCGCCGCGCTGCGTGGCATCTCGCGCAACTCCCGCATGAGCGCGCCAATGCGCCGGCCAAACTCGATGGGCCGACCCGCCTGGTCGCCGTGCCAGAACGGCATCTTGCCCGGCTCGCCCGGAGCGGGGCTCACCAGCACGCGGTCATGCGTAATCTCATCGATGCGCCACGTCGACGCGCCCAGCACAAAGGTCTCACCGGTGCGCGCTTCAAACACCATCTCTTCGTCAAGTTCGCCCACGCGAATCGGCTTGGCCTGGGTCCCGCTCAGGAACACGCCGTATAGCCCGCGGTCGGGAATCGTGCCGCCGTTCAGGATCGCAATGCGCTTAACGCCCTGGCGCGGGGTCAGCCAGTTACGCGTGCGATCCCACGTCACGCGCGGCCGCAACTCCGCAAATTCGTCCGACGGATAGCGACCAGCCAGCATGTCCAGCACGCCTTCAAACACTCCAATGCTGATCCCCGCAAAGCACGCGCAACTCCTCACCAGCCCCAGCAGTGCGTCGTACGAGATCCCGGGAGCTTCTTCTTCGCTCGCCTTGCGCTTCTGCCTGCGCTCGACTTCTTCCCAAGGCAGTGGAGGATGAGCAATGACCGCCACCATTTGCTGCGCCAGCACATCCAGCGGATTGCGCAGAAAACGCGTCGACTCCACCAGCCCCTCATGCATCGCCTGCGTCACTGCTGCGCATGCGATCAGGTCCGCTCGATACTTCGGAAAAATGATGCCCGCCGACGGCGCGCCCACCTGGTGACCCGCACGACCGATGCGCTGCATGCCGCTGGCCACGCTGGGCGGAGCTTCAATCTGCACTACAAGGTCGACCGCGCCCATGTCGATACCCAGCTCGAGCGACGACGTACAGACCAGCGCCTTGATGCTGCCCGCCTTCAGCATCTCTTCAATCTCGCTGCGCTGCGCCGCCGCCAGAGACCCGTGATGCGCGCGCGCAATCGGCTCCCCCGCAAGCTCGTTGAGCGCACCCGCGAGCCGCTCCGCCACCCTCCGCGCATTCACGAAGATCAACGTAGACGTGCGTCCGCGGACAATCTCCAGCAGCCGCGGATGGATGCTCTGCCAGATGCTGGTCCGCTTCGGTCCCTGCGATGCCGGGCCGCTGGGCAGGTCTTCGATCGCGCCCAGCTTCGCCATGTCCTCGACCGGCACTTCGACCGTCAGCTCCAGCACCTTGCGCGCTCCGGCGTTGACAATCGTAACCGGCCGGTACCGCACACCCGACGCTCCTGTATCGGCTTCCTTGAGCGAGCCGTCAATGGTTATTTCGCTAGTTATTTCGCTGGTTATTTCGCTGGCGACAGAGGCACTCAGCTCCGCCCCGGTTTCTTTGTCATTCCCGAGGGGAATCTGCGTTTCGCCAGATGCAGCACCTACTCCGTCCGCTCCCTTTTCTTTGTCATTCCCGAGGGGAATCTGCGCGTTGCCCGGCGCTTTTGCCACTCCGTCCGCTCCCCCCAGAAATCTAGCCACCTCCTCCAGTGGTCGCTGCGTCGCGCTCAGCCCGATACGCTGCAGCGGACGTCCGCACAGCGCCTCCAGCCGCTCCAGAGACAGCGCCAGGTGCGCACCGCGCTTGGTCGGAACCAGCGCATGGATCTCGTCGATGATCACCGTCTCGACCGTGCGCAGACCTTCACCGGCATTCGAAGTCAGCAACAAATACAGCGACTCCGGGGTCGTAATCAGAATCTCGCCGGGGTGCCTGACAAAGCGCGCCCGGTCTTTCTGCGAAGTGTCTCCCGTTCGAACGCTGATCTCCGGCACATGCACGGCAACGCCCTCGCGCTGCGCCATGTTGGCGATACCCGCCAGCGGCGAGCGCAGGTTGCGCTCCACGTCCACGGCGAGTGCCTTCAGCGGTGAAATGTAAAGCACCCGGCAGCCGCGCTCTACATCATCCACAGGCGTGCGCAGCATCAGCTTGTCCAGGCACCACAGAAAGGCAGTCAGCGTTTTGCCCGTCCCTGTCGGCGCCAGAATGAGCGTCGACTCTCCGCGCGCAATCGACGGCCAGCCCTCGCGCTGCGGCGGCGTCACCCCTTCAAACACCGCCCGAAACCACGCCGCCGTGATGGGATGAAAAACGTCCAGCACATCCGCCAACGCAGTGTTTGCGGCAGATGACCCAAGCTTCGCTGCAGGCTTCTTCCCGATCTTCGTCCCCGCCTGCTTCACGCTCGCTCCCATCCGTTCTGCGACCAGCCGTTCTGCGACCAGCCGTTCTGCGACCAGCCGCAATCATCGCCGCCTGCACAATTGGATGCAACCCTTTCCAGCCAGAATCCCGCGTACTGTCCGTCTCACGAGGCGTTTCCAGTTTCCTGATAGTCTTATCGACTCACTATGCCTCTCACAACGCGAACCGAAGATGTGTCACCCGAGGAGCGATCCAGGCTGCGCCAGGCCGCCGCATCCGTTGCCCATCACTCCTACTCTCCCTATTCGCACTTCCGCGTAGGCGCCGCGCTGCTACTCGACAACGGCTCCATCGTTTCCGGCTGCAACGTAGAAAACTGCTCCTACCGCCTCACCTCCTGCGCCGAGCAGGGTGCCATCGCCCGCGCCGTCGCCGAGCACGGCTCCAGCATCCGACTCCGCGCCGTGGCCGTCGCCAACCTCAACGGCGCGGTCTCCATGCCATGCGGCGCGTGCCGTCAAACGCTCGCGGAGTTCGGCGACGACAGCACCCTGCTCCTCTACCCCGGCGAAGGCGGCTCGGAAGAAGAGACCACCCTCGGCGCTCTTCTTCCGGACGCCTTCCGCGCCGAGTTCCTCGAACCGAAATAATTCCTCAGCACACCCATCACTTTTCTCATCCTTCGCCGAAGGCAACGGACCTGCTTCCCAGGCAGCCGCAACTCCCACAAGGACCCCATGCCCCACGCACTCCACCCTCTCGACATCGTTATCAAAAAGCGCGACGGCCTCGAACTGACCCGCGATGAGATCGAACACTTCATCCACGCTGTCGTCCTCAACGGCGAACAGAAGCTCGCCGCGCAGTTGAGTCAGACTCCCTCCGTGCTCTCCAGCACCGACCAGGTTTCTGACGCACAAATCGCCGCCTTCCTCATGGCCGTCTTCCAGCGTGGACTCTCCCCGCGCGAGCTCGCCGATCTCACCACCGCCATGCGCTTCTCCGGCGAAACCTTCGACGCCACCCCGCTCCACAGCTTCACCGTCGACAAGCACTCCACCGGCGGTGTTGGCGATAAATCCTCGCTGCTCATCGCACCCATCATCGCCGCCGCCGGCCTCGAGCTTTCGCCCAGCATCTCTGTGCCGATGATCAGCGGGCGCAGCCTGGGGCATACAGGCGGCACTCTAGACAAGCTCGAAACCATCCCCGGCTTCGACACCCAGCTCTCACTCGCGCGCATGACCGAAGTCCTGCTGGAAACCCACGCCGCGCTCGTCGGCCAGACCCCGCGGCTGGTCCCCGCAGACCGCATCCTCTATGCCATGCGCGACCACACCGGCACGGTCGAGTCGCCGTTCCTCATCTGCGCCAGCATCATGTCGAAAAAGCTCGCGGAATCGCTGAACGCCCTCGTGCTGGACGTAAAGGTCGGTTCCGGAGCGTTCATGCCCACGTATGAAGCGTCGAAACACCTCGCCACCTTGATGGTCGAAACCGGCACACTCGCCGGAACGCGCACCGTAGCCCTGCTCACCTCCATGGAAGAGCCCCTGGGGCGCTTTTCCGGCAACTGGCTCGAAGTCTGGGAGTGCGCGGAGATCATGAAGGGCATACGCCACCCCATGTCTGCCGACCTCATCGAACTGTCGAACATCCTCTCCGGCTGGATGCTCTTTTTCGCCGGCAAGTCCGCCAGCCCGGAAGCCGGCGCCGTATTCGCGGACGAAATCTTACGTTCCGGCGCGGCCTACCAATCCTGGCTGCGGATCGTTGCCGCTCACTCTGGCGACACCAGCATCTTCGGCGACCCGGCCGCCTTCCACAAGCCGCGAGCCACACGCGTGCTCACCGCTTCCCGCGACGGCTACCTTGCGGGGATGGACTGCAAGGAGGTCGGCTGGGCAGTGCAGCGCCTCGGCGCCGGCCGCGCCCAGCCCGGCGATCCAGTCAGCGCACACGCCGGCATCGAATTGCACGCCAAGCTCGGCACAAAACTCAGCGCCGGGGACCCAATTTTCACGCTCTTCAGCGAAGATGCCACGCTACTCGAGGAGCCATTTCGAATGCTCCAAACGACGCTGCAACTCTCCGACGAGCCTCCCCAGCGTCAGCCGTTGATACGTGAGGTCATCACAGCGTCCGGCGATTAGGGCAAACACGTGCGCGAACGGCGTCAACATCTCCCACAATCCCTGCATCTGAGGTAAGAAGTTTGGGCCATCCCCTCAGGGAGAGAAGATTTTGCCGATCCATGCGCTGCGCAGCATCACTCTCACACTCGTACTCGCCTTCTTCTACGCCATTACCCGGGCGGAGCCGATCGCTGTCCGTCAGACCCAGGGAACGACGCACGGGTTCCTGCTCATGCGGTCCGCAAACGGGAAGATCCTTGCCCACGGCGAGCTCATTCAGGTCGCCCACGGTGAGCAACTCAGCACACGCCTCGTTTATCGTTTCGCCGACGGCTCCGTGGACGACGAGACGACCACTTTCGTGCAGCATGGTGACTTTCGCCTGGTTCGCGAGCACCACATCCAGAAAGGCCGGTTCTTCCCGAAAATGGTGGATTATCTAGTCGATGTGCCGACCGGGAACGTGACTTCGCGCACCTTCGACAAGGATGGCAAGATGAAGGTCGACGTCCAGCATATAGACTTGCCTTCCGACGTCTACAACGGTCTAATTGCCACCATTTTGCTCAACGCCCCGCGGAACGCAAGCGGCTTCAAAGTCTCGCTGGTCGCACCCACCGGCAAAGGGAGACTGATTAAGCTCGCCATCACGCCCGACGGCCAGGCGGCCTTTCAGGAAGCGGGCATCCCGTATAAAGCCACGATCTACCGCCTGAAACCGGAGATAGGCGGAGTGGCCGGCGTCATCGCGCCCATTATCGGCAAACAACCGCCCGACACACTCGTCTGGATTCTGCCTGGCCAGTCCCCGAGTTTCATTCGCGAAATCGCCCAGATCTACCCGGACGGCCCCACCGTCAGCGTAGAGCTTTCCGGAGCGAGCTTCCCCCGGTTGGCCTCGATGAATCCCTAGCTTACGATCCGCGCTAAGCCTTGTTCTTATTCTGCATGTAGCTGCGAACACTCTGTTCCCAGTCCAGCGACGTGCCCGCATACACCGAGCTCTGGCGTCGCGCTGTCCGGTTGGCTCCCACACCAGCTCCGGCCACAGCTGCCGGTTCGACCGGCACTTCCTTCACCGGCTCCTCGGCGATTTCCACACCCTCCGGCTGGATCGACCGCGGCAGATCCGAAGGCTTGAATTCAATACCTTCCGCAGCCATGCGTTTGGCGGTCTCGACCAGCGTTTCACGCTTGCGCGTCAGCTTCCGGACGGCAGCCTCGCGCGCTTCCTCTGACTCGAAAACGTCATACTTCAGCAGGTGGGCAAGTTTGCGATCAAAAAGCCCGATCTCTTCGTGGACGGTCTTTAGGTAGTACTTGTTTTCGACAATGTTCGCCATGCGCTCTCCAATGCTGGTTTACAGTACGACAAGACAACGAGCGGCCAACGGCCTCGACCGTCCCCAACCAGGTCTCCGCTAAAATGGAGCCCGCAACTGCGAAAGGGCGGCTCCAACCGGAACCGCCCGTTTCGCTGTACTCAAGTTCGCTTACGCTACGCGAACGTTCTCTGCCTGCCAGCCCTTCGGTCCCTTGACGACGTTGAACTCAACCGTCTGACCTTCTTGCAGCGAGCGGAAACCGTCGCTCTGAATCGCGGAGTGATGAACGAAAACGTCCTCACCGGTGGCGCGGCTCAAAAATCCAAAACCCTTGGCGTCGTTAAACCATTTCACTGTTCCTGTTTCCATGACCTTGTTCTCTTTTCAATACGATGTACCGCTGAAACGCAATTCTAGGAGTTGTTTGCGAGTAGAGCAGTACGACCAGAACAAGCAAGAACACCAGATCGGATTCCACGATCCATTTCAGTGTAACATCCGTGGCCTTTTAAGGGCACAAATCTTCCTCAGCATTTGCGGTGGACGCACCTGCACACGTCTCCGCCGCGCTCGACCACGCTGCCAACCCACTCAGGACTCGCCGTATCCTGTGCACCTTCAGACACAAGGGACGCGCCGATTCCTGTCTTTGCATCCAACACCCACAGGCGTTCCCACCAGCAACCCCAGGTGATGGCGCGGGCACGAAAGGGAACAAATGAAGCGGTCGATATTTGCAAGCCCAGTCCTTCTCCTGCTCGCCGCAGCCCTGGTCGGTCCGGGCCTGGTAGCACACGCTTCTTCTCCCCAGGTTCGCCATCACAGCGCTCGGCAGAAACCGAAAGCCGCCGCCGACAGCCCCGGCATCAAGAACATCTTCTGGCAGCCGAATGAACTGCAGCAGGGCTCGCCCGCCTTCATCACCGTCGAGCTCGACCGAGCGCCAACCCACGTGACGGCAACCTGGCTAGGCAAGACTCTCACCTTCTTCAAGACGGACAAGCCGATGGTCTGGTACTCGCTCGCCGGCGCAGACCTTGAAACGCAGCCTGGCTCCTACGATCTCCAGGTCATCGCCACTCTTTCCGGTGGCCGCACCATCCGCTCTATCAAAAGCGTTGATATAGTGGCGGCCAATTTTCCGACAGGGACCGTCGACGTACCCGAAAACTTCGTCGAACCAGACGCCGCCGGGCGCCGACAGATCGCCTCCGACGAAATCGCCAAGGCTCACGCCTACGCTCATGTACTTGCCTATCCGCAATGGAGCGGCAACTTCAAATCTCCCGTCGTCGGCAAGCCCACAGCGACATTCGGCGAAAGCCGCATCCTCAATGAGGAGAAGTCCAGCACCCATCGCGGCACGGACTTCCCCGTCAACGAAGGTACGCTGGTCGAAGCATCCAACGCCGGCACCGTCGTTCTCGCCAGGGACCTCTTCTATGAAGGTGGCTGCGTCATCATCGACCACGGCGAGAAGTTCTTCACCATCTACATGCATCTGTCGAAGATCGAAGTGGCCGCTGGCGACAAGGTCGAAAAAGGTGCGCACCTCGGTCTGTCGGGAAAGACAGGCCGCGTTACCGGTCCTCATCTGCACATGGGCGTTCGCTGGAACGGTGCCTACCTTGACCCCACGAAGCTGCTCGCGCTGACCTTACCGACGCTTCCCGCGAACGATTCGGCGAGGAAGCCTCTGCCATCGAGCGTCCACCGCCATCGATAAAGCCGAAACCAAAGCCGAAACCCAAAAGCCGAAGCCCCAAAAGCCGAAGCCCAGAGGAGCCCGAATGGCTGACAAGATCAATCTGGCCGCAGCCCTGTCTACCTTCACGCAGCAGTGGTCGCCTCGCGTCGTATCCACCTTCAACGACAGCGATGTGATGGTCGTGCGGGTGGAAGGGGAGTTTGTCTGGCACAGCCACGCCGATACCGACGACTTCTTCCTCCTGCTTCACGGCGAACTCGAGATCGAGCTGCGCGACCGCATCGTCAGCCTGAAGCCCGGAGAACTCTTCGTCGTACCCCGCGGCGTGGAGCATCGCCCGGTGGCGCGGAACGGCGAAGCCCATATCCTCCTCATCGAGCCACGCGGCACTCCCAACACCGGGGATGCTGCAACGGCGGCTCCCCGGGTCGTGTTGTAATCGCTGCACGCCTCGTCTTGTGATCGCGGCACGCTCACGCAGGGGCCGAACGGGAAAGTTTGGCGTCGAGGCCTCCCCCGCCGTACACTCCGATTCACAATCTACTTTGCATTTCGGAGCGTGCACGTGGCCCGTTTCACCGGTCTTCTAGGACTCATCGTTTTTCTCGGCCTTGCCTACGCTCTCTCCACCGACCGCCGCGCCATCAAGTGGCGGACCGTTGCCTGGGGCCTCGGCCTCCAGGTCTTCTTCGCGTTCCTCGTCATCAAGTGGAGCTACGGTCAAATCGTGCTCAAAGCCGGCGCCGACGCCGTCAGCGCTCTACTCGGGCACGCCGCCGACGGCTCCTCGATGGTCTTCGGTCGGCTCGGCAACCCCACTGACCCGCTCCAGGTCTTCGCCTTCTCCGTCCTGCCCACCATTATCTTCGTCTCCGCGCTGTTCGCCATGCTCTACCACCTCGGCATCATGCAGCAGGTTATCAAGGCCGTCGCCTGGATCATGCAGCGGACCATGGGTACCAGCGGCGCGGAATCCACCAATGTTGCCGCCAGCATCTTCATGGGCCAGACCGAAGCCCCGCTTACCATCCGCCCCTTTCTCGGCGGAGCCACTCGCTCCGAACTCATGACGATCATGACCTCCGGCATGGCCCACGTCTCCGGCGGCATCATGGCGGCCTACATCCTGTTCGGCATCCGCGCGCAGGACCTGCTCTCAGCCGTCATTATGACCGCCCCCGGCACCATCCTGGTTGCGAAAATGCTGGTTCCAGAGACCGAAGTGCCCGCCACCCTGGGCACCGTTCACATCGCCACCGAGGACGAGCACAAGAACGAAAACCTCATCGGCTCGATAGCCCGCGGCACCATCGACGGCGGCCAGCTCGCCTTCAACGTCGCCATCATGCTCATCAGTTTTCTGGCCATCGTCGGCCTTATCAACGCCATCATGCTGGGAATCTCCAACTGGCTCTGGGCGCATGGTGCACACCACTTTCCGCACTCGCTGGGCAACGCGCTCGGCACCCTCTGCGCACCCGTCGCCTGGCTCATCGGCATTCCCTGGAAGGACGCCCCGCTGATCGGCAACCTGATCGGCACGCGCGCCGTACTCAACGAGTTCATCGCCTACACCCAGCTCGGCACCCTCGCCAAGTCCGGCGCCATCAGCACCCGGACTCTCGCCATCGCCACCTTCGCCCTCTGCGGCTTCGCCAACCTCGGCTCCGTCGGTATGCAGATCGGAGGCATCGGCGCCCTGATCCCCCACCGCCGCAACGAGCTCGCAAAACTAGGCCTGCGCGCCATGCTCGCCGGCACCATGGCCAACCTCATGTCGGCCAGCATCGTAAGCATGCTGCTCAAGTGAAAGGGATAGCATTCATGTTTCTGCGGCTCAGTGTTAATGTTCTGCTTTGTGTCTGTGTCCCTGCCACTGTTATTGCACAGTCGGATCACTCCACAAGGAAATTCAGCCATTCGGCTGTACTCGCTGATAATCCCGAACTGGAGAAAATCTTTATCTCCGATCAGGAGGATCGAGGAAATTACTCATTCGCCAAACCCGGCGATCCTCGCCCGTCCGCGCTCACCGGGCTCCAAGTCCGTCACAACGATGATGCTCGTGAGCTGCGGGTTCGCCAGTTGCTCGACACGGGATATCTACACACCGCCAAAGATTATTACCGTTGCGCTCTGATCTTTCAGCATTCTCCCTCGCCGAGCGGCTATCTTCTGGCACACATTCTCGCAGACATCGCCATTTCCAGAGGCAACGCAGATGCCATGTGGCTCTCAGCTGCCACTCTCGACCGATACCTCCTGTCCGTCAAACAGCCGCAGGTATTCGGCACGCAATTCAGTGCCACTCCTGATCCCAGTAAGAAGGGCGCGTACACGTTCGATCAGAACGACTTCAACAGCAGTCTCATTACAGACTCTATGCGCGTCGATCTATGCGTCAAACCCCTCGCCGAACAAAAGCAGGGTTTGCCCGGCCCACCCGCAGGTACCTCCCTTTACCCCTGCCCCGTTGCTCAGATGCTCAAACCATTACAAAAACCATAAACCGGTCGCGATCCTGTAAGCGCACGATGGAGAGCGAACCATGACCGTCGACCTCAGCCCTGAAGACGATCAAAGAGCCCAGGCCCTCCTCGCCTCCGGTCGCTTCGCTTCGATCTCCGACGCGCTTCACGCAGGTCTGAAAGCAATTCAGGACGAGGAAGATGAGTGGAACGACTACGCCCGCGATCGCATCGAGGCCGGTCTCGAAGACGTCAAAGCAGGTCGCACGATTCCCGTCCATGATTTTCTCGAAGAGTTGCGCAGCGTGCGCCAGCAAAAGGCCTGATGCGCATCGTCATCACCGAAACCGCCCGCGCTGATCCACGCGACACGCTCCGCTACTACAAAGCTCCAAGTCGATTGGCCGACACATTCCCCTGCACCTTCGAAACTTGGGTATGCCATCCCCGCAAATGGCCCTATACTGGGCCACCGCCGCCGAGATCTCACTAAAGCGGATGTCCGCTTTTGGTTCGAAAACTCATTCTTTCTCGTCATTTTGATCTCGGAAGGCACTTTGTCCATCGTCGCAGTTTTGCATACTTCCCGCGATGTCGCCCGTGTACTTCGAAAGCGCCTGAAGAAATTGCGTGTGGTCGAAACCTAAACGCTAACCATCGCGTGCTAGTTTCCAAGCCGCTCTACAGCTGCTCGATCCCACCCCGCCAGCTCCGCCGACGCCACATACGTGCTCTCCAGAAACTCCATCAGCGCCGCATCCGGATCAGCCTCCGCGCGCAGGTCGTCATACTTCAGTACGAACTCGCCAAGCTCCGCATTCCATTCCGCTGCGGCCGGTCCGATCTTCGCCCCATCCATTCCCGCAGGCACAGGCGCGGCGTAGCAATAGAACGCCGCCTCGCCGAACCCGCCATTGCCCGGCCAGAAACCCGCGCTGATCACCTCCTGCGAATACGCTTCGCCCATGATCGGATCGGCGTCCGGGCGCGGCGGCGCGTTCCGGCCGGAGAAGCGGGTGACAGCCAGGTCGAAGCTCCCCCAGAAGAAATGCACCGGGCTGATCTTGCCGACGAATCGCGACGAAAACTCCTGAAATACCCCAGCCGCCCTCAACAGCACGCGCCAGAACCGATGTGCGGCCTCCGCGTCATAGGTGGCATGTTGTGTGTCTTCCGCGAACGGTATCGGCGCCTTCAACTCCACCGGCACCGGCCAGATCTTCACCTCTACCCCCAGCGCCGCCAGGCTCCGCTGGTGCTCCGCATAAAAGTCCGCCACCGATTGCGGACGCAAAGGCGTCGACAAGCTCGCGCCGTTGCTCAGTCTGTACCGCAACAGGTGGCTCACAAAGTCGAACTCGATCTCGAGCATCTCGTCGCCGTACGGCATCGCGGTCGTGGATAGCCCGCGCACACTTACATACAGAGGCACGTTCCACCAGTGCGCCTGCATCGGACTCAGCGCCAGCCGCGTCTTCCCGACGATCTGGGTCCACATATGCAGCGTATCCGCCGTGTCGCTCCACTCCGCCCAGTCCAGCCTGGGCCATGGCCTCTTGTCCTTCGAGTCGCTCGCCGCCATATCGCCTTCCTTCCGCCGCCACACCAGGCCCTTAGGTCCGCTGCTCCGTCATGATGTCGTTGAACTGATTCACAAAACCGGCCTCGTTCGCACCAGGATTATTCCTCAGCATCTTCACGCGCTCGACCAGCACCTCGTCATTGTCGGTGCCCAGCAACTGGATCGTCTCCTCGATGTACTCCTTCAACGGCATCGCCCGAGGATCGTTCGCCTGCCTGTCGCCCGTCAGTCCGGTCTGCACATAAGGCGGCGCAATTTCCAGCACGCGCACGCCTGTGCCCTTCAACTTGTAACGCTGCGAAAGCGTGAACGAGTGAATCGCGGCCTTCGTCGCCGAATACACCGAGTTCAACGCCAGCGGCACAAACGCCAGCCCCGACGTTACATACGCGATGGTCGCCGATTCCTGCTTCTTCAAATGCTCGATCAGCGCCGATGTAATCCGGATGGGCCCAAACACATTGGTTGTCATCGTCGACACCAGCACATCCTCGTTGACCGGCCCCGATGCATCGTCGCCCTGCATGATGCCTGCATTATTGATCACCACATTCAGCTTCGGGTACTTCGCAATCAGCCTCTCTGCCGCGGCCTGAATGCTCGCAGGATCTTCAACATCCAGCTCCACGAAGTCCATCCCGGGGTTCGCCTTCGTCGTTTCTTCGAGTAACGCCATACGCCTTCCCGAGATGATGACCTGGTTGCCGCGCGCGTGCAGCGCCTCTGCGAGACCGCGCCCAATGCCCGATCCGCCGCCTGTAATAAAGATTGTGTTCCCCGTTAGATTCATCGCCGCTCCTTTGTCGCCACAGCCACAGTCCAAGAGATGCCGCGAGACGCCCCGGGGTTCCAACAATCAGCGGAAAGCCGCAGTCAGCTCACCAGTCGCAGATAGTCGGGCTGGTCCGCAATCGTCCGGTGCACAAAGCGCCGCACAATTTTCGGCCCTTTCAGGAAAAATACCCCGGGCATCTGCGCACCATCCCCTTGAATCATCCCAATCCCGTGCTGAAATACGGCGCCTTTCAGCCACCCTATCGCCACCTTGGGTTGGAAGAAGTGCGAAATTGGATGAGTTCGCGAAAGCCCGAACATCGGCAGCCCATAAACCGCCGCCTGAGAATCGTGGACGCGCTCCACGTCGCCCAGCTTGTAGTAATCAAAGTGCGCCTGCGCAATCTCCGGCGTGCCAAGATGCACGAACACCGCTCGAACCCCACGCCGGTCCAGCTCTCCGCTCAGTTCAGAGACCTGCGAAATCGTCTGCCGGCAGAAGGTGCAGCCAAAGTGCCGCAAAAACACCAGCAGCACCGGCGAAGACTCCGCCAGCGCCAGCAGCGTCGTGCCTGACTCCGTCTGGATCCCCGCCAGCGCCTCCGCCGCTTCGTCCATTGCTCCTGAATGTGCCGTCGCCATCGCCTGCCTCAGACGCCAGTCTATTCCCGGCCGCCCGCCACCGCACCGATCACCAGGAAAGCTTCCTTGCCAGAGCGCACCGCAATCGGCAGTAACTCATCCGCACCCACAAACGACAGGTCTTCCTCGCACGCAAAAAAGCGCAGGAAAGCCCGTCGCTCCTTCGTCACCTGGTCCCGCACCGTCCCCTGCAGCATCGGGTACGCCACCTCCAGCGCGTCCAGCACAGTGCGCTGCGTCACCGGTTCCTCGACCTCCAGCGTAACCTCGCCGCGGATCCCAGCCAGCGTCCGCAAGTGCCCCGGCAGCTCCAACCGCACACTCACGGCAGGGTCTGCACTTCGACCGAAAGCACCGCTGGCAGGTCTCGCACAATCGCCTCCCAGCTCTCGCCGCCGTTCGGCGAACAATACACCTGCCCGCCCGTCGTGCCAAAGTACACGCCGCACTCGTCAAGCGTATCGACCGCCATCGCATCGCGCAGCACGTTGACGTAGCAGTCGGCCTGCGGCAGCCCCTTGGTCATCGCCTCCCACCCATCGCCGCCGCTCTTCGAGCGATACACCTGCAGCTTGCCATCCATCGGAAAATGCTCGCCATCGCTCTTGATCGGCACCACGTAAACCGTCTCCGGCTCGTGCGCATGGACATCGATGCAGAAGCCAAAATCCGTCGGCAGATTCCCGCTGACCTCGCGCCAGTTATCGCCCGCATCGTCAGACCGCATCACGTCCCAGTGCTTCTGCATGAACAGCGTCTCTGGCCTTGACGGATGCAGCGCCAGGCGATGTACGCAATGCCCTACTTCGGCCACCGGGTCCGGAATATGAAGCGAACGCAGCCCCTTGTTGATCGGCTTCCACGTCTCGCCACCGTCATCGGTGCGGAACGCGCCCGCAGCAGAGATCGCGATGAACATCCGCTCCTCGTTGCTGGGGTCGATCACAATCGTATGCAGACACATCCCGCCCGCTCCGGGCGCCCAGTGCGGCCCCGACCCATGCTTGCGCAGGCCCGAGCGCTCCTCCCACGTCTTGCCGCCATCTTTGGACTGAAACAGCGCCGCGTCCTCGATCCCCGCAAACACCATCTCCGGGTCGCTCAACGAAGGCTCCAGGTGCCACACCCGCTTGAACTCCCATGGATGGGCGGTTCCGTCGTACCACTGGTGCGTTCCCGGCACGCCATCATAGCCAAAGTTGTTGCCCACCGCCTCCCAGGTCTTTCCACCGTCATCCGACCTCTGCACCACCTGCCCAAACCAGCTGCTCGACTGCGACGCGTAGATGCGGTCCGGGTTCACCGGCGATCCCTTGACGTGGTAAACCTCCCATCCCGCAAAGTGCGGTCCGCTCACATCCCACTGTTTGCGCGTGCCGTCCGACGTCAACACAAACGCCCCTTTGCGCGTTCCAACCAGCACTCGTACGCTGCTCATGAAAACCCTCCCCGGGCCACATAAATTGTGTGCCCTCCATGCTCCACGAGAATGGCGCAATTGGCCAGAACAAAATGAGCGGAACCGCAAAACGCAGCCGCAGGATGTTCCCGGCAAGACAATCAGCGATACTGTCTACCTATGCCCGACCAGCCCACCCAATACACCCTCTGCTCGACCGCCGCCGCCCACATCAGGTCCCTGCACCCCGCGAAGCCCACCCTTGGCATCATCCTCGGCTCCGGTCTCGGAAACTTCGCGTCCCAGGTCGAAAACGCCACCACCATCCCCTACGCCGACATCCCCGGCTGGCCGCTTTCCACAGTAGTCGGCCACTCGGGCAAGCTCGTCCTTGGCACCATCCGTGGCGTCGACGTAGCCGTCATGCAGGGCCGCGTCCACGCCTACGAAGGCTACCCAATGTCCTCGGTCGTGTTCCCCACCCGGGTCCTCGGCCTGCTTGGTTGCACCGGACTCATCGTCACCAACGCCGCCGGCGGCATCAACACCGCCTACGGCCAGGGCAGCCTGGTCTGCATCTCCGACCACATCAACCTCACCGGCACCAACTCCGCCCTCGGCCCCAACGAACCGCGTTTCGCCTGCGCCCCCCAGGCCGCTCAGCGCTTCTTCGACATGTCCACCGCCTACTCCCCCGCCCTGCGTGCTCTCGCGTCCGCGGAAGCGGCGCAGCAGGGCATTACCCTCCCCGAAGGCGTGTATCTCGCCGTGCTCGGCCCCAGCTATGAAACCCCCGCCGAAATCCGCGCCTTCCGCACCCTGGGCGCCGATCTCGTCGGCATGTCCACCGTCCACGAAGTCATCGTCGCCCGCCACATGGGGCTCGAAGTCCTCGGCCTCTCGCTCGTTACCAACATGGCGGCCGGCGTCAGCGTCTCCGATGGTGTTGCCGAGATCATCAACCACGAAGAAGTCATGGACATCGGCCGCCGCGTCGAAGCCCAGTTCACTTCCCTCGTCACGGCCCTCATTCCCCAGGTCGCTGCCGCCCTCCCCTCCTAGAATCTGGGTTGCCCATTCAGACCTGGGTGGCCCATCCAGACCTGGGTGGCCCATCGTTTGCGCTTTTGCAAAGGGTGGGGCATCGCGCAACACGCGACCGCTCTCCTCCACGCCTCGCAAAACCCGTCATCTCGACCGAAGTCTCAACACCCGCACCTGCACAGCCATCTTTTTCCCCATGTCCGGCCTTTCGGACGTGGGATTCAAAACGTCCGGCATACCCCGATCTGCCCCGACCTTCCTCGGAACCGGCCCAACCCACAACCCCCGCCGTACACTATTCAACGTGGCCACACCCCAGCAGCTCACCCTTCCCCACCGCCCGCTCATGATCGGAATCGCCGGGTGCTCGGGCTCCGGCAAAACCACCCTCGCCCGCGAACTCGCTACCCAGCTTGACGCCACGCTCTTCCCGCTCGACCTCTACTACCGCGACCTCTCGCAGTTCCCTCTCGACGACCGCAACAAGCAGAACTTCGACCACCCGGACTCGCTCGAATCCGAGCTCATCATCGCCCACGTCCGCGCCCTGGCACAGGGCCAAACCATCCAGCGCCCCGTCTACGACTTCGCCCACCACAGCCGCGTCGCCGGCTCCTTCGAGCCCGTCACCCCCACCCGCGTCGTCCTCGTTGAAGGCATCCTCGCGCTCCACTATCCGGAACTCATCCCGCTCTACGACTTCAGCATCTACGTCAACGCACCCAACGAAATCTGCCTCAACCGCCGCATCTATCGCGACATGCGTGAGCGCGGCCGCACCGAAGCCTCCGTCCGAGCCCAGTTCATAGCCACCGCCAAACCCATGGCCGACCTCTACGTCCTCCCCTCACAAGCCCACGCCACCATCACCGTAGAAGGCACCGACGCCCTCGACTGGTCCATCGAACAGGTGCTCCGCGCCCTGCATACCCGCAAGCTCCCGCGCTAGAAAAAGCAGTTTGCCCGCAACCGGCGGAGTGTGCACACCCGAAAGTTCCGCGAGCATAAAGCTCATGCACATCGCTCTTGAACCTTCCATCCTGTACTTCGGCACACCGGTCGTTCTTCTCTCCACTCGCAATGAAGACGGAACCACAAACATCGCTCCCATGTCCTCAGCGTGGTGGTTGGGCTGGAACTGCATGCTGGGTCTTGGCGCAAAGGGTCATAGCGCCCAAAATCTGAACCGCGAGCGCGAGTGCGTGATCAACCTTCCCTCAGCCAGCATGGCAGGCGCGGTCAACCGACTCGCCAGGCTTACCGGTTCGAACCCCGTGCCCCCACACAAGGTCGCCATGGGGTACCGCCACGAAAGCCAGAAGTTCACCAGCGCACGTCTTACCCCTCAACCCTCCGATCTGGTCGCTCCCGATCGCGTCGCCGAGTGCCCCGTTCAGCTCGAAGCCGTGCTCGAGAACGTCCACACCTTCGGTTCGCGACCGGACAAGGCACCCGGTGCCATCGCCTTTGAAGTGCGCATCATTCGCGCTCACGTTGACACATCGATCCTGTTAGCCGGTCATCACAATCGCATCGACCCCGATCTCTGGCGGCCGCTCATCATGAGCTTTTGTCACTTCTACGGGCTGGGCGAACGCCTGCACCATTCCACCCTCGCCGAGATTCCGGAACCCTCATACCGTCCGGCTACCACCATGGCTCGCTAGCCCCGCCGCCCACGCAACCAAAACGGCGAGCCCGAAGGCCCGCCGATGTTTCCTCTTCCTATTCTCTATTCCCTGATCTCTATTCTCTGTCCCCTACCCCTACGCAACAACCGGCTCCATCAACACCTGCGCAAACCGCTTCTCCGTCCGGGCCGCATACGCATCCTTGTGCCACGCATATCCTGCGATGAGCGGGAACGCAATCGTCGCCTCGGCAAACACCATCTGCTCATAGGTCAGGTCAACCTTGCCCCACGAGCTTGCTTCCTTCAGCGTCGATCCCGACAGCGCACCATCGCGCGAGTCCGCCACCGTAATCTGAATCGCATACTTGTGCATCGAAGCCTCAACGCCAAGAATGTCCGCGGCAACAACAATATCCTGCGCAAAATTCTTCGGCACGCCGCCGCCAATCATCAACAAGCCAGTCGTCGGGTTCGCAATTTTCAACTGCGTCAGCTCATAAAAATCCTTGCCTGAGTCAATCGACACCATCGGCTTGCCCTGCAGCCTGTGCTGATGCGCCACCATCCCAAACCCAAACGAGCAGTCTGAGAATGCCGGACAGAAAATCGGCACGTCCTTTTCATAGCAAGCCAGAATGATCGAATCTGCCTCGCCCTTCGCCGGTGTCCGCCCATTCTCGCTCAGGTACCTGCCCATCGCGACGATCATCTCGCGCGACGAGTAAGGCCGCGGTTCCAGCGAATCAATAATCTTCTCCGTCGTCTCATCGCAGATGCGCAGCTCTTCCTCATCGATGAACGTGTCGTAGATGCGGTCGATCATCAGCTCGCGCAGATCGGCATCGCCCGCGCCATACTTGTACGCATCGCCGGCAATGTAATGCTTGAAGCCAAGCGCCTCGAAGAAGTCCTGATCGACAATGTTCGCGCCGGTCGAAACAATGGCGTCAACCATGTTGTTGCGCACCAGGTCGACAATCACCTTCTGCAGCCCGGCCGAGATCAGCGACCCCGCCAGGCACAGGATCACGCCGCACTCCGTATCGCGCAGCATCATCTCGTAAATGTTCGCGGCCCGAGCCAGATCGCGGGAGCTATAAGCCATGGACGCCATGGCATCGACCAGCGCGACAACATTATGCTGCTTGATGTCGATGTGCTGGATAGGATCTTGAAGGAGTTCTTTTTTCGTAGACATATCGCCGTCTATTTTATCGCGTTTCGCACGGCCAGGGCGCGGCGCTCGGGTGAATAACGCATCACAAAGCGGCGTTCGTTTTCCTGCCCATTGCCTCCAGCAGCGCAACCGCCATCGCATTCGCCGGCGTCGCAATCCCATGCTCCCGACCCTTGCGCACGATGACTCCGTTGCGTGCATCCAGTTCCAGCGGCCGCCCCGCCAGCCGGTCGGCATGCATCGAGTTCACGCCATCCGCTGCCGCCGCGTGGTACGCCGCAATCACCGCCTCCACCACCTCGTCCCCCAGCACAGCGCCTTCTGCCCGGCCCACCGCAATCGTCTCCCGCACAATCTGTCGCGCGACATCCGAAAGCGCCTCACCCCGCATCACGCCTTGCGGCTGCAGCAGCAGCGTCGGCAGCACCCCCACCGCGTTATGGCACAGCTTCCGCCAGGCCACCGTGCTGAGGTCCGCCACCGCCACCGCATCTGCCGTGCTGCCTGCAAATAGCGCAATAAACGCCGCCCCCGCAGCGTCTTCCAGAGCCTTCAAGTGCATCACCCCGCGCTGCACCACGTGCCCCGCGGACTTGCGTTCCGCCGGACAATCCACGACCACCGGCACAATAGAATCCACCGGCAGGTACGGCACGAACCGTTCGCGATGCTCCACGCCGTTCTGCAGCACCGCCACCGGCGCCGCGCCGCCGCGCAGCTTTGGAAACCAGAGCGCCGCAGCTTCCGCGTCATAGGCCTTGGTTGCCACCAGCACCCAGTCCACCACCGGCGCGCGCCCCGGATCCGTAACGTTGTCGCCTTGCACCTCAATGAAGCCTCCGGGCGTGTCCACCAGCAGGTCCGGCAGCGGCGTCCGGGTACACAGCACCAGCTCGTGGCGGCCCGTCTGCTGCAGCAGCGCCGCCACAACGCTCCCAATCGCTCCCACACCGATGATCGCAATGCGCGCCACGGCTACCCTCCGCAAACTTCTCAGATTTTCCGCCCCCAGCCTAACAAACCACTTGACGAGGTGCCCGGCGAAGGCCTACTTTCGAATCTGTTGGAGGCGAAGATATGGCGAAACTAAATGTTGACGCAGAACTCGGGTCGCCGCATCTCTTCCCTATCCTGCCCTCCGGTCCCATCGGTATCGCCCGCCTAGCGGCCGAGGCTGAGCATACCGACGACGGCCACCTCATCCAGTTCAAAACCATGGAAGCCCGTTCCATCCTCAACAAGTCCGTGTCCAGACGGCAGCTTTCGCTCGCCTACTCCATCAACCCTTACCGCGGCTGCGAGTTCGCCTGCCGCTACTGCTACGCCCGGTACACCCATGAATTCCTCCAACCCGCCAAGGCCAGCGTCGCGCTGCCCGACCGCCTGACCGAGGTACAACAGCCCTGGGCCCTGGCCTTCGAGCGCGAAATTTACATCAAGGACAACGCCGCCTGGCTGCTCGAGCAGGAACTCAAAAAGATCGACCCCAGCCAGGAGATCGCCATAGGCACAGCCACCGACCCCTACCAGCCCATCGAGCGGCGCATGGGAGTCACCCGCAGCCTCCTCGAGGTCTTTGCCCGACGCCAGGGCTACCGCATCGGGGTCATCACCAAATCCACGCTCATCGCCCGCGATATCGACCTCCTCACCCGCATTGCCGCGAACAACCACCTCGTCCTGCACCTCACCATCACAACCACCGACACCGCACTCGCCCGCATCATGGAACCCCGCGCCCCGCGCCCCGACCTCCGCTTCGATACAGTCCGCAAGCTGCGTGCCGCCGGCCTCACCGCCGGCATACTCTGCTCGCCGCTCCTGCCCGGCATCACGGACAACGAAGCCGCGCTCGACCAGGTCGCCAAAAAATCGGCAGCAGCGCGTGCCAGCTTCTTCGCCGCGCAGCCGTTGTTCCTCAAGTCCTGCTCGCGTCCTATCTACCTGAGCTTCGTGCGCGAGCACTTCCCCCACCTCGCCGCCGACTACGCAACGCGCTTCGCCAACATGGACTTCGCCGACGCGCCCTACCGCCGCCACCTCGCGCTGATGGTCAAGCGAGTCTGCCACAAACACCACCTGGCAGAGCGATCCAGCGACGCTCTGCTCACGCGCGACGCCGGCAATCCGGGCCCGAAGCGACCCACCTCCGTACGCCCCGGCGCTCAGCAGGCACTGTTCGCGTGACCGCCTCCCTGTCTGGGCAGGACACAAAACCTTTGAACTTTTCACTTGCAAAGCGGCTACTCCGGTGGCACGATTGGCCTTTCTAACGGAGGCAAGCCTTTCATGCCGCTTCGCCCAACGGTTCTACGCCTCGCCAATCTCCGCCTCGCCAATTTTGGCGGGCCACTCTTGCTGACCGCATCCGTCCTCGCCGCCGGCTGCAGCCTGTCGCCTCTCGCAAAACGGACCGCCGCCTTCTCCACCGCCGCCACAGCCGCGGCGACCGACAGCACCAACGGATATCAGGCCGTCGAAGACATCTTCTATCAGGCGCAGGTCTCGGCTCTGGTGATCTCCTTCGACACCCAGGGCTTCGACCGCACCTCCATCCAGCCCTTCATCCCCGCACCGGACATGCGGGTCCGCACCGACATCCTCAACGGCCTGCACGACTACGCCGAGCTGCTCGCCGACGTCAGCGGGGACAAGCCCATCGACGCGCTCGACAAATCCACCAGCGCTCTCGGTTCTTCCCTGCAGGCCTTCTCGAAAGACGATCTCAAATCCTTTGCATCCGCCCAGGACATCAACATCGCGGTCACCGCACTCAACGCCCTCGGCGGCATCCTCATCGAGCACAAACGGAGCCGCGAGCTTCCCGGCATCCTCGATCGGATGAAAGAACCCATTCAGACCATCTGCACCCTGCTCCAGAAAGACATCGGCGACACCCAGAAGTCCGGCCTCAGAAACCAGATGCACAACTCCTACGGCGATATCATCCGCAAGCAGCAGCAGTTCATCCATCAAAACGAAAAATCCATGTCGGCCTCGGAAAAGCGAACCGAGATCGAGCGGCTCCCCAAGCTGGTCCTCGCCAGCACCAGGGCAGACAGGATCCTCGCCAATACCCAGCAGGAGCTCGCCGATCTTGCGAGCGCCCACACCGCACTGGCTGAGACCGCCCACCAGAAGGACTCGCCTGCTTTCAAGACACGGCTCTCGCAGCTGTTCGACGATGTTCGCCGGCTGAAAGATGTGTATTCCTCACTGGACTCAAAATAGGAGCAACTTATGGCCGACGACGATAGCCAGCAACTGGCAGAACGATCCGATCAGGAAAAGTGGCAGGCGGCGCACGACAAGTTGCAGACCCTGCTCGACGACACCAACGCGGCCTTCGATAATGCCCGCACCGACGCGCAGCGCAACGCGCTCGACGCCATCGCCGACGAGACCTCCACCGCACTCACCATCCTCAATCGCCAGGACATCCAGTCCAACACCGCCGCGCTCGAAGCCGCCGAGGAGCCCATGCAAAGCTCGATCGACAGCTTGAACCACCTCAAAGTGGAACTCGCTGCTGTCGCCGCCGGTTTCGCAGAGGCGGCCGCAGTCGTCGATGGAATCGAGGAAGCGGTCGACGATGTGTCATCGTTTTTCGGCCTGTAACGTGTCCATCCATCCATGCACCTGCATCCAGTGCTCCAGCAGCGTCGGCCATATCGCTAACTCCGGCTGTTTTGGCAGGTTCTGCGCCATACCCGTCCCATGCGGCCCGGTTTCGAACACATGAAGTTCCGCTGGCACGTGCGCCAGTTGCAGAGCGTCGTAGAACGCCGTCGCATTCAACGAACTCACCGTCTCATCCCGCGAGTTGGCATAGAGAAAGCTCGGTGACGTCTCTTTCGTCACGTGCAGCACCGGCGACACCACATCCACCATGGACTTATCCGCATCCGCGCCCAAAAGTGTCTTCATGCCGAACGAGCCCGGGATCGCCGGATCGAGGCTCAACCGCGCATAGCCGAAGATCGCGAAGTCCGGATGGCTGCTCATCCGGTCGATAGGGTCGCTCGCCTTGGCATTGCCCGCTCCGCTCTCGGTAGCCAGATAGCCCGCCAGGTGCCCGCCTGCCGAGAAGCCCCATATCCCAATCGCCTCCTGCTTCAGCCCCCATTCCTTCGCATGGCTGCGCACCAGCCGCACCGCCCGCTCGCCGTCCTGCATGGGCGCCGGATAGTGGTACGCCGGGCTCAACCGATACTGCAGAACATAAGCACTGATGCCATGCTCGTTCAGCCACCGCGCCTCGACGCCGCCCTCTTTTTCCATCACGACATGCGTGTAACCGCCTCCCGGCAGCACCACCACAGCCGTATGCGGCCCCGGGCCCGGCGCGGGATAACAATAGAGCTTCGGCACGTCGCCCACCTCAGCCCCATGCGCCCCCGGCGCCCCATCCGGCCACAGCACGACGATCGACGCAAAGCCGTTCGGCGGTGGATCCTCAGCCCAAGCATGTCCAAGGTTGATCAGAGCAAAGGCGAGAAGAAGGGCGGAAGCGCTATTCCATTTCATCCGCAACAGCATACCGCGCCGCTCACGTCCTGCGCAGCCGGTCAGTTCGCCAATTGAACGCCACGCTCGCCAGTCGCAGCGAAAACCCGCACGCCGCTGCGATCGACACGCACGCCGCTTCCGGCAGGTCCAGCGCTTCCAGCACCAGGTACACCACCGCCGCCACCAGCGCCGCGATCGAATAGTAGTTCCCGCGCTCAAATACCTTGGGCGTCGTTCCGCTCAGCACATCGCGCAGCGAGCCTCCGCCCACCGCCGTCGTAATGCCAAGCATGATGGCCGGCAGCCAGCTCATGCCGAAGTTTTCCGCGCGTGTCGTTCCCGCCACCGCAAACAGTGATATCGACGCCGCGTCGATCAGCAGCATCGCCCGTTGCATCCTTACCCCAAAGCTCGAAGGAAACATCAGCGCCACCGCCGCCCCGGCCAGCGCGGTATACAGGTAGCCGACGTTGACCAGCGCCAGGGGCGGTCCATGCTGCAGCAGCACGTCGCGTGCAATGCCTCCCCCCAGCCCGGACGCCAGCGCCAGCCCGAACGCTCCAATCACGTCGTACTGGTACCGGGTATGCTGCCGCGCATGCAACGCTCCTCCCGCGCTGGCAATGCCGATGCCCAGGTAGTCGAGCAGCGAGAACAACTCGCGCGGATGAACGACGGCGGGTATCGCGGACATGCCCTCATTGTAGGTCGGCAGAACTTTGTCGCCTGCCGGATCAAACTCCACTCCTGCTTCGTCTAAATTCCGTAGCTTCATCGCGCCAGCCGCGATACCCTGAACTCAGACGCAACGCCCAGCCCGGAGATCCATCATGTCCACCACCGTCAACCCAGCCCTCCTGACCGCCCTTCCGTCCGCCCGCGTGCACACCCGCGCGGCTTCGGTGTCCGTGCCCTGGTACATCTGGACCGGCGTGGTCGCGGTAACCTCCGCCACCGTCGGCGGCGCGTGGGACGTCGCCTGGCACCGCTCCATCGGCCGCGACAGCTTCTGGACGCCCGCCCACCTCGCCATCCAGGCCTGTGGCTTGCTGGCCGCCGTCGTCGGCCTCTGGCTGGTTACTCAGGCCACCCTGAACCGCGACCCCGAGCTCCGCGCTTCCTCCGTCAGCATTCTCGGTCTGCGCGCGCCGCTGGGCGTCTTCCTCGCCGGCTGGGGCGGCATCGCGATGATCACCTCGGCGCCCTTCGACAACTGGTGGCACAACGCCTACGGCCTCGACGTCAAAATCATCAGCCCGCCACACGCGCTCCTCGTGCTGGGCATCCGCGCGGTCTCGTTCGGCATGTTATTCCTCATCCTCGCTGCCATGAACCGCGCCGCCGCCACCGGCGCTCCCACCTTCTCCCGCCTTCAGAAAATCCTGCTCTACGTGGGGGGCCTCTCGGTCGGCGGACAAATGTTCTTCCTGCAGGAGAAAACCTGGGACATCGTCCTGCACCGTGCAGAAGCGTACATCGCCCTCGCCATTGCCATCCCGGTCATGCTCGCCGCGATGTCACAGGCTTCGCGCTTTCGCTGGGCCGCCACCACCACCGCAGCCGTCTATACCCTCTGCCTCATCCTGGAGATCCTGATCCTCCCTCTCTTCCCCGCGCAACCCAAGCTCGGCCCTGTGTTCAACGCCGTCACCCATCTGGTCCCGGCCAAGTTTCCTGTCCTGATCATCGTCCCCGCGCTGGCGCTCGACCTGCTCTGGCAGCGAACCCGCAACTGGAAGCCGTGGCAGGTCGCTATCGTTTCGGGCATCGTCTTCGTCGCCATTATCTTCGCCGTCGAATGGCCCTTTGCGAACTTCCTCATGTCCAAGGCCAGCGCCAATCGCTTCTTCGGCACCATCTACTTCGACTACAACTCGCGTGCCGTAGGCTATGACCGCACGCGACGCTTCTTTCAACCCGACTCTGGCCTGCCCCTCGCCTTCGGCCTCATCCGGGCCTCGATCTACGGCATGATCTCGACGTTCCTCGGCCTCGCCTTCGGTCGCTGGATGCGCGGCGTACAGCGATGAGAAAAGCGGCCATTCGCTACCAGCCAAAAGCCAACAGCCTGAATCCCACCGTCCGGCCCTCGCCTTCTCGCCCTCGCTTCGCGCCCTTCGCCCCTTTCGCGCGCTTCGTGTGGCCGCTTCTGCTTTTGCTCTTTCTGCCCATCACCGCCCACGCCCACGTGGGCAGCAAAGATGTCTTCCAGCAGATCACCGCCGGTCCCTACAAGCTCTTCGTCACCGTGCGCATGCCCACCGTAATCCCAGGCATCGCTACCATCGAAGTCCGCACCGCCTCGCCCGTGGACAGCATCCGCATCACGCCCATGCCGCTGACTGGCGAAGCCTCCAAACACCCGCCCACACCCGACGCCATGCAGCACGCATCGAACTCCGGCGACCCCAACTTCTACACCGGTTCGCTCTGGATGATGGCCTCCGGCTCCTGGCAGGTGCGCTTTGAAGTCTCCGGGCCTGCGGGCGACGCCACGGCAAGCGTTCCCGTGGCTGCCATGCCGCTCGCCGTGCTCCGCATGGATCGCTCGCTCGGCCTCATTCTTGGCACGCTTGGCATCGTGCTTGCCCTGGGTTTCGCCGGCATCGTCGGTGCCGCTGTGCGCGAATCGCGCGTTCCGCCCGGCGTCGCCCCAACCGCTGGACGCAGCCGTCGCGCTCTGTTCGCCACCGGCGGTGCGCTGGTCTTCATCGGCGCCGCCATCCTGCTCGCCAACCACTGGTGGAAGGTGGAGGCCGCAGACTACGCTGCAAACCTGTATCACCCCTTCGAACTCCATCCGTCCCTCGCCGGCAACGCGCTTACCCTCGCCATTACCCGCGATCCCCGCGACGAGACACCCGCCGATTCCAGACGCGCCGCGCAGAAGCCCATCGCCATCCAGGACTTCCTGCTCGACCACGGCAAGGTCATGCACCTCTACGCCATCCGCCAGCCGCAGATGGACGCCGTCTTCCATCTCCATCCTGCCCCCGCCCCCGACAACACCCTGCGCCTCACGCTGCCTTCCATGCCCGCGGGCGACTACAAGCTCTACGCGGACATCGTTCTGCCCGGCGGATTTCCTGAAACGCTGACTGCCACGCTCTCCGTGCCACCCGGCGCGTCCGTTGCCGCGCTAGCCGCCGACGACGCCTCCGCTATCCCGCCTCCACTCTCGAGCGGCCTGCTCGGCGCCTCGTACAAGCTGCCTGACGGATACACCATGGTCTGGGACCACCCCGCCACCCTCGCCGCCAGCACCGCAACCCTCTTCCGCTTTCGCCTCCTCGACCCCTCCGGCAGCCCTGCCCAGGACGTGCAGCCCTACCTCGGCATGGCCGGTCACGCAGCCTTCGTCAAAACCGATGGCACCGTCTTCGCGCACACCCACCCCGAAGGCTCCGCCGCCATGCCCGCCGTCATGCTCGCAAACGCGGAATCCCCCGGCCCACCCTCCGCATCTGAATCGGATAGCGGTACCATGCCCGGTATGAACATGCCGACAGGAAAGCTTCCCCCCGTGGTCGAGTTCCCCTACGGCTTCCCAACCGCTGGCGTCTACCGCATCTTCATCCAGATGAAGCACGGCAACACCGTCGAAACCGGTGTCTTCGACGCCCAGGTCCGATAGACTTATGTTCCGATCCGCTCGTTAGACTTGTGATCCGATCCGCTAGAGGCCCGCTTTGAACGCAAGTGTCCATCTCGATAGTTCCAGCATGTTTTCCCGCCGACTCCTTCGATGTCGAGCGCAAGCGAGCTAACATCCGCTCCGTCCCTCTCTCTCTAAGCTCGTCTTACACAGCTGTCGAGAAGGAACATCGCTCTCCACCCGCGAAAGGAAACATCATGACCAGCACACTTCGTTCCACCCTCACCGGCATCCTCACAACAGGCTCCCTGCTGCTCCTCACCGTGGCCGTCCACGCACCTCAGGCCGCAGCCCAGGGCCCCGCTCCGGTTCCCATCGTCAAGAAGCACCTCTACCCCGACGTTTCCAGTGCGCAAGCCGACCTCAAAGCCGCCTTCGCCCAGGCCAGACGCGAGCACAAGCGCGTCCTGCTCGATTTCGGCGGCGACTGGTGCGGCGACTGCCAGGTGCTCGACATCTACTTCAACCAGTCGCCTAACGCCGACCTCCTGGCCAGGCACTTCGTCAAGGTCAACATCAACATCGGCCGCCAGGACGCTAACCTGGACATCGCCCACAAGTACGGCGTGCCCGTCCACGGCGTCCCCGCGCTAGCTGTCGTGGAGCCCGACGGCAAGGTGGTCGTCGCGCAGGACAAGGAGTTCTCCAACATGCGCCACATGGAGTCCGCCTCCGTCACCGACTTCCTCACCAAGTGGAAGAAGTAGGCGAAAGGTTCGATGGGGCGCGTCCGAAAAGCACGTAATTCCGGCGCGTCCCGCAGCCCGCTTCCCTTCCTGCGGCGGCACAGCCTGCTTGCGTCGTGCCGTCTGTTTCAAAAAGCCCTCTACGCCGCGCTGGAGCACGACTGTCTCACCCTCGGCCAGGCCACCGCCTATTCGGCCATGGTCGCGCTCTTCCCCGCGCTCATCGTTTCCGCCGCCATCGTCGCGCTGCTCCCGGACAATGTTCCCGTCCGTCACCAGATGGCCGCGTTTTTTGACCGCATCCTGCCCTCGAACGTCGTTCCCATGCTGGACAGCTACTTCTCCACGGGCCATCAAAACCCGCAGACCGCCCGCGCTCTCCTCGGCTCCGCGATCGTCAGCGTATCCGGCGCCGCCGGCGTCATGGCAACCCTGATGGAAGGCTTTCGCCGCGCCTACGATCTTCCGGTCGCCACCGCCAGCTTCTGGCGCCGTCGAGCCCGTGCCCTCTGGCTGGTCCCCCTGTCGCTGCTGCCAATGTGCGTCGCCAGCGTCCTCGTCGTCTTCGGACACCTCATCACGCAATGGATGGCCAACCAGTTCTCACCGGACGTGCGCACACCCTTCTTTGTCCTTGCCTTCATCGTGCGCTGGACGGTCGCGCTCGCTGGCAGTGTCGGCATCATCGCCGTCATCTACCATCTCGGCACGGACGTCAGCAAACACATGCGCGAGCACGTGCAGCCCTTCCTGCACTTCCGCATCGACTGGAGCTTCCGCAGCAGTCTCCCCGGCGCCACCCTCGCCACGGCCCTCTGGTTTCTTTCCACTCTGGTGTTCGGCTTATACGTCACGCGTTATGCCAACTACTCTCAGGTCTACGGTTCGCTCGGCGCGGCCATCGCCCTCATGTTCTGGCTCTACCTCATCGCGCTCTGCGTTCTCATTGGCGCGGAGTTCAACGCGCAGCTCGCCTCCGCCCGGCGCGCCCGAGACCCTGTCGCCCCCATCGCGGCGCCACCCTCACCGCCTGAAGTGCCGTGATCCACATCGTTGGCCCACACAGGTAGAATGACTTGCTGAGTCAAGAACACACCTAGTCCAGTGGCCCATTCGGCGGTGGTGTACGGTCGAAAGCCGCAAGGGGAAAAGTACACATGGAAACGAACCACAGCGCAGCGGCGCCCCGCATCCCGGCCCGCCGCGCCAAGATTGTCGCCACGCTCGGTCCCGCATCCAGCAGCGAACACGTGTTCCGCCAACTCGTCCGTGCCGGCCTGGACGTAGCGCGCCTCAACTTCTCGCACGGCTCCCATGAGCAGAAACTCGAACTCATCGCCATGGTGCGCAAAGTTGCCGCCGAAGAAAGCAAGCCCATCTGCATCCTCGCCGACTTGCAGGGCCCAAAAATCCGCACCGGCGTCCTCGTCGACCACAAGCCTATCGCGCTCGAAGCGGGAAAGCTGCTCACCATCACCCCGGAGCAGATTGAAGGAACGGTAGACCGCGTCAGCACCGTCTTCACCACCCTCGCCGAAAACCTCAAGCCCGGCGACCAGATCCTGCTCTCCGACGGCCTCATCGAGCTTCGCGTCGTCGAGATCAAAGGCGCTGATGTCGTCTGCGAAATCATCAACGGCGGCACCCTCGGCGAGAAGAAGGGCATCAACCTTCCCGGCGTCTCGATCAAAGTCCCCTCGCTCACCGAAAAGGACGAGATCGACCTCGAATTCGCCCTCAAAGCCGGCGTAGACACAGTCGCCGTCTCCTTCGTCCAGAACGCCGACGACGTCCGCTACGTCAAGTCCCGTATAGCCGCGCTCGGCTCCGACGCCTGGGTCATCGCCAAGCTCGAAAAACCCCAGGCCATCGACCACCTCGACAGCATCCTTGAGGCCGCCGACGCCATCATGGTCGCCCGCGGCGATCTCGGCGTAGAAGTTCCGCCCGAGAAAGTCCCCGCCATACAGAAGCACATCATCCGCCGCGCAGCAGACTACCGGAAACCCGTCATCACCGCCACGCAGATGCTCGAATCCATGATCGACAATCCACGCCCCACGCGCGCCGAAGCTTCCGACGTCGCCAACGCCGTCTACGATGGCACCGACGCGGTCATGCTCTCCGCCGAAAGCGCGGCCGGCAGGTATCCGGTCGAATCCGTCGCGATGATGAACAAAATCGTCGTCGAGACCGAGAACCAGATGCGCCTCGACCCGCAGCCCCCGGTCATCGGCAAGCGCAAGTCACTCACCATTCCCGAGACCATCTGCGAGTGCATGGCGCACTCCGCCCAGGACCTCGACCTCGCCGCCATTGCCATCTTCACCGAAACCGGCAACACCGCGCGCCTGCTCTCCAAATACCGCCCTGAGGCTCCCATTTACGCCCTCTCCCCAGACCTCAAAGTCATCCATCGCCTGATGCTCCTCTGGGGAGTATTGCCTATCCTCTGCGACCGATTCCGCGATACCGACAAGCTCGTCACCATGGCCGAAGGCATCCTCGAGTCCGGCGGCTACGTAGGCCAGCGCGAAGTCGTTGGCATCGTCGCAGGCACCGCCACCACAACTGGCGCCACCAACTTCATGCGCCTGCACCTGATCGGCGACCGCTAGATAGAGATGCGAACTAAATAGAGATGAGAACTAGATAGAGATGAGAACTTAGAGCGGAGAGGAGAGATGAGGAACCCTTGCAGCACATCTCCCGCCTGGAAAGGTTATGTTGGGCGTTCAATCGTTTCGAGACATCATCGTCTGGCAGAGATCGATGCAGCTTTGCCTCGCGGTCTACAAGTTGACTTCCACGTTTCCTCGCGAGGAAATGTTTGGGCTCACAAGCCAGGTCCGTCGGGCAGCAGTATCTGTTGCCAGCAACATAGCCGAAGGACACGGCCGTGGATCCGAAGCGCAACTCACACACTTCCTCTGCATCGCTCGCGGTTCCAGCTTTGAACTGCAAACTCAAATCATGATCGCGAGAGACCTGGGATTCACTTCTTTGGAAGGCTTTCAGACGTGCGCGGGTTTATCCGATGAGGTGGGCAAAATGCTAAATGCGACGATAACTACCCTACGGGCAAAGCAGCAGCGCGCAGCGAAACTCGCCGCCACCAAAGTTCCCTTCCCCCACCAAAATTAGCCACCCTCCACCCTCTACTCTCTAATCTCTAATCTCTCTTCCCAAAGCCTCTCCAACCAGCAAAATTTTCCCCACAACCTCCACAACCCACGGGCAAAGCAGCAGCGCGCACCTAAGCTTGCCCCCACCAAAACCTCCGTCCCCCCCACCGAAATTGGCCTAATCTCTCCTCTCTAATTTCTAATCTCTACCTATGGGCAAGATCCGAGTTCTATCCGACCAGGTCGCGAACCAGATCGCTGCCGGCGAAGTCGTCGAGCGTCCCGCCTCGGTCGTCAAGGAACTCCTCGAAAACTCACTCGACGCCGGCGCCACCCGCATTCGCATCGAGATCGAAGCCGGCGGCCGCAAGCTCATCCGCATCGTCGACAATGGCCATGGCATGGGACGCGACGACGCCCTGCTCGCCTTCGAGCGCCATGCCACCTCCAAGCTCCGCAGCTCCGACGATCTACTCTCCATCGCCACCCTCGGCTTCCGCGGCGAGGCGCTCCCCTCCATTGCCTCGGTCGCCCGCGTCTCGCTCGAAACCCGCGCCGCCGAAGACGAAGTCGGTACCACCCTCGAAATCGCCGGCGGCAGCCTGCTCCGCGTCGAAGACGCCGGTCTCCCCGTCGGCACCACCCTCGCCGTCAAAGACCTCTTCTTCAACACCCCCGCGCGCCGCAAATTCCTGCGCTCCGAGCAGACCGAGCTCGGCCACGTCGCCGCCCTCGTCACCCATTACGCCCTCGCCCATCCCACCCGGCACTTCGAGCTGCACTCAGCCACCCAGGCCCTCCTGGTCGCACCGGCAGTGGCTAACGCCGGAGAGCGTCTCTACCAGATCTTCGGCCGTGAAACCTTCGACAGCATGATCCCCGTCGCCGCCGAAATCGACTTCTCCCGCGCCGGTCTGCCCGAGCCCCCGCCCTGGAAGCGCGAGCAGGATTACGAAGCGCCCGAACCCGGCTTCTTCCGCCTCTCAGGCTTCGTCTCCAAACCCGAGCTCCAGAAGCTCAATCGCAACTCCACCTACGTCTTCGCCAACGGCCGCCTCATCCGCGACCGGCTCATCCTCCACGCACTCTCGGAGGCGTACCGCAACATCATCCCACCCACTTCCTTCCCCGTCGTTCTGCTCTTCCTGGAGCTTCCACCGCAGGAAGTTGACGTCAACGTCCATCCCGCCAAAACCGAAGTCCGCTTCCGCCAGCAGAGTTTCGTGCACGACTTCGTCCGGGACTCCGTCCGCACGGCACTGATGAACGCCCGCCCGGCTGCCAGCTTCTACCACGCCCTCAACTCCGCCCCCTCCGCCCTGGCGTCACTGCTCGTCGACGTCAGCCCTTTGCCCGGCGCCGCCGACGCGCTGCAACTTCCCAACGATCTTCCGCCACAATCCGAAGGCCCGCTCGAACCCCGCGACACCGCCGCCTTCGAGCTCCAACCCCCCCTCGTCCCGCCCTCTCCTGGCCGCCTGGGCTTCGACGGCCCCGGTCTCGCGATCGGCTACGACGATCCCTCCAACAACGAACCCCAGCCCACCCTCAACTCCCTCGCTACCCTAAAACCCCTCGGCCAGCTGCGCGACTCGTTCATCCTCGCCGTCAACGAAGAAGGCCTCTGGATCGTCGACCAGCACGTCGCTCACGAGCGCGTTCTGTTTGAAAAAATCCTCCGCGAGCGCAACGTCGAAAAGGTCCAGCGCCAGCGCCTGCTCATGCCCGTGCTGATCGAACTCCTGCCCGAGCAGATGGTCACCTTCGCCGCCATCGCCGCAGAACTCGAGCGCAACGGTTTCGAAGCCGAACCCTTCGGCCCGCGCACCCTCGCCGTCAAGGCCGCCCCCGTTGGCCTTGAAGGCCGCGAGCTTGAGCGCATGCTAGAGGAGGTCCTCGCCGTTACCGACCGCGAACAGCAGGCCGAAAACGAAGAGGCCCGCCGCACCCGCATCGCAGCCTCCATCGCGTGCCATGCAGCGATCAAGGTCAATATGCCGCTCGAACCTTCGAAAATCGACTGGCTGCTCGCGGAACTGGCAAAAACCGAGCATCCGACGAGCTGTCCGCATGGCCGCCCTATCGCTTTGCGGTATTCTTTAAAAGACATTCAGCGTGCTTTTCAGCGCATCTAAAAAGAATCGAGCAAAGTGCTCGAGGAAAAATTGAGCAAAGTGCTCGAGACGAATCGGCCAAAGCGCTCGATTCCAGATGCCCGGGCCGCGAATCACACACATGTTTGTCCGGCCTCCCAGCGATGCCGTTGCAGGCCTTTTCGGCCGCACATAAGGGGTTCCTTTGAGTTCAACGATCGATTTTTCCGCAGGCCAACTTGCGGCTGCACGCGCTACGGCCTGGCATCAGGATGGCAAAGCGCTCCTCACTCTCGAAGGCGCCCGGTCCTGGGTCGACCACTTCGGTCTTGTCCTCTTTGCTCCTCGCGCGCAACAGCTTGGCGCACCCGCGGCCTCCTTCATCGAAGCCACCCTGGGTGTCGCCAACGAAGCGCCCTCCGCGGCCGACAGCGCCACAGCCCGCTCCCTCGCCGCCCGCCTCGTCGCCGAAGGCTCCGCCCTTCCGCTCAACCTGCTCGGGTCCGCCGGCGATCAGCCCGACTTCCTCGCCTCCGCCAAAGTCTTCAGCTACGTCTTCACCATGCGCGGCGATAAAGCCTGGAAGCAACCTCCATCCACCCACGAGGGAGCCAAAGTTTCACCCCTCGCGGTCCGCGTTTGGGAAGTCCTGGTCGAAAAAGGCGCAATGTCCGCGGCCGAACTGGTTTCCGAACTCGGCCGCGAAGTCACCGAAACAGCTATCCTCCGCGCCCTTAACGAACTCTGGTCACAACTCCGCGTCATCCCGCAGGTCCAGCAGGATACGGCCCAGCCTACCCTGTGGGAGCTCACCTCCAAGCGCTTCGCCAAGGCCATCAAGGCGGGCACCAACGCCGGTCAGCCGACCGCCATGTCCGCGCTCCTGTCCCTCTACCTCTCCCAGGCCATCGGAGCGACCGAAGAAGAGGCCGCCGGCTTCCTGTCTCCGCTCACCGCGCGCTCACGCGTTCGCGAAGTGCTCCACGCCCTCACCGCCGGCCGCCAGCTCGACACCACCGTGGTCGAAGGTAAGACCCTCCTCCACGTCTCCGGCTCACTTCCAGAGTTCGCAGAGCTTCCCAAGCCCGAGCTCGAAGCGGGTGCCGTACCCGAAGTTCCGAAGGCTGCCAAGGTGGGTACGGGTCGCATCGGCAAGTTCGCGGGCGGCACAGACTTCAAGCCTCGATCGGACTTCAAGGGCAAGCCGGCCTTCGGCGCGTCCTCGCGCGGCAGTGCCGCTCCCCGCAGCAGCAGCCCACGCCGGACCAGCTCCGCAACCAGCGGCCCACGTCCATCGCGCCCCGCCGGCGCCCGCCCCGACACCGAAAGACGTCCCTTCAAACGCGACGATAGCAAGCCCACCTTCACTAGGCCCTGGGAAGAAGACAAGCGCCCCCAGCGCGAAAGCTCCGAAGCGGGCGCCGAAAGCGCCACCCCGCGCGAGCGCAAGCCCTACGAACGCAAAACGTTCGCCGACAAGCCTGCCTACGGTGCGAAAAAGACCTACGGCGACAAGCCAGCCTACGGCGCAAAGAAGCCCTACGAACGCAAATCTTTCAGCGACAAGCCTGCCTTCGGCGCAAACAAGCCGTACGAACGCAAATCTTTCGGCGACAAGCCAGCCTACGGAGCAAAGAAGACCTACGGCGACCGGCCCAGCTTCGCCGACCGTCCCACCCGTCCCGCCCGTCCCCGCCGTGACGAAGGCTCCGGCAGTTCCGAAGGCTTCGCTCCCCGCGAGCGTTCCTCCTTCCCGCCCCGCGACAGCGGGCCACCCCGCGAGCGCAAGAGCTTCGGTGCCAGGCCCGGATCGAGTGCTCGCCCCAGCTTCGGCGATCGCCCCGCCCGGCCGCGCCGCGAAAGCTCACCGGAAGGCTTCGCCCCACGCGAGCGCCCGTCCTATCCTCCCCGTGAGGGCGGCGCCCGCAGCTATGAACGCAAACCCTTTGGCGAGCGCAAGCCGTTCACTCCCCGCGAAGGCGGCTCCGACCGCCCCCGCCGCACCTTCGACAAGCCCGCCTCCGACGCTCCCCGCAGCTTCGACAAGCCCCGCTCTTCCGGCGCCAGGCCCGGCGGCTTCTCAAAGTTCTCCAAACCGGATGGCGACCGCAAGCCCTTCCGGCCCCGCGCCGAAGGCGATGCCCCGCGCAGCTACTCCAAACCCGCCTATGACCGCCCAGCACGTCCTCGTTCTGACGGCGACAGCCGCCCCGCCCGCCCCGGCGGTTTCGGCAGCAAGCCTCCCTTCGGTTCAAAGCCAGCATTTGGCGCTAAACCGCGTTTCGGAGCCACAAAACCCGGTGCTAAATTTGCTGGAAAACCCGGCGCAGCCAGCAAATTCGGAGCCAAGCCAGCCCGTCCCTACGCCAAACGAGCTCCCGGTTCCGCACCCACACGGCGCAAGCCAGAGTCGGAGGAATAGGCTTGCATGGCTGAGACCAGCATGTCAGAACCCTCCTCCAACCCAACCCCCCGCCAGCAGCCGGTGATTGCCATCGACGGCCCCGCCGGTGCCGGCAAAAGCACGCTGGCCGCGCACCTTGCCCGTCGTTTCGGCTTCCTGAACCTCGAAACCGGCGCCATGTATCGCGCGCTCGCCCTCAAGGCCATCGAGCACGATCTCGCCTTCGACGACGAAAACGTTCTCCTCGAGCTCGCCGATGTCACCCGCATCACTCTCCAGCCGCAGCTCGAAGGCAACTGCGTCCTGCTCGACGGAGTCGACGTTTCCCGCCGCGTCCGCGACACCGATGTCACCGCAGCAGCGTCCCAGGTCTCCGTCCACCCCCACCTCCGCCTGTGGATGGTCAACCAGCAGCGCAAACTAGGCGAGCGTGGCGGCGTGGTCATGGAAGGCCGCGACATCGGCACCGCCGTCTTTCCTGACGCGGAAGTCAAGATCTTCCTCGACGCCGCACCCGAAGTCCGCGGCAACCGCCGCTATCGGCAGGCCGGCATCGCTGACACCCCCGTCACCGAAGAAGCCGTCATCCGCGAAATGAAGGAGCGCGACGCCCGCGACCGCACTCGCGCGGAGTCGCCTTTGCGTCCTGCCGAAGACGCCGTCATACTTGACTCCACTGCCATGACCCTCGACCAGGTGCTCGCCGCCGCCGAACACATAGTCCGCACGCACTTGGCAAGGTAGAAGCCAGCCTGAAATGCACAGAAACTAGTGCATCAGTGCTAATTTGGGCGAAATTCGGTGGAAAAACCTGACCTTCGTGCTAACATTTGCCATCCGTTTGAAACAAGTTGGTTTCTGCACTGCCGTACCGCCGAAGTCCCGATTTGGATTCAGCGTCAAAGTCAATCACAAGGATTTAAGAGACATGGAACAGGGAACAGTGAAGTGGTTTAACGACGCCAAAGGTTTCGGCTTCATCAGCCGGCAAAATGGGGAAGATGTGTTCGTGCACTATTCGGCGATCAACTCGAACGGTTTCAAGAGCCTCCAGGAGGGTCAGGCGGTTCAGTTCAACGTCGTCAAGGGCCCGAAGGGTTGGCAGGCGTCCGACGTGCAGCCTCTCTAAGCTCCGGCTTAATGGTGGGGCGAGTCGGTCCCAGCATTCATTTCTGAACAGCAGGGGGCGGCCCATGTCGTCCCTTGCCTGTTCCACCAAATAGCGTCTCCCAGATCACAATTTGTCATGCTTTGGGAGGCGGAGGGTCCGCTTTACCTGCGGCCAGTCCCTCCCTACGGCTTCGGCGCATCCGCTGGTGCGGCAATCTCCGGTTCGGCCTCCAGGTTCGGAATCGGCTTGCCGTCCTCGCCGATGACCTGCGATCCAGGGAGCAACGTCACGCTCGTGCGCATCTTCCGGTAGTCCGAAAACGCAATCCGCGCGTCGCCGTCGAAGCCCTTGAGTAGCAGGATGCGCCCATCCACATGTCCTGTAAAAGTCTTGGCGAACCAAACCTCGTCGTTCACACGCATCGCCTCCATCTCAAAGCGGCTGCCCTTCTTGACGTTCACAGCCAGCCCGCCCAGAACATGGAAGTTTTCCTGCAACGTCCCCGTAAGGTGAACCAGCTGTGCGTCTTGCTCATCGATCTCGATCGTCCCTTCCAGCTTCTTCATGATCTGCTCGACCAGATCCTTGCTGTCGGCCTTGGTGTTGCCCTTGTAGTCGAACGCGATCGTCGGCCTTCCGGTCCGCATCTCCCGTCGGGGCGCACTGATAGTAGCCAATTTGAGCAGCGTCGACACTTTAAGCGTGATTCCCGTATGGTCCTTCTGCTTGCCCGCCTTGATCTCGGCCACACGCTTGTCTACGCGGTCCTGCTCTTTTCTCTTGTCGGCATCCGATAACGGCTTGCCGTCGTGCGCCATGTGCTGCACCACCTCAGTCTTGTTCACATAGAACACCTGGTACTCGTCGGTATGGGTGCCCTTCTTGTTCCCATGCGAGTCAAGCTCGTCCGCCACCACCGTCTGCTTGTACGTATAGCTCTTGCGCAATTCCAGCATCGCGTCCGAGCTCGCTTTCGCTCGCTCTACCAGGCTCTCCAGGTTCGGCAGCGGCTTCTCCGCCTCGACCTTCGCCTGCGCAGAAGCCGGTCTCGTAACCGCAGCCGGAGCCACCGGACTCTCCTGCGCCTCTGACCGCAGCGCACACAGCAGGAAGATACCGATCAAGACACGCAAACTCATAACCTCCACTATGGCACGGGCACCTCTGGTGCTCGCGCAATCTACACTAAACACACGCCGCTGACGAAAGTTCAAGCCCAAGGACCAAGCCCTGCCCATTCAGCCGAACACTGGAGCCGAGACCCCGACCCAGCCCCTCGCTGCCGACACCAGCGTGTTCACGCCTTTACGCCTTCCGCTTTTCCGCGACCGCTGGATCGCGTCCACCGTCTCGAGCCTCGGCACCTGGATGCAGGATACGGCCGGCACCTGGCTCATGGCGGTGCTCACCACCTCGCCGCTCCTGATTGCGCTGATGCAGACCGCTGCCAGCCTCCCCGTGCTTATCCTCGGTTTGCTCGCCGGCGCGACAGCCGACATCTACCAACGCCGCCGCCTGCTCCTCTTCTGGCAGGCCTGGATGCTGACTGCTGTGGCCATCCTGGCCGTGCTCACGATCGCCGGTATCGTTTCTCCCGTCACCCTTCTGCTATTCACCTTCCTGCTCAACATCGGCTCCGCCATGAACAACCCCGCGTGGCAAGCTATCGTTCCCGAGCTTGTCCCGCGTGAGGAAATTCCCAACGCCGTCACTCTCAACGCGGTCTCGAACAACATCGCCCGCGCGCTGGGCCCCGCGCTGGGCGGCCTTATGGTCGCGGCTTTCACGCGCGCCCACACCGGCGCCGGTTGGGTCTTCATCCTCAACTCGGCCTCTTACGCCGGCGTGATCTGGATACTCTGGAAGTGGAAGCGTACGCCGCTCTTCAAGAGCGCTCTGCCCTCGGAGCGCATCGCCGGGTCCGTCCGTTCCGGCCTGCGTTACTTGCGCCATTCGCCGGAGCTGCAGGCGCCCCTCAAACGCGCCTTCTTTTTCACCTTCTTCGTCAGCGCGGTCTGGTCGCTGCTGGCTGTCGTCGCGCGGCAGGACCTCCACCAGGGCGCACTCGGTTACGGCATTCTCAACGGCTCCCTCGGCGCGGGGGCTATCGCCGGAGCAACCTCACTGCCGCGTATACGCCGCCGCATCTCGTCGGACAAGTTGCTGGCCGCAGCTGCCGTGTACTACATCGTCGCGCTTCTTGTGCTGGCCTTCGTCAAGAGTCCCGCCATCGTCATTGGCTCGCTGCTCATCGCGGGCTTCGCCTGGACCTCTACCATGTCGACGCTCAACGTCGCCGTCCAACTCTCGGTGCCTGCCTGGGTGCAAGCCCGCGCGCTAGGAACTTACCTCATGACCTTCCAGGGCGGCCTTGCTCTCGGCAGCGTCCTCTGGGGCGTGCTCGCCGAGCACTACTCCACCCGCACTTCTCTCATCTGCGCCGCCGCGGGCATGGCCGCCACGCTGCCTATCGCGCTCCGCACCCACATCGTCCAGGGCCAGGCACCTGACCTGACCCCCTATCGCTGGAAGCGCCCACTGCCCGCATTGGCCCTGCCACCCGACCCCGAAGACGGCCCCGTCCGCATTTCCATCGACTACACCATCCCGCCAGAAAATTACGCGGCGTTCACTCACGTCGTCCATCAACTTGAAGGCGTCCGCCTGCGCGACGGCGCTATCCGCTGGGGCATCTACCGCGATGCCGCCGACCCCCAACACATGAACGAAACTTTCCTCATGGAAAGCTGGCTCGACTACCTGCGCTCCCGCGAGCGCATGACCGCCGCCGACCAGGAAATCCGCGCCCGTGTCACCGCCCTCCACGCTGGCCCCAATCCACCCCACATCTCACACCAGGTCTTCGTCCGCGAAATCACGCCGCAGATCCCCAAGAAAAGCGGACCGTCACCATCCCCCAGCTGACGGCTTCGCTTCCTTGGTCGATCCTTGCGACTCTTACGCCCCGTGCCCCAGAGCCAGATCCACCAGCGTCTTCTCTTCCATCTCGTGCGCCTTCCCAGATCCCGTCGCCGGGCTAGCGCTGGCCGTCCGCGAAACCTTCAGCAGGGCCCGATGCCCCACCATCTGCTTCAGCCGTGGCATTACGTACGTCAGTGCCCCCATGTTGGCCGGCTCTTCCTGCACCCACACCACTTCATGCGCCGTCGGATGTTGATCGAGCGCCGCCTGCAACTCCGCCTCCGGCCACGGATAGAGCTGTTCGAGGAACACAATGCCTACACTCATGTCGCCGCGCTTAGCGCGTTCCACGCGCAGGTTGTGCCCTATCTTTCCGGTGCACAAGAGCAATCGCCGCGGATCCTTCACCTCATGATCCGGCAGCACATTCTGGAAGTGATCGCGGTCGAATTCCGCTATCGGCGACATCGCATCCGGGTGCCGCAGCATCGACTTCGGCGTAAACACCACCAGCGGCTTGCGCCATTTGCGCATTGCCTGCCGGCGCAGCAAGTGGAAATACTGCGCGGCTGTAGACGGCTGCGTAACCTGTATGTTCTCCTGCGCCGCAAGCTGCAGATACCGCTCCACGCGTGCGCTTGAGTGCTCTGGGCCCTGGCCCTCATAGCCATGCGGAAGCAACATAACCAGCCCCGAGAGCAGGCCCCACTTCGCTTCGCTCGCCGAGATGAACTGGTCGATGATGATCTGCGCGCCGTTCGCGAAGTCCCCGAACTGCGCCTCCCACAGCACCAGGGCCTCCGGATAATCGCGCGAGTAGCCGTACTCGAATCCCAGGCATCCGGCCTCCGACAACAGCGAGTTATAAACCTCCCAGTGCGCCTGTTCCGGGCTGATGGCAGAGAGAGGCGAAAACCTCTGCTCCGTCTCAATGTCGATCAGGACGGAGTGCCTCTGGTTAAATGTGCCGCGCTGCGAATCCTGCCCGGTCAGGCGCACCGGCGTGCCCGCCTTCAGCAGCGACGCATACGCCAGCAGCTCAGCCGTGCCGTAGTCCAACGGCTTGCGTCCCGCGCCCATTTCCAATCGCGGGTCGAGCACCGTCCTCTTCACCTTCGGATGAATATGAAACCCATCGGGCGCTTTCGTAATCGCCTTCGCCAGTTCGTTTATCTCTGCCGCGTTGATACCCGTGCGTGGGTTGTCGTCCACCTGCAGCGGTCCGCCACGGTACGGGTTCCAGTAGCTCGGCATCTCGTGGCTCAGAGGTTTGTGGTCGGCCATCGTCGCGGCCTTCTGGTCATCCAGGTATTCCTGCTGCGCCGACTTCACTTGAGCGGCCGTATCCGCGCCCAGCTTCGCCGCATAGATCTCGAACAGCGGTGGATGATTCTTGATGGCCGCATACCGCCGCGGCGACGTCACTGTCGGGTCATCCACTTCCGAGTGGCCGTGCCGGCGATAGCCGATGATGTCCACGACCACATCGGACCCGAACGTATGCCTATACTCGACGGCCAGCGCGGCAATGCGCACGACCGATTCGGGGTCTTCGGCGTTCACATGAAAGATCGGAATCGGCAGCCGCTTGGCCAGATCGCTTGCGAATCGCGATGAGTTCGACTCCTCCGGCACCGCCGTGAATCCCAGCAGGTTGTTGGTGATAATCTGCAGCGTTCCGCCCACGTTGTAACCATGCAGTGAAGCCAGATTCAGCGTCTCGGCCCATATACCCTGTCCCGCAAAAGCCGCGTCGCCATGGATGATGACCGGCAGGATCTGCTTGCGCCCGTCCTTGCCCAGCCGCTCCTGCCGGGCCCGTGCGCGCCCCATCACAACCGGGTCCACTGCTTCAAGATGGCTGGGGTTGGACGCCAGATGCAGCTTCACCACCTTGCCGTTCGGCGTAACAAAGTCGCCCGTCGCGCCGGTGTGGTACTTCACGTCGCCCCCGCCCATGGTGCTGCGCGGGTCTACATCTTCAAACTTTGTAAAGGTCTCTTCGGCGTTGCGGCCGATCGTATTCGTGATCACGTTCAGCCGGCCGCGGTGCGCCATCGCCATGATTGCGCGCGTTACGCCCACCTCGGCGGCGGTCGTAAATGTCTGGTCGAGGAACGGAATCAGCGAGGTCAGCCCTTCAAGCGAAAACCGCTTCGTGCCCAGATACCGCTGCTGTATCACCTGCTCGAAAATATCGGCCCGAATCAGCCCGGTCAGTATCCGCGCAGTGTCTGGAGCCTTGTAGTCGAGCTCCAGCCGCTCCTGTATCCACGCCCGTTTTTCAGGGTTCGCGATGTGCATGAACTCCGCGCCGATCGTCCCGCAGTAGAATCGCCGCGCCTCTTCCGCATCCGGTCCATCGGGCGCCGGCGTCGGAAACGGTTCCGGCGCAAGATACTGCCCCAGGGGGTCGAGCGAGGCCTGCAGATATCCCCAGCGGCGGAAAATATCGAAAGTGGTCTGGCGAGTGGCGCTATCGGTGGGTTGGGCGGCTTGGGGAGAACGAGGACTCTTCGTTGCCATGACCCCTCTATGCTAGTCGCTCACGGACCAACATGCACGCACCGTCCGATATTCGGGTACGCCGAACAATCAGAACGGTACGAGCGTGGAGAAGCCTTGAAGTGGTAGGCTTCGGGGCATGTCCGAGCACGCCAGCGAACGTCCGCGCGACCACAACAACGCCAGCCACGACCACTCGAACGGCCACGACCGGCGTCCCTTCGACCTCGCCCGGGCCGCGCTCGACGAGATGCACGCCGCCAGCTTCAAGCCCGAGTTTGGCGCCGGCGTCGCCGAGCAGGTTACCGCGATCCGCGAAGCCCTGGCGGCAGCGCCAGATGCCAGCCTCGAGGACCTCCGCGCGCTGGATTGGTCGTCGATCGACAACGATACCTCCCGAGACCTCGACCAGATCGAGGTTGCCGAGCGAAGCGCCGCAGCCGAAGGCGGCATTCACCTGCGCGTCGCGATCGGCGATGTAGCGGTGTCGGTCGCCAAGGGAACGCCCATAGACAAGCACGCAATGGATCAGACCCAGACCATCTACACCGCAGTCAAAAACTTTCCCATGCTGCCCTTCGACCTCTCGACCGACCTCACCTCGCTCAACGAGGATGCCGATCGTCGCGCTGTCATGATGAGCTTCACGGTCGCACCGAACGGCCTGATGTCGGACGAGAAGGTATCCCTTGCGCTGGTTCGAAATCGCGCCCAGCTCGCCTACTCGCGCGTCGGGCCGTGGTTGGAAAACGCTGCCGCCGGGGCCACGGTCGGCGATGCCTTCGACCTCCGCTCCGACAGCGCCCGCGAAGCCCAACCCCAGTCGGAATCCCAACGAAACGCCGCCACAAGCTGGCTCGCCGATCAGTTGAAGCTGCAGGACGAAGCCGCGCAAGCTCTGCACAAAGCGCGCATCGAGAATGGTGCGCTGGAGTTCCATCGCGCCGAGGCCGACCCCGTCGTCGCAGACGGCCGCGTCGTCGACATCCACGAAGCCACGCACAACCGCGCCATGGACCTGATCGAAGACCTGATGGTCGCCGCCAATGGCGTTATGGCCCGTGCTCTCCGCAAAGGCGGCCGCAGCGGCCTGCAGCGCGTCGTCCGCATCCCGGTACGCTGGGACCGCATCGTCGAGCTTGCCGCCGGGCACCATGGCGATCTTCCACCCGTGCCCGACTCCGTCGCGCTCAACAACTTCCTCGAAGAACAGCGCCGCAACGACTCGATCCACTATCCCGATCTGGCTGTCGCAGTCATCAAGCTGATGGGGCCCGGCGAGTACATGCTCATGCGTCCGGACGACGACCCGACCGGGCACTTCGGCCTTGCCGCACGCGACTACACCCACTCCACCGCGCCCAATCGCCGGTTCCCGGACCTCGTCACCCAGCGCATTCTGCACGCCATGATCGCCAACGCGCCCGCACCCTACTCGGACGCCGAACTTATGGCCATCGCACAGCACTGCAATGACGCCGACAAGGCCCTGCGCAAGATCGAGCGCGACATGCAGAAGCGCGTCGCCGCCGTCGCACTTGCAGGCCGCGTCGGCCAGAGCTTCGCCGGTGTCGTCACCGGTGCGTCCGACAAGGGCGTCTACGTGCGCACCTTCTCGCCGCCCGCCGAAGGTCGGGTCATGCAGGGTGCAGACGGTCTCGATGTCGGCGACAAGGTAACCGTGAAGCTTATCCACACCGATCCCGCGCGTGCCTTCATCGATTTCGCAAGGGTTAATCGAAGATAGCCAGTCCCCTGCCCCATCCGGTCTTCGGTAGAATGAGGGACATGTTGATCTGGAAAGTACTCATCCTTGCGATTGTGCAGGGCCTTGCTGAACTGTTGCCTGTCTCAAGCTCCGCGCACGTTGTCGTCGCTGAAAAGCTGCTGGGCCTTGATCCCTCCGCGCCCGAGATGACGCTGCTGCTGGTGATGCTGCACACCGGAACCATGTTCGCCGTGATTGTTTACTTCTGGTTGCAATGGAAGCGCGCCTATTTCTCCAGTTCGGACGCCCTCAAACGCTTCCTGGTACGCGCCATCTGGGCCACCGCGCTGACTGCCCTTATCGGATACCCGATCGTCAAGATCATTGAACACACCGCTTTCCATGGGCTCCCGAAGGCGGAGATCGAGCTGCTGTTTGCGCGGCTGGACCTGATCGCTTACGCACTCTTCGCCGCTGGTCTGATCATTCTCTGGGCGGGGATGCGGGAGCGTGCATCAGTTGGAAAGTCGACAACGGCGTACGATCGGGCGGCGTCGCGCTCGGGCGATAACGTGACATTCTCGCAGGCGGGATGGATGGGCGCGGTACAGGGGCTTTGCCTGCCATTTCGAGGCTTTTCGCGCTCCGGCGCGACCATTTCAACGGGCCTGCTGACCGGCGCAAATCGCGAACGGGCGGAACGATTCTCGTTCGCCCTGGCGGTCATCATTACGCCACCCGTGATCGCCAAGGAAGGCTTGAGGCTCCTCAAGGCTTCGCACGAAGCGACGGCTGCGGGAACGCCGCTCGACATGCATGGCAGCATCGTGGCCGCGCTGGTCGGAATGGTACTCGCATTCTTCGCCGGGCTAGCGGCGCTGCGCTGGCTGAGCACGTGGCTGGAGAGCGGCAAGTGGTATCTGTTTGGGGTGTACTGCCTGGTGGCAAGTTGTGTGGTTTTTTATTTGCACCACCTGGGGTACTAAGCGTCCCAAGTCCGCGTGTACCGCCAGGCCCAGACGATGAGCGGCAACTGCAGGGGTAGGCGCAGCCACATGGCCCACAGCGGGATGCCAGGGTAGCGTTCCGGGTGCTGGACCATCCAGATATTGGCCGGCATGACGCAGATCAGCATCAGGACGAGGCCCCAGGCGGCGGCACGGCGGGTGCGGGGAAAGAGTACGCCGAGCCCACCTGCGATCTCAGCGGCCCCGCTGACGAGCACCAGCGTGTGATGGGCCGGCAGGTAATCCGGCATGATGCGTTCGTAGAAGCGAGTCATGGCAAAATGGCCAACGCCGGCGACGACGTACAGTGCGCCCATAAACGTTCTTCCGAGACGCATCGTGCTCCTCATTTCTTGCACGCAGAAAGGGCGACCGGTGCTCCGGCCGCCCTATCTCGTTCAATTCATCCAAGTTTACTTCGCAGCTAGCTCATCGCGGTGAAGCTTCACATAGTCGTGAGCGGTCATGACGTGCGCCTGCTGTTCCGTCAGCAACTGGCGGATGGGCAGTGGCAGGTTCTGTTCGAGCGCGTCCTTGTAGGTCTTTTTGGCTTCGTCTTCGCCCTGCTCGGCGGTGGCGAGCAACGAGTGGTCGTCGCCCAGGCCGAGTTTGGCCTTCAGGTCGCCCCACGTGCGATGCAAAGCTCCTGTGACGGACCCCGATTCTTTCACGTCATGCACCCCCGCACGATGAAGTTCGGCTTCGAGGTCGGCGCGGAAGCTGGCACGTTTCAGACTTTCGGCCAGGAAGTAGCGCTTGAGAGTGTCATCCTTCAGGTGCTCGCCAATGTCGGCGAAGCCCTTTTGGCCGTCCTGCAGACTGGTAATCACGTTCAGCAGGACTCGTTCCATTTCCTTATTCTTGTCCGATCCGTTTTCCGTCATTTCGTCCTCACAGCTTTCCAGGGTTCGAGTGGATAGCGGTCCACAGGGTCTGCCGGTTGCAGCGATTCTCCTTCACCGGCAGCAAGCGGGAGAAATCGCGAAAATCTCGCTCCCCCGCGGACCGCATGTCAGAGTGAACGGCCTTATGGGCGTCCTACCCGTTCTCTCCGATAGATGCAGGAAGTGGGGAGGGAGGTTGTGGGATCGGTGGTCGCCGTCATGGGTTTGGGTCACAGGGCGGACCGGTGCTCAGTCTGGTTCCCCCTCGGCGGCAGGGGCCGCGGCCTGAAAGAATGGGAGTGCTCTGGAGATTCCCGGCTCGCTCGGCGTTCGCGCAAGGTTCGCGCGCGATACGGGCAACCCGCGGCCACCATGACACTATGAAGCCACAGAGACTCGTTTACCGTCCTACACGCAGCCGGCGCCTCAACGAGATGCTGGGTCTCGTAGTGCTGGTTGCTGCCGGCCTCCTGCTCCTCGCGCTGGTGACATACGCACCCACCGACCCATCGTTCAATACCGTGGGTGCGGCGGTGTCGGCAACCCGGCCCGCGCATAACTGGACAGGATTGTTTGGGGCCTATCTGTCAGACGTTCTGCTGCAGGTGTTTGGCGCGGCAGTGCTGTTTGTGCCGCTAGTCATATTGAGGATCGGTGTGTCGTGGATGCGGTCGCGCGGGGTGGGCGCGGGGCTGGCCAAGTTCTCAGGGCTGGGGATATGGCTGGTGTTTGCGCCCGCGGTAATCGCGCTGCTCCCGGGCCATGTGCTGTGGCGTCACACATTGCCGGTCGAAGGCGTCGTGGGGCGGCTGGTTGCGGACAGCCTGGTGCATTACGTGAACTTCCCGGGTGCGGCGTCAATTTGTGCGCTGATGGTAATGATTTCGCTGTACTTGGCGACGACGTTTACCTTAAGCTCCGCCCGCGAGTGGTTTACCTCGCACTTCGCATTCGCGCGGAGCATCCGCGACCGTTATGCGGCGCGGCAACAGCGCAAGCGGGACGAAGAAGCCGATCGGGTGATCGGAGCGTACGAGTCGAAACGCGAACGGGCGATTGCCAAGGCGCGTAGCCGGGCCGAGAAAGCGAGCATGGAGAAGGCAGGCGCGCAGAAGGCCGGCCAGGACCTGCCCGCTGCGGTCGCTCGCGAGAACACCAGTCTGCTGGGTTCCTTCTTTGGCTGGTTTGCGCGGCGGAAGCAGGGCGACGATATGCTCAAAGCGAACTGGCCGGTCGAGCTCGCGCCGGAGCCCAAGTCCGTGTGGCAGACCATGCCGCGCACCATGGTGGACGCGCCGGCGGCTACCGGGCTTTCGACCGCGGCTGCAGCCGCCGCACCGTATGCGCAGGCGCTTGCTGCTGCGGCGCAACCCTTGGCGGCACCGCCTACAGAGGACCGCGACCTGTTCGGCTCGTTTACTCGCAACGCACCCGCCGAATCAGCAGTGAATGATTGGCGGAATGCGGCAGAGCGCGCGATGCCGGCTGGTCTGGCCCACGTAGATCTGCCTGAACCGCCGCCGGCGCGAGCTCCTGCACCCACTCGTCAGGCTGCTCCTGTAGCGCCGATGCCTTCGCCGATGCAGCCGATCGCGGACCAGAACATCGCCTTCGGGCGCCGCGCGGACGCCGACGTCAAGGCAGTGGCAATGGCGGCGAAGTCGATTCGCGGGTACAAGCTGCCGCCGTCTTCCCTGCTCTTTCGCAGCGAAGAACACGCCGAGACCCGGGAGGAAGAGCTGCTCGAAGAGGCCAAGGTGCTGGTCCAGAAGTGCGCTGAGTTCGGCGTCGATGGCAACGTGACCCAGATCAATCCGGGACCCGTGGTGACGACATTCGAGTTCAAGCCCGACTCCGGCGTCAAGTATTCCCGCGTGACCGGACTGGCCGACGATTTGTGTCTGGCCATGGCTGCGGAGTCGATTCTTATCGAGCGCATGGCCGGTAAGTCCACGGTCGGCATACAGGTGCCGAACCATGTCCGCGAGACCATCTGGCTGCGTGACGTGGTGGAGTGTGAAAGCTTTGCCCAGAGCAAGTCGAAGCTGGCTATCGCGCTCGGCAAGGACATCAATGGCCGCATCGTGACGGCGGACCTCGCCGCCATGCCGCATGTGCTCATTGCCGGCTCCACGGGCTCGGGCAAGTCCGTGGCCATCAACGCGATGATCATGTCGGTGCTGTTCAAATCCACGCCGGAGCAGGTGCGCATGATCCTGGTCGACCCCAAGCGCGTGGAGCTCGGCATGTACGAAGGCATCCCGCATCTGTTCACGCCCATCATCACGGAGGCCAAGCTCGCCGCCAACGCCCTGCGCAACGCCGTGCGGGAGATGGAACGCCGCCTGAAGCTGCTGGCGGCCAATCACGTGCGCAACATCGACCAGTTCAACAAGCTGTTCGACAACGGCTCCGAGTACCTTTTCGAAGACGTGAACCAGGAGCCGCTGCCGTACATCATGATCATCATCGACGAGCTGGCCGACCTGATGATGCTGGACCGCGCCAACGTCGAAGAGGCGATTACACGGCTCGCACAGATGGCGCGGGCCGTCGGAATTCATCTTGTGCTGGCCACCCAGCGGCCCTCGGTGGACGTGATTACCGGGCTGCTGAAAGCCAACGTGCCGACGCGCATGAGCTTCCGTCTGGCGACCAAGGTGGACTCGCGCACCATCATCGATTCGAACGGCGCCGAGTCGCTGCTGGGCCGGGGCGACATGCTCTTCCTGCCGCCGGGCACATCGCGTTTGCAGCGTGTCCATGCGCCGTTTGTCACGGAAAAAGAAATCTCCGCCGTCACCGCGTTTTGGCGCGCCCAGGGAGAAGCCCAATACGCCGAGGGCTTCCTGGAAGCGCCCAAGGACGACAAGGGCAATGTTGAAGGGGGCAGCGCAAACGAAGGCGAGGAGAACGATGCGCTCTTCGACGATGCAGTGCGGCTGGTGTTCGAGTTTGGCAAGGCTTCCACATCGCTCCTGCAACGGCGGCTGCGCATCGGCTACGGACGCGCAGCGCACCTGATCGACATGATGGAGCGCGACGGCCTGGTAGGGCCGGCGGATGGCTCGAAGCCCCGGGAGATTTTGAAGGCGCCCAGCTATTACGCGGAAGTGGATGCGGCGCTGCGGTAAAACCGCTACTTGGCGTTCAAGCCACTTGAGCTTATCGCTCCCGATTTACCGCCCACGGCCTTGATGACATCCGCTCGCACCGCCTCATACGTTGGTTCGCCGTCCGCATAGAACTTCAACGTAGCGTGGGTCTGAGTCTGCTGTCCGTTGGGCTGCATGGACGGTGCCGTGTAGGAATCGAGCGAAAAGCTGCGTTTACCTTCCGCCGCTTCCTTCGGGTGGTTCTTGGCAAAAGATGCCTGATCAACATCGTCCGACTCGCAGTCGATCCACGCCAGGATCTTGCCGTCTGGACCGATGTGCACAAAGCGATAGCGGGTATGGAAATGACCCGCGAGTTGATAAAATTCGCGCGCGATATAGCGGTCGCCATTCACCTCAAATACGTCGATGACGTCGCTCTGAAAGCTCGCGGTCGTCACGCCCGGCCCCTTGGCAGCCTCGGCTGCGGCAACCACCGCGCGTTCCGCGTCGAACTCCTTCCATCGCCCCGATTCGGCGTACACGATCACCAGGCTTTTGTGCGCAATCAATTGGTCGGGTTTCAGGGCCAGCGCCGCTCGAAAACCAAGCTCCGCGGCGGCGAAGTTCCTCAAACCTAAGTCAGCGTTGGCAAGTAGAAACAGGGCCTCGAAATCGTTTGGATTGTCCTTGGAATACCTCTCGAAGAACGTGCGCGCACTCGCATAGTCCTCCTTGGCGAGCGCCGCTTTGCCCACCGCCATGGGATCGCTGCCGGGAGCTGATTTCGCGATCGTCACGTTGCTGCCAGTCGCCGGAATGTTCTCCGCCAGGCCGACTTGAGCGGCTTCCACGAACAGGGCTAGACACCACAAAACCTTCCACATGTCGTTTCCTCCTTTGGCCTTACTGTGTTCCAGGCGACACTATTCTGGTTTTCTGCAGCCACCGTATCGCGTCCCGCCGCACCCGTTCGTAGCTGGGCTCCGTCGTGTACTTCTCGATCGTTCCATGGGCCCTGCCGTCGTACCAGTCCAGTGCGAGCGGTTCTGCTTTCGACACGTTTTTCGGCGCTGACCCGACCGCCACTGCGCCTGAACCCAGGGGTTGCAGCAGAGCTTCGGCCGACTCGAGCGAAATGTAGGCCAGCACGCGGCCGCTGGCAGAGAACCGCTCGAAATTGTAGCGCGTGCGAGTGCGGCCGAGAGGCTCAAAGTAGTCGCGCACAATCCAGCGCTGTCCGCGTACGTTCAGGACGTCGATAACGTCGATGTCACGAGGGCTCAGACCCGCATCTCCGCGTTGGCGCGCTGCTCGCAAAACGGCGCGTTCGCCATCGAAGTCGTCCCAACGGCCGAGCGCAGCTTCGACGATCACGAGGTTCTTGTGCGCGGCCCAGAGCAACGGCTGCGCGGCGACGACGTGGCGGTAGTGCAGTTCGGCGGCTTCGTACTCGTGCAGGCCGAGTTGCGCGTCGGCGAGCCCCAGCTCGCCCTGAACATCGGTCGGATGAGTGAGGAAATAGGCGGCGAAAATCGCTTTCGCGCCCCCAAAGTGTTTGTCGGCAAGAGCGCGTTTGCCTTCGACCAGGGGCGGCTGAGCAGGCGGCTGAGCAACGGCGGCAGTTTGCGCGGACGCTCGAAAGGCCGGCAGCAGCCCAAGCAAAAGAACCGCTGCAAGATGGACACTGCGCCCCATCATTGGGGCCTTCCGACGCGGCGTGCATTGTGAAGCGCGACCGTGCCGAGCACCCCGATGACCAGCAGAAGCGCTACCCAGAGTACCTCCGGATGTCGATCCACATAGGAGCGCTGGAGGACCTCGTCGCGGAACTTCGGATTCGGCGCTTCCGTGCCCAGCGAAACCCTGACCGGACTCGGGCTGGCGTGGAAAAGACGGGCATAGTCATACGCGGGGGAACGCACGGACGAGGCCGATCCGTAACGAAGGACGTAGCGTGCTCCGGGCTGGGCGTCGAAGCACAGGGCGCGTTGCCGCATCTGCAGCTCGACGGCGCGGAGACCGAGCGGTGCGTCGTCGCCGTTGTTCACGCTGACGGTGACGGTGGCGGACTGACGCAGCGATGACGCCAGCAAGGCCTCCACCGCGAGCCGCTCGCTGCGGATGGCGGGAATCCCGTCCGCACTGCCGGGCCGATTGACACGCTCGATTTCTCCTTCGACGGACTCGGCGCTTCCTATCGCGTCAGCCAGGTCGGGGCGCGCGGAGATGGTTACAGTTCGCAGGAAGTCGCGCCGGAAATCGGGCGCAAGCACAAAGTGGACTCTTTCGACAGGCACATGCGCCGGGACGTGAAGCGTCGCAACCGAGAACCTGCCTGTCTGTGCGATGACGTTGGCAGCCGCCACGGTGGTGTAAAGGGTCTGGGCCTCGCGGCTGGGGGGGACTATGGCCCCGCGCACCATCTCAGGGGTCAGCAGCCTGCCGTCGCTGCCCGGTGAAGGTGTGACCTTGATCTCCACGTGGAGCAGTGGAAAGCTGGATTCCTGCAGCGTCAGCGTGGTGGACCGGGAGAGGCCGCGGGAGCGCAAATCGAACAAGACGAACTGACCGAGGTCAGTGCGCGCGGCGGCCGCATTCTGTTCTCCCCATACGTGGGCCGTCGCATAAAAGTCACTGGCGTTAAGATCGAGGTCGACCTCGGTGTACGGACGCTGCGGCATGGCTACGTCGAACGCTATGGACGCGCCTTGTTTGCCGAGGTTCAGGATTCGCGCGGCTTCTTCCTGCTGCCCGGCTTCACGGCTTTCGGTCCGGGCGAAAGGAATTTCCATGTCTCTGGAAGTGATGTCTCCGGACGTGATGTCTCCGGAGGTGTAAATGCGGAGGTCGTTCAATCGTCCACTGGAGTGCGCGTAAACGGCGTCGTCGATAATGGCGCACGCTTGTCCGTGGGAGGCTGGCGGAAGCTCCAGCGCGCGCTCGAAGTGGAAGCGCGCCGGCGCGGCGTCCACCTCTTCAGAATGGTCAACGTTCGCCTGATAGCCGCCTTGCATCAGCAGCATTGCGATGGCCAGCAGGAGCGACTTCATAGTGCTGCCCCCGGGGTGTCGTCGCGCAGTTTCAACCAGTCTTTCTGGTAGGCGAAGCTGACGGCCATCAACAGAACGCCGAGCGCGAAGAAGCTGAGGACGCGGTAGATCGAGCTGAGATTGCGCGTGTCGTAGAGGAAGACCTTGGCGATGGTGAAGACCAGCAGGATCAAGCCCTGCCAGCGGACGAACGCGATGCGCTGCCAGAATCCTGCGGCCAGCAGAGCGCCGCCGTAGAGCATCAGCCACGCAGAGATGGTGAAAGCCTGCGCAAAACCGGCTTCTCCCGTGGGTAGCGAGTGGAAGTAGAGGGCGATCTGGTGCGTGACCGTCGACAGCAGCAGCAGGTTGAACCCCAGCAAACACCCCGCGGCCGTTTCCATCCAGGGTTCGATTCGTCCGGCGCCGCTGGCAGAATGAAGCGCAGCCGCTTTCCGGGCGAGCCAGACACCAACAGCGAGGGCCACCGCGGCGCACACCTGGGTGGCGAAGTCGCGGTTGAAGAAGGCACTGGGCGGGACGTACCGCGGGCCAAAGAGAGAGAGACCGCCAACGAGCGACCCTGCCACGCCCAGCGCGAGTGCAGTGCAGCCAAGCCAGCGAAGGGCGCTGCGCACCCTGCGCACGGCAGGGGCCTTCAGAACCATCGCAGCTACGCCGATCAGCGCCACGCCTTCCGCCAGCCAGCCGATAGTAATCCAGCGTCCTTCCGCTTTGAGCGGGATGGCGATCGTGAGGAAAACGACCGCGATCGCCAGGTGGACGGCCTCGGCGACCGTGCTGCGGCGCGCGCGCATCAGCGCAAGGTAGAAGGCGGCGAGCACCACCGCGACCCACGGTAGCCACCCGTGGCGGTGGCTGTCTTCGAGCACGGAGTACAATCCAGCAGCGAGAAATGCCGCCGCAGCCAGCGGAGCGAGCACACCTTCGCTCGCCTCTTCGCGCTGCTTACCCACCAGCGCCACCGCAACAAAGGGTGCGGAAAGCAGTATGGCGAACAAAGCCGTCAGGCCAGACTTATCCTCCGTAAAGAAGCGTGTATACCAGCCGATAAAGTACAGTGCAGTGCTCGGAAACGAGCCCAGCAGGAGACGCTGCCAGGGCTTGCGCACCAGCAGCAGGATGACAGCAACGTCCATCGCCAGCAGGTAGGTGAAGAGGAATACCTCATGATTTCCGCCGGTTCCCAGCAGCGCCGGCGTACCGAAGCCGCCGATCAAGGCGTAGGCCGCCAGCAGCTCGGAGTCCTGCGCCCAGGCCATAACGGCGTTCCACACAGTTACGGCGATCATGGCGGCGAGCGCCACGCTGGCCGGAAGCAGGTGGTACATCTGGAACGAAGCCCACAACGAAAGGTACAGAGTGCCGGTACCCACAGCTTTCAGGGAGTACGAGAACGGCGCGTACCCTTTCCGACGGAAGCGTTCGGACCAAAGCACCAGGCCTGCGCCCCCGAGCAGCCCGGCAAGAACGCGTCCAGTCGGGGTGAAGTGGATCCAATGATTGTCGATCGCGAGCTTGAGAAACAGTGCGACGCCGACCAGCAACGCAACGATGCCAATCCGATTAAAGAGTTGCGACCCGATACGGTTTTCAACGGAGCGGCGGGCAGGCGAAGTGGCCGCGCTGTCGGTTGCCACGGGCCGCGCTTGCCGGGTCTCCGTCGGCACCTGCAGAGGCTCGTTCGCCGGGCGGGCAAGCGGCTGCGAGGCAAGCGGCTGCGTGACGATCCCCTGCGTGACCATCCGCTGCAGGAGGGTTCGCAAGGCGCCCATTTCTTCGCGCTGGGCACGCATGTCTGCTTCCAACCGATCCAGTCGGGCGTCGAACGCGTGCCTCTGCGGCTGCTCGCTGTCGTCGTGCATGGCACCTACTGTACCAATGTCCGCGCCCGGTTTTCAGCGGAACCAAATGCGGCCGCTTGCCGTCTGCATCCAACCTGTGTGAACGTAGGCTCTGCAGAAACCGCGATGAAGAACGAAAGCGTGCTGGTGATCGACGACGACGCTGTGATGCGGGATCTGTTGCCGCTCCTTCTGGCCACCGAAGGGTACAACGTCACCGCCGCAGAGTCCGGCGAGGCTGCCCTCGCGGATTTGGCCGCCACCGCTTTTGTCGCACGACCCGCGATCGTTCTGACAGACTTGAATATCCCAGGGGAAGCTCGTCCGCAATTGGCCGAGAAGCTCAGAAGAGCTCTCCCGCCTGGCACGCTGCTGATCGCCATGAGCGCCAGCGAACCCACCCTGGAGGAGCTGCAGACCTTCGACGCCTTCGTGCGCAAACCGATCAATCTTCATGACTTCCACGACGCATTGGAACGTGCTCGAGCGCAGCGCCGGCGGCCAGTAACCTCTGGTGCAAGCCTGCAGCCGGAGCCGGACAGTCTTCAGGGCGCGGCATTGGACCCGGCGGTATACGACAAGCTGTCCACAGTGATGGGGCCGGACCAGTTGGCTGCCATGTACGGCATGCTTTTGGAGGATGCTGCACAACGCCTCGTGAAAATGCGCCGCGCCGTCGAGGTTGACGATAAGGACGCCTTTACGCGCGAAGCGCATGCTCTGAAAGGTGCCTCAGGGATGCTCGGGGCGGTCGATTTGCATGCGATCGCCGGCAGGCTCGAGACCCAAGGGCTGCTGAGTGCCCACCTGCTGCCAGAATTGGACCGCGCATTGGAGCAGCTTCGTCGTATTCTGGAAGTTCGATTGGATCCACCTTTGGTACAGGTCAGCAGGGATCGCCGATAGCGTGAAGACGCTTCAGAGAAAGAAGGGCCAACAATGGCAATCGCGACAAAAATAAGCTCGACCACTGCGCCAAGCTCGACTGGCTCGCCGCTCCGCGTGCAAACGCGCAACCCGCAATCACCCATTCGTATCGTCGTGGCAGACGATCACCCCGTGGTCCGGTTTGGCGTCAAGAACATGCTCCACGCCGAAGAAGGGTTCGAAGTAGTTGGCGAAGCCGAAGACGGCGACGTTGCCATCACGCAGACGCTCGAACTCGAGCCGGACATCCTTCTGCTCGATCTTTCCATGCCGCGACTGCCTGGCCTCGAAGCGATGCGCGCTATCATGACGCGGTCGCCGCGGGTCAAGATCATCCTGTTGACCAGCAGCATCACCACCCAGCAGGTGATCGAAGCGCTGCAGATTGGCGCGCGCGGTATTGTGCTCAAAGACTCCTTCGCAGGCGATCTGGGCGAGAGTCTTCGCGCCGTACTCTCGGGCGACTATTGGATCGGTGGGCAGCGCGTCGCCAATCTGCTGACCGCCTTGCATGCCCTGATGGCGAAGGCAGCTGCCGTGCCGGAAAAGAAGACCTTCGGGCTGACGCCGCGCGAGCTCGAAGTCGTAACGTGCATCGTCGAAGGCTGCTCCAACAAGGACGTCGCCAAGCAGTTCACCATCTCCGAGGAAACAGTGAAGAGGCATCTCTCGAACATCTTCGACAAGACCGGCGTCAGCACGCGCCTGGAACTGGCGCTGTTCGCGATCAGCCACAAGCTGGTTGCGATCGACGTTTAGCAGCATCAAACTGGACCCACGCGCATCCATACAATGAAGGTATGAGCGAGCAGGTCGAAGCAGTCGTGGATGTTCTTGTAGTGGGTGCGGGGCCGACGGGGCTGGCGTGCGGCATTGCCGCGCAAAAACTCGGCCTGCGCGTGGCCCTGGTGGACAAAGGCTGTCTGACCAACTCGCTCTTCCACTATCCGGCCCACATGACGTTCTTCACCACGCCAGAGCTGCTGGAGATCGGCAACATGCCGTTCTCTTCCCCCAACCAGAAGCCGACGCGGTCCGAGGCACTCGAGTATTACCGTAAGGTCGCCGACCACTATCGGCTGGACGTGCGGCAGTATCAGAATGTGGACTCGGTAGCGGGCTCGGACGGCGCATTTGAGGTGCTGACCACCGACCGATTCGGACGCAGGCTCACACACCGCGCCCGCAAGCTGGTGGTCTCAACCGGCTATTACGACCTGCCAAACTACTTGAATATCCCGGGCGAAGACCTTCCCAAGGTCAAGCACTACTATCACGAGCCGCACCCATACTTCGCGCAGGACGTGCTGGTCATCGGAGGCAAGAACTCTGCGGCGATCGCCGCCCTCGATCTGTGGAGGCACGGAGCCCGCGTCACGCTGGTGCATCGCGGAACGGAGCTCCACCGGCACATCAAGTACTGGATCAAACCGGACATCGAGAACCGCATCAAGAACGGCGAGGTCACCGCACACTTTGGCACCACGGTCACCAGCATCGAGCACGATACGGTCACACTCGCTACACCCCAGGGCGACCGGACCATCTCCAACGAATTCGTGTTCGCACTGACGGGCTACCATCCGGATTTTCGCTTTATCGAATCGCTCGGCGTGACGCTCGATGCAGAAAATGCACGCTGCCCCGTGTGCAACCTGGACACGTTGGAGTCGAACGTACCTGGAATATATCTCGCCGGTGTAATCGTCGCGGGTGAGCGCACGAACGAGATCTTCATCGAGAACGGGCGCTTTCACGGCGACCTGATCGCGAAGGACCTGGCGGCCAAGTTCTCCGCCTCCTAGAAGCTCTCCGCCTCCTGGAAGCTCTCCGCGTCCTGCAAGCTCTCTGCGTCCTGCAAGAGCTCTCTGCGTCGTAGCAGCTCTCTGCGGCCTAAATGATCGGCCCTATTCTTTCTGCTCGGCCTCGAACCGATACGTGCCGGAACCGACCTGCACGGTGCTCGGGTCTGTAGTCGATGGCACTGTAGATACGCCGCCCAGAAGCTTCCAACCTGACTGGAGCGAGATCCGAGCCGACGTGTTGGCAGGCACCGTAACGGTCCAGCCGATCTTGCCGGTGGGCAATCGCTTCCATCCGGAAACGATGGTTCCGTAGGCTGAATCGTACTCGCCCTTCGCGTAGTCTAGCTTCGTGCTGAAGTGCGGATGAAGCTCGATCTGTTCAAAGCCCGGATGCGCGGAGCTCGTATCGATCCCCACCGCGTCCTGGTACACCCAGGCCATCACCGACCCGAAGGAATAGTGATTGTAGGAGTTCATCGCCGGGTCGCCGGAGTCGCCGTTCCAACGCTCCCACCAGGTGGTTGCACCCTTGGAAACCATGTAGCCCCAGGAGGGGTAGGTGGTTTGCAGCAAGAGGTCGTACGCAGCATCGGTGCGGCCGTTATCGGATAACGCGAAAAGCAGAAACGGCGTGCCCAGAAAGCCGGTCGTAAGATGTCCGTCGTGAGCCTTGATGTTTGCGACCAGCTTGTCGGTCATCGCCGGACGCATCCCTTCCGGCGCAAGACCCGCGTATAACGTCAACACATAGCTGGTCTGCGTATCGCCGAGCACATTGCCATCCGTGCGTACATACGCTTTGCGATAGGCCTCGCGGATGTGGTCGTAGACCGCCGTGTACTTGCCCGGATCATGCCCGGTGGCTGTGGCCATATCGCGCATCATTTCGGCGACAATCGCCCAGTACGCCGTGCCCACCAGCGCCTTGGACGTCGCCTGGTCGGGAGCCAGCCAGTCCGCGTAGTTTGCCCCAAGCTCCCGCTCGCGAAGGAAGTTCGGATTGCTCTTTTCGATAAAGTCCATCCACCGCTCCATCGACGCCCAGTTCGCCTCGATGATGTGGCTGTCGCCGTACTGCAGCCACGTAGTGTACGGAACGATGATGCCGGCGTCGCCCCATCCCGGAGCGCCGGGCCTGGGTCCAAGCAGGTTGGGCGAAACATCGGTATAGGCACCCGCTGCGGTCTGCGCGTCCACGATGTCCTGCATGAACTTTGCGGAGAAGGCAGCAATATCGAAGTTGAAGCTGCCGGTCCGCCAGAAGTTCCCGGCATCCCCCATCCAGCCCAGGCGCTCGTCACGCTGTGGGCAGTCGGTAGGAATGCTGAGGAAGTTGCCGCGCTGGCCCCAGACGCCGAGGTTCCACATGCGGTTGACCTGTGCACTCGATGTTTCGAGCCGGCCCGTGGGCTCGCCAATCAAGCTGTTTAGGACCTCGCCCGTCAGCATCGCGACCACCGCCTTCTGCGGCAACCCGGACACCTGCACATACTGGAAGCCGTGGAACGTGAAGTGAGGGGCGTACACCTCAGGCCCTCCGCCGCGCATCGTGTAACTATCTTCCGCTTCCGCGTTGCGCAGGTTCTCGGTGTAAATGCTGCCGTCGGCGTTCAGGCGCTCCGCAAAGCGCATCTTTACGGTTGTTCCCGCGGGCCCAGTAACGCGCAGGCGCGCCCAGCCCACCATATTCTGACCCATGTCGAAGACCGCGTCGCCATTGGCAAGCTGGCGCACCGATTTCGGACTCAAAGTCAGCGCCAGATGTACGGGAGCGCCGATCTGGGCCGTAATAGCAGCTTCGGGCGCCGCGGCGGCGGTGGCTGCTTGCCACTTGGACACGTCGAAAGCAGGCCTGTCCCATCCGCGCTGCTCGAGACGCGCATCGTAGGTTTCGCCGGCATAGATAGAGGAGCTCAGAACGGCGGAACTGGCCGTCTTCCACTCCGGTGAGCTCGCGATGGTTTCGCTGCTGCCGTCCGCGTAGCGCACCTCAAGCTGGGCGAGTAGCCGAACGGCACCGGGAAAGGCGTGGGTCCCATTCCAGAGCAGCGGGCTGCGATACCAGCCATCGCCCAGCAGCGCGCCAAGGGTATTGCGGCCGGGGACAAGCATGGGAGTCACATCGTACGTCTGATAAGCGATGCGTTTCTGATAATCGGTGAAGCCCGGTGTGAGCTCGGTGGGAGCGATGCGGCGGCCGTTGATGGTCGCCTGATAAGTGCCGGCAGCGGTGATGTACAGCCGCGCGCGGGCAACCGGCTTGCGCAGCGTGAAGCCGGAGCGTAGAAGCGAGGCCGGCTGCGCCGGCACACCGGGAGTGGCGCCCATGCGCGGGTCGTCGAGTTCCGCGCCGACTTGCGCGGGCCGTGCTTCGGCTCCCGAGTCGCGGCTCACCAGCCACTGATCACTTGGATCGCCGGTGACGATACGCCGGATAGACCCGTCCGGCATTTCCAGACGGATCAGCGCGGCAAAGCCGGCTGGGACGGTGCTGGACGCCGGCGACCCATCCTGCGTTCCGCGTTCGGCGGCCGGGGTCGTGACTACGACGGCCAGGTCGTTGCTGCCCGCGTGCACCAGGGGTAAAACGTCTTCGTTGTCGAAGGCCGTCCAGTTTCTCTTATGCCCGGTGGTAACGCCGTTTACTGTGACAGTAAAGTCACCGCGGGCCGCCACCGAAAGCGTGGCTCGCACGGGCTTCGAGCTGAGCTGCAAGTGGTGCAGGAAGGTCGCTGTGGTGCGCGGCGCTGCGTGCAGAGCATCCTGCCCTGGCAACCAGAGCCAGTGCATGCCTGCGGTATCGTCCTTGCCGTGGTCTGTGCCGCTTATCCAGCGCGCGCTCCAGTCCGCAGGCTTGAGCAACCCCATCTCCCACCACGCGGCTTGCAGCGGTTTCGCCGTGCGACCCTTGCTGTCCCACACTTCAACCGACCAGAAATAGCGGCGGCGCGATTCCAGCGCGGGGCCTCGATAGGGAATGTCGACCGATGCCGCGGAATCCTGCTTGCCGCTGTCCCATACGTCGGCCTGGCCAGACAGCGCCCGTATCGCCGTGCTCGCCACCCGGAGGCGATAGGCCGTTTGCTTCCAGTCCTGCTCCGCGCTGTCGCTCTGCCACGAAAGCGTCGGCTGGGCAGTGTCGATGCCCAGGGGCCGGTCTTGCGCGTTGCAACGCAGACGAACAGGCGCACCTGCCGCGGAAAGCGCAGCGGCAAGAATTACCACAAAGAGGACCAGCATATTGCGACAGAATTGTGCGGCGCCTGCCGCAGGGGTGTGTACCGTCTTCATCGCTTCCGCTCCAGGCACTTTGGTGACGAGTCCACAGTACACGGTCTGATCAGTAGACTGAAGCGCGGCCCATCCTTCTGCGCAGGGGCGCAAGCGCTCATTTGCCGGCTCACTCTTCAGCCCGTTAGTCTCAACCGATGACATCGCTCAGACGCAGAGACGCGTTGAAGGTTCTTGCGGGGGCCGCGACAGGCTTCGCGTTGAACCCATCAAGCTACGGCGCGCCGCTCGATACACCGGCGAATGACCCTGGCGCGGAAACCTCTAAGGCGGTCAAGAACCGCGCGCCGCTGGCTCCGAATGCGTTCAACCCGCTTCCCCTCGGCTGCGTCCGCCCGTCCGGCTGGCTCAGGCGGCAGCTTCTCATTCAAGCCAACGGCCTGGGCGGACATCTGGACGAAACCTGGGCCGACGTCGGCCCCAACAGCGGCTGGCTCGGCGGCACGGGGGAGTCGTGGGAGCGCGGGCCCTACTTCCTCGACGGCCTGTTGCCGCTGGCCTACCTGCTGGACGACGCGCACCTCAAGGCCAAGGCAAAGAAGTTCCTCGATTGGACGCTTGCCAGCCAGGCGCCCACTGGCATGTTCGGCCCAGCCAAGAACGACGACTGGTGGCCACGCATGGTCATGCTGAAAGTGCTGGCACAGTTTCACGAGGTGACCGGCGACCCGCGGGTCATACCGCTGATGAGTCGCTACTTCGCGCACCAGCTTCAGGCTTTGCCACTTCGCCCGTTGCGCGACTGGGGCAAATTTCGCTGGCAGGACAACGCGCTGGTCGCTATCTGGCTCTACAACCGCACCGGAGAGCCGAAACTGCTCGATCTGGTGCGTCTGCTGCACGCGCAGGGGTTCGATTGGCAGCGGAACTTCGCAGAGTTTCCATTCACTCAGCCGGTCACCCGCGATCTGCTCAAGGCGAAGCACGAGGACGGGCTGGGAGACTTCGCGCTGGCGTCGCACGGCGTCAACAATGGACAGGCGATCAAGGCTGCTCCGGTATGGTCGCTGCTCACCGGCAGCGCGCAGGACCGCGCCGGCCTGCGGCAGATGCTCGACACGCTCGACCGCTTCCATGGGCTGCCGAACGGCATGTTCTCTTGCGACGAGCATCTTGCAGGACGGAATCCCTCGCAGGGTTCGGAGTTGTGCACAGTAGTCGAAGCGATGTATTCGCTCGAACAGTCCATCGCCATCCTGGGCGACCCAGAACTGGGCGACCGGTTGGAACGGCTGGCGTTCAACGCGTTGCCCGGCACCTTTACCGACGACATGTGGGCGCACCAGTACAACCAGGAACCCAATCAGGTAGAGGTCAGTCTGCACAACAAGCCGTGGACGACCGATGGGCCAGAATCGAACCTCTTCGGTCTGGAACCGAACTTCGGTTGCTGTACAGCCAACTTCCATCAGGGTTGGCCAAAGTTTGTCGCTGGCCTGTGGATGGCATCTGCGGACGACGGGCTGGTCGCGGTTGCCTACTCGCCCTGTGAGGTCCATACACAGGTTGGCGAGACAACAGTTCGCCTCTCCGAGCAGACCGACTATCCGTTCGACGGGACCATTCGGATCGCGATCAATCCCGCGAAGCCACTGCGTTTCCCGCTTCGCCTTCGCATCCCCGGCTGGGCAAAGCACGCTTCCGTGACGGTGAACGGAATCTCCACCGACGCCCACTCAAGGGCTGGCTTCGCCAAGATCGAACGGCTATGGAAGTCGGGGGACGTAGTGGAGATCACCTTTCCCATGACACCCCGGCTCGCCATCGGCTATCAGGGTTCGGGTTCCATGGAACGCGGGCCGCTGGTGTTTTCGTTTCCCATTGGAGAGAACTGGGTGAAGCTGAGAGACCGCACCCTCACGGCGGACTGGCAGGTATTTCCATCGACCGCGTGGAACTACGCCCTGGCCGTCGACGACCACGCGGCGAGCGAACTTCGAGTAGAGCGGGCTGCCGTCGGCGCATCTCCCTTTGCGCGCGAGTCGACCCCCGTGAAGCTGCAGGTTCCGGTCCGCAAAGTGCCGCAGTGGCGGGCAGTGGATGGCGTTGCCGAAGAGGTGCCCGCGAGTCCGGTTGCAAGCGATGAGTCCGAAGAGATCATCACGCTTGTGCCCTATGCCGCGGCCAAGCTCCGCATTACGTCTTTCCCGCGCTTGAAGGTGTGAACGCGCTACACGGTCAGTCGGCCTTCATGGCAGAGCCATCGGGACGGAAGGCTACTTCCCTGCGCTTGCCTCCGCGGGTGATCACCGTTTCATAGCTCACGATCGTTCCACCGCGAGCAAGCGACTCGATCTTGCCCACCTTGCCTCCGCTCGTCGCAGTGCGCAGCGCAGCTGCGACGCTGGCCGGAAGCGCACTGGCGTCGATCTGCTCTTCAACCTCGAGAACGGTCCCTTTGTCGTCGAAAGTGATGTCCTTGCTCTTGCCGCCAACCTGCAACTCCATCTCATACGTGGTTGCGCCTTTGGACACGTCCTTCACGCAGCCGCGAACCTCCGCTCCCTGGGTAAGGGCCTTGCTGCTCGCTTGCACGGCGCGGGGAAGTGCGTTGCAGGGAATGTGATGCTCTGCGGCGGAAGCGGCTACACCCCCGGAAAATACTGCTGCGGTGGCAAGAACGACGAATACGCGTGAGTCTCTCATGCCTCCATTCTGCTCCCGCGAGGTTAAGTCAGCCTGAAGACCTGGATGGCGCGCCCGCTGTCAGCACCAGCATCGCGACCGAAAAAGCAACAGCTCTGCAAAAGCCTTTTACGGTCGCGACCGGCACTCCACTACGCGGTTTCGGGCGGTACGGCGCTGAGTTGAAAATCAACCGTGGAGGTTCCGAGGTGGGGATGTATTCCCCGCAACGTCACCGTTCCAGCCTGCTCCTTCGCGCGAATCCAGATGGCTCCCGTGCCGCCGACCAGACCGAACGGATTGTCTCCGATGATCTCCGCAGGTCCGTCCAGTTCGAACCGAATGCCATCCGCGGCAAACGGCCGAATGCGTCCAAACTCATCGTTGACGCGCAGCACGACCCGGGTTGTGTCCGCTCCATCGGCCATCAGGGCCGTGTCGTCGGGAAGCATCTCGAACGCGTGGTCATAGCCCTGACCGGAGTACGTCTTCGACACCACCTGCTTGCCGCCGATGAAGCCGTCAATACGCAGGTCGCCCCAGTTGCGCAGCTGTTCGCCCAGCATGATGTTGAACGGTGGGTACTTGAGGTGCGCAAACTGCTTGCGGTCCGCGTCGCCTTCTGCCACCATTCGGAACTCTTTCCCATGGCCGACGAAGAGCTTCAGGTGATCGCAGTTCGACGAGATCATGGCCGTCGTAAAGCCCGTCGATTCATCATTGCGCGCCCAGTGGAATGCGGGCTCGAGCACGATTTCCTCCGCCGGCTCGCACATGGATTTGTAGAAGCCAGCGGCCGACTTCGGCGTGCGGAACATGTCCATCACACCGTGATAGCAGACGCGGTCGCCTGAGCCGAAGTTCCCATGGGTGTTGTAGTCGAACGCGCACCATCCAATGCCGCCCGCGTACTGCGGGTCGGAGGCCAGCGTATCGTGAACACGCGCATGATGCACCACGAACTCCTGCAGTCGCTCCTTGCTGTCGATCGTCTTGGTGGGGAACGTATGGCCGACGAACTCCGTGTTCAAATAGCGCGGATGATTCGGCGCCTTCAGCGGCCAGCCAAAATCATTCATCGTGAACACGTCTTCGAGGAACTCGGATTCCTGAAAGTAGCGTATGCCGCCGGTCTGACGGTTGGTATCGAGTGCGTGCGCCACGGCATTCGTACGGACATAGAAGTCGTGATTGTCGCGCGACTCATTGATACGAACGCCCCACAGAATAACCGACGCGTGGTTCCAGTCGCGGCGCACCATGCGACGCACGTTGTCGATTGCGACTTCCTGCCAGGCGGCATTGCCGATATGCTGCCAACCCGGTATCTCTTCGAGCACCAGCAGGCCGATCTCGTCGCACGCATCGAGAAAGTGCCTCGACTGCGGGTAGTGCGACGTGCGGACAATGTTGCAGTGCAGATCGTGGCGCAGAATTTTTGCGTCCTGACGCTGCACCCGGCCCGGCATAGCCTGCCCCACCCAGGGGAACGTCTGGTGGCGATCGAGCCCATGCAACTTGATGACCTTGCCATTGAGCGAGAAGCCTTGCGGCGTGAAGGTAGCTTCACGGAAGCCGATACGCCGATGGTCCTCATCGATCACTTCACCGTTCTCGAGCAAATGCACGTGCACCGTGTAGAGGTTAGGCTGCTCGAGGTCCCAGAGGTCTACTTTGCCCAGGTTGCTCAGGTTGACCGTGTAGGAGTTCGGCAGCGGTGTCGGCGGAGTCAGCGCGCCCATGGCCTGATCAGCGTCGGCCTCGTGGTGCTCTGAAACTGCCGGGTCCGAGACCTTCTGGGTCCCCGTGGCCACGACCTTACCGTCTTTATGACGTAACTCGACGTGTAAAGACAGAGCCCCAGGGCGGCTCCCGGGTGCGCGGTCCAGGAAGCATTCCACCGCAACCGACGGGCTGCCGCCCAGCACGTTCTGCGTGCGGGCGTAGAAGTTTTCAAGGAACGTCTGCGGCACAATACGCAGAGCGACCTCGCGGTAGATGCCACCAAACGTCAGGTAATCGATTTCGTTGCCGAAAGGAGGTATGTCGGCGCGCTCAGTCGAATCGACTTCGACCGAGAGCAGATTGTCGCCGGTCGCGTTCAGGTGTTCGGTGAGTTCGAACGAGAAGGGCGTGTAGCCGCCACGATACTCGCCCAGGCGCGTGCCGTTCAGGTAGACGGTAGAGGCCGTCATCACGCCTTCGAAATCGACGAAGACACGCTTGCCCCGCGCGGCTGCCGGAACCTTGATGCGGCGGCGATAGAGAGAAACGAACTCGTAGGTCTTCTCATCGAAGCTGTGCCACGGAAGGCGCACATTGGTATGCGGAACGACGACGCGCGTAAACGCAGAATCGTCAAACGTTGGCGCGTGTCCGCCCGCTACGTTCTTCGGGCTGTAGCGCCAACCGCGATTGATGGGCAGCGTCAGACGGCCTCCTGCGCTGCCGGCCTTCATACCCTGTGCCACCACTTTGGAAGCCACTGTGCTGGTGGCCAATACAGCGCCCGTGCTGGCGATAAAGTTTCTGCGATTCATCTTGCTCAAACCGTCCATCATCATGTCCCTCTTCGGAATTTCTATGTCGTCTTCAACCTAAATTGTCGTTTACTTGTCTTCTTCCATAATGGCAAGGTCCCAAGGCGCAAGTTGCATTGCACTGCCGGTAGCGCTCGCTTTTCCCGTAAGCAGGTCTCGCGCTGCCGGTTGCTCATAGCGAAAGGTGACCGGAGCACTGGAGTAGTTCAGATAGAAATGCAATTGCTTGCCGGCGGGGTTCGTTCCGTTCTTCACGCGAAGGCTAGCCGGAAGATGCTCGTCGGTGGCAGCAACCCCGGCGTCGCGGAGCGTGTCGAGCATCACCGCATGTTGCAGCTTGTCGGAAAGCATAGTGCCTTCGTACGTCAGGGTTCCGCCACCGAAGGTATTTCGCGTAATAGCAGGCCAGCGACCGAAGAACGGATGATCGTAGGTAGCGAGAGGCTTGGCTGTGGTGAGTTGCAGGAACTCCGCCCAGGTATTGACCTTGTTGTCCTCCGCACCCGCGTGGAAGGGGTCGCCCTTCAGCGCGAGCGGCTTTTCAAGATTGGAGAACTCCTGGTACGTGAAGCCTGCGGCCTCGCGCAGCGGCCCGGGTGCGCGTTCCCAGCGCACGGCGGAGTTCTCATTGGTGAACCCGCTCTTGAACGTCATCAGGACGTGACCGCCACCCTGAACATAATCGGAAATCCTCTTGAGCAGAGCGTCGTTCGACACATACAGGGCCGGAACAATCAGCAGCTTGTACTGTGAGAAGTCTGCCGTGTCCGGGAATACGAAATCGGCGCCGACGTTCGAGTCGTAGAGCGATCGATGGAGTTGCGAGAGGATGGCGTTATAGCTGCCCGCCGCCTTGCCCGGAATCCAGCCGTTGCCCTCGGGACGTTCGATAGGCATGAAGCTGAGACCGTTCGCGCTGTCGACACTGTAAAGAATGGCGACCTGGTTCTTGATCTTGAGGTTCACGATCTCGGGGCCGACTTTCTTCAGCTCATGCGCGATTTTCGTAACCTCGGCATAAGCCCGGTTCGGTTCCAGATCATGACTCAGAACACCCTTCCAATAGGTCTCCTGACCCGCATGGATCGAGTGCCAGTGCCAGTACTCCACCATGTTCGCGCCCGAGGAGATGTCCGTATAGACGTCCAGCCGAAGCTGCCCGTCGTAGGGCGGAAACTGCCCGGCCGAGTCCCAGCCGAGCGTCTGCGCGTTGGTCTCGGTCACCAGAAAATTCTGGTGCTTGAGCGAGCGCGAATAATCTCCCTGCATGGCCTGCCATGCGCCGTCAAGGTGGTCCTGCGTGCCGTGATACGGATTGTTCGCGATCACATCGAGAGTCTTTGCGACCTCTGGCTCGTTGACATCCATCTTCATCATGGAGCCGAAGTCCTGGGTGACGAACTGGTCGGGCCGGCGACTCTTCCGCACCAGGTCAGCCTGGAAGGCGAGGTAGTTGGTGACGCGCATCTGCTGCCAGCGAGTCCACTCCAGCTTGTAGCTTGTGCTCGTCGCATTGTCGCGCGTGGGCATGTCGGCCCAGTCATTTACATCCTCGCCCCAATAGTTCAGGAACCACGCTTTGTTGAGCGCGTCGGTAGTTTTGAACTTGCTCTTGAGGTGACTGACGAAGCCGTTGAACACGTCTGGATTCGAAGCACCGTTTGACCCTGTCTCGTTGTCAATCTGCCAGCCAATGACTGTTGGGTTGTCTTTATAGTGCGCCACCATGCGGGTGATCACTCGCTCCGCGTAGAAGCGGAACTTCGGGTTGTCGGTATCCATGTTCTGGCGCATGCCATAGGCGATGGCGGCCCCGCCCAGCGGCCGTGCGTAGAACTCCGGATGCGCCTTCGCCATCCAAGGAGGCATCGAATAGGTGGGTGTTCCCATGATGACCTTGATGCCAGCCTTCCCCATGGCATCGACGACGCGGTCCATCCAGGCAGTCTCGAATTTTCCATCGGCAGGCTCCCACAAACTCCACGTGGACTCGCCCATGCGGACCACCGATATCCCCGCCTCATGCATCAGCGCGACATCTTTTTCCAGCCGGCCCGGCTGAAGATCCGCCGGCATGTACTCGTTGTAATACGCCGCGCCATACAAGATATTGGGTAGTACCGCACCCGGTGGCGGAGTGGTGCTCTGCGCCAGCGCGACGCACGAAAGCATGACAGGAGAGAGTGCTAAGAGGGCTTGGTTTAAGCGGAGCTTCATGATTTCCTTTGAATGCTAAGTAGATGGTTAGAAGGTGCCGACGCGGATGCGGATAACGTCGCCGGGATGTCGAAAATTGAGGCCCCGGTCCGTTTGATCGCCGTTCCACAGACGGGTCATGTGCCATGTTCCGTTTTCGTAGGTGCCTTCTTCGGCGCGTAGCACCTGCATGCGTAGACCGGGCAGACGTCCCGGAACATGGAACGCCACACTTGCATCCATGCCCGTCACCAGGAACTCGTCCGGCCCGATCTGGGCCACTAAAGCGCGCCCATGATGGTCCTTGGTTCCGGGCGGCCTGCGTCCATCCGGCTGAGGAAAGCCGAACCGCACCGAAGCCTGCCACGGACCGAAGTCAAGTTCCTGCGTAGTAAGTCCGGCGTCCTCGACGGCCGTCTTCAACTTTCCTTCGTAATTGAGTTTCGCGATCTCACGGCTCATGGGCGAGATCAGGGCAAAATTTTCACCGTGGGCTTGCGGTCCACCCTCCTGCGGATTCCAACCCGTCGCATCCACACCGAACGGCGAGAAACCGATCGCGCCCATACCAAGCGCCGAAAAAAAGAACGGAGCATAGTTGTCGCCCTTCCCGATCTCTGGGATCCAGAGCGGATTGTCCGGTCGATGGTAGGTCGTCATGATTTCGCGGACGAATCCGGCATCGTCGCTGTAAATGTCCGGCCCGATCAGGTCGATAGATGGCGCAAACGCCTTCCATAACCCAATCATGTCCTGCACCGGTCCGCCCGACGGATAGCCGATGCCGGGGTTAGGAACCTGCCGCTCCGGCAGTTCCGCTACCGGGTAGGACACCCACACGTTGCAGTACATCGGTATGTCGAACTCGCGCTTGCCCGCGGCCGCGATGTCATTGACGTATCGCGACTGGTAGTACGCCTGAAACGTCTCGTCGGCCTTGCCGGCGAAGACTTCGCGCCAGGTTCCCTTCGACTTCTTCATCGCCTTCAGCAGGTCCCCGGGGACCTCGCCGGCGAACTCCTTGTTCGACGCCGGTGAAAAATCGCGCGGACTGCCGATACCGCCGGACTCGTTTTCTACCTGGATCATGAGGACTGTGTGCTGCTCACCGTCAATCCCCTTCAAATGCTTCATCAACGCCGTGAACGCCGCCTTATCCGCGTCGCGGTTCGCGGTCGAGTTGGCCGACAGCACGTCGATTGGCTCCCCTGCCGCATTGATCATGCGCGGATACTTGCGCGTGTCCGTCTTCACCCACTCCGGCACATAGTGCATGTTGCCGTTCTTCCATGTTCCGAACCACAGCAGCACCATATGCAGATGATGCTCGCGCGCTCCCATCACCAGCGCGTCCACGGTAGAGAAATCGAACTTGCCCGGCTGCGGCTCCATCTGCTCCCAGTAGACGGGCGCCTCAGCGGTGTTGACGTGCATCGCTTCGAGCGCTGGCCACACCTTGGGCAGCACCTCCGGCCAGGAACTTGAGTTATTGATCTGCGCACCCAGCACAAGGAACGGTGCGCCGTCGACCAGCAGCGCATAGCGTCCGTCGGTATGCACAATCCTGGGCGCGTCGACTGCGAAAGCGGTAGCTGCGCAACCGAGCAGAATCGCTGCGATTGCAAGGGTGCGGGGGGCGTTCCTCATCGTAAACTCCGTTGGTGCTTCTTAAATGTGCCCGAGCATCTGGTAATCTTGCAACCGCTTACAGAAAGAAACTCGTTCGGTGGAATCTTCTCACGAGCGCTTCGGTCTTGCCCATTCCTTCCTCGGAAAGCCGGACCGCAAAGCAACCCGGAGACACGTCCAGCACGAGCATGGGGACAGAAATGAAATCCTGCCATCGCATCGCCGCTTCGCTCGCATTCTGCACGCTCGCCTCAGCCTGCACCGCCCAGACCGCGCTCCAGGCCAGCATTCGCTTCGACGCCGCGCAGCACGTCTGGCAGATCACCGCCGGCGAAATGACCTATGTCCTCGGCGTCAACGACCACAAAGCCCTGCAGACCATGTACTGGGGGCCGAGGCTCGAAAAGGGCTCGGCCTTCGCTTCGCCAAAGCAGCTTCCCGAAGCCGCGTCCTTCGACCCCGGCCTCGCTTCCACGCCGCTCGAATACGTCGGCTGGGGCGGCGGCCTGCCCTACGAGCCCACCCTCAAAGTGAGCTTCCCCGACGGTAATCGATCGCTCGCCCTCGAATTCGTCGACGCCAAAGCCAGCACCGACGAGCTAGAAATCACCCTCAAGGACGCGCAGGCCCCCGTCTTCGTCAAGCTCTATTACCACGCGTATCCGCAAGGTGTCCTCGCCCGTTGGTCGCGGATCGAGAACCGCGGCACCGACAAGATCGTCATCGAGCAGGCTGAATCCGCGGCGCTCAATCTGCCTCCGCGGTCCACCTACGAACTCAGCTCGCTGACCGGCCGCTGGGGCGCCGAATGGCAGCTCCAGACGCAGCCGCTCCACCCCGGCACCATCGTTCTCGAAAGCCGCCGCGGCAGCACATCCCACCAGGCTAACCCCTGGTTCGCCATCGGCAGCCACGGCGAAACCACCGAGAACGCCGGCCCCGTCTGGTTCGGCGAGCTCGGCTGGAGCGGCTCCTGGCGCATCTCCATCGAGCAGACCCACGCCGACCGGCTCCGCATCACCGGCGGCACCAATCCTTTCGACTTCGCCTACCCACTCGCAGCCGGCCAGTCGCTCGAAACGCCCCCTTTCTATGCGGGTTACACCGGCAAGGGCAACGGCGAAGCTTCGCGCATCCTGCATCGTTTCCAACGCGAGGCGATCCTTCCGCAGCATCCCGCGCCCAGGCTGCGACCGGTCATTTACAACTCCTGGGAAGCCACTGAGTTCGCCGTCGACGAGCCCGGCCAGATCGCCCTCGCCGAAAAAGCCGCCAGGCTGGGCGTCGAGCGCATGGTCATCGACGACGGCTGGTTCGGCGCGCGCAACACCGATCACGCCGGCCTGGGCGACTGGAACGTCAACCCGAAGAAATTTCCCCACGGCCTCAAGCCCGTCATCGATCGCGTCCACGCGCTCGGCATGGACTTCGGCATCTGGGTAGAGCCGGAAATGGTCAACCCCGACAGCGACCTCTACCGCAAACATCCCGAGTGGGCGATGAACTTCCCCGGCCGCCCGCGCACAGAAGCGCGCAACCAGCTTCTGCTCAACCTCGCTCGCGAGGACGTGCGCCAATATGTCTTCGACTGGCTCGACAAGCTCGTCTCCGAAAACGACATCGCCTTCCTCAAGTGGGACTACAACCGCAACTGGTCCGAGCCCGGCTGGGACGCCGTGCCCCTCGACCAGCAGAAGGAAATCTACGTAAAGTACGTCGACAATCTCTACCGCGTCCTCGCCGACCTGCGCAAAAAGCACCCCAGGCTTGAAATCGAATCCTGCTCCGGCGGCGGCGGCCGCGTCGACCTCGGCATCCTGAAGTACACCGACGAAGTCTGGCCTTCCGACAACACCGACGCGCTCGACCGCCTCACCATCCAGGATGGATTCACCCACGCCTACTCACCCAACCTGATGATGGCCTGGGTCACGGATGTCCCAAACTTTCTCGACGGTCGCGTCATCCCACTGACCTTCCGCTTCATGTCCGCGATGAGCGGATCGCTAGGCATCGGCAGCAATCTGAATAAATGGACCGACGCGGAGATGACCTCAGCGACCAACCTGACGGCGTATTACAAACAGGTCCGCCCCATCGTCCAGCTCGGAGAGCTGCATCGCCTGCTGGCGCCTGAAGGCAGTGAAACCAGCGCGGTCCAGTATGTCTCCGCCGATCGCTCCCAGGCAGTCGTCTTCGCCTACCTGCACTCCCAGCACTACGGCCGGCCCTTCCCGCCGGTTCGGTTGGAGGGCCTCGATCCTGCGGCGTCCTATCGCCTCACTCCGTTCGACGCCGCCAAAGTTCCGGGCCTGCCCATGGAGCGGAACGGCTCGCAACTGATGGGCGAGGGCATCCAATTTCAGCTGCGGGGCGACTACGACGCCACCTCGGTGCGCTTGGAGCGCGTAAAGTAAACGGCGACCGATTGCGCCAGCTTTGGTCAATCCGCGTGCGGAGTTTGCGTTGGACGAACGTGCCGGGCGGGTGGGTTGACCACATCATCCACCTTTCGATTAATTCCCTTGACAACCGATGTACCCACACCTATCGTTGCAACCGGTTACATTTACATCGCAATCGGGCGCTGAACGATATCACAGGATGAGCTATTCATCATGATGAATCGATTCAAGTTCCGTGTGCTGGGCTCGCCGGAACCGTTGGCAAAAACCAGCGTACAACGCACCACAGAAGCAAACCTTGGAGAGGCAACATGAGACACATCAAAGCACTGCTATTCGTTCTTACCATCCTTCTGGGGATCGGGTCAGGCCGCCTGTGGGCACAGGCAGACCAGGGCGCCATCACCGGAATCATCCAGGATCCCACCGGCGCCGTCATCTCCAACGCGGACGTCAAGCTGGTGAGCATCGACACCGGTCTCGCGCTTGAGACTCACACGGACAATAGCGGCAACTACGTTTTTTCCCCGATCAAGATCGGTACCTACAAGGTCACGGTCACAGCGCCCGGCTTCTCCACCACGACGCAGGAAAACATCGCGGTGCATGTCCAGGATCGCGTCGAGGTCAACCTTGCGCTGAAGACCGGTGAGAGCAACACGACCATCACCGTCACCGAAGCTCCTCCGCTGCTCCAGACCGAGGAAGGTTCGACCGGGCAGGTCATCGAATCGAAAACCATCAACAACACCCCGCTCAACGGTCGCAACTGGGTCTTCATCGCACAGCTCACTGCTGGTGTCGCACCGGCCAACGGCGCACGCGGCCAAAAAGGCGGCGACTTCAACGCCAACGGCCAGCGCGCCGAGCAGAACAACTACATCATGGATGGCGTTGACAACAACGTGAACGTCGTCGACTTCTTCAACGGCGCCAGCTACGTGGTTCGCCCCCCGCCAGATGCACTCGCCGAGTTCAAGGTGCAGACTGGCTCCTACAGCTCCGAGTTCGGACACTCCGCCGGTGCAGTCGTCAACGCATCGATCAAATCCGGTACCAACCAGATTCATGGTTCGCTCTGGGAATACGTCCGCAACGACGCCTTCGACGTCCGCGAGTTCTTCCAGGGACCGGTGCCCATCGCCAAGTATCGCCAGAACCAGTTTGGCGCCACGCTCGGCTTCCCCATCTTCAAAGACAAGCTGTTCCTCTTCGGCGATCTTGAAGCCAACCGCATTGTGTTCGGCAAGACGACCACGGGCCTTCGCGTACCCACTGCTCGCCAGCGTACGGGCGACTTCTCGGAGTCGTTGAACACGGCTCTTACGGGCTTCTCTGCCAACCCCGCAAGTCAGGCCACAGCCGGCCAGATCTTCCTGCCCAACGCAACGGCGACAGGCACCACCCCCGTCCCGGGAAATCGTCTGGACCAAGTTGCCGGCCTGAAGCTTGATCCCGTGGCTCTCAAAATCCTGAGCCTGTTCCCCTGCCCGAACATCGGCGTGGGCGCGACCGGCGGCACAGGCACCTGCGCCGCACCGGCAGGTGGCCAGCAGCTCAGCGGGTCGAACTTCACGGCGCAGAACAACGTGAACGACAACACGTTCCAATGGGACGTGCGTGCCGACTGGAACATCAGCTCCAAAGACCAGGCCTTCGGCCGATACAGCTATAACCACGAGCCGACTTCCTACCCGCCGCCCTTCGGACCCCTGCTGGACGGTGGTGGCTTCGGATCGACGGGACAGGTCGTTCAGCTCGGTGAGAACTTCGCCGGCAGCGAAACCCACATCTTCACCCCCACGCTCACCAATGAATTCCGGTTCGGCTATAACTACGGCCACTTCGCTGGTCTGCATTCAAACGCTAACAACTCCACCGCAGCTTCTGGTCTTGGCCTGGGCGGCATCCCTTACTCCACCAACAATGGCGGTCTGCCCGCGTTCGGCATCTCCGGAATCTCGGGCTTCGGTTCGCCGACCTTCTACGCCACCAATGAGTACGAGAATGTCTACCAGATTCTCGACAACGTAACGAAGGTGCTGGGCAACCACACCATCAAGGCGGGCGTGAACATCCAGCGCATTCGCTTCTCTACCTCGCAGCCCACCAATCCCCGTGGTAACTACAACTTCAACGGTCAGTACACCAGCGCTCCTGGAAGCTCGAACACCGGTTCCGGGCTTGCGGACTTCCTGACCAACAACTTCTCCGGTGCCGGTATCTCCAACGTCTTCACTTCCGACGACGTTCGTTACAACCGCGCTGGCTATGCTCAGGACGACTGGAAAATCACCCCGCGACTCACCATCAACTACGGTGCGCGGTATGACTATTCCACGCCGTACCTGGAGCGTCACGACAATCAGGCAGCCTTTATCCCCACCAGCGCACCGATTGCTGGCAACAGCACCGGCGTGTATCGGGTGGCCAAGAGCAAGCAGAGCGATCCGTTCTTCACGGCGGCAATCAGCCCGACCGGGGCGTTCGGCCGTCTGCTGGCACTCGATCACATTGCCGTTCAGTACACAGACAATCGCTACCTCGTAGAGCCACAGAAGACCAACTTCGCTCCTCGCCTCGGATTCGCGTTCAAGGCCACGGACAAGGCAATCATCCACGGCGGATACGGTATCTTCTTCGGTGGTCTGGAAAGCACCGGTTACTACCCCAACCTTGGCGAGAACTTCCCTTTCGAGTTCGACTCCAACTTCCCCGCGGGCGGCTGCTCGACTGTTGGCGGAAGCTGCGCCAGCAACGGCTTCACGCTGGAAACTGGCTTCAGCAATGCCATTGCAGCAGGTCTGATCAACTCCATTTCGCAGCCCGCGTTGCGCGGCAGCGAGGCGAAGGTCAGAACGCCGTATAGCGAACAGTACAACCTTACGGTTGAGTACGGAATCAGCAACACGCTGGTTGCCTCGGTTGGTTATGTGGGCGCGGTTTCTCGTCACCTGCAGGCCTTCCCCAACCCCAATGGCGCGACCGCCCTGGCCCAGAACGGCTTTGGCGGTTACACCAACACCTCCGGAGACTTCGTCAATCCGCTCCAGCCCTACCCGCACTTCGGCGGTGTAGCGTTCACAGCGTATGACGGCTCAGGTAGCTATAACTCGCTTCAGGGCAAGTTGGAGAAGCGCACTTCGAGAGGGCTCAGCTTCCTCGGGACGTACACCTACTCACACTCGCTCGACAACGCTCCAACACCTCTTGGCAGCACGGGAGACGGTGGTTACCGCAGCTTGAACATCCTTGGGATCGGCGCCGACTACGGCAACTCTCCCTTCGATGTCCGGCAGCGCGCAACCTTCAACTCCAGCTACGAGTTGCCCTTCGGTCGCGGCCGCCAGTACATGAATCAGGGCGGCGTCCTCGACTACCTGATCGGTGGTTGGTCCAGCAGCCTGGTCTTCCGGATACAGACCGGCGAACCCATCACCATCGGTACCAACAGCCTCACCAGCCCAAGCGGTGCTGGCGTCAACGCAATTCGCAGAGGCGACCCCTTCAAGGGTGGCGGCACTCCTGATCCCTCCAATCCTGGCATCACCTGCCCCACCAAGGTGCGGACGATCCAGAATTGGTACAACCCCTGCGCTTTTGCTAACCCGCTCGCTGTAAGCGCCGGTCCGTTCGGCTTCTCGAACGCGACCTATGCCGATTCGGGTGGAAGACAGCGAATTCCGAACACGGTCACCGGAGCAGCAGCTCTGCCGTTCGTCGGAAGCCCGCGTGGTCAGACCTTCGGTCCTGGCTACGAGCGCGTCGACATGTCCCTCTTCAAGTCGTTCCGTACCTTCCGGGAGCAGAACCTGCAATTCCGGACGGACATCTTCAACTTCTTCAACACCCCTGCATACGGAAACCCGGGTAACAACGGTATTGGTAACCAGGGTGGACAAATCACGGGAGCAAGAACGTTCCAGTCCAATACACCGGATTCGCGCTTCTTCCAGTTCGCGTTGAAGTACTCCTTCTAACCCACGTAAACTCCAGGTTGGGTGCCACTTCTGCAAAGAGGCCCGGCACCCAACAGGACCTTTTCAATATGTCAGCCCCCCGCATCATCCGCACGGCTCTACCCTCTCTTCTGCTGGTTCTTGTCGCAGGTGCGCTCCCCGCGCAGACCTCGGCAACAAAGCACCCCGCTCACAACTCCATGTCCGTCGCCGATCAAACCCGGCTGCACACCGCGCTCGACGCCTACGACGCCGGCCATGCCGCGCAGGCAGAGCCCGTCCTCCGCGACCTCAGCCAGCGCTACCCCTCCAACTACGAGGCTAACGAGGCGCTCGGCAGCCTCTACGCCGAAAGCGGGGACTTCGCCAAAGCGCTCCCCTTCCTCAAACACGCAGCCCGGATCTCGCCCCGTCAAGCGCTCGCCCACGCCAACCTCGGCGCAGCTCTGCTCAAACTGAACCAGACCACCCAGGCTGTCGCCGCGCTCCAGACTGCGGCCGCATTGGACCCCAATAACGCCGCCTCTCTGTCGAATCTCGGCCAGGCCCTGCTGGCAGACGGCAAGCCGGCACAAGCCGCCACTGCTCTGGCTTCAGCCTCCGCTCTCTCGCCCCAGGACGCAGACCTGAAATACAATCTGGCGCTTGCCCTTTACACCACCGGTTCAGCTGACTCCGCCGCCAAAGCCGCGACGGTCCTGGCCACCCTTCCGGCTTCCGCGTTGACGGATCAGATACACGCGTTAGCCGCCGACGCCGAAGAGCGCGCCGGACATTTTCCACAGGCCCTCACCCACTTTCAGGCCGCCGCACAGTCAAACCCAACCGACGCCAACCTCTATGCGCTGGTCGTCGAACTACTGCGCCACTGGACGTGGCCAGAAGCCATTAAAGTGGCAGATTTTGCCACGAAAACCTATCCAAACAGCACCCATTTTCGCGTCGCCGCGGGCATCGCGTACTACGCAAACAACCAGTACAAACAGGCTATCCAGTTGTTTTCTCAACTACTTACGTCCGACCCCAATAACGCCGCGTACGCCGACCTCCTCGGCCGCAGCTGCAGCCTCCTGGCCGAAGGCGAAAACGCCGGCTGCACCGAGGTCTACACCTTCGCCGAACACCATCCAGGTAACGCCGTTACAACAACTTACGCCGCCGTAGCGCTCCTGCACACGCCCACCGAGACGCACGATTTCGAGAAAGCAGCCGCCCTCCTCCACGCCGCGCTTACCGCCGACCCCAGCTACGCCGAAGCCTGGTTCCAGATGGGAGTCCTCGAGCAAGCGCAGTCCCACTGGCCAGAAAGCGCCGCCGATCTCGAACATTCTATTGCACTTCGCCCGACGTTCGCGGAAGCGCACTACCGGCTCTCGCGCGCCTATTCTCACCTCGGCCGCCGCGATGACGCCCGCCACGAAATCGAACTCCACCAAACCTACTCCCAACAAGCCAAGGACAACCTGAACGCAAGGATGCAGGAGGTCATGAAATTCATTCTCAAGCCCAGCTGAAGCATGCAACAGGCAGCACCCTGCGCGAAATTGCTGCATCCCGCTCGCTCGACCGCCGCAACTTTCTGCGCGCGTCCATCGGGGCCGCAGCATCTGGCGCGCTCTGCGGCTTGTCACCGTTGCGTGCGATGCAATCCCTGCGCAGGCCAAAGGTCGTCGTCGTGACCTTCGGAGGCGGCGCTCGCGATGAGGAGACTTTCGCGCCAGAGGGTCAGGAAAACATTCCTCACATGTTGAACGAACTGATCCCGCAAGGCACCTTCTACACGCAGGTGGTCAACCACGGTATTCTCGGCCACTACGTTGCGACGGCTTCGCTCGCCACCGGCGCTTACGAGACGTTGAACAACTTCGCGTCCACCCCGCCGGGCAATCCCACCGTCTTCGAGTACTATCGCCGCGATCTCCACCGGCCCGCGGAAGACGCGTGGGTCATCGCCCCCAGCAACGGCTTCAATCGTATCGGGGGTAGTGATCGCAAAGGCTATGGACCCGGCTTCGGTGCCCAGGTTCTGCTACCTAAGCAGCTTCTCAGCAGTGCGCTGTCGCAGGGTTCTCATCTTGACTACGACCATCTGCTGCGCGACAACTACGAGACTCCCTTGTTCGCGCCGCCGACCGGAATCACCGAAGCCGACCTCCACCGCACCGCAGATATGCTCAAATTTTCCGTTGAAGACTTCAGAGCACATGCGCGCAATCTCGAAAGCCCCGACGAGCTTTCCGTCTTCATGGCGCGACGCCTGATGTCGCAGCTTGCGCCGAGCTTGCTCTGGATTACGCTCCACGACATTGACATAGCCCACTCCGGCGCGTTCTCGCTATACCTCGACGGCATCCGCCGCTCGGACCGGCTGTGCGCCGAAATCTGGCACGCTATCGAATCGAATCCCGAGTACAAGGGCCGCACGACGATGTTCATCCTGCCGGATTTCGGCCGCGACTCCGACACCAACCCCGGGGGTAACGGGTTTCAGCACCACCGCACCGGCGACGCGCTTTCGCGCACGACCTGGCTACTTGCGCTGGGTCCTGGCGTTCGCCAAAATGCCGTCGTCGACCGGCCGGTCGATTCCCTTGACTTGGTTCCCACACTCGGCTCCATCCTTGGCTTCAACGCTGCGTTCGCCAACGGCAAGCCGCTCCGCGAGGTGCTCTAGCGTGCAACCGGCCGAGCTCAAGCCTGCTTCCTTCGACAACTATCCACCGATGGCCCGCACGGTTGCCATGGAGCACCTTGCCCTGCTCCGCGAACTCCCCCTCGCGCTCGCGCCTATCATCCTGCGCGAAGTCATCACTTATGACTGGAAGATGCCCGCAGAGCGCGATGAACTCAATAAGCAGTTTCATTATTTCAACAGTCTTACGCCGACACAACGCGGTGAAGCCCTGAGCGGGTTTCGCGGAATCTCCCTGAGTTCGGAACTGCAGCGCGCCGATTGGGTGAATGAGCCGGCCGGCTTCATGGAGATGCTGACCGCCTGGCTCTGGAGCACTCACCAGATGGATCACTTCCGTGCATTGGCCGACACCTATGCCGGCGCTGTCAACAGCCTGGCGCCCCAACAACCGCCATCGCAGGCGCGCCTTGGAATTGTGATCATCGGTGCTGGAGCAGAGAAAGCAACGTCCCCGCTTTTTCGCAAGCTTCGCCCTTCCGGGGTTCACCTCACCGCGGTCCAGCCAGCCGACGGCGTGGCGATTCTTCTGGCCGAAGCTGCACGACGCGCAGGAATCGGCCAAGCCGAGGATTCTCGCTTTCAGCATTGGTACATAGACGGTGGGCGGGGCGCCGCCACACCAAAGCTCACGCAGATTTCTTATGCCGAATTGGAGCATCCACGCGCTCTGCTGCTCGCGCGTATCCAGCACGCCATCGCGTCCGGCAGTATGGGTCCGGAGCAGCTGCGCAGCTTACTGGCGCGCATTCGGCCGGCGGATCTTGGGCTTGGAGCCGGACCCGCCACAACATCGGGCGATCAGATCCTCAATCACTTTCAGCTCACCTTGCTGACTGAGGGTGCGGGAACACAAATCTTCGCGACGACATTCGTCCAGTGGGCAGCCCGCGAATGCATCCGGCGCGCGCATCCAGAAACATTGATCGTCCGCTACGCGCCGCGCCAGCAAGCGCAGACGATGAACATGATGCTGACCGGTGCAACTCCTACAGGTCTCGATCCATCCGGTTCGCTCGTCGATGCCGACCTTGGAGCTTATTACACTTGGATCAATATGCGACGTCTCAGTGGAGCAGAAGAACTCCGCTTCCTTGTGTGGTTTGAAGGCAGTCGCGAAGCAGTCGCCATCGGCCCCGGTCTGCCCCGCGGAACGACTTCGGCTTCCATCATGGACATGCATAAAGTGCTGGCGCTATTGGGATGAACGCGGCGGACATACTCTTCCATCTAGGTCCGTTGCGGCTTTTTTACGACGTTTTGCGTTACATATATACAATAGTAAGCGATTACAATTGCCATTTTCGATACACGTTAAACATTCGTTTCACTCGCGAAACAAGGGGCGGGGTGTCAATTCGTGAACATCAAGGCTGTCGCGCTGAAGGCAAAAGTTTCTACGGCCACTGTCTCGCGCACTATCAACGGCTCCGCCACCGTTAAACCGGAAACTGCAGAGCGCGTTCGTCGCGCCATCGAGTCGCTCAACTTCTACCCGGACATCAATGCCCGGGCGTTGGGGTCCGGGCGGTCCAGTCTCTATGGTTTGATTATTTCTGACATCACCAATCCATTTTTCCCCGAACTGGTGAAAGCGTTTGAAGATGTTGCGGTCGAACATCAGCAGGAACTGCTGATCGCGAACACCGATTACGACAAAGCACGCATGGAGACCTGCGTAATACGCATGCTGCAAAGGAAGGTCGATGGCGTCGCCATCATGACCTCCGAGATGGACGACCGCTTGATCGAAGTGTTTAGCCGCAGGCACATCCCGTTGGTGCTGCTGGACACCGACGTGGCGGCCCCGGGCGTCAGCAGTGTACGGTTCGACTATCGCATAGGGGTGGTTGCCGCTATCGATCACCTGACTGCGCTCCACCATCGCCGGATCGCGTTCATCAGCGGGCCTCTGGCTCTTGCGTCCGCACGAGTTCGAGCGACCGCGTTCGCAGAAGGCATGGCGCAACATCATCTGCTGAATCGTAAAGGTCTGGTGGCAGAAGGAAACCATCGCGTGGATGGTGGCCTGCGGGCTATGAAGCGCATTCTGCAAAGTAAATTGCTTCCGACAGCCGTCGTTTGTTCCAACGACCTGACGGCGATCGGAGCTATCAGCGCCATTTATCAGCACGGTTTGCGAGTGCCCGAAGACATCTCCGTGGTTGGTTACGACGACATCCAACTGGCGGCGCACACTCATCCAAGTCTCACTACGCTGCGTCTACCTCGGACTGAGCTTGCCACGACGGCCTTTCACAGTCTGTTTGGAAAAAGAAGCATCGACCGTAAGCCTCTTCCGATGGGCGAATCGCACGTCTTCCAACCACACTTGATCATCCGTGAGAGCACTGGACCTGCAGCGCAGGGTCCGTCTTCCTCATAAAGAACCGATCAGCATACAGGCCGGACTTCTCCGCAGCTTGCTGAGCGGACGATCTTCCCATTCGCATTGCGAAGGTTGTAACGTGGGGAGCGCGATGTGATTGCACCATGCACCCGTAGAGAGAGATCGAGGCAAACAGAATGAACAAGCTTTGGCCCAGCGCTTATGCCGCGCTGGAAGGGATTCTCCTGGACGGGGCGACGCTGGCAATCGGGGGCTTCGGCCTCTGCGGGCTACCGGAAATGCTGATCGCGGCGGTACGGGAGCACGGTGTCCGTGGCCTGACGGTCGCCAGCAATAACGCGGGAATCGACGGCGTGGGCGTGGGCACGCTGCTCGAGAATCACCAGGTCCGCAAGATGATTGCAAGCTACGTTGGAGAGAACGCTGGCTTCGAACGGCAGTTTCTGGCGGGCGAACTCGAAGTGGAGTTTTGTCCGCAAGGCACACTGGCCGAGCGAATGAGAGCAGGCGGCTCCGGCATACCGGGGTTTTATACCAAGACCGGAGTCGGTACGCTGGTCGCGGAAGGCAAGGAGCACAAGGAATTCGATGGCGAGACCTACCTTCTGGAACTCGGCATCCGCGCCGATGTGGCACTCGTGAAGGCATGGAAGGCTGATACTCACGGCAATCTGGTCTATCGACACACTGCGCGAAACTTCAACCCTGGTGCCGCGATGTGCGGAAAGATCACCGTTGCGGAGGCGGAAGTGATCGTGCCAGCGGGAGAACTGAACCCGGACGAAATCCACACACCCGGCATCTTCGTCCAGCGCCTGGTTCATAATCCAACGTCTGAAAAGCGCATTGAAAAGATGACCACGAGGGAGAACTGAGCATGGCCTGGACACGTCAGCAAATGGCGCAACGAGCAGCCCTGGAACTGAGCGACGGCTACTACGTGAACCTCGGGATTGGCATGCCGACTCAGGTTGCAAATTACATACCCGCGGGCATTACGGTTACGCTGCAGTCGGAAAATGGTTTGCTGGGCATGGGTCCTTATCCGTTGCCGGAACAAGTCGATGCCGACCTCATCAACGCAGGGAAAGAGACGGTCACCTATCTTCCTGGCGCGTCGATTTTTTCCAGCTATGACTCGTTCGCGATGATCCGCGGCGGACACATCGACCTGGCGATTCTAGGTGCGATGCAGGTCTCAGAAGAAGGCGATCTGGCGAACTGGCTGATCCCCGGCAAACGCGTGAAGGGGATGGGCGGCGCTATGGACCTCGTCTCCGGCGTTCGGCGCGTGGTGGTGCTGATGGAGCACACCGCCCCGGGCGGAGCTGCGAAGCTACTGAAGCGCTGTGCGCTTCCGCTCACGGGGAAAGCGGTGGTCGAAAGGGTAATTACCGACCTTGGCGTGATCGACGTAACTCCGCCGGGGTTTCTAGTGCGCGAGCTTGCGCCGGGCGTGACACGGGAAGAAATGCAGGCGGCAACCAATGCGCCTCTTAACTTTCTGGATTGAACCGACGCAGGTCATCCGGCGGAAAGTGCCCGTAGGGCCATGACGTTGCGCAGTTCGTCGCCCGGTTCGTCAACAGGCGTCTCCGCGATGAATGCCGCGTGCGCAAAACGGTCCTCGTGCAGCAAACGCCGAAATGTCTCGGGACCGATCGTGCCGTCGCCGATGTGCTCATGACGATCAAGCTTGGAGCCCACTGGCGCCTTGGCGTCGTTGCAATGCCACACACGCACGGCCTGGTAGCTAACGGTGTCGCCGACTTGCCGCATCGTCTCGTTATAGCCCTCGGGCGAAACGATGTCGTATCCGGCGACATGGAGATGACAGGTGTCGAGACACACGTCTACAGGTGCGCACTCACGCAGGCGCGCCACTAATTCCGCAACCTGGTCCAACGTCGAGCCCAGCGAGAATTCGGCTCCTGGCGCGTTCTCAATCAGTATTTTGAGCCGCGAATCCCGCCATGGTAATCCGTCAACGGCTCGTTCGATGGACTGCGCTGCCAGCCGCAGGCCCTCGTCGCGCGTTAGTCCCTTCCAGCTTCCGGGATGGACGACCAGATATTCAGCGTCGAGCGCCAGGGCCTGCTGCACCTCTGCGCGAAAGGCATCTGTCGAGCTTGCGCGAATGCTTTCTGTCTGGGAGCAGAGGTTGATCAGGAAGCTGGCGTGAATCACGAGCGGATGCACGTCGAACTCCGCTCGCAAGGCGTTCAACTTCGCCGCATCGGCAGGTTTCACAGCACCCGACTTCCATGTGCGCGGGCTGGAGCTGAAGATTTGCAGTGTGTTCGCACCGGCGTCCACCGCCCGCGGAATCGCCGTCCAGACCCCGCCGCTAGTGCCCACATGCGCCCCGATTCGCTTTCTCACAGTTGCCATTCTTCGAGCCTATCGTACCGGCACCGCACTGTATGATTCGTTGCAACCGGCACTCCACTTCGCTCCCAGGAAAGTGAACTCAGTCATGTCTGCTCCGCAAAACTACAAGAGCCACACTCGCTGGCATCCACCGTTCCACTTCTTCGTCGTACCGGTTCTACTGTTGAACGTCGTTGCGACAAGCTGGTGGTACGTTCGCCATTATCCTCAAAATAACCGTATCGGGGTTTGGTGGATTCTGGTCTCGATCGCGCTGTTTGTCCTTGCGATTCTTGCGCGTACCTACGCGCTCAAGGTACAGGACCGGGTGATCGGCCTCGAAGAGCGTTTGCGCATCTCTACGCTGGTCAGCGCATCGGAGCTGGCAGAAGTTTCTTCGCTCACTCCGGATCAACTGGTGGGGCTGCGGTTCGCCTCCGATGTCGAGTTGCCAGACCTCGCGCGTCGTGCGGTGCGCGAAAACCTGACGCGCAAGCAGATTAAGGAGAGCGTCAGGAGTTGGCGTGCCGACAACGACCGCATCTAGCCCAATATGCGTTTAGCTGGCGACCTGCAGCGAAGCAACGGGTACAGGTACCGACGCGGGCTGCTTTTTGGGCCCGCGTTTTCGCGCTACGAGAATGCGGATTCGGTTCAGCAACTCGGTTGGCGTGCAGGCGCCCTTGGGTAGAAAAGCATCCGCGGACACGGCTCGATCGAAGTTTGTGACGGTGCCTGAGACGATCAGGACCGGCAGGCAGGGGTGCAATAGTTTGGCGCGGCGGGCGAGTTCGTTGCCGTCCATTTGCGGCAGGATCAGGTCTGAAAGCAAGAGATCGATGGAACCGGGCATGGCTGCCTGCAGGTGCTCGAGCGCATCACTTCCGCAAGTGGCAACCAGCACGCGGTAGCCACGGGTTTCGAGCAGAAACTTGCGGACGGACAGGATTTGTTCGTTATCTTCAACGCAGAGAATGGTCTTACGAGGGCGCATAGTGTTGTCTGTTCTCCGCCGGTGGGCCGGCTGGGGGTTTTGGGGCCGTACAAGGTCCTGGGTGAGCACATTCCAGCGTAAAAACGATGGCAAATTGTGGGCGCGAAACAGGTTTCAGGTCGAGTTAGAGGCAATGCGCGGCGCATGGCACGCAAGGACTCAAAACCCGAAGGTTCGGGCTGTGGAAAACTTACGCGACGAGGGGCGCTCTTGGCGCAGGAGGGGCCGTCGCGCCGCACGGACGCAGAATGCGCCAACGCGAAACGAGCGTTGCTCCGTGGGGTGCAAGCGTCGGACGGGGAGCGAGGCTCTCCTGTCCGCGCCTGACGGGAGCGGTGCCCCTGAAGCTCCTGCACGCCGATAAAAGCGCAGCCGGGCCGCTGGGTGTGAGCAAGGCGCTGCTCCGTTCGAAGCTTGCCACCATACGCTAAGCAGACACAGCGGCGCAGGGGTGGATAGCGGCGTTCGGTATACGCCTTTCTCGGGTTAGATTGTCGTTAAAACTGGCGAAAGTATCCCGTCGCGAAGAGCTAATTCTTTGCTGACGATTTGCCGAGCATAGGCGCGCAGCGGGCACATGGCAAGGGCGAAAGTTTAGCGAAAAGAGGGAAAGATAGACATAGGGGTTCCACCGCTGATTCTTAACCAGCCGTTAACAAAGGCGATTCCCCCCTTAGCCCTGTGGGAATCGTCCCGATTCGGGCAGGAAAAAGGAACCCGTTGCCACGGCTACGGTGCGTCCTCCCACCATCACGTTCGAAATGGAACTGCCTGTCTTTTTGGCTTGCACTGTGATGCGGCTCGGGCGCTGAATTTCGATGCCTTGTTCAATCACGGTTGGCGTCTCCGGAGCGGCGAGCCCGTGCTGGACCAGCCAGGCGATGCAGCAACCCGAGGCCGAACCAGTGGCTGGATCTTCGCCACCGTAGAACTGCATGCGAGCGTGCCAGTGAGGACCGGCGCCGGTGCCCTGACCGGCCGCAGGCGCGATGCAGTAGAAGAACTTGGCGTCAGAGCTGTCGAGGTAGCGCTGCGCCCCGCGCTGGGCAATTTGAAGGCGCTGCGCCACCTCCAATGACCGCAGGGGGACGATGCAGAACGGCATCCCGGTGGAGACCGTTTGGGGCGCGTGGTTCCCATCGAGGTCGTCTATGCTGAGGTCCAGCGCAGCGGCAATGGCGGCGCGATCATGTGTTTTGCCAAATACGGGATCGTTCTGACGCATCGTCCCGTAGGTCCCGTGGATGCCGGTCTGATCCGCCAGGGCCGGGTCGAAACGGACAGTGATGGGGCCCACGTTGAGCGCGAGCGTGATCGACTCTGCTGCGCGCAGAGTGGAGTGGTTCCAGTGCAGCCAGCTGGCTGTGCCCAGGGTTGGATGGCCGGCAAAAGGCAGCTCCTCCTGGGTCGTAAAGATGCGAACGCGAACGCCTTTCGACTCATCTTCTGCTGGCAGGACGAATGTGGTTTCCGCGAGATTGGTTTCGCGCGCGAGAGCCTGCATTTCAGCGGTGCTGAGCGACGTGGCGTCGTGGAAGACAGCCAGCGGATTGCCTTCCAGCGGGCGCTCGGCGAAGACGTCAACGATACTGTAGGAGAGCGTGCGTTGGGGCATGGTGGGACACCTCGGAGGAAGAAGAGAGTTTGACACCGAAGGAGGTCCGGCGTAGTTTTAAAAGTACCGCGGTGAGGCAAACCTGCCTCCATGCTAGTGCCCGGAGTCGGGTATTGGTAGCGGTTTGAAATTGGAACGAAAATGACGATGGTCAACTTCATCTCGACTCTTACCTGCTGCTGCTGTGGCTGCTGTTGCTGTGGCCCTGCCGGGGTGAGCCGATGAGCGAGTCTAGACGGTAAACGTCAAGAGAACTCAGTCAGGACCCACCCAAGGCGACACCGCCGGGTGGGTTTTCTGCTTTCAGGGCCCGGCTCCATAGCATCGAATACCAAGAGAATTCCATACACGAGGCAAACAGATGTCACTTCGCATCAACGATGTTGCACCGGACTTTACTGCCGAAACCACCCAGGGCACCCTCCATTTCCACGAGTGGATCGGCGACAACTGGGCTGTGCTGTTCTCTCACCCGAAGGACTTCACGCCGGTGTGCACGACCGAGCTTGGCGCGGTCGCCGGCCTGGAGAGTGAATTTGCAAAGCGCGGCGCGAAGGTGATTGGCTTGAGTGTCGATCCGGTCGACAGCCACAGCAAGTGGTCTATCGACATTGAAGACGTGGGCGGACACAAGGTGAACTACCCTATGATCGGCGACCCGGAGTTGAAGATTGCGAAGCTCTACGACATGCTTGCGGCGGACGCCGGGGAGACTTCGGAAGGTCGCACGCCGGCGCTGAATGCGCCTGTACGCACCGTGTTCGTGATCGGGCCGGACAAGCGCATCAAGCTGCACCTTGCCTATCCGATGACCACGGGCCGGAACTTCGACGAGATTTTGCGCGTGCTCGACTCGATGCAACTGACTGCGAAGCACAAGGTGGCTACCCCGGCCAACTGGAAGCAGGGCGATGACGTGATCATTACCGGCGCGGTTTCGAATGAAGAGGCAAACGTGAGCTTCCCGGGGTTCAAAACGGTGAAGCCTTACCTTCGGACGACGGCACAACCGCAATAGCGATCTGGTCGCGCCCTTCCTCTTCTGGACGTGTGCGGCCAGCACGGCAGCGACGAACGACATGAGCACCGGTGGCGAAGTGGCTAACGCGCTGGTCTGCAAAACCAGTATTCGTGGGTTCGATCCCCACCCGGTGCTCCACATTCTCAACTACTTAGCGGTCCGCTTCGGTGGCCGCTTTGTCGTGTGTGGGTGAAATTGTGGGTAGCAGTTGCAGCTAGCGCCGGCACGCTAGCACCCGGAAACTCCACAGGCATCTGTGCGCCAGGCCGCACCGTTCACAAATCGCCAATTGCCATACTCACGAGACGCTTCACGTCCAATCTTTCTTTACCACCCATCAACCTTGTGGTGAATACGTGGAAGAACGAACTGGCCATCAACATCTGAGCCGCCGTACTCACATCGACACTCGTCGCAATCCGGCCCAGTTTCTGCTCTTGTTTCATGTATTTGGCGAGTGTAGCAACCCCTCTATGGGGGCCCTTCCCCGCGTCCTGGAGTGAGCGTTGAAACCGCTCTAGTAGCTCCGCCTCCGCCAACACTGAACACAGCATGGGAGCAACCCGCTGGTGAAATCTAATTAGTCCGCGCACGGCCGTCACCAGGTTCGACAGGGGCGTTCCAGATCCAACCTCCATTTCGAGCGCCCGCAGCGGCACCAGCATCTCTGGCAGACTCTCTTCCAGGACGGCGAGCAACAGCTCCACCCTGTCTTTGAAATGGACATAGATTGCCCCCTCAGAGCATGGGACTGCCTCCGCAATGGCCCGCGTGGTCACCCCTCCTACCCCCCGCTCTCGTAACAGCGTTTCGGTTGCTGCTACGATTTGCGACTTCCGATTCGGTCTACCCGATGCAGCATTTTCTCCCATTGATCTCGCCTTGACTTCAGTATAGAGTGAGCACTTACTCAGTTTCAATCGCAATATGGAGGTTAGCTATGACCAAATCTCAATTGGGCAGGCTTCTTCTTACATTCGTCCTCATGGGCGGAGCCATTATGTCCTTCCTTCTCGACTGGAGTCCCAATCATCTAACGAATCCGCTTTGGCATCCGCACGCTCGCTACCACTCCGCTATCCTGCTCTTCCTGTACGCGGGTGTAGCAAGCGTCGGAACGTGGCTGCTGTGGCGTCCGTCTAAGGAGCCCGCAGTAGCTTTTACTGCTGCTGCGCTTCTAGCCCTTTCTTATTGGTCGCCATTTTTCTATGTGCCGCTCCTGCTTCCCATATCGTCATACTGGGCAGGAATTCCGGGTCACGAACCCAAACTGGTGGGACACGTCGTCTACCCCAACCTCGTTGTCGTGGCATTCTTCGCGGCACTGTCTATTATCGGATGGGCATTGGGGCGCAATGAGCCTTCGAGATAGGCGCTCGAAAGACACGGACTTCGGACACTGCGCCGATCCCCGCGTTCACCGTTCGGTCGCAGCACCTCTGAGCGTGTCATCACTACGCTTCTTCGAGGCTGGTCTCACTCTTTACCGCGCTCGCGTCGTCTGCTGGCCCGACAGCCGCATGACTTGCACCGGAGACCATTGCCCGCCCCGCGCGGTCGTAATGCCCCGCAAATTCAATTCCTTTACGATCATGCCGAGCGACGCAGCCCCGTTCCCCCTAATCTCCGCAATCACTGGTAACAGGTCCTCGTTCCGCTTTGCCGCCGATGCGCTCCGGGCTGCGTGGCTGGAATTGGACCAGAGGCAGAGCACCTTTCGCTCTTCTGCTTAGGATTACCTGCTTAGGTTTAAAGGTAAGGGAAGCAGTCAACGCTTCGCGTCCGAAATGTCAGGAAACCGGTGTTCCTGGCGAGCGATCGGCTTCACACTTTTCCGGGTAAAACCGGAAAGCAGGACATCCGGGTGCTAGTGTACCTATGATTCCCATACGATTCGAAGGGGTGGTATACGTGGGCTCTATGTGCAGATCTGTGATTGCCTGTATTTTGTTGGCCTGCGTGGGCGCAGCGGACGCGCAGTCCGCGACGGGTCGAGGCCCTCGCACTTTACGTTCCTTGAACGCGAATACGCGCGAGTTGGTGAGCGTGTCGATGCGTCTGGGGGCAGAGTTCTGGGACCCTGACGCGAAGTTGATTCGCAACCCGACTCCGCCGAGCCCGGAGGACGGCGCACACCATCACCTGGTCCGCGAAACGAGCTGGTACGCGGTCGGTCTGCTGCTGCGCGATGGTCCGGGCGACCGCGCTATGGCGGGCGAAGCACTCAACGCGGTGCTGGACGCACAATACAGAACGCCTGGGGTGAAGTGGTATGGAACTTACAAACGGTCGCCTGAAGAGCCCACGCCGCAGCACGACCCTGTGATGTTTCGCGACTACGATCCGAACTGGCGAGAGTTTATCGGGACGACGTTCGAGATGATCCTGCTGGAGTATCCGGACCGCATTTCCTCCGCGCTGGCAAAGGCTATGCGCGCGGCCATCCAACGCAGCATCGAGGGCGAGATTGCCGAAGGGAGGCTGGAGCCTTCCTACAGCAATATCGCGCTTATGTACGGTGCGTTGTGGGACTTTGCGGCGAAGGACGCAGAGCGGGCCGACTGGCAGAAACAGTCGGCTGCATGGGTGGAAGCGACGCACGACGTTTTCGCGAAGTACAACGCATTCACCGAGTACAACTCGCCTACCTACTACGGTGTGGATCTCTATGGTCTGGCATTGTGGCGCCAATATGGCTCGAACCAACACCTACGTGCGCTGGGCGTGGGGATGGAAGCGGCGCTGTGGAAGGACATTGCGGCGTTTTACCAGCCGGGGTTGCGGAACCTTTCCGGCCCGTACGACCGGTCGTATGGAATGGACATGGAGCGGTATGTCGCGGTGACAGGTGTGTGGATGCGCACGGTGCTGACGGCTCGGAAGGCTCCGCTGCCCGAGATTACGGCGGCGACGGACCACCTGGGCGACATCTGGTTTGCTCCACTGATTGCCGTTCTGGGCACGCGTGTTCCAGTCGGGGCGCTGCATGAGCTGAAGACTACGCAGACAGGACATCTGGTGCGCAGACAAATCACAGCAGAGCGCACGGCAACGGCGTGGATAGGCGACCGCGTCATCTACGGCGGCGAAGCGACGGCTCATACCAAGAGCACCGGACCGGGCTCGCAATTCCACCCCGTGACGATACAGTGGCGCACGCCTTCGGGCGAGATTGGGTGGGTGCGACTGATGCTTGCCGCGAATGTCGATGCGGTTGCAGACGAACGTGGGCTGAGCCTCTCCGGCACGGGCCCGATGCGCTTCCGGATTCATGCCAGGGAGATGCGGCCGGCGGAGGTGACGCGGGACAAGTGGACGCTGCCCGGGCTGCAGTGCCGGATTTCTTCGGACGCCGACGGGTTTACCGAGGAATCGAACAGCGACGGTCTGGATGTAATGTATGCGAATCCACGTCATGTAAGGATCGATGTGATTCCGCAGTGACATTGCCGGCTGCTGCGGGAAGGTTGCTGTTGACACTGCCCGTCGTGATTGAGTACAAGCGTGCTGCTATGTTTTCTTGCAACTTCGTGCCTCGAGCGAGCCCGCTGCTTGCGGTATTTCTACAGATCACATCCATAGGAGCGTTGGCGCGTTTCGCTGCCGGCGCAGATGCAGGAAGGTAAATCGATGGAGTTGACTCGCAGAAAAGTGTTGCGGACATTGCCGATTGCCGCGGCCGCTTTCAGTGGCAGGTTACACATGCTGGGAGCCGCTCAGGAGCCGTCGCGGCAGCGAGGACCGAACGATCAGATGCAGATTGCATTGATCGGCGCAGGCATACGCGGCCAGCAGGATGCGATGTCGGCGCTGCAGGTGCCGAATACGAAGATCGTGGCCGTTGCAGATTGCTACGATGGACGCCTGACGCATAGCAAGGAGCTTTGGGGCAACGGTGTTTTCACGACGCGCGACTACCGGGAAATTCTAGCCCGCAAGGACGTGGATGCGGTCATCATCGCGACCCCCGACCACTGGCACAAGCAGGCTGCGATCGATGCGATGAATGCGGGTAAGGACGTGTATCTGGAAAAGCCGATGATCCATCTGTACCCCGATGGTCCGGCTATCATCGAGGCCGCGCGGAAGACCGGGCGCGTGCTGCAGGTGGGCAGCCAGCGTGTCAGTAATGCGCTGTACGCGAAGGCAAAGGAGATTCTGGCATCGGGTGCGATCGGGCAGTTGAACATGGTGTCCGCGCACTGGGACCGGAGTTCCTTTATGGGCGCATGGAGCTACACGGTGCCGCCGGACGCGAGCCCGGAGACATGTGACTGGCCTCGATTCCTGGGCTCGGCACCGAAGATCGCATGGAACCCGGAACGCTTTTTCCAGTGGCGCAAGTGGACCGATTACGGCTCTGGCGTGGCTGGCGACCTGTTTGTGCATCTGTTCAGCGGAACCCACTTCATCACGGGGTCGCATGGGCCCACGCGCGCGATGGCGACGGGCGGATTGCGCTACTGGAAAGATGGACGCAACGTGCCGGACGTGATGCTCGCGCTGTTCGACTACCCCGAAGGCTTCAACCTCAGTCTGCGCGTCAACTTCATATCCAGTGGCGAAGATTCGGAGGGATTCACATTTACGGGCTCAGAAGGCACGATGGAGATCAATAACCTGGGGCTCACGGTACATCGGGTGCCCATGGCGAAGACGCCCGGGATGACGGTCAATACGTTCTCAGAAGCAGTGCAGAAGGACTACATCGCGAAGTATCGGGAGAAGTACCCGGACAGCCTGACTCCACTGCTCTCGGACGACGTGGTGGAGCGGTATAACGTGCCGCGAACGTATGCCGATACGACCGAGCATTTTCGCAACTTCTTCGATTCGGTGCGCACGCGCAAGGCGCCGGTAGAGGATGCGACGTTTGGGTTTCGCGCGGCGGGCGCGGCGTTGCTGAGCAACGTAAGCATGGATCGCGGCAACGTGGTGCAGTGGAATCCGGAGACGATGAAGCTTGGATAGCCGCGGTGATGTTCGGAAAGGTCGGGTGGGATGAGGCGCGTTCTTTTGTTGGTTCTTCTGGTTTCGGCAGCCGGTGCGCTTCGTGCGCAGGCAGTTGATGCTCCGGTGCGCGTGGCGATCGTGGGTCTGGTCCATGGACACGTGAAGGGTTTTCTCGGCGCGTTGGCAAAAAATCCATCTGCTAGGCTAGTCGCGATTGTGGAGCCGGACGCCGCGCTCGCCGAGCAATATCGCAAGCAGTACAACCTGGATGCGGGGCTGTTCCACACCGATCTCGAAGAGACTCTGACGTCGCAGAAGCCGGACGCGGTGCTGGTCTACACGACGATTCGGGACCATCGCCGGGTGATTGAAGCGGCGGCGAAGGATGGTGTCGCGTCGATGGTGGAGAAGCCGCTGGCGACGACTATGGAGGACGCGCTGGCGATACGGGCGGCGGCGCGGGCGCACCGTGTGCAAGTGCTGGTGAACTACGAGACAACCTGGTACTCGTCGAATGCAGAGGCGCTGCGGTTGGCGGACTCCGGCAAGCTTGGCGAGGTGCGCAAGGTGATCGTGCACGATGGCCATGAAGGGCCGGCGGAGATTGGTGTGGGGCCGGAGTGGCTGCCCTGGCTGACTGATCCTGCGCAAAACGGGGCGGGTGCGCTGTTCGACTTTGGCTGCTACGGCGCCGACCTTGTGACGGTGATGATGCACGGGGCGGCACCGCTTACCGTAACGGCGGTGTCGCAGACCGATAAGCCGGGCTTGTACCCACGGGTGGAAGACGACAGCACGGTGATCCTGCGATATGCGAAGGCGCAGGCGGTGCTGATGCCGTCGTGGGACTGGACCTTCTCCCGCAAAGACATGGAAATCTATGGGGTGGGCGGGACGGCGACGACGGTGGGCGCGGGCGGGCTGCGCACGCGGTTCAAGGGCGAGAAAGAGGCAGCAGCGGCACAAGTGCCGACATTGCCGGACAGCCGCGCCAACTCGCTGGGGTATCTCGCGGCGGTGCTGCGCGGCCAGATCAAGCCGCAGGGCGACTTGTCGAGCCTGGAAACGAATATGGTCGTGATGCAGATTCTCGATGCGGCGCGCACGTCGGCGGCGACAGGACGTACTGTTACTCTTACACCTCTGCAATAGATGTCACAGGATAAGAAATCATGACGATGTCGATGCGCGTGCGGTTGAGTGTGATGCTGTTTCTGGAGTACTTCATCTGGGGCGCGTGGTATGTGACGCTGGGAACGTGGCTGGCACAGTCGCTGCATTTTTCCGGCGAACAGATTGGGCTTGCCGCCGGGACGACAGCGCTGGGAGGGATCGTTTCGCCGTTTCTGGTGGGTTTTGTTGCGGATCGCCTGGCGGCGACGCAGCGGCTGCTGGCGTTGCTGCACGGGGCCGGGGCGGTGCTGCTGTTCGTGGCTTCGCGGCAGACGCACTTTGCCGGGCTGTATTGGGTGGTGCTGTTGTACTGCCTGTTCTTCATGCCGACGCTGTCCCTGACCAACTCGCTGGCGTTCCGGCAGATGACGGACCCGCAGACGCAGTTTGGGTCGATCCGGGTGATGGGGACGCTGGGGTGGATTGTGGCGGGGTTGATCGTCGGTGCGATGCGGGTGGAAGCGACCGCGCTGCCGATGCAGTTGGCTGCGGTGAGCTCTGCCGTGATGGCGGTTTACGCGCTGACGCTGCCGCATACACCGCCGCTATCCGCAGCGACCGAGTGGACGTTTGCTTCGATATTTCCACGCGAAGCCGTGAAGCTGCTTGCTGACCGTTCGGTGGCCGTATTTGCGATTGCCTCGTTCCTGATCTGCATTCCACTGCAGTTTTACTACGCATTTACGAACCTGTTTTTGAATCAGAGCGGGGTGGTGAACGCGGCGGGCAAGATGACGGGCGGGCAGATGTCGGAGCTGGGATTCATGCTGCTCCTGCCCTTTTTCTTTCGCAGGCTGGGTGTGAAGTACATGCTGGTGGTGGGTATGCTGGCATGGACCGCGCGGTATGTGCTGTTCGCTTATGGCAACAGCACGTCGCTGGTGGGAATGCTGTGGGTGGGCATCCTGCTGCATGGGGTTTGCTATGACTTCTTCTTTGTGACGGGGCAGATTTATATCGACCAGAAGGCGAGCCCGCATCTGCGCGCGGCGGCGCAGGGGCTGATTACGTTCCTGACGTACGGCGTTGGTATGTTTGTGGGCTCGTGGCTGTCGGGGTATGTCGTGCAGCGGTTTTCGACGATCGTGAACGGTACGCAAACGTATGACTGGCGGGCGATATGGCTATTCCCTGCCCTGTTTTCCGCAGGCGTGCTGGTGTTGTTCCTGTTCTTCTTTTCGGAGCGGAGACAGGTGGAGGCGCGGGAGACGGCTTTGAATGCGACGCCCGAAGCGGTGTAGGGCGGGTGAGGGGCCGGACGGATGCGGCCCTAAGGGTTCTCGCTGAGGCGCCGGCGCAAGAAGAGGCTGGGAAAGAGTCGCGGGGTCAATCCTGCGACTGGCACCAGGTACGAGAGATAGACGAAGTGATACCAGATGGGATAGTCGTTCCAAACGTACCCCGAATAAAGGTGATTGGGGATTGAGAGGACAAGGAAAAGGCCTCCGAGCCACCATGCCGTCCGCTCCCTGTCCCCGGCGAAGGCTGTCGCGCCGCAAGCGGCGGCTGCCACGCTCAGTGCTCCGACCGCTAACCTGGCGATGAGCATGATCAACGTGTAGTGTTTGTGAGGCTCGGCGGCAGCGTACTGCGGCCAGAGTGACCGCGCAAGCAGAACGCCCGCCGTGGCGATGGCCACTGCGATGCCGCAGCCCAGCGCCAGACTCATGATGAAACGAGACACCCTCTTCATTGGGAAGGCTCTTGCGGGGCTAAGCCCATTGTGGAGACATGGATGTTTCAGGAGCTCGTACTACCGAACTCATCGCCTCTGGGCTGAAGCCCTGTTCCTTGCAAAGGGATTTTATGTATGAGCTAAAGCTCGTATCCTTCAAAGCAGAGACTGTTGCAGCGGCCTTTTGGAGGCCCATGTCCGAGAGTCCGGACATGGGACACCCGAAGTGCGGGATGAGGCTGTGTGAACTGTAGTGGTCAGGCTTTCAGGGCGCGCATGTAGTCGGCGTCGACCTTGAGGGACTCCTGCCAGGGCATGTCGAATGCTTCCTGCTCGACGAAGGCGTGCTGGATGTGCTGGGTGCGGGCGGCCTGGTCGAAGATGGGCTTGTAGACGATGGAGCCCTGACCTAGTTCGGTGACCTTGGGCTCGCTGCCCTCGGCCAGGCCGGTTGCGGGCATCTTGAAGTCCTTGACATGCAGCATGGAGATGCGGTGCGGATGGTCGCGCAGAATATCGACCGGCTTGCTTCCGCCGACGACGACCCAGCCGCAGTCCAGCTCGAAGGTCACGAGCTTGGGGTCGGTGAGCCGCAGGAGTTCGAGATAGGGCGTTTTGCCCTCGGTCATCGCGAATTCATGGCGGTGGTTGTGGTAGCCGAACTGGACGCCCTGCGCCGCGGCCTTTTGGCCGAGCATGTTGAACTGCTCGGCGTTGTACTTCCAGTCGTCGAGCGAGTGCTCGGTAGGGCGGCCGTTGGCTCCGGCGGGAGGATTGCGGAAGCCGGGACTGGCGCAGATGACGAACTTTACGCCCAGTTCCTTGTCGTACGCGATCAACTCGTCGGGGCGGGCGTGCCAATCGCCGAATGGGTGATGCGCGCTGACGCAACGCAGGCCCGCCTTATCAAGCGCGGTACGGATTTCCTTGGCCGACTTCTTCGGCAGTGAGGCGGATTCGACCTCGGTAAATCCGGCTGCGCGGACGGCAGCCAGCGTTGCGTCGAAGTCGTGGGCCATCTGCTCGCGCACGGAGTAGAGCTGTATTCCCAAAGGAAGCCCAAGGGGAGAGGCCAGCGCGAACCGATTTGCCAGAGGCAGCATGGCGGTGGCAGCCGAAGCGGCAACGAAGTTGCGGCGTGACATTGTGGTCAAAGTGGATCTCCTAGACAGTGCGCTTCGCCATCTCGTCGGCCAGGTGCTCGGAAGCGCGCATGGAAAGCGACAGGATGGTCATGGTGGGGTTTTGCCAGCCGGCGCTGGTGAAGGCTGCCCCGTCGACAATATAGAGATTTTTATGATCGTGACTTTGATTCCAGCGATTGATGACACTGCGTTTGGGGTCATTGCCCATACGGCAGGTGCCTACCTCGTGGATGCTGTAGCCGGGCGGGTTAGGGACAGCGTTGTGCGACAACACTTCGAAGCCGGCGGCGTGCGCCATCTCAGACCCGACCTCTATCGCGTCCTTGGCCATGTTGTACTCGTTGTCGGTGTACCTGGTTTCGACGTGCAGGACGGGGATCCCCCAGGCGTCGGTCACGTCCTTGTTGATGCGGACGTGATTTTCATAGCGGCCCAGAACTTCGCCCATGATGGACATGTAGAAGGAGGAGCCGTTGTACTCATCGAGCTTCTGCTGGAGCTCTGTGCCGTAGGCGGCGAAGTCGCGGGGCGCGAGTCCGCCCATGCGGCTGGTCACGTTGAAGGCATAGCCGCGCAGGAACTTGTCGTGTTTGGAGGTGATGTTGCGGAAGCGGGGCACGATGGCTCCGCCGCCCATAAGCTTGGCAGTTGCCTTGCCGTTGCGGGCTTCCGGCACCGAGCACGTGATGCCTGCACCATAGATCTGGTCCATGAGGTAGCGGCCGACGAGACCGCTGGAGTTCGCCAGACCGGAGTTCAGCAGCAGGCGTGTGCTCTCCAACGTACCGGCGGCGAGCACAACAACCCGCGCTTTGACATGCATCTCGCGGCGTGAGATCCGGTCGACGAAATGACAGCCGTCAAGGAGGCCGGTGTTCTTGTCGACGGTCAGTTGACGGACTACGGCGTTCGAGAGCGAGGTGAGCTTCCCGGTCTTTTCTGCGTCGGGGATGAGGAGGTTGACGGAGCTGGCGAGGCCATCGCGGCCCTGCGCGCTGCGCTGTTTGCAGACCGTGACGCCAAGAGGTTTGCCGGCCGCGCTGAAGCGCTGCATGGACTCCGACCATGGCGCGTCATCGAGGATGAAGTTGCCGTCCGGCATCTGCGGGGGCCCGTCCATGGCTCCAGATACGCGAAAGATGCCTTCTACGCGGGAATAGAACGGGGCGAGCTCAGCATGATCGATTGGCCAGTCTTCGCCAAAGCCGTCGTGTGATTTGGCCTTGAACTCGTAGTCGCTGAGGCGGAAGGATTGTCTGGACCAGAACAGGGAGCGCCCGCCAAAAAGGCGCACGCGGACCCAGTTGTAGGGGTGCGCGGGGTCGAAGGTGTACGGTACCTCCTGCTCATCGACCCAGACATTGGCGTTATAGCCACTGGACTGGAACACGTGCTCGAGGCGGCCCGGCGGTTTAAAGCCGCGAAACGGGAGCTCGAACGCGGCCTTCTTCTGGGCGTGCTTGGCTACGTCGGCCACCGGACCGGCGTTAAGCATGAGGCAGGAGATGCCTTTTTCGGTAAGAATTTTGGCCGCCATGCCACCGGCGTGTCCTGAACCGATGATGAGTACGTCGACGGGCTCTTTGGTCGTCATTTACAAAACTCCAGCAGCGCTCTAGCGCGGATAAGAAGGCGTCGTATGGGAGGACTTTGGCGCCGGGTTTCTTGGCGACGGCCGAACGTGAATGCGGTGGGCGTCTTCGGCGTAGATGTCGGGATCAATGGGTGACCAGTAAAGGCCGAGGCCGCTGGGGTCCTGCTCGCGGTTGGTGCCGTAGGAGTCGTTCCAGGCCTTGGAGTTCACGGTAGCGACGCGGATATCGGCGTGCGCTATGTTGAGGAAATCCGCATGCGGCTCCGTGGGTGGATGATCGGTCATCCAGGCGCGCATCCAGGGCTTGACGAGGGCGTCTGCCTGCGGGCCGTCGGTTTCGGCGAAAGCCTTGTTGAACTTGCGGCGCGACTCCGCGTTGAGCCAATCGAGACCGGCGGTGTACAGGTGCCTGCGTTCGGCGGGCGACTCGCTGATGAGAAAGTCGAGGAAGGCCGGAGTGCCCGCGGTGATAGCGCTCGGCTTGGAACCGATGGCGGGGACCAAAAGCTCGCTCAGGCGGGTGAGGGTGGCCATCTGTTCGGCAGAAAACAACTTGAGGTCTGCTTCGGCGATGGTTTCAACGACCTGGGTGTGCGGCAGCGGAGTGGCGGGATTGAGGCCCAGCGTCCAGGGCACCGGGGCTGGGGGCGGTGGCGCAGGACTGGCGGCCTGCTGCTGACCGAAAAGAAATCTGGGAGCAAGCCCAGCTGCCACAAGTACACGGACAAAGTAACGTCGCTGCATAAAGGCACACCCGGGCGCTTGCAAGATTCTCTGATTCTTCCAGAACAACACTTCTAGTCGATGGTGTCTGGCAGTGTCAACTTGCGGGTATGGTTAAGCGATGAAGGCCCTGCTACTTTCGGAGTACAACCATCTCCTGTTGACCGAGCAGCCAGACCCCAAGCCTGCGGCGGACGAGCTTCTGATCCAGGTCGCGGCCTGCGGTATCTGCGGCAGCGATGTTCATGGTTTCGATGGATCTACCGGACGCCGCATCCCGCCGATCGTCATGGGTCATGAGGCTGCCGGAACGGTCGCGGCAGTCGGCTCGGAAGTGACTGGCTTCCGGCCGGGCGACCGGGTGACATTCGATTCCACGGTATATTGCGGGGCGTGTTCGTTTTGTGATGCCGGGCAAATCAATCTATGCGACAACCGCCAGGTGATTGGCGTCTCGTGTGGCGAGTATCGCCGGGCGGGTGCGTTTGCCGAGCTGCTGGTGGTGCCGGCCCGCATTGCTTACCACCTGCCGGACGCGATGTCCTTTGCGGAGGCCGCGATGCTGGAAGCAGTGTCGGTTGCACTGCATGGGGTTGCGGTATCCGGGCTGCGCGAAGGTGACAGAGTGCTGGTCATCGGAGCGGGCATGATTGGTCTGCTGCTGCTGCAAGCGGCGCGCGTGGCAGGAGCGGCGGCGGTGTACATTTCCGACGTAGATGCTACGCGGCTCTCGCTGTCTCGCAGGATGCATGCTGACCAGGCCATTGAGCAGTCGGGTGCGCCACTCGTTGCCGAGATCATGCGGCTTACGGAAGGGCGTGGCGTCGATGTGGTGCTCGAAGCCGTGGGCCGCGACGAGACGATCGCTACTGGGATCGACTGCGTGCGCAAGGGCGGCACGGTGACCCTGGTTGGCAACATCTCTCCTCAAGTCACGATTCCGCTGCAGAAAGTGGTCTCGAGGCAGATACGGCTGCAAGGCTCTTGCGCGTCGGCAGGCGAGTATCCGCAGGCGATGGAGTTGATCGCCGCCGGAAAGATCGACGTCGCATCGCTCATCACGGCGGTCTCTCCGCTGAGCGAAGGGGCGGCATGGTTCGAGCGTCTGCACGCGCGCGAGCCAAACCTGATGAAGATTGTCCTGGACCCGCGCGCCTCCGCGCCCGAAGCAAAGGAGCACGATGCCCTCGCCTCTGTTTGATCTGACCGGCCAGGTTGCACTCGTCACCGGCGCCAGTCGCGGGCTGGGGCAATATCTTGGCCGCGCGCTGGCTCTTGCTGGCGCGGACCTGCTGGTAACCAGCCGCCGCAGAGAAGACGTGCTGCCGTTCGTCGCGGAGATCGAAGGCCTTGGACGCCGGGCTGTGCCGCTTGAGCTTGATGTTCGCGATCACGCCAGCATTCTTGCTATGGCAGCCGAAGCAGAAGCGGCGTTCGGCCACATCGAGATCCTGGTCAACAACGCGGGTTGCAACGTACGCAAGCCGGCGCTCGACGTGAGCTGGGATGATTGGAACCTGGTGCTCGACACGAACCTGCGCGGCAGTTTCTTTGTGGCGCAGGAAGTCGCGCGGCGTATGGTGCCGCAGGGGTATGGTCGCATCATCAACATCGGTTCGGTCACAAGCGTGTTCGGTTACGCCGGCCTCGCACCGTACACAGCGAGTCGCGGCGGCATACGGCAGTTGACCATGAGCCTGGCCGATGACTGGGGGGTATACGGGATCACCGTCAACTGCCTTGCGCCGGGCTGGTTTCAAACGGCGCAGAACCGCGTGCTTTATGAGAATCAGGAGTGGGTGGACTACCTGGTGGACAGGATTCCGCTGAAGCGACCGGGGCGGCCCGACGATCTTGACGGTGCGGTCGTCTTTCTCGCTTCAGAATCCAGCCGCTACATTACGGGGCAGACGTTGCTGGTGGATGGGGGCATCTCGACCGGCGCGATGCGCGCGACGGTGCAACAGCCTTCCACCGTTGCTGATACAAAGGATGCGGAGTAGGAGGTGAGGCCAATGGCAGGTTTCCGTTTCGTGGTGCGCTGTGTTGCTGTTCTGGTGCTTGCTGCGGCTTTGCCGCTGGGGATGTGGGGGCAGAGCGCAGGGCCCTTGCAGGTCTTCTTCGTCGACGTGGAAGGGGGGCAGGCGACGTTGTTCGTGACGCAGGGGGGAGATTCGCTGCTGATCGACACAGGCTGGCCCGGCAACAATGGGCGTGACGCCGATCGTATTGTTGCCGCGGCGAAGAAGGCGGGGATCGCGAAGATCGATTACGTGTTGCTGACGCATTATCACGACGACCACGTTGGCGGCGTTCCTCAGCTTGTGGCACGGATCCCGGTGGGCACCTTCATCGACCACGGGCCGAATCGCGAAATGGACCATGGCATTACCGAGCACGGCTATGCGGAGTATCAGCGCGTGCTCGCGCTGGGTAAGTCGAAGCACCTGACCGCACACGCCGGCGATGTGCTGCCCATTCGCGGAATGAATGTCAAGGTGATCAGCGCCGACGGCGACACGCTCAAGGATCCGTTGCCAGGTTCGGGTGAGACCAACAGGTTCTGCGCGGCTTCAGAGACGCGGCCCGCGGATCAGACCGAGAACGCACGATCGCTGGGAACGGAGATCACCTTTGGGAGTCTGCGGATTCTTGACCTGGGCGACCTGACCTGGGACAAGGAGATGCAGTTGATGTGTCCTACGAACAAGTTGGGGCGCGTGGATGTGCTGATCGTTTCGCATCACGGCTGGAATCAGAGTTCCAGTCCGGCGCTGGTCGATGCGATTCATCCTCGGGTTGCGATTATGGATAACGGCGAAAAGAAGGGCGGATCGCTCGGACCGCTGAAGGTACTTTCGCAGGCACCGGGGCTTGAGACCTTGTGGCAGCTTCACTATTCGCCTGAAGGCGGTGCTCAGTTCAATTCAGCGGCGAAGTACGTTGCGAACGCTGTTGGCACAGAGGAAGGCCACTATCTTGAGCTTACGGCGACGCGGGACGGCAGCTTTCGCGTGCTGAACTCGCGAGACGCGTTCAGCCAGGAATACAAAGCCAGCCGTTAGCTTTCGGTGGCTGCTAGCGCAATCGGCTCGATACGACCAAGCAGAAACATGTAGCTGGCTATGCCGACCAGCAGGTAGATTGCCGCGACGCCAAACACCCAGACGTAGGACTGCGTGGCAGCGACGATGTAGCCTGTCGCGATGGGTGCGGCGATTCCTGAGAGTTGGTTCGAAAAGTTGACGATTCCACCCACGGTTCCCACGCTGCTGCGCGGCACCAGCATGGACGGGATCGACCAGCCTACGGGCGCCGCAGCGGACAGACCACCGATCGAGAGGCTGATCCAGAGCAGTGCCCGCAATGCGGTGTGCGCCTGTGCGGCACCAAGGATACCGAGCCCGCACGCCGTTCCGCAGATCAGCACGCACCGGCGTACGCGGCTTGCATTCCAGCCGCGCTGGATGAGCGCATCGCTTCCCCACCCCGCGGCGAAGTCGGTGAAGGTGGCAAACAGCCACGGGACGCCCGTGTAGAAGAACGAGTGCAGCAGGTCGATGTGGAGCGCGGTGGAAAAGTAGCTGGGCAGCCAGGTGAGCAGTAGATAAAACACATAGTTGTAGGAGCCGAATCCCAGCGCAAGACCGAGCACTTTACGTTCGCGAAGCAGGCGTGCCAAAGGCAACGGTGGCGCGGCTACCGCCTCGACGTTCTGGGTGTCTTGCGTGATGTACGTTCGCTCCGCCGAGGTCAACTCTGGATCTTCGGACGGATCGCGATACACACTCCAGAAAAGCAGGAAGTAAAGCAGGCTGATGAGACCGGTAGCGGCAAAGCTCCACCGCCAGCCCACACGCAGCACCATCAGGCCGATGAGAGGAACACCGATGGCGGATGCGAACTTCGCGGCGGAATCGAAGACGGCCGTCGCCAAGCCGCGCTCGCGCACCGGGAACCAGTAGCCGATGGCTTTGGCGTTGGCGGGGAAGGTTGGAGCCTCGCCTATGCCGAGCAGAAAGCGCGCTCCGAAGAAGCCGGCTACGCCCGGAGTCAGCGCGCCCGCAAAGGACGCAATGCTCCACAGGAATGTGCTGACCCGTCCCACGCGCCGGACGCCAAAGCGGTCGAGCAGAACGCCGATGGGCAACTGGCACATCGCATAGGTCCAGTTGTACGCGCCGGACAGATAGCCGAATGTGATGTTCGAGATGCCGAAGGTTGTAATGAGTGCGGCATGGGAGACGGACAGGTTAACGCGGTCGAAATAGTTGACCAGCACGCCCGCGCCCAGCAGCCAGGCAATACGCCAGCGGCGGCCGGGCACGCTAGCGGCACCGGGGCGCGGAGTGCGGTTGGGAATGTCGGCGATTACACTCATCAGGTCATTACCAACTCAGGTGGAGAAGAGAAATACTCTGGCGCGGCATTTCTGTTGTAACCGTAATGCTTCCCTCGGTGACATCGACCCATTGCGGCGAAGTGATCAGCTGAAGTTGCCCGGAGCTTTGCAGAACGGCGTATTGCTGAGGCGTAGGCTGCTGCGGCGAGCCCATGGCTTTCCAAGCTGTGTAGGAGTTGCTGTGCGTGTCATCGAGCCGATAGTGCTGCAGCAGTACATGGCGTACACCGGAAGGAAGGGCATGGAGAGTGATGGTAGCCGGTGCCGGTTCGGCCGGTGAGTCGGCGTCGTGGTAATTCCAGACGAGCACCGCCGCTTCCCGTTCGCTGCACGTGGCGAGTGCATCGACGTCGGGCTGGGCGCGCACGCCGGTGGCGAGCAACAGGTTGAGCGGCACCTGCCCGGTGCTCGAGGTGAAGACACGGTTGCCATTCATCAATCCGAACATGCGAAAGACGTTGAGCACCGGCTTATCGACGCCGTTGGTGGCCAGCGATCGAAAGCCTTCGAAGTAGTCTTTGTCCTCGAACTCGAAGGACCAACTGAGCATCGAGAGCAGGTTGACCCCATGGCGATCCTGTAATTCTAAGAGACCTTTGAGGGCTGCCGCCGTGTACGCCGGATACAGGGTTCCATTGCGGTAATTATTGGCCGGATTCACTTTCGAGGAGCACGCAGCGCAGCCTTCCGGATCGGCCTCGCTGAGGATGACAGGAAGCTGCTTGAACTTGGGGAATTTTGCGACAGTCGCAAAGCCACGGTCAGCATCGGTGAGTTCGCGGTTGATACCCATGGTGACCTTGCCGCCTTCGATGGTGGGTTTGCCTTTGGCGTGGAAGGAGATGAAGTCCAAAGGCACGACTTTACCGTTGGCTGCACTTCTGCCGGAGTTGACGTGCTCCAGGAAGTTACTCAGAAACAGATCAGCTTTGGGATTGCCGGGGCTCGTCGTGGCGGGACCGCCGACCCTGGCCTCCGGCAGGGCCTGCCGTACGCCCGCAACTGCATAGTCGTAGAGCTTCCAGTAGGCTTCTGGCGTGGTATGCCAGTAGTCGATGTCGGGCTCGTTCCAGACTTCGAAGGGCCATTGCGCGACGGTGGCTCTCCCGTAGCGCTCGACCAGATGCGCGGTCACGACGCGGACTAACTGGCCCCATTTTGCATAGTCTTTGGGAGGATTGTTCGACTTACCTGAGACGGTGCTTTTCGGATAGTGGACCTGGTAGGGAACGTCGCGATCGGGGAGATCCGCGGCGAGGTCGTGGGGCATGAAGCCCAGTTCCACCATGGGCCGGACCCCGGCTTCCTGGAAGGCGTCGAAGATGCCATCGAGGATGGTGAAATCGTAGATGGGTTTGCCTGTGGCGTCCTCGGTGTACACGTTGGTGGAGCTGAACTTGAGCTCCGCCTTTCCGTCACCTGAGGTGAGCAGATGGTGGACCCGGATGTAGACGGGTACCGGGCTCAGATCATGCAGCTCTTTGAGCAGCACCTTGCCGTGGCGCATGGTGGTGTAGTTGGCCTCGTCGTAGCCGAACCAGCTGTATATGGGTTTGTAGGGACCCACGGTCCTGTCCAGTTGCACCTCGATTTTGATCGGGGTCTGGGTGGAAGCAGCCCCTGCTTGCGGCATGGTCTGCTGGGCACACGCGGTTCCAGCGATGAGGATCGGAAGCGCAGCGCCGGCGGCGACCAGCGCTTGAGAGAACCATCCTTGCATGCTCGTCATTGTGTCTTCTCTCGATCAGATTTGCTCTTGCCCAGGGCGGAGACCACCGCATCCACATCGTAGACGCAGCCTCCCCATATTCCTCCGCTCACCTCGATGAGCGTCGCCCAAAGCCGGGTGTCGTCGGGCAGATCGGGATGAGGTTGCAGGTCCGAGCGCGATTCACGTTCAAGCAGCTCCAAGGTGCCCTGTTCCGCTCCGAACTCTCCGGAGGCGTCGCCGACCAGATTCACATGACCCGTAAGCTTTGCGCGGTCAATGACGATCTCGATCAGGTCGCCGTCTACGAGCTTTCCGAGTGCGCCACCGGCAAGGCCTTCGGGAGAGATGTGGCCGATGCATGCGCCGGTCGATACACCGCTGAAGCGGCCGTCCGTCAGTACCGCTACATGCTTGCCGCCGGGCAAGGCCTTGAGGGCGGACGTCACCTGATAGATCTCCTGCATACCTGCGCCGTGAGGACCGCAGCAAGTCAAGACCACTACGGCCCCTGCTTCCAACTCTCCACGCTTGATCGCTCCGATCGCGGATTGCTCAGTCACAAACACACGGGCTGGCCCCTTGTGCCGGTAAATGTTGTTGACATCCACGAGCGCCGGATCGATGGAAGTACTTTTGATCACCGCGCCTTCCGGGGCCAGGTTGCCGGTGGGGAAACAGACGGTCGAGGTCAAGCCGCGAGCCCTGGCGCGGTCCGGAGACATAATGACTTCGTCCGGGTCGATGCGATCCTGTTCCCATAACGCTTTCTTCAGCGCCAGGCGCCGATCGCTCTCCTTCCACCAGTCGAGGCCGGAGTCGAGGGTAGTGCCTGCAGCGGTCATGACTGAGCCATCGAGGAGCCCTGCCTGGCGCAGGTGGAGCATCACCTCCGGGACTCCACCGGCGAGAAATACCTGTACCGTGGCGAAGTTCCCCGGGCCGTTCGGCAAGGCGTCCACCAGACGTGGGACGAGGCGGTTGACCTCCGCCCACTCCGCCGCCCCCGGTCGCCGCAATCCTGCGGCGTGCGCGATTGCGGGCATGTGCAGCAGGAGATTTGTGGAGCCGCCGAAAGCAGCGTGCACCACCATCGCGTTGCGAAAGGCGGCGTCGGTAAGGATATGAGACGTCCCGAGATGGAGTTGTAGAAGCCGCAGCGCAGCGCGCGCCGAGCGTCGCGCTCCATCCAGCCACACTGCGTGGCCGGAAGGCGCAAGCGCGGTGTGCGGCAGAGCCATGCCAAGAGCTTCCGCGACCACCTGCGAGGTCGCTGCAGTGCCAAGGAACTGGCAGCCGCCCCCGGGCGTCGCGCACGCCGTGCAGCCAAGTTCCGCCGCCCGTTCGAGCGTAAGTTGATGCTGCGCGAAGCGCGCGCCGATGGTTTGGACTTTGCCTGCATCTTCGCCGTTCTCCGGCAGAAGAGTGACGCCACCCGGCACCAGCACGGTGGGCACCGCACCCGACGCGGCAAGCGCCATCATCATGGCAGGCAGCCCTTTGTCGCAGGTCGCAATGCCGATGACTGCCTTGCGATTCGGAAGCGAACGCATTAAACGCCGCAGGACAATCGCGGCATCATTGCGAAACGGGAGCGAGTCCAACATGCCCGCCGTGCCTTGCGTACGGCCGTCGCAAGGGTCAGTACATGCCCCGGCAAACGGGATAGCGGAAAGATGCTTCAATTCTCGAGCGGCTTCCGCGACCAGCAGGCCCACTTCCCAATGCCCGGTATGGAAGCCCAGCGCGATGGGACGTCCGTCGTCGCCACGCAGACCACCGTGGGTGCTGAGGATGAGCACTTCGGGGTCCAGCAGGCGCGCCGGATCCCAGCCCATGCCGGCGTTTTGCGTCATGCCGAATAGATCGCCCGAGGGCCTTCCCAGCAGCATTTCCGGGGTGAGCGGAAGGAAGCCCGACGGCCCTGGCGCGTGGGTTCGAAGCCCGTCGAGGACCAGGTCTTCACTCATCAGTACGGACTGTAACGATATCGCAGCGGTCATTGCGGTCTGCCGTAGTATCCCATGATGGTCGTCACGCTGAATCCTCTGCCGGTCGACTACACGAAGCTGCGGTACGCAGTACAAATGCGTTCGAGCGCGGCATCCGGGTCGGAATCCCAAAGCGCCTGATTGAAGATTTCCACTTCGATCGGGCCTGCGTAGCCCGCGCGATCGACGGCCGAGCGCAGACCAAGAAGGTCTATGACGCCGTCACCCATCACGCCGCGGCCCAGCAGCATGTCCGGCAACGGCACCAGCCAGTCCGACACATGGAAGCCGGCGATGCGTTCGGCTGCGCGCGCAATCTCACGTTCCACTGCGGGATCCCACCACAGGTGAAATACGTCCACGACGACCCCCACAGCCGTCGACGCAAGCACTTCCGCAAGGTCGTTCGCCTGGCCCAGCGTAACGATAACTGATCGCTCGGCGGCGTACATCGGGTGCAGCGGTTCGATACCGAGCTTGACGCCGCGCTCCCCGGCATACGGCGCGAGTTCGGCGAGCGCATCCCGCACGGCCAGCCTGGCGTCGCCCAGCGTCTGGCCTCTCGCCGGCCCGCAGACCAGCACGAGCAGGGGGCTGCCGATCTCGGCGCTTTCCTCGATGGCACGCCGGTTGTCTTCGATCATCGCCCCTCGTTCCTGGGATGTGGGCGCCGAGAAGAATCCGCCGCGGCAGAGACTGGAGACCTGCAAGCGCGCATCCCGCAGATGCCGGCGCGTTTCCGCCATCGGCTGCTCCGCCAGCTTGTCGCGCCAGACGCCGATGTGCCCGATGCCATGCCGCACGCAGCCTTCGATAGCGTCTCGCAGGCCCCACTGCTTGAGCGTAATCTGATTGAGACTGAAGCGGCTGAGATCGTTCACACGCCCGCCAGTCGTAGGTAGTCTTGCATCCGGGCAACGGCCAGGTTGGGGTCGCGCAGCAGCCCGGCCGCATCTGCCAGCCGGAACAACTCGGCCACATGCGGCACGCTGCGTGCGCTCTCCGCGCCCGCCAGCATTCGAAAATGCTTCTGATAGCCGTTGAGATACGCGAGAAAGACCACGCCCGTTTTGTAGGCGTAGGTGGGTGCGTGAAATATGTGACGGGACAATGGAATGGTCGGCGCGAGCAGCGCTTGATATCGCCCGACGTCGCCTGAGTCCAGCGCTTCGAGCGCCAAAGCCGCCACCGGTGCGATCGCGTCAAAGATGCCCAGCAGCGCGTCGCTGTGACCCTGGGTATCGCCCCGAATCAGCGCGTCGTAATGGAAGTCGTCGCCGGTATACATGCGAACGCCGGCGGGCAACGCGCGCCGCATTTCAATCTCCAGCTCGGCGCTCAGCAGCGAAATCTTAATGCCATCGATCTTCGCTCGGCGCTCGCGGAGCAGCGCAAGACAGTTCGCCATTGCCTCAGAGATATCGGCCGACCCCCAGTACCCCTCCAGTGCGGGATCGAACATCGGTCCAAGCCAATGCAGAATCACCGGCTCCTTGACCTGGCGCAACACCTCGCCGTAGACCTGCGCGTAGTCGCTGGCGCTGCTGGCTATTTTCGCGAGCGCCCGGGACGCCATCAGAATGATCTTCCCACCCGCGCCCTCCACCGCGGCGCACTGTTCGAGGTACGCGTCGGTGACTTCGCTGAGCGTTACGCCGTCGCGGGGCACGAGGTGGTCTGTTCCGGCGCCGCAAGCGATGAGGCCACCTACGCTCCGCGCCTCCCGTACACTGCGCTGAATCAGTTCGAGCGCCAGCGGCCAGGTTAGCCCCGCCCCACGCTGCGCCGTATCCATTGCCTCCGCAACACCGAAGCCAAGGGACCAGAGGTGGCGCCGGAACGCCAGCGTGGCTTCCCAGTCGATCACAGGCACCCCAGGGTGGAGGGTACGCAACGGATCCACGACAACGTGCGCGGCCGCGTACGCCACGCGAGTGTGAAAGCCTTTGCCCACCGCCAGGGGCAGCTCTTTGCCCGTCAATTCGTAGTGAGAAAGCGTGCCGTCGGCGCGCGGTAGCTGGAGCCGCATCACGCCGTCTCGAGCGCAGGGACATCCACCCAGCGGCGCTCTTTCCACGACTGCAAGCCAAGCTCCGCCAGCTGCACGCCTTTCGCGCCTTCTAGAAACCCATGCGCCCATGGACCGTCTTCCGCGACATGGCGCAGAAACACTTCCCACTGCACCTTGAACCCGTTGTCGAAATCCGCGTTGTCGGGCACGTCCATCCACCCCTCGCGAAAGCGAATCGGGTTGGGCACATCCGGGTTCCAGACTGGGCGCGGCGTATTGACACGATGCTGCACACGGCACTCCCGCAGCCCCGCAACTGCGCTGCCCAGATTGCCGTCCACCTGCAAGCTGAACAGCTCGTCGCGGTAGACGCGGAAGTCCCACGATGAATTGATCTGGGCCACGATGCCGCCTTCGAGTTCGAAGGTGCCATAGGCGGTATCGTCCGCCGTAGCCGCATAGGCTGTGCCGTGCTCATCCCAACGCCGCTTCACATCGGTACGACCCAGGCACGACACCGCGTTCACGTTCCCGAACGTGTGATCGAGCACGTAGCGCCAGTGACAGAACATATCGACGATGATTCCGCCATCATCTTCCTTGCGGTAGTTCCATGATGGTCGCTGCGCAGGCTGCCAATCGCCTTCAAAGACCCAATATCCGAACTCGCCGCGCACGGAATGTATCTTGCCGAAAAAGCCGCTCTCCACCAGCCGCTTCAGCTTGCGCAAACCCGGCAGGAACAGCTTGTCCTGAACCACGCCATGCTTTACGCCGGCCCTGGCTGCCAGCTCCGCCAGCCTCAGCGCCGTAGCGGAATTTACCGCCAGCGGCTTCTCGCAGTACACGTGCTTGCCCGCCGCTATCGCCGCTTCTACGCCGGCGGCACGCAACCCCGTCAACTGGGCGTCGAAGTAGATCTCGTCGGCTGGATTTTTGAGCGCCGAGGCAAGATCGGTTGTCCACCGGGATACACCATGAGCGGCTGCAATTTCCGCCAGCTTCGTTTCATTCCGGCCCACCAGCACGGGGTCAGGCATCAGAAGCGTGCCGTCTTGCAGTCGAAGCCCACCCTGTTGCCGTATCGCCAGAATGGAGCGCACCAGATGCTGGTTCAGCCCCATGCGCCCTGTGACGCCGTTCATAATGATGCCGATCGTCTTCACTGCCATCCGCACGTTCCCTTCGCCATCCACTGCAAACCCTTGACACACGCATTATCGCGCGTCGGGGTCCCACAGCAACAGGCGCAGGTCGCGCAGGTTGTTACCGGTCGGCCCAGTCTCAATCGAGTCACCCAACGCGGCGAAGTAGGTATAGGCGTCAAGGCGGCGCAACTGGGTCTGGATCTCGAGCCCCATCTGCTCACCCCGCTGGCGCGTCGTCCAGTCGGCAAGCGCTCCGGCAGCCACACTGTTGCCATCCACGCCATCCGTCCCCGCGCTCAGAATGGTGACACCATCGGCAATTCCCTGCTCCACGCAGGACAGGCAAAACTGGCTGTTGCGGCCACCGATGCCCACAGTCTCCGGCAGCCGCACCGTCACTTCTCCACCCGACAGCAGGCAAACTCTCCTGCCCGAGCCGCGCAGCATCTCCAGCTTCGCCAGCAGATACTTCGCCGCATCCTCGTATGCCCAGTCATCGCAATCGCAGTCGACTTCCACCGCATACCCCATATCGGTCGCGATGCGTTTGGCTTGTTCGAGCACCGCACCGTTGTCCAGCAGGACCGCGCTTGCAGCGTTTCGAAATGCGAGGTGATCCTGCTTTGGTGTCTCTCCCAAGCCCACGAGCAGGCACCTCTGCATCAAGGCCGGCAGCCGCTGCGTCAACCCATATCGGCGTAATACCGAGAGGCAATCCGCTACGGTACTGCTGTCCGGCAAACTCGGCCCCGACCCCAGCGCCCCTAGCGCACCGTCAGGCACATCGGACACCAGCAGCGTCAGTTTGTCGCGCGCACCAGCATGCACCGCCAGCCTTCCACCTTTTACGGCGGAAAAGTGCTTGCGCACGCTATTCACTTCCGCAATCGTCGCGCCCGAAGCGATGAGCAAGCGGTGCAGCAGCACTGTATCTGCAAGTGAAACGTCTTCGTAAAGCGGCAGTTCCAACATCGCAGAAGCGCCGCCTGAGACCAGGAACATCACCAGGGCGTCTGCCGCGCAGCTTTCCACCAGGACCAGCGCGGCCTGCGCCGCAGCAGACGACGCCCCATCCGGCTCTGGATGTCCGCCTTGAAAGTATTGGATTTCCGGCCCGGACCGTTCCGGAGCGATTGGCGCGGTGACCACCGCTCTTCTCTTCAAGCCGTCTGGCAAGAGGGCGTCCACCGCATCGAACATTGCGGCCCCGGCTTTCCCCATGGCCACGATGCACACTTCGGAATAGCGCCCCATCTGATACTGCAGGCCCGCCACTCGCAATACATCCTGATCGCAGACGACAGCGCGCGCTACCGCTGCAGCCACAGTCGTCTGCTCAAGCGCACGGAGGAAAATGTGCCGCGCTGCGGAACGTCCCCCTAGAACCACTTGCGCCTCTTGAGAAACAGCAGCAGCACCGCCGTGAATGCGATGATGATCGCCGCGATGATCGCGGCTCCGTGCCGCGACTCCTCAAACGGCAGGCCCTTCAAGTTCATTCCGTAAATACCGCTGATTGCGATGGCTGGGAGCACAATTGTGCCCAGAACTGTCAGCACCTTCATCACTTCATTTGTGCGGTTCGCAACAGACGACAGGTAAATGTCCAGCGAGTTGTTCACTAGGTCGCGCTGCGTCTCCACCGAGTCGAGCAATCGCACTACATGGTCGTAAATATCGCGGATAAACGGCTGATGCTCCGCGTCGATGATCGACTCCGGATCGCGCTGCAGATGCAGCGCCGCGTCTCTTGTTCCTACGAGCACCCGTCGAAGCTCCACCAGTTGCCGCTTGATCGCAAACACCTGTTGCAGCGTAGAAGGGTCGGGCTGACCGATCGCTTTATCTTCAAGCTCGTCGATCCGCTCGTCATAGAAGTCGATGGCCGGAAAGTACAAGTCGACAATCGTGTCGAGGATCAGATACAGCAGCCGGGCCGGCTTGTCGGATCCATCCCGGCGCGCCCGCGCCAGCGCTTCTTCCGTGGTCGGACAGCCCGGGTCCGCGACGGTAATGAAGAAGTTTTCGCCCTCGTGCTTGCCTGCGAAGACGTCGATAGTCGAAAAGGTGACCTGCTTATCGCCAGCCTGCGGCGAAAAGCGAATCGGCTTGAACACCGCAAACGTGTAAGTGGAAGTCTGCTCTACCTTGATGCGTTCGTCGGTTGCCCGGCTGTCTTCCAGGTGCAGCGGATGCAAATGATAGCGTTGGGCCAACTCATCGAGCTTGGGATCGTTCGCCGAACTGAGTTCGAACCAGGGCATTCGTAGTCCATCGTATGATGCCGAGCCGCTGCTTCGAGCTTCGATCGCGGGTTTCGATATACTCGTGGGTGTTGCTTAGGAATCGCAGCAGACCATCACCCTAAGGGCCTATAGCTCAATTGGTTAGAGCATCGGACTCATAATCCGCTGGTTCCAGGTTCAAGTCCTGGTGGGCCCACCAATACTGTCGAAAATCTTATGGACGCGGATGCTCAGTGATTGGGGGTGGCTGCCTTGGCTGCTTCGCGGTCCGCTTTGTCCTGCTTTTTGTCGGCGTCTTTGACCTTGTCACTGCGCAAGGCTTTGCGTTCGCCTTTGTCGGCTTTGGCTTGTGCTTTGTTGGCTTTCTGGTCTTGTTTCAACTGCTTCTGGGCGTCTTTGTTGGCCTGCTCGTGGGTCTGGGCGGTGGCGCAAAGCGCGGAGGCAACGATCAAACTGGCTGCGATATGACGTAATTTCATGCTCTACTCCTTGCCGTTTTAGATGGCAAGGAGCGGCTAAATGTGGCTTTGAAACTCGTTTCACGCGCCTTTTGCGTGCAGTTTCTGGTGCCAGGCCCAGGCGCTGGCGAGAATGTCGTCCAGCGACGTATGCTCTGGCGACCAGCCGAGCTCCTGCTGCGCTTTGGCTGAGGAGGCGACGAGCACGGCAGGGTCTCCGGGGCGGCGCGGGTGGTGTTCTACCGGGATGGGGTGTCCTGTGACGCGGCGGGCGGCCTCGACGACCTGAAGGACGCTGAAACCTTCTCCGTTGCCCAGGTTGTAGAGCAGAGGGGCGGGCCTGGATGGTTCGCTTGGAGCCTGAGATGCGCCGCTGGCAGCCTGAGAAGCGCCGCTGGCAGCCGGAGATGCGCCGCTGGCAGCCTGGAGCGATGAGAGGGCCAGCATGTGGGCGCGGGCGAGATCTTCGACGTGGACGTAGTCGCGGACGCAGGTGCCGTCGGGGGTGGGGTAGTCGTTGCCGTAGATGCTGATGCTGGCGCGGCGGCCGATGGCTACGTCGAGGATGATGGGGATCAGGTGCGACTCAGGCTCGTGCGCTTCGCCGTAGCCGGCGATCGCGCCCGCGACGTTGAAGTAGCGCAGGGTGGCGAAGCGCAGGCCGTGGATGCGATGGAACCAGGCGAGCATGTGCTCGACGAGCAGTTTGGACTCGCCGTAGGGGTTGGTCGGGGCGAGGCGGGCAGTTTCGGGGATGGGCGTGGCTTCGGGCTCGCCGTAAACGGCGGCGGTGGAACTGAAGACGAGGTTCTGGGTGCCGGTGGCGGTGATGGCATCGAGCAGAGACAAGGTGGCGGCGGTGTTGGCGCGGAAGTAGAGGCCGGGCTCCTTCATGCTTTCGCCGGCTTCGATCAGCGCTGCGAAGTGAAACACGCCGTCGAACTTGTCGGCGCTGAGGATGCGGGTCATGCGCGTCGCGTCGGCGATGTCGGCTTCGATAAAAGTGGCGCGATAGGGCAGCGCATCGGCTTTGGCGTGCACGAAGTTGTCAACGATGGTGACAGCATGGCCTTCGGAGAGCAGCATCCGGGCAACGGTTCCACCGACGTAACCGGCTCCGCCTGTGATGAGAATGTTCTGGGGCATGGAGAAAGGATAACGCTTCCCGGCCGGTCAGAACCAACGGGCTACATGGTGTTGTTGCACTTGTCATAACCGATCTCGTGAGGCGCAGGCCACGTGAGCGTGCCGTCTGCGCGGACGACATACAGGAAAGCGCAGGTGGGGACGCTGTTGAGGTGGGCGGCGACGATGATGCCGGTGCCGAACGGACCGCTGCCGTCCGTCTTCGAGATTTCGACGTGGTGGGAGGTGATCGGTGCCTTGACGGGCGATTCTTTGGTCCAGTCTTCGGTGAAACGCGCGATCGGATAGCTGGCGTACTTCTGTGGGTGTTGTTGCCAGTCCGGGTCGGCGTTGTAGATGCCGTAGGCCTTGTTGAAGTCTTTGGCTTCGAGAGCGGAAAGGAAGCGGTCGACCTTGTGTTCGGCGGGGAGGTTGGAAAAGAACCAGCCATGCCCGGCGACGAAACCACCCATGCCGAGGACGATGGCCAGCAGCACAAGGACGCCGAAGCCGATGAGCAGATTGCGCTTGAGGTTGTCGCGGCGGGGGTCGTAGGCGGGGGCATCGATCAACATGGCGGCAACTCCTTGGTCTCCGATATTAGACACCGGAAGCCTGTCGAATGGATGCAGGCGGGTGCCTGAGGCTAGTCGCGGCCTGCGGAGCGAAGGCCGAAGACTCCGGGCAGGTGCTCGAACTGTGCACCGCCGGGCAGAAGGTATACGGCCAGGATGTCGAAGCGGACGGGGATGCGGTCGCGATGTTCGCGGGGGAGTTGCTTCAACCAGGCCTGGGCCATCAGGCGGAGTTGCCGTTCCTTGTTGCGATCGACGGATGTTTCCGCGGGGGCGAAGTCTCGCGTGGTTCGGGTTTTGACTTCGAAGATCACGAGCGTCGGTCCCTCCCAGGCGACGAGGTCCAGGTCGCCGCGCAGTTTGGGGCTGGTCCAGCGCCGGGCAACGATGGTGAAGCCGAGGCGGCGGAGGTGGAAGAGCGCGGCCTGCTCGCCGCGGAGGCCGGTGATGAGGTGGGGTGGGAGTTTTGAGGCGGGCGCACGGCGCTGGAGGGCCTCGAGGGTGCGCTGCTGCAGGGTGAGCGAGATGGCTCTTAGGCTCATGCGTGCAAGACTAACGCACCCGCCCTGCGGATGACCGGCAGCCCGGAAAACCATTCCTTAGAGCGGCTGTTTTTTCCGGTAGGCATCGGTGACGCTGCGGATCGCGGCCGTGACGACTTCGGGGACTTCAAGGTGCATGTTGTGTCCGGAGTCAGTCATGATCTCGCGGCTGTTGGTAGAGAGCAGGGTAAGTCGATGCTGTGCCTGAAGTCTCTCCTGTTCAAGCTGCTCCGCGGACATTTCGGCGTGGTCGCTGAAGCCGCCTTTGGCGCGCGTGAGCACGATCAACGGAATCTTCCCAAGGGAACCCGCCTGGGGAGTTGCATGCATCAGGGCCATGGACTCCGCTGACCATTCCCTTTGGCTGTCTTCTGTATCATCCACCGCGGAGAGACCCTGCGCCCAGAGATGTAGCGCCTGTTGGGCTGGTGGCAGGCGATCAAGAGGGGGTTCCAAAGTGGCGTTCGAAGTGTTTTTCCGCTGGATCTCCAGGTGATCATCGGGCAACAGGTTTTCGCGGGGGTTCGGGATGGGCCGTCCCTGCGCGGAGTCCCTGATCCGGCCAACGGTGGGACCGAGTAGCATGCGTTGATCTTCCTCGACTGTGTCGACAAGAACCATGCCCACAACAGCCGATGGATAGAGGCCCGCATGACTGCGCACAACCGGCCCCCCGAACGAATGACCTACGAGGACAAACGGACCACGTTCGCCAGCTTTTGCCAGGGCGTCGTGGAGCTCAAGATTAAGTTGAGGAAACGTGCGGGGCTTCGGGCCCGGGTCACTCCACGCATAGCCTGCCCGATCGTATGTGCAGATGCGGGTGAACCCCGCGACCTTGGATTGAACAAGTATCCAATCGAAGGAAAAATCGCCCAGACCATTCTCTACGACCACCGTCGGCGAGCCTTTGCCCGTGCAGAAGAGATGCAGTTTATGGCCGCCAAGGTCGACCAGTCGTCCGGGAGCGGCCGGCGTTTGTGCGACCGCAAGGGGAACGCCGGCTAAAACGACAAACGCGAGAACCGGGGATAGTATCGTCATGTTCTTGTCCACTGGAAAAGCGAAATATCGGAGACTTGCCTGAGATTCGAAGCAGATTACGTTGTGCCGTTGAGATTGGTTCCACAATTGTGACGGTCCTGATCCCGTGACGGTCCTGATCTTGTGACGGTCCTGATACTGGGCGCGATGGTTTGCGGGAATCGCTTGCGATATACTTGGATGTGCACACCAAGCACAACCCAAATTCACAACAGAAGAGGTCGCGGCTATGTCAGCAAAGTACATCTTTGTGACGGGCGGAGTCGTGTCTTCGCTCGGCAAGGGCCTGGCGGCGGCCTCCATTGGCTGCCTGCTGGAAGCGCGCGGTCTGCGCATCAACATGATGAAGTTCGACCCCTACCTCAACGTCGATCCCGGGACGATGTCTCCGTTCCAGCACGGCGAGGTGTTCGTCACGGACGATGGTGCCGAAACAGATCTGGATCTGGGTCATTATGAGCGGTTCACGCATGCCCGGCTGACCCGCGACAACAATTTGACCACCGGCCGCATCTACGAGCAGATCATCACCAAGGAGCGCCGCGGGGACTATCTCGGCAAGACGGTACAGGTTATTCCGCACGTCACCAACGAGATCAAGAATGCGATGCGCAAGGTTGCGAGCGCAGGCGACGTCGATGTGATTATCGTAGAAATTGGCGGCACGGTCGGCGACATCGAGTCGCTTCCCTTCCTAGAGGCCATCCGCCAGATGCGTCAGGACCTGGGCCGCGACAACACCTGCTTTGTTCACATGACGCTTATCCCGTGGATTGCGGCCGCGCAGGAACTCAAGACCAAGCCGACGCAGCACTCCGTGAAGGAGATGCTCTCGATCGGCATCCAGCCCGACATTCTGCTGTGCCGCTCGGACCGCGAAGTACCGCGCGAGATGCGCGAGAAGATAGCCGCCTTCTGCAACGTGGAAACGCAGGCGGCGGTGATCGCGCGCGACGTGCCCAGCATTTATGAGGTGCCGTTGAACCTGGCGCAGCAGGGTGTGGACGCGCTCGCCTTGAAGTACCTGCGCATGGACGCTCCGGAGGCTGATCTTTCGAAGTGGGCCGACATCGTGCATCGCGCCTACAACCCGCGGGACGAAGTGTCTATCGGTATCGTCGGCAAGTATGTGGAGTACGAAGATAGTTACAAGAGCCTGAAGGAAGCCCTGGTGCACGGCGCGCTGGCCGAAAACCTGAAGCTGAGGGTGACGTGGGTGGAAGCCGAAGGGCTTGAGATCGAGAACTACGAGGCGCAGTTGCAGGGTTTTGACGGCATCCTGGTTCCGGGCGGATTCGGCAAGCGCGGCATCGAAGGCATGTTGAATGCGATCCGTTACGCGCGCGAGAACAAGGTGCCCTACTTTGGCATCTGTCTCGGGATGCAGACGGCGTGTATCGAATTTGCGCGGAATGTATGCGGACTGAGCAAGGCCAACTCCGGCGAGTTCGACCCTGCGACGCCGCACCGCATTATCTACAAGCTGCGCGAGTTGACGGGCGTGGAAGAGATGGGCGGGACCATGCGTCTGGGCGCGTGGGACTGCGTGCTCGAGCCCGAGTCCATTGCGGCGAAGGCGTATGGCGCGACGGAGATTTCCGAGCGGCATCGGCACCGCTACGAGTTCAACCGCGAGTATGAAGCCGTGCTGGTGGGCGGCGGTCTGCGGCTGACGGGGACGACGCCCGACGCGACTTATGTGGAGATCGTAGAGATTCCCGGACATCCCTTCTTTCTGGGATGCCAGTTTCATCCGGAGTTCAAGTCGAAGCCGCTGGAGCCGCACCCGCTGTTTCATGCGTTTGTGAAGGCAAGTTACAGACAGCGAGCGCTGGCGCACATCAGCGCACCATCCGAGGTACAGGCCGGGGCTTAACGGATGCATATCGACCTCGAACAGGCGGAAGCGGGCAAGGAGTTTGGTGCGCGGTTCTGCGTGGTTGGAGGCGGTATCGCCGGCCTGCTGCTGGCTACGCGTCTGGCGGAACGCGGCGCCGACGTGCTGCTGCTGGAAGCTGGCGGTCTGGAGTTTGAGGAGCGCAGCCAGAGGCTTTACGCCGCGGAGATGGCGAACGCGCGCCATGCCGGAACGACGGAGGGGCGGTTCCGTAGCTTTGGGGGGTCGTCGACGCGCTGGGGCGGCCAGCTGCTGCCCTACACGGCGGACGTGTTTGATCCGCCTGACGCCGGGCCGGCGGCGTGCTGGCCGATTGCTGAGAGCGAAATTGCGGGGTATTACGCTGAGTTGGAACGCTTATTGGGGGTCGATCCGCTGCCTTTCGAGGCGGATCTTCTGGAGTCGCTGAAACAGACGCGAGTTGATGTGTCGAGCGACTTCCGTCTGCGCTTTTCGAAGTGGATTCCGTTCGCGAAGCGGAACCTGGGGCGGACGCTTGGCAAAGAGGCTCTGGGGCATTCTCGGATTACGGTGGTCAGTCACGCGAACGTGGCGGAGCTGATGGGCAATGGTGCCGGGGCCGTGGCGAACGCGCGCGTGGTGGACTACGGCGGCCGCGAGTTTCGTTGCACGGCTGATCATTTTATTGTGGCGGCGGGGACGGTTGAAAGTTCACGTTTGCTGCTCAGTTCGGGCGCGGTAGCGAACGTGCACGACCAGATTGGCCGCTACTTCCATGACCACCTTTCCTGGCGAGTGGCGGAGTTCCAGTCTCCTGCCCGCGAGCAGGTGCTGCGGCGGCTTGGTCCTTTTGTGGTGGACGGAACGTTGCACACGTTCAAGCTGGAGGCGTCGGCAGAACTTCGCAGCCGGGAGGATCTGCTGGCGGTGATGGCGCATGTGACGATTGAAGAGCCAGCGGACTCCGGCACCGCGGCGGTGCGCAACCTGCTGACGTCGTTGCAGCAGAGAGGCCTGGGCAAGGCTGTGCGTGAGAACCTGCTGCCGGTGATGGCGGGTCTGGGCGACGTGGCGCGTATCGGCTTTCAGGCACGATTCAAGGGCAGAAGGGCGGTAGGCAAGCGCGCGCGGATGTACCTGAATATCGACCTGGAGCAGCCTGCGGATGAGCATCGCCGTATACGGCTTTCTGAGGAAAGGGATGCGCTGGGTTTGCCAAAGGCCATTGTCGAGTGGCGCGTTGGCGATCCGGAATGCGATACGGCGGCGCGGTTTGCGGTGCTGGTCCGCGGGGAGTTGCAGAGGCTGGGCTTTGCGCCGGAAGACTGGAGCGAGGTGCCTGTGCTGACCGACACGTACCATCCGATGGGGGGTCTGCGCATGGGTGCGGATGCGGCGTCGAGCGTGGTAGACCGCACCTTGCGGGTCCATGGTGTGGAGAATCTTTACGTGGCCAGTTGCGCGGTGTACCCGTCCGGGGGGAGCTCGAATCCGACGTTCACGCTGATGGCGCTGGCGCTGCGACTCGCGGATGAGTTGACAGCGATGACATGAGGCCGTCCGCTGTGGTTACGCCAGGGCCTGGCGTATTTCGATCAGTTCCGCGGGGGTGAAGCGGCAGTTCTCGATGGCGCGAATGTTGGCATGGATGTGCGCTGGCTGGATCATCGCGGGAACCACGGCGGAGATGCCCGTGCCGTCGAGGACGGCATGGAAGACAAGCTCCGGCAATAAGAGCGGATCGTCGAGCGTGAGTTTTTCGCGCAGGGTGGCGGAGAGGACGGGGGAAGCCGCCAGTTGCGCTATACGTTCGCGACTGCTGGCCACGCCTGAGACTCCGCCGAAGGGGTGGTTGGCGACGAGGAACAGGCCGCTCTGCTGCGCGGTTTGGGCGGTGAAGGCGAGGTTGGACAGATTGAGGGCGAACTCCGCGGCCTGGAGCTGCGGCGGCCTGCGCTGAAAGGTTTCTTCGATGACGGGCTGCTCGGCGGAGATGCCGGCAAGGCGGACTTTGCCTTGTTCGACGAGGGCGGCGAGCGCTTCCAGCAGGTCGTCCTGCTCAAGGACGGAGGCGGGCGCGTCGTGCATCAGCAGCATGTCGACATGGTCGGTGCGAAGCTGGCGCAGGCTGGTGTCGAGGCTGGTCTGGAGGGTTTTCAAGGTGAACTGGTTGGCGTTGAACTGATTGGCGGCATGCCGTTGGGCTGCCTGGCGAAGGCTTGGCACCAGGCGGACGGCGGCACGCGCGACGGGCTTGACCATCTGCTTCCAGTTTCGTGCGACGGGAAGAATGCCGAACTTGGTGCAGAGGATGATCTGGTCGCGGCAGGACGAACCTTTTCTGGCGAGGAACTGTCCCAGCAGACCCTCGGAGGCTCCGTAGCCGTAGGATCGGGCGGTGTCGAAGAAGGTGATGCCGGCGTCGAAGGCGGTGTGGAGGGCGGTCATGGACTCGCGGCGTGACGCGCGTCCGAGCAGCGCCGAGCATCCGAAACCGAGCACCGTGGGGCGCGCTCCGTCCACGCTGGTGAAACTTGAAAATGCGACAGAACGCATGTGAACCAAGTTATCAGGTTCGCGGGTGTACTCGCGGAGCGGACCGGCAGCCTTGCCAAGCGACGCAGTTACGCTTTGAATAGGGCATATGACGACTCAGTACAACTATGACCGGCGGAGTTCGAGTACTTTTTATCTTTTCTTGTTGGCGCTGGTGCTGGGCGCGGTGGCGCTGGGGCTCTTTATGCGCCAGGCGAGGGCGGGCGCGATGGGTCGCATTGCCTCACTGATTTCGGGCCGGTCGACGAGCGTGGATGTGTCCGCGCCTGCGGTGGTCGAGAAGATTCAGCGGCTGAACCGGCTGGAGACGGTCGTGTATTCGCTGGATACGGTGGTGGAAGGCAACAAATCGAGCGCGGTGTTTCCCGATTTGCTGGCGGGCGACCGGTTGTTGATGATCGTGCATGGGCAGACGATTGCGGGCATCGATATGGCGGAGATGAAGCCGGATGACGTGCAGATCATTGAAGGCGCGGGAGGGCGCACGGTGCGGGTGGTGCTGCCGCCATCGAAGGTGTTCGTGACGACCATCGACAACCAGCACACCCGGGTGTATGCGCGATCGACCGGGCTTCTGGTGCCTGTCGATATGAACCTGGAAAGCGAGACGCGGGCCAGGGCCGAGCAGGTGTTGCAGAAGGCGGCGTTGGAGGATGGCATTCTGGACAATGCGAGCAAGAACGCTCGTTTGACGGTAACGGCGATGCTCGAAGGTCTGGGGTTTGACAAGGTAGAAGTGCGCTAAGCGACAAGGACGGCTTGCCGGCTGACTTTACGGCGCTTCCACCAGTCTGCGATGGCTTTCTGGCAAGGATGCTCGATCCAGCGGCGGGCGGCCAGGGCCAGCGCGATTACGGCGACGTACGAGACCCACGGATCGAACCGGGTAAAGTGCAGCCGCTCCGGCAGGTGGTGGGTGTGGATGAGCACAAAGGTGTTGAAGTGCAGGAGGTAGAGGCAGTAGGTTGCGGAACCGAGCTCGACCAGTGGCTTCCACGAAAAGAGGGTGCTGAGCAGGTTAGGACCGCTGAGGCCGAGGATGATGGTGGCGAATAACGGGGTGAGCAGGCCCCCGTGGATCATGATGTAGGGCAGATGCCGGATGAGCAGATAGAACGTGCACCAGGCACCTGCAAACCCGGCTATCGCGATGACAAGGCGCTGGTTGGGGCGCAGGGTCAGGACGCCTTGCAGTTTGCCGAGGATAATGCCGGCGAGGAACGTCGCGAGGTAGGGGATCGGGGTGTACTTGAGCCAGTCCACCCAGAAGCTCCCGGTGTAGCGGTTGGTATCGGCGAGGTGCAGGTGCGCGTCCGCGAGGCCAACCGAACCCGCAAACGGACCGGCCAGCAGGTGGTTGGCAATGGTGGGCAGATGGTCGGGGTTGAGCAGCATGTAGGTGACGTGCGGGACCATGCCGAGGGCCCAGAAGCAGAGCAGCAGAGCGATAAGGTAGGGGGGCCTGGAGGGCCAGCGCAGACGCATGAGCAAAGGGAAGATCGCGTAAAGCGTGATCTCGCAGGAAAGCGTCCAGGCTACGGTGTTCCAGAATGTGGCGAGGTTGGGAAACCAGCCCTGCATCAGAAGCGGGGAGAGGATGGCGCCCTCCCAGAAGTCGGTGTGCGAGCGGACCTGGTGCTCGGTACGGAGCATTTCCCAGAACAACAGCAGGGCGAAGAGGTAGACCGGATAGAGGCGCGAGAGGCGCGCGACCCAGAAGTCCGCGAGCCGGAGCCGCTCGGGGCGGTCGAGGTAGTTGTACGCGAGGATGTAGCCCGAGATCAGGAAGAAAAAGCTGACGAAGACGTAGCCGTTATCGATGATGGCGTAGAGCGGACCCAAACCGGCGGGGGTGAAGTGAAACAGCAGGATGAAGATGGCGAGCAGGGTGCGTATGCCGGTCAGTGCGGGCAGGGTTGGTTTGCGGTCGGGCCTGGCCGTGGGCAAGACTGCGGGTACGCCGCCGGAAGCAGGAGTGGAGTCGTGCATAGTCTTGCCATTGGATGCGGCGGGATGCGAAAGGGCGGAAGGAAAGAAGGGGCGCGAAGGGACGGATCAGCGACGCTTTGCAGGTCTTCTAGCGATTTTGCTGGTGTCTGGTTACAGAGGTTTTCGCTCCGACCATACGGTCGAGTTCTGATCCAGCTTCGAGGAAACCGCCTACGCCGTAGACGTAGCTCGACGATAGCTGGAAAGCGTCCGGCGCCGCGCCGATGGGCTGGATAGAACCGAGGCGGCCGTTTGCGTAGATGCGCGCTACCATTGCGGCCCAGGATTTTTCGACGACGGGACGGAAGACCTTGGGGTCGAGCAGGCCGTGGTTGATGCCGTACGCCATGGCGAAGGTGTAGAAGGCGGAACCGGAAATCTCTGGCAGCTTGTACGCACCCTGGTCAAGAAGACCGGTCCGCCATAACCCTTCCGACCCCTGAATTGAGGCGATCTTTGCCGCCATTTCGCGAAACTGCCGCTCGTACTTGGGGCGCAGGGGGTCCTTCGCGGGGAGCTCATTGAGCACCATCGCGAGGCCGGCAAGCACCCAACCGTTGCCGCGCGACCAGAACAGCTTTTTGCCGTTGGCCTCGGTCTTTTGGAGGAACGTTGCGTCGCGGAAGTAGAGGTGCTCGTCTTCGACGTACAGCAGGGCTTTGGTCACGTCCCACTCGTGATCCATGTAGACGATGTACCTGCGGTCGCCGGTGATCTTCGCGAGTCGCACAAGGACGGGCGGCGCCATGTACAGGGCGTCGCACCACCACCAGACGGGACGGGCTTCATCGGGACGGGCGATGAGGCGATCCAGGGTGGCTTTGGTGGAGGCGAGGCGCACGGGGTCGGGATGCTCGGCATAGAGGTCGAGAAATGAATATGCGAGATGCTCATCGTCGGCGTGGGGGAAGCGGTCGTCCACGAGTTGCCACTGGAAGTGCACCGCCATGCGAAGTACGGCGTCGTGCCCGACTGGATCCTTGGTCTGGTGGGAGTAGGCGAGCAGGCCGTCGTAAAGGGCGGCCATGGTCCAAAGCTGGTTGAAGCGCGGTTCGCCGGTGGTGACCTGCCAGTCGGCAACCTTCTTCATCGCGGCGCGAATGTCTTTGTGAGTGAGCGCGGGCGAGAGCCCGGTGGCGAGCGGGCCGGGGTCGGCGGGCGAGTCTCCGGCGGCGAGCTTCTCGTTGATTTTCGGAGTGACGGAAAAGTTTTGCGCGAAGGCGGGCGAGAGGGTGAGGGCGAGCGCGAGAGTGAGGGCTATCTTCATGTTTGGGCTTGGGACAAAAGTAGTGGAGCGCGGGTTGGAGTGTCAATGCAGACTGGCCAGGCTAGATGGAGCCTGCGCTGAGCACCAGCGCTACCGCGCTGCGGAGCCTGGCCTGGGCGCCTTCGCGCGAAGGGCGCAGGACAGTCGAACGTGAAAGCGAGTTGAGATCGAGCTCGGCCTGCACGATGGGGCCGCATATGTCCCACGCGCTGACGATGTCACCCACGATCACGATCTCCTGGGGTGCGAGGGCGGAGGCGATCATGCGCACGCCGCGGCCCAGGTTCTTCGCCACTTGCTGGAGGGCGCGGAGCGCGGAGGGGTCGTCTTGCGTGGCAAGCGCGAGCAGGCCGGGGAAGTCGAGGCCATGCTCCTTACCGCCGAAGGTCTCGTACAGGCGCAGCGCTGCGGTGTTGGAGGCGAGCGTCTCCCAGCAGCCGTTGGAGCCGCAGGCGCAGGGTGGACCGTCGGGCTCAAGCTGGACGTGTCCGAACTCGCCGGCCATGCCCTTTTCGCCTCGGACCAGTTCTCCGTTGGCGAAGATGCCGGTGCCGATACCTTCAGACACGTTGACGATGACGCGGTCGTGCTGGGCCTCGCCTTCGCCGAACCAGACTTCAGAAAGCGCGCAGGCGTTGGCGACGTTGTCCATTTCGACGCGCAGCGCAGTGGCCCGCTGCACGCGGGGCTTGATGGTGAGGACCGGCCAGTGCAGGTTGGGCGCGAAGATCAGCTTGCGGGCGTCAGGGTCTGTGCGGCCGGGCAGGCAGATGCCGATGCCTTCGAAGGCGCACTGCGGGTGCGCGACGATGGTACGGCGAACGGCGGAGATGATGGCGTTGATGGCTTTGGTGGGATCGTCGGGTATATCGACGACGGACTGCGAAAGGACGTTGCCACCGATGTCGGCGACACCGATGGTGGTCTGGAGCGGGTGGATGTCGATGGCGAGGACGCTGCGCTGGAGATTGAGGTGCAGGAACGTGGGGCGACGGCCCCTGGGCAGCTTTCCGGTAGAGCCCTCGAGCACCCAGCGGTCGACGATAAGCTCTTCGACGATGAGCGAAACTGTACTGCGCTGCAGGCCGGAGACGCGGGCGAGGTCTGCGCGCGAGATGGGCGAACGACGCCGGATGAGATTGAAGATCAGGTTGCGATTGATTTCACGCGGCGTGCGGTTGGAGGCGCTCTGCTTCTGCGTGAGTGGAAAGCGTTGCATTGACGGAGTTTTCTCTCTTTCGGACTACCGTTTTATATCACCTCAGGCGTGGGTTACACCTGACGGCCGCCGGGCGCTAGGCTTACACGCCGGGCGGCGAACAGGTGGCGTGAGATGATCGGCTAGGGCAGCCGACGGTGTGCTACTATCCGCTCGAGCGGCGGCCAAATTTCACCAGAGGCAAACGAGATCTCGATGGCTGAACAGGATTGGCTGGCTCACTCCCCCGCTCCACTTGCTTCCGCGTACGACAGTGTGACGACGGTGCCCAGTTGGGTGCCGCCGGCGTATGAGCTTCGGCCGCTGACCCTGGGCGAGTTGCTGGACCGCACGTTCGCCCTGTACCGCTCGCGATTCTGGATGTTCGCGGGGATCGCTTCGATTGCGGCGGTGGTGGAACTGGCCGCTGGCGGGACGGGGCGCGTGGCGGTACACCACTATTCCAGTGACCCCGCCACCGTATACGCGGCGGGCCTTGGCGTGACGTATGTTGCAGCTTTTCTCTACTTCTTCGTTTACTGCGTGACGCAGGCGGCGACCTGTTTTGCGCTGGCCGAAGTGTATCTGGGCAGGCCGGCTACGATTGCCTCGTCCTTTCGTGCGGTGCGCGGCAAGTGGTATGCGTGGATCGGCATCGGCTGGTGGCAGGCCTTGAGCGCTGGATGGCCGCTGATGGCTGTGTTTGTGCCGTTTGTAGCGCTTTCCGCCTTCAAGAACCGGCTGGGCACGGCGGGTAGCGTCGTGCTGGCGGTGGTCGCTCTCCTCGGTTTTTTGCCAGCCCTGGTTTATGGAGTGATCGCGTACATACGCAACTCGCTTGCGATTCCGGCAAAAGTGGTCGAAGGCCAGACGGTACGTCAATCGATGCGGCGCAGCAAAACTCTAGCCGCAGGCACGAAGGGACGCATCGCTGTCCTTGGCCTTATCGTGTTTGCGTTGCAGATGGTGGCCGGAATGATGTCGCTGCCGTTCGCGGTGATGACCGCGGGTTTCAAGACAGGGACGCATGTCTTCGCGGAGATGGCCGTGCTGATGATTACGTTTTTAGCGCATACGGTGGTGACGCCGATTGTCTCCATCGGTCTGTGCCTGATCTACTTCGACCAGCGAGTGCGGCGCGAGGCGTTCGACATCGAAGTGCTGCTGGGCCCGGGACCGGATCCGGTTGCCACGAGCGGTGAAATGCGGGCCGATGCGCCGCTGGTTTAGGCGATGGGTCTTGCTTGGTCTGGCAGCAATGTGGTTGCCGGGCGGCGCAGGTGTGTGTGCCGAGACGCCGGCCTCGGGGATGAGTGCCGGGTCTTCGCAGGACGTTCAAGCGCATGTGCAGAGCCTTCGCGCACTGGCGCTGGCGTGCCGTGCGGATGCGACGGCGTGCGACGTGGCGAAGGCCGGCGCGGATGATCGAGTGATAGTTAAAGACGATGCGGACGCGAGTTTCCAGGTGCGCTGGACGTGGCTGCGGGAGTCGCTTGAGGAGGCGAAGAAGGGCACCGTTGAACAACGGGCGGCGCTGATGGACGCGGCTGCTGCGCGGCTGGAGGAGATGTCCCGGCCTGCGCCCCGGCTGGGTAAGCAGGAGTTTGCGAAGGCGCGTGCGGCGACCGACAGGATCCTTGCCGGCGCGGAGTTTGGGCGGGTGGAGGAGCCTTCCTGGCTGGACCGCAAGATCGCGGGATTCTGGCTGTGGTTCAACAAATTGTGGGCAGGCGCGGCGAAGCTTGGGGCGGTTGGACCCTGGCTGGGACAGTTGATGGAGTGGATGTTCTTTGGCGGCGCTGCGGTTGGATTGCTGTTGTATGTGCGGCGCAACCTGCAGCGGCAACGGCTGGCAGTGGCGCTGAATCAACGCGGCAGCGAGCTGGCGTGGACCAGGGAAGCGACAGACTGGGCTGCGCAGGCGGAAACCAGTGCGCACAACGGAGACTGGCGGGACGCTGTACACTGCCTGTATTGGGCGACGATCGTGATGCTGGAGGGCCGTCGCGCGTGGCGGCACAACCCGGCGCGCACGCCGAGAGAGTATGTGAAGCTGCTGAAGCCGGGGTCGGTGCAGCAGAAGTCGCTGCGGGGGTTGACACAGATTTTCGAGCGGCTGTGGTACGGGCTGCGCTCGGCGGGACCGGCGGACTACGAGAAGGCGCGCACTTTGTATGAGGCGCTGCGCAGCGACTCGGCTGCGGGTGTGGCGTGAAGGCGGGCGGCGTTTCCGACAAGCGCGTGCTGCTGTGGCTTGGCGGCGGAACAGTGCTGCTGATTTTGGCGGTGAGCATTCTCGCACCCAAGGCGCCCGAAGAAGACCCCCGGCCAACGACGTATAACAGCAGCTCCGCCGGGGCCAGAGCGGCATACCTGCTGCTGCAGGAGCTTGGGTACAAAGCCGAGCGCTGGAACCTGCCCGCGGGCGATCTCCAACAAGTGGACGCGGAGCACGTAACGCTGGTAATGGCCGAGCCGTACGTCCCGCCCAAACGACTGAAGGAAACGACGGCATCGCTACAGAGTTTTGTGGAGCGGGGCGGTCGGGTGCTGCTGACGGGCGGTCCGCTGCTGGTGTCGCACGAGAGCGTGAAGGCGCCGGCAGGCTTCGACAATGGGCTCTGCTATACGACGCCCGAGGGGCAGGGTGCGCTGGCGCAGGCAGGTCAGGTTGCCATGACGAAGTTTGCGGCCTGGGACGAGGCGGGATCGAAGCTGGGCGTGGCGCTGCATGTGGAGCAGCGTTGCGGAGACGATGCGGTGGTGGTGCGCTATGCGGTGGGCAAGGGCGAGGTGATCTGGTGGAGTTCGCCGATGCCGCTCTCGAACGCGGGCCTGAAGGACGATGGCAGCCTGCGTCTGCTGCTGGCCAGCGTGGGGGGAACGGATCGCCGAGTGCTGTTCGATGAGTTTGTGCACGGGCCGCAGGTGGGTTTCTGGGATGCGGCAAAGGGCTTGCCGCTGAAGTGGCTGCTGGCGCAGTTTGTGCTGATCGCGGTGTTGCTGGTGGTGAGTTTTGGAAGGCGGAACGGTCCGCTGCGCAGACCAGTGACGGTGCCGCGTACGTCGCCAGTCGAGTTTGCGGAGTCGATGGGTCACCTTTACGAGCGGGCGGGGGCGACCAACGCCGCGACGGGCATGGCGCGGCGCAGACTGCTGCGCTGCCTGCAGGCCGAAGTTGGGCTGCCGCGTGCAACTATGGAGCAGGGACCGAGCGCGATTGCAGAGGCTCTGACAGAGCGGCTGGGCGGCGACTGGAGCGCGCTGCGGCAGCGCCTGGTGGATGCGGCCGAGGCTGAACATGCGGAGCTGGCAGCAAAGAGCGCACTGCGCCTGGTGCAGGCTCTGAACGAGGATGTGGAACGGCTGCATGCGGTGCTGTCGCCGGGACGAGTGGCGGCTGCGCCGGTGGTTGCCGTGAATGAGGAAGAAAGCGCGGAGCTGCTGGCCGCGACGAGAGGATGAACGTGAGCGAAGGATTTGAACAGCTTCAGGAACAGGAACAGCCAGCGGCCGAAAGCGTGCGTGCGTCGGCCGCGTTGGAGTTGTTCGCGGTGGGCGAGCGCGAGATCGGGCAGGTAATTGCGGGCCAGGGCGAGGCGGTCGCACAGGCGCTGATCACGGTGCTGTGCGGTGGCCACGCGCTGGTTGAAGGCGTGCCCGGCGTGGCGAAGACGCTGGCTGTGAAGACGCTGTCGCGTTTTCTGGGACTGGAGTTCCGGCGCGCGCAGGGCACGCCCGACATGATGCCGGCGGACCTGTTGGGAACCAACGTCTTTTCCCCCAAGACGAGCGAGTTCTCACTCCACAAGGGGCCGGTGTTTACGCAGTTCCTGCTGGCCGACGAGATCAACCGGATGCCCCCGCGCACGCAGGCCGCGTTGCTGGAATGCATGGAAGAGCGGCAGGTAACGATGGACGGCGAGGGTCATAAGCTCGACGAATATTTCACGGTGTTTGCAACGCAGAATCCGCTGGAATTTGAGGGGACTTACCCGCTGCCGGAAGCGCAATTGGATCGCTTTCTGCTTAAGATCCGGGTGCCGTATCCCGAACTTACCGACGAGCGCACGGTGCTCGAACGGCATCATGCGGCTGTGACGAATGCAGGGCTGGCGGACACGCTGGTGGAGCAGGTTCCCCCGGGGCTGCTGGCTGCTGCTCGCGCCGAGGTACGGGCGGTGCGCGTGGAGCCTGCGATGTTTGACTACATTCTGGCGGTGGTGCGACGTTCGCGCGACTGGCCTTCGGTCGCGCTGGGGGCAAGCCCGCGCGCCAGTGCTGCCCTGCTGCTGGTGGCGAAGGCGCATGCGGCTCGCGAAGGCCGGGACTATCTGGTGCCGGACGATGTGAAGGAAGCGGCGTTACCGGTGCTGCGGCACCGGCTTGTGTTGCGGCCCGAGGCGGAGCTCGAGGGCCTGAGCACGGACCGCGTGGTGCGCGACATTCTGGCGGCAACGGCGCTGCCGAAGTAGGGCTATGCAGACCCTGATCCCTGAATCCGCAAGCGCGAGGGCGCGGCCCTCCGGACGTACCGGGCGGTGGCTGGGCTTTGGGCTGACGCCGATGGCGTTGCTGCTGCTGGTGGGCGGTTTCGTCGTGGGCGTGCCGGCGTTGTGGCAACCGCGGCTGATCTGGTTTCTGTTCGCCTGGGACGGGGCGGTGCTGGCGTTGGCGGTGGTGGACGCGCTGCTATTGCCTGCGCCGTCGCAGATCGAAGTGACGCGCAGTTTTCTGGATTCGCCGGAGCTGGGGCAGGCTACGCGGATCGAGGTTGGGGTAACCCAGACTGGCGACAGGCTGGTGGAGGTGGACGTGATCGATGATCTGCACCCGTCGCTGGTCGTTATGCCCGTGACGCAGAAGGTGCGGGCGTTTCCGCGCGATGCGACGGTGGTTGTACAGACGATTTATCCGCGGGAGCGTGGCGACTTCGCGCTGGGCCGGGTTTATCTCAGGTATCGGGGCGCTCTGAAGCTGGTGGAGCGATGGGCGGCGGCGGCTCCTGTGCAGCGGGTGCGGGTTTATCCGGCGAGCGAGCAGAGCGGCGAAAATGCCGAGTTCTACCTGATGCGCGCGCGCCAGATTGAGCAGCAGAAGCGCCGGTTGCGGCTGCGCGGCGTGGGTCGCGAGTTCGAGAGCCTGCGCGACTACCAGAAGGGCGACGAGCTGCGCAATGTGTCGTGGACGGCGACCGCACGGCGCGGCTACCTGATTACGCGGCAGTTCACGGTAGAGCGATCGCAGCAGGTGTGGGTGGTGGTGGACGCCGGGCGGCTGTCGCGGACGGCGTTCGAGCTGAAGCGGTCCGGGACGCAATTTGTGGCCGAGACCGAGACGGAGCAGAACGCGGCGCACGCGTTTACGGTGACCCAGCTGGACCAGGCGGCGACCGCTGCGGTGATGCTGGCGCAAGTGGTCCAAAGCTCGGGCGACAAGTTCGCGCTGATGACCTATGGTCGGACGGTGCAGCAGGCGCTGCCGCCGGGGGCGGGGCCGTTGCACCTGCGGATGATGATCGACCTGTTGAGCCAGACCCGCAGCGAAGGCGCGGAGGCCGACCATCTACACGCCGTGGCGAGGCTCAGAAACATGCAGCGGCGGCGCGGGTTGATCGTCTGGATCACGGAGATGGCCGACAGCGCGGGCAGGCCGGAGCTGGTGACAGCCGCGGCGGAGCTGGTGAAGCAGCACCTGGTAGTTCTGGTGCTGTTGCAACACCCCGAGCTGGACGCGCTGGCCGAGCGCACGCCCACAACGCAGGAAGAGATGTTTCGATCGGCGGCCGCGCAGGAGATGCTGGAGCGGCGGCGCGAGACGATGGCGCAACTGCGTCGTCAGGGCGTGTTGATTGTCGAGACCAGTGCAGGCGAAGTGGGGGTAAACGCGATCAGCAAGTACCTGCAGGTGAAGGCGCAAGGGCTGTTGTGAGGTTGTCAGTTCCGGGGTGTTGGGTCCGGGTTGCGGCTGGCGGCTTGTCGGGGTCGGGTGTTTCGCCTATTCGACGCTGCTTACTGTCCGTCTTCCGCCTTCGCCGAGCAAGAAGCAGAGGGCCGCGAAGAGGATGGCGCCGACGGAGAACTTCAAGGCGACCGGAGCGTGGGTCGGCGAAAGGAAGGCTTCGAGGGTGCCGGCTACGATGAGCATGGGGATGGTCCCGGTGATGAGCTGGACTGCCTCGGCGCCGCCGAGGGCGATGGAGTCGCGCCGGCGCAGTGTGCCGGGGAACAGGATGCCTGACGCGATGCGCAGGCCGGCGGCACCGGAGAGCATGATCGCGGGAAGCTCCAGCGCGCCGTGCGCGGCGATGAAGCTCCAGATGCTGAGGGCCATGTGGCGTTGCCCGCAGGCGACCGCGATGACGCCGAGCATGAGGCCGTTGAAGAAGAGCGACCACAGCGTCCACAGGCCGGCGGTGATGCCGCCGGCAAAGGTAAGGAAGCAGACGGTGATGTTGTTGGTCATGATGCCGCTTGATTCCTGCGGCTTTTCGGTGAGGATGCGTTCGGTCCACATCTTGTGGTGCTCGACGTCTTCGAGCATCTTGGGGCTCATGAAGGAGTTCTGGAAGTCGGGGCGGACGGTCGCGACCATGGCGCCGAGCAGGGCACCGAAGACGAAGAGGGATGTGGCGATGGTGACGTAGCGGAGAAGGCGGCGGAGGAGCCGGGGATAGCCGTGGGCGAAGAAGTCCCACAGGCTGCGGAAGCCGAGGCGGCGACCGGAGTAGACGAAGTTGTGGGCGCGGCCAACGAGGCGGTTGAGGTACTGTTCGAGATTGCGGGCGGAGCCGTCGGCGCGGGCTGCGCTGAGGTCGGCGGCGGACTGGCGATAGAGCAGACCGAAGTCGCGCAGATCGTCGGTCCCGAGCGACTTGACGCCGCTGGTTTCGACGCGGCGCGTGAGCGCTTCCAGGCGGTTCCAGTTATTCTTGCGAGTATCAATCCAGAGGTTCGAGATCATGATGGGAAGCCGACAGCGGGCGGTCACAGAAAAGGGCTTTGCCGACCAGCTTAACATCGAAACCCCGGAACAGGTGGACCTGCGCTTCCCGGTGGCGGGAATCGGCAGCCGCTTCGTGGCCCTTCTGATTGACCATGGGATCCAGATTGGCGTGTATGTGCTGGTGGGGATCGCCATCGCTATCTTCTCGAGCGGTGGAACCGGCACCCGGGGATCGAAGGCAGCCGGGGAGCTCGACACGCTGACCAAGTGGTTCATCGCGGCGATTATATTTTTCAACTTCCTGCTGATATGGGGCTATTTCACGCTGTTCGAGGCGTTCTGGCACGGGCAGACGCCGGGCAAGCGCGTGATGAAGCTGCGCGTAATCAAGGACAGTGGGCGGCAGATTACGCTGTTTGAAGCCATGGCGCGGAACCTGCTGCGGGTGGTCGATTCCCTGCCCTCGCTGTACCTGGCGGGCGTGATTACGATGCTGTGCAATCGCAAGAACAAGCGTCTGGGCGATTTTGCCGCCGGCACCCTGGTGGTGCATGAACTTCCCACCGATGACCGGTCGGTCGACACATTCGTCAGCGCGGAAAATTACTTTGCGCCGCGCGACCAGCCGAGGCAGGAGAGTGCCTTGCCGGCGGACGCGGTGGCGCGGCTCGATACGGGCGACCTGCACGTGATTGAGACGTTCTTTGCCCGGGCGCTCGACCTGGACCTGCCGACGCGGGCAGCGATGGCCGAGAAGATCGCCGCCCGCATGGCCGCGAAGATGCAGACGTCCGCGCCGGAAGGCAATCCGGAGCGGCTGCTGGAACAACTGGCGAGGGCGATGCGGGGTACGGGGCGGCGGTTCTGATTGCTAGGCGTGGCTCAAGGTGACATCAGGCTCGCTTGACAGGCCAAGGGATGGGGGCAGCACCCAGGTTTCGCCTTCGGAGAGAGGGTGGACCTGCTGCTCGACCCCAGCGCGGCGCGCGGCGGCAAGGAGACGCGGGAGGGGTTCGGACATGGGTTCGCGACCGAGGCGGAAGGTACCGAAGTGCATCGGGATGATGGTGCTGGCCGCAACGTCGGTGAAGGCCTGGAAGGCTTCCTCGGGGCTGGTGTGGACGGCGCGGTAGGTGTCTGGAAAGTACGCGCCTATGGGGAGCAGAGCGACGTCAGGATGCAATCGGGCGCCGATTTCGTGGAAGCCCCGGAAGTAGGCGGTGTCGCCGGAGTGATAGATGACGGGGCTGGCACCATTTTGGAGGACGTAGCCGCCGAAGCCACGGTGGGTGTCCTTGAACATGCGCGCGCCCCAGTGTTTGGCGGGTGTGGCGGTGATGGCGAGGCCTTGGAACTCGTGGGTCTGCCACCAGTCAAGCTCGTGGACGGCGGAGAAGCCGAGCGGACGGACGAGGTCCGAGACGTTACGCGGCACGATGGCGACGGGCGCAGGCAGGCCGCGGCGGCGCATTTCGCGGGTAATAGCGCGGAGTGAGGGCCGGTTGAGGTGGTCCATGTGCGCGTGGGTGAGCAGAACGGCGTCAATGCGCGGCAGGTCGCGGACGAGTACACCGGGGCGGCGCTGGCGGCGCAGGACAACCAGGCGCGTGGCGAAGACGGGATCAATGAGAAGGCCGTGGCCGCCGGTCTGGAGCAGGAAAGAGGAATGACCGATGAAGGTGATGGCGGTTTCGTGCGCGGCTACCGGCGGGGGGACCTGGGGGACTCCGGTGAGGGGCGTAGCGTCGCTTTCGCGTACCAGGCGCCAGAGTTGTTTGAGTTTCGTGATCCGGAAGGGCGTGTTGCGTCGCATTCTATAGATTGGATGCGTGGGGCTGGAAAAGGATGAATCGGGGGTTAACGGCACGGCCGACGGAGGCCCACGCCGGACGCGTACGGCGCATCTCAAGTGGACAGAAAGTGAGTCGGCATGGATGGCGGTTGGAAGACAGACCGCGCCGCAGCTTGCACTTCGGAGGGTTCCAATGGCAATGGAAGTTCGAGGACAGACGGTAGCGGCACCGCCACAGATGGACTCCAAGGACCATTCGATCGCGCATATCGATCCGTTACGGCAGGGCATCTGGGACCATGTTTCGCTGAAGCCGGTACGGAATCTGTGGAACTTTCAGGGTGCGTCGCCGTGGCTGATTCTAAAGCGCACGGCGCACGCGTTCGTGGAAGACAACCTGCTTTCGCGGGCCGCCGAGCTGGGCTACTACTTTCTCTTTGCGCTGTTTCCAACGCTGGTTTTCGGATCGAGCCTGCTGGGGCTGCTGGCGAAGAGAATGGTGACGGTGTATGTGGCGTTGCTGGATTACCTATCGATCGTGATTCCGCACTCGGCGTTTCAGATGGTGCTGGACACGTTCAACCAGACTACCAAGGCCGCCACCGGAGGGAAGATTGCATTCGGGCTGGCGGCGGCGCTGTGGTCGGCGAGCGTGGGATTCGCAGCGATCCAGGACACGGCGAACATTGTCTACAAGGTGAAGGAAACGCGGCCGTACTGGCTGGCCAAATTGCAGGCTATCGGCGTGACGGTGCTGTTAAGTATGGTGATTTTATCGACGCTGAGCGTGCTTCTGGGGGCGGATTATGTTGTAAAACGGGTGCGGCTGCAGACGTTGAACCACTACGTGATAACGGGCGAGGCGTGGCTGGTACAGATCATGGCCTGGGTGGCGGTGACGGGATTTCTGATGCTGCTGTTCGCGATCATTTACTACTTCGCTCCAGATCTGAAGGTGAAGCACTGGCAATGGCTCTCACCGGGGGCTGCGATCGGGATTTTTTGCTGGCTGGTGGCTTCGATTGCCCTCAGGGTTTATCTGCACTACTTTGACAGCTTCTCGGCTACGTACGGATCGCTGGGTGCGGTCATTATTCTGCTGACCTGGTTCTATCTGACCGGGCTGATGTTGCTGGCGGGGGCCGAGATCAATTCCGAGATACACGCGGCGGTGGCGGAGAAGAAGTTGAAGGAGTCTGGAGCGTTGCCGGAGCACGTCAGCGCGGAACCGGGGGAGGCGCTCAATGCGAAAGGAGAGCAGGTGCGCTGAACTTTCGGTTCGCCTTGCTGTCCATTTTGTTGTGCTTCTTCGCAAGGTCGCCCGCCGCGGCCGCAGGCTTTGGGTGAAGCCGGCGGATGGCAATGCTCGACGCCAAAGCAGGGTCCTCCTACTTTGGCGAAGGATGACAAACTCACATTGGTTTATCTGGTCATGGGGCTGAGGATGTCGTCCAGGCGGGCCGGGACTTTGCTTACGCGCTGGAGGTCAGGGTACTTTTCGCCTTCGTGGTAGTCGAGGCGAAGCACTTTGTAGAAGCCGGTGTTCTCGACAATGAGGTCGATGGATTGCTTGTTGGCGGCGCCCTGGGAATCCTTGATGGCGGCACGCAGGAGCGGGGGGGTGAAGCCGCGACCGTTGATGGCGATGATGCGCATGCCCGGGCCGAAGCCGGCCTTGTCGGAGACGCCGCCGATGATGACGTCGCCGACCCGGCCGTCGCTGGCAACCTGGAGGCCGATGGAAAAGCGGGTGTCGATGCTGCTGCTTTGCGACTCGCCGAGTTGCGACCAGTAGTTGGGGTGGTCGACGTAGACCAGCTTGTAGCCGCTGAGCGCGTCGATGCCTGAGGTTTCGGGGGCGTGCAAGGTGTTTGCGTCCAGGCGCTTGCGGAGGAAGGCGGCCCAGTCGTACGGCGCAACGGCGTTGAGGGCGGAGACTATGTCTTCGAAGGTGTAGGGGGCGACGCGGGGTGGGGTGTTGCCGCCGAGGCCTTCGAAAGCGGCGGCGAAGTCGTTGAGAGATTTTTTGCCGGAGGTGCGATCGCGGATGACGAGGTCGGCTTCGAGCCAGAGAAGCTCGCCCTCGTCGTAGTAGTCGGTGCCGCGACGGAAGTTATCGTAGGAGCCGCCGACGCTGTAGAGCACCTGGGCCATGGTGGCAGTGTCCTGCAGGTCACGCCAGGTGCGGCCGGGGCGGGCGTCGTTGAGGTAGCCGGCTACGGTGGCGAGCCGGGCACGGTAGATTTCGGGCGACCAGATGGCGCAGCGGGCGGCAAGGACGTCGCCGAGGTACTCGGTGAGGCCTTCGTAGACCCAAAGGAGGTCGCCTTCCATTGGCTTCTGATAGTCGGGAGTGGACAGGCCCGCGGGGCGGCGGTACTTGCCGTTCCAGGAGTGCGTGAACTCGTGGGGGAGCAGCAGACCCTGCGAGGTGAAGAGGGCTTCATCGACGAAGGTTTTTTCGGGGACGCGGTCGTCGGAGGACTGGTGGTGCTCGAGGCCGAAGTGGGCGACCTGGTCGGAGAGCGTGACGAGGAAGTGATAGCTGCCGTAGTGGCGCGACTTGTAGAGTGCGCCGGTCTCGCGGACGAGCTTCGAGAACTGGTCGATGTGTTCCTGGGCGAGGAGGAGGTCCTCGGGGCCGTCGCCGGCAAGGTCGAGGAAGTGCTTGGGGGTGACGTCGGTGGCGAGGGGTATTTCGCGGAACCAGCGGCCGGCCAGGACGGGGGAGTCGATGAGCTGCTCGAGAGAGACGGTCTTGAAGCCGACGGTCGTTTTCACGTGGACGCCGGAGACGAGGCCGCCTGCTGCTTGGAGGGCCGTGCCGTACTTCCAGTCGGCGGGCACGCTGATGCTGGGCGTCACCATGACGTCCGAGGCCCTGGCGCCATCGGGGTAGACGAGGACGGTGTTCCAGCTGAGCAGAGCGAGGCTCGCGCTGGTGCTGGCACCGGCGGAGAAGCCTGACGGCGAGGCGGTGGCGAGAAAGTCCATCCTGATATCGAGGCTGGTGGCGGCGGGCGGAACGGTGAGGTGGAAGGCGTACATGTCCACTTTGTCGCGCTCCCATTTGACGGGCGCGCCGTTGGCGGTGATGACGAAGCCAGCCTGGTTGTCGATGGGGCCGGTAGGGCTGTGCTCGCCGGGAATCCACTTGGGATATACCAGGGTGAGCGGACCGGCGTTGACGGGGATGGTTTCGGTGGCGTGGATGATCTTGCGAGGAGCGTCGCGGAGGTCGACCGAGAGCGTGATGGGTGTTTGTGCACAGGCAGCGGACGCGCTGGAGAGAACGGCGACGGAGAGGATGGCTGGCCTTAGGTGCGGCTTTATGTGCATGGTGGCAACAGTGTACTTGGCGGGCCAGGCGGTTGGCGCGTGCGGACGGTAGAATGAACGCAGCGGTTTTGGCCGCGCAGGAAGCGAGCACGAGCGATGTTTGAAGTCACGGTACAGGCCGGATTTTCCTCCGGACACTACCTTCGCAACTACCGAGGCAAGTGCGAGAATCCGCACGGCCATAACTACAGGGTGCTGGTGACGCTGGCCGGTGCGGAGTTGGACGAGGCAGGGCTGCTGCTGGACTTCAAGCTGCTGAAACAGGTGCTGCGGCCGACGGTGGAGTATCTGGACCACCAGATGATCAACGACCTGGAACCGTTTACGACGCTGAATCCGTCGGCGGAAAACCTGGCGCGCTACTTTTACGAGAAGACGGCGACGCAGGTGAGCGAGATGACCGGGGGCCGGGTGCGCGTGAAGGACTGCACGCTGTATGAGACCGACACGAGCTTCGCAAGGTACTCGGAATAGACCTTTATGCATCTGATCGAGCTGTATAAATCCGTGCAGGGCGAGAGCTCGTTTACGGGGCTGCCGTGCATCTTTGTGCGGCTGGCGGGGTGCAACCTGCGCTGTGCATGGTGTGATTCCGAGTACACGTTTACGGGTGGGAAGCCGTTTACGGCGGACGAGATTGTGGCGCAGATTGAGGCGTTGCAGCCTTGCCATCTGATCGAGTTTACGGGCGGCGAGCCGATGCTGCAGGCGCGCGAACTGCTGCCGCTGATGCGGCGGCTGCTGGACAGCGGGTACACGGTGATGATGGAGACCAGCGGCGAGCGTCCGCTGGCCGATGTGCCGGAGGCAGTGCACAAGATTGTCGACGTGAAGTGTCCGGGCGCGGGGGCGGCGGCAAACAGCTTTCGGATGGAGAACCTGAAGGCGCTGACGACGCGCGACGAGGTGAAGTTCGTGTTGTCGGATCGGGCGGACTATGAGTTTGCGCGGGAGTTCCTGCGGGAGCATGCGCTGGCAGAAAAGTGCGGTGGAGTGCTGCTGTCGCCCGCGTTCAGCAAGGCGCCGAGCGAACTAAGGACTACGGACAATGCGACGCTCGACCCCAGGCTGGTGGTGGAGTGGATGCTCGAGGACGGGCTGCCCGCGCGGTTGAGCCTGCAGATTCACAAGTACGTGTGGGAGCCGCGGAAGAAGGGCGTTTGAGCCAGCGAGTGGGCGGATTTGTTGCCGGCCTGGCCATGGCGGCGTAGCGCTTTGCTGTTCAGGGCTCGCTATTGAGTGCGGTGCCCGTGCTGGAGGTGTAGTCACGCTGGCGCCAGCCTACGGGTCGGCGGAGCAACTGGCGGATGAGTGCGTACCACTGGATGGCAAGCAGAAGGAGGACGCCGAGCGGGTGGAGCAGCGCGGATTTGAGCGGCTGGCAGAAGCGGCGCGAGGCGAGCAGGCGGGGAAGGAAGCTGGCCAGCAGCGCCAGCAGAAACGCAGAAAGCCAGAAGGTAAGCGCCGACGCGTTCGTGACGCCGAGCAGGAACGTGTGGGGATGCCAGATGAAGTAAACGAGCGCAGGACCGAAGAGCAGGAGCGCGGTGGGGAGGACTTGTCCGAGCAATAGAAGAAGTGTGATGGGAATGATCGTGGCTGGGGCGGCGATGCCTTCGGTGGCGTTTTTTGCGAGGCCCTGCCAGACGTTGGCGGCGGAATCGTACATGCGGACTTCGGCGAGGTGGGTGAGATCGACAAGGTCGGTGCGGAAGCCGGCGCGGCGGAAGGCGCGGGGGAGTCGGAGGCCGTCGTGCATGGTGGAGCGGATGGCGGCGTGGCCTCCGCTGGCGAGGTAGGCTTCGCGGCGGACGAGCAGGAACTGTCCACAGCCTGCGGCGACGGATGGGTCGGTCGAGCGGCGCATCCGGCCGATGGGCAGGAAGCCGAGCAGAACGAAGTGGATGAGCGGGAGTAGAAGCCACTCGAAGAAGGTGATGGTGATCTGGCGGGGGAAGCCGGAGAGCAGGGCGACGCCGGTTCGATTCAATTCCGCGACCGAATGCGCGATGGCGTCGGGGTGCAGGCGGACGTCGGCGTCGACAAACAGCATGAGCGGGGCGGAGCAGGCGTGGGAGAGTTGCCAGCAGGCGTGCTGCTTGCCGTTCCAGCCAGCGGGGAGATGCGAGGAGGAGAGCAGGTGGACGCGGGGGTCGCGGGCGGCGATGTCGAGGATGATGCGGGGGGTGCGGTCCGTCGAGGCGTCGTCGAGGACGACGACTTCGAGATCAACGTGGGTGCTGGCGAGCACGGCGGAGAGCGCGGCCGCGATATTGGCTTCTTCGTTGCGCGCGGGAATGAGGACGGCGACACGTTGCGGATCGGCGAGCGCCGATATCGGCGGACGGTAGCGGCGGAGGTTGACGAGGAAGAGGATCGCCGGCACGACCGCACAGACGAACATGGCTACGAAGAGTAGAGGCAGGGTCATCTGGAATCGGCCTGGGGGGCGGCCCCGGAGTGGGCGGAGGTGCCGGCGGCACGGGCGTCGCGGGCGGAGTGGTCTTCCTGGAAGCCTTTACCGGTAAACAGGGCCCGGAGGCGGCGGCCAAGGGCGTAGAAGCCGCCGGTGCCGCGGCGGCCTTCGAGGAGGACGTCGAAGGCGAGCGGGTCGCGGGCGATGGAGGCGGCGCGGAGGGTGTTCATGGCGGCTTCGAGCGCGGTTTCCAGGTGCTGGGTGGCTTGTTCGGTGGTCAGGGTCGGGTCGAGTGCAAGGGGTTTGGAGAAGTGGAGGAGAGTCTCCGGGAGTCGCTCGTTCCAGAAGGTGTACTCGATGGCGAGGGGGAGGATGGTGGCTTGGGGGACGCGGAGCGCGAGCGCGGCAAGACCGGCTTTGAAGGCGAGAGGGCGTTCGCGGTTGTCGGCGAAACGGCCCTGCGGCGTGATCCAGACGACACCGCCGCTTTTGAGGATGGCTTCAGAGGTGCGGAGGAACTGGACGGCGCCGCGAGCGGTGGCGGGTTCGACCGGGAAGATGCCGAGCCGGCGGAGGATGGGGTAGCGCGCCAGCGGCGCGGCGTCCATTGGAGCGTAATGGCGGCGGCAGGGCTGAAGAACGCCGGCGAGCAGAACCGAGACCATCGGATCCCACCAGGAGGTGTGGTTGGCGTACACGATCAGCGGGCCGTTTTGACCGCGGAGATGATTCGCGTTCTGGATCAAGACCGCCCGGAAGTGCCGCCCGAAGTACGACCGCACGATGCGCCGGAAGAAGCGCAGGGTGAAGTCGGAGATCGGGGGGACTTGCGGAGGCATGGAGGTATTGTGTCAGACAGAAGGTGCAACTGGCTCAGGCGTGCAGAGAGTCGGCGTGAAGCGAGTCCGCGGCGATCCACCCGGACATCATGACCATGGGCATACCGGGGCCGGGGTGTGCCGCGCCTCCGGCCAGGTACAGGCCTTCGAGTTCGCGGCTGCGGTTGGCAGGTTTGAAGGCGCCTTGAAAGCGGCCGTGCGAGGAGATGCCGTAAATGGCGCCGTTGAGCACACGGTAGCGATTGTGGATGTCCTGGGGGGTGAGGGCGGACTCGAAGACGATGCGCTGTTCGATGTCGTGGAGGCCAGCGGTGCGCTTGAGCTTGTCGAGGATGACCTGGCGGTAGGCGGGGAACATCTTCGTCCAGTCGTGGTGGGGGCGCAGATAGGGGGTGTGGACGAGGACGTACATGGCTTCGCCGCCTGCGGGAGCGCTGCTGGGATCGCTGGCGGCGGTGCAGGCGAGGTAGCAGGTGGGGTCGGGCGCGGGCTCGCCGAGCGAGTAGATGTGGTGGAACTCCTCGTGAGGGTCGCGGGAGAAGACGAAGTCGTGGTGGGCGAGATGCTCGTACCGCTGGTTGAGGCCGAGGTAGAGAACGACGCCGGAACATGCGGGCTCGTAAGAGCGCTTATGGTCAAAGGTGCGAGAGGCTTCGGTGCCGGCAAGCAGTTCGCGATGGGTGCGGACGGCGTCTTCGTTGGAGACGACCGCGTCGTAGGGGTGGGCAATGTTGCCAGCTGTGACGATGCCGGTGATCCTGTGCCTGCCGCGGCTTTCGTCCGTAGTGATGCGGAGGACGTCGGTGCCGGTGTGGAAGGTGACGCCAAGTTCGCGGGCGAGTTTGACGAGCGCCTCGGGGACGGCGCGGGTGCCGCCCATGGGATACCAGATGCCTTCCTGCATCTGCATATGGCCGATAGCGGTGAGGATGGCGGGAGAGGCGTCGGGGGAGGAGCCGACGTACTGGACGAAGTGGTCGAGCATCTGCGCCGCATCGGGGTCGGCGATGAACTCGCGGACGGTGCCGGCGACGGTGCTGCCGAGACGCATGCGGAGCACGTCCTTGAGGACGTTGAGGTCGAAGGCGCCGCCGATTTCGAAGGTGTCTCGCATGGAGCCGACGGACTTCCAGAAGAAGAAGCGGTCGGAGATGGAATGGAGCTCGCTGGAGAGGTCGAGCAGCTTGCGGTACTTGATGCCGGCGCCGGGCCAGCGGGCTTCGAGCGAGGCGGCCATGCGATCGATATCGTCGACGAGATCGAGGGTGCTGGTGGGGGTGAGACGGTCACCGAAGAAGCAGCGCCACTGGGGGTCGAGGCGGACCATGGTGAGGTAGTCGTCGAGATTGCGGTTGGCTTCGGCGAAGATCTTTCGCAACATGGACGGCTGAATGAGGATGGTAGGCCCCATGTCGAAACGGAAACCTTGCGCGTTCAACTGAGCGGCTTTGCCGCCGAGCCATTCGTTCTTTTCGTAGACAGTGACTTCGTGGCCGCGGGCGGCCAACGTGCAGGCGGCGGCGAGTCCGGCGAGTCCTGATCCTATGACGGCTGTGCGCATTGCTGATTCCTTCGGTGCCTTTGTTGCGTGGCGGGTGTGGGTTCCGGATGGCGCGGGCGAAAACCCGGTACTACGTTTCGCGGAAGATAAGAAGTTTCTTGGGGATCACAATTTCATGGCAATCTTTGCCACGTGTCTGAGCGCCGACAGTCGTTGCAGCCATGTGGCACCGTGAGTGGCGCGAATGGCGGCGGCAAAGAACGGTGCGTGCGGGGGACCGGTGGGGTCGTAGTGGCGCGGTTTGCGGCTGCGCTGGATGAGGACTGCCTTGGGTGCGGTCATTTCGAGCAGGCCCTCGGGGCCGCGGGTGGCGCCAAAACCGCTGGCGTCGCGGCCGGTGAAGGGGATACGGGGGTCGGCGGTGGGGGCGATGAGATCGTTGATGAGAACAGTGCCGGCGCGGAGCTGGCCGGCAAGATCAAGGCTGGCTTGCTCGGGGCCGAAAATGGCTGCGGTGAGGGCGTAGGGGCACTCGGCGTAGACGTCGGGAAACTTGGGGACGGTGGACACCGTCATGAGCGAGAGCACTGGCGCAAAGATGTCCGCGTGGGTGATGGGCATCGTGGGGAGCGCGCTGGTGACGAGGATGGGGCGCTGAGCGGCCGGGTTGAGGTCGCCTCGCAGCCGCGCGCCGGTGGCCACGGCCTGGTCGAGCAGGGTGCGGAGTCTGGCGGCGGTACCGCCGGGTATGGCTACGGCGGGTACGGCCTCAAGTTCCCGTTCCAGCAGAGGAAGGAGGGCCGTCATGGTGTCGCCGAGCGCGAGCAGGCGGCGTGGAGACATGCAGACGGCACCGCCGTTGAGTCGCAGGCCGAAGGCGAGGGCGCGGGCGACGCGCGGAAGGTCCGCGCCGGGGAGGACGATGACGGCGTCTGCCCCGGAGAGCTCTACGACCGCCGGTGTGGTGGACAGGGCCAGGAGCGCGAGGACGTCTTTGCCCGCCTGGGCTGAGCCGGTGAAGATGACCTTGTTGGGTGCCTGGGCAAGGGCGAGCTCGGAAGCGGCGACGGTGTCTGCGGTAATCGTGAGCAGGCTGGGGAGAAGGCCGGAGGCGAAAAGGGCGTCGGCGAAAAGGTGAGCGACCGGAGCGCCGCCGGTTCCGGGCTTCCAGGTAACGCTGTTGCCGGCGGCGAGAGCTTGCATGACCTGTACGCCGGGGAGGAAGAGGGGAAAGTTGGTGGGGCCGATGACGAGGATGTGGCCGAAAGGGTCGCGGCGTACTTCCGCGGTGACTCCGCGGAGCCAGAAGGGGCGGCCCTGGTCGCCGAGAAGGCGGGGGCGGAGGAGTGCATCGGCGTTGCGCTCGAGGAAGCGGCAGGCATCGAGGAGCGGCATGAGCTCGGTGGCGAGGGTGTCGGCGGGGGTGCGGGCCAGCGCGGGCGAGATGGCATCTGCAAAGCGCTGCGGCTCGGCGGCCATACGGTGGCGGGCGCGCTTGAGAATGGCGAGGCGCTGGCGGACCGGCGTCGCCGCCCATTGCTGCTGGGCGTGCTGGCGCTGCAGGATAGCTCGGCTGGCGGTGGAGGGCGCGTTGATGCTGACGTCAGAGCTGGGTTTTTCGGTGTTGGCGACTGCGGCGATCAAGACGCGACCTGCATCCACTTGTTGGGACGGATGGCTGCTGGTTCGGCGCTCCACTGCGGCTCGAGGCCAAGGTCGGCCAGCAAGAGCCGCGAGGTAATGCGCGCGGACTCGAAGATGACGGGCAGACCGGAACCGGGGTGAGTGCCGCCACCAACCAGATACATGCTTCCTACGTCCTCAAAGCGATTGTGCGGCCGCAGGTGGAGCATCTGGGTGAGGGAGTGCGCCATGGAGAACGTGGCACCGCGATACAGGCCGAACTCGTCGCGCCAGCCGGGAGGCGTCATGATGCGTTCGGTGCGGATGCGGCTTTCGATGTCTGTGAGGCCGATGCGTTCCATCTGGCGAAGGGCAAGCTCGCGATAGCGCGGGGTCTCGCTGCGCCAGTCGACCTTGCCCGTCTCATGGGTGACGGGAAGGAGAACGTACAGGGTGGACTGGCCTTCTGGTGCGAGGCTGGGGTCGGTGACGGAGGCGTTTTGAACGTAGAACGAAGGGTCAGCCGAGAGCTGGTGGAGGTCTTCGATGTCGCGCAGGTTCTGGCGATAGTCCTTGGAAAGATAGATGGTGTGGTGAGACACGTCGTCGAAACGGCCGTCGATTCCCAGATACATCATGAAGGTAGAACAGGAGAAGCGCTTGCGGGCGATGCGGCTATCGGTCCAGCGCTTGCGGTGGCGGTCGGGAACCATGCGCTGCATGGCGGCGGCGAAGTCGGCGTTGACTACTACGGAGTCGGCCTGCAGACGGCGTTTGGAGGTGCGGACGCCGACGGCGTGGCCGCGTTCCATGAGGACTTCGTCCACGGGCTCATCCAGCAGGATTTCTACACCCATCTCCTCGGCGATGCGGGCCATGGCGGTGGTGACGGCACCGCAGCCCCCTACGGGGTGGAAGACTCCGTGCTCATATTCGAGGAAGGAAAGGATGGTGAAGAGCGAGGGGCAGCGGAAGGGGCTCATGCCCAGATACTTCGATTGGAAGCTGAAGCCGAGTCGAATGCGCTCGTCTTTGAAGTGAAGCTGGAGATCGCTGTCGAGGGAGGCCCAGGGTTTCAGCAGAGGGAGCAGCTTGAGCATCGACGGCTTCATCAGGTCGCGCCAGCTCTCAAAGGGCGACTCGAGGAAGGGCAGGAAGTTTTCCAGCTTGTGCCGGTTGCGGACCAGGAACCCGTGGAAGCGTTGGGCATCTTCGGGCGAAATGGCGGCGATGGCCCGCTCCATCTGCTCCACGTTGGGCGTGGCCAGAAGCTCACCGCCCGCGCCGAAGACGAGGCGGTATTGTGGGTCGAGGCGTTCCATGGGAACTTCGGTGTCGAGATCGTAGCCGGAGGCGGCGAAGATCTCCTTGAGCACGCGGGGGTAGAGGAAGAATGTGGGCCCGACGTCGAAGCGGAACCCATCCTGCTCGATGGTGGAGGTGCGCCCGCCGGCATGGTCGCGCTTCTCTACGACGGTGACTTTCACTCCGGACCGGGCAAGCAACATGGCCGCGGCTAAACCGCCGGGTCCGGCACCTACGATCACGACACGCCTGGAACTTTTTTCTCGCTGCAAGGAAATGCTATCTCCACAAACCGGAACAGGGGCGTGCTTGCTGAAAAGAGTGTAGCGCAGTGGCCCATTTGATCTGTTCGTCCCGCGAAGGTCCTATGTGGTGTGACGAATTATTTGCGGTACTGCATCTATTCCACGCAAATCCCCTCGCCCGAGGCAGGCCCCGTCCGATTACAGCACTTTTCTCACCAGGCTGCGGACTCGCTCCGTCACGACTCCGTAGAGGACATGGGTGGCTGCTTCGCTGCTTTTTTCGCGGAGAGTCTGATCGCCCGGGTCGGCGGAGAGGCCGAGAGCGGGCAGCGCCGTTTCGTGCGTCAGCGTCATCAGGGCGAGACCGAAGCTGGCGCCTTCCTTGGAGGTGGCGGCGGGGTAGAACTCTGCGAGTGCGCCGTACGCGGCCCCAGTGAGGGCACCGAACCCCCAGTGAATCGCTTCGCCTGCGATCTCCTGGGTGGTGGTGTCGAGGTGATGGCCGGCAAGTTTTTCAGCAAGGAGGTCGGGGGGGTCGGGTTCGCCGTGGGTGCGGGGCGGGTAAAAGCGCTCGGCGAGGGACTTGGCGGCGGTGGCGACGAGGCCGGCGATGAGGCCGGCCAGGAGACCCTTGAGGAGGCGGGTTTGGGTGGATTCGTTTTGCTGGCTCACGTTGGGATGAGATGCAGTTGAGGGAGGGTGGGTTGGGCTCCCGACTTTCGGTTCCGGGTCGGAAATGTCATAGCGCAGCGGAGAAAGAGAATCTCTCCGCTGCGCTGCGGAATCACGACTTCCAAGGCCGGGCGGGAATTTCGAGTCAGACGCGGAGGGCGGGTGTGGTGGCTGTCTCGTCTTCGTCGTCGGCATCCTCTACGTCGTCTTCATCCTCGTCGTCTTCGTCATCGTAATCGTCTTCATCATCATCTTCATCTTCATCTTCATCTTCATCTTCGAGATCGTCTTCGTCCGCTTCATCGGTGTCTGCATCGTCCAACTCGTCTTCGTCGTCGACCTCCTCAGCGTCTGGGGTGGCGGCGGCGTTCAGGTTTTCGCTGGACGCGTTTTCGGTGGGGTTGGAGTCGACGAAGGTGGGATCGTCTTCAAAGGTGGCCGTAGGGTCGTTGCCGACCAGGTTGCGGAGATCTTTGGCGCTGTCAGTGGCGGGAAGGGTCTGGCGGCTTATGGCCATGGTGGAAGGCTCCTGGGTGTCGGATCGAGATAGTTTTTTGGAGTGATTGGGAGCGCAGGCCGATTGAGATACGGTGCGCTAGTGGGCTGTGCGCTAGTGGGCTGTTAGATGCGCCAAAGGGGACGGGCGGCGGACGGGACGGATATCATGCCAAGCAGATGACATGGAAGCAGATTGTCGCCGGGATTTGCGGTTTTGTGCTGGGCTTCTGGGCGTGCATGCCACGGGAGTTGCAGCTGGCGCCGCGGTACGAAGCGCTGGTCCTGGACGCCGCAGGCAAGGGGCTGGCGGGAGTGCGGGTGGAGCAGACTCGGCGGGATTTTGCGGTGACGGATCGGGTTTCTTCGTCGAGCGCGCTGGCGGATGCTTATGGGAGAGTGGCGTTTGCGGCCGTGCGTGCAAGGTCCAGTCCGCTGCTGCGGGCGTGGGTGTGCGGGCGGCGGAAGACAACGCTCGGTGTCCGCGCGGAGTGTGGGTATTCGCAGGAGATCCACGTGGGATTGGAGGAGATGTCGCGGGTTGAGACGGAGTTGCCGTTGCAAGGGCGCGGGAGGCTGGTGGTGATCCGGGTTAGGTAGGAGCGGCTCGCTGCTTGGACGGGTGGGGACGTCAGGCGGCGAAGGGGGCTAGTTTTTCAGCGCTGGGGGGCGGGGTGAGCAGGCTGACGGCGAAGAGGCAGAGCAGCGAGGCGAGCAGCGCGGGGAGGATGGCGTCGCGGTCGCCCAGGATGGGGGGGAGATGCGGCGTTACATACTCCCAACACACCGTAACGACGGTTCCGGCTGCGATGCTGGCGACGGCGGCAGAGGCGGTCGCGCGGCGCCAGAAGAAGGCAGCGAGGATCACTGGTGTGAGCGCGGCAGAGTAGATGGTGTAGGCATAGAGCGACTTTTTGAGCACGCTGGAGGTACCGAGCGATTGCCACAGGGCCCAGAGGCCAAGCGCGACCACCATCAGGCGCGAGACGAGCAGAACCTGTTGATTGGACGCGTCGCGTTTGACGTAGCGGACAAAAACGTCGTTGACGAGGTTGGTGGCCGGCGAGAAGAGATAGTTGTTCGCCGTGGAGACGACCTTGGCGAAGATCGCTCCAACCAGCAAGGCGCCTAGTATTCCAAGCAGGCGATTGCCGCTGGTCGCGATGCCGAAGGCGTGGATCGCGGTGTAGGCGAGAATCTCGCGCGGGCGGTCGTGAACTTCTCCGGAGCGGAAGAGCGCGGAACCGGTCACGGCGATGGCAACGATCACGCTTTCGAGGACGACAGTGCCGATGATCCAGCCGACGGTGGCGCGGGTGGCATCCTTTTCAGACTTGGCGGAGAAGAACTTCTGGTACATGGATTGGTTGCCGAGCATGAGCAGGCAGGTGGGCAGGAAGAGCTCGAGCGCCTGGATGTGGGAGATGTCGCCGAAGACCTGGAAGTGGGTGGCGGGCAGCGCCGCGTGGACGCCGCTCCAACCACCCGCGAGGTGGATGACCACGGGGAGTGCGGCGATCATGGTGCAGGTGGCGAGCATGCCGATGACGACGTCCATGTACGCGACCGAACCCATGCCGGCGATGGCGGTGAAGACGATGACAAAGCCGGCGAGGATGTACTGGCCCTGGACGGCGGTGACCTGCGGGAAGATGAGGTGCAGGATGTCTCCGCCGCCGATGAATTGATAGCTGGTGATGGCGGTGTAGGCGAACAGGACGGCGATGACGCCGAGCACGCGAGCGGCCTGGTTGTAGCGGGCTTCGAGCAGGTCGGGGATGGTGAACTGCGCGAACTTGCGGGCGCGGGGTGCGATGAAGTAGATGAGCGCGAGGCCGGCCCAGCCGCCGCCTCCTTGCCAGAGTGCGGCAAAGCCATGTTTGTAGGCGTTTTCAGCACCGCCAAGCAATGAGCCCGAGCCGATCCAGCTGGACAGCAGTGTGAACACAAGGACGAACGCGGGTAGAGAACGGCCGGCGACGAGGTAGTCGGCTTTCGTTTTGACCTTGCCCAGGCGGGCGAGAGAGACGCCAAGCAGCGTAACGACGATGATGCCGAGGACGATCGCGTAGAGATTCATTGTGTGCCGCGATTGTAGCGGAATAGCCTATCGCGGAGCGTTCAGGGAGGCTTGCCGAGGTGGGACTGGGGGCTACTAGGGGCGACGGCGGCGTTGCTGGCGGTTGGCGGCAGCGCGGCGCTCGGCCTGCTCGAAGAGTGCGGAGAGGATGCCGCCGAGCGTGACGATCAGCGAGAGGCAGAAAAGCACGATGCCGGTGGTGCGCCAGAGTGCGGCGTCGCCGGGCGAGCCGGGTTGCTGCGCGACGTTGGTGAACGACAGCGCGACAGAGACGAGCGCGAGGAAGGCGAGTGTAGCGGCGAGAATGTAGAGGTTGCGTCCCATCGGTTTCAACAAGGATACCGTGGACGCAACCTCAACGGAATGGGCTCTACTGCGACTGCAGGCTGCGCAGGATGGCGGTGAAGGTGGGCTTGAGGGTGCGGAAGTCGACCTCTGGAGCGACGAAGATGAGGTAGTTGACGTCTCCATCCGGACGAGCAACCGTCACGAGCCAATCGTGCTCCGTCTGACGCGCGCCGCGGTCAAGAACAGGTGACGCGCCGCTTAGATCGATCGCGAAAGCGGGTTGATTGCCTAACTCGAACTGGACGGGATTCGAGGTTTGGGTGAGCCGGTTCTGCTGCACCAGACGGCGCAAGATAGAGTTTGTGGCGGCGGAAAGCCCGGATACATCCGAGACACCATCGCCCTCCAATGTTTCGACCCCGATGAGCACACCGTACGCAATGCCGAAGTCCCCTGCACCGCCGCGCGGAGAGAGGGTGATGGAGTCGCCCTGCTCACCGGACCGCACCCAGCTGGAGGGATAGCGAAGGGAGTAGCGATCCAACTGGATCGCTCCGGTGCGATCGCGAAAGCCAAGCTGGGAGCGAGGAATGCGCGGAGCCGCCTGACCTTGCTGATAGGGCTGTTGCTGTTGCTGGCCATACGGTTGCTGTTGACCGTAAGGCTGCTGCTGTTGCTGGCCGTAGGGCTGTTGCTGACCGTAGGTTTGTTGCTGACCGTAGGTTTGATTCTGCTGGCGCTGCTGCTCTTCCTGGCGCTGGCGTTCCTGCTGCTGGCGTTCCTGCTGACTATTGGGGTACTGGCCTTGCTGGGGCGGATAGGAGACTGTTCCACGACCGCCTGGCTGAGAGGCGTACTGTCCTGTGCTGCGCCACGCACCATTCTGAACCTGCTCAGACGTAAAGGTCTGGCGGCCTTCGGATGCGTTATGTGCTTGCGTAAAAGCCTGGGTAGATACGGTGGGGCGGTCGCGGCGCTGAAGGGTGGAGATTTCCGTGGTGATGTACTCGGTGCGGTTGCCGGGGTCAGGATGGTCACTGAAGATGGCGGCCCCGCCCGAACCAGTCTTAGAGCGGATGACTTCGAAGAACTGGGGCAGGCCGCGCGGATCGTAGCCGGCGTTGTTGAGGATGTTGACGCCGAGAAGGTCAGCCTGCTTTTCGTCACCGCGAGACATATGAAGGAAGTCGAGACTCTGGCCCATTCCAATGGCGCCCTGGGCAAGCTGGCCACCGGCACTGTCGCCGAGGAGAATAGCGGAGCCGATGGCACCGATGCCATAGAGCAGACTCTTTTTCTGCTGGCGCGCGAGGTTGCAGGTGGAGTGGCGCATGACGACGTGAGAGATTTCGTGGGCCATCACGCCTGCAAGCTGGGCTTCGGTGTCGGCGGCCTGGATGGTGCCGAGGTTGACGAAAACCGAGCCGCCGGGGAGAGCGAAGGCGTTGATTTCCTTGCTGGCGACGACGTGAAAATTGAAGGGCCACTGCTGCGAAACACCCTGCACCAGAGGAGCCTGCTGCACCAGGCGATAGCCGACCTGCTGCACGTAACGGGTGATCGGGTCGTTGTCCGGGAGGACGGGCATCTGCTTGTAGACTTCGGCGGCGACCTTGTTGCCTTCGGCTATTTCCTGCTCGACGGTGAAGGAGTTTGAGCAGGTGACGGGCTCAAAAACAGCCCACGCCGGGGATGTGGCGGAAGCCAGAAGTAGTGCTGCTACCAGACTTACCAAACTTGTTCTGCAGTTCAGAATGCTTACTGAACGGATTGTGTTTCGCATCGTTCCCTCACTTGCCTGATTCGGTCTCTTCGTTGAAAGAGATACCTGTACGATGCCGGCCAGGTGCAAGGGGGACGTATGCGCCGGAGGTGACTTTAGTTCTGGAAGAAACGTTCCACTTCGGTGATGTCGTTGGTGCGGCGGTAGTTGGGGAGCGAGTCGAGGAAGGTTTTGCCGTAGCGTGCGGTGCTGACGCGGGGGTCGAGCAGGACGAGGAGGCCGCGGTCTGAGAGAGAACGGATGAGGCGGCCAAAGCCTTGTTTGAGGGTGATGACGGCCTGGGGGATTTGCAGGTCGTTGAAGGCGTTTCCGCCGGCGGCGGTGATGGCGTCGGTGCGGGCCTTCATGATGGGGTCCGAGGGGACGGCGAAGGGCAGCTTGTCGATGATGACGCAGCTGAGTTGCTCGCCCTGTACATCGACACCCTGCCAGAAACTGGAGGTGCCGAAGAGGACGGCGTTGGGGGTTTCGCGGAACTGCTGCAGCAGCACATGGCGGGGTGCGGTGCCGTGCAGCAGCAGCGGGAATGGAACCTGGGTGAGCAGCCGGTCATGGAGCTCGCGCATCTGCGAGTAGCTGGTGAAGAGGCAGAAGGCGCGGCCGCGCGTGATTTCGAGGATGCGGCGGATTTTTTCAGCGGCCTGGGGAAGGAAGTCGGGGTCGCGGGGCTGGGGCATGGAACGCGGGAGGTAGAGCAGGGCTTGCGATGCGTAGTCGAAGTGGGAGGGGACCAGGAGCTCTTTAGGAAACGGGATACCCAGGCGTTTTTTCAGGTGGTCGAAGCTGGGCTTGCCTTCGGCGTCGGCCACAGCGAGCGTGGCGGAGGTGAGGACGACGGTGGGGTAATTATTGAAGAGGGTCTCGGCGAGGATGGTGGAGACGTCAATAGGCGTGGCCTGGAGGTGGGTGTTGAAGGCCGGCGGCGCGTTATCGCCGCGGGCTGCGTTGCGGAGGCCGAGGCTGGCGCGGCGCTCAATCCAGAAGACGGTGTTGGGGTCGGTGGATTCGAGCAGGAACTTCAGGTGATTGCGAATATCGGCGGCGCGTTTGCGGAGACCGCTGGCCTCTTCTACCTCGCGGAGCCGTTCGAGCTCAGCTTCGAGGCGGGTGAGGGCGTTGGCGGCGCCGATGTAGGCTTCGCCACGGTCTTCGAGGAAGTCCTGGCGCTCAGTGAACTCGAGGCGGCCAAGATGCGATGGACCGACGGGGAGAGAACCGAAGAAGAGGCGGGAACGCTCGCGCAGGGTCTGGGTGGCGCTTTCGATCGCGGAGGAGCTGGCGCCTTTGGCGCGGAGCATGGAGTCGGTATCGCGGGCGAGCTCATCGAAACGGGAGTTGGAGAGCGCGACGCCGAAGTAGTTGCTGGCAACGTCTTCGAGCTCATGTGCTTCGTCGAAGATGACGGCAGCGGCCTCGGGGAGGATGCCGGCGTCGGGCGCACCGGCGGCCTGCTGCTTGATGGCGAGGTCGGCGAAGAAGAGGTGGTGGTTGACGATGACGATGTCGGACTCGAGCGCCTTGCGGCGCATACCGGTGATAAAGCACGGCTCCCAGTTGGGGCAGGTCTGGCCGAGGCAGACTTCGGAGCGAGCGTCGAGCTTGTGCCAGAGCGGGGAGTGCTCGGGGAGCGCATCGATTTCGGCACGGTCACCGGTTTCGGTGGCGCGCTCCCATTGCAGGATGGCGTTGAACTGCGAGATTTCTTCGAGGCCGTTGAGCAGCGGATTGTCGCGCAGCGCGTAGAGCTTCTGGCGGCAGACGTAGTTGGCGCGGCCCTTCATGTAGCAGACCTTGAGCGGGCCAAGGATGGATTCGAGGAAGGGGAGGTCCTTGAAGTAGAGCTGTTCCTGTAGATTCTTGGTGCCGGTGGAGATGATGATGCGCTGCTGCTGCTCGCGTGCGCGGCGGAGCGCGGGCAGGAGATAGGCGAGGGTCTTGCCGGTGCCGGTGCCGGCTTCGACGACGAGGTGACGCTTGTCGTTGAAGGCCTGCTCGATGGCTTTCGCCATGAGGTATTGGCCGGGGCGGTGTTCGAAGGCGAGCGAGGACCTGGCGAGCAGCCCGCCGGGGTGGAAGAAGTCGTGGAGCGTGGGCAGCTTCTGCTCGGTGGCGATCTGGGTGAGGGCGGGCATCGGCTGTAGTGATGATAGCCGCCGTTTGTTCGCCCGAGAGGACGCCCGCCGGGTTCGAAGGGCTGGTGCGTGCAAATGCACCGGTGCGGAAAGGCCTTTTGCGGCGCAAAGAGAGGCGGGTTCCTATAATGAACCGTGGCGCTGTATGCGCGGGAGATGGGCACATGGCACCGAAAAAGCGCGATGTAAAAAAGCGGCTTGGCAAGAAGCACCGGCAAGCGAGTACGCGGCCGAAGATGGGCAAGGGGTCTCCGCGGGGGACGGCAGTAACTGGGGCTGTTTCTCCAAAGAAGCGCAAGGAGATTGCTGCGAAGAAGGCTGCGGTAGCCAAGGCGAGGTTGACGCCGACGCGAAGCCCGGACAATGAGCGGCGGGTGCGGATTGCGGATGAGGGTGCGGCTGCCACGGGCAGAACGCAGATTCCCTCCGGGAAGGACAACAAGAAAGCCAAGGTGGGTGAGGCAGCCGGCTTCAAGAAGGAAGATCGCTATCGGGGCGATGACGACACGCGGCGGAAGGGATCGCATGTGGTGGGCGCGCCAAAGTACCGGGGTGTCGAAGGCGAGGACCTGACTGAGCAGCAGCAGTGGCGCGAGGCGGCATCGCTTGCGGAGCAGTTGACGCTGGCAACTACGGGCGCGGGTAGCGCGCAGGCGGCGATGGCGCTGGTGGCGATTTGCGGGCGACCAAACGTGGGCAAGAGCACGCTGTTCAACCGGCTGACCGGGACGCGGCGGTCGATTGTGGGCGATGAGCCGGGCATTACGCGCGACCGCATTTACGGCGAGGTTGAGTGGAACGGGCGGACGGTGCGGCTGGTTGATACGGGCGGCGTGATTCCCGATGATGAGGCGCTGATACCGGCGGAGATCTTTCGCCAGGCGCGCGTGGCTTTAGAAGAAGCCGACGCGAGCGTGATGGTGGTGGATGGGCGGACGGAACTGGCGGCGCCGGATATGGAGCTGGCGCGGCTGCTGATGCGCGGCGGCAAGCCGGTGTTCCTGGCGGTGAACAAGATTGACGCGCCGGAGCTGCTGGCGGCGGCGGAGAACTTTCGCAAGCTGGGGTTCCGGAACGTGGTGCCGGTGTCGGCAGAGCATGGATCGGGGATCGGAGACCTGCTGGACGAGGTGTGGGCGGTGCTGCCGGAGGATGGCAACACGCAGGAGGACCTGCGGGCGAAGTTCATCCAGGAGGAGCCGCCGATGGAGGTGCTGGATGGGATCGAAGAGGAGGAGTTGGAAGATATGGATGGCGGCGGGGATGGCGCCGCGCCTCCGCCGGATGCGTTGAATGAAGATGACGAGGAAACGCAAATCCCCTCCGGGGATGACAACAAAGCAGAAACGCGGGAGCGCAGGCTGCGGTCGCATGGCGAGCATGTGTTGCGCGAGACCAAGGTGGCCATCATCGGACGCCCGAATGTGGGCAAGAGCACACTGCTTAATGCGTTGACCGGGAGCGATCGCGCGATCGTTTCGCCGATTGCAGGAACGACTCGCGATGCCGTCGATGAGGTGGTGGAGCGTGACGGCCACAGCTTCCGGTTTATCGATACGGCGGGTATCCGGCGCAAGGGAAAGACTAAGCTGCTGGCCGAAAAGCTCAGCGTGATCATGAGCCGCAAGCACCTGGAAGCGGCGGACGTTTCGCTGCTAGTGATCGATGCCGGCGAAGGGATTGCGGCGGCGGACGCGAATATCGGCGGCTATGCGCATGAGAGCGGCCGCAGCGTGATCATCGTTGTGAACAAGTGGGACCTGATGACCAAGGTGGGTCCGGACGGGATGCGGCTGTTTGACGGGAAACCGCCGGCGGACCAGAAGATCTATGAGCAGCAGGTGCGCGACTCGCTGAAGTACCTGGAGTACGCGCCGCTGGTGTTTGTGACGGCGTCCGAAGACAAAGGCATGGATGCGCTGTTCAAGAAGGTGGAGCTGGTATCGCGCGAGCGGCGCAAGCGCGTGACCACTGGCCAGATGAATCGCTTCCTCGACAAGATCGATTTCCAGCGGGCCAGCGTGCCGATGAACAAGCGCGTGAGGATCTATTACATGACGCAGGCAGCGGTGGCTCCGCCGACGTTCGTGCTGTTTACGGACCGCGATGTGAAGCTGCACTTCAGCTATGAGCGGTTTCTGGCCAACGAGATTCGGGACACCTTCAAGTTCATCGGCAGCCCGATCTGGTTCAAGGTCAAAGCGCGGAACAAGAAGAAGAAAGAGTAGCGGGGCTGGCGCAGGAAGAAGCGAAAGTGGAAGGGTCTACCCGGAAGGTGGGATGTTACACGGGGGTGAGGGTGATTTATATCCAAGGTAACGAACCCCATTTTGTGCTGGATGGACCCTATGACTTCAACGAATCAACCTGGGAGCCCCGGATCCTCGCGGCTGCTTGCCTGCCACCTGAAGGCAGGCGACGACGGCTTGAACTGCGACTCGATCATGTTGTGCGAGCTGGTGGATGGAGTCATCCAGAGCATATCGCTGCGGGTTGACGCGCTGTGGGACTCGGGCAACCGGGTGAGCAAACGGCATAGGGAACGCTGAAGGTTCAGGCGCCGGCGAGGCTGGGATTGAGCCAGCGATTGAAGGCGTCCATTCCACGCTCGCACTGGATGCGGTGGCGCTCCTTCTTGTCGCGAATCTTCTTGCGGAGCTCGTCCTCGAGCGGCGGCAGAAGGTCAAAGGTGATGTTGGCGGGCGCGAACTTTTTGGCCTCGGCGTGGGTGATGTAGTGAATCAGCGAGCCGTTGGCGGAGAGGCGGGGGGCGGGTGTGGGGTGTTCGCCGCGGGCGAGCGCGGCGGCATATCGGCCGGCGAGCAGGCCCGACGCGATGGACTCCGTGTAGCCTTCGACGCCAGATAGCTGGCCGGCAACCATGATGCTGGGATGCGCGCGTAGCTGCAGGGTTTCGGTAAGCAGTGTGGGGGCGTGGATGTAGGTGTTGCGGTGGATCTGTCCGTAGCGCAGGAAGGTTGCGTTTTCAAGGCCGGGGATGAGGCGGAGGACGCGGGCTTGTTCGCCGAATTTGAGGTGGTTCTGGAAGCCGACGAGGTTGTAGCTGTCGGCGCGGAGGTTTTCCTGGCGGAGCTGTACGGCGGCGTAAGGCCAGCGGCCGGTCTTCGGGTTGGTGAGGCCTGCAGGCTTCATGGGGCCGAAGCGGAGCGTGTCGCGGCCGCGGCGTGCGGTTTCTTCGATGGGAAGGCAGCCTTCGAAGTATTGCAGCTTCTGCGCGGGGGTGGTGGGGGTTGTGAGTTGTTCGTTGTCCGCTATGAGCGGGGCAGCTTCCGTGGGGATTTGCTCCCAGGATTTGGGCTGGACTTTTTCGGCGGTGGTGAGGGCGTCGAGGAAGGTGTCGTACTCCTCCTTGGTGAAGGGGCAGTTGATGTAGTCGGCAGTGCCTTTGTCCCAGCGAGCGGCGAAGTAGACCTTGTCCATGTCGATGGTGGACGCGTCGACTATAGGCGAGATGCTGTCGTAGAAAGCCAGGTGGTCGGCACCGGTGAGGCGCTGGAGCTCGGCCGCGAGCGGAGGCGAGGTAAGCGGGCCAGACGCGAGGATGGTGATGGTGCCGGGGTCGTGCTCGTCGAGATGCGTGACTTCTTCGCGGATGACCGTGATGTTGGGGTGCTGCGCAATGAGCTCGGCTACGCGGGCGGAGAAGAGCTCGCGGTCTACGGCGAGGGCGTGGCCGGCGGGGACGGCGGTGGCGTCGGCGGCCTGGAGGAGGAATGAGCCGGCGCGGCGCATCTCCTGCTTGAGCAGCCAGGGGGCCGTGTTTTCGGACTCGGACTTGAGGGAGTTGGAGCAGACGAGTTCGGCGAAGTCGGAGGTCTGGTGGGCCTCGGTGGAGCGGGTGGGACGCATTTCGAAGAGGGTGACGTCGCAGCCGGCGGCGGCGGCTTGCAGGGCGGCTTCGGGACCGGCGAGACCGCCGCCGATGATGTGGATTCGTTTCATGTCTGATGCTAAGGATACGTTGGTGCGGGCATGGGAGGAGCGGGCATGGGTCTTCGCGATACCCCACCCTTCGCAAGAAGCGCGAAGGATGGGCCACCTAGAGGAAGCGGCTAGGCGGACATGGCGGCGAGGGTATGCAGGGCGTCGCCCGACAGGCGCATGATGCGCCACTCGGTTTGGGTGCGGGCGCCGATGGCTTCGTAGACGTCGATGGCGGTCTGGTTCCAGTCGAGCACGTCCCATTCGAGGCGGGGGCAGCCCTGGTCGATGGCGACACGGGCGAGGTGGGCGAGCAGAGCTTTGCCGATTCCCTTGCCCCGCAGCGTGGGGGTGACGTAGAGGTCTTCGAGGCGGATGCCGTGATGGCCGAGCCAGGTAGAGTAGCTGGTGAAGTAGAGGGCAAAGCCGGCGGGCTGGCCGTCGTAGTCGGCGATGACGGCTGTGAAGCGTGGGGTTTTGCCCCAGCCGTCGCGTAGCAGGTCGGGTTCGGTTGCGACGACGGCATCGGGCTCGCGCTCAAAGGCGGCGAGTTCGCGGATGAAGCCGAGGATCGTGGAGACGTCGGCGGGGGTGGCGGGGCGGATTCGAAGCATCAGGGAGTCGGCGTAGAGACGGGCTTGGGTTTCGGGGCCTCGGGGGTGGGCTTGAGGGCGATCTCGAAGCTGTCGAGCTCCTTGCTGCTGGACCCGAGGCGGACGTTGCGGACTTCGAGGGTGGCGTGTTCGAGGACTGGTTCGTCGAGGTCGCGGGTGTCGTAGTAGAGATAGCCGGAAGCTGTGGTGTGGGGCGCGACAGTGGTGGAGGCGAAGCCGAAGTCCGTGTCGTCGGCGAGAATCTGCTTGTCTACCGGCTGGTGGTGGATGGTGATGGCCGGGATGGGCAGGGGCATGGGGATACGAGTGCCGGCGGCGGACTTGCGCGAGAAGAGACGGCGCTCGAGCTCTTCGTCGGTGGCGGCCTGGACGATGGTGTTGGAGCCGCTGATGAAGTGGATGCGGGCGTCATCGAGGGTGACAGCGGCGTCGGAATCGTTGGTGACGATGATGCGGAAGGGCAGGTAGCCGTGGTGGGCGTAGTCGAGCCGGGTGTTGGGGAGCGCGTCCTTGGTTTCGCAGGGCTCGGCAGCGACGGTAACTTTGTCGTGCGCGTCGTGGAAGGGATATTGCGCGGCGGGCAGGGCGGGCTTGGGCTTGCGCGGCTTGTCGGCATGCGCGGGCAAAGCCAGGGTGGGGATGAGGGCGAGCAGGAAGAGGGTGCGGCGCATAGGTTCGATTATGCTCTGACGGTAGGCATAGGCGAAAGAAAGCAGTGGGTGCTAGAGAACTTGGTGATGCTGTTGTACAGCCTGGGGTTGACGCTGGCGCTGGGGGTCAGCGCGCCGTGGTGGCTAGTGCGGATGGCGACCACCCAGCGCTATCGCGAGGGGCTGGGGGAGCGCCTGGGGCGTGTACCGGCGGAGTTGCGCGCCGTGGTCGCTGGGAAACAGGTGGTGTGGCTACATGCGGTGAGCGTGGGCGAGGTGCTGGCGGCTTCGCGGCTGGTGGGGGAGCTGGAAGCAGCGCTGGGCGAGGGTTGGGCCGTGGTGGTCTCGACCACGACACGGACCGGCCAGACGCTCGCGCGAGAGCGGTTTGGGGCCGCTCGGGTGTTCTATATGCCGCTGGACTTTGGCTGGGCGGTGCGGGCTTATATGCGGGCGTTGCGGCCAAGGGCTGTGGTGCTGATGGAGAGCGAGTTGTGGCCGCGGCTGTTGCATGAGTGCTCGCGCAACGGGGTGCCGGTGGCGGTGGCGAATGCGCGGGTGAGCGATCGCTCGTTTGCGCGGGGGGTGAAGCTGCGTGTGGCGTGGGGCCGCGCGCTGCGCAAGGTGTCGCTGTGGCTGCCGCAGAGCCAGGAAGACGCGCGGCGGCTGATGGCGATGGGTGTCCGCGAAGAGACTGTGAGGGTGGCGGGGAATTTGAAGTATGACGTGCGGGCTCCGAAGGAGAGTCGTGTGGCGGAGTTGATCAAGGAGGCGGCGGGGGGAAGGCCGATCGTGGTGGCGGGGAGTACGGTGGACGCGTCTGATGATTTCCGCGAGGAAAGTGCGTTGATTCGGGCGTGGGAGAGTGGTCCCCGCAGACTGCATCGGGCGCTCCTGGTATTGGCACCGAGGCATCCAGAACGATTTGGTCTTGTTGAGAGCGTAGTTTGTGAGTTCGTCTATGCGAAGGCTAGTACTGTGGCATCGCTACGCGATGGCGAACGGCTTATGCCTGTGGAGGAACGGGCGCACAATTCTGTGTTTGGTCGCGAGCAGGAACTCGGGATCGTTTTGCTGGACACCATTGGCGATCTGGCAGCGGTATATGGCGTGGCGGACGTGGCGTTTGTGGGGGGCAGTCTGGTGCAGCGTGGGGGGCATAATCCGCTGGAGCCTGCGCAGTTTGGCGTGCCGGTGGTGATGGGGCCTTCGTACGAGAACTTTCGCGATGTCGTGGAGACGATGCGGAAGGTGGACGGGATTCGCATCGTTGCTGGCGGCGATGAACTCGAAAGCGTCATAGGGGAGTTGTTGAACGATCGGAACGCAGCTAAAGCGATGGGGGAGCGGGGGCGGCGGGTGTTTGAGGAGCAGCAGGGAGCGACGGGGCGGTCTGTGCAGGCGCTGCTTGCGATGGTGCAGCGGTGAGTGTGCGCAGGCCGTGGGCGTGGCCGATGATGCCGTTGTATGCGGCGGGGTTGGCGGTGAAGGATTGGCTGCGAGCGGCGGGATTTCTGAAGACGAGGCGGCTGGAGTGGCCGGTGGTGAGCGTGGGTTCGCTGTCGGCTGGTGGGGCGGGCAAGACGCCGGTAGTGATTGCGCTGGCGTTGTTGATGAAGGATCGTGGGTGGGGGGTGAATGTTTTGTCGCGGGGGTATGGGCGGCGGGGGCAAGGGGTGGAGAGGGTGACCGGCTCGGACCCGGCGCGGTTTGGGGATGAGCCGGTGTTGATCGCGCGGGCCGCTGGGGTAGAGGTCTGGGTTGGGGCGGAGCGGTTCGCGGCGGGGAAGGCTGCGGAGGAGGGATCGCGGAGGGCGCTGGGGGTTGCGGCCGGTGCAATGAACGCAGATCCTCAGCCTTCGGCTAAGGATGACAACAAAAACAAGGCGAATCGCAGCGTGCATTTGCTGGACGATGGCTTTCAGCATCGGCAACTGGCGCGGGGGGTAGATGTGGTGCTGGTGACCGCCGAGGATCTTGAAGACGCGCTGCTGCCGGCGGGGAATCTGCGGGAGCCGTTGCGGGCTTTGCTGCGGGCGGATGTGGTTGTCGTGCGCATGGAAGAGTGGGTGCTTCTCGCGCCGAAGCTGCGGGAGTTGGTGCGGGAGGGAACGGCGATGTGGAGCGTCGAGCGAAAACTGCTCTTCCCTGCCCCGCTAAGAGTGTTGAGCGCGGGGCTGCGGCCAGTGGCGTTCTGCGCGGTTGCGCGGCCGGAGGGTTTTGCGGCGATGGTCCAGGAGGCCGGGTGCGGACTGATTGAGACCGTTGCGTTCCGCGACCATCATGCCTATACAGCGGCGGATATCGAGCATATTGTGAAGGTCGCGCAGAGGTTGAACGCAAGTGGGCTCGTGACGACGGAGAAAGACGCAGTGAAGCTGTCGGCGGCGATGCGCGACCGGCTGCAGGCCGTCGGACCACTGGTGGTGGTCGCGCTGGTGGCTGAGTTTGTTAATCCGGCGGAAGTAGTGAGTGATCTGGAAGAGAGGCTGGCGTGAAGGTTCTAATTGTCCGTGTCGGCGCAATGGGGGATGTGTTGCATGCGCTGCCGGCAGTGGCGGCACTGCGACGCGCGAGGCCGGACTGGACTATCGACTGGGCGGTGGATGAGCGCTGGGCTCCGCTGCTGGTAGCCAGCGATGGCAGGGGGCCGGTGGTGGACAAGGTGTATACGGCCGCGGTGAAAGCCTGGGGCGCGTCGCCGCTGTCGCCGGTTACTTTCGGGTCGATACGCGCGTTGCGGCGGGAGTTAAGGGCGGGGGGGTACGAGCTGGCCGTCGATATGCAGGGGACGATCCGTTCGGCGGTGATCGGACGGCTGGCGCAGGCGGGCAAGCTGGCAGGGTATGACGATCCACGCGAGGCGCCGGCGAAGCGGCTTTACACGGTGCGCGTGACGCGTGCGGGAACGCATGTGGTGGAGCAGGGCCGGGCGCTGCTCAGCGAGGCCGCGGAGGTGGCACTGGAGCTTGCGGCTGAGGACGTCCTGTTGCCGGTGGACGGCGGGGCGGAGGCATGGGCCCAGCGAGAGGTCGGTGCAACGCGGGTGTGCGTGATGTCTCCGGGCGCTGGGTGGGGGGCCAAACAGTGGCAGGCGGAGCGGTTTGGCGCGCTGGCGGCGGAGCTGGCGAAGGCCGGTGTGGAGACTCTGGTGAGCTGTACGCACGAGGACAATGCGCTGGCGGGCCACGTAGTCAGGGCGAGCGGCGGCGCGGCGCGGGCGGTGGCCTGCGGCATCGCGCAGCTGACGTCGCTGCTTCGGCGGGCTGGGGTTTTTGTGGGAGGCGATTCGGGGCCTACGCATCTGGCAGCGGCGCTGGGGACGCCGCTGGTGGGGCTGTATGGGCCGACCGATCCGGCGAGGAACGGGCCGTGGGGAGCGGGCGTTTGCAGGGTGTTGCGGCATGCGTCGTCTGTGAACAGCCACAAGCGGGTGGAGGAAATTGACGGCGGGCTGGCGAGGATCGGGGTCGAAGAGGTTCTGGAAGCCGCGATAGAGATGTTGTGAGTTGTGGGTTCCGGATTGTTCCTCTCCGCGTTGCCGCAGGCTACTCCGCGTTGCCGCAGGCTGCGAAACAGAGCCAAACAGCGACAACTGACAGCCGGATCCTGCCAGGGATTTGAGAGAATGGAGGGATGGGTCTCAAAACAAGTTCGTGGCAGAGGATCGCGCGGCGCATTCGGGTCCCGCTGGGGTTTGTGGTGGCGGCGGTGTTTCTGGTGTTTGCGCAGCCGACCGTTCGAACGCTGGCGTGGAGCTTGTTGCTGGTGGTGCCGGGGGTCTGGCTGCGCGGGTACGCGGCTGGCTATGTCAAGAAGAATGCTGAACTTACGGTGACCGGGCCGTATGCGTTCACGCGCAATCCGTTGTACCTGGGATCGATTTGCCTGGCGGTGGGGTTTGCGGTGGCGGCGAATCGGTGGTGGCTGGTTTTGCTGCTGGCGGGGATGTTTGCGGCGATCTATGTGCCGGTGATCCTGGCGGAGGAAGTCTTTCTGCGTCAGACGTTTGCGGGGTTCGATGCATACGCGCGGCGGGTGCCAAGGTTACTACCACGATTGACGCCGGCGCGGTTTGGAGCGGCGGCGGGAAGCTTCTCGCGGGAGCGGTATATGCACCACCGCGAGTACAATGCAGGGATGGGAGCGGCGGCTATTTATGCTGTTTTAGCGGCCCGAATGTGGCTTTTCAAGTCGCTTTAGACGGTTTTAGCGGCTTGTTCCGCCAACCTTCTGCCGGACGCGTGCAGAACCTTAGGAGCAAAGAATTTTGATCAGTTTCGTACGATGGGTCGCGGTGAGTTCCCTGCTGGCTGCCATGGCGACCGCCGAAGCGCAAATCTTCGCACCCAAGCCGGTGGTCCAGAAGCCGATTCCAGTGTTGCCAGCTCCGCAGCCGGGTTTTCAGTATCCGCAGAAACAGACGCTGACGTTTTCGGTGGACTTTCGGGTGTTCACGGCGGGGACGGCGGTCTTCCACCTGGAGCAGGCGGGCGACCAGCAAAAGGTAACGGCGACGGCGGACTCGAGTGGGGGCGTGAACATGCTGTTTCCGGTGATCGACAGATTTCAGTCGGGGTTCGATACGAAGACGGGCTGCTCGGCAGGCTTCAGCAAGCAGATTCAGGAAGGCCGGCGGAAGATTGCGAGCGAGTTGACGTTTGACTATGCGCACGGCAAGCAGATGCAGCATGAGCGCAACCTGGTGAAGGGAACGGCGACGCAGAAGGAAGCCAACATTCCGGCGTGCGTGACGGACTCGCTTTCGGGGATTTTCTATTTTCAGTCGCAACCGATGGCGGTTGGACAGACGCTGAGCTTCCCGCTGGCAGACTCGCTGCGCACGGTGACGGTGGGGATGAAGGTGGAGGGGCGCGAGGAGATCAAAACGCCTGCCGGGACGTTCACGACGCTGAAGGTGCAGCCGGTGGCGGATGAAGGTGTGGTCAAGAACCGGGGGCACATCTGGATCTGGTACACGGACGACCCGCGGCACATCCCGGTACAGATTCAGGCGAGGCTATTCTGGGGAACGATTACGTTTCATTTGCAATCGATCGAGTTGAAATAGTTGTTAGTTCTTAGTTCTTAGTTCTTAGTTCTTAGTTCTTAGTTGTTAGTTGTTAGTTGTTGGGGAGGGCGATACAACTGCAAAGGCAAGGGCAAACGCAGATTCCCTTCGGGAATGACAAATGAAAAGTGCGATTGGCTTCAGCAATGACAAAGTAAAAGGGGAAACGCCTGATGGTGGATGGCTCGAAGATGGTGACGGTGGGGCGGTTTCTGAATCCGGCCGAGGCGCAGATGGCCAAGGGCGCGCTTGAAGCCGTGGGGATAGAGGTGTTTCTGCAAGGCGAGAATGCGAACAGCCTGGTGCCGATGGCGTTTCGGACGCGCTTGCAGGTGAGTGTGGAGGACGAGGCGGCGGCGAAGGAAATACTGGACGCGGCGCAGGCGGGCGGCCTGGAGAACACTGCCGACGAGGACCTGCGGTGAGTCGACCGAAGGCGGTGGTTTGTTTGTCGGGGGGAATGGACTCGACTGTATGCGCGACGCTGGCGGTGCGCGACTACGAGAGCTTCGGCCTGCATTTCAGCTATGGGCAGCGGACCGAGGCGCGGGAGTTGGAGGCGGCGCGCAACGTCGCGGCGGCGGTGGGGTTGAAGGAGTTGTTGGAGCTGAAGACGGAGCTGTTTCGCAGGATTGGAGGATCGGCGCTGACTGACCGGGCGATTGCCGTGCCGGATGCCAGCGCTGAGGAAGACACCTCGGAGCGGCGGGGCAACTCGGTTCCGGTGACGTATGTTCCTTTTCGCAATGCGCACTTTCTGGCAGCGGCGGTGAGTTGGGCGGAGGTTCTGGGCGCGGGCACGGTGTTTATCGGAGCGGTGGAGCAGGACAGCTCGGGATACCCGGACTGCCGGCCGGCGTATTATGACGCGTTCAACGCTTTGATACGGGAGGGCACGAAAGACGGAGAGATTGCGGTGGTTACACCTCTGATCCGGCTGAAGAAAGCGGAGATCGTGAAGCTGGGAGTTGAACTGGGCGCACCGTTGCATGTAAGTTGGTCGTGCTACTCGGGGGAAACCGAGGCGTGCGGTGTGTGCGAAAGCTGTGCGTTGCGACTAAGGGCGTTTCGTGAGGCGGGGTCTGTCGATCCGATACGATACGCGAAGTTTTGAGGCCGGAAGGCTTGTGACGTAGAGACGGCGGAGCGTACGTCTGCTGCCGGTGGTTTTCTGAAGGGGATGAAATCGATGATGAAACTGAAGCTGTTGACGTTGTTGACCGCAACCTTGTTGCCTGTAACCTTGATGCCTGGAGCGATACTGGCCCAGGCGGCGCCGGCCGCAACTGCCAGCCTGCATGGCCATGTGAACAACGCGGCGGGCATGCAGGTGCCGAATGCGGAGGTGAAACTGACTACCGATAAGACGTCGGCGGCCAAGGACCAGAAGTTCAAATATACGTTGAAGGTGGACGCGAACGGCGACTACAAGGGCGCCGACATTGCGCCGGGAGAGTACCTGGCGGTGGTGTACTCGGGTACGGTGAGCGTGGATTTTCTGGAAGTGTCTTTGAAGGCGGGCGACGACAAGACGCTGAACTTCGACATGACGCGCAAAGAGTACCTCGACAAGATGAGCCCGGAGGACAAGAAGGCGCTTGAAGAGTACAAGAAAAAAGCGGGCGAGGCGTTGAACGCCAACAAGGTGGTTGCCAACCTGAATAACGCGTTGAAGGAGGTGCGCGCGGACCTGGCCTCGGCGAACCCGAACTACGAACAGGACGTGAAGACGATGGAGCAGGTGACGCAGCAGAAGCCGGACGAGTCGGTGCTGTGGTTCAACCTGGGATCGTCGCAGATCGCGTATGCGGACGCTTCGGTGAAGAAGGCGAAGGCGGAGAAGCGGTCCTGGCAGACGGACGAGACGATCACCAAGCTTTATAACGACGGTATTGCGTCGAACAAGAAGGGCATTGAGGTCAATGCGGCCTCGAAGAAGCCGACACCTCTGGACGCCGGGATTGCGTGGAACTCGATTGGAACGGCCGAGGCCAAGCTGGGAAAGATTCCCGAGGCTACAGCGGCGTTTGAAAGCGCTGTGAAGCTGAACCCGACTACTGCGGGGATGGTGTATTCGAACGAGGCGGCGGTTCTGTTCAACGCGGGCCAGGGGGATGCGGCGGCGGCGGCGGCGGAAAAAGCCATTGCAGCGGACCCGACCAAGCCGGACCCGTACTACGTGAAGGGTCAGTCGCTGATTGCGAAGGCGACGGTAGACAAGGCGGGCAAGATTGTGGCGCCTCCGGGATGCGCGGAGGCTTACCAGAAGTATCTTGAGCTGTCACCCGAAGGTCCTCATGCGCAGGACGCGAAGGACATTCTGGCCAGCATGGGGCAGACGGTGAATACTAAGTACAAGGCGCCGGGTAAGCGGTAGGTTTATCCTCGCGATGGCGCGGCGTCGGGGCGCGGGGCTTTTAGTAGCCCGCGCTTTGAGCGCGAAAGAGAGCAGAGCAAAAGCGGTGAGGCCCTGACCTGGTGGTTGGGGCCTTGTTGTTTTGGAGGAGGTGAACTTGGCGGTTTTGCCGTTTGACGACGCGCTTGGGGTAGTTCTGAGGGAGGCACGCGGCGCTGCGGCGCGTGTGCGGGAGGTGGAAGGTGCGCCTCTGCTGGAGTCGGCGGGACGGGTGCTGGCGGAGCGCGTTACGGCGGACCGGGACCAGCCGCCGTTTGACCGGTCGACGCGTGATGGGTACGCGGTTCGTGCGGCGGATGTGGGTGGAGCGTTGCGGCTGGTGGGAACGCTGAAGGCAGGAGAGGCGTGGGGCGGCGCGGCGTTGGGTGCGGGCGAGGCGGTCGAGATCATGACCGGAGCGCCCATGCCGGAGGGTGCGGATGCGGTGCTGATGGTGGAGCATGTGGCGGTGGAGGGCGGGAACGTACGCGCGGCGGAGGGCCGCGGGTTGAAGGCTGGAGCGAATGTGGTGCCGCGCGGCGCGGAGGCTCGCGCCGGCGCGGGTGTGCTGGCGGCGGGAACGGTGGTGGGGGCGGCAGAGATTGCGGTGGCGGCGAGTTGCGGACGGACGGAGCTGCCGGTCTTTGCGCGGCCGACGGTGGCGATTGTGGCGACGGGCGATGAGCTGGTGGAGCTGGATGTGGTGCCGAGGGACTCGGAGATACGGAACTCGAACAGCTACGCGCTGGCGGCTTTGATAGGGCGGGAGGGTGGCGGCGCGAAGAGGCTGGAGGTTGCGCGGGATACGCGGGACTCGGTGCGGGAGCGGATTCGTGAGGGGATGGGAAGCGATCTGCTGGTGCTGTCTGGCGGTGTGTCGATGGGGAAATTCGACCTGGTGGAGGAAGTGCTTGCGGAGTTCAGGGCAGAGTTTTTCTTTACGGGGGCGTTGATTCAGCCGGGGAAGCCGGTGGTGTTTGGGCGGCTGCCAAAGGGTGACGGGGAGTGGATGTATTTCTTTGGATTACCGGGCAATCCCGTGTCGACGCAGGTGACGTTTTCGCTTTTTGTGGCGCCAATGGTGCGAGCGCTCGCGGGACGGGCCGCGGTAGCGCCCGTTTTTGTTGAGGCGCGGCTGGGCGAGGATACGGCGGGTGGGGCGCGGGTGACGCGGTTTCTGCCAGCGGAGATGCGGGGTCAGTGGGATGGCGTGACGGTAAGCGCGGTGGGGTGGCAGGGGTCTGGGGACGTGGCGGCGAATGCGCGCGGGAATTGCTATGTGGTGCTGCCGGGTGGGGTGGAGAGGTTTGCGAAGGATGAGGCGGTGAGGGTGTTGTTACGGTGACGGGCTGGAGCCTGGGGGTGACGCAGGTTCTCCGCTTCGCGAAGGATGACGACGGGAAAGGTTTGACAACAGAAAAGCTAAGGGAGTTTGGACACAATGACCGAAAAGCTGTCGCACTTCGATGAGGCTGGGCAGGCGCGGATGGTGGATGTGGGCGCGAAGGCGGAGACGCAACGGGAAGCTGTGGCGGGGGCTTTCGTGGAGTTGAATGAGGCGGTGCTGGCGGCGTTGCCGCAGAATCCGAAGGGCAACCCGCTGGAGGTGGCGCGGTTTGCGGGTATGCAGGCGGCCAAGCGCACGAGCGAGTTGATACCGATGTGCCATGCGCTGGCGTTGAGCTTTGTGGATGTGCAGGCGACGGTGGTGACGGGGGGCGTGGAGATTCGCGCGACGGCACGGACGGTGGCGGGGACGGGTGTGGAGATGGAGGCGATGGTGGCGGCGTCGGTGGCGGCGCTGACGGTCTATGACATGACGAAGGCGCTGGATAAGGGGATACGGATTCGCGAGGTTGCGCTGCTGTCGAAGACGGGTGGGAAGAGCGGCGAGTATCGGCGGTGAGCTTTTAATGTGCGGAACGGTTTTATGGCAAGGCTAGCCGGGTTTGTGGGGAGGCTAGCCGGGTTTGTGGGGAGGCCGGCCGGGTTTGGGGAGGCCGGCCTGTTCAGCCTGTCGCGGGAGGGCGGTCTGATTTGCAGGCCTCAGGGTATGTTGCTCCATCCTAGACGGCTTCGGCCAAGGTGACGGCGAAGCAGTGTTTGGGATCGTGCATGGTGTGATCGATGGTGAAGCCGGAGCTGGCGAGGAGGGTGGCCAGGCTGGCTTCGGTGAACTTGTAGCTGTTTTCGGTGTGGATGGTTTCTCCGGAGGCGAAGGCGATATGCTCGCCTGCGATTTGCACGCGCTGCGCGGTGAGGCTTTCGAGGTGCATCTCGATGCGGGATTGCTCCTGATTCCAGTGAGCGCGGTGGGCGAAGGTAGCAAGGTCGAAGTTGGCGTCGAGCTCGCGGTTGAGGCGGGTGAGGATGTTGAGGTTGAAGGCGGCGGTGACGCCGGCCGCGTCGTCGTAGGCGGCCAGGAGGGTTGCGACGGACTTGCCGGGGCCGGGGGCGAGGTCAGTGCCGAGGAGCAGGCGGTCGCCGGGAGCGAGGTGGTCGCGCAGGTTCTGGAGGATCCCGACGGCCTGGTCCGGGGGGAAATTGCCGATGCTGGAGCCGATGTAGAGCGCGAGGACGAGGTGGCCGGCGGGGCGGTCGATGGTGTAGCGGTCGGTGATGTAGTTGGCGACCTGGGGCTGGATGATGACGCCGGGGATGGCGAGGGCGATCGAGGCGGCGGCCTCGTCGAGGGCGGTGGGGCTGATGTCGATGGGCTGATAGAGGACTTCGCCCTGGAAGGCGGCGAACTCCTGGAGGAGGAGGCCAGTCTTGCTGGCGCTGCCGGCGCCCAGCTCGGCTACGGTGACGTTGGCGATGAGGTGGAGGGGGAGCGAGGGTGCGTGCTCGGCGAAGATGGCGCGCTCGGTGCGGGTGAGGTAGTACTCGGGGAGCTGGGTGATCTGCTCGAAGATCTGGGAGCCGCGCTCGTCGTAGAAGAGCCAGGGCGAGAGGGTTTTGGGGGAGGCAGTGAGGCCGGTGAGGGCTTCGGTGAGCACGGCTTCGTTCAGGGTGTCGCGGGTGGCTAGAGGCATAGGGTCCGAGTGCGGGTTCTGGGTCTGGGTCTGGGTCTGGGTCCGGGTCTGGGTCCGGGTCCGGGGGGGGGAGAGGCTAGCTGGCGCCGTCGCGGGCCAGACGGAGGCCTGAGAACTGCCAGCGGGTGGAGGGTGGAAAGAAGTTGCGGTAGGTGGCGCGGATGTGGGTGGCGGGTGTGACGCAGGAGCCGCCGCGGAGGACCATTTGCGAGGACATGAACTTGCCGTTGTACTCGCCCAGAGCGCCGGGGAGAGGACGGTAGCCGGGGTAACCGGTGTAGGGAGATTGGGTCCACTCCCAGACGTCGCCGAAGAGTTGCTGGAGGGTGGGGTGGGTATGGGCGGTGGTGGGGTGGAGGTACGCGGACTCGAGGAGGTTCGGTTGGCCTTCGGGGGCTGAGGCAGCGGCGAACTCCCACTCGAACTCGGTGGGGAGGCGGTGGCCGGACCAGCGGGCGAAGGCGTCGGCTTCGAAGAAGCTGAGGTGGCAGACGGGAGTTTCCGAGAGGTCGTCGAGGGGCTGGATGCCGTGCAGGGTGTAGACGCTCCAACCGGAGTGGGTGGCGGTGTCGCGCTGCCAGTAGAGGGGGGCTTGCCAGGCTTCGGCGCGCATGGTGTCCCAGCCTTCGGAGAGCCAGAGCTCGGGCCGCTGGTAGGCGTCTTCTTCCATGAAGGCGAGGTACTCGGCGCAGGTGACGAGGCGGGATGCCAGGCGGAAGGGCGCAATGTAGACGGGGTGGCGCGGGGTTTCGTTGTCGAAGGCGAAGGTTTCGATGGAGTGGGGGTCAGGGGTGGTGCCGACTTCCACGACGCCGGGGCGGCCGGGGTAACCGGGGGAGAAGCTGACCCAGTCCAGCGGAGGGGCGATTGCTTCGCTCTGTGCGACCTGCGGGACAGTCCGGGGTTGGGTGTAGGCGGGGTGGAGCGGGTTGGTGAAGAGGGCGTGCTTGATGTCGGTGGCGATGAGTTCGAGGTGCTGCTGCTCATGCTCGAGGCCGAGCGCAACGCGGCGCAGGGCTTCGTCTTCGGGGGAGGTTTGGAGCAGGCGCAGGATGCCGGCGTCGACGGTTTCGCGGTAAGCGAGGATTTGATCGAGGGGAGGGCGCGAGAAGGACGCGCGAAGTTTTTTCTCGGGCATGTCGCCGAGTGATTTGTAGTAGCTGTTGAAGAGCCAGAGGAAATCGGGGTCGAAGGGCTGGTAGGCGGGAATGAACTCGCGCAGGACGAAGGTTTCGAAGAACCACGAGGTGTGTGCGAGGTGCCACTTGACGGGCGAGGCCTCGGCGCAGGATTGGACCATGAGGTCTTCCGGGGTGAGGGGCTCGCAGAAGCTGATCGTAGCGGCTCGGACGGCGAGAAAACGGGCGAGGAGCTCCGTGGCGGTTTTTTGCTGGGTCAACATGCAGAATCTCCTTGCCTAGTGGCAACCCCGATTCGATGCGCAGCATGCCGTGCTTTGTTGCTTTTTGATCAAGCCCGGCAGCGTGGGTCGTGCGTCGTACGGCCCTTAGTGTTGCACAGAAAGACGGCGTCGCGAAGCAGGTTTATGGATGTCATCAGCATTTTGACCGTGGATTGTTGTAAGGCGGGGGCGTCTTTCTGGCGGGAAAGGCGTCTGTAACAGCATAGATAGCGAGGATTCGAGGCTTATGCGGCAGCGGTTGGTTGGGAGAGGGTTGCTGGTTCTAGCGCTGGGAGTGATGTCCACGGCGGGGCTGGGCGTGGCGGGCGCTCAGGAGCCGGGTGGGGGCGAGGGTTTTGGAGGGCCGGGCGGTATGGGGCGCGTGAGCGGAATGGTGACCGCTGTGTCCGGCGATGCGGTGACGGTGAAGAGTGAGGATGGGACGGTGTACCAGGTCACAACGACTGTGAACACGCGGGTGATGAAGGGGGTGGCGGGCGACAGGCAGCCGGCGGCGCTGAAGGTGTCGGAGTTGAAGGTGGGTGATGGTGTGATGGCGGCGGGCAACATGGACGCGCCGAAGAAGACGCTGCACGCGATGTTTGTGGTGGCGACCGACGCTGAGCAGGTGAAGAAGCTGCGCGAGAACCTGGGCAAGACGTACATCCAGGGTAAGGTGACGGCGATTGATGCGGACAACCTGAAGATGACGGTGTTGCGGGGGGATGGGGCGTCGCAGACGATCGGACTGGATGAGACAACGTCGTTCAAGCGCGGGGCTCGGCGGATGCGCGGGGGCGAGAGCGGCGGTGCGGGCGGCGGTGCGGGCTTGGGGGCAGGCGCTGGAAGTGGATGGGGTGGGGGGCCGGGAGCGGAGGGTGGCGAGAGCATAACGCTGGCCGACGTCAAGGTCGGAGACAACGTGGTGGGCACGGGATCTCTCAAGGCCGGGGTGTTTGTTCCGGGACAGTTGATGGTGATGGCGCCGAGACCACCACGGGCGGCGGGGGCGGCGGGACGGTCTGGGTCTCCTCAGTCTGGGTCTCCTCAAACTGGGCCTCCTCAATCTGGGCCTCCTCAATAGGTTGCGAGTCGTGAGTTGTGGAGATCGCGGACGGCGCTTGCTGGGCGGGTCGGAGGAGTGCAGGTGGTGGCTTGGGTGACAGTGCGAGGGTGGCTGGCGGGCGGTGTGCTGGTGGCGGCTGGCGGTTTGTCGCGGGCGCAGTCCCCTGCCCCGGCTGCAGCGACGATTGCAGCGCCGGTGGCGCAGGGTGGGGCGATTCATGGGGCCGTGGTTGCGGGGACTGCCGGGAAGCCCGGCGGCGTGCCTCTGCCGGGAGTGGCGGTTACGGCTACGAACTCTTTGACCGGCAAGAAGTATGCGACCAGCACGGATGTCGATGGGCGCTACGCGATGGCGATTCCGCGGAATGGGCGGTATGTGGTGCGGGTGGAGCTGGCGGCGTTTGCGGCGGAGACCGCCGAGGTGCTGCTGAATGCGGCAGGGGAGAACGGCGGCAAGCCGGACCAGACGGCGGATTTTGGGATGCAGCTGGCGAGCCGGGTGGCGGCGGCGGAGGCCCGGCAGACAGCGGCGGCTTCGGCTTCCGCGTCGAGTTTAGGGAGAGGCCTGCAGAGCTTGAGCTTGAGCGCGGGCGGGGATGCCGCGGACGCGAGCGCGGGCGGTGGGGGGAACAGCGGCGCGGCGCTGCCGACGCTGGCGGGACTGGGCGACAGTGCGGGTGCGGCGACGGATTCGGTTGCGGTGAGCGGGCAGAGCGGGGTGACAACCGGGCTGGCGAACTTCAGCGAGGATGAGATTCGGTCGCGGGTGGAGGATGCGGTGGCGCAGGCTCGGGCAAGCGGGATGCTGCCGCAGGGTGGCGGCGATCCGACGAGCGCGATTGTGAGCGCGATTGGCGGACTGATGGGCGGCGGAGGTGGGCGCGGCGGGCCAGGTGGGGGCGGGCCGGGAGGCGGAGGGTTCCGGGTTGGCGGGGGTGGTTTTCGGAACTTCAACCCTACGCAATTCCACGGGAACGTGTTTTATCAGGGTGGGAACTCGGCTTTGAATTCCGCACCGTGGTCGCCGTCGCTGGTGGCGGTCGTGAAGCCGGCGGGTTACTCGAACCGATTCGGTGCGAGCCTAGCGGGGTCTCCGTATATTCCGGGAGTGTTCAAGCAGAATACGAAGCAGTTCGTGTTTGTGAACCTGTCGGGGCAGCGGAATCTGAATGCGTTTCTGTCGAACCCGGTGCGGGTGCCGACGCTGCTGGAGCGGGTGGGCGACTTTTCGCAATCCGTGCAGGTGATCAGCGGCGCGGCGACGCCGGTGTCGATCTTCGATCCGGCGACGGGGCTGCCGTTTGCGGGCAACAGGCTGACGGCGATCAGTCCGCAGGCGCAAGCGCTGCTGGGGCTGTATCCGGCGCCAAACCTGGCGACAAGTGACCCTACGGCTTACAACTATCAGACGGTTTCGAATGCGGGCAATAACAATACGCAGATCAACGCGCGGTTTGTCCGGCAGCTTGGCAAGGCGGCGGGTTCGGGGCCCTTTGGCGGCTTCGGCGGGGGCGGCGGGCGGCGCGGGGGGGATGCGGCGAATGCGAAGCCGGTGTTGCGGCAGAACATCAATATGGGATTTAACTACACGCACGCGGCGCAGGATGTGCGGAATATTTTTCTGCCGCTGGGCGGGACGACCCAGAGCAATGGCTACAGCTTGAATCTGGGCTATACGGTGAGCTATGGGCGGTTGTCGAACAATGCTTCGGTGAACTGGAACCGCAGCGTATCCATGGCGCGGAACTACTTTACGGACACGGCGAATAATCCGACGGCGACGGCGGGAATCAGTGTGCCGAATCAGGCGGGGCAGTTTGCCGATCCGAAGTTTTATAACGGCGTGCCGCGGGTGTCGATTACGAACTTTGCGGGGCTGTCGAATCAGACGCCGAGCCAGAGGATCGATCAGACGATCAGCTTTTCGGACTTCGTGAGCTATCGACACAAGAAGCACAATTATCGGTTTGGGTTCGATTTACGGCGGTTGCATGCGGACTCGATTGGTGGGAACAATCCGCTGGGGGCGTTTCAGTTTACGGGCTTCGCGACCGAGAGCGCAGCGGATAAAAACAGCACAGCGAACGGCGGGGCGCAGCAGGCGCAGAGTGGGTCTGGCTTTGCGGACTTTCTGCTGGGCGCGCCGACGCAGACCAGTATTCAAGCGGGGCTGAACAAGATTTATCTGCGCGACAACGTGTATGACGGGTATGCGCAGGACGACTATCGCGTGCTGGCGAATGTGACGTTGAACTATGGGCTGCGGTATGAGTATTTCGGACCTTATACGGAAAAGAATAACCGGCTCGTGAATCTTGACCACAACGCCGACTTTACGCAGGTGGACGCGGTACAGCCGGGAGGGACGGGGGCGTTTCTGGGCAGGTACCCGACGAGCCTGGTGAATCCTGACCGGACGATGTTTGCGCCGCGGCTGGGAGTGGCGTATCGGCCGAAGTTTACGAAGAATACCGTGGTGCGATTTGGGTATGGGGTGAACTACAACACGGGGCAGTTTGGGACGTTTGCGCGGTCGCTGTCGTTTCAGCCGCCGTTCGCGGTGACGCAGACGAATACGCTTTCTACCGTTGTAAACCCAAACGGTTGTACGCCGGGGAACCTGACGCTGGCGAGCGGCTTCAACTGCTCGGGCAAGCCGATCCAGAATAATTATGCGGTGAACAAGGAGTACCGGCTGGGCATGGTTCAGGTTTATAACTTCGATATTCAGCGGACGCTGCCGCTGGGGATCGTGCTGAACATCGGGTACAACGGGTCGAAGGGCGGGAACCTGGACATTGTGCGGGCCCCGAACCATACGGTGAGCAACGTGACGACGGCGAATGCGCAGGCATTTACGTTTGAGGATTCGGTGGCGACCTCGCACCTGAACCAGTTCACCTTTACGGCACAGAAGCGGCAGCAGAAGGGTGTGGCGCTGAGTGCGACGTACCAGTATTCGCACTCGATCGATAACGCGTCGTCGATTGGCGGGGTGGGGTCGTCGGAGGTGCAGAACGATCAGCGGCTGGACCTGGAATATGGGAATTCGAGCTTCGATGTGCGGCACAAACTGTCGGGCAACTGGGTGTATGAGCTGCCGTTCGGCGCGAACCGCGCGTACCTGAACAAAGGTGGCGTGATGGCGAAGGTGCTGGATGGATTTTCGCTGAGCGGTAATTTTACGTTCGCGAGCGGCACGTACTTTACGCCGCAGTACAACGACAGCGCGGCGCAGGCGCTGGCCGGGGGAACGTATACGCTGCGGCCGGACCGGGTGTTTACGGAGTCGATCCACGGATCGGGACGGCTGCGGAATTACTTCAATACGGCGGCGTTTGTGAAGCCGGCGAACGGGTTCGGGACGGCTTCGCGGAACTCGATCGAAGGGCCGGGGACGGTTGCGGTAGATACTTCGCTTTCGCGGACGGTATCGCTGGGTGAGACGCGGAGCTTTGAGGCGCGGGTGACGGCGACGAATGTGTTCAATACGGTGCAGTACAACGGGATCAACACGACGGTGAACTCGGCGAACTATGGGCAGGTGACGAGTGCGGCGGCGATGCGGGCGTTGCAGGTGCAGGCGAGGTATCGGTTTTGAGTTGTTAGTTGTTAGTTGTTAGTTGTTAGTTGTTAGTAAAGGCGTCGAGCGTAGCGAGAGGAACCTGTGCATGTGTCCATTGGCCTTTACCTGAGCGGCTAAAGCCGCTCTGCCTTGCACGGTTAATGTCACGGCCGAAGCCGTGACCTACCGTACATGTCGCCTGGCGGGAGCTCAACGGATGGCCAGAGACTAGCAACTAAAGACTAAGAACTAAGAACTAAGAACTAAGAACTAAGAACTTCTAAGGTGCTTATGCGGCGGTATGTGGCGGTGGTGGTGATGGTGGGGTTGGTGGGCTTGGGCGGCGTTGCGCAGCAGGCTGGGGCGCCGGTGCAGGTGCCGACGCAGCAGGCGCCGGTGTTGCAGGGTGCGGGGCAGGACGCGCAACAGCCGCAGCAGGCGGGGGCGGGGGCGTATACGTTGCGGGTGAGCACGGAGATTGTGCTGACCAATGTCGTGGTGCGCGATAAGAAGACTGGCGCGGTGGTGAAGGGGTTGAAGGCGGCGGACTTTCAGATTTTTGAGAACAACAAGCCGCAGAAGGTGATCAGCTTCGACTATCAGAATGTGGATGAGGCGGCGGTGCTGGCGGAGAAGAATACGGTTTCGGGTAAGGCGTCGATTGCGGATTTGTTGAACCGGAACCTGGCTGCGGATGCGCAGCAGTTGCGTGACCACCGGCTGATTGTGATGTTCTTCGATATTTCGTCGATGCAGGACGAGGACACGGACCGGGCGATTCAGTCCGCGCAGGACTATGTGAACAAGCAGATGCAGCCGGCGGACCTGGTTGCGCTGGTGAGCTTGAATACGAGCCTGAGCATGGACCAGGACTTTACGGCGGACAAGGCGGTGCTGCTCAAAAAGCTGGGTGCGTATAACGGGACGGACAGCTCCGGCCTTTCGACGGGAGGTACGGGGACAACCGATGGGACGAGCGACAATGCGGCGAGCTTTGCGGCCGATGACAGCGAGTACAACAGCCTGAATACGGACCGCGAGTTGCTGGCGATACGCACGATTGCGAAGAGTCTGGAGCGGCTGGAGCAGCGCAAGTCGATGCTGTTTTTCTCAGGCGGGATAACGCGGAGCGGGATTGAGAATCAGGCGAGCCTGAGGGCTGCGACGAACGAGGCGGCCCACGCGAATATGGCGATTTACTCGGTCGACACGCGGGGTCTGCAGGCGCTGCCGCCGGTGGGCGATGCGAGCCAGGGGAGTCTGCGGGGGACGGCGGCGGACTCGGGACAGGCGGTGCGGGCGCAGTTCAATGCGAACTTTGCTTCGCAGGAGACGCTTGGGACCCTGAGCGCGGATACGGGGGGCAAGGCGTTTTTTGACTCGAATGATTTTGCGCCGGCGTTTCAGCAGGTGCAGCACGACACCGAGGCGTATTACATTCTGGGGTTTCACTCGACCAATGGAGCGCATGATGGGACGTTTCGGCACCTGACGGTGAAGATGGCGCGCAACGATGTGAAGCTGGAGTTCCGGCCGGGGTACTATGCGCCGGCGGACTTTCAGCACCAGAAGAGCGAGGACCGCGAACTGGCGATGACCGAACAGATGCGCAGTGACTTGCCCGCTACCGATGTGGGGCTGTATCTGCAGGCGTTGTACTTCCGGCGGGCGGAGAACTCGTTTTATGTACCGATCAGTTTGATTGTGCCGGGGTCGCAGATTCCGTTTGTGAAGGGCGGCAATAGTGACAAGGCCAACATCGACATCCTGGGGCAGGTGAAAAATGCGCAGGGCATCGCGGTGGGCAATGTGCGCGAGACGGTGAAGCTGGCGCTGGATGCGGCGCAACAGGTGCAGCGGCGGAATATTCAATATTCGACGGGGTTTGCGCTGGCACCGGGGCGGTATCACTTGAAGTTTGTGGTGCGGGAGAACCAGACCGGTGCGATGGGGAGCTTTGAGACAGACTTGAATGTTCCGGATTTGAAGAAGGCTGCGATCAAGCTGAGTTCGGTGGTGCTGGCGAGCCAGCGGACGGCGAACGCGGCGAAGAACGCGGAGAATCTACTGGTGCGGGATGGGCAGGAGTGGGTGCCGAATGTGGCGCATGTGTTTCGGCAGGATCAGCATTTGTATTTTCTGTACGAGGTTTATGATCCGGCCAAGCCGAAGGATGCGCCGGTGCCGGCGGCAGCGCCGGGGCTGGAGCGGCGCGCGGGGGGGCCGGTGCGGGTGCTGACCAGCATCGAGTTTCTGAGTGGAGGGACGAAGGTGTATGAAACACCGCTGGTGGAGGCCACGAGTTTAAACGCGCCGGAGCGTGGGGCGGTGTCGTTCCAGTTCGATGTGCCGCTGTCGCAGTTGAAGCCGGGGACGTATGTGTGTCAGGTGAACGTGATTGATGATGCGGGGGGGAGCTTCAGCTTTCCGCGGACGGCGCTGCGGGTGCAGGCGGCGGCGGCGGTGCCGGCACCCGTTGTGGCACCGGCGGTTGTGCCGGTTGCGGCGGGGCCGGCGAATTAGGTCTTGACGTAGCCGCGGGTTCGGGAGCAGTATAAGGGCGTCCCGGACGTTTGGAGGTACCGTATGCGTCCCCATCCCCTTTTTTCGGTTCCGATTGCCGTTTTTGTCCTCTGCTCTTCGCTGTTGAGCCTGCCCCCTCGCGCGCGTGCGCAGGCGCAGATGGTGTCTGAAGAAGAGCGCGAGGCGTTCCATCGCGACCCTCAGTGGCTGGCGATTTATTCGCATCTTCCGGACCCGAAGACGGGCGCGGCGGCGGCGCTCGAGACGGCCGGCGATGTGCTGCGGGCGCGGCGGTTTCTGGAGGACTCGCTGGACTATTACGGGTACGCGATTGCGCGCGGCGGGCCGGTGAGCGAGTTGCTGAACAAGATGGGTATTGTGCGCCTGGAGTTGCGGCAAACGGCGGTGGCGCATGAGCTGTTTCAACGCGCGGTGCGGGCGAAGAAGAAGGACCCCTCAGGGTGGAACAATCTGGGTGTGACCGAGTACATGGAGCGGCGGTTCCGCAACGCGATCAGCGATTATCAGCGGGCGGCGAAGCTGGACAAGAAGTCGTCGACGTTCCGGTCGAACCTGGGGATGGCGTACTTCGAGAGCGGCGATATGGAGAGCGCGCGCAAGGAGTTTGCGGAAGCCCTGGCGCTCGACCCACATGCGTTTGAACGGCGCGGTGCGGGCGGGTCGATGGCGCAGGTTGTGGGGAGCCAGAACTATCCTCAACTGGCGTTTGAGATGGCCAGGATGTACGCCCAGCATCAGGATGAGACATCGATGCTGCTGTGGCTGGCGAAGGCGACCGAGGCCGGGTATGACGTGAAGCATGAGATTTATAACGACGCTTTTCTGCGGCCGTTTGCGAAGGATGCGCGCGTTGTCATGATGCTGAAAAATGCACAGCAGTTGAGGATGCGGTCGGTGGCTTCGGCTGGGCCGACGCAGAGCCTGGGACCAGCGGAGCAGAGGGTAGATTGAGGGCGCGGAGAGTTTCAGCGCGGGCCTGGAGCGCGAAAACCGGGGATTACTTGTAGGGGCAGTGGCGGCAGTCGGAGTTGCAACAGTAGCCGCGGCGCAGGTGGTAGGCCTCGGTAAAGACCATGAACTGACCTTCGAAGTAGAACTCGTCTTCGCGTGCGAGGAGGGGCTCGACTGCGTTTGGGGGAGTTGCGGTCTGGTCGGATTTGGGGATGGTCGCGCTCACTGGAACAATTCTAAAGAACCGGCGCGGAGAACGGGGCGCGGAGGCGCGGCTTCGTTGCGAAGAAGGTCGGCGATGGAGCGGCGGGGTCTGGGCTTTGGCTTCGCCGGATCCCATGTCCGAGAGCCGGGGTCGACCTGCGAATGAGGGGCGCCCGCTTCCAGGGTGGGTTCTACGGCGGCACCGTTCTGGAAGAGGACTTCGCGGCCGGGGATGGCGGGGACGCGGTCACCGGGGACGAGGATTCCGGCCAGGTTGAGGGGGTCGGCGGCGGCCACGGCGATGGGGGCTTCGGTGGTGCGGGCGGAGGTCTGACGACGGGCCTGGCGCAGGGCTTCGACGGCTTCGGGAAGGGCGAACTGCTCGCCGAAGGGGCCGGAGACGAAGCGGCCGCCGCGGATTTCACCGCGGGCTTCGAGACGGCGGAGGATGGGGGCCAGGTCGCGCCATTTTGGGGCGTTGGATTCTCGGACCAGCAGGTCGCGGAAGAGGACGCCGTAACGGCAGAGCAGGATGCGGGCGTGAGCATCGAGCGCGGCGTCGTTGCGGCGAGCGGCGGCGATGACTTGCTGCTGGGCTGGGGCGCTGGGGTTTTCCGACGATGCCGCCGCGGGACGTGGGACATCCGGATTCGAATTGGGATCGCAGAGCAGGGACCAGCGGCCGGCGGTGGTGCGGGCGGCGGCGCGCTTGCGCAGGCTGGTGGCGGGGGTCTGGGCGATGGTGACGGACTTGCGGCGGGGGTCCATGAGGGCGCGGAGCTGATCGAAGCCGTCGGCGGAGGCGAGGCCGGCGGTGGCGAGCTCCCAAAGCGCGGTGCAGGTCTGGAGCTTGTTGAGGCTGGAAAGACGTTGGAGGTCGGCGGTGAAAGCTGCTCCGCGGTCGTGAAGGAGGGCGCGAATCTGTTGGGCTTCGGGAGAAAGGGATTGAGCGAGGGTGGGCTCGTCGACGCACTTGGCGGCGAGGGCGTGGTGGAGCCAGTCGGCGGACTCGCGGAGGAAGAAGGTGATGGGCGCGGAGGAGGTGGGGATGACGCGGCGGGGGGAGCCCTTGCCTTCCTCGCTTTGATTCCAGGCGGGGTGGGGGGAGATGCGGCCCCAGCCGACGATGCCGGCGAGGCAGAGGTTGTCGAGCCAGCGGGGGTCGTAGCCGGCGACGCGCGCGGGGAGAAGGGTACGTTCCCACTCGCTGGCGGGGGCCTCGAAGCCTTCGAGCTGCTCGATGGCGGCGAGGACGGCTTCTTCGCCGGTGGGCGCAGGCCGCGATTCGGATGCGGGCGCGAGGTGGTGCCAGTCGAGCAGCCAGCGCATGAAAACGGCGGCGGAGACGGGTTCGACCTGTTTGCGGAGCGTGCCGAGGGTGAGGCGGTGAATGCGCTGGAGGATGCGGCGCTCGCACCATTCGATGTCGTGGGGAGCGTCTTCGGGTGGGGCGGTGTGCTCGAAAACGCCGCGCATGGCGATGCCTTGCATCTCCATGGCGAGCATGGCCTGGTGGAGGGAGCGCGGGTGGAGGTGGGTGAGCGCGGCGAGGTGGGCGGAGGTGGTGGGGCCGAGGAGTTGAAGCCATCCCTGGGTGAGGCGGGTAGTGGCGGCGTCGCGGGCCGGTGGAAGGGAGCACACCACCCTTTCCGATGAAACCGGAAAGGATGGGCCACCCAGGGAGGGCGTGGAATCGGGCCAGAGGAGGGCGGCTTCGGGGAGGCGCTCGGCGGCGATCCAGAAGGGTGCGTTGTCGATGAGGACCTGGTGGGCGCGGCCTTGTTGCGCGAGGCGGTCGAAGAAGAGCGGCCAGTGCTGGATGGAACGGGGCCTGGTTGCGGCGATGAGAGAGAGGCCCGGGGCCGAAGCGCCAGAGGCTTCAGGCTCCGTAACCGAGGGCGGGTCGAGCGCGATGTAGGAAAGCGGAAGGGCGACGAGGGAGAGCAGGAGGTCGTGGAGTTCGTGCTCGTCGCGAATGTCGGGCCAGAGCTGGGCGCGGACGGTGTCAATGGCGGCCTGGTCGAGACGGCCGGCGCCGGCTGTGACGTCGTTGGGGAGCGCGCGGCGAGTGGAGACGGCGCGGGTGCGGCGGGCGGCGGCGTCTTCGCCGTCGAGGAAGGCGTATGGCATGGCGTTGATCAGCTCATGCGCGAACTGGGAGGGGACAGGTGTGTCTACAGCGAGGCAGGTGATGGCGCCGGAGTGGATGCCGCGCAGGACTTCGAGCAGACCATCGAGATCCATGGCCTCGCCGAGTGTATCTTTCATGACTTCGCGGACGAGCGGGTGGTCGGGGATTTCGATGTCGCCGGTCATGGTTTCCGGGCAGGCGGAGGCGTGGGGGAAGACGCTGGCGAGGAGATCGTCGGAACGGATGCGTTGGATTTGCGGGGCAACGCGCTTTCCCTTCTGCATGCGAAGGAGTTGGAGGGAGCGGCCGGCGGCCCAGCGCCAGCGATTCTTGAAGAGGGGCGAGGGAATGCTGGCCTGCTCGAGGAGCTCGCGGGCGGTGTGTTCGGTGAGGAATTTGAAGACGTCGGCGAGGGGGAAGCTATGCTGCTCGGCGAGCGAGATGTTGATGCCGTTGTCGGTGGCGGCGGCCTGCAGCTCGAAGTTGAAACCACGGCAGAAGCGCTTGCGCAGGGCAAGGCCCCAGGCCTTGTTGATGCGGCCGCCGAATGGGGCGTGCAGGATGAGTTGCTGGCCGCCGCCCTCGTCGAAGAAGCGTTCGGCGATGAGGGTGGTCTTGGTGGGAACGGCACCGAGGACGGCGCGTCCGGAGACGATGTAGGTGATGAGCTGGCGGGCGGCGGAGTCGGAAACGAAGCATTCGCGGCGAAGGAAGGCGATGGTGGAGAGGAGTTGGTGTTGGGGTTCGGGGTTCGTGGAGGCCTCGGCGACGGCGTTGTTCAGGTCGGAGGGCTTGACGTTGCGGGTGCGGCGATCGATTTCGGCGCGCAGGTCGGCGACGCCATCGGAGAGGACGTTGGTGCGCTGCGGAGCTTCGCCTTCCCAGAAGGGGATGCTGGGCGGCGCGCCGTGGGCGTCTTCGACGAGGACTCTTCCCTGCGACTCGATGCGCAGGATGCGCCAGCTGGTGTTGCCGAGAAGGACGACGTCGCCGGGGGAGCTGTCGACGGCGAAGTGCTCGTCGAGGGTGGCGATCTGGACGTTTTCGGGCTGGAGCATGACGGCGAAAAGCGAGGTGTCGGGGATGGCGCCGCCGTTGGAGATGGCGATCATGCGGGCTCCGCGGCGCGGGTGCAGGACGCCCTGGACACGGTCGCGGAGGAGGTACGCGCCGTAGCGTCCGCGCGAGCTTTCGATGCCTTCGTGCAGAAGCTGGATGAGCTCGTCGAAGTGCTCGCGGGTGAGGTTGCGGTAGGGCCAGGCGCGGCGGACGAGATTGTAGAGCGCGGTCTCATCCCAGGGCTCGGCACCGCAGGCGGCGACGATCTGCTGCATGAGGACGTCGGCGGGCAGCTCGGGGACTTCGAGGCGATCGAGTTCGCCGGCGTGCATCTTGCGCAGGAGTGCGGCTTGCTCGAGCAGGTCGTCGCGGGTGGTGGCGAAGAAGCGGCCCTTGGGGATGGCTCCGCGCCAGTGGCCGGCACGGCCGACGCGCTGCATGGCGACGGCGACGGCGCGGGTGGTGGCGATCTGGCAGACGAGGTCGACGGAGCCGATGTCGATGCCGAGCTCGAGCGAAGCGGTGGCGATGAGGATTTTGATTTCGCCGGACTTGAGGCGCTGTTCGGCGTCGAGGCGGAGGGTGCGGGAGAGCGAACCATGGTGGGCAGCGACGGCATCCGGACCGAGGCGCTCGGTGAGCTCGAAGCTGATTTTTTCGACGAGGCGGCGGGTGTTGACGAAGACGAGCGTTGAGCGGTGGTGTTCGGTATAGGCGGCGAGCTTGTCGAAGATTTCGGTCCACATGGCGGTGGAGGTGATGGAGGTGAGCTCGTCGGAGGGAACTTCAAGGGCGATGTCGAGGGTGCGGCGCTGGCCTATCTGGATGATGGTGGCGGGGGGGCGGCCTTCCGGGGCTAGAGCGCCTTTCGATGTCCGGGAGTTTAGCGCGGGCTGAAGATTGCTGTTACTGGGGGTTTGCTTTACCCCACCTCTGCCGACGATGGAGCCGTCTTCCGGAATGGGCGACCCCGGACCTTGTGGGTTGGCACCGGTGAGGAAGTTGGCGACGAGGGCGATGGGGTTCTGAGTGGCGGAGAGGCCTATGCGCTGCGGGGCTTTGGACAGGCCCGTGAGCATGGCGCCAGGAGAGAGGCGGTTCTCTCCGCAGACCAGGGCGTCGAGGCGTTCGAGGGAGAGCGCGAGGTGGGCACCGCGCTTGTCGTCGGCGATGGCGTGGATTTCGTCGACGATGACGGTGTGGACGCGAGTGAGGTTGTGGCGCGGCTTGCCGGCGGTGAGCAGGATGTAGAGCGACTCGGGCGTGGTGACGAGGATGTGGGGTGGGTGCCGCAGCATCGACGCGCGCTCTTTGGCGAGCGTGTCCCCGGTGCGGACGCCGGTGCGAATTTGTGGGCAAAGATAGCCGCGGGCCTGGGCGAGCTGCTGGATTTCGAGCAGAGGGCCGTCGAGGTTTTTCTGTATGTCGTTGGAGAGCGCTTTGAGGGGTGAGATGTAGACGACGTGGGTTCGGGAATCGAGTGCGCCGGTGAGCGCGGCGCGGAGCAGGGTGTCAATGCAGACGAGGAATGCGGCGAGGGTTTTGCCGGAGCCGGTGGGTGCGGAGATGAGCGTGGGGTCGCCGCGCAGGATGGCGGGCCAGCCTTCGATCTGGGGTTCGGTGGGTGTGCCGAACCTGGCGGTGAACCACTCCTGCACCAGCGGGTGCGCCCAGGCGAGGGCGGGATGAATCTCCGTGGCTTGGGGCGTGCTGGTCATAGGCTATTCTAGCTCCGTCTTTGCGGTTTGTTCGCCTGCGCCAGGGTATGAGAATGGTAGGTTGAGGCATGAGAATTCTTCGCGAAGAAAATCGGAGTTCGAAGCGGGGGCCTGAGGCCTGGTTCAGCGGCGTGGTGTGGATGGATGATGTGGTGTCGGTGCCGCTGATGAAGGCGACGCGAGTGAGCTTCGAACCCGGCGCGCGCACGGCCTGGCATATGCATCCGCATGGACAGGCGCTGCATGTGCTGAGCGGCGTGTGCCAGGTGCAGCTGCGCGGCGGCGAGGTGCAGGTGGTATCGTCGGGCGACTCAGTGTGGATTGAGCCGAACGAGGTGCATTGGCACGGCGCGTCGCCGGAACGCACGATGGTGCACCTGGCCGTTCAGGAGCCGGATGAACAGGGTATGGACGTACTTTGGATGGAACATGTGGGGTAGTTGCGCGGGTTGTTAGTTGTTAGTTGTTAGTTGTTAGTTGTTAGTTGTTAGTTGTTAGTTGTTAGTTGTTAGTTCGGCTAATCAATGACCGCGAACGTCACATCGCGGCCTTTTGCAGGTCGGCTTCGTACTGCTTGATCATGGCGTCTTCATGCAGGATGTAGTGGCCGACGAAGCGCCAGAGCGCGGGGCCGGTGGTGCCGTTCTCGGTGATGACGATGTGGGTGGCGTTTGGGCCACTCGGTTGAAGCTGATAGGTCCAGGTTCCGCCGAACGGGAGGCTGGGGTCGGCGATACGCACGATGCGGGTGGAGGGCTCGGCGGAGAGGTCCTCGCAGAGCGGCATGCGCATCTGTTTTTGCACTTCGGTCCAGCAGCGGTGGCCGTTTTCCGGTGCGCGCGGCTCGACGGAAAGAAGGCCGGTGCGCCAGGCGGGCTGCTTGTCGACTTCCTCGATCAATTGCCAGACACGTGCTTGCGGCGCAGCGATTTCGGCGGTGGCCGAGGCGACGTGCTCGTGCGGTTGAAGGGTACCCAGAATCAAGACCGCGATGACGACTACGGCAAACACCGCAGCGACGATGCCCAGTACTTTCAGGACTCGCATAGATCGTTACCCCTCCACAGTCGGACAGTCCGACAATGGGACGGTCCGACAGTGTGCCAAACGATAGCATGGCCGACTGGCTGTGGGTAGGGGGTTGAGGTTACATATTGCCGGAGTCGATGTCGTTGCGGCGGGCTTCGGGGTTGCTGGCGTCGAGGTAGGTTTCGATGGTTGTGTCGAGCACGCCGCGGGCGTTGAGGATGAAGTCGACCGCATCGCGGCCGGCACCGGCGCCTCCTGCGAGTGGCGTGATGTAGTGGGCGACGGCCTTGACCTGGGGGCGGGCGTTGGCGGTGGCGATGGCGAGGCCGACGCGGCGCATGACGGGCAAGTCGATGATGTCGTCGCCGACGTAGGCGAGTTCGTCGAGGGTGCAGGACTCGGCGGCGAGGATCTTGTCGACCGCATCCATCTTGTGGGCCTGGCCCTGGTAGACGTGCTCGATGCGGAGGTCATGAGCACGCAGAGCAACGGTGTGCGACTGGCGCTTGGTGACGAAGCCGAGCTTGAGGCCGGCGAGGCGGGCGAGCGAGACGCCCAGGCCGTCGTGCGCTTGAAAGCTTTTCACCTCGACCCAGGTGCCGTCCGGGCCGCCGGGGACGGAGGTGATGTCGCCGTTGGTGAGGACGCCGTCGACGTCGAAGAGGAGAACTTTGATGCGAAGCGCACGGGCTTCCGGGGTGAGGTTTTCAGCGGGCATGAGGGAGATGATACAGGCCAGGCGCAACGCTGAAGGGCGAGCGTGTGGTGCGCGCTCGCCCGCGATGAGTGGGGCGTTAGCGCCAGCGGCCTTCGCGCCAGACCCAGCCGTTGCCGCGGCGAACCCAGCGGCCGTCTGCCCAGCGAGCACCGCGGCGCGGGGGAGCGATGTACTCGCCCGGAATCCAGACGTAACGTCCGCCATCCCAGCGCTGATAGCCGTGGCGCCAGGCCCAGTCGCGGTGCGCGGCGGGTGGTGCCGGGCGGCGTTCGACGACGCGGGGCGGAGGTCCGATGCGAACGGCAACTTGCGCTCCAGCAGAAAGGCTGGCGGTCAATAGGAGGCCACCGATCGCTGTGAGAAATATTTTCTTCATGTTCTTGCTCCTTCGGGAGGATAAGTTTCCTCCTGCTGGCTGGGTTAGACACGCGCCGGGGATCAAGTGTTGTGCGCAACTTTCTCATGCGCGGACGGGCTGAGGGGAATTCACGCCGCCGGAGAAGATTTGTTTTGTAATACGGTGAGCGCTGTGTAATCATTGCGGCGAACCTGAATGCAGCCATTCGTGCTGCAATAACTGCTTTGTTGCGGTTGTTCCGAAGCTTCGGCGCGTGTCTGAGTTCCTCCCGCCAAGCACCTTACCGACATCCCCCTTGATGCAAGGCCCGGCCCGTTCACACCAGCATGTTCGCGCGAGTGAGAATGATGATCGATCAGCGCCAATCCGTCGAGGAATTGTTGCAGGCGGCACGGGTGCGCTCTGGTTCCGCTGCGGCTGACTCGAGCATGGCGACGATAACCTATGCGGGGCCCACGGGGCGCTTTCGGCCGGGCGATGTCATCGCGCGGCGGTTCACGGTGGTGCGCTACATCGCCCGAGGCGGGATGGGCGAAGTGTACGAGGTGCAGGATGCGCTGCTGCAGGGCGTCCACGTTGCGTTGAAGGTGATTCTGCCGGAGATTGCGGGCGATGTTCATGCTTCTCGGCGGTTCGAACAGGAAGTGCTGCTGGCACGCAAGGTAGTGCATCGCAATCTATGTCCTATTTACGATATTGCGCACTGCGACGAGCCTGCGCCGCCGTTTCTGTTCTTCACGATGAAATTGCTCGAGGGGGAGACGCTTTCGAGCAGGTTGAAGGGAACACGGCTCTTTACCCGCACGGAGAAGCAGGCAATCTTCGCGCAGATGGTGTCGGCGGTGGCGGCGATGCATGCGGCGGGCGTGATCCATCGCGATCTGAAGCCGAACAACGTGATGCTGGATGAGACGGGTACGGAGCTGTGCGTGTCCATCATGGACTTTGGGCTGGCGCGGCTGGGTGAGTCCGAGGCGACGATGTTGACGCGCGGGGTGGCGGGGACTCCGGGATATATGGCGCGTGAGTTGTTCTATGGAGCGACCCCATGCGAGGCTACGGACCTGTATGCGTTGGGCGTGCTGCTGCATCAGGTGCTGACGGGGGTGCGTCCGCCGGAGCGGCCGTTGGCAATGGCTGCGGGCGCGGGGGAAGTAAGGTCGGCGGCCCTGGAAGCGGCGGATGTTCCGCAGATGTATATCCATGCGGTGCGGGAATTTCTGGCGGACGATCCGGCGCGGCGATGCGCGGCGTTTGAGCAGGTCCACGCGGCGAACCGGACGACGCCGAGCGGGGAAAGTCTGTTATCGCATGGCGTGCCGCAGCGCAGGGTGATGACGCGGCGGCAGTTTGCGGTGAGTACTGGGGCGGCGGCCTGCGCGGCGGTTGGGGGCGTGGCGTGGAAGTGGGACAGGATCGATGACATGATGCATCCGCTGCCGGCGAAGCGGTTTGTGGCGCTGCTGGACTGGCCATGGACGGGAGATGCGAAGCTGGAGCCGAGTGTGGCCGCCGTGATGGGGGCGATTGGCGCGGAACTGGCGCGTGCGGAAGCCTTCGATCACAACCTGTTTGTTATTCCGCACCACATTGGCAGGGACGTATCGACGCCGGCGCAGTTGAACGAGGTACGGGAATCGCTTGGAGCGAACCTGATTCTGTCTGCTTCCGGAGTGCCCGGACCGAATGAGCTGCGCGTTCTGCTGCGGGTGCTCGATGCGAGCGCGACGCGGACGCTGCGGCAGAAAATGGTAAGCGCACCCGTGGAGAAGCCGTTTGCGCTGCCGCAGAAGGCTGTCCGGGTGGCGGCGGAATTGCTGAATATTCGCCACTATGAGCCTAACGACAAACGAACTCAGGCCGGCACGAGCGATCCGGAAGCGTATGCAGCGTTTCAATCTGCGGAAACCGCGATGAAGCTGGACAACGACGCGGGGCTCGATGAGGCAATCGGGAAGTACAAGCAGGCTATCGAGCTGGACCCTCGGTTTGCGCTGGCGCAAACGAAGCTGTCATGGGCATACTTGCGGTCGTATGGACTGAACGGAGAAGGAGCGGCCCTTGAGCTCGCACGCGCAAATTGTCAAGCCGCGATACGCACAGACCCTAACTTAGTTCAGGCCCATCTGGGCCTTGCGTCTGTCTATCAACAAACCGGCAATAGCACGGAAGCAACGCGGGAGATATCGAAAGCGCTTTCGCTGGATCCAGCAAACCCTCATACGTTGTTGTATCAGGCCAAGTTTTATACAGCGAACGAGCAATGGGACAAGGCGGATAGCACATTCAAACGCGTGCTCGACATTCGGCCTAATTACTGGCTCGCTTACAACGAGTTAGGGATGAACTACAGCAAGCAGGGAAAATATGAAGACTCGCTGACGCAATTTCGCGCTGCGAGCATGGCCGCTCCACGCAATGCGCTTGCTCTGGCAAATATCGGACAGGTCTATCTTCAATTGGGCCGATGGACGGATGCGATTCAGAGCCTGACGGCAAGCTACAGCCTTAGAGCTAACGATGAAGCGGCGATCGGACAGGCGCTGGCTTTTCGGATGCTCGGTGATATGCCGAAGGCGATCGCGTCAGCGGAAGACGCGGTGAAGTTGAATCCGACGGTGCCAGAAGACTGGATCGAACTGGGAGATTGCTACCTGCGAATGCGGGATGGGGCAAAGCGAGCGCTCCTGCCGTACGCGCGGGCACGAGATATTCAGTTGGAGCGCGTGCGCAACGAACCGAAGAATGGTCCGGCGTGGATGCTGCTGTCGTTGTGTCAGGCGCTGGCGCACGACACACCTGCGGCGGAGTCTTCTATGCGAAAGACAGGTTCATTTGGCGCGAACGACCTGGAGTCGCAGTTGGTGAAATTAAGAATCTTCCTGGTGATGCACCGCCTGGAGGAAAGTATTACAACGCTCTCAGAAGTTACGGCGCGAGGAGCCACCGTTTTTCAGCTGCAAGCTATACCGGAGATAACACAGTTGCGGACAGTTCCCGAACTCCGAACAAGTAATCCATGAATTTAGGAATATTGGAGGAACAAATGATACGCAAGTTGCCGTTTGTCCTTGGTACTGTATTTATCTGCCTTCCTTTTCTCTCAGGTTGCAACTCGCCGGATCGGAGCCCGAAACCAGCACCCCCGAAATCGCCAGTAGCGGCGCCTACAACCTATAACTTCGGTGTTTCGCCCGGAAACTTCACATTCTCGAAAATCAATGCCGGCGACGTGCTGAGATGGACGTCTCAGGACCACTCCGATTTTTTCGTTCACTTCAACTCTGGGAGTCCGTGTGTGGGCGGAAGTCCAACGCTTTCGAGCACCAACGGTGTGGCTTCGTGCACGACGGCGCTGTCCTCTTCGCCCGGGCGATTTTATTCGTACTTCGTTACGGGGCCCAACGACAATCAGCTTGGGCCAAGAACTTGTGGTGGCTGCTACCTGCAGGATGGCTCCATACCGATGGCACGAAGAGCCTCCCCAAGGGTGACCGGGCCTGCAGGAACTTCCGTTGGAGAAGCAGCGCCGACCTTCATCAATTGCGTGTCTGGACATCCTGCGACGGTCTACAAAGCGGCACCGTCCGCCTCTGGCATTACGTGGTTGCCCGAAGACAATGCTGATGGATGGCAGACAGTCGTCCTTCCGGTCGGCGGGAAACAAGCTTGCGTTGAGACGAGCCCGTTCAACGATGCAAATAACACTTGTACTTTCAATAAACCGGTAGCAAAGAGTTACCAATATTATTTGGTGACTGCCCATTGCCCGCAGACGACGATCAAAGCATTGGTTCCATGAGAGACAGCAAGGCGTTTCGTTTTCTGAAGGTGCCCTAAGTTTTCAGCGTGGCGCGTTGCCATTGCTCTACCTGGCGGAGCGCCTGGGCCATCGTCTTGAGGACGAGGGTGGGGCGGGCTGTGCCGAAGCGTTCCTGGAGCTCGTCGGGGTCTTCGTCGGAGGTCCACATTGCCAGGGCGATGCGGTTCTCCGGCATGTGCTGGCGGACGCGCAGGCAGAGGGCGCGGGCCTGGGCGAAGGCGAAGGGCGGAAGCGCGGAGAGGAAGATGATGGTGTCCTTTTCCGCGGCGAGCGCGGTGAGGATGTCGTCCGAGACTGCGTCCGCGGGGAGCGTGAGCGTGGGGTGGCCGGCGCGCTCGAGCAGTTGCGTGAGCATGGTGGTGGTGAGTTCGTCGGCCTTGTCCGAGGCGGAGAGGCAGACGACTGCGATTTCCTTGCGCAGGCTCGCGCCCAGCGCGTCGATGCGTTGCGTCCGGTCGGACTGAGCGTTGGCGGGGTCGTGGGCTTGCTGGTAGCTGGTGAGGCGGGCGACGAGCTCGCCGATGCTGAGGAGGACGAAGCTGGTGCGGACCTCGTCGAGGGCGCCGCGGTGGCGGTCCTGCTCGGCGAGCGAGAGGACGGGCAGGATGACCGCGTCGTAGAGCTTCTCCAGAGGCTTGCCGCGCAGATAGGTCTCCGCGATTTCGAAGGCCTGCTGCTGGTCCGTGGCGAGGAGGCGCTCGTAAATGTGGGCGGCGGGTGAAAGTTTGGCGTTGGTTCCGAGCAGGCTGTGCAGGAAGGCAAATTGCGGAACGTGGCGGCCCAGCACGACGACGCAGACGGTGAGCGGCGTGGAGAGGACGAGTCCAGGCCAGCCCCACAGCATGGACCAGAAGATGGCGCTGGCCAGCAGCGCGAGCGATGAGATGCCGGTGCGCGAGCTGAACAGCCAGGGCTCAATCAGGTTGACGAGCGTGACTTCAAGCACGAGGAATAGAACGACGACCAGGATCGGCGTCATCCAGCCCGGGAAGACGGCGATGGACAGGATGAGCGGAAGCACGAGGCCGATCAGCGTGCCGACGAAGGGCACGATGCGGAGCGTGCCGGCAATGACTCCCCAGAGTGTGGCGTTTGGAACGTGCAGCAGGAAGAGGCCGCTGCCGAAGACGAGGCCGTAGCAGGCGTTGACCTGGAACTGCATGACGAGGTACTGGCTGATGCGGCCGGTGGCGTCGTCGAGCGCACGGGTCATGAGGTTGATGTTGCCCATGCCTGCGACCAGAAGCAGCCTGTGGCGCAGTTCTTCGCGGTTGATCAGCATGTAGATGGTGAAGATGATGACGATGCCAATGCGGCCGAGTGGATCGAGGATCGTGGTGAAGAGGTTGAGGGTGGAGTCGAGGCGGTCGGAGGCCTGGCCTTCGACGCGGACCGCAACTGCGCTGGGCTGGGGCGAAGCGGTTTTCGAAGTGAGATTGCCGCTCAGCTCTTCCAGCATGACAAGCACGCTTTCGACGGAGTTGGCGGAGTTCGAATGCAGCGCCTGAAGTTTATGCTGGATGTTTCCGCGGTAACTGGAGAGCGTACTGGCCACGTTGAGTACCTGGCGCGAAAGTACGTAGCCCGCGACGACGAGCAGAGTGCAGACCAGAAACCCGGCGACCGAGACGGCGAGCGTGCGGGTGACGCGATGGCGTTCCAGCAGCGAGACCAGCGGGGCGAGCAGGAAAGAAAGCACCAGCGCGAAGGCCAACGGGATGAGAAGGACCTTGGCGAAAATGAGCAGCACGGCTATGCCGACGAAGATCAGCAGGGAGCCGCTGGCGACGGATTCGGACAGGCGGGCGCGAGACATGGCGGCTTTCCGGGTGCGAAGAGTTACGCGAAAGCATACAGCAGAACGACTTAGCGGGCCGGTTGAGCAGGCTCCGCGGGTGACGCGTTCCAGGCGGCAACCATCTGGTCGAGCCCTGAGCGCGAGATGGCCACGTCTTCGGCAGAGGGTCCGCCACTAAAGGCGGCGATGAGGTAGCCGCCCTTGACTGGCATGATGAGGCCGCCTTCCCAGCCGAACTCGCCGGTCATGGGCGGACGCACCTTGCTGCCGCTGTTCTTGAGCGTGTCGGCCATCTCGGCTGCTTTGGCGTAGACGATGGCGAGGAGATTGCTGCCCTTGTTGGTGTCGGTCGGCTCGTCTTTCATGCGGCCGACGACGATCATCTTTGAGCTCCAGGCCTGGATGCCGGTGCCTTCGAAGTAGGCGACGATGGCGACTCCGCCGACCTTGCGCCCGGTGGCGGTGGCTCGCATGGTGGAAAGCGCGGCATCGGCCAGCTTGTCGAAGCTGGTGTTCGAAGGCTGGGCGTTGGCTGGCAGAAAGGAGATGAGACAAAGGAAAGAGAGAGCTGCGGTGCGGATCAGGTAGGTCAAAGCGCGTCTCCAGTGAGTGACGCCATCGTACTCTGGACAAGGGTGTACGGGAACCATAGAGTGAAGTCGGATAGACGGGGGTGGCACGGCATGAGTGATGAGAGAGAAGTTCCACGCGCCAGCGAGCGCCGGGTGAGCCGGCGGGCTGTGATGCAGGGTGGGGCGGCGATGGCCGCAGGGGTGTTGATGCCGGAGCGACTGGGAGCGCAGGCTGCGGCGGCGCGCAAGGGCCGGATCCGGCAGTCGGTGTCGCGGTGGTGCTACAAGCAGATTCCGCTGGAGAAGCTGTGTGCCGAAGCGGCTGCGATGGGGTTGAAGGGCGTCGATCTGTTGCAACCGGAGGAGTACAGCGTGCCGGTGCGGGCAGGCTTGATCTGCACGATGGGCTATGCTGGCGGCGGTGAGATCAACCTTGGACTGAACCGGCTGGAGCAGCACGCGGCGATCGAGGCAGGGTTCCGCAAGAACATACCGCTGGCGGCGAAGGCCGGCGTCCCGAACGTCATCACGTTCTCCGGGCTGCGCGATGGCATGGCGGACGAGGAAGGCGCGCGCAACTGCGTTGTGGGTCTGAGGCGGCTGCGGAGCATTGCCGAAGATCACGGCGTCACGATCTGCATGGAGTTGCTGAACAGCAAGGTGGACCATCACGACTATATGTGCGACCACACGGCGTGGGGTGTGCGGGTGGTGCAGGAGGTTGATTCACCGCGTGTGAAGCTGCTGTACGACATCTACCATATGCAAATTATGGAGGGCGACCTGATCTCTACCATTGCGGCGAACAGCCGGTGGATCGGCCACTTTCACACGGGCGGCGTGCCGGGCCGGCACGAGCTGGACCAGCGCCAGGAAGTGCAGTGGGATGGAGTGATGCGCGGCATCCTGGAAACGGGCTACAAGGGGTATGTGGCGCATGAGTTCGTGCCCAGCGGCGACCCGATGACGTCGTTGCGACAGGCAGTGGAGCTGTGCGATGTGTAGCTATCGGCGAGCGGCTTAGAGCCCGGCGTACCAGTCGTAGCCCAGCTTGGTCCAGTAGTCGTCGGGCTTGTCGTTGGTATAGGCGATGAGGCCGATACGTTTGATCTGCTTGTAGCCGTACTTGGTGGGCATGTGGAGGCGCAACGGAGCACCGTGCAGCTGCGTCAGCGGCGCGCCCATCATCTCGGTAACGAGCAAAGTCTGCGGATGGCGAAGCACATCGAGATCGTAGCCTGTGTAGTAGTCGCCGTCGGGAGTTTCCATGTAGACGTACTTCGGCTCGCGGCCGTCGATCTGCTGTGGCGGATAACGATCGAGGAAGTCGGCCATGCGGACGCCGGCCCAGTGGACGATCTGGCTCCAGCCTTCGATGCATTTGAATTGCGTGACCAGCTCGTGGCGCGGGAGCCTGGTGATGTCGTCCATGGTGAGCAGCAGCCCGGGCGTGTGAGGGGCGAGGGTCGATTCACTTTCGCCGGCTTCTTCGAAACCGCGGGGCTTGCGCCCGGTGTGATTTTCATCCTCTCCAGCTTTGGCCTGCATGGACTCCGGGGCCATCTTGGCGGCGGTGGCTATGGCGGGGTCGACCTTGGTGTCGTGGCCGATGTCCTGCTTGTCCGGCGGCGCTTTGTATTTGTATTCCCAGGCCGTCACATCGGGGGTGTAGCGGGGGTGATCTGCGCCGAAGCTGGCTCCGACCAGCTGGAGTCGCCAGGTTTCGGGCACAAGGTCCATCTTGAGGCCGTAGATGCCGTTGATGCGGAGATTCTCGGCGCGGCTGAGCGGGTACGTTGGCGCCAACTGCCGGTTGCGGAACAGGCCACGCGAGAAAGCGGCATTGAAGCGGAACGCATTCTCGATGGGCCGCGGCTGCATGTTGTCCTGGTCTTCGGTGGCGTCGAGATAGTGGTAGATGCCGTAGGCTGCCGCGGCGCCGACGCCGGCGACCAGGAAAGAGCGCCTGGTGTGCTGTCGGGAGGCCGCTAGTACGGCGGCATTGACGGCGCTGGGTGAAGGCTCGGGTACATCGGGTTCTGCGGGCGCGGTGGACTCCGGTACGGTGGGCTCGGGGGTTGTGGCCTCAGGCGTAGCGGGCGGCAGCGGATCGCGCGTTTCGGGTTGGTGCTCTGCGTCACTCATCGCCAGCTTCTCCTTTCCGCTTCGAGCGATGGTGCGTCGACGCGTTGAATTTCCATGCCGCTGACCATGGAGCGGAAGTTGTTCCAGCCGGCGAGTATGACCTGCGCGACGTGTACGCCGAAGAATCCGAGGAAGGCCCAGGTGAGCCAGAAGTGCAGCCAGCGCGCCATTTCGTATCCGCCCAGCAAGGTCGTCAACCAGTGGGCTGAGGTGGGCTTGTAAATGGCGAGGCCGGTGAGGAGCATGCCCGCTCCCATAAGGATGCAGGAGGTGTAGGCGATGCGTTGCGCGCCGTTGTACTTGGTCTGATCGGGCAGGCCCTTGCGGAGATGGAGGTCTACCAGCGTGACTTGAATAGCGTCGCGCAGGCTGCGGCGCTGGGGCAGGAGGAAGCGCCACTCTCCCGAGAGCCAAAGATAGAGCACGTACGCCAGACCATTGAGCGCGAAAAACCACATGAAGAAGAAGTGATAGCCGAGCCCTTGTGTGACGTGGTACGGCACATGGAGTTTGGCATAGAACCAGTCCGGGAAGAAGCGGAAAAGTGTGAACTTGCCCAGGCCGATTCGATACACGCGGTGGGGATACTGATACGCGTTATCGGAGTCGTTCCAATAGATGAGCAGGCCGCTCCAAATCATGGTGAAGAGGACGGGAAAGTTGATCCAGTGCATCCAGCGCAGGGCAAGGGGATGCTTGCGTTCGAGCCGGATGGTCGCGTTTGCCTGGGGAGCGGTCATTGGCCTCGCGTTTTCTGAAACCTGCATTGACACTAAACCTCGCGTGATGTGAGATTGCCGTTCCCCGCGAAGGTTACAGGAATCTTCAGGGCTATGGATATACGGACCAGGACGTGTGGGGCGTCGCCAGAATGGGAGTTGTAACCTTGTTTCGGATACTCTATCTCATGTTCGGCTACCGGTTGATCAATGCGCATTGAAATCCCGGATCGCGACGAAGACAAGATGATTGCCGATGTTCTCTCCGGAGACAACGAGCTCTATCACGAGCTGATTCGGCCGTACGAGCACCAGGTGTATCGGGTGGCGCTGTCTTTGCTGAAGAACGAGGCCGAGGCCGAAGACGTTGCGCAGGAAGCGTTCCTGAAGGCCTTTCGGAAGCTCGCGGACTTTCGCCGTCAGGCCCGCTTCAGCACCTGGCTGATCAGCATTACGTTGAATGAAGCGCGTGGCCGGTTGCGCCGGCAGAACCTGATTCGGTTCGAATCGCTGGATCAAACGCCGGAGGAGGGCGGTCACGTGTCTCCGGCGTTGCTGCGAGACTGGCGAGAGATTCCTTCCGAAGCGCTGGAGCGGAAGGAAGTTCGAGAGATGCTACAGGGGGCGATCGCGAAGCTTACGCCGAAGTATCGCGAGGTGTTGCTGCTGCGGGACGTCGAAGAGTTGTCGATTGAAGAGACTGCGCTGCTGCTTGAGCTCACCACGTCTAACGTGAAGGTGAGACTTCACCGCGCGCGCATGATGATGCAAAAAGAACTTGCGCCCAAACTGGCGGGATTGCATCCGAAAAGGAGGTGGTTCCAATGATCTTAGAATGTCAGCACGTTTGGGACTACATCTCGGAGTATCTGGATGACACTCTGTCTCCGCAGACGAAGCAGCTGGTGCAGCGGCATTTGGAACATTGCCAGATCTGCTCGGCGATCCTCGATGCGACGCGCAACATCCTGGTGCTGACGGCGGACGACCGTGTGTTTGAACTTCCGGTCGGGTTCAGCGCACGGCTTCATGCGCGCCTGGAACGCGAAATGGAAAGCTCGCGCTAGATCGGCACGTGGTCCCCACGTGGTCCCAGGTGGTCCTAGATGGAGTCGTGCAGGTAGAGGTGGAAAACCCACTCGGCGATGACCAGGGCGAGGGTGACGATGGCGAGCGCGATCTGTGTGGCTTCGCTGCGGAGCTGGCCGGGGGTGGCGGGCTGGACTCTCCACGCGGAGGATGGCCGGGCGCGCAGCGTGCGCAAACGTCGAATGGCGAGCAGGTTGACCATAGAACCTGCGATGGCGATGAACTCCATGGAGTAACGCAGGACGTCGCCGTGGAGAAACAGCAGCACCCTGAAGCCGGCGGTCGCCGCGGCCAGGGCGCCTACACCGATGACCAGGCGTAGACCGCTGATGGCCATGAAGGCGGCACATGCACTCTGCAGAAGAATGAACCCGAAGCTGGTGAGGCCAAGCAACCAGGAGCGGCTTTGCGAACGGGCCTGCGGGGATGTTTGGGCGGCTTCGGCGACGGGGGGTTGCTGCTTCAGCATGGCTTCTCCGTGAGCCATGCTATCGCGTTTCTGGCGGGACCTGGATACCCCCCTCCCCTGTTTTCCTGTGTGGCTCTGTGCCAGGCACCGAAAATTTGGGCTCCCGGTTAAAACTTGTGGCTGCCCGGGGGGCGGGCGTGGTAAGTTGCACGCAGGAAAACCCTTGAGACATTGTGGTCCTGGAGGTTCGTATGGGAACCGATGCAGTCGTGATGCCGAGAGGCGCGTCACAGCGGATCGTGTACCGTCCGGTGAACCGGACGCTGGAACGCTTCTTCTTCAGCGGCATGGCCGTGCTGCTGTGCGGCGTGGTGGTGTTCGGCTTTTCAGCAACGTACTTTAGCGCGGGGATGATGCGGGCGCAGCTGGCCAGTCCGATCCTGCATGTCCATGGCGCGGTTTTCAGCTTGTGGATGACGCTGTTTCTGGTGCAGTCGGCGCTGATTTCGGCGCGGCGGGTGAAGTGGCACCGGACGCTGGGGACGATTGCGTTCTGCCTGCCGCCGATCATGATCGTGCTGGGCGTGTGGGCGGCGGTGAATGCTCTGCACCGCAAGGTGATGATCGGGCCACTGGATCCGGCGACGTCGCTGGCAATTCCATTGCTCGGGATTGCGTGGTTTGCGGTGACTATCTTCATGGCCTGGCGAACGCGGCGGCAGCCGGATGTGCACAAACGGCTGGTGCTGATCGCCACGGTCGGTCTTACGGAGGCGGCGCTGGGGCGGTTTCCGTGGGCCGGGATGGGCATTCCCCCAGCGGCCGGAGCCAATATCGGACTGGCGTGCCTGCTGGTCCTGGTGGTGATTTACGACCTGGTAGCGCTGCGGCGGGTGCACCGGACCACCATGTGGGCAGCGACCGTTACGTTAGTTGTAGGGGTGGGGTCGGTGCCGGTCGGGATGACGCCGATGTGGCATGCGCTGGCGGGGATGTTTGACCGTATGTGAGGGGCCTGAATTATACCAGCGAAGCGGTTGGGATGCTGGGTGGCCTACGGTAGTGGGGGGTACGGCGGTACTCCGGGCTTTTGCTGCGAGTGCGTTAATCCTCGCGATAGACGGGCGCTTTCTATTGACCTCGCCTGACGACTCTCTTACTGTTAGGGAGTCACTCCAGGAGAGCGACAGTGAGGGCCTATGCAACATCTATACCGGAAACAAACATTTCGAGCCGCCTTGTTCACAGGCGTCCTGGCCATGGTGGCCACCGTAACGACGGTCGCTCACGCGTCAACGATCACCGGAGACGCAGTGACCTGTGCACAAACCGGCGGTGGGTCCTTCTCTTGCACCCCCGCTACGGCGGTTGTGGGCGCGGGCACGGAGTTTATCGTCGGCAATTCCAACCCATTTATCGATGTCGACTTCAGCGGTTCCAAGTTCAATCTGACGTTCGAGCGTTCGGCCAGCCTGCTCAACACAATCCTGCAATTCACCGATACCACGAACCCTTTCTCGAGCTACACGTTCCTGTCGCAGACTGGGATTACGGGCTTCGATCCTTCCAAAGTGTCGCTCGTGAATGGTTTGTTGACGGTGAATCTAAGAGGTACCGTTAGCGCGCCCGGCGACGGGTTCACGCTGGAGCTGGGAACCACGAACCCGGTTCCGGAGCCATCGTCGTTTATGCTGCTCGGAACGGGTGTTCTGGGTTTGGCGGGCGCAGCGCGTAAGAAGCTTTTCGCGTAGACGCTTTCCGGCTATGAAGAGAATCCCTGCCTGCGGGCAGGGATTCTTGTTTGGGGGGTGGATGTCTTTGTGGCGCGGGAAGGGCGGAGGGGCAGGGTTTGCGATCCTGTCGTGCGTGACGACTCTCCCCTGCCCTACTGATCCGCGAACGCGGAGGAGTAGGGGTAGCTGCCAGCCGTCTTTGATAAGTGGCCTCGGACCGGGTTCTGCTGGATGTAGGTCACGTGGGTGTCGAAATCGTTGCGGTCGAGGATTAGGTGGTCGGTGAAGCCAGGTTGCCAGAAGCGGATTTTCGGGTTGAACCGGTGAGCGAACCCGCCCTTGATGTCTTTCATGGATTTCGAGAGGTCGTCTGTCTGGATCAGAAGATGAACGTGGTCGGGCATAACGACAAACGCGAAAAGCTTATAGGAGCCTTGCGCGCGGTAGTGTTGGATTGTGTCGATGAAGAGGCGAGCGGTGGCGTCGACCTGGAAGCGGCGACGTCGGCTCAGGGTGATGGCGGTGGTGAAAAATGTGCCAGCGATGGCGGTTCTCGGCGGCTGGGCCATGTGAGGAATTGTAGTCGCACAATTTGAGTGCGGTGATGAGGCGCGGCGTTTCGACGGAAGGGTCAAGGGTTCGGCGGAAGGGTAAGGGTCTCGGCGGAAGGGTAAGGGTCTCCGACGGAAGGGTAAGGGTCTCGACGGAAGGGCAGGGTCTCCGACGGAAGGGCAGGGTCTCCGACCCTGCCGTTGGGCGAACTCCTTCCTTCTCCGTTCTTCATCCGCGGGACGCGGGTGAAGAACGGGCTTGCCCCTCCGAATTTCGTGGCGGTGTGAGAGAAAGCAATTTTGTCGTTCCAGCTTCGCCTGCACTCCGGCCTTCGGCAGAGTCGAAGCGCCTTTGGCGCGGCGGTTTGTGGCAGGGTCGGAGACCCTGCCCTTCCGGGGTTTGGGGTGCGGCGGGCGCGGAGATGGAGGTTCCTCACTCATGTGCAAACACAAAGAACGCGCATGAATGGGCTACCCCGGCGTTTGTGGTGAGTGGGCCACCGCCCGCCCTGCCCTTCCAGCGCAGCGGTTTTTGGCAGGGTCAGACACCCTGCCCTTCGGGGCTCCTCTGACAATTTGTAGTCCCGGGCCTTCCGGGGTCCTATGGGGATGCGGGCGTCGAGTTCCCCACTTATGCGCGAAGTGAGCGCATGAATGGGTCAGCCCTGCGGAAAGCGACAGGGCAAAAGATCACGTACTACGCTCCAAAAGGGACAGCGGAAGTCTACCGGACAAACCAAAGAGCCGCTGCTTCCGCAGCAGCGACTCTTTGATGAACAAGCTCCGTCTAGCTGCAGCCGCTGGTGCCGCCGCATTCCATGCAGCGGTAGCAGGAGCCGTTGCGGACCATGATGGCGCCGCAGGTGCTGCAGCTGGGGGCGTCGCCCATGTCGTAGAGGCCCTTCATGGCGTCGGCGGCGTGGTAGAGAGCGCCCGCGCCAGAGGTGCCGGGGACCCCGTAGAGGCCGCGGTCTTCGACCGCGAAGTTTTGAGTTTTTAGTTGTGAGTTGTTAGGAAGTCCGGAGGAGGCCTCGAGGTCGGGGGCTATGCCGCCATGGGGGGCCGTGCGATCGTTGCGCTCGAAGGCGTCACCCAGCATCGTGTGGGGTTCGGGGATGGCTGTCGCAGCCGCTGAAGCAGATGCTTCGCTCTGGCTCAGGAGCACCGCTCCATTCCGAGAGGTGACCGTTCCGGCAATGGGGACGCTCGTTCCCGCGGGGCGGAGGCTGGCGAAGAGGTCAAGCTGGTGGCCGGAGAGGAAGCGGAGCTGCATCCAGCGGAAGATGTAGTCCATGATGGATTTGGCGTAGCCGATCTGCTCGTTGCCGGTCCAGCCGGAGGGCTCGAAACGGGTGTGCGCGAACTTCTCGCAGAGCAGCTTGAGCGGGACGCCGTGCTGGAGGCACATGCTGATCGCCGTGGCGAAGGAATCCATGAGGCCGGAGATGGTGGAGCCCTCCTTGGCCATGCGGATGAAGACTTCGCCGGGAGTGCCGTTGGGGTAGAGGCCGACCGTGAGATAGCCCTCGTGGCCGGCGATCGAGAACTTGTGGGTGACCGAGGCGCGCTCTGCGGGCAGGCGATGCCGCATGGCGCGCGGGGGAGCCTGGGCGTCGGTGGCGTCGGCGTTCTGGGTGCTGGAGTGCAGCATGGCGGCGAGCTGGGCTTCGACAGTGGCTAGCTGGGCGCGGGTGATGGCGTGGGAGGCTTCGGCGGCTTCGAGTTCCGCGGAACCCACCCGAGACGATGAAGCCGTCACGAGTGGGGCACCCAGTTCTGCGGCGGTGAGGACCTTGGTGCCCTTCTTCTCGTCCGAGGTCTGGGCGGAGACGTTGAGGGGCTGGGTGCCCTTGGAGCCGTCGCGGTAAATGGCGACCGCCTTGAGGCCGAGACGCCAGGCTTCGGTGTAGGCGTCGGCGATGTCCTGGACGGAGCAGTCATTGGGCAGGTTGACGGTTTTGGAGATGGCGCCGGAGAGGAAGGGCTGGGTGGCTGCCATCATCTTGACGTGTCCGAGCCACGAAATTGTACGCGTGCCTTTGGCGGGCTTGAAGGAGCAATCGAAGACAGCCAGGTGCGCGGGCTTGAGCGCGGGCGCGCCTTCGATGGTGCCGGTGGCGTCGATGTAGTTGACGATGCCTTCGACCTCAGACTCCTTGTAGCCGAGCTTGAAGAGCGCGCCGGGGACGGTGTTGTTGACGATCTTGATCATGCCGCCGCCGACGAGCTTCTTGTACTTGACGAGGGCGAGATCGGGCTCGATGCCAGTGGTGTCGCAGTCCATCATGAAACCGATGGTGCCGGTGGGGGCGAGGACGGTGACCTGCGAGTTGCGGTACCCGTACTTTTCTCCGAGGGCGAGGGCTTCGTCCCAGGCTTGCTGCGAGGCGGCCTTGAGCTCGGCGAGCTGCGGGGCGACGAAGGGCTCCTTCGAGGTGTGGAGGTCCTTGCCGATGTTGTTGACCTCTGCGCGGTGCATGCGAATGACGTTCAGGAAGGGCTCGCGATTGACGTAGAAGCCGGGGCAGGCACCGCCGTCGCGGTTGGCGGTCTGGGTAAGCGGAGTGGCGGCGCCAAGCGGCGGGCAGTCTGCGGCGATGCGCGCGGACTGAGCGTAGGCATCACCGCAGAGGATGCTGGTAAGCGTGGCAGCGAAGGCGCGACCGGCGTCGGAATCGTAGGGCAGGCCGAAGTCCATGAGCAGCGCGCCGAGGTTGGCGTAACCGAGGCCGAGCGGGCGGTAGTCGTGCGAGTTCTTGCTGATCTGTTCGGTGGGGTAGCCGGCCGCGTCGACGATGATCTCCATCGCCGTGGTGAGGATGGCGATGCCGTGGCGGTAGGAAGCGACATCGAACTGGCCACCGGGCGTGAGGAACTTCATCAGGTTGAAGGACGCGAGATTGCAGGCGGAGTTGTCGAGGAACATGTACTCCGAGCAGGGGTTGGAGGCGTTGATGCGGGCGGTGTTCTTGCTGGTGTGCCAGCGATTGATGGTGGAGTCGTACTGCATGCCGGGGTCGCCGCACTGCCAGGTGGCTTCGGAGAGCTGGTGCATGAGTTCGCGGGCGTTGTACTCCTTGACCGGCTCGCCACCCTTGACGGTGCGGGTAGTGAACTTGTCGCCGGAGATGACGGCGTTCATGAACTCGTCGGTGACGCGGACGGAGTTGTTGGCGTTCTGGAAGAAGATGGAGCTGTAGGCCTCGCTGTCGGGGCCGGAGCCGTCATAGCCGGCCTGCATGAGGGTCCAGGCCTTGGCTTCTTCCTTGACCTTGCACTGGATGAAGTCTTCGATGTCCGGGTGGTCGACGTTGAGGATGACCATTTTGGCGGCGCGGCGGGTCTTGCCGCCGGACTTGATGACGCCGGCGAAGGCGTCAAAGCCGCGCATGAAGCTGAGCGGGCCGGAGGCGGTGCCGCCGCCGGACAGGGTCTCCATGCTGCCGCGGATAGCGGAAAGGTTGGAGCCGGCGCCGGAGCCCCACTTGAACAGCATGCCTTCCGTTTTTGCCAGCGTCAGGATGGAGTCCAGAGAGTCGTCGACGGAGTTGATGAAGCAGGCCGAGCACTGCGGGCGAGTGTAGCCGGTGCGGGAGAAGCTGACCTTACCGGCGGTGGCGTCCCAGTGCCAGTTCTGGGCATCGGAGTTGGGCTCGAGGCGGTCGCAACCGACGTTGAACCAGACGGGCGAATTGAAGGCCACCATCTGGCGCAGGAGCATGTGCGAGAGCTCGGCGAAGAAGACTTCGGCGTCGTCGGGCGTGGCGAAGTAGCCGTCGCGAAGGCCCCAGTCGCGGATGCTCTCGGCGACGCGGGTGATGAGAGCGCGGACGCCGGACTCGCGTTCGGGGGTGCCGACCTGGCCGTGGAGGTACTTCGAGGCGACGATATTGGTGGCGGTCATGGACCAGTCCGCCGGGACTTCGACGTTTTTCTGCTCAAAGATGAGCTTGCCCTTCCAGTCCTGGATGACGGCGTCGCGATGCTCCCAGGTGATCTCGTCGAAGGGCGAGACGCCGGGCTTGGTGAAGTGGCGATGGAACTTGAGACCGGGGGCGGAGGGCGCGGGCGCGGCGGCGCGGCGGGACGAGCGGGCAGGAGTGGCTGAGGTTTCGGTGACGGTGGGGGCGGTGGACTCAGCCATGGTGTTCTCCTCGGAAAAACGGTCGTGTGGGAGCGTGGAAGCTCCTCCTGGGGTGCAAGGTCGGGTGACGGCCTTAAGGGGTCGCTCGGAAACTGTGACTGGCGGCTGCGACGTGCGGCCCGGGCAGAAGGCCATGCGACCTCGAAGCTTCACAGTTTAGGTGCAGATGCGAAAGTACCGCCGCATCTGGTGCTAGTCAAGTATAAAACAACTAGATGTTGTGGTGACTAGGTTGATACTCCCGTAATGGGCGGTTGCGGGGGGTGCGAGGTGGTTTTTGGGGGGTTTTGCTGTGGAAAGCTGCGGGAAGGTGCGTGGGGAGCGGAGATGAAGGGATTCACGGGGGCGTAACAATGGCGCCAAGGTCGACGGCGGCTTTGTCTGCTGACCCGACGCTATCTACGGCAGGGTGCCGTAGACGATCAGGGTGGATTGGCCGCCGACGAAGACGTGGCCGTTGGCTACGACCGCGCTGGTGAACTTTACGGCGGTTGGGCCCTGGTCGCGGTTGGCGGGGGCCTGGGTGGAGGCGTAGAGCTGGGTGGCGAGGTTGGCGGCGTCGAAGGCGTAGAGGATCGCCGTCGTGCTGTTGTGCGTGACCGCCCAGGCTATGGCGTTGGTGGTGCCGTTGGCCGAGATGTTGGGGCCGGTGCCGCCGTTGGGGCCGCTGCCCGGCATGTTGAACGTGGTCTGGGAGGCTGGGGTGGTGTTGAAGCTGCCCGGTGTGCTGGCCGTGCCGGGCTGGAAGGTGTACGCGCGCAGGGGGAGTGCGCTGCCACCGACGTAGAGGCGGTTGTTGAAGAAGGCAAAGTTATTGAAGATACTGCTGCCTATGGTGAAGTCCTGGATGTCACCGTTGAGGCCGTTGGGGCCGGTGTCAAAGGTGCCCATGTGGGCGGTGTTGAGGAGGTAGATGCGGCCGGTCTTGTCGGTTTCGACCATGAGGTTGGGCGCGGCGGAGGAGGCGGGGTCAGAGAACAGGACGGGCTGTGAGACGCCGACGTCGAGGTCAGCGTTTGAAAGCGCCTGCTGGTTGCTGGGAACGAAGTAGTCCGAGACGGTGGCCGCGAGGCCCGTGGTGGGTGGCGCGAGCTTGATGCCGGCATCGGCGAGGTCGCCGGTGGCCGGATTGAAGGTGCCGTTCCCGCCAATGACGTAGATTGCGCCCGCGGCGTCCGCGGCGGGGCCGCCGGCGGCCATCCAGATGCCTCCGTCGTTGCCGTTGGGGGTGTTGTTGTAGACGGCGTTCTGAGCGAGCGTGGAGGCGTCGTATCCAAGAACCCAGCCGTGATAGGGGCCGATGTCGCAGTGCGACGCCCACGCGATCCAGACGGTGCCGTTGGCGAGCAGGAGCGCCGAGCGCTGGTTTTGCTTGAGAGTGTTGAAGGTGAGCACACCACCGCTCTGGCCGGCACCGGTGTTGCTGGGAATGCTGGCGGCGATGGTGACGGGGCCGCCGAACTTCTCGGAGCCGTCGATGAGAGAGATGGCGTGGAGGCGCTGGATGTAGGTGCCGTTGGTGGTGTTGCGCGTCTTGCTGATGGCGTAGAGGGTGCCGGTCGTGCGATCGATGACCGGGGTGCCGAGGAGGGTGGACTCGGGGCTGGGGTTGCTGCAGCCGTAGTCGCTGGTGGTGACCTGGGTTTCTCCGACCGGGACGACGGACATCTTCCAGAGATAGCCCTGAGCGGGGTTGTTGCCGTCGGCGTCGAACGCATAGACGGTGCCGTGAACGCTGGAGGCGATGACGATGTCGTGGACGGCGCCGTCGGGCAGGCCGTAGCCGCCGAGGTAGAGAGGTTGGGCGTAGAGGTAGCCGTCGACGGGGAAGGTGAACTTCTTGCCAAAGGTCGCGATGTTGACGTTGGCGGGGGTGAGGATGGTTTCGGCAGACTGAAGGCCGGTGCGTCCGGCGTTGTTGTAGAAAGTGAGAACGTCTGAGGGGAAGCTTACGGAGAGCGCGAAGGAGGCGGGGGCGTTCTGCAGGGTTGGCTGAAAGGGCGACTGCGGGATGGCGAGGTTGAAGATGGCGGTGGTGTTCTGGGTGGGGTGCGTGGCGATGTTGAGCGTGGCCTGGACGGTATCGGTGGGGGTGGCGCCGCCGACGGTGGTGGCGGCGAAGAGGGAGGCGCAGGGATTACTGCCGGTGCCGGAGTTGACGCAGGCGGCGATGGAGTCGGCGATCGAATCGATGGTGGCCTGCGGAACGATGCCGTTGCCGACAGCGGTGGTTGAGGGGACGAGGCCGGTGGAGGGATCGGTGAGATTGCGGCTGTTGGCAAAGGCGGCGGCAAGGGCGTTGGCGTGGGCGGGCAGCGCACCGACGCTGGTGGGGCTGCTCATGAAGGGGGCGAGGGCGTAGACGGCGGCCACGGTGGTGGCCTCGTTCATGGAGATGAAGGTGGAGTTGGTGAGGCCGCTGCAGGGGCCGAGCGCGGCCATGAGGCCGATGGCGGGGTTGGGGCCGCCGCCGGAGTCTCCGCCAAGCGAGAGCGTGTAAACCTGGTCGCCGGGCTGGCAGGTGTAGCGGCCGGTGAGGACGAAGTAGCCGCCGCAATCGGTGAGGGTGTAGCCGGGCGCGGACAGCATGGATCGGGATGGAGAGCCGTCGGCCGCGGTGCCGGCGGCATAAAGGTAAATCTGTGCACCGACGATCGGTTGCTGGCCGCCGTAAAGCTTGCCCCGGATGCCGACCATCGGGGCGGCCGTGGGTGCAGATGCGCCGCTGGACATGCTGCCGGAGCAGCCCAGGGAGAAGAGGATCGCCGCGGAAACGGAAGCGGCGCCGAGAGTGTAAAGGAGGGTGCTGGGACGGATCGTACGAAGGGTGTTGAGCATGGTCACGTTCCCGGGGGGCTTGTGCCCTGATGCATATGGAGTCGTCTGGGTAGATGGCGCGGCACGTCTGCCAGGTAGTCTGAGGATCAGTGAACGTTTGGTTACACTTCAAAAAACGGGGAAAACGATAACCGCGCACGCATTCGGAGGGGGTTTGGCAGCGGTTGTGGGGGTTGGATAGTATGGACGGGTTGCCGGGAGGGTGGCAGGGATTCTATGAAAATTCATGAGTACCAGGCGAAAGAGATCCTGCGAAAATACGGTGTGCCGGTGCCGGCGGGTGAGATGGCGACCACGCTCGAAGAGGCCGATACGGCGGCCAAGCAACTGTTTACGGCGGGCAATAAGGCAGTGGTGGTGAAGGCGCAGATCCATGCCGGGGGGCGGGGTAAGGGCGGCGGCGTGAAGGTGGCTAAATCGCTGGACGAGGCGGCCAGGTACTCGAAAGACATCCTGGGCATGCAGCTGGTGACCCACCAGACTGGGCCGGCGGGCCAGAAAGTGCAGAGACTGCTGATCGAGGAGGCGTCGCAGATTGACCGCGAACTGTACCTGGGGATCGTGGTGGATCGCGAGTCTTCGCAGGTGGTGTTCATGGCGTCCAAGGCTGGCGGCATGGAAATAGAGGAGGTTGCGGCCAAGGACCCGGACGCGATTTTCAAGGCATATATTGAGCCGGTGGCGGGGCTGCAGCCGTACCAGGCGCGCGAACTGGCGTTCAAGCTAGGGCTAGAGGGCGCGCAGATCAACCAGGCAGTGACGTTTATGACGGGGCTGTACCGAGCTTTTGTGGATACGGACTGCTCGCTGCTCGAGATCAATCCGTTTATCACGACCAAAGACGGGAAGCTGGCGGCGCTCGATTGCAAGATCGACTTCGACAGCAATGCGATGTTCCGGCACAAGGACTTGAAAGAGCTGCGCGATCTGGCGGAAGAAGACCCGCTGGAGGTGGAGGCGTCGAAAGATGCGCTGAACTACATCAAGCTGGATGGAAATATTGCGTGCCTGGTGAACGGCGCCGGCCTCGCGATGGCGACGATGGACATTATCAAATATGCGGGCGGTAGCCCGGCGAACTTCCTCGACGTGGGCGGCGGGGCGAACGCGCAGCAGATTGAAGCGGCGTTCAAGATTCTGACCTCGGACCCGAATGTGAAAGCTATTTTGATCAATATATTTGGCGGGATTCTGCGGGTGGATGTGCTGGCCGAGGGTGTGGTGGCGGCAGCGAAGAAGCTGGATGTGAAGCTGCCGATTATTCTGCGGGTGGAAGGCACGAATGTGGAGGAAGGCCGGAAGATTCTGGCGGACTCGGGCCTGAAGTTCGACATTGGGAAAACGATGAAAGAAGCTGCTGACCTCGCCGTCGCTGCTGCGAAGGGAGCGAACTAATGTCGGTACTCGTTGATAAAAATACGCGGTTGATTGTGCAGGGGATTACGGGGCGTGATGGGACGCGTCATGCTTTGGGTTGCAGGGATTATGGCACCAACGTTGTGGGTGGGGTGACGCCGGGCAAGGGCGGGATGATTCATGAGGGCTTCCCGGTCTTCAATACGGTGGAAGAGGCCGTGGCGGAGACGGGCGCGAATGCGACGATGATCTTCGTTCCGCCGCCGTTTGCCGCGGATGGGATTCTGGAGGCAGTGGCGGCGGAGTTGCCGCTGGTGGTGTGCATCACGGAAGGCATTCCGGTGCTGGATATGGTGAAGGCGTGGGAGATCGTCAAGCGGACTGGAGCGAATGGAAAGCGATCCGTGCTGATTGGGCCGAACTGTCCGGGAGTAATTTCGCCGGGCAAGGCGAAGATCGGGATTATGCCGGGGCATATTCATAAGGAAGGCTCGGTGGGGATTGTGTCGCGGTCGGGCACGTTGACCTACGAGGCGGCGTACCAGTTGACGCGGCTGGGGATTGGGCAATCGACGGCGATCGGGATTGGCGGCGACCCGATCGTAGGAACGACGCATATCGATGCGATCCGAATGCTGAATGACGATCCGGATACCGAGGCGATCGTGATGATTGGCGAAATTGGCGGGACGAACGAGGAGGCGGCGGCGGCCTTCATCAAGGCGCACGTGAAGAAGCCGGTGGTGGGCTTTATCGCGGGGCAGACGGCGCCTCCGGGGCGGCGTATGGGGCACGCGGGGGCGATTATTTCCGGCGGACAAGGCACGGCGGCGGACAAGATGGCCGCGATGACGGCGGCGGGGATTCATGTTGTGCGGTCGCCGGCGGAGATTGGCGATATGGTGGCGCGCGTGCTCGGGAAGGCGTAGCCGCCGGGATGGCCTGGGGCTCGAAGAGCGGGAAGAAATGCGCGAGAATCGCTGATTGTGGCGGACTTTTCGCGTTTTTCGCGGCTCTATCGTTTTGATTGGCGACTATAGAAGAGCCAGGCGGCGGCGAACATGGCGGCCACCAGGAAGGCCAACGCCGCGTGCGGCCATACGCGCAGACGGAGCTGGAGGAGACCGTCGCATATCCAGGCGAGGCAACCAGCCATCCACACCCACGATAGACGCTGCACCCACGATAGACGCTGCATCTGGATTGGACTCGGCGCGGAGGCGGGTGGATGCGGCTGCGGAACGGCGTGTTGCCAGATTTTGCTACCCCTCTCCCGGGATGGCTTTTTGCGGGCCCAGGAATTCGTAGCACGAACAATTGGGAAGGCCTCGCTTCGAAATGGCCCCCGCTGGTCCTACGAATGTCGGCCGCCCAACGCTATTCGCGGCTGAAAATCGTCTAGTATAAGTTCGAAAGCTGATCGCTGCACAGGAAAGACCTTAGAGCTAGATAAGCCGATGTCGTCCTCGAATCCCCTCATGCCGCATGCCGTTTGCTGGGCCGCTTCGCCAGAGCTGATTTGGACGATGGTGATTACCAACACCATAACTTTTCTGAGCTACGTTTCCATAGGCGGGACACTGTTTTACCTGGTGCGTCACACGCGCCGGGTGATTGCGCGCGACTGGGCCTGGTTCACAGTAGGGTTTGCGCTGTTCATCATGGCTTGCGGAACTACGCACCTGATGGATGTGGTGACAACGTGGGTGCCGGCCTTCTGGATTGCGGCGGGTGCGAGCGTCCTGACGGCTTTGCTGTCGGCGGGGGTGGCGGTGATGCTGATACGGCGTGCGACCCTGATCCGCTTCAGCATTAACGACTATTCGGCGCGACTGGCACGTACGCAGGCGGAAGAACAGAAGCTGCGCGAGAGCCTGGTGGCGGCTCGCAAGCTCGAGGACTGGAGCCGGATGTCGACTGCGGTCGCACACGAGATTAATAATCCGCTGGAGACGATACAAAATCTGCTGTACCTGATACGAACGTCACCGGCGGCTTCGGCCGATGTGGTTGGCTTCGCACAGAGCGCAGCGGAAGAGGCGGACCGCGTGGCGACTATTTCGAAGTCGACGTTGTCGTTTTTTCGGCAAACCGCCGAACCTGAGCCGTTCGACCTGCGGCTGGCCGCGGAATCGGTAGGGCTCCTGCTCGAACGGCATTGTAAGGATAAGGAAATACGCTACGAGCTCAAAGCCGAGGGAGACACCGTGGTGGAGGCGTTCCCGGGCGAAACTCGGCAGGCGATGCTGAACCTGGTGCGAAATGCGTTTGAGGCGACCAGCCGCCAGGGCACAACCGTGAGCTTGACGCTACGCGGCCTGGCGGACGCGGTGGAGATCTCGGTTGCGGACCAGGGCGACGGGATTGCACCGGCTGTGCTGGCGAATCTGTTCGAGTTCGGAAACTCGACCAAGGGCGAGCTGGGCAACGGCATGGGTCTATGGACGGTACGGCAAATTGTTTCCAAGCACGGTGGAACCGTGACGGTGGAGTCGACTGTAGGCGTAGGCACCCGATTTGTGTGTCGCTGGCCGCGCCGCTTTACGCCGGAATCTGCCCGCGACGTTATGCACGCAGCGGCGGCCTAGGGAGCGAACGCGCGGGTTAGTGGACACCGCCCAGCAGGTCGACGAGGCGGCGGAAGCCGGCGGCGCGGGCTGCGGCATTTTCGGCGCTGGCGTCGGGTGCCTCCCCGGCACGCATGAAGCCGTGGCCGGCACCATCGTAGATTTTCGGCTCGTAGGTTTTGCCTGCGGCCTTCATGGCGGCGCTGGTGTCAGGTACGGTGGCGGTGATGCGGGCGTCGTTGCCGGCGTAGAAGCCGTAGACGGGAGCGGTGATGGACTTCATCGCATCCGGCGGTGGCGGAGGTCCGTAGAAGACCATGGCGCCGGAGAGATCCTTGCGGTGCGTGGCGTAGAGGAAGGTCTTGCCGCCACCCCAGCAAAAGCCGCCGACGAAGAGCTTGCCGTTGGCGGCGGGGAGCTTTTTGCCGTAGTCGGCTGCGGCGTCGAGGTCAGCGGTGACGGTCGCCGCATCCAGCGACATGACGGCTTTGGTAACCTGGCCCTGCTCAGGAAAAGCAGCGGTGCCACCGGGCGAAGCGGGGCCGAAGGCGGCACCGGGGCCGGGGGTCATCTGCATGTGGTCGTGGTCCATAGGCGCGGCGGAAGATGCGGGTGGTGTACCGCCGGTTGGGCCGAAGCCGCTGAGAAGGTCGGGCGCGATGACGATGTAGCCTGCGCCGGCAAGCTCGTCCGCCATTTCCCGCGCCCAGTCGCTGAGGCCGAAGATCTCGTGGATGAGGACGACGACAGGGGCTTTGCCTTTGACTTCCGGGTAGACGACGAAGGCCTGCAGCGAGCGCCCGTTGGCTTCTTTGATGGTGACGTACTCGCCATGGCGAGGGCTCTTGTCGAGACTGGCACGCGCCCAGTCCTGGGCGGACGCGGCGGCGGGGAGGGTGCACGCAAAGGTGAGGGTCAGGAGGCGGAAGCAACGCTTGAGCATGGGGTGAGTGTACTTGCCGGAGAAGCGGTTGGCGATGAAATTTTGGCGATCACGGCGCCGAGAATGAAGCGTGGTGAACAAGGCGAGCGAGAGTTCAAGCCGGGGGCTTCTGCTGTGGTTGAGTGATGCGGGGTCACGCGCATGCCAACCTGTATGATTTGGAGCGATGTTCCTCCGGGCCCCGCACGTGGGGATTCAGAAGCGCCTGTTTCGGCCCAGGCAAGGGAGGAAGATGGAGCCGATCCACTATCGACGAGTTCTGCTGGGTGGTTTGCTGGCGAGCGTCGTGCTGCTGGTGGGTGAGGCGGCTATGATTGCGTGCCTGCACCTGCGGCTGATGGCGGCTCGTGAGGCGGCGAAGCTGCCCATGACGCCACCCAACCCGGTGCTGGGGACCGCAGAGTTGCTGCTGACGGGAGTATTTGTGGTGTGGCTGTATGCTGCCGTGCGACCTCGGTTCGGCGCCGGGTGGAGAACCGCCGTACGCTCCGGCGTGGGAGCGTGGTTCGGGCTGGTGTTGCTGTCCACCATTCACATGGTGAACGATGACTTCGGGATCCCCACGTATCTTCTGATTGTGATTGCGGCCTGGATGCTGCCGTGTGTAGTCGCCGCCAGTTTAGCGGGCGGGTGGCTTTACCGGGAGTAAGGCTACTGTCTGTTATCAGCGGTCGTTATCGAACATGGAGCCTACGAGGCCGCCGACGATGCCCGCTGCGCCAAGGTCGCGGACGCGGTTTTCTCCGCGACCGTTGGACATGTAGCGCTGAAGCTGGTGGGCGAGGTTGGCGATAGGGAGCGTTTGCAGCCAGACGCGGCCAGGACCGGTGAGTGCGGCGAGGAAGATGCCGTCGCCGCCGAAGATCATGTTCTTGATGCCAGGAATAGTGGTGATCTGGAAGCTGACCGAGGCCTGAAACGCTCCGACATGGCCGGGATGGACGCGCAGCATTTCACCGGGAGCGAGATCGCGGACGACGACTTCTCCGCTGAGTTCGAGCCAGGCGGTTCCGTAGCCATTGACCTTCTGCAGCAGGAAGCCGTCGCCGCCGAAGATGCCGGCGCCGAGCGATTGCTGGAAGCCGACGCTGAGTTGGACCTGCGGCGTAGCGCACAGGAAGCCGTGGCGGTGGATAAGGTACTCATGGCCGGGGTTGATTTCTACCGGCATGATGTGGCCGGGGACCTTGGTGGCAAAAGCGACCTCTCCCGGGAAACCGCTGGCGGTGTACTCGGTCATAAAGAGTGTGCCGCCGCCTGCGACGCGCTTGAGCGCGCCGAATAGGCCTCCGCCGCCGGCCATCTGGGTGTGCGTGGACATGACTATGGACTGCGTCATCCAGCTGAGTTCGCCGGCTTCCGAGATAAGCTGCTCACCCGGCTGAAGTAGCACTTCCAGCACGGGCATGGTGGTTCCGACGATCCGCGATTGCATGTTGGGCTCTACCTGTTCCCTTCGTTGGGTTCTACCTGTTGCCTTCGCAGATATCCTACGCCATGGAGGAGGGGTAAGTTCCCGGCCTGGCCCTGGTGGTCTAGAGTTATCTACCATGATGGACAAGCGTGAGTTTTTGAAAGGGAGTGTGGCCATGGCAGCGATGACGGCCGTGCATGGCGGTGCGGTGCAGGCGGTCGCCGAGGTGCCTCGCGAGAACTGGGCCGGCAACGTGCATTACAGCACCAGCAAGGTGTTTGAGCCTGCCTCGGTGGCAGATGTGCAGAAGGCCGTGGCCAGCGTAACGAGCGTCCGCGCGTTGGGCACGCGGCACAGCTTCAACAGTATTGCGGATTCACGCGTGGCGCAGATCAGTACGCTCGGGCTGAGTGGCTTCGCGCTGGACGCCGCTGCGCGGACGGTGACGGTGGGCGCGGGAATCAAGTACGGCGACCTGGCGGTCAAGCTCGATCAGGCAGGCTTTGCGCTGGCTAACATGGCGTCGCTGCCGCATATTTCGGTGGGTGGCTCGATTGCGACGGGCACGCACGGCTCGGGTTTGCGCAATGGGAGTCTGGCCACGTCAGTGAGCGGGATCGAGCTCATCGCGGCCGACGGCAACGTGCACACGCTGAGCCGGGGGAAGGATGGCCAGGAGTTTCTGGGTGCCGTCGTCGGTCTGGGCGCGCTGGGCGTCGTCACGCGAGTGACGCTGGACGTAGAGCCAAGCTATGACATGACGCAGATCGTGTATCGCGGCCTCAACTTCCACGAGCTTGAACACAACTTCGAAGCGATCATGAACACGGGCTACAGCCTGTCGCTGTTCACGAACTGGCAGCACCATGAGGCGTGGGAGGTCTGGATCAAGCGGCGAGTAGACCAGGGCGGCGCGACGGCCCCGCCCGAGATGTTTTATGGCGCGACGCTTGCCAAGGAGAAGCTGCACCCCGTGGTGGGTCAGGCACCGGAGAAGACCACCGACCAGCTCAACACGACGGGGAAATGGTTCGAACGCCTGCCGCACTTCAAGATGGAGTTCACGCCGTCCACCGGCCGCGAGATTCAGACGGAGTACTTCGTGCCGTTCGAGGCGGGGTATCAGGCCTTGCTGGCGGTGGAAAGCCTGCGCGAGCAGATTACGCCGCACCTGTTCGTGACGGAACTTCGGTCAATTGCCGCGGACGACCTCTGGATGAGCATGGCGTACCAGCGGCGGTCGTTGGCGATCCACTTTACGTGGAAGCCGGAGTGGGACGCGGTGCGGAAGATCCTGCCGCAGCTGGAAGCGCGGCTACGGCCGTTCGCGCCGAGACCGCATTGGGGCAAGGTAAACCTGCTGACGGCGACGGAGATCGATGGGGTGTACCCGCGGGTGGGCGACTTTGAGGGGCTGATGAAGCGGTATGACCCGAAGGGCAAGTTTACGAATGCGTATTTGCGCGAGAAGCTGGTGGGGTAAAGGCCGGCGCTGGCTCCTAAGGCGCGGAAGGCGGTGCGGGTGAGGCGGCCGGAGCAGGTGAGGCAGGCGGCGGGGAGTCCACCGGCGTTGCTGTCGACGGTGAGGGTGCGGGCACGGTTGGCGGTGTGACAGAGTCCTGCGCGCTGGAGGATTTTGCGGCGGCCCCCGGAGCGAGTTCAAGGTCGGCCGTGCCCATTCGTCCATTCGCTTCGATGCGAACGACCAGGCGCGCGCGAACCGCTTTGGGCTCAGCCGGTATCTTGTAATTGAAGCCAAGTGGAAGATTGATGCGCCCTGTCGTGGGTGCGTTCGGTGGAGCGCTGAAGCTGAGGCGAATCGCGTTGCGCTTGAGCTCTTTTCCCTTCTTGTCAAAGACGGTGGAAAGGACTATCAGACGGGTAAAACGGGGCTTCGAGCCGTCAGGGACCACGTACCAGGGCAGACCGCGTCCTTCGACGGTAAATCTGAGGTCGTTCGCGTCGGTAGGCGAAGACTTGACGGTGAAGGCGACAGCGTCATAGTCCATATTGCTGGTCCCTGCGTTCACGAGCTCCGTCGCCAGCGTCCGTCCGACCTCGCCCTTCGCATTGGGGCGGGCGGCTCCGAAAGACGGGTAGTAGCCCTGGCGGGTCACGAAGACCAGACCGGGCCGCTCGAGGGTTACCTTGATGCGCCGGAACTTTTGAGGCTCGTAGGACGCGTTGGTCGGGCGATAGGTCAGCGTGTAAAGGCTGGCACCGTCACGGATCGAGTTGCCGATTTCGGCGTCGACGTCGTTTCGCCCGAAGAGGTTGCGACCGCCCGTAGCGCGGGCAAGCGATTGGAAGTCCGGGTCGCCACCAAACGGCGCGAAGGCTCCGGCGTAGCTGCCGTAGGCTCCGGGGTTCGTCGTAACTCCTGCCGGGTCGATGGTGTACAAGGTCACACGCGCATCGCGGAGCTCGTTGACCGTGCGCTGGACGGCGGAATTGATCTGATTCTGGCCATCGATGGGCACGCGCGCGAGGTTGATGGTGGGGAAACCGCGGCCGAGCCAGATCATATTCTTATGGCCAAGGTGGCCCACGGTGGCTTCAGCCACGCGGCGAAGCGTGTTGAACGCCGTGGAGTAGCGCTCGGCTACCCATGTGAAGTTGTGAGTCTGCCAGGGGTACGCTGCGAAGTGATGGTCGAGCGCGGTCAGAATCTCTTCCTTGTTCTGCGTGTAATCACGGAGCACCGTAAAGTGCTGCAGGTCAACGGCAACCAGCATGGTGGGCGTGTCCAGCTTGGCGGGCTGCTTTTCCAGCCACTTCTTGAGCGAGTAGCGGGCGAAGGCCATGTCCTCAAAGCGGGTGTTGAACTCGTCGAGGAGGACGATGTTGACCGGCGCGCGCGGGGCCAGGCGATGAAGGTCGGCCGTCGAATCGATGGTGACTGAGGGCGGCGGCACGGTTGCGCCCGGCACCTCGAAATTGCGGATCTGCTGAGGTTGATCGTCTTCGGTAACGCTGAAATCCTCGCGCTTGAGGTCAGTTACGACATTACCTTTTTTGTCGAGCACGACGCCATCGAGCACGACCAGCGAGACGTTGCGCGTGATGGTGTTTGCCGGGGTGGCAGGGGCCTGGGCCGCCGGAGTCGCGGGTGTGGGCACATTCGGCTGCTGGGCAGACGAGAAGGCGGAAGCGAACAGGAAAGCGAGAGCAAATGGTTGAGCACGCTGCAAAGCCATCTGGGAACGGCTCCCGGGCCGCTGACAGGTGTAGACGCAGGTCGCGCGGAAAAGACTCGGTGGAGGCTCGGGCGGGCTGCGAGCTGGCAGGGGGTGCGGCAGGCACCTACGGACGCCGGGCAGCGTCGAAGGGAAACCAGACGGAGACGACGGTGCCGTGGAGGGGTTCCCCCTGGCGGGACCTGACGCGGATCGACGCGCCGTGTCTGTTGAGGATCTCGCAGGTTATCCAAAGACCGAGGCCAGTGCCAGTGGCGTCTTTGGTGGTGAAGAAGGATTCGAAGATGCGGGCGCGGACTTCGGGGGACATGCCGTGGCCGGTGTCGGCGACGGTGATGTGCAGGCCCGGCCGGCCGGTGCGCCAGTGGGTGCCGAGCTGCGAGCGCAGATATAGCTTGCCTCCGTTGCGGCTGGCGTCCAGTGCGTTGGAGAGGAGGTTAGCCAGTACCTGGCGGACGTCGCCGTCGTAGCAGAGAACCGGCGGAGCTTCGCGCATGCGCTGGCAGACCTCGATTTTTGCCGAGAAAAAGCGTCCCTGGAAGGTGGTGAGCACACCGTTGAGGAGGTCGGGAAAGCGGACTTCCCGGGGGTGGCTTTGGCGATGGAAGCGGAGGGTCTGGGTGGTGATGGCGGCGACGCGGTTCAACTCCTCCTGCGCGAGGGCGAGGTAAGCGGGGGCGTCCGGGCCATGGAGGTCAGTGGATAAGAGATAGAGGCAGTTCGTCATCGCCTCCAGCGGATTGTTTATTTCGTGCGCGACGGAACTGGCGAGACGGCCCACGGCAGCGAGTTTCTCGCTATGGCGAAGGGCGTTCTCGGCGCGGCGAAGGTCGCTGATCTCGGTGAAGAGGCCGGCAACTTCCTGCGTCCCGTCGGCCTTCTGCAACATGGTAGCGCTCAGGAGGAGGGAGATGCGGCGGCCGTTGCGGGCGACATAGGCCTTCTCATAGGGTTCCGCACGACCTGTGGCAAGGAGCTGCTCGACGGCTCTGGCGTCCGCTTCGGCGTACTCGGGAGGCGTAATTTCGGTCCAGCGGACCTTGCCGGCGGCCACTTCCCCGGCTGTATACCCGAGGAGATTGAGCATAAATGAGTTGAGATAGGTGATGGTGCCCTCCAGGTCCGCGAGTACAAAACCGATGCTGGAGTTTTCAAAGAGGTGCCGGAAGCGCTCTTCCGTGCTGCGCAGACGGCTGGAGGAGACGACCTCGTCGGTGGTGTCGCTGCAGACTACAAGGACACCGGCTACGCGGCCTTCTGCATCGCGTACAGGGCTGTAGCTATAGGTCCAATAAACGTCGGTAAGGACACCGTCGCGGTAGATCGGAACCAGAGCGTCTCGCTGAAAAATGGTCTCACCGCTCTGCACGGCTTCGATCTGGGGACC
>JBBRNF010000002.1:0-337322 GCA_038230455.1 Terriglobales bacterium
ACAGGCACCGTCAGCAGTTCCCCGGCAGGAATCAGCTGCCCCTCAACCTGCTCAGCAAACTACAACAGCGGCACTCTGGTGGCGTTGACCGCGACGCCAACGCAAGGCTCAACCTTCGCCGGCTGGAGCGGGGCTTGTACGGGAACGGGCAGCTGCTCTGTCACCATGAGCCAGGCTCGTGCCGTCACAGCCACATTTACTGCCGCAGTCGTGCAGTTTGCTTTGACGGTGTCGGAAGCCGGAACAGGCACAGGCACAGTGAGCAGCGCACCCGCAGGAATCAGCTGCCCCTCAACCTGTTCAGCTAACTACAACAGCGGCACTCTGGTGGCGTTGACCGCGACGCCAACGTCGGGCTCAACCTTCGCCGGCTGGACCGGAGCTTGCTCCGGAACGGGCAGCTGCTCGGTCACCATGAGCCAGGCTCGAGCCGTCACGGCGACCTTTACCGCCCCAGTCGTGCAGTTTGCGCTGACGGTGTCGGAAGCTGGAACAGGGACGGGAACGGTGAGCAGCTCTCCGGCGGGGATTAGCTGCCCTTCCATCTGTTCAGCAAACTACAACAGCGGAACGATAGTCGCGTTGACCGCGACGCCAACGCAAGGTGCGACATTCGCTGGCTGGACCGGAGCCTGCTCCGGAACCGGCAGCTGCTCGGTCACGATGAGCCAGGCTCGGGCGGTGACCGCCACATTCAACACGACGACAGCGGTACAGTTCGCCTTGACCGTGACGGAGGTCGGAACAGGCACCGGTTTCGTGAGCAGCATCCCCGCCGGGCTCATCTGCCCCTACAACTGCTCGGCAAAGTTCCCGAGCGGAACAGTGGTCACCCTGACCTTGACGCCGGGATTGGGTGGTACCTTCGCCGGCTGGAGCGGGGCATGCACCGGTATGGGCAGCTGCACGGTCACCATGAAGGAGGCGCGAGCGGTTACCGCGACGTTCACAAAACGGCAGTGATTTTGCCTGGAACAGCGGACCGCTTTGACATTCGCTGCATCCAGGGCTTTCCGCGCAGCTGTTAGCGATCCCGCCCCCACCGCCCGAGTCTACTTCGGCCCCCTTCAGCTCCGCCAGTGCAGTTCCACTGGTCCGGAAAGCGGATGCTCCCCTCGCCCCGCCAGGCGGCGCTGTTTCAGCGCGAAGTACCATTTGGCCGGCTTGTCCGCGTCGTCAATCAGCATAAGGCCGGGGTTCGACCGCAGCCCCTGGGCCTGCTCGACCATCGTCTGCTGATCCTGCTCCACGAACCGTGCGCCGAAGTACCGTGCAATCGGCGTGACAAACGGAACATAATACCCAATGTCCCACGCCGCCAGTACGTCGATCCGGCACGTCGAAGCCGTCACTGGCGTCACCGTCGTCAGCGATGAGAACCACCGCCGCTTACCCGCCGCGCTCTCCGCCACAATCGTTTCGTAACGGCGATTCGGCAGCGTGAAATCGATCGTCGTCACCGGCTTGCCAAGCAGCTTGTACGGCGCGGAGTTCGACGAAGGCGTATGCGCCGACATGCGAAACCCGGCGTTCCATCCACCGTGCTCTCGGTCATCCAACGGCTCGAAAGCCTTCGTCTTTTCGTGAATGCTGGCCGCGCTCCGCCACCACCACGCCCGATGCACAAACGGTCCATGCGCCGGGTCCATCAGGCCGATAATGCCGTGATCGACGTTGCAGGGCAGATCGGCCACCAGGTGCGCAGACCGGAACCGAGGCCCAAACTTCGGCAACTCAGGCACCGCCGGAAGCGTTGCGGCATCGAGAATGCGACCGGCCCCAGCCGGCGGCACGTAGACCCAGGCGTACCCGTCCCGCTCGGCTACCGGAAACACGTTGGCATAGATCTTGGTGGGTTCCAGATGGTCGTGCGAGGTCAGCGAGGGAATCTCCTGGCACTGCCCGCCGCAGGGTTCAAATCGCCAGCCGTGATACTTGCACTGCACGGTTTCGCCGTCGAACCATCCGGCCGAAAGCGGAATGCCGCGATGTGGGCACAGATCCCGCATCGCAAACAGCGCCCCGTCCGACTTGCGGCCCAGCAGCATCGGTATCCCCAGCAGCGTAGCTACCGCGGTGGCCCCTTTGGCCAGCCTCTCCGCGCGCAGCGCAGGATACCAGTCGCCAAAGAGCATCTCCGCCGCAGGCCCACCCGGCGCAGAAATCTGCACCAGCGGCTGCTCCTGCGCGCGGATTGGCTTCATGGTTGCCACAGATGTTGAGTTTAGCCGACGAAGCCGCTTATGGGTTCCGGGTTGCAGGTACCGCGTAACGCTCGCCGCCCGCGCTTCGCCGTTCGCTGTTCGCCGTTCTTTGCTTCATTACACTGAACACAGTGCCTCCCCTGCCCCAGCGACCCCGATCGACGCTCTTCGCCATCCTCCTGCTCTGGGTCGTTTTCTATGCGAGCTTCACCTTGTTCGCGCCTCCGCTGCTCGACGACGCAGACTCCGTCCACGCCGAAGTCGCACGCGAAATGCTGCTCCGCCACGACTACGTCACCCTCTACGCCAACGGCATCCGCTATCTCGAAAAAGCCCCACTCATGTACTGGTCGATGGCCGCCAGCATGAAGCTCACCCAGCTCACCGGCCACATCTCCCCCGACGCGCTCGCCGCAGCCGCTCGCTTCCCCATCGCCCTCACCGTCCTCTTCCTCGCCCTCTGCATCGAAGCCTTCGCCCGCCGCGCCTTCCGCAGCTCCCGCGCCGGCCTCTATGCCGCGCTCATCACCCTCTCCAGCTTCGGCATCTTCCTCTTCACCCGCATCACCATCCCCGACGCCGGCGTCTGTCTCTGGACCAGCCTCGCCCTCAACGCCTTCTACCGCACCGAGTCTGACCCCGAAGCCCTCACTCGCAGACCCGCCTTCACCTTCGCCACCGCCTGCGCCCTCAACGTCCTCACCAAAGGCCTCATCGGAGTCGTCTTCCCCGTTGCCATCGTCCTTGTCTACCTCCTACTCACCCGAGGCCTCCGCGGAACCCCCACGCGCCTCCGTCAACTCCACCCCCTCACCAGCCTGCTCCTCTTCTTCGCGATCGCCGCCCCGTGGCACATCCTCATCGGGCTCGCCAACCCCACCCAGGGGCAACCTGCCCCGTTCGTGTTCGCGCACGGCCATTGGCAGGTGCCTATGCCTGCAGACGGCAACGTACGCGGCTGGTTCTGGTTCTACTTCATGAACGAGCACCTGCTCCGCTACCTCAACCTCCGCGTCCCCCACGACTACGACACCGCCCCGCTCTGGCTCTTCTGGGGACTCTGCCTGGTGTGGCTCATGCCGTGGTCGGCATTCGTCTTCCACGCTATCGGCCAGAACGTTCGGACGCGCCGCTTCTTGGCCAACCTCCGCGCCCGCACCCTCAGCCAATCGCAACGCACCCGGCTCTTCCTGATCCTCTGGGCTGCCTTCCCCCTGCTCTTCTTTTCACTCTCCACGCGGCAGGAGTACTACGTTCTCCCCGCGCTCCCCGCTTTCTCTCTCCTGTTCGCGTCGTGGTTAGCCTCGGCCAGCCTGTATCGCTCGGCCACCACAACACAAACCACAACACAAACCCCAACACAAACCACAGTACAAACCACAACACAACCCGCAGCACAAACCACAACCCGCCGGGTCCCGGAACCAACCGCACAAACCACCGTCGCTTCCCAGATCACGCAAGGCCCAACCGAAGCCGCCGTATCGATCGACGCAGGAGCTTCCGCCCGGCGTATTGCGGCCGTCCTGCTTTGTCTCGGCACGGCCTTCGCACTCGCCGCAGGCTGGTTCCTTCTTCACACCAAAGCGCCCGCTCCCCACACCGATCTCGCCCGGCTGCTCCAGCAGAACCCCGGCGACTACGCACTCAGCATGGGCCACTTTCTCGACCTCAACGCGCAGGCTCTCGGCCTCTTCCGCCTGCCGCTTGCCATCGCCGCACTCAGCCTCTTCGGCGGCACCCTGATCCACTTCCTGCTGCGCCGTCGGGATCGCCCCCACGCTGCCACCCTCGCCCTCGCCGCCGGAGCCTTCGGCTTCCTGCTCGCCGCGCACCTCGGCCTCCAGACCTTCGCCCCCGTCCTCACCTCCGCGCACCTCGCCCGCCAGATCGCCCCCCTCGTCCACAAAGGCGACATCATCGCCATCCACGGCGAGTACGAATCCGGTTCCACCCTCGGCTTCTACCTCGAACGCAGCGACATCCATATCCTCGAAGGCCGCAGCTCCAACCTCTGGTACGGCAGCTTCTTCCCCGACGCTCCCCCCATCTTCGAAACTCCCCAGACCATCGCGCAGAAATGGACATCGCCCCAGCGCATCTTCCTCTGGCAGAGCACCACCGACGAGCCCCGCAATCTCCCCGCCCTTCCCGGCCCCGTGTACGTCCTCGCCACCGGCGGCGGAAAAGAAATCGTCAGCAACCAGCCAAACAGATAATCTGATTGCGTCTTTCTATATCCACTTCGTCTCCGATCGATGGCCCTCTATGCCCTGCACGCCGGAATCTCTTCGCCATGTTCCCCTGTTCGCCCTGCTCGACGAGGACGAAATCAGTGTCCTTGCCAGCCAGGTGGAGTTGCGCGACTTCGCCTCCCGGCAGCGCATCTACAAGGCCGGAGAACCCAGCCGCGGCGCGTACGTCGTGCTTTCGGGCTCCGTCAACGTCCTTATTGAGGACGCCGACGGGCAGGAAGTCCTGATCGATCGGCCTGGCAACGGAGAAGTCTTCGGCTTCGCCTCCATGCTCGAGGGCACACCCCATCAAACCACCGCCGTCGCCGTCGAACCCACCAGTTGCATCGAGGTCGACCACAACGACATCGCCGTCCTGCTGCAGCGCAAGCCCATGGCCGGTCTCGACATGCTCACCGTCCTCGCCCGCCAGATGCACGCCTCGCAGCAACTGGTGCGCGACCGTGCTAAGCGCAACTCCAACGAGCTGATCGAGGAAGAGATGACCTTCGGCCAGCATATCGCCGACCGTGTCGCCTCATTTGGTGGCTCCTGGACCTTCATCATCCTGTTCGGAATCATCCTCATCACCTACGCACTCATCAACATCCTGCTGGGCAAGCACACACTCTTCGGCTTCCACGCCTGGGACCCCTACCCGTTCATTCTGCTCAACCTCTTCCTCTCCATGCTCGCCGCCATCCAGGCGCCCGTCATCATGATGAGCCAGAACCGCCAGGACACCAAGGATCGCGTTCGCGGCGAGCTGGACTACGACGTCAACCGCCGGTCTGAAACCGAGATTCAAGGCCTGGCGCGCAAGCTCAACCAGCTCGCCGAAAAACTCGACGACATCGACGAGCATCTGCGCGAAAAGCACTAACTGACCCTTGATTCAAAAAACGAACCTCAGGGCAAGACCTCAGTCGCGCCAAAACGCGCCTCAACCTGACCCCGCCTTAGCCTCCGAGGGCCACGTGTCCACGTCCTGACGCTTTAGCCCGCCAAACGGGTAGCCAGTCGGGTAACCAGACCGGTAGCCAGACGCGAGAGCCCGCGTCCATCACAAGGGTAATTATTTACTTAACTGACCGTAAAATCTTAGGCCTAATCAATTCATGGAAACGCCTAAGACGCTTCAGCAAGCCATCATCTTCTTCAGCAACTATGACAACTTCCGCGCATTTCTAGCTGGTTTGCGCTGGGACGATGGCAAGGTTCACTGCCCTCAGTGTGGCTCCGATCACGTCACGTATCTAGCGGCGGCGCGGCTCTATAAGTGCTATGCAAAACACGCTAAGGCTAAGTTCTCTCTAAAGACAGGAACCATTTTTGAAGACTCCGCTCTCGGCTTGGACAAGTGGCTTTGCGCGATGTGGCTAATCGTCAATTGCAAGAATGGGATTAGCTCATGCGAGATCGCCCGCGATCTTGGAATTACACAGAAGTCAGCTTGGCACATGGCACACCGTATTCGCTTTGCACTGCATGAGGGTTCATTCGAGAACATTCTTTCTGGCGAAGTTGAGGCGGATGAAACTTTTATCGGCGGTAAGGCCCGCAACATGCACCTGAACAAGAAAGCCCGTCGGATTACGGGAACAGGAGCGAAAGACAAGGTTGCCGTTATGGGCATATTAGAGCGCGGCGGTAAGGTGCGCACGACGGTCGTAGCGAACCGCAAGAAGCACGCTTTGCAGTCTGAGGTACGCAAGCATGTAGAAGCTGGCGCGGCTCTCTACACGGACGCGCTTCTCTCGTATGAGGGTTTGGCCGGTCAATACGCTCACGCGGTCGTAGACCGCGCGGTAGAGTATGTCGATGGCAAGGCACACACAAACGGCTTGGAGAACTACTGGAGCCTGTTGAAGCGCGGTCTGAGCGGAACCTATGTGAGCGTGGAACCCTTCCATCTTTTCCGCTATTTGGATGAGCAAGCCTACCGCTACAATCAGCGCCTGAACATGAATGATTTCGACCGCTTCAAACTGGCTTGCTCGCAGATCGTGGGCAAGCGGTTGACGTGGGATGTTCTCACTGGAAAGCAAGTAGACCCAGAACCGCTCCCTAACTGAGAAGGAAAAGACTCGGCAGAATAGAGGAAAAAAGAGCCGTTAACCCTTCGCGGGTCGCGGCTCTTTTGCTTGCTTGAACGCGCTGGGCGGCAGAGACGACTTTGGAACTCGTAGGACTGCCCTTACAGCCTGCTGGAATCGCTCGAAGGCTTCCGGGCCTTCTGCTACTTCGGGATGCGGTCGCGGTCGTTTACTCGCCATGTGACATATTGCACGCCGTCGAATAGATTGGTACGTCTATGCCAACCATTCGCTTTACAGGGAAGATCGTGCCGGTGCACCCACCGGACGAAATCGGTTCGCTTTTGCCATTCACATGGGAATATACGGACACGGGCGAAAGTGAGAGATATGAAATCACTTTCGCCCGTGAGGTAGTTACGGTTGACTTGGTTTTAAATTACGAACCAAGAGCGGAGCTTGTTTCCCAATACCGCAACACCGCCTTAGTTTTAGCTACTACAGCCCTGAATATAGTTTGCTTTGTGCAAGGCGTCGGACTGACCCTTTACTTGGACAAGTGCGTGTGGCCAGATGGGAAGGAAGAGATTACGATTCCAGGCGATGACCGCTTGAAATCATTGGTATCCATAGCAAATATAAACATCCCAGTCATGGCTAAAATGCTCACCGGGGACGAGCAGCTAAGTAGACCGTTGAACGACTTGATACTAGCTATAACGTGGCCATACGCCGCCGCTATCAACTGTGCGCGCGCAGTTGAAGGATTGAGGCATCACATGAACCCGAATGAAGGGGATCAGAGAGCAAGGTCTTGGGGCATATTTCAAGAAAATCTCAACATTACCCAAGCCTTTAGAACCTCTATCACAGACCTATCTACGAAGCCAAGGCACGGGAACGCAGGGTTTATTCCTTCAGATAAGCAGGAGACTGTAATACAAAGATCATGGAGCATTATGGACAGATACTTTCATTATCTGGCGATTGGCAGAGTCCAACTACCGCAAAGCCACTTCGCTGTTCTTGATGCTTGATCGTTCAAACTCTTTTATCATTTCCCTCCATACGGCATTAGCGTCTTCCGCCATCGCTTCATCCCTAGCGGCGGCCAACATTTTTGCAGTGGGGGTACGGGGTACTAAAATCATGTCTTCATTTCGCTGCCCTGTCACGGTGTCTCCAATCTCGCCTAAACGGCTTGGTCAGTCAAAGTAGTAGATGCCATCACAAGCCCCCAGCCCGTCTCCCCAAGAACATTCCCCATCACTCCGCTAAAATGAAAGGGACGCCAAACCGAAAGAATCTGGATACCCGAAGGACTCAACCGACCATGAGCAGCAGCACCGCCTCCGCACTCGCCGGACAAATAGAAACCCTCACCCGGGCCGAAGGCCTTACAGTCCTCAACGCCATCGCAGGCCAGGACTACACCGGCCGCCCCACCACCCGCTTTACCTTCGCGCTCGCCGCCGACCCGGCCCAAACCCCGGCCCACACCCAGACCCTCGAACTCTCCGAAGCCTTCAACGCCGCCGATCCGCGCTTCGCTTCCGAACTTTCGACCTACTTCTCCCAGAGCGCCCGCCGCCTCCTCAACCCGCGCCCCGACTGCTACCTCGCCCTCCTCGGACTCCCCCTCAGCTTCAGCACCTTCGCCTGGCCGTTCCACGGCTCCACCTCCGGTGCCGACACGCACATCGTCCACGGCGACATCCACCTCGAGACCGGCGACGCCCCCACCCTGCACGCCCGCATCTCCGCCTCGCTCACCCAGACCTTCGCCGAAGTCGTCACCGCGCTCGAACAGCCCTTCGCCGAAGGATTCATCTACAACGCCGTCCGCAAGACCATCGACCAGGGGCAGCTCGAACTCACCAAATCCGGCAACCGCCAGCCCGTCCCCGTCACCACCCGCTACTACAGCATGAAGCAGCGCATCTTCATATTCAACGACACCACCGAAGCCCGCCGCACAGACTTCCTGGCCGCCAAGGTCTACTGGCTCTCTGGCGTCCTCGGCGGCAACGCCCCGGTCTGGATCGCCGACCCCCGCGACGCTCAATACCTGAACACCACCACCGCCGAGCTCACCGCCTGCGCCGCCAGGCTCGCCGCCGCCGGCCTCCTTCAGATCACCGGAGACTCGGCCTCCCCCACCCCCGAGCTCACCGACCGCCAGGCCCAGTTCCAGGCCGAGGTCCAGGACGCCCTCAACTTCATCAAACCGCATTTCAACGAAGACATGCGCGCCGGCAACACCAACATGTAAGCGTCGAACCCGTCGCGCAAGGAAATGGGCGCCTCCGGGGCGCCCATTTTTTCGTCTGCGCGCCAACTCGCGCTAAAAGCTGTTTCAAAGCCACAAAAGTCCTCTATCCCGGCCTGAGAAGCACGTTATTCGAGCCCCTCCAACCGGTCCAGCCTCTCCCGCAGCCCCCGCACTTCCTGCCGCAACTCCTCCACCTGCCCCGCCAGTCCACCCTCAGCGCGCGGCGCCTCCCCGGCCTCCACAGCGCCTGAAAGCAGCTGCGCCCAGCGGCTCTCCCGCGCTCCCGGCTGCCTCGCAAGTGGAACACACAGCGGCACTTCCCGGCCGGCGAGGCGTTGCAGCGTCCCCACCACCTGCGCCGGATCATCGAACTTGAACATCCGCTCCGACCGCGTCCGAAGCTCCCCCGGCGTCTGCGGCCCACGCAGCAGCAACAAACAAATCACAGCCGTCTCATCGCGCCGCAACTCCAAACGGTCCCGCACCCGATGCTCAAATTTAGCCACCCGCGCGTCATTCGACGCGTCCGCTAAGCCCATATCCTGCAACACATGCAGCGCCTGACGAACCTCGTCTTCGGCCAGCGTCATCACCGGTTCCCGGCTCGAACTCTGGTTACAGGCGTTCCGCAGCGCGTTCAGCGACAACGGATAATTCTCCGGCGTCGTAATCTCCTTCTCAATCAGCGCACCCAGCACCCGCGCCTGCACATCGGTAAGTGTCATAGTTTGTTCAGTCTAACGTCTTAGCCCTGGTCATTATCCTCTGCCCAACATTTATCCCCGACTACCGTTAGAATGGAAGAACTGAATGACGATTCGCAATAGCCATTCGTCGATCACACATTTCGGGCCCTCCTTCGGAGATTCAATCTTGACCTGCAGCCACACCATGACGCCAACCGCGCCTCGCAAAACGCTCACTAGTAAACGTTTAGCCGTATTTGTATTCCTCTCCATGCTCGCGGCGGCGAGCACGCCTGCGCGCGCTTTCGACACCAATGGATCGCTTTCCCCAGGGGAGCTCGCCCTCCCCGACATGGTTCCTACGGGCCAAAAATACCATCTCAAGCTCCACCACCTGCACACCGGCGAAAGCATCGATGTCGTCTACCGCGTCGGCAATACCTACCTGCCCGCCGCAATGACCAGGCTCAACTACTTCCTCCGCGACCACCGCACCGAGGACACCAGCCACTACGACCCAAAAGAGTTCGATCTACTGCACAACCTGCTCAGCAAACTCGGTCGGCAAAACTCTGTCGTGGACATCGTCTGTGGCTACCGCACCCCCTGGAGCAACAACTTTTTGCGTACGCGCAGCGCCAATACGGGCGTCGCCCGGAACTCGCAGCACACGCAGGCCAGAGCCATCGACATCCGCGTCCCTGGCGTGGCCACGCGCAAACTCCGCGACATGGCGCTCAGCCTGCAGGCCGGCGGCGTCGGGTATTACCCCGTTAGTCAGTTCGTCCATGTGGACGTCGGCCCGGTGCGAAAGTGGACCTTCCGCGGCCACGGCGACGACTAGCGTCGCTTCAGACCCAGCAGACTCAAAAAGAAGCTTGCGAAGCAAACTTCCGTCCCCAGCATCAAGCACAACATCGCGGGCAGTGTTCGCCGCATCATCTGGACCGGAGGCAGCGCGCCATAGCCCGCGTGCGCCCAGGCGCTCACCGACGACAGCGCAATTCCAAGGCCCGCCAGCACGAGCAGCACACCCACAATCAGCCCGGTCTCCAGGGTCACGAAGCGGAACCAGCTATTAAAATCTTCATCCTCCGGCAGAAGCCCCTCGGTGATGGCAAACACCTTCGCCGCAACTCCGAAAAACACAAGCTGAAAACCCAACAGCACCGCGGCCGCGGCATAGGCCAGCGTGTCGACGCCGAGATTGACGTGCCCCAGTGGACGCTCCGACGGAAGCAGCCACGCCATCAGCGCGAAGCCGCCCAGCATCAACGTGAGGCCCGGAAACAGGAACAGCCAGCGCGGCGAGTACATCAACAGAAACCGCAGATGCCGCCAGCCATCGCGCCACGTCTTCAGGTGCGGCGGACGGCTGCGACCGTCCTTTTGCAACGTCGTAGGCACCTCCACGATCTTCTGCTTCAGCAGCGAAGCCTTCACCACCATCTCGCTTGCGAACTCCATGCCAGTGGTTCGCAGGCCGAGCCGGTCGTACGCGGCGCGCGAAAAGGCGCGGATGCCGCAATGAAAGTCCCCAATCGGCGCGCGAAACAGCGCACGTCCCAACTGACTCAATACTGGATTGCCAAGGTAGCGATGCAGCACAGGCATGGCGCCCGGACCGATGCCGCCGCGAAACCGGTTGCCCATCACGAGGTCGGCGCCTCCGCGGAGCTCCGCCAGAAAGCGCGGTATATGCGCAAAATTGTAGCTGTCGTCCGCATCGGCCATCAGCACGAAACGCCCATGGGCCGCGGTGATTCCCGCGTTCAGCGCCGCTCCATACCCGCGTACAGGAACCGCGACAACACGCGCCCCGTGTGCAGTAGCGATCGCCTGCGAGCCGTCGGTCGAGCCGTTGTCCGCTACCACGACCTCGCCGCTGATCGCGTTTTCGCGCAATGCCGCAAGTGCCTTGTCGACGCACACCGCGAGCGTCTCCGCCTCATTCAGACAAGGCATCACCACGGTCAATTCGACTGATTCCCCAACGCCAAACAAAGCTTCGTTCATCGCGCTTCCTTCGATCCAGTATCACTGCCCGGCAACTGCAGCGGAAGCGCATAGTAGCTCGTTTCGCCCAGCCGCACCCAACCAACCGAAGCCGGATGAGCAGCGTTCATCTCGCCGGGGTCGAAACTGCCCACAAGCACGCGAGCACCCTGCCCGCGCACCACGTCGTACACCTGTTCGCGATTCGGCAGCGCGCCAAGCTGATTGATAAGATGCTTCGCGTCCGGCGCGTACACCTCCGTCAGGATCTGAACACCGGCCAGCCGCGCCCAGTAAAGATCGTTCAGGCAGGCCATGGTGCCGACGCACGCGATCTCATCACCGGGTCGGACTCCCATTGCGAGCAGACCGTGTGCCGCACCGAAAATCTGCGGGTTGTCCCAACCGTGTGCAAAGCTCTTCACCGACTCGTCGCGACGCAGTTGCAGCGCCTCCCGCAATGTTTCGCCCAGCGCGAGAAATGCCACCAGCAGGACCAGCGCGCTGGCCACGGAACGCAACGAGTCGGTCGTTCTCGACCCGTTCTCCGCAGCAGGCCAAAGCGCGGCAAACATGGGCAGCAGCAAGGCAAAGTATGCGACCGTAACGTAGCGTTCCTCGACGTTCACCATGCCGTAGATCACCCACATTGCCAGTCCCAACGCGACCGGCGGCCACCAGAATCGGCTCACACGTAAACCGCGGCGCAGGCTCGCGCCCGCAAACAGCAAGACAGCAAGCAATATCCACGGCTCCGGATGATTCAGCACATACCGCAACACCATCAACACATTGCGCGAGTCCTGTTTGACGAGCCGCTTGAGATTGAAGTGCGGAACGATACGTTCATTGAAATAAGTTGTGTCGAACCAGGCAGGATAGGTCCCGAGCGGATGACCCTTGTAGCTGTATACGCCGGGACTCGCCATCAACTGTTGCTCGGGATGCACGAGTTTAACGCTTGCCGAGCCGAAGTCCTTCGTCATCGACGGCTCAAGGTGCATCTTCTCCGTGCCACTGACATACCAGGCATAGTTCAGGCCTCCCGAATCGCCGAAATCGAAGCGGCCCTTCTGTTTCGACAGGGCCGCAACGTACGGCCCCGCGATCGCCGCGAAGACAACAAAAGCGACGGCTCCGCTAACAATCGACTGCGTCAACGGGCGTCGCTGCACGCGCCATGAAAACAGCACCAGAGTGACAATGGCCAGCAGCGCAAACACCAGCGCGAACGACTTCGTCAGATAAGCCAGGCCCAGAAACACACCCATAGACGCCACGTACACGATGCGGTTGGAAGCCAGCGCGAACATAAGCATCGCAAGCGCCGCGAGGATCAGCGCCTGCAGCAGCCCATCGGGTCGCACCCTGCCCATTGACAGCTCGCGCTGCGCCGAAACCACCAGCAGCGCCAGCCCCAGCAACCGTATGGCGTTCACCTGCAGCAGCGCAGGAGTAGCAACCAGACTGTCACGCAGACGGATCAGCCCTGTCGTAAACGCGAGCATTGCCGCTACCTGCGCAAGGAAAATGAGGAAATTCACCACATAGTACGCGCCGAGTTCGTCCCAACGCGATGTGTGCCCGACTATCTGCCCAACACAAAGTAGAGCCGGGTAAAGCGGGTGCCAATATCCGTTCACAGCACTCGCCCACTGGTGAGCGTGCAGCAAATCGGCGATGTCCATGTAGGCCACGGCGTCGCCATCGATAATGTACGGATCGAACCGCGTCGCCAGTCCCATTACCGGTAACAGCAGCACAAGGTACACAAGCAGCGGCCGGCGCAGGGTCGGGGCGTTCACGCGTTCTCCTGGTGCGGGGATCGGTTCATATCTGTTTGTACAAGGATATCGCGCCTGCTCCTTGCAATAGAGCTGCCTACAAAATGTAACGGCTCAGATCCTGATTCTTGACAATCTCCGCTACCTGCTGGCGCACATAGTCGCGATCCACCACCACCACTCGCTCCACCAGGCCCTTGTCCGTCGTGCGCTCGCCGATGGGCGGAACCTTCATCGCCGCGGCGACGCCCTCTGCCGGCTTCGCCATATCCGGCGCGTTGAAGCTGATCTCGTCCAGCACTTTCTCCATGATGGTATGCAACCGCCGCGCGCCGATGTTCTCCGTTTGCTCGTTCACGCGGAAAGCAAAGTCCGCCATCTCACTCAATGCTTCGGGCGTGAACTCCAGCTTGAGACCCTCGGTCTCGAGCAGGGCTATCGCCTGCTTCACTAACGACGCGCGCGGCTCGGTGAGGATGCGCAGGAAGTCCTCCACCGTCAGCGCGAGCAGTTCCACGCGGATCGGGAAGCGCCCCTGCAACTCCGGAATCAGGTCGCTCGGCTTCGATACGTGGAACGCGCCCGCCGCAATGAACAGAATGTGGTCCGTCGAAACGTTGCCATATTTGGTGTTGACCGTCGTTCCTTCGACGATCGGTAGAATATCGCGTTGCACGCCTTCGCGTGAGATGTCCGGGCCGTGTCCGCCTTCGCGTCCGGCGATCTTGTCGATCTCGTCGAGGAACACAATGCCGGAGTCCTCCACGCGCTCCACCGCCACGCGCGCCACATGGTCCATATCGACTAGGCGCTGCTCCTCCTCCTGCACCAGATAGTCAAACGCGTCGGACACCTTCATCGACCGCTTCCGGCTGCGCTGGCCGAACAGACCGGGCAACATATCCTTGATGCCGCTCTGCTCCAGCTCTTCGGGGGGCTGGTTTGAAATAATTTCGAATTGCGGCATGTTTCGGTCGCGAACATCAATCTCCACCGACCGCTCATCCAGCTTGCCTTCGCGAAACTGATGCCGCAGGCGTTCCTTCTCGCGCGCGCGTTCGGCGTCGCTCTTTGGAACGATTGCCAGCTTGGCCTGTCCTTGCGTCTCTCCAGGCCTCGCCTCGAGAGTCTCCGGAACAACTACGGGGCCAGGCGCCGGCACCGGTCCGGGTGCCCCATGTCCCGCCTCTGGCACATAGGCCTGCGCAGCACCGGCATTGGCAGCACCCTGTGCCGAGAGCAAATCAATCAGCCGATCCTCCGCCGCCAGTTCCGCGCGGTCTTCAATCTCGTCGAGCTTCTCTTCGCGCACCATGTCGATCGCGATCTCCACCAGGTCGCGCACCATCGACTCCACATCGCGGCCCACATAGCCGACCTCGGTAAACTTCGACGCCTCCACTTTCAGAAACGGCGAGTTGGTCAGCTTGGCCAGCCTGCGTGCAATCTCTGTCTTGCCCACCCCGGTCGACCCGATCATCAAGATGTTCTTGGGCATGATCTCTTCCGCCAGCTCCGGCGAAAGCTTCTGCCGCCGCATACGATTGCGCAGCGCCACGGCCACGGCACGCTTGGCAGCAGCCTGACCAACAACGTATTTATCCAGCTCAACAACAATCTCGCGCGGTGTCAGGTCGTCCAGCGCAAGGGGTTGATCTTCAGCGGTGCCTGGTAGATAAATTGCCATGTGCTACGCGCCCGCCTTCAACTCTTCCACAGTGACATTCAGATTCGAATAGATACAAATCTCCGCCGCGATCTTCATGCTGCGCTCCACAATCTCGCGCGCGCTGAACTCCGTATTCTCCATCAGTGCAGTCGCCGCCGCGAGCGCATAGCTCCCGCCCGATCCGATGGTCGCAATCGCCCCATCGCCCACCGCGTCCGGTTCGATGACGTCGCCATCGCCTGAGAGCAGAAACATCTGCTTCTCATCCGCCACAATCAACAGCGCCTGCAACTGCCGCAGCAACTTGTCGGTCCGCCAGTCCTTCGCAAGCTCCACGGCCGATCGCCCAAGATTGCCGCCGTACTGCTCCAGCTTGGCCTCAAAGCGGGTGAACAGCGAAAACGCATCTGCGGTCGACCCCGCGAATCCCGCCAGAATCTTCTCGTTGTACAGCCGTCGGATCTTCTTCGCCGAATGCTTCATCACCGTTGCACCCAGCGTTACCTGGCCGTCGGCGGCCATGACCATCGCATCACCGCGCCGCACACACAGCACAGTGGTCGAGCGCACGCGGCGACGAACACCGTTTTCGTCAGGTCCAAGATCGAGTGGGTGAGCACGCGGTGTTTCGAAAACGGGAAGTCCGGGCGAATTCTCTTTGATTAAGCGCACAGTGAAGTATATCGCCGTGCCCTTTCCCCACCCATGTTCTATGCTCAGAGAGTTCCCACATGTCCCGCCTTTTCCAGCAGCTTTCGCATCTTGTGCAGCAGAGCCGCATCCCGTCGCATCCGCGCATGACCGCTGGAGTCGCCGCCGGAGCCTTGGCTGCTGCCGGTCTCGCCCTGTATATCGTCCGCAGCCGGCGCCCGTCCGAGCAGGAACTGGAGCGCCGCCGCCGCGAGAGCCTCGCCCTCTCCGGGCGCCTTACCGACGGCAGCATCGTCGACGCGCGAAACCTGGCCGGCGAGGAAAGCATCAGCCCCACGCCCGAAGTTCTGCTCTATCGCTACCGCATCGCCGGAGTCACCTACGACTGCGCGCAGGACGTCTCCCTGCTACCCGAATCCACCGCCGGCTACCGTATCGACCAGCCCGTGCAGGTCCGCTACGACCCCCGTAACCCTGGCAACAGTATTGTCGTGAGCGAGGTCTGGAGCGGGCTGCGCATGAGGCCCCAGCGTGAACTCCCGTTTGAGACGGCGAACGCTGCTCATAAGCAGGCCAGATAGCCCACCCCAGCCCCATCGGACTACACTGGAGACATGCACGGGAATGAGAAATCCGCGAGCGCCAAAGCCACCAGGCCCGCTTCTACCAGCGGCGGCATGAAGCGCATCCTCAAGTTCTCGCTGGGCCTCACGCTGCTCTACATTCTGGCCACGCTCTTCTTCGGCATGCGCGCCCACTCGCTCGCTCTCTTGTCCGAAGCCGGCCACAATGTCTCGGACTTCCTCGCCCTCCTGCTCAGTTTCGTCGCCGTCTACCTGCAGGGCCGCCCGGCGACCGATCAGAAGACTTTTGGCTACCAGCGCGCCGGAGTCCTCGCTGCCTTCGTCAATGCGCTCACACTCGTCGTTCTGGCAGGCTGGATTGCTGTCGCCGCCATCCATCGTTTCGCCAGTCCCGTTACGGTCCAGCCGCGCCTGATGATGGCCGTCGCCGCCGCCGGTGTACTCATGAACGGTGCCATCGCCGCCCTGCTCTGGAAATTTTCCGGCGACGTGAACATTCGCAGTGTCTTCCTCCATATGCTCGGCGACACGCTATCCACCGCCGCCGTCATCCTTGGCAGCCTGGGCATCCTGCTCACCGGCTATCAATGGATCGATCCCCTGTTGTCGCTGATCATCGCGGGCATGATCCTCTGGAGCTCCGCGGGTATCGTTCGCGAAACGCTGCACATCCTGCTCGAAGGCACGCCTCGCAACCTCCGCCTGGCTGACATTCGAGCCGCCATGGAGAAGGTGCCCGGCGTGATCAACGTACACGACCTCCACGTCTGGAGCCTTGGCTCACAATCGCACGCGCTCGCCAGTCATATCCAAGTCTCCGACATGGACCTGAGCCAGAGCGAAAGTCTGCTGGACAGCGTGAACCATCAACTGCGCTCCCACTTCGGCATTCACCACACCACCATCCAGGTCGAAGTCACAGATTGCATCACGGTCGGCGACTGTTGCTCACCTCCAGAGCCGGAGGTCATCGATGGCCACTCGCACCACCACCACGGCCCCGGCGGCCACACCCACGACCACACTCACGCTCACTGACCCCAGACGTCGAGGAGTCCAGCATGAACGAACGAGAAGCGCTTCGAGACGCATTCGCAAAGAATCCCAAAGCCGCTATCCGCCTCGCAGAGATGATCGAAGCCGGCAAACTAAAGTTCGACACCCCTGACGAGAATGAGGAACTCCACGTCATCTGCATGCCTTGGCCCGGCATGTTCGACGGCTGCACCCATGAGCCTTGTGCCACCTGCGGCGCAGACCTCGCCGTGGCCCACAGCACCCGCGAGATGGTCGCCAACCAGAAGGTTCCACCGTTCTTCCAATGCGTCACGTGCGCCACCCTGCCGAGTCACTGACCAACAGACAGGCTCCAGCTTGCGGCTGGGCTGGAGTAGGTGCTTATGTTCAACACGGCTTCCGCCCCGGCCACGGCCGCTAGACCAACTGCGCGTCGAGCGTAATCTCCGCGGCTTTCAACAATCGCGAGATCGGGCAACCTTCTTTTGCTTTCTTAGCCAGCTCGTCGAACTTCGCCTTATCGATCTTCGCCACATGCGCTCGGGTCGTCAGGTGAATCTTCGTCACCGTCGGCCCGTCGTCGGTCTTCTCCATCGTCACAACTGCGGTCGTCTCCAGCGACTCTGGAACAAAATCCGCGCTGGTAAGCTGACCGCTCAACGCCATCGTGAAGCACCCTGCGTGCGCCGCCGCAATCAACTCTTCAGGGTTAGTGCCCACGCCGTTCTCAAACCGCGTGCTGAAGCTGTACTGCGAATCCTTCAACACCCCGCTCTGCGTGCTGATGGTGCCTTTGCCGTCCTTCAACCCGCCATGCCAAACTGCCGATGCGCTGCGATCCATGCTCGTGCCTCCTCGTATTCTTGTCGCAACGTCAGCGACTCTGGTTTCGATGCAGAATCTGCACGCGAAGCTCCCGGTCCGAACTCCGATACGCTACTGTCATGAGACTGACAGACATTCGGCGCGCCGCGGAAACGAACCAGACCTCCTTACTCCAGCAGCTCCGCGCACTGGTTGAAATAGAGTCGCCTTCGGACGACAAAACCGCGGTCGACCGCGCCAACGATTCAGTCTCCGCAATGGCCGCGCCACTCGGCGCACGAATCAACCGTCATAAGCAGCGCCACTTTGGCGACGTGCTGGAGCTCCGCTTCGGGCCAGCACGCAGCCGGCGTTCGCGTGTGCTTCTGCTGGGCCATTTGGACACCGTGTGGCCCATTGGCACGCTAGCCGCCATGCCGTGGCGTGAAAAGGACGGCAAAATCTACGGCCCAGGCGTACTCGATATGAAAGCCGGCGTGATGATGGCCGTCGAAGCGATCCGCATCCTCCGCGAACTTGCTATGGAGCGCCCCGTCACGCTGCTGCTCAACAGCGAAGAGGAGATCGGCAGCCCCATCTCCCGCCACATTACCGAGAAGCTCGCCCAGCAGTGTGCCGCAGTCTTCGTTCTCGAACCGGCGCAGGGCCTCGCCTACAAGACATCCCGCAAAGGTGTGGGCCACTACGACCTCCATGTCACAGGCGTGGGCGCGCACTCGGGCGTCGACTTCCAGAGCGGCCACTCGGCCGTACTCGAAATGTCCCGCCTGGTCGAAACCATTTCCAACTTCACCAACCTCGGCAAAGGTCGCACACTCAACGTCGGCGTCATCGCAGGGGGCACACGCTCCAACGTCATCGCGGCCGAGTGCAGCGCCCAGATCGACGCCCGCATCAGGAACGCCGCCGACGCGAAGGTCGTCGACCGCCTGATGCAAGGCCTCCGCGTGACCGATCCAGCCTGCAAACTCGCCATCACCGGCGGCATCAACCGCCCTCCCATGGAGCGCAGGCCCGGCACCGTCGCCCTTTTCAAACAGGCGCGCACACTTGCCGCCGAGCTCGGCTTCGCACTCGAAGAAGCCTCCACCGGCGGCGGCTCCGACGGCAACTTCACCGCCGCGCTCGGCGTGCCTACACTCGATGGCATGGGAGCCGTAGGAGCCGGAGCGCACGCCGCCCACGAGCACATCGAGCGCGCTCATCTGGTCCCCCGCACCGCACTGCTCGCCGCCATGCTGGCGACAATCTGACCGGGTGCCGCGCGGACGTCTCGAGCACGAAATGTCCGGCACCTGCTCCGCGGCGTAAACTGGTGGTCAATGTCTACCTCGACCATAGCCCCGGAAAACCTCACGACCATCGCCGATCTCGGCGCGCACGAAGGCCAGATCGTCACCCTGCGCGCCTGGCTTTACAATCTCCGCAGCTCCGGCAAGCTTCTCTTTCCGACCTTCCGCGACGGCACCGGAACCGTCCAGGGCATCGTGCCCAAAGCCGCCGTTCCGGAAGCTGTCTTCGACACGCTCAAGAACCTCACCCTCGAGAGCTCCCTCATCGTCACGGGCACCGTACGCGCCGATTCCCGCGCACCCTCCGGTTTCGAGCTCGACGTCAGCGGCGTCGACGTCACCCAGCGCATCGCTGACGACACACCCTACCCCATCCAGCTCAAGGAAAACGGCCCCGACTTCCTCATGGAGCACCGCCACCTCTGGCTCCGCACCCCCCGCCAGGCCGCTATCCTGCGAGTCCGCGCCACCATCATGCGCGCCGCAGCCGAGTACTTCGACACCAACGGCTTCTTCCGCACCGACCCCCCCATCCTGACGCCCAACGCCTGCGAGGGAACCTCCGAGCTCTTCGAGATGGACTACTTCGGCGATGGCAAGGCCTTCCTCACGCAATCTGGCCAGCTCTACGTAGAGGCCACGGCCATGGCGCTCGGCAAGGTCTACAGCCTCGGCCCCACTTTCCGCGCCGAGAAATCCAAGACCCGCCGCCACCTCACCGAGTTCTGGATGATCGAGCCCGAGGTCACTTACCTGGACCTCGAAGGCCTGATGCAGCTCGCCGACGACTTCCTCAGCCACATCGTGACCCGCGTCCTCGAAACCCATCGCACCGACCTCAAAGTGATCGGCAAGGACGTCGCGAAGCTGGAAGCCATCGTCGCCACCGGCCCCGATGGGGAGCGCGTACCGTTTCCGAAGCTCAGCTACGACGACGCCCATCAAATGCTCCTCGACGCCCACGCAAACGGCCTCATCGAAAACGCACACACCTACGGCGACGACTTCGGCTCCCCCGACGAGACCTACCTATCCAACCAGTTCCCCAGGCCGGTTATGGTGCACCGCTATCCGGCCAATGTTAAAGCCTTCTACATGCAGCCCGACCCGGCCGACCCTACCAAGGCTCTCTGCGTAGACGTCCTGGCGCCCGAAGGCTACGGTGAGATCATCGGCGGCTCGCAGCGCGTGGACGACTACGATCTGCTCAAGACGCGCATTGAGCAACACAATCTCCCCATGGACGCCTTCCAGTGGTATCTCGATCTGCGCAAATACGGCAGCGTCCCGCACTCCGGTTTCGGCATGGGCATCGAGCGCTGCGTGGCGTGGATTTGCGGTCTGGAGCACGTCCGCGAAACGATCCCTTTCGCTCGCACCCTGAACCGCATTTATCCCTGATTAGGTCGCAAGCTGGCTGAAAGGAGCAAAGGCGCTACCCTCGCGGGAGCGCCTTTGCTGGGTATGAGTACGGCTATAGGTTCTGTTAGAACTTCAAAATCAGCGCCAACTGCATCGACCTGCCGCCGCCAATCCCGTTCGCGCCCGTTCCGCTGCCGACCACGCTTGTGATCTGACCGAACTGACCGCTTGTCAGCGACGCCTGTGGATTTGCAAACTGCGGCGTATTGCTCAGCTGCATTACGTCGGCGCGCAAATCGAGCGTGTAGTTCTCAAACAGGGAGTAGGTCTTGAACACAGACACATTGTCCTGCACATACCCCGGACCATAAAACGCGTTCCGGCCCAGATTACCCACGGTGACTCCAGAAATCGGAGAGCAAGGGGCGTTCGGCGTGCATCCAACCGGCTGAGAGAACGCCGTCTTGTCAAACCATTGATTGCCGTTGCCAATGTGGTGAAGGACGCTATAAGCGCCTGTCAGATTTGCGGTCTGGGTTTCACCCGGAGTATTCAGAGTTCCACCGTTTGCCGTCACCGTGAAGGGCGTGCCGGTCACCAGAGATACAACACCGGAGATCTTGAACCCACCGATCGCACGTCCCGCAAACCCATTCGACAGAAAGGCCTTGCCGGGTCCGACAGGAAGCTCATAAGTGAAGGATTGTTCGTAGTTCAGTCTCCGGTCGAAATCGTTCGGCGCATAGTTGCGACGCTTTTCAGCATAGAAAGTCAGACCACCGTCGTCGCCGCTCTGATAGCCCATGCCTTTGCCGTAGGTAAAAGCTGACGTCATTGCCAAGCCCTTGCTGAACCTGCGCGTCAACTGCACTTGAAGGGACTCGTAGTTCGTTGAATTACCGAGGAAAAAGTCGTTCGTGGCCGCCGTGCGCTTGTATTGCAAGCCGCTCGCGGGGTCAATCGCGCTGAAGTCAGGGTCACTCGCGGCTCCACCGTTGAAGGTCGTCGGTAGGTTGATGTTCTGCGCCGTGGCAATGTGAACGCCGTGATTACCGACGAAGGAGAGTTGCAGCGAGAAGTTGCCGGGCAATGCCTGCTGCACCGCCAGGTTGAATGACTCTACATAAGGATTGAAGAAATTTTGCGGGATATACACGAACGATGACGAAGCCAGAGTTGATCCGGCCGCAACGGGAATGATTCCGTTGCTGGGAATGGGAATGGCTACGGGCGCGGGAAAACCTGCCTGGAAGGTAGCTGTCGTGGTCAGATCCGCGAGTACGGCTGGCGTATAGCCAGAGTTGGTCCCGGTTGGGCCATAAGCATTGTTGGCGCGGACCGGGTAATTGTAGGCGTAGGTGTTGTCAGGGAATGGCGTGTAACTGATGCCGAAGCCGCCGCGGATGACGGTCCCTTCAGTCACGCGATACGCGAATCCTGTCCGTGGCGCGAAGTAAGTCTTCCGATTGGTCAGGCCGAGGTTCGAAGGATTGATGCCTACACCGGCAAGCACAAGTTGGTGCTTGGCCGGATCATAGTTGGAAAAACCACCAGTTTTTGCCGGAGTAGCGGGCGGGTACAACTCCCAACGAACGCCATAGTCGATGGTCAGTTTCGGCGTCGCCTGCCACTTGTCTCCGACGAAGGAAAACAGCCAGTATTGCCGATACGCCGGGAAGAATGTATTCAGGTCGCGTCCGGCCGCATTCGGCACATCGAGCAGGAAAGAGGCCAGATCGTTCGAAAAGTTGGTTCCAACACCGGAAATCGACGTCTGATTCTCACCAAACGTGTAAACGCCGCGTGGGCTGAACGTTTGATCCTGTAAAAGTTCATCGCGGATCCGGCGAACGTCAACGCCAAACTTCAGCGTGTGATTGCCAAACACCTTGGTCCAGTGATTGACCAGGTCAATGTTCGCCTCCGCGCGAATCCATGGGAGTGAAGCGGAGTAGCCGATCGTAGGAGCGCTGAACGCGCCAATGTTGATACCAACCTGCCCAGCCGTGAACGGCTGACCAGAAATGTTCACGCCGGGTACGCCAATGTCCGTCGCATCGCTGCTGCCATAGTCGGTCGGCTGCGCATCGTTGCGATAGTGCGCGACGCCGAATCGAAATTCAGTCGCCAGGGTGGCCGAGAACGCGCGGCTGTAATTGATGCTGGTAGAGAACGCAGTTTGCTTGCCGGTTCCAGCGAAAGCCCCGTTGGCCGGACCTCCGCCTGCTGCACCGAAGGCCGGCGCCTGGAACACTCCGCTCTTTTGGTAGCTGTAGCGCGCGGAAAGGTGATCGCGAGAGCTGAGCTGATAGTCAATCTTGCCGTCTGCCGTGTTAGAAGTCTTTTGAAAGGGCAGCGTAGCAAAGTAGTTGTTGCTCGGTGAACCGGTGCTATTCAGGTTCTGGTTGGGCGCCGGCAGCAGCGCAAGAATCTTGAGGGAGACCGGATTCACTCGACCGCAAGGTATCTGATTGTTGGCAAACGGCGTCCGGCCGCTGCCGTTCGTTCCCGTGGAAGGATCAAAGATTTGGCCAACTCCGTATGTAGCGCCACCCGTCGGAGCTTTCAATCCTGCGCTCAGGTCTATGAACCCGTTGACGCAGGTTGACGCCGACTTGAAGGGAATGGTGATTGTGTTTGCGTTCGCTTCGTGGTCTGAGGTGCGGAAGTAATCGCCAAAAAAGAACAACTTGTCTTTGAGAATCGGCCCGCCGAACGTCCCCCCGTAGTAGTTGTAAACGAGATGGCCAGCCGTCTTGGAAAAATACGACGCCGCATTCAGATAGCTGTTCTGCAGGTACTCCGACGCACTGCCATGAAACTTGTTCGTGCCGCTCTTGAGGGTCACATTGACGACCGCACCAACGGCGCGCCCCAACTCTGCTTCAAAGTTGTTGGTTGAGACGTCGACGGTCTGAATTGCATCTGCGGGCGGAATGATGATTTGCAGCAGGCCCGTGCGTTCATCGTCGTCGATGCCTTCGATTTGGTAGCTGTTGCCCTGTCGCGGCGTCCCGTTCACCTGGGTCTGTAACGAGCTTCCCGCGTTGAAGAACTGCGAGTGTTGAAAGCTCGCTGGCGTGGTGCCGGGAATCAGATTCAGCAAGCCCTGGAAGTTGCGGTTCACGCCGATTGGAAGGTTCTCGAGCTTCTCGGCCTCGAGCTTGGTGCTCACGTCCGCACGGTCAGTCTGTAGCAGAGCCAGGCTATCCGTCACGGTTACCGTATCGGTCACCGCGCCGACCTCAAGGTCGAAGTCCACACGCGTGGTCGTGTTCACGATCACGTCAACGCTGGAGCGCACTTCGCGTTTGAAGCCCGCAGCCTCCACAGTGATCGAGTACGCGCCCGGCTTCACATCCGGCACCGAGTAATTGCCGCTATCGTTCGTCACCGTCAAACGCACCAGGTTGGTCGCCAGTTCCGTGGCCGTCACCTTGGCACGCGCCGCAGCCGCGCCCGTCTTGTCCGTCACATTACCGACAATGGTGGCCGACACCGCCTGGCCGAACGCGCGAGAGGTCCCGGTCATTGCTAGACCAGCAACCAACATAAACAGCAGCACGCGAACCGTCAGGCAGCCCAGGCGGCGGAAGGACGAGGGAGAGGATGTCGTGGTAGTGCGAAGGACTTCGGAAGAAGGAATCGTAAGCATTTGGTTAGCCTCAAGGTGCAACGCCGGGAACTGAGCACCGCGGTCTGTCGTGTGTCAGGGGAACGACACACAATCACTACGCGACGTCTCACACTTTCCGGGACGGGGAAGAAATACGCTCCCACTCCTTCGCTTGTCAAGGAAATAGTTCGCAGCTTGCACTTTTGTGAAACGCGCTGTTCCGGCTTCGAGAAACTCAGGTGAAAATTCTGCCGAACAAGCGCAACTACTTGTCAGACAGCTAGTTTCGAGCTTTGTCGTCAAGTTTGAAAAGCCACAACGCAGGCAGCACTCGTCAACGCCGGCCTAACGCTCCAGCAGCTTTACGTACTCCGCCCGCGACCTCTTGCAGTGTTTCCCCGCCGCCAGTGTCAGGGGATGTTTCCTGCCGAAGTACTCGCGCGCAGTGGCCTCGAGGTCCATCCAGTCGTGCCAGTGCCCGCCGGCGTTCTGCTCTTGCTCGTACCGGGCCGCGGCCTGCTCCGCGGACGCCGCCCCCGCGGCCGTCTCCATCATGTAGCGCGCGGCCTTCGCCACCTTCCGCCGCGAGTGCAGCTGATCGTCGTCCAGTCCTGCAAGCGGCGTAGCCGACTCCTGCGACAGCGTCCAGCGCTCCACCAGCGGCGCCAGCCGCAGCGCCGGCAGCACCAGCCCATTGGCCGTGCCCAGCGATTCGACGACTTGTTCCAGCGCACCCACCACGCGTGGTAACTGCTTCAGCAAAACGCGCTGCAGCTTCTTCGCGCGCTGCTCGCGAGCCTCTTTCAGTTCCCCGCGCAGCTCCGTCGCCGCACGTTTCGGTAACCCCGTATACGTCTTCAGTGTCTTCCGCTGCACGTCGAGATCGCGCACCCGCCCGGCCGCCCGGCGCAGCTTGCGAAGCTCCCGCCCCAGTTCGCTGGCTTCGGCGGAGTCTGCGGGCAGTGCGGCCAGTTGCGTCAGCAACTCCATCTGCGCCTCCAGGCGCCGCACCAGCGTGCGCACATCATGCACGGCAGTCTTGCGGGGCTTTGCAAGCGCCACCGTCATCGCGGCTTCCAGCGCGGTCGCGTGCTCACGCAGCGTCTCTATCGGATGCACCGCTTTCGCCGCCATGGCCCTCATCCCTTCTAGCTGTGCCCTAGCACCGGATGCGGCTCGTACGGTTCTTCCAGCCGCTGGACTTCGTCTTCGCTCAGTTTCAGCGGCAACGCGCCCAGTGCGTCAGCCAGTTGATACGGTTTGCTGGCTCCAATAATAGGCGAACTCACCACCGGCTTCGCCATCATCCATGCCAGCGCCACCTGCGCATTGGTGACCCCGCGTTGTCTGGCGATTTCCGTTACCCGATCCACCACCGTAAAGTCAGACTCCCGGTAGTACATCTGGTGCGCAAAACTATCGGTCTGTGCACGGGTTGTCTCACTCTTGCCGTCGCCACGTTTGCGCGTGCCTGTCAGAAATCCGCGGGCCAGTGGGCTCCACGGTATGCAGCCGATCTTCTGCTCCGCGCACAGTGGAATCATCTCGCGCTCTTCTTCGCGATACACCAGGTTGTAGTGGTTTTGCATGGTCACAAACCGCGCCAGCCCATGCTCCCGCTGGTAATCGAGCATCTGCAGAAACTGCCACGCAAACATGCTGGACGCGCCAATGTACAGCGCCTTGCCGGCCCGCACCACATCGTTTAGCGCTTCCAGAGACTCCTCGATCGGCGTATTCGGATCGCGGCGATGAATCTGATAGAGATCCACATAATCTACGCCCAGCCGCTTCAGGCTAGCGTCAATCGACGCCATAATGTGCTTCCGCGACAGGCCGCGGTCGTTGGCCCCGTCGCTCATCGGGTTGAAGACCTTGGTGGCGATCACCAGCTCTTCGCGCCGGGGCTGAAACTCGCGCAGCAGCTTGCCGGTCACCACCTCGCTCTCGCCAACGGAGTACATGTCGGCCGTATCGAAAAAGTTGATGCCGGCCTCGACAGCGCGCCTTACCAGGGGCCGTGCCTCGTCTTCGTCCAGCACCCACTCACGCCATTTCTTGGACCCGTACGTCATCATGCCCAGGCACAGCGGCGACACCCGCAATCCAGTGTTTCCAAGCTTTCGATAGTCCATAACGCCATAAGACGCGGCCGGGACACTGAAGGTTCAATTACTTTGCCGGGTGGACGTCCATGCGCTTCGCCGCATCTTACCCAACAGGTGGCGACAGCAGAGATGTGTCGTCGTTCGCAAGCAACTCTCGCTCCTGCTCCATCGGTTTGAAGGGAGTTCCAATGAAAAAGATGATCGCAGTCCTGCTGGCCGCACCTCTGCTCATCGTGACGGCTCAGCCTGCCTCGGCGCAGCATGACCGCCGACACGGCGAGTTCTACAACGGTGCCTATCAGGGCGGGCGCAACGGCCGTTATGACGACAACCGTCGTGGCCGTTACAACGAAGCCTACGATCAGCAATATCGCCAGAGCTACGACGAGCGCTATCGTCGCGATCAAGGAGGCATCGGCCCCGGAAAAGGCGCAGCCATTGGTGGAGCGGGCGGCGCAGTCCTTGGTCTGCTTTTCGGGGGCGGTCTCAAGGGCGCCCTCATCGGCGGCGCAGCCGGCGCAGGCATCGGCGCTGTTGCGGGCAAGGTCCACCAGAACAGCCGCCGCGACCGCTACGACCGGCCTTACTAAATACCCAAACTGCGCAACGCACAACCCATTAAGATGTTTCGCGTACTTTAGACCGGCACTTTGGCGGCGAGCCTCCTGATTGGCGCGCCTTCAAGGTTCTAGCCGGCAACGTTATAGCTAGCCGAGTGACAGCTAAGGTGACCCATCCGAGAGAGCGCCCGCTCATGACCTTCTCGACGTCATGAGCGGGGTTGCACCGACTCCGCGGCAAACACGTTCCTCAGCACCCCAACGCCCGCAATTTGCACCTCCACCACATCGCGAGCGACCAGCGAGCCCACGCCCGCCGGCGTTCCGGTCGCGATCAAATCTCCCACCTCCAGCGTCATCGTCGCGCTGATGTAGCGCAGCAGATGCGCGATGCCAAAGATAAATTCTTTCGTTTCACCTTGCTGCTTCACCACGCCGTTCACACTGGTCGTCAGGCAGACGTTTTCGCAAAGCACATCGATCTCATCACTCACGACCGGCCCCACGGGACAGAATGTGTCAAACCCCTTGCCCCTCGTCCATTGAGGGTCGGACTTCTGAATGTCTCGCGCCGTAACGTCATTCAGACACGTGTACCCGCGGATGTACGCCGACCCATCCTCTCCCTCATGCATCTTCGAGCAACGTTTTCCGATTACAACCGCCAGTTCGCCCTCGAAGTCGATCCGCGTTGAAATCGCCGGCATCACCACCGTCCCACCGGGCGCCAGCAGTGAGCTTGGCGGCTTCAGGAACAGCAGCGGTTCCGAGGGCACATCGTTGCCCAGTTCCGCCGCGTGGTCGCGGTAGTTCCTACCCACGCAGACGATCTTCGAGGGCACGACAGGCGCCAGCAGCTTGCCCGCTCTTTCGAACTCCGCCAACGCAAAAGGCGCAAACTGCGCAAACCCCTGGTCATGCAGCCGCCACGCTATCAGGTCCTCTGCGGGTGGAGCCATGGGGCGCACCGCCCACAGCCCGTCAGTGCTCGGCTCAACCGTCGCATAGCGCGGCCCCTCGTCCGACCTGTACCGGCAATACCGCATCGCGCCTCCTCGATCTCCGCCTGGCCTATGGCGTTGCCATCACGTCCGCAGCAGCAGAAGCCGCGCTCTCGTTGCCCTTGCGATCAATCGCTGTCACCGTGTAACGATAGCCCACCCCGCGCTCGGCGGTCACATCGTGAAACGCAGGCAGCGCAACTTGCGTCAGCCTGGTTGCGACACCGCCCTGTGGCGCCCGGTAGACGTTGTACCCCAGCAGAGAGCTGTCGGCAACCGGAGTCCAAACCAGGTCGACGGCCACGCCCCTCCCATCCTGCAAGGGGAACCCGACCGCCAGCAAACCTTGCGGCACCTCCGGTGGATACACGTCTTTCATCACTGTCGTCACGGCTGGCATCTCTTCCGAGCGCAACTCCAGCTTTACCCCATCCATCGTCACGAACCGATGGCGCACAGCGGTGTACTGGTAAACCCGATCGGGTTGTGCCGTCGCATCGAGCATGCCGCCGCGATCGCGACCTGGAGACGCCGACTCGTCTGCCCGCAGCCAGGTAATCGGATCGGCCGTGTCGATATCTGGCGGACCGGCGCCCACCTGAACGGCGACCGACCGCGTTTTACGCGCTCGCGAAACCTTTGCTTCAGTCCCGCCAATCTTTTGTGTGGGTTGCCTGTCGACCGGACTTCCGTCGGTATTCCGCGCTTCGCGCCGTATCAGCACTTCGGCGGAATCGCCCTGCTCCACGCTCCAGTGCAACTCTATGCCGCGCCTCGAACCATCTGCCTTCAGCCCCCGCACCGCGGCCGGTGCGACCCCCGCCGCTGCGTACACAGGATCAGTCGGCCCGGCGCTCCGCCCGCGTGCGTTGAAGGTCTCCACCCGGTACGACAGCTTGCGCGGAACCCCCGATGCCAGCTCCGGCGGAAGCGCGTCCACCCACTCCACCAGCCCCGTAATCGGTACAGGTCGCGGGAAACTCGCCGTCGGCTGGCATGGTCCGTCGCCTACGGCGCGGCACAGACTCCCCCGTACCGGCTCCCCTACAAGCTCATTGTCCGTAGTCCGCACAGGAGTCGCAAAGCGCACAACGACCGCCGCGCCGCGCCGTTCCGCACTCACCCCGGACGCCACCTGCGGCAAACGCAGTGATGGAGCGCGAGGTGGCCCGGGACTGGCGCATCCAACCAGAAGCACGCTCAGCAGACCGGCACGGCCAGCGCCAACCGAGAAGTTATTCCGTTCCAATTTCATAGCGCGAACAAGCCTGGCATTTTGCGCCGCGTTATCCACCACAGGGGTCGAGAATGAAAACGATGCATCGATTCCAGAAACTTCCGCATCTTTTCTGTCATGCCCCATTCTAATTGCGCACCCAGAGGACAATAAACGTGTCTATGATTGCTGTGAGCAACGCGGCTGTAACGACCCCTATGCCCAAACTGAGCAAGAAGAGCGTCGAAGCCCCCGAAACGTCCGAGATCGCCTCCGTGCAAGCATCTCTTCCGGATGCTATTCCACCCGACGCCTTCAGCGAAGCCGCCGAAGCCTTCATCGAAGACAAGGCGATCGGTGAGCGCATTAAGTATCTACGCCAGCGTAAGGGCATGGGCCTGGTGGAACTTGGCCGTCACACCGGCCTTTCGGCCAGCTTCCTTTCGCAGCTCGAAACCGGCCGCGTCGTGCCTACTCTGCGCAACCTCGCCCGCATCGCGCTGGTCTTCTCGCGCGACATGAGCTATTTCTTCGAGCCCGAGCGCGAAGACCTCTTCCGCATCATTCGTGCCGAGGAACGCAACCGCCTGCCCCAGACCGGCGCTGCCGTCCCCGGCTACTTTTTTGAAAGCCTGGGCGCAGTACCCAACGACAGCCACATAGCGCCCTACTTTGCAGAGTTTTTGCCCGCCGACGACAAGCGCGATCAGCGCGCCCACCAGCACCCCGGCGCGGAGTTTCTCTACGTCCTTAGTGGCTCCCTGCAAATCACCCATGGCGAACGCAGCGAAACCTTCGCTGCCGGCGACGCCGTCTACTTCCACTCCAACACGACCCACAGCTATCAGAGACTGGGCGACGACTCCTGTACCGCCCTCATCCTCACCATGCCTGTTCCGCTGCAATCGAAGCCCCGTACCGTCCGCAAAAAGTAAGCGCAGACATCATTCGCCTGGCGTCCCCCAGGCGAGATAGGTTTGCGCGCCATTTACGTTGGCACTGGACCGCAAGCTCTAGGTCAGAAACATCCGCTCCACATCCAGCCAGTCGTTTACCCGGCGGAACCCCTCTACACGCACGTTCGCCGGCGCCGTGAACAGGATCCCTTCGCCTCGAAACAGTCTCAATTGTCGCGGGTTGTCATCGATGAGAAAATCCCCGCGCAGGATGCTTTTGTCGCCGCAGAACACGACCCGCGCCGGTGGGATCCACGGAAAGTGCCGCCCCAGCCACTTGAACTTCGCATTGAAGCTCGATGGAACCTCCATCGCCGCAGTCGCAATGAAAACTTCATAGCGCGATTCCAGTCGCTGCAGCACGCGCTGCGCCTCGGGCATCACACCCAGAACTTCGAAGAAGTCTTCCGAGCACATGTAGTTGTATAACGCCTGTTGCCGCTCCTCGGGTACGAAATCCCACAGCCACTTCCCATGCAGATCGTCCACGGTGATATTGCTGCCGAAGTCCCGGTTGTAGCGCAGCAGGTGTTCGCCCAGCGCGTCGGCGATGACTTCGTCCATATCCACGCAGATGATCTCGCGCTCACTTCCGGCTTTCCCGCTCATCGTCACTGTCTCGCAATCTGGCCCGGTTTCCAGTCTACCGGCGCATCGCGGCGCGGGTCCCAGTACAGCAGCCGCCCGCAGCTTTCGCAGGTAAAAATCGATTCGTCATTGGCGCGGTCGGTCAGATCGTTCCACCGCTGCGGCCGCACCATCATCTGGCACGCCGAGCACTTGTGGTCCACGCCCTCCGACACACCTGTCCCCCGCGCCTTGGAAACGCGGTCATAGGTTGCCAGCAGCCCCGCAGCAATCTCTCCCCGCAGTTTCAGGCGCTCTCCTTCGACAGCTTTCAGCCCTTCCATGTCCGCCGCAACCATCCTCGCCGCCCGCTCCCGCTCCGCAGCCAGCTTCGTGGTCGCCGCCTCCACGGCAATCAGCCCCGCAGCCCTCGCCGCCTCCTGCACCTCCGTACGCTCCATCGACGCAATCTCTTCGTCTTCGAGCGTCCGTATCGCATCTTCCGCAAACTTGATCTCGTGCTCGAGCGCTGTAATCTGTGCCCCGCTGGTCGCCGTCTCCATCTGCCTGCTCAGCCGCACGATTTTGCCGCGCCGATCGGCCACATCGTTCTCTTGACTCCGCCGGAGCACTTCTTCCTTCTTGAGCGCACTTTCTGCCGCCGCCAGCGCCGCCTGCGCTTTTGCGAGCGTCGCCTCCGCCGCAGCCACCCACTTCGGAGCCTCTACCAGCTCAGCCCTCATCCGCCTGCCTTCGAGGTCTTGCTGTTGCAGCGCAATAAGCCGTTCCAGATCCGCATTCATCGAGGGCAATCCTTCCCACGCCCTGTCGTCTTCGCGACGATTCTTCGTCAAGGCTTCGCTTGTGATGTTGCCACAAACTGCAGCCTGCCGGTGGGTATCTCCACCGTCCCGACATGCCGGCTCCTGGAGTCAAGCACTCCCAGCCGCAGAAACAAAGGCACGCCCTGCGGAAGGGCGACCCTCTGCTTGACCTCGATGCCCTTGCTTCTCTGCGCATACTGCTCCGCCGTGTACTCCAGCTGAAGCGGCCGGTCTACCTGCACCAGTAGCTTGTTCTTCACGTCGTACGCACTCATCAGCAGGTGAATGTCGATGCTCGCCTTTCCGTTGCTCTGCGTCCAGGTCAGATCGCCCGCGTCGATTCGGTAGTCCAGTTCATACTGCGTCTCTGCGCCCTCACCAGCCCCGCTGCGCTTGGCCGGCGCCACGCCCGACATGGGCTTGGTTGCCGCTTCACTGACCTTCACGCCGAACAGCACGCCATTCGACGACGGCAGCCCCCGCAGCATCGGGTAGGTCACCCGGCTTCTTACCGCAGCGGAAAAACCCTCGTTCCCGCTGGCAGTCGTCGTATGTTTTTCGTCCACCGCCCTCTTCGATACAGGGTCGATCGCGTCGTAGCCCTTCGGGTATTCGAGGTGTGCGCCCGCCGCGTTGGTTTTGATCTCAAACGGGTGGAACTTGCCATCGTTCTGCGTACTGGTGGGTGTGTAGGTGAGCGTGTAGTAGTCCGTACTCGCCGCTTAGGCCTTTTTCAACAGGTGGCCGATAGCGTTCTCGCCGTAGAAGGCCTGCCCTCCGGTTTGATCGGCGATCCGCTCTATCGTGCCCCGCTGATTCGCCAGCATGTTCGAGGCATCCTCCAGCCGCTGGTTCATGGCGCCCGGCCGGGAGGCCAGGCCGCGGCCGCCCACTTCCGACCCCACCAGGGACTGGTTCAAAACCCCCTGCGCCGCAATGGGAAAAACGGCAATCCGCTCCACCGCCAACTCTCCTGCAAGCTTGTCCAATTCGTCGACACGGTCGTCCCTGCTCGTAAGGTCTGTTACGCTCCGTCCTCGCGCGTCGAAGTTGCTGGGAAAAGCGTCCGTAATCCAGAACAGGTTCTTATGACCCGGCAAGCCCGCAACATACCTCTCGATGCTGCGAAAAGCATCCAGGGTAAGGTCAATTCGCCGAAGCTGCACGTTCTGCGCATACACGCCGCCCAGCAGGTTGCTTGTATCCGAGAGCGATGCCGCATCATCCACGGCGACGTTGCTCTCGGCGCCCGTCCCGATGGCTGTTACACCTGTCGGCAAACCCGCAGCCGAGCTCTCCAGCATAGCGTCATCCGTAAATCCCATCACCAGCCTCAGATCTTCGGCCAGCACAAACACGGCCGTACGATGCCCGGGCCGCGGAGTCCGCAGAATCTGCTGCAAAGAATCCGTCAGCTTCCCGGGCTGATCGCGCGCACCGTTCAGGTAATCCACCAGGATCAAGTCCAGCGTCTGCGGTAGCGCCGGAACCGAGGTATTCGTAAAGACGTTCTTCGGCAGGGCGCTTGCTGCCGCAACGGCCTCAGCCTGTGGAGGCTGGTAGCGGTGCTCTTCACAAGTCTTCAAAACCTGCGGTTTGCGAGCTTCCGTCAGCGTGAAATCGGCACAGGTCAGTCCATGCAGGTTCGCCCCACCATTGCCCCTGACCGCAACATCCACCGTGACCAGGCGAACCTCGGTGCGCAGGGTGGAAACCGGTTGCTGTCCCACCATGCTTCCGCACAAGCACAAGCCCAGCATGGCCTCGATGACAAGCAGGTTTGTTCGCCGCATGGTTCTCTCCTGACGTTTGCTGTCGGAAGACTACATGCAAAACCTCCCTATGCTACAAACGAACATGCCTCGCCCTGCTCTAACCGGTGCCGCCCTGGCCCTCTCTGCGCTCCTGCTTGCCGCGCTGCCGGCTACAGCCCAGCCCGACGCCCCGAAGCCTCTCCAAACCCTTGCCGACCGCACCGCCTCCCTCCAGCATTTCCCCGGACTCCTTCCGCTCCATTGGGACGCCAAAGCCGGCAAGCTCTACCTCGAAGTCCCGCTCGCTTCCGACCCTGCGCACACCCGCTCGCAGGACCTCCTCTACGTCCATTCGCTGCCCTACGGCACCGGCTCGAACGACCTTGGCCTCGACCGCGGCCAGAGCTCGGAAGCCCGCATCGTCCGCTTCGAGCGTACCGGGCCCAAGCTTCTCCTCGTCGAGCCCAACCAGACCTTTCGCACCTCCGCCACCACCGCGCCCGAGCAGCTGGCCGTCACGCAGTCCTTCCCCTCCTCCGTCATGGCCGGTTTCAAGATCGAAGCCGAAGGCCCCGACGGCACCGTCCTCATCGACGCCACCGACTTCGCCCTCCGCGACGCTCACCACGTCATCGAAGCCCTCACCGCCGCCAAACAGGGCGCTTACAAGCTGGACCCCGCCCGCTCCGTCCTCGCGCTCGACCACACTAAAGCCTTCCCGAAAAACACCGAGCTCGAAGCCGAGCTGACCTTCGCCATCGACGACACCACGAAGGCCCGCTTCGTCCGCAACGTCACCCCCGACCCCCGCTCCCTCACCCTGCGCGAGCACCAGTCCTTCCTCGAGCTCCCCCCGCCGGGCTTCACCCCCCGCCGCTACTCCCCCCGCGCCGGTTACTTTCCCACCAGCTACCGCGACTACGACGCTCCGCTCGGCGAGCCGCTCGACCAGAACTTCATCGTCCGCCACCGCCTCATCAAGCGCGATGCCTCCTGCACCAAGTCGTGCGTCGCCATAGCCCCCATCCAGTATTACGTCGACACCGGAGCACCCGAGCCCATCCGCTCCGCCCTCGTCGATGGCGCGCGCTGGTGGGATCAGGCCTTCCAGGCAGCCCGCTGGGCCCCCAACACTTTCCGCGTCGACCCCCTTCCCCCCGGCGCCGACCCCATGGACGTCCGCTACAACATCATCCAGTGGGTCCACCGCTACACCCGCGGCTGGAGCTACGGCGAAGCCGTCACCGACCCCCGCACCGGCGAAATCATCAAGGGCAACGTCACCCTTGGCAGCCTCCGCGGCCGCCAGGACTACCTCATCGCCGAGGCGCTGCTGGCTCCATATAACAACAGCTGGACAAAGGCATCGAGCGAGTCTGACCCCATGCTGCAGATGGTCCTCGCCCGCATCCGCCAACTCTCCGCCCACGAGACTGGCCACACCCTCGGCCTCGCCCACAACTTCGCCGCCAGCTCTTTCGCCCAGTCCGCCAGCGTCATGGACTACCCCCACCCCTACGTCACCCTCGATAAGAACGGCGTCCCCGACCTCTCCCACGCCTACGCCGTCAACATCGGCCAGTGGGACAAGGTCGCCATCGACTATGGCTATCGCGAGTTCGATAGCGCCCGAGGACCGCATGGAGAAGCTGCCAAACCACGCGAAGAGCCCACCGCCCTGAACGCCATCCTCGCTGCCTCCGAAAAGACCGGCCTCATCTTCATCACCGACGAGGACGCACGCCCCTTCTCCGGCGCCCACCCGCACGCCCACCTCTGGGACAACGGAGCTAATCCCACCGAAGAGCTCGAGCGCATCCTGGCCGTCCGCGCCGCTGCCCTCAAACGCTTCGGCGAAAACGCCATCAAGCCCGGCACCCCGCTGTCTCAACTCGCCGACACCCTCGTCCCCCTGTTCCTCTTCCACCGCTACCAGACCGAAGCCGCCATCAAGCTCATCGGCGGCCTCGACTACCGCTACAACCTTCGTGGCGACAACCAGCCCGGCCCCCAGATCGTCCCCCTCAAAGATCAGGACGCCGCCCTCGACGCCGTCCTCAAAACCCTCTCCCCCGAAACCCTCACGCTGCCCGAATCCATCCTCAAACTCATTCCGCCCGTCCCGCCCGGCTTCCCCCGCACCCGCGAGTCCTTCCCTTCGGAAACCGGCCTCACCTTCGACCCCATCGCCACCGCCGAAGCCGCCGCCGACCTGACCCTCCAGGTCCTCTTCGACCCCGCCCGCGCCTCCCGCCTGCTCCAGTACCACATGCGTGACACCGCCGACGGCACCAAGGGTCCGTCGCTTCGCGTCATGATGGAGAAGGTCTCGAAGACCACCGCGGAGCGCCCCGAGAGTGGCCACAGCATCAGTTCCGAAGTCGAGCGCGCTGTCGAGTTCCGCGGCCTTGAAGCCATGCTTTCGCTTGCCGTAAATCCCGTGGCGGGCTCCCAGGCCCGCGCCATCGCCCGCTACCACATCGCAGACCTACACCATCAGTGGACCTCCACCCCTGCCCCCACCGACAGTGCGGAAGCCATCCACCGCACCGCCATGATCGACCGTATCAACGACTTCTTACGCGACCCTGCCAAATTCGTTCCCGCCAAACCCATCGAAGTCCCCCCAGGCATGCCAATCGGCGACGACGAGCTATGAACCACGGCACAAGATAGAAGACAATCCCCCGCAAATGCCGGTTTCCTGATTACAATCGCACCAGCCCTCAACTCACTTTCCATGGCAACGGAAAGGCCTCATGACTGCCCCTGCTCGATCTGAATTACTACGCCCCTTCTATCCGGCCCTCGACGGTCTGCGCGCCATCGCGTTTCTCGCTGTGTTCGTTCACCATCACATTTATCCCTTCTATCCCCGATACCGGTTTCTCGACTGGGGGTGGGCCGGCGTTGATCTCTTCTTCGTTCTGTCCGGCTTCCTGATCACCGGCATCCTGTTCGACACGCTCGACCGCCCCGACTTCTTCCGGAACTTCTACATACGGCGAGCCCTGCGCATCTTCCCGCTCTTCTACGGCATCTGGCTCTTCCTCCTGCTCCTGACGCCTGTCCTGCACATCTCCTGGACCCGCGCCAACTTTGCCATGGCTGCCTACGTCGGCAACTTCCTCACGGCCAGCGCACGCGTCCATCATTGGAGGTCCCCAAGCGCCATCTTCTTCTTCTTCCACGGCGTACGCAGTCATTTCAGCATGGGTCATCTGTGGTCGCTGTGCGTGGAGGAGCAGTTCTACCTGGTCTGGCCGGCGGTGGTCTGGTTCCTTCGTACCCGTAAGGCTCTACTGCGGGTATGCCTTGCCGTGATCGTGATCGTTCCCTTCGCCCGGGCAGTTTATGGCTACTATCAACCAGAGATGTTGGCTGCGAGCCACCTTTATTTCGCTACTTGGAGCCGTCTCGACACGCTGCTCTGCGGTGCCGCCATCGCTCTCTGGCTGCGCGGAGCCAATCCCTCGATGGCCAAGATGCGGGTCTGGCTCACCGCGATCGCCCCCGCGACACTCGTCCTCCTGCTGGTCGGCCAGCATTTCTTCGGAATCCGCGGCATTGAGCCAGCCGAGGCACCCTTCGTCAACATCATCGGTTTCACACTGATCGCCGTCGGCTGCTCAGCCTTGCTGATCCTCGCGCTCGAACCCGGCACCTGGTTCGCGCGCATGCTCCAGATCAAGCCGCTGGTCTATCTCGGCCGCATCAGTTACGGCATGTACGTCATCCATTACATCTTCTTCAGCTTCCTGTTTGATCATCGACGCGCCTTCGCCGGCCGCCACGTCACCTTCCTCGTCCCGATCTTTTCGTTTCTGCTGACCCTTGTCCTGGCTTCCCTCAGCTTTCACTTCCTGGAGTCGCCTTTCCTTTCGCTCAAATCGCGTCTCGCACCCCGCGGAGGTGCAGTCGACGATCCCGCCCCCGCTCCCTCCGCGCTGCGCGCCCTTGTCGAGGGCCCATCGGTCGTTATCGAATAGACTCGGGCAGGATTCGGCAGGTCATAGCCCGGCAGGTTAGGATTTGACGCGCAGCATTACAGCGCATTCGCTCACTGTGCGTTCTATGAATCGCAGGAACTTCCTCAGCTCCGCCGCTGCCATCACCACGACCGCCGGCCTTTTCGGCGCGCACTCTCTTGCAGCGCCCGTCCCGCCTGCAAAGCCCGACATCACCCTAAAAATCGAGCCCTGCGCCCTCGAAATCTCTCCCGGCGTCCAGGTCCGCACCACCGCCTACAACGGCCAGGTTCCCGGCCCCCTGCTGCGCCTCAAGGAAGGCCGTCCCGTCCGCATCGACGTCACCAACGCCACCAGTACCGCCGACATCGTCCACTGGCACGGCCTCGCCATCGACCCCATCAACGACGGCGCCATGGAAGAGGGCTCACCCATGATCGCGCCCGGCGCAACCTACCGCTACGCCTTCACTCCTCGACCCTCCGGCACCCGCTGGTATCACACCCACGCCACCGCCAACGCAGACCTTACTCTCGCCGCGTACTCCGGTCAGTTCGGTTTCCTGCTCGTCGAAGGCCGTGACAACCCCGCCCGCTACGACCAGGAAATCAACCTCGCCATCCACCATTGGGAGCCCAGCTTCATCCCCATGGCCGAAACCATGCGCCTGCAATCGTCTAACGCTCCGCTCACGACGGGCTCCGACGTTGGCTACAAGTACGCCACCATCAACAGCCATCGCCTCGGCGCGGGCATGCCCATCCGCGTCAAGCAGGGCCAGCGCATCCTTCTGCGCCTGCTCAACGCCAGCGCCACCGAGAACTGCGTCCTCGCGCTCCCCGGCCACACCTTCCGCGTCATCGCCATGGACGGCAACCCCGTCCCCCACCCCCGCGAAGTCGAAGTCGTCTCCCTCGCCGTCGCCGAGCGCGTTGACGCCATCGTGGAAATGAAGACCCCCGGCGTCTGGGTTCTCGGCTCGACGCTTGCCAAAGAACGCGCTATGGGCCTCGGCGTCGTCATCGAGTATGCGGGCAAGACCGGCCCCCCGCAGTGGCAGGATCCCACCCCCGCCCAACTCAAGCAAGCCTGGGACTACGCTCAATTCGCCGATCCTGACCACAGCCTGGTTCCCGAGCCCGAAGAAACCTTCACCCTCACCTTCCGCGACAGCGGCCCGCTCAACGGCTCCCGCTTCGACACCTGGACCATCAACAACAAGTCCTGGCCGCACACCGATGTCCTCAACCTCTGCGAGGGCAAGCGCTACCGCCTCAACTTTCGCAACGGCAGCGGCGACCAGCACCCCATGCATCTTCATCGCCACACCTTCGAGGTCACCCGAATCGGCGACAAGCCCGTGCGTGGCCTGATGAAGGACGTCATCAACGTCATGCCGCTCGACACCGTCGCCGTAGACTTCGTCGCCAACAACCCCGGCGACACCCTGCTCCACTGCCACCAGCAACTCCACATGGACTACGGCTTCATGCAGCTCATCCGCTACGCCAGCTGATAACCCGATGCGCGCGAGATCCCCCAGACCGAAGCTGTTTGCCACAGCCGCCGCACTTGCGCTTTCCGCCATCCTGCACGCCCAGACCACGGCAAACTGGCCCATTACCGGCGGCACTCCCGCAAACACTCACTACTCTTCCCTCCACCAGATCAACCGCACGAACGTCTCAAAACTCCGCGAGGCCTGGCGCTTCGAAACCGGTGAAGCCAGCGGCCTCGAAACCACACCCATCGCCATCGACGGCGTGCTCTACACCTTCACCCCCCACCAGGCGGTCATCGCGCTCGACGGCGCCACCGGCAAGCTGATCTGGAAGTTCGACTCCGGCATCCTCGGCACCGGCCCCGACCGTGGCCTCACCTTCTGGACCGATGGCACCGAGCGCCGCCTGCTCTGCGCGGTCATGAACTTCGTCTACGCCCTCAACCCCGCCACCGGCAAGGTCATTCCCACCTTCGGCCTCAACGGCCGCATCGATCTTCGCGAGGGTCTGGGCCGCGACCCCGCTCTCCAATCCATCGCCCTCACCAGTCCCGGCGTCATCTACAAGGATCTCTACATCGTCGGCGGCCGCACGCCTGAGACCCTCCCCGCCCCTCCCGGCGACATCCGCGCCTTCGACGTGCGCACCGGCGCTCTCCGCTGGAGCTTCCACACCATCCCGCATCCCGGCGAGCCCGGCTACGATACCTGGCCCCGCGACTCTTTCCCCCGCCAGGGCGCCGCCAACAACTGGGCGGGCATGGCCGTCGACGTCGAGCACGGCATCGTCTACGCTCCCACCGGCTCCGCCGTGTCTGACTTCTACGGTGGCACCCGCCTCGGCGACAACCTCTTCGCCAACACCCTGCTCGCGCTCGATGCCGCCACCGGAAAACGCGTCTGGCATTTCCAGGGAGTGCACCACGATATCTGGGACCGCGACTTCCCCTCCGCGCCCATCCTGCTCTCCATCCGCCGCAACGGCAAGGACATCCCCGCCATCGGCCAGACCACCAAGCAAGGCTACTTTTACTTCTTCAACCGCCTCACCGGCGACCCGCTCTTCCCCATCGAAAACCATCCCTACCCGCCCAGCACGGTTCCGGGCGAATTCGCTGCCGGCACGCAACCTCTACCGCTGCTGCCCACGCCGTTCGCTCCGCAAACCGTCACTGAGGTTACCCTCACCCAGCGCACGCCTGAAGCCCATGCCTGGGCCGTCAACCGCCTCCGCGAAATACGGCACGACGGCCCCTACATCCCCTTCAGCATCGGTCGCGACACCCTCGTCTCCCCCAGCTTCGAAGGCGGAGGCGAGTGGGGCGGCCCCGCCTTCGACCCCGAGACCGGTCTCGTCTACGTCAACGCCAACGCGTACGCCTCGCTCGGCGCACTCGCCGTCAACCAGGGCGGCTCACCCGGACGCGTCGCTTATCTGGCCCAATGCAGCATCTGCCACGGCGACCACCGCCAGGGCTCGGCCGAGTTCCCCACTCTCCTCGCCATCACAAAAAAACTATCCCCGGCACAGATCGTCACCACCATCCATGACGGCAAGGGCCGCATGCCCGCAATGCCCGTCCAGGGCGACGCCCTCAAAGACCTGCTTGCCTACCTCGGCACCGACAAGGATCCCCTCTCCACCCCCAGCGCCACCGAAGAACAAACCCCCACCGTGGACCTCTCTCAATCCCTCAGCGGGAAGGGCAGAGTCTCTGACCCTGCCACCCAGACCAGCATCGCCGCAAGAGCTTCAGCTCCGGAGGGACCCTCCCCTGGAGCCCGCGTATACGCCGCCCAATGCGCCATCTGCCACGGCGACCGCCGCGAGGGCATCGCGCCCTCTTTCCCTACGCTCATCGGTGTCGGCGCTCGGTATACCGACGCCCAACTCGTTACCCTGCTCCACACCGGCAAGGGCCGCATGCCCACCTTCGACCACCGGCTCTCTCCCTCCGACACTGCCAATCTCCTCCGCTTCCTCCGGCCCATCCCCATCGCCCCACCTGCTGACCTGCCCCAGTACACCCTCACCGGCTACCGCCGCTTCATCGATCCCGAGGGCTACCCGGCTACCGCAACGCCTTGGGGAAACCTCAGCGCTCTCGACCCCCGCACCGGCAAATACCTGTGGCAAATCCCCCTCGGCCAGTATCCCGAACTCGTCGCCAGAGGCCTGCCTGACACCGGCAGTGAAAACTACGGCGGCCCCGTCGTCACCGCCGGCGGCCTGCTCTTCATCGCCGCTACCAACTTCGATCGCAAAATCCGCGCCTTCGACAAAACCACCGGCAAGCTCCTCTGGGAATCGGTCCTCCCCTTCGCAGGCAACGCCACTCCAGCCGTCTACCAGGTCGCCGGCCGCCAGTATCTCGTCATCGCCTCCGGCGGCGGCAACATAGGCACCCACGGTGCCACCGGCGGCACGTACGTCGCCTTTGCTCTCCCGCAATGACCGCACCAGACTAGCTACAATAGCCACATCACCCTGGACCTATCACCATCACAGCGGAGCGGTTCGCTCTCCTCGTGAGCGCAAACCGCATGGGGTCAGGTTGCCAACGCGACCACCTGTTGACTGCACGTACCGGAGAAACAATGACACGCATCCCCTTACGCCTTGCCGCCCTTCTGCTCGCGCCCCTCGCTCCTGTTGCTGCCCAATCGGTCAAGACCTCGCCATCGCCCGTGATTACCTACATCCGCGCCGGCCATCTCTTCGACTCCGCCACCGGCACCTATCGCGATAACGTCACCCTCGTTGTCGCCAACACCCGCGTCCAGTCCATCGAGCCGGCCGGCTTTCGCGCTCCCGCCGGCGCCTCCGTAATCGACCTCTCCGCGGACTACGTCCTCCCCGGCCTCATCGACTGCCACACCCATCTCAGCTCGCGCGCCGACTCTTACGAAGAGGTCGACACCTTCAAGCGCACGCCCTTCGACTCCGCCATCAGCGGCGTCGTCAACGCTCGCCGCACACTCGAGGCCGGCTTTACCACCGTGCGCGATGTCGGCTCACTCCCTTTCCTCGCCGTCGACCTGCGCAATAGCATCAACTCAGGCTTCATACCGGGTCCGCGCATCGTCGCCTCCGGACCGGGAATCTCTATCTCCGGCGGTCACGGCGATCTCAACAACTACGCGCCAGAGGTCACCTACACCCTCTTTCCCGCCATGCGGGACTTCAAGATCGCCGACGGCACCGATGAGATTCGCAAGACCGTCCGCCAGCAGGTGAGATACGGCGTCGACGTCATCAAAATCCACGCCTCCGGCGGTGTGCTCTCGAAGGGCGACCAGCCCGGCGCGCCCCAGTACACCCTGGAAGAGCTGAAGGTCGCCGCCGACACCGCCCACCAGGCCGGTCGCAGGATCGCCGCGCACGCCCACGGCGCGCAGTCCATCAAATGGGCCATCGAGGCCGGCATCGACTCCATCGAGCACGCCTCGCTGGTCGACGACGAAGGCATCGCCCTTGCCATAAAACACGGCACCTACTTCGTCATGGACATCTACGACGACGACTACATCCTCCAGGAAGGCCCCCGGCTCGGAATGACCGAAGAGCTGCTCAACAAGGAGCGCGGCGTCGGCCAGCGCCAACGCGACAATTTCCGCAAGGCCCACGCCGCGGGCGTCAAGATGGCCTTCGGCACAGATGCTGGCGTTTACCCCCACGGCGACAACGCCCGGCAATTCCACTACATGGTCCTGTACGGCATGACGCCCGTCGAGGCCATCCGTTCCGCAACCAGTTCCGCGGCAGACCTCATCGGTCGCGCCGCCGACGTCGGCTCGCTCGCCCCCGGCCACTTCGCCGATCTCGTTGCTACGACAGCCAACCCGCTCGAACATATCGAAGTCCTCGAGCACATCAATGTCGTCGTCAAAGGCGGTGTCATCGTAAAGGGCGCGCCGTCGATCCCGTAACCGAAGGCCTGGTTGTGGAAGCACACACTAGATAAGAGGGTTGAGCCCATTTGATGAGTCTCAGCTGAGTCTCAGCGTGGATCTTGCAATAGCAGATCGCACCCCACTCAACATTCTTGAATCCCGCCCCGGCCCGCTGGAATCTAGAAAAGTCTACGCATGGCCACGGCAACTCTGGAACTCTCCCAATCCGACCACGCTGCGCCTGTAGTAGCCGAAGCGCCCTGGCGTCCGCGCATCAACCCCTGGATCGTCGCCATGACCGTGACCCTCGCCACGTTCATGGAGGTGCTCGACAGCTCCATCGCCAACGTCGCCCTGCCGCACATCGCCGGCGGCCTCGGCGCCACCCAGGACGAAGCCACCTGGGTCCTTACCGCCTACCTCGTCGCCAACGCGATCATCCTGCCCGCTGGCGCCTACATGACTACCTTCATCGGGCGCAAGAAGTTCTATATGATCTGCGTCGCGCTGTTCGGCATTTCGTCCGCCCTGTGCGGCCTGGCGCCCTCGCTTCCGCTGCTGGTCTTCTTCCGCGTGCTGCAGGGCGTGGGCGGCGGCGGCCTCGCACCATCCGAGCAAGCCATCCTCGCCGACACCTTCCCGCCCGAAAAACGCGGCCAGGCCTTTGCTATGTACGGCCTGGCCGTCGTCTGCGCGCCCGCCATCGGCCCCACCCTCGGCGGCTACATCACCGACAACTTCGACTGGCGCTGGATCTTCTTCCTCAACGTCCCCATCTGTCTGCTCTCGCTATACCTCACCAACCGCATCGTTGAAGACCCGCCGTACGTCAAAAAGCAGGTTGCCCTCTCGCAAAAGGGCGGCATCAAGCTCGACTTCGCCGGTTTCGCGCTCGTCGCCATGACCTTCGGTTCGCTCGAATTCATCCTCGACAAGGGCCAGGAAGACGACTGGTTCTCCTCCCCCTACATCGCCTTCTTCACCGTCCTCATGGTCGTTGCATTCATCGTGCTGATCTGGTGGGAACTCCGTCAGTTGAAACAGAAGAACCGGCCGCTGCTCAACCTCACGCTTTTCAGGAGCCGCACCTTTGCCATCAGCTTCGTCCTGATGTTCGTGCTCGGCTTCTCGCTCTACGGCACCACCATCCTCATCCCACAATTCGTCCAGACGCTGCTTGGCTACACGGCAGAGCTGGCCGGCAAAGTCCTGTCACCCGCCGGATTCATGATGATGGCGATGATGCCCGTGGTGGGCTTCCTCTCCGGCAAGGTCGACCCCCGCAAGCTCATCGCTTTCGGCTTCACCATGCTCACGCTCAGCCTGCTCTGGATGGGCAACTTGAACCTCAATTTGAGCTACGGCCAGCTTGTCTTCATGCGTATCTTTCAGGCGTCGGGGCTCGCCTTTCTCTTCATCCCCATCAACACCATCGCCTACATCGGCGTGAAGCAAAGCGAAAATAACGACGTGTCCGGCCTCACCAACCTCGCCCGCAACATCGGCGGCTCGTGCGGGACCGCGTTCCTCGCCACCATGCTCATCCGCCGCACCGCCGCCCACGAGTCCATGATGACCCGCAACCTCACCCCCGCAAACCCCGGCTTCAACCAGCGCATCGATAGCATGAAAGGCTTGTTCGGCAAGGGCGCGCAGGGCATTCACGGCGCCCAGGGCTGGATGTACAACCAGATGCACCGCCAGGCCGCGACGCTTTCCTACGTGGACATCATCCAGTACATGACCATCTTCTGCGCCTGCATGATCCCTCTACTGATCTTCATCCCACGCCCCCCGAAGAATGCTTCCGCCAGCGCTGGCCACTAACGCCGATTCTTCTCCAGCCACGTCTCCGGACGCACAAAGAAGATCAGCGTCCCGGCCTGCGGAAACACCGTTATCCTTGGCCGGCAGACGTTCTCGCTCACCACGCCGGAAGCTCGCACCGCCACCAGCGAAAAGGCCCGCTTGCCCGTCTTCGAGCACGGCTTGAAAAAGTCCACTGCGACCAGCACATTTCCCACCGTCGCATCCAGATTCGGAATCGCCGCATAGCCCTCGCCATCGGTCGTCGCGAACCTGTTTCTCGGGCTGCCGTCGAGCGATTTCCCATCCCCGCGCGTCAGCGTCAAGCGCTGGTTTGCGACCGGACGTCCCGTCTTTCCGCTTAGTAACTGAATACGAAGCGTCGGGGCATCCGCCGCCGCCTGGGCCAGCATATCGCCCCACCCGCGGAGCGAAAAGGCCGAACCCAGCAAGACCATAACCGTCAGAAACAAACCATTTCTCATCCCTTCCAAGCTACCTCACCGCAGCATCCGGCTACGCGTTGAGCTTGGAGATAATCTCGTCTCCCATAATTGTTTGGGCTTTCTGCCCCTCGGGCGTTCCGAAGTTGTTTACCAACTCCGTCACCATCTGGTTCACCACCGTGACCACAATACCCATGTCGCGCAGACGGTCGTAAGTCAACTGATCGCCAAGCTCCGTCATCGTGCCGCAGGCATCAGCCACCACCGTCACCGAGTAGCCAAGATCGAGCGCCCCGCTCGCCGCCCAGAACATACAGATGTCCGTCGTCAGCCCGGCCAGGATAATGTTCTTCCGCCCCGTTGCCTTCACACCCGCCTGCAAAGCTTCGTCGTCCCAGCAGCTCAGTTCACCGCCCCGTTTGAAGCGCGCCGCAAATGCGGTCGGCGCCACGTCCTGCAGGTCCTGGATCGTTGCACCAACGTACTCTTCCATGGTCGTCGTCAGGATCAGCGGCATGGCGTATTCAAGGGCCATGCGCGCCAAAACGCGGCAGCTCGCAATCACCGTCTGTTTCGGAAGGCTCTTCACCCAATCGACCGTTCCGGTCTGGTGATCGACTAAAAGAATGAGGCTGTTCTCCGGGGTAAAGCGTTCGCGTAAGGGCATAGGTCATCTCCTATCTGCAACCATACTACGGTTGCTTAGAATTCTAAGGAATTACTTTTGGCGATTTTCGCTTTCATTTGGGTGTGGCAAACTCTATTGCAAATATTTGCGCAGCTTACGCAAAAGGTCCGCCGCCTGATCCTTTTCCTTGCGGCTCAACCCCGCCATCGCGGCCTGCAACTGCCCGGCATGTTCCGGGAAAACGAGGCCCATGAGCTTGCGCCCGGCTACCGTCAAATCGCCCATCACCACACGCTGATCCAGCGGAGACTGCTTCCTGCTCATCAAATCGCGTTTTTCAAGATTCTTTACCGTGTACGTCGTGCTCGCGCCCGTCACCAGTATGCGTTCACTCAATTCACCCAGCGGCAGCGGGCCCTTGTGCAGCAGCGCCTCCAGCACCGCAAACTCCGTCACCGACAACCCGTGCGCCGCCAGGCCCGGCTTGATGCGATCGTCCACCGCCTTGAACGCCCGCGCTATCGCCACCAGCAGCCGAAGCGTAGACGCCTGGTCCTCGTTCTTCGCCGTATTGGACTTTGTCGCCATTGTTTAGAATCCTAACTAATCAAGCTTCAGTACCCGGCCGCCTTGCCCAGCAGGTGCCGGCTGTCATGCCCGCCCAGCAATTGCCCTGTCTTTGGATCGATCGCGATCAACTCGCTGTCACCCCACATGCCCGGTGACTTCTCGTCGAACTCGCCTTCCCGCTTCGTCATGTATCCCATTGCCTTCAGGGCCTCGATCGTCGCCACCGGGAATTTCTTCTCAAACTGCAGTACGTCCGGCAAATACTGATGATGGAACCTCGGAGCATCCGCGGCCGCCTGGATATCGAGCCCGTTATCCACCACACTGATCAGATCGTTCGCGACCGTCGTTGTAATGGTTGAACCACCGGGCGTGCCCAGCACCAGTCTTAACCGCCCCCGCTTTCCCCGGCGCGGCATCTCGCTCACGATCGTCGGCGTCATCGACGATAGGGGTCGCTTGTCCGGTGCGATCGCGTTCGCCGGTCCCTGAATCAACCCAAACCCGTTCGGCACCCCGATCTTCGACGTAAAGTCGTCCATCTCGTCGTTCAAGAGAAAGCCCAGCCCTGCCACCGTCACGCCCGAACCGAAATAGAAGTTCAACGTATAAGTGTTTGAAACCGCGTTGCCTTCCGCGTCCACCACCGAAAAGTGTGTTGTCTCTGTAGACTCGTGCACGCCTTGCGCCAGGACCGTCCGTGCCTCTGGCATGAAACCGGCCGGCCGCAGCAAGTCCTTAGAATTGGAAGCTTTACCAACCTGGATCGTCTGCCGCCACGCCGCCGCATACTTCGGATCGGCCATTTGCTTCAGCGGCATCGTATTAAAGTCTGGATCACCCAGGAAGTCGCCACGATCCATATAGGCGCGCCGGAACGCTTCCGTAATCACCTGCACCTGTCCCGGGGACCGGTCGCCGCCAAGCTTCGCCAGATCATATCCGCCCAGGATGTTCAGGGTTTCCAGCAGCACGATGCCTCCCGAACTCGGCGGCGGAGAGGTCAGCACTTCCAGCCCGCGATACTTGCCCACCAGTGGCGTGCGCTCCTTGCACTCATACGCCGCGAGGTCCGCTGCAGTGATATTGCCGCCGGTGCGCGACTCGAACGCTGCAATCTCGGCGGCCATCTTTCCTTTGTAAAAGTCCTCGGGGTCTGCCGCAATGCGCTCCAGCGTCTTCGCCAACTCGGGCTGCTGAAAGCGCTCGCCCACTTCGTAGTACCGTCCATCGCGCTGAAAAATCCGTCGTGAATCCGGCGACTGTTCCAACTGCTTGGAATGCAGCACCCGGGCCGCTTCGTCGCCCAGCACGACACCTTCGCGCGCCAGCCGGATCGCCGGCGCCATCACCTTGGCCAGTCCAAGCCGCCCATAATGCTTCTCCGCGTAGGTAAGCCCCGCCACTGTTCCCGGAACGCCGCTCGCCTTCGCGCCCGCCGTCGACATGCGCGACACCACGTTGCCCTTGCCATCGAGATACATGTCCGCGCTGGCGGCCGCCGGCGCCTTTTCCCGATAATCGAGAAATCGCGCCTGTCCATTCGCCAGCTTCCGAGACCCCGGACGAATCAGCATAAAACCGCCGCCACCAATATTTCCCGTCGCCGGGTACGCCACGGCCAGCGCAAAGCCCACCGCGACCGCCGCGTCCACCGCATTGCCGCCCGCCCGCAGCATTTCTATTCCCGCGTCCGTGGCGTCGTGATGAAAGCTCACCACCATGGCATGCTCCGCACGCACCGGACCCGTCGCAACTTGCGCGACAGAGGAAATGGCGCTCGCCGCGAGCAAAGCAACAGCGATAGCTCCACTGCAATACCGAAGGCTCAAAGGCTACTCCAGGAATACCGGGGATACGTCTATCATAGCCAATCGTTCTCGACCGCGCGTTCGGAGCCGGAGAGTGCTACGCCAGTCCCTCAAACTCTTCCAGCGCAGCCCTGTAACCCAGCGCAGCCCCGCAACCAGCGCAGCCCCGCAACCCAGCCTGGGCCCGCCTGCCTTACCGCAACGTCACCAGCACGTTCCTGCCCTCATCGTCGCGATACTCGACTCGTTTGGCGGACATCGCGCCGATCGGCCCTTTCATCCCCTTGGCCAGCGTCACCGTATCCCATTCTGAAAGGCACGCCGTCCAGCGCAGGCAATACATCTCCACCGGAGTTCCGGCGTGATGTTCATGCTGCACCACCACCATGGTGCGCGGCCCAGCCTCGTTCAAGAGCAGAACATCGTTCGAATAGTTGATATAAACCTGCACGCCGTCTGCGGCCAGGCCGTCGCGGGTCACCTTCGCAATCGGGTCGCGCAGATACAACCTGTGCCGGTGTGAAATCACAAACACCACAAACGTAATAGCAACCAGGATCAGCGCCTTCTTCATTGTGCTCCAGATCATCTAGCCCCGACTCTTCTTCTCTTCGTGATACTCCTGCTCGGTATTGATGTCCCACAGCGCGCTCTTGTCCACATGTCCCGCCGCGATACCGTCCACAACCGCCATCGCCGTTAACATAGAGTGGTCCTGATTATTGTATTTGTGCATTCCGTTGCGCCCTACTAGAAAAAGATTTTCAAAGCCGTCCGTCCACCTCCGCAACTCGTCGAAGCGATTGTACGTGCCGAAATATGCGGGGTACGTCTTCGGCACCCGCACCACATGGCTGTCGATAACATCGGCCCTCTGCAGTATTCCGATCTTCTCCAGCTCCGCCGCCGCGAAGCCCTTCAGTTCCTCGTCAGGCATTACCCATATCGGGTCCGTGTCATAACAAAAGTATTCGAGCCCGATCCATACTTTAGATGGGTCCGAAACCATGTAGGGGCTCCAGTTATTGAAGATCTGCAACCGCCCCAGAAGTACGTCCGGCTCTTGAATATAAATCCATGTATCGCGAATTAAACCCCCGCCCTGCTCCGTGACCGAGAGCTTATTCGCCAGCACCCCCACGGTAATAAAGTCGCGATACTCCAGCCCTTCGCTCACCTCTCGAACGTTCGCCGGAACATCCGTCTGAAGTGCTTGCACCAGGTCGCGCATCGGCATCGTGGAAAGGAAATAGTCGCCAGTGAACGTCCTTCGCTCGCCCTCTGCGTTGACCGCAACGACCGATTCGACGCGCTGTCCGTCGCACTCGAGCATCTCCACTTTCCAACCCATGTGGATCTCACCCCCGGCCGCGACCACTTTATCCGCCACATGCTCCCACAACTGCCCCGGCCCAAACTTCGGGTACAGAAAGCGCTCGATCAGCGACGTGTCGGTGCCCTTCTGCGCCAGGTCTCCCGCTGCTTTCGGCTTGCCCGCAAACGTCTTCTTCACAAAATGCTTGACCGCCGTCGTCAGCGACAACCCCTTGATACGCTGCGCTCCCCATTCCGCCGATATCTGGTCGCAAGGCGTACCCCAGACCTTTTCCGTGTAGCTCTTGAAAAACGTGAGGTATAGCTCACGCCCAAACCGGTTGATCAGAAAGTCTTCGAGCGACCTCTCCGGCCGGATCTGCCGGAACTTCGACGTAATATAGCTCACGCCGACCCGCACCATCCGCAGCAGCCCCAGGTTGCGGACCGTGCTTCCCGTCAGCGTGATCGGATAGTCGAAAAACTTGCGCAGGTAGTAAATCCTGCTTTTACGCGGCCGAATCAACATCACCAGATCGGGATTTTCTGGCGTCGTGCGCACCTCGGCGTGGGTCACCACATCCGCCATCACGTCGCCTGTTGCGTCCTCCTCCACCGTCTCGTCTTCCAACGAAATGCGGCGCGAGACTTGAGGCCCCACGCCACGCAGCACGGGCTCCTCTGTCAGGTGCGCCGGCACGGCAACCATACGCGTCTTGCCCTGATAAGCGATCTCCACCTCATCGTCCGCGCTCTCCGGCGGCATCAGGTCGATCCACCACTGCATTACGCGGTCGCTTTTGGAAAAAAAGCGGTGCCCGCCTATATCCATCCGATTTCCCTTGTAGCGAATCGTCCGCGAGATCCCGCCAATCTCCCCCGACGCCTCCAGCACAACCGGCTGCACGTCCGTCCTGCGCAGAAACTCCAGCGCGGCCGTCAAACCCGCAGGTCCGGCTCCGATAATAATCGCCTGTTTCTTCTGTATCCCCAGTGCCGGTCTCATCCCTGCCGCAGCCATCATCACCAACCGCGCAACGCCCAGTATACGGTTTCCACACCACCGTTTTCACTAACCCTCAACCTCGCTTCGCTATACTGAAAACGCACCTGCCAGAGGCCTTAGCTCACGATGCCAGCCGCCGTTCGCACCGACGTTTCGCTCTCCGAGCGCCTCCGCGCTCACCTCGCGATCGCGCGCCTCGACCACTCCATCAAGAACCTCTTCGTCCTCCCCGGCATCATCGTTCCCTTGAGCATCCACCCCGAGCTCTGGAACTCCGCGCTCCTCATCAAGCTCGTCGTCGCTTTCGTCGCCATCACGCTGGTCGCCTGTAGCAACTACGTCATCAACGAGGTGCTGGACGCGCCCTTCGATCGCCTCCACCCCATCAAGCGCAACCGTCCCGCCGCTCGCGGTCTGGTCAACATCCCCGCCGCCTATGCCCAGTGGCTCCTGATGATGGCCGCCGGCATCGCCATAGGACTCACCATCTCGCGCATGTTTGCCTTCACCGCCCTCATCCTCTGGATCATGGGCTGCATCTATAACTTCCCGCCCATCCGCACCAAAGACGTCCCGTACCTCGACGTCCTCACCGAATCCATCAACAACCCGCTCCGCATGTTGCTCGGCTGGTACGCCATCACCAGCGTCATGGCCCAGCCGCTGGTCCCGCCGGTTTCGCTGCTCATCTCCTACTGGATGATCGGCTGTTATTTCATGGCGCTCAAGCGTTTCTCAGAGCTCTCCGAGATCGGCGACCGCACTGTAGCCGCCGCCTACCGCGCATCCTTCAAACGCTACACGCCGGAGTCGCTGCTGGTCTCGGTGCTCTTCTATGCTTCGACCGCCATGCTCTTCCTTGGCGCCTTCATCATCCGTTACCGCCTCGAGCTCATCATCGGATTTCCCTTCGTCGCTTTCACGATGGCGATCTACCTCAAGCTGGCGTTTAAAAAGGAAAGTGCCGTCCAGAATCCCGAGAAGCTGTACCGTGAGCCCGTCCTGATGGCGTCTGTCGCCGCCACCACGCTCGTCATGGGCCTTCTGCTTTTCATCCGCCTCCCGCGCCTGGAGCAGTTTTTCCTGCCCACGCTGCCGCAATCCGCGCCGTCCGCACCGGTGTCCACATCCAACGTTCCACCGGCATGACGACCACCTCAGCCAACGCGGGTCTTCCATCTGCGGGTTCTGTCACGACCGCCCAGGCCGGCACCCCACGTCCGGATTCCCGGACGTGGCTTTCCACGAACCTCGGTGGTCTGCCACTGCCGGCCCTCCTCCTGCTCCTAACCACAGCCGCCGTCTCCCTCCTCTGGTCCCATTACAAGCTCTTCTCGCAGGACGAGTTCTTCGTACTCCAGACCGACAGCGTGGCCACCGTCCGTCAGCTCATACACATCCAGCGCACCACGCCCATCTCGCTAGACCCCCTGGTCTATCACCTGCTCGCCCACGCCTCCACGCGCCTCTTCGGAGCCACGGCATTCGCCCTCCGTCTGCCGTCCCTGCTCGGCTACCTGCTGATGCAGAGCTGCCTGTACCTCACGGTCCGCCGCTCCAACAGCGTGGGTGCTCCATATGCGGACTCCCGGACATGGGATCCGGCTGCCCTTTTCGCTCTCGCTTTCCCCGCACTCACCGCCACACTCTTCTACTCGGCCGAAGCCCGCCCCTACGGCCTGCTCCTGGGCCTCTACGCCCTGACCTTCCTCGCCTGGCAAACCGCCACCCGCACGGCAAACGCCGGGGTGACCCGTTCGTCACAGCTTTACCATGATGAGCGAGGTGCGCCCACTGGCCAATCCCGCACCAGGGCCCTCACCCTTCTGACCTTGTCTGTCGCCCTTACGCTCAACGCCCACTACTTCGGTGTCCTTCTCCTCATCCCGCTTTGCGCCGCAGAGCTCTTCCGCACGGTCCTGCGCCGCCGCCTTGACCTCCCCGTCCTTGCCTCCATAGCCATCGGCATGGCCGCCATCGTCTTCGCGCTGCCATTCCAGAAACCAGCCGGAGAGTTTCGCCAGCACTATTACAACGGCGGCACAGTTAGCCTCCACGCCATCACCCAGTCCTACCGCGCCCTGTTCGTTGACTACACGCGCCTCCCGCTCCGCGCCCAGCACCTCATCGCGATCGCCTTTGTCGTACTCGCGCTCACCTTCGCCATCGCCTGCCTGCAAACCCTCCGCAAGAAGACCTCCGCGCCCCCCGCAGCCGAACTCGTCTTCCTTATCGTTCTAGCTGCGCTTCCGCTGTTCGGATTCCTGCTGGCCCGCTTCGTCACGCATTCCATCGAAGTCCGCTACGTCCTCGGGGCCATCATCGGCATCACCATCCTGCTCGCGCTCACACTCGCGCCCCTGCTCGACCGGCTGCCTTCCCCCGCAGCCCTTACCGTGCTGCTCTTCCTCGCCATCGCAGGGACCGGCACGCTCCACATCCGCAACGAGCGGCACGCGGAGGCCGAAACCCTCGCCACCCTTCAGCTTTCCCCAGCCCTCAAAGCCGCCATTCTAGCCAGCCCCACGCAGCGCCTCTTCTTTCAGGACATGGGTCAATTTGAAGTAGCCAGCTATTACCTCCCCGACCCCGACATTCGACCACGCCTGGCTCTGGTCTACTCGCGCGAAAACGAAATCCGTTACGACGCCCACGACACCGTCTCGCTCACCGCACTCCACATGCGCGCCTTTACCGGCTTTCCGATCCTCGACTACGAGACCCTCAAGCGCCAACCCGGCCCCCACATCTTCATCCTCTTCCACAGCGGTTGGGACTGGACCGACCAGGCTCTCGCCGCCGACCACGCCCGCATCACCCCTTCAGGTCCGGCCCTCGGCGGAGACGCCGTTTCCGTCGATTTTCATCCCGCAAACACCCGGTAGTCGAAAAATAATCCAAACTTCCATGTCGATTAGTAGACTTGGGGCAGAGAACTGGTAGGAATGCTTTCGCATCTCAGGAGTCTATGGCCGTCCATCTGATCAACCCGAGCGACAATTCCTTCGGAACCGCCGTCATCACCCCACGCTGGCTCTTCGTCCTGGCCGCCGCCACCCCCGCCGCCATGGGTGATCCCATCCTGGTCGACGAATCGCTCGAGCAGCTTGACCCCGAGACCATTCAGCGGGGCGATGTCGTCGGCATCAGCGTTCACACCGGCAATGCGCTGCGCGGCTACGAAGTCGGCCGCATCGCCAGTGAGCGCGGCGCGACCGTCGTATACGGCGGCATCCACGCCACGCTCTTTCCCGAAGAGCCGTTCGAGCGCGGCTACGCCGACGCAGTCGTCAAAGGCGACGGCGATGTCGCCTGGGGTCAGTTGCTCCGTGACGTGCAAGCCGGTCACTTCCAGCGGATCTACGACGGCGGCAAGCTCGAAGGCGATCAGTTCCTCGCCGCCCGCTGGGACCTCATGCGCACCGACAAGTACATGTGGGCCTCCGTCCAGACCATCCGAGGCTGTCCCAAGCATTGCTCCTTCTGCTCCGTCTGGCGTACTGACGGCCAGAAGCCCCGGCAGAGAAACTTTGAGAAGGTCATCGACGAAATCATTGACCTGCGCCGCCGCGGCTTCCGCTTCATCGCCCTTGCCGATGACAACTTCTATCCCGTCACCCTTACTGACCTGCGCCTCGCCCGCGAACAGAACAACCACGAGCGCCTCGCGTCGCTCCTCGAGACCCGCGCCGAGCGCTTCTCGCTCATGGCCGAGATGGCAAAGCTGCCCAAAGACATGGTCTTCTTCACCCAGATCACCATGGAGTCCGCAGAAGATGGCGAGTACCTCGACGCCATGCGCAAGGCCAACATCAAGGGCGCGCTGGTCGGCGTCGAAGCCGTTACCCCCGAGGGCCTCAAAGCCGTCTACAAGGACTTTAACTTCTCCGGCGATCGCCTGATTGAGCAGCTCCAGAAATTCCGCCAGCACGGCCTCCACGTCCTCGGCTCCTTCATCTTCGGCCTGCCCACCGACAAGCCCGGCACCTTTGACGCCACCGTCGAGCTCGCCCTGAAGGCCGACGTCACCTTCGCCCAGTTCGTCATGATGACGCCTTTCCCAGGTACCGTCGACTTCGGCCGCTGGGAAAAGGAGCAGGCCGCCGCCCCCGAGATGGTCGGAGACACCCCCATCACACGCTACTGGCTCATCCCCACAGCCATCCGGCCAAAGATGTTCACCCCCCACCCGTCCATGGGCTCGGACGAAATCCGCGATCGAACCCAGAAAGTCTGGGACCGCTTCTACGAAATGAAGGCCATCTGGAGACGCTCCGCCTGCACGCCAACCCTGCGCGCCCGGGTAGCTTTCGTGCTCCTGTCCAAGCTCTACCGTCAGATGTACGCGGGCACCGGCATCTCCACCGACAGCGCCCGCCGCAAGAAGGCCAAAACCTCCGCCCGCTGGATCGCCGCCCAAACCCGCAAAATCTTCCAGGCCAAACCAATGCCGGAGCTGATTTACCCCGTCTGGGAACCCCGCCCCAAATCCCGTACAACACTCACGTCCATATCCATGCCCAATCTTTAGGCTCTGGTCGCGTTCTGTAATACCTCTGGGCTTGTTCGAGGCCAGCCCTCTAAGGTGGACAGCCCTCTGGGGTGGTCCAGCCCTACGGGTGCACACGCGAGCTTCGACATGAGACGAGTTTCAACGTGTTTCGGCTTACACCGTAACTGTGGCTGAATTGCCACAGTTACGGGTTCTCCTTTGACGTTAGCCTGTTGGCTGCCCGGTGCGCTACGGGCCAACGGTTGCGTCTGAAGGAGCCGCTTGGCTGCACATCCACTTTTCGAACAAACGATTGCCTCTCCCCTGGATTTCCACGGCGTCGGCCTGCACTCCGGTGCGGGAGTGACGATGCGCCTCGTGCCGGCGCCGGCGGGCTCCGGCATCGTCTTCCGGCGGGTCGACCTCGACAATTTCGAGATCCCCGCAACCGGCCGAAACGTGGCTAAAGTGAGCTACGCGACCAGCCTGATGCGGCAAGGCGTGCTGATTTCGACCACCGAGCACCTGTTATCGGCCTTGATCGGTATGGGAGTCGACAACGTGATCGTCGAAGTCGACAACCTCGAAGTCCCCATCCTCGACGGCAGCGCGAAACCCTACGTAGACGCGATCGTCGGTGCCGGCATCAAGATGCAGCGCCGGAAACGCGAATACATCAAAATCCTGCGGGAAGTCGAAGTTCGCGAAGGCACCAAGTTTATCGGGGTGTATCCGGGCGAAGGATACGAAATCGACTACACCATCGATTTCCCGGAACCGATTGGGCATGAAACGTTTGTGGGTGATCTCGAGGCTGGAGCGTATGCCGACCTGATCGCGCCCGCGCGCACCTTTGGCTTCCGCGAAGACGAGCCCATGCTGCGCGACATGGGTTTGATCCGCGGCGCGACCGACATGTGCGCCATCATCATCGGCAAGGGTGCCGTGCAGAATGGGCCCCTGAGATTTCAAGACGAGTTCGTGCGACACAAGGTGCTGGACCTGATTGGAGACCTCGCACTGGCCGGGCGCCGCATCTGGGGGCGCGTAGTAGCCGAACGCGCCGGGCACGCCATGCACACCGCCCTGGTCCAGCGACTGATGCGCGACCGGTCGGCCTGGGTGCTGGCGAACCGGTACGATGCGGAGCCGGTGCCAGAAGCGCGGAGTGCCCGCGCCGTCGCCGCGCTGGTGCCGTCACAAGCCTGATGAAAACGAATCGCACGCCATATTGCGGGTAGGCTGGATGCATGGTCGCTGCCATCGCCCTGGGATCAAACCTGCCTTCCCTATTCGGAGACCGCGCCGCTAACCTGCGCGAAGCATTGCTGCGGCTCGCGTCGATGGGTCAGGTAACGGCTGTTTCCAGCTTCCATGACACAGAGCCCGTAGGCTACCTGGATCAGCCGCGTTTTCTGAATGCCGCAGCACTTTTGGACACCGCGCTGACGCCCCTTGAGCTCCTCCGCGGCCTGCTGGAGATCGAGCGGGAGATGGGACGGGACCGGGCGTTGGCGCCAATCAAGGGGCCGCGGGTGATCGACCTCGACCTTCTGCTTTATGGCGACGTGGTCCAGCAGACCACGGTTCTGACCCTGCCGCATCCCGCCATGCACCAGCGCGCATTCGTGCTCGGTCCGCTGGCCGAGATTGCACCAGCGATGATGCACCCGACCAGGGGCAAAACCGTGGCCGAGTTGTCAAAATCGCTGTTAAAGGGACCAAAAGAGTAACGATTGGGACGAATTGAACCAGCGTTGGCGCGGTTGTTATCGGGCGTTCGCAACCTGAGCTTCTGATGGAGACACAGAAGGCACGGAGGAACGATCATGCAACCGAAGTCGAAGATTACCAGCATTTGGAATGACTCGACCGTTGTAGCGGGGTATCGCAGCGGGGTTTCGCTGCATAGCCATACGAGCATGTCGGAAGAAAGCCTGATGTTCATTCACAAGATGTTTGTGTTCGTTCCCGGGCTCAAATCCATCTTCGCCCACTACGAGCGCAAAAGCCGCAGCCGAGACTTCAAACTTGACTTCGTCAGCGCCCACTGGCGGCCACCTCTGTTGCCGAAGATGGCGTATGACGTAGAGCACCAGCAAATTCAAAACCTGCACCTCGAACCCCTGGTCTCCATCACCGACCACGACAATATCGAGGCGCCGATGCTGCTGCGCACCGTCGCCAGCTCCCGGCATATCCCGGTGTCAGTCGAGTGGACGGCGCCGTTTGGCGCAACGGAGTTTCATCTCGGCATCCACAACCTGCCCAGCGCCGATGGCGCGGCCTGGCTGCGAATCTTCGCCGCCTACACGTCGATGCCCTCGGAACAGAAACTGATTGCGCTGCTCGAGGAGTTGCACGCGCTGCCCGGCGTGCTGATCGTGCTGAACCATCCCATTTGGGACCTCCACAAAGTCGGTCAGACCACCCACATGCTGGAGACCCTGCGTCTGCTCGATCTCGCCGGCGACTGCATCCACGCGCTCGAGTTGAACGGCCTGCGTTCCGCGCGTGAGAACCGCACGGTGGTCCAACTGGCGCGCGAAACAGGCTATCTGCTCATTTCGGGCGGCGATCGGCACAGCCTCGAACCGAACGCCAACATCAACCTGACCGCGGCCCCAAACTTCCGCGACTTTGTTGACGAGATTCGCGTCGAGCGGCGGAGCCACATCCTGTTCATGGAGCAGTACGCGCGGCCCTGGGAGCAGCGGCTGTTGCACTCGACGCTCGACGCCGTTACCGACTTTCCCGAGTTCATCGCCGGCTGGCAACGCTGGGACGATCGTGCCTTCCACCCCGACCGCCACGGAGAAATGCGGCCGCTCTCGCAGCTCTGGGAGGACGGCCAGGCACCGCTGCCGCTGCGCGCGGCGATCCACTTTGTCCGCCTCGCACGCAGCCGGACATTCACCAAATCCTTCAGCCTCGCATTTCGTGATACCCACGATCCGCAGGCCGAGATGGAGTTGCTCTAACTGCATTTTTGTTGCGGAACGTTACGGCCCGCTCTGCTAACCGGCAGGCGGGCTGTTTTTGATCTCGCGTAAGAGCTCACCCTCGGTGAGCCCTAAGACCTTGCCATCAGTTTGATCCAGGAGGGAGCACTTTGCCATCGATTGCGGTCAGGATCGGATGGATGACGGCGCATCCGTAGTGGTCGACCTCATCAAGACACCACTTGCAGGGAAGACCATTTCAAAGGGTAGCCTTTGTTCAAGACCCAACGTTTACCCTTCGGTCACTTCGCGAATATCGATGTGCTCGTGCGTGAAGGGCCGCTTGAGGAAGATCGTCCAGAGATAGTTGATCGTGTAGCGGCCGGCCATGGTGAGTATCCCTTCCCTCTTCAGGCGCCGCGCCGACGAAAACATCTTGAGGTCGAAGGTGAAGATCACGTCACCCACATCGTGCAATCGGCGCGCGATGTCGGTGTCCTCACCATAAAACGTGATGGCCAGGTTGAACCCGCCGATGCGCTCCAGCGCGGGGCGCGAAACCACGAAGTTGCCGCCCTGCACCATCGAGCCCACCCGCAGAACATAGCGATTCATGATGTACGTCATCCACGCAGTCATGTAAAAGATGTGGACCAGCGCACGCTGCCGGGGCGCAAGGTCATAGTAGAGCAGCGGGCCGGAAAGCGCGGCCAGCTCCGGGTTGGCGCGAAAGGCACGCAGCACGCGGTCGACCCAGCCCGGTGTGAGGCGAGAGTCGGCGTCGACATTCGCGATCAAGGTACCTGAGCTGGCCAGAAAGCCAGCCTGACGCGCGGCGGTCAAGCCCTTCCGCGGCTCGTCGACCAGACGAACCTGAGGGTAGCGCAACGCAACTTCGCGAGTCCCGTCCGTACTGGCGTTGTTCACCACAATGATCTCGGTCGACACTTCGATGCTGGCCGTCTGTTGAAGAATTGACTCAATGCAGTCGGCGAGATACGACTCTTCGTTGTAAGCCGGGATAACGAAACTGAGCACCATACCCCAGACGGTAGAGTGCGAATGTTGCAGCCCGCTTACGGGGGGAAGAATGTTGTGGCGGGTGGTTAACGGCCACGGTCCTACGATCCCCAGTAGAACTCCCTCGAAATCTGAGCCTCGCATCCGCTCGCGCTATTCCACTTTCAAGCGAGGGCTGCGTTCGTCAAGCGCTAGACCCGCGTGCGACTACGGTTCACAACCATCGGCCCCCACGGGTGAGATGGATAGCCCGTCTCGCCCCTTTGTTTCAAGCAGGGTTCTGGCGCGTTTCTTCGCCTTCGTTAGTTTTGGTCCACGTCTTGCCATCGTCGGTGGACTGGAATTGCTCGAAGTGAATGGAGTCCGCGCCGTGGAAGACGTTTTCGGTGCGGTATTGCGGTTGCCCTGGAGCAGATGCGTGAGTCAGGTAGGTCCAGTGGTCGCCTTTGACGAAGAGGTCAGTGTTCGACAGTGCATGGCCATTCGGAAGGACGTTGTCAACGTCAAATTTGCCGGGCTCTTTCGCTACGACGAAGATGACGAGTGCGGCGGGCGAGCCGTTCACGATCTGCTCGCAGGTGTAGAAGGCTTGGCCGGCGGTGCAGTGGTTTTCCAGTGTATCGGGCCCTGTGCCGCCGGAAAAGGCATGCAGAGCTTTAACGCTCCACGTGCCGTTATAGATCGTAAGCGCGGCAAAAGGACCATCGGCGGGCGGGGCAGGCGGCAGGCTAAGAAACGGAAGCAGCAATAAGGGAAGCATGGCGGGATTGTAATCCCGATTGGGACGGCGCGGAGTCTCGGTCCGCGGAGGACGGCGGTCCTTCACTTCGCGGGTGTCGACGCACCACCATGACAAAAGTTCTACGTGGGGCAAGGTTGGAATAGCTGAAGGAAGGGCGAAGCGGTCCTCCGCTTCGCCCCGGCTGCAGGTGAGTACGTTTGACTTTGCTTAGAACTCGATGCGGCCGGAAAGCTGCATACGGCGCGGCTGCCCGTACGAGCTGCCGTAGACACCCAGATTGGCGCTGCCGTACGAGTTTCCGGCGCTGTGTGCGTCGAACCGAGTCGTGTTGGTGACGTTGAAGACCTCCCAGGCGAGGTTCACGCCGAGCCGGTCGCCAATGTGGATTGCCTTATGAAGACCGGAGTCGACGGTGAAGTTGCCGTCGCCGCGGAACTTGTTGCGCTGACCTACCTCGCCCGGATACGGCTCGCGAAGGGCATCGGAGGCTACGTTTGGATCGTCGAACGCGGTGGGCGCGTAGGAGTTGGCGGCGTCCAGGTGTCGCCTCATTTTGATCGGAGCGACCTGGATCATGGCGCTCTCAAACTCCCAGTTAGTACCCCAGCCGTTTCCGTCATAGATGGTGAACGGTAGACCACTGGATGCCCGGGCGATACCCGCGAGGTCCCACCCGCTAAGGACAGCGTTGAGCAGATGCCCGGAGTTAGCTCCAAACTTCTGTCCATGTCCGGCGGGTAGCCTGAGCACCCAGTTGGCGGTGACCAGGTGCGTGGTGTCGAAGTCTGAAATGGCGAAGTTCTTGCCCGGATTGAAAGCATCCAGGATGAAGCCATATTGATTGGACGTATTGATCGCGTTCGACTCAGAGTCAGAGCCCATGTCCAGCGACTTCGAGTACGTGTAGCTCACATCGAACTGCACATTGTGCTTCATCGCATGGCGCAGGATGAACTGGCCCGCGTTGTAGCTGCTGCTGCCGATCGAGGAGGTCACATAGAGCGAGGAATATTGCGAGTCCCAATAGCGTCCGGTAGACGGGCAGCCGAGCGAACAGTAGAGGTCAAGATCGACCAGCGCCTGAGTTTCGTTGCCGCGGGTCTGCGAGTATTCGTTGTCGTATATGTTCTGCGTGGCGCTGGTACCGCCTGACTTCGCCTGCGGAAACATGTTTTCCCAGTACGGGATGGCAGGGACCGAGGAGGCTCCAGCGTCATACGCCTTGGCCAGCGCGGCGGCGGCCGAGTAGTAGTCGGTTCCGCTCTTGGGGTCGACCAGATCGAGCGGCTGCGCTAGATCGCGGGATTGCAGAAGATGCCGGCCAAGTCGCCCGACATACGCCGCTTCGAAGCTGAATCCACCCTTCAGCTCACGCTGAAACGAAAGATTGAAAACTTCGGAGTAGGGAGCCTGAATCCTGTCGTCCAGGCCGTTGGTAATCGCGAACCCCGTCGTGTTGATATCGGTGGACGGTGTTTGAGGATAGGTGAGCGGGGTGGCCGTGCCCGGGACGAGATTGGGCAGCGTATGCAGGCCCGCAAAGCGCGGTGTGGTGTCCGGTGTCAGGATCGCAGAGGGATTGGTGAGTTGGCTGCTCAGACTGAAGGAGCCGCGGCGGCTGTAGTTGGCGACCAGTCCTTGCCCGAAGTGATCGTAATAGATGCCAAACCCGCCGCGGATGGAACTGCGTCCGGCGCCGCCGAACAGCTTGTTGGCCCACGTGCCTTCCTCGGGCGTGGGAGAGAAAGCGATCGCGAACCGCGGCGCCACATTGCCCCAGTTCATCGGATAAAACGGCTTTCCCCCACGAAATTGACCCTGTGGAGAGAAGCTGATGTCCGGCTGCACCGTAATCCCTTTGGCTGCCTGGGCCCCACGCGTGTTGAACCAGTTGTTCAAGTTGATCGTGGGCTGAACCTGCTGCCCGTTGGTTTCCCACGGGGTCTGCTGAATCGTGTGGCGCACACCCAGCGTGACGGTCAGGTTCGAAACGGGCTTGTAGGTATCCTGCAGGTAGTATTCGAACTCGTTGCTGCGGAAGCTGCGTGCGACCGGGGCGCCGATCCCGAGCGGCGCAGCCGATTTGCCGTCGGCCGAAAGCAGGTAGTTATAGTTGGTCGTCTGTTCGTCGGTCAGGCCGGCAAGGGTCGAGATGGCGTAGTCGTAACTCTTCCTGAACCTGCGATCGACCCCCGGATTACCAAATGCCGCAGGGTCGAAACTGAGCGGAGCGCCGGGTTGGCTGCGGCCCGCGATGCCCGCACTGGCCAGCCAGCTTACATTGGCGCTGACAAAACTGTAAGAGTTGGCGTCGGAGCGGTTCTGGAAAGTGTAGTGCCGCAGGTTCCCACCCACCTGCAGGGTGTGGCGCCCCTTGCTATAGGTAAAGTCGTCGACGAAGTTATGCAGAGGCACTACGGTAGAGCTGCTGCGGGAGGCGGACTCGGGAAGATCGAGGCCGCGAAAGCCTACATAGCTGCCCTTGCCCGAACCCGTGTTCGCGTAGCTCTGACGGACGAATCCATAGCGCAGATTATTGACCTTGTTGGGCGAGATGCTCCAGGTGTAGTTGCCGGAGATGCCGCGCGAGTCATTGGAGAAGACGCTCCCGGGCGGCTGGCCGGGGAGGTAAAGCAGGCCCGCCGTTGTGTCGTTTTGGAAGCTGCCGCGAACGTAGAAGCGGTGCTTGTCCGATGGGTTGAAGTCAAAGCGGCTGGTGTACAGGTTCAGCAAAGTCGGTTGCGGCGAACTGAACGTATAGGACGCCGTGTTAAGCCCGTCTCCAGTCAGGACGCCGTTAGGCAGAGGGTAAAGCTTGAAGACAGCCAGAGCTGCCGGGTTGACTCCGGCCCCGAGCGGGCAGGTGCCCAGGCCGGTGCAATTCGGATCCATGGCCGCGATCTGCGCTGGTGTCAGCGTGGTCACACCGCCCGTCGCATCCTTGTACGTCAAATTTCCGGCGCGCAGCGACGCCGTAGGCACAGTGCGCGTAACCGACCCAGACTGGCTCTCGCGATCGCCCTCATAGCTTGCGAAGAGAAACATCTTGTCTTTGAGGATCGCGCCACCCAGGCGCGCGCCGTAGACGTTGTAGTTCAGCTTTCCCGGACGGTTGGGCAGACCCGACTGCAACTGGCCGGCCTTGGCGAAGAAATCGTTGGCGCTGCCGATGCTGCTGCGGTTGTAGTCGTAGATGGCACCATGAGTCTTGTTGGTACCGGCCCGTGTAACGAGATTCACTTGCCCACCGGACGAGCGGCCCGTATCGGCGTTGGCGTTTGAGGTAGTGACGCGGAACTCCTCGGTGGCGTCGAGACTGATGCGCAGCGCTCCTGTAAACGCGGAGGGGAAGATCTGGTCGTTGTTGTCCAGGCCATCGAGCGTAATGTTTGTCTGGTCAGGGCGCGCGCCGCTGACTGAGCCGCTGCGGCTGTCGGTGACGTCGCCGGAACCGAGGTAAAGAACGCCCGGCTGCAGCGCCAGCAGCGTCGCAGGATTGCGTCCCTCGCTGGGCAACTGCATGATTTCTTCGTTGTTCACAACGTTGCCGATGGAGGCATCCGTCGTGTTGAGCGAGTTGTTATCGGCCTGAACTTCCACCGTGACTCCGGCGGAAGCGATCGATAGTTTCGCGTTTGCCGTAGCCGGCTGGGCCACCTGAAGTGTCGTCTTGATCGTGTATTGAGCGAATCCCGGGGCGACAAAAATGACCGTATAGTCGCCGGGCGAGAGCTGCTGGAAGGAATATTCGCCGTGTCCCCCAGAGGTCGATTCCGTCGAGAAGCCGACGGAGGGATTGCTGAGCTTGATGTTCGCTCCTGGGATGGCTGCGCCTGTGGCGTCTGTGACCGTGCCACGCAGTGAGGTCGTGGCGCTCTGTGCGAAGCCATACCCTGCCCCGCAGAGTAGAAAGAGAACGAGAAGAAAGAATTGCCGTTGACGCATGAGGCCTCCGTGTGAAGTGACTCTGGGTACTCCACGTCCGCAGGCCTAAGCCTTGACGAATGTGGTTCTTGACAAGTGATTCTTGTGGCTCAGGGGAATACGGGTACCCGAAATATATCGCAGGTTTGGGCTTCGCGCCACCTTTTCGTCGGTTGACATTACTGTGGAAACAATTTCAGGTCATTTTTTGGTGGCTGTACTATGAGTGCTAGTGGCTCATATTTTGTGACTTTGCGGCTCTACAACGCGTCTAAAGCTTGGTAAGGGGGCTCAGGATATGGCGATCAAGTGGGACAAATTTACGGTGAAGTCGCAGGAAGCAATCCAGGCGGCCGTCGGGCATGCCGCCGAAAATGGCAATCCGGAAGTTTTGCCGATGCATCTGATGGCGGCTTTAGTTACTGATAAAGAAGGAGTTGTGCTGCCCGTACTGGAGAAGGCGGGGGTGCCGGTGCAGCAGCTGCTGGCGCAGGTGAATGCAGTCGTGGCGAAGCTGCCGAAGGTTCAGGGAGCGTCGTCGCAACCGGGAATGGGAGCGGCGATGCAGAAGGTTCTGGAGAATTCGTTCCAGGAAGCCGCGAGCTTCAAGGACGATTACGTCTCAACCGAGCACCTCCTGCTGGCCCTGACGGCACTCAAAAACGACGCTTTGCAGAGCGTTTTAAGTGGCTTAAACGTGAGTCGAGATGGCATTTTGAGCGCTTTGAGTGCGGTGCGTGGATCGCAGCGGGTGACCGACCAGAATCCAGAAGGAAAATTCCAGGCACTCGAGAAATACGCGAAGGATTTGACCGAGCTCGCCCGGCGCGGCAAGCTCGACCCGGTGATCGGGCGCGACGAGGAGATACGCCGGGTGGTGCAGGTGCTCAGCCGCAGGACGAAGAACAACCCGGTGCTGATCGGGGAGCCGGGGGTGGGTAAGACTGCCATCGTCGAGGGCCTGGCGCGGCGGATCATCCAGGGCGATGTGCCGGAAATTCTGAAGGACAAGCGGGTGATCTCGCTGGACCTGGGGTCCATGCTGGCCGGGGCGAAGTTTCGCGGCGAGTTCGAAGAGCGGCTGAAAGCGGTGCTCAAGGAAATTGAAGATTCGAACGGCGAGATCATCCTGTTCATCGACGAGTTGCACACGCTGGTTGGCGCGGGGGCGGCGGAGGGGTCTATCGACGCGAGCAATATGCTGAAGCCGGCGCTGGCCCGCGGAGAGCTGCGGGCCATCGGCGCGACGACGCTGAATGAATATCGCAAGTACATCGAGAAGGATGCGGCGCTGGAGCGGCGGTTTCAGATCGTGTATGTCGGTGAGCCGAATGTGGAGGACACGATCAACATTCTGCGCGGGCTTCGCGAACGTTATGAGACGCACCACAAGGTGCGGATCAAGGACGCGGCGATTGTGGCGGCGGCCGAGCTGTCGCACCGCTATATCTCGGACCGCTTTCTGCCGGACAAGGCGATCGATCTGATCGACGAAGCCGCCGCGGCGCTGGCCATCCAGATCGGGTCGGTGCCGGTGGAGATAGACGACCTGCAGCGGCGCGCAACGTCGCTGGAGATTGAGCGCGCGGCCTTGCACCGCGAAGACGATCCGAACTCGCGTGAGCGGCTGCACGATGTGGAGCGCGAGCTTGCCGACGTGCAGGAGAATGCGGCGGCGCTGAGGGCGCGGTGGCAGAAGGAGCGCGGTGCGATCGGCGAGATTGCAGCGCTTAAGGAAAGTTTGGAAACGCTGCGGTTTGAAGCCGAGGACGCGACGCGGAAGGGCAACCTGCAACGGGCAGCGGAGCTGCAGTACGGGGAGATCCCCACGCTGGAGCGCGATCTGAGGGAACTGACCGAAACGCAGGATGCGGCGGTCGCGGGTTCAAAGACCGCTGCGGCGGCGGGCGAGACGCAGATTCCCTTCGGCAATGACACCACGAAGGGGAACATCACTCCTGCGCGGATGTTGAAGGAGGAGGTCGACGAGGAGGACATTGCGGCGATCGTTTCGAAGTGGACCGGCATACCTGTATCCAAGATGCTGGAAGGCGAGGTGCAGAAGCTGACGCAGATGGAGCAGCGGCTGGGCGAGCGTGTGGTGGGGCAGGAGGAGGCGCTGGCGGCGGTCGGCAATGCGATACGACGCTCGCGTGCGGGGCTGAGCGATCCCAAACGTCCGATCGGATCGTTCATCTTCCTTGGCCCGACGGGCGTGGGCAAGACCGAGACGGCGCGTGCGCTGGCCGAGTTCCTCTTCGATGACGAGCAGGCGATGGTCCGCATCGACATGAGCGAGTACATGGAGAAGCACGCGGTGGCGCGGCTGATCGGCGCGCCCCCGGGATACGTGGGCTACGACGAGGGTGGGCAGTTGACCGAGGCCATTCGCCGGCGGCCCTATGCCGTGGTGCTGTTCGACGAGATCGAGAAGGCGCATCCGGACGTGTTCAACGTGCTGCTGCAGGTGCTCGATGATGGACGCCTGACCGACTCCAAGGGCCGAACCGTGGACTTCAAGAACACGGTGATCATCATGACCTCGAACACCGGCGCGTCGCAGCTGGCGACGGCGTGGGCGGAGGGCGAGGACGGTTTCGAAGAGGCCAAGGTGCGCGTCATGGAAGAGCTGCGCAAACAGTTCCGCCCCGAGTTCCTGAACCGCGTGGACGACATTGTGGTATTCCATCCGCTGGCGAAGGCACAGTTGACACACATCGTGGACCTGCGACTGAAGGACCTCGAGAAGATGCTGGGCGACCGTCGCATCACGTTGTCGCTGACCGCCGCGGCGCGCGAAGCGATCTTCAAAGCCGGGTACGACAAGGCCTATGGAGCGCGGCCCTTGAAGCGCGCAATCCAGCGGCTGGTGCAGGACCCGCTGGCGATGCGGATCCTGGATGGCCGCGTGCTGCACGGAGACCAGGTCCGCATCGACGCGGGTGTCAGCGGGCTGGAGTTTGTGGTGGGAGAACGCGCCGCAGCGTAGTGCGTGGGTGCTCTGTGTCCGAAGCTCTGGACATGGGCACCTGCCCTCGCGTGCAGTAAGCTCTCTCGCCGGTAGTGTGCAGTTTCAACCTGGAAAGGGAATGCGGTCGCTGTCTGCTAACGAGCAGAGGGCGACCGCATTTTCGTTGGAGAGTACGAGTGAGCGGCGTAAGTCCGGAGGCTCTTCGGGCTGGGCAAGATGCAACCGGCGGCCGCCACTCGATGCATCGTTGGACCGCCGTCGTCTAGCGATGCGCCTGTTCGCTGGCTTTGCGCGCGGCCTCAAACTCGTCGCCCTTGTTCCACTCCACCGTCTGCTTCGCGTGGATCACCTGCCAGCCGAGATCCATGCCGAAACGTACGAGGTTTGCGTTGCCTTTGAAGTCCCAGGTGGGATCGAAGTTGTCCGCGAAGTTGTGATAGCGCTTCTCGTCGAAGTCGGTTTTCCCCGCCAGCCCCCAGGCGTGGTCGTGGCCTTCGTACAACGTGCCCGCGTCCACGGAAAATGCGGGTATGCCGACCCGCGACAAGCTGAAGTGGTCGCTGCGATAGTAGCTTCCGTGGCTCGGCTGCGGGTCTGGAACGATGGTCAATCCAAACCGCTTCGCCGTGGCCTGCACCTCCGGGAAAAAGGTCGTTCGTTGCGCTCCGTTGACGTTGATCTCCTGCTGCACGCCGAGCGGCAGCAGCATGTCGTAGTTGATGTCCAACGCGATCTGCGCCGCCGGCACCGGCGGATGCTGCCCCACGTACTCCGACCCCAGCAGCCCTTGCTCCTCCGCCGTCACCGCAGCGAAGAGGACCGAGTGCGGCAGCGTCAGCTTCGCCGCCGACCACGCCCGCGCCATCTCCAGCAACATGCCCGTGCCCGTGCCGTTGTCTGCCGCGCCGTTGTAGATGTTGTCGCCCGCCATGCCGGGGACAAAGCCCAGGTGATCGTAGTGTGCCGTGTACAGCACGGCCTGATCGCGCCCACCGGCGTTGGTGCCCGGCAACATACCGACCACATTCGCGCTCTGGAACGGCCGCACCTCGCTCGACACGTGCGCCTTCAGCCGCAGCGGCAACTCCACCGCTTTGAAGCCGCGTTTGCCGGCAGCCTCGAACGCCGCATCGAGCGTCATGCCGCTGGCCTCAAACATGCGCTTTGCCACATCCAGTTGCACCCAGCTTGCAGCCTGCAGCCGCGGATTGGCGTCGTCGCGCAGAAACGTCTTCTCGCCCGAGTTGGAGTTCTTGACGACGTCCCACCCGTAGCTCGCCAGGTCCGTCCGATGGATAATCAGCGCGCCCACCGCACCTTTGCGCGCTGCCTGCTCGAACTTGTACGTCCAGCGCCCGTAGTAGGTCATGGCGTCGCCGCCAAAGAACTTGGGGTCAGTCGAAGGCGGATCGCCGACGATGCACAGAATCACCTTGCCCTTTACATCGACACCAGCGTAGTCGTCCCACTGAAACTCCGGCGCGCTCGCCCCGTAGCCCACAAACACAATCGGCGCATCGATGTCGGTCTCGGGCGTCAGCGTCTGGTTGGACACGACGAAGTCCTGTCCGAACGTGAGCTTCATCGCCGGGCCCTTGCCCGAGACTGTGAACGCAGTCTGCGCAGGCTTCGCCTTCATACCCACGAAGTTGATCTGCTGGAGATACGTCCCGTCGTCCCCCGCCGGCTTCAACCCGTACAGCGCAAACTGGGTGGCAATATATTTCGCCGCCAGATCTCCACCGCGCAACCCTGGATAGCGGCCTTCGAAGAGGTCGTCGGAAACAAACTTCACCTGCGCGCGGATGCGCTCGGCGTCGACATCCGCTTCGGCCCGCCGAATCGCCCCGCTGCTGGAGGCCCCGCTGCTAGACTTCCCGCTGCTGGACTTCCCGCTGCTCGGCGAAACTCCGCCCCCCTGCGCCACCGCTCTGGTCGCCGCGCTACTTACAGTGACACTCGCCAGCAAAAAACCGCACCACAATCTTTTCCGCATCTCGCACTCGCCTCCGCATTAGAATAGCCCGCCACCATCCACTCATGCAGGCTGCATCACCTTCAGGCGGATCAGGCACTTCCGGGCTAGCCCGGTCAGAGGCAGCAGGTTGAGTGCCTCGGTGCTGGCCCAGTGCAGGTCTGCGGGACTGGCCGCGATGTCCACCAGCAGACCGGCCTCCGCTGGGTCCGTTTGTCCTGCCGCTGCAGCCAGGCTGTGCGGAAACACCTCTACCGCGTAGTTCGTATTCGTAATCGCGTGGTTCACGCGCAGCACGGGAGCGAGCCCGTCCACCACATCGAGCGGCAGAGGTGGAAGCTCGAACATGCCCGGCATCAGGCTGGCGGCCTGCGGCCTCTGTTCCAGCAATACCTCCATGCGGTTGCCGTTCTTGCGCAGCGCCAGCACGTACGCCACACGACGCCGCTTCTGCTTTTCGCGCTTCAGCGTTACATGCTCGCCGCGCGTTCGGCAAAGGTCCATGACCGGGCACTGCAGGCACAGCGGTCCACGCGGAACGCAGATGGTCGCTCCCAGCTCCATCATGGCCTGGTTATGATCGCCGGGGGCGTTGCCCTTCCTCGTCGCCCGAGGGACCAGCGCCTGGGCCTGCCGCCGTACGCGCGCACGCGCCGCCGTGGTCTTTTCCTCAGGCTCACCGGCAATCCTCAGCAGTACGCGCTCCACATTGCCGTCGACCACCGCCACGCTTTCGCCGAACGCAATACTCGCAATCGCAGCGGCCGTGTACGCTCCTATCCCCGGCAAGGTGCGCAGCTCTGCCGAACTCCGCGGCAGTTCTCCATCGAGCTCCCGCATCGCGAACTGCGCCGCTTTGTGCAGCATGCGCGCGCGCCGGTAGTAGCCCAGCCCGCTCCACAGCGCCAGCACCTCCGGCTCGCTGGCGGCCGCGAGGGATGTAAGCGTCGGAAACCGCTTCAGGAAAGCGACATAGCGTTCCACCACGGCCGCTACCCGGGTCTGCTGCAGCATGATTTCCGAAAGCCAGGTCGCATAAGGATCGTCGATCCCACGCCATGGCAGCTCACGCGCGTGTTTGCGATACCACGCCATCAGCCGCTTCCGAAACACCGTGGGATCGAGCACCGGTGGCGCTTCTCCCACCGCATCGGAGAGGGGTTCTGTTCCAGGTTCCGTTTCAACCCGCGAGCTCTTTCGCTCGCTAGCAGTTCTCATACTTCCAGTTTCGCCGCTTTCCTTCCGCCAGCATACCGACCGTTTGGGTCACGCGTTGCAAGCGTGTCGCTTCACGCTTCGCTTGATCGATCCAGTCGATATATTCTCGCCGATGACTTGGGGCAAAACCGTCAAAGACCTTCTGCGCTGCCTGGTTTTTCTTGAGCGCCGCCGCCAGTTCCGCAGGCACCATCTGTTCCGGCTTCGCGACTCGTTCGGCAGTGGTGCGCGACGGCCTCTCGATGCTTTTCGTGCGCTGGCCGCTGTCGATCGCCGCCGCAGCGCAACGGAAGTAGTCCAGCAACTTCGCATCGCTCGGCAAATCCTTGAGATCTTCAATCCGCCCGAACGACCCCATTGACTCGCCTGAGACCGTGCCTTCTTCGCGCAGCGCCGCAGTAATTTCCTTCCCCCACAGCCCGACATTGCAGTGCTGCTTGAAGCCTGAAATGTTAGCCAGAATGATGCCGCGATAGACAAAGAACGGCATCGACCACTTGATGGTCTCTTCCACCTCGGGCACCGCCTGGTGGATCAGCTCGCGTACATGGCGCAGAATGGCCTGCGCAAATGGCGCCTTGTTCTCAATGTACTTGTCTACTGCCGCAGAATAGCCGGCCGCAGAATAGCCGGCGGAAGAAGAGACCAGGGACGAGCGGGAGCGTACGGCTTTGGCGACAGGACTCTTGGCGACAGGACTCTTGGAGACAGGACTCTTGGCGACAGGACTCATAGCGGCCTATCCTAACCCTTACCGCGTCTCCATCGCGAGTGCGGCTTCGTCTCCTGCATAGACGAGCCGTTGAGGAACCTCCCACCAACCCGGCTCGCCAAGCGCCGGATGCGCCACCACGCCGCTCCCAGCCAGGCTCCGCACAACCTCACCCAGCTCTGTTTCGACCGGACGCACCGCCCCACTCTCGTCTACTTCCGCGGAAAGGTCGAACACCCCGGCTTCATACGCTCCCGTATCCCGCGTCACCAGGTGGCACCAGTTCCACGAGCCGTAGAGCGCCCACACCGTCACCGCGCGCACGTCCGCTCCTGCCAACCGCGCCGCCCGCGCGCCGTTCCATAGTTGGTTCAGCCAGCGCATCTGCTCGTCCACATCGCAGCCCAGGTGCGCCTCGGTGATCGCCACCGGGATGCGATACCGCTCCCACGCTTCGGTCAGAATCGACTCCGCGCCGGCTATTCCTTCCTCCCGCACCCGCACCGCTTCAATGTCGACCAGCGGCTCGTCTCCGTCGCCCCCGGCGAAGTACGGCTCATAACGATCCAGCCGATGGTCCAGAAAGCGGTCACTGGTCACGTAATAATTCAGCCCCAGCACCGACGGCGGACAGGCATTCTCCCCAAACCACAGCACCTCTGCCTCACTTAAACCGTTTTCCAGCAACCAGCCAAACAACGGATGCTCGCGACCCACCAGACCGCACAGCAGGTCCGAGCCCAGCCACTTCCGCTGCTCGCGATGCGCGCACACCCCCTCCATCTCGGGCGTGGAAAACGTCCGCCCACCGTCTTCGGTGGTCATCAACTCGGCCGCCGGATTCACCCCGCGGATCGCCTGCATGGCGCTTACCGTCGCTCGCACCTGGCTGTGGAGAGCACGCACGAAGTGCGGCACGCTGCGCTCGTGCGGATACCAGTGTCCATACAGCGCCGCAAACCGCGCCGTCGTGCAAGGCTCGTTGATCGGGGTATATCGCTTGATCCACGGATAACGTCGCGCGAACGCCTCCGCATAGCGTGTGAATTTGCGTGCAAAATCCGGGTCGAGCAGGCTGGTATGCGGTGGTCCGCTGCCATGGTGCAGCAGCCCCGCAATCGGCTCGATCCCCAGCCGCCCGCACTCCGCAAGCTGCGCATCGAACAGCGCCCACGACCCGGTGCGCTCGTACGTCTCCCAGTTGAAACCCATGCGCAGCGTGCGAATGCCAAGCTGGGCAATCTGCTCCAGATCGCTGGTCCGGCTGTGGAAGCCGCTCCACTGCGCCTGGTCAAAGTACGTGTCCCCCACGCGGTTCACGGTACATTCCACACCGCCCCACAATTCAAGTGGCCCACTTCTGGCTGAAATCATCGGCAACTCAACACCCTCGCGTCCGGTTTCTAGCGTTCTGCTCTGCGACCTTCTCGAAACGTCACACAAGCGTCGTTCTGGTCACACAAGCGTCATTCTGGTCACACAAGCATCCTTCTGTCTGAGATGCGCGTTCCCTTGGCGACGACCCGCAAGACGCCCGGCCAAAACCGCGCCACCGCACTCATCCCCTCCGGCCACGCCACCAGCCCGCGCGAAAGCGCCGTCGCCAGGCCTACCTGCCGCGACATCTGCCCGTGCAACGTCCGCTGAAACTCCGCCGCGCTCTGGCCCGCAAGATAAATCTGGCCCGCCAGCATGCCCGAGTGCAGCGCAATCGACATCCCATCCCCCGTAAACGACGGAATCACCGCCGCCTGATCGCCCACGCACCATACCCCATCCGTCTGCTCCCGCACCATGCCGTAGGGAATAGCCGCGACCGCCAGGGCTTTCTCCAGTAGCGGCTCTGCTCCTTCCAGCCGTTCGCGCAGATGCGGACATTGCGACCGCATCGCCTCCAGCAGCCCCTCCCAGCGCCCACCCAGCCGCTTGAGCTCTTCGCGCCGTACCAGGCAACACAGATTCGCTGCGCCCCCTTCCACCATCTGCAAGCCTGCATATCCGCCGCGATACAGCACCAGCTCCACATGCCCGCGCAGCGCCTCCGCCTGCGCCGCCGCAAGCCGCCAGTACATCTTCCACGCCACCAGATCATTCTGCCGGCCCGCCGGTCTGGCGCGCCCGCGCAGGTCATGCTTGCCGGTAGCCAGAAACACTGCCCCGGCCTCCACCTCCTCGCCCGAACTCAGCTTCACCCAGCAATGGGGTGCCCCATTTCCGGACTCTCCGACGTGGTTTCCGGCCAGGCCCTCCACCGTACACCCCCTGACCACCTTCGCCCCCGCCGCTTCCGCCAGCCGCAACATCTCCTCATCCAGACACCGCCGGGTCAACGACATCGCCGTAAACGGCAGAGCGCCTTCGCTGACCCGCCCGCTCCCCGCCAGCCGCACCCGATCGATGGCAACCCCGCCCAGCGCTCGAACATCCACCTCCAGCGCGGCCAGGTACGCCACCGCCTCACCGCTTAAGAACTCTCCGCAAACCTTGTGCTGCGGATTAGCTTCGCGTTCCACCAGCAGAACCTCGCGACCGCCGCGCGCCAGCGTGATCGCCGCCGCCGCACCGGCCAAACCCCCGCCGATCACGACCGCTTCCGCTCTCATTTCCGCCTGCCCACGCACAGCCGTCCCGGTGTCCAGCGCTGCATCGTCACCGGTCCAACCCCCGCCCCGGAGCACAGCCGCTCCCAGTCGCCCTCGCGAAAGCTGCGCCGGAACGACACAGGCCCGTCATGCTGCACAAATCGATGCCACCCGGCCACCTTCGCCAGCACGCCGAAGGCGTAGTACGGCACCGCCTCGCGGCAAAGGTCGTTCACAAACCACCCACGCCGCGCCACTTGCTCCATCCATGCCGTCAAGCGCACGATCTCGGCGTCCGCCATATGATGCATCAGCAGCGAATTCACCACGACGTCGATGCCCTCCGCAGGATCGTAGGAAAACGCATCGCCCGTCCTCCACTCAATCCGCTCGCCCGGCGAAAACTCTTCCCCCGCCCTCGCCGCGTGCGGGTTCAGGTCGATCCCCGTCAAGTTCACCGCCACCCCGCGCCGCCGTGCCCACACCGCAATCCGGCGCAGCATGTCTCCGCCGCCGCAGCCTACGTCCACAATGCGCAAGGGGGCTTCGGCCCGCTCTCCCACAACCAGGTCATTCAGCCACGCAAGCGTAGGCCGATACCCAAGCGATATCTGGTTTACTTTCTCAAGGTCCACCAGGCAGGCGCGAAACTCCTCGTAGGTGCACGGCTCGTCCATCCACTCCGGCAACTCCGCCGGTTGCGCGCGCCTCGAAAAATCCACGCGCTCCGTGTCAGGCCACATGAAACATCATCGTCTCGGCGGTCAGCCCTGGACCGAAGCTCATCGCGCACCCCTGTTGCCCCGGGCCAGCCTCGCGCATCAGCCGCTCCAGCACAAACATCACCGTCGCAGACGACATATTGCCAAACTTTTCCAACACCTCGCGCGACGCGCACAGAGCCTTCGGCCCCAGCCCCAGCCCGCGCTCAACCGCATCCAGCACCGACTTGCCGCCCGGGTGCACGCCCCACAGCTCAATCTCTTCCTTCGTCTTCGATCCCAGCACCTGCGCCGACCCCGCGCCCAGAGCCTTGCCAATCTCCGCCGGCACCTTGCCCGACAGCAGCATGTCGAACCCCAGCCCGCGGATGCGCCACGTAATCAGCTCGCGCGTCTCCGGAATCACCACCGACCGGAAGCTATCCATCGCAAACCCCACCGGCTCCGCGGTCACCAGCGCCGCCGCGCACCCGTCGCTGAACACCAGGAACGACAGCACCTGCTCCAACTCCTGCGTCTCCTGCAAATGCAGTGTGCACAGCTCCAGGTTCACCGCCAGCACCTTCGCCTCCGGCTGCGAGCGGACAATGTGACGCGCCATCTTCAGCGCATTGATCGCCGCATAGCAGCCCATGAAGCCGATCATCGTGCGTTCGACACTCGTATCCAGACCCAGATGATCGATGATGTCAAAGTCCAGCCCCGGCGCATACAACCCCGTACAGGAGGTCACGATGACATGCGTCACCCCCTCGCGCTCGACGTCGGTCAACGCCAGCTTGTCGAGCGCAGCCCGCGCCAGCGGAGCCGCAAACCGCTCGAAGATGTCCATACGCTCCGGCGTCTTGGGAAAATCTCCACGGCGGTAGAATTCATGCGCATTGATCAGGAACTCCGTCGTCTGGTGCGAGCGGTCCGGCGTCAGCACCGAGTAGCGATGCTCAATGCCCGACCGCGAAGCCATGCGCTGAAACACCGGCTTCACCCGCGGGTCTTCGAGCATGCTGTCGGCAAAATCCACAAACGCCTGATGCACATCATGCTCGGGCACGGCGGTCGCAATCCGATTGATAAACGCTTCGCTCAACTTGGCCCTCTCCAGACAGACTATGCACCGTAAGATGCGCCGCCATGCGTTTCGTCACATGGATGAGACCTGAAACCACCCTCGCGCCCCAAATCTTTGACGCCCCAGTCAAAAACTTGTCATCCTTCGCGCAGCGGAGAGCCTGCTCCTGCCGTTGCGCTTGCTCTCCCTTTTGTTTGTCATTCCCGAAGGGAATCTGCGTTTGCCTTCGCCGATGCGTTGGACTGCGCCCGGCCCACCCGGGTAGCAGCGGCATTCAGCCTGCGGTAAAGAACACCGCAATAGCAACGCGATGAATCCTGACGCCGCAGCGGTCTCAGAGCGAAGCAGGCACCGCATTCGCCAAGCTCTTCGCTCTCTGGATTGCCGTAGCGATGGCGCAACTTCACTGGTGGTCATGATGTAAGCGATGAGCCACGCCAATGACCAATGATAAGCTTGGCGAACAACTTCCCCATACAGAAGAAACCGAAGGAGTTTTCATGGCTACGATGGTCGCGCGTCCGGCAATGAGGCGCACGGACGATGTCTTTTTCCCCGCGATATCCGTTGTGATGCTCTTGATCGTTCTCATTGGGTTCGCGCCCACATATTTCCTCAAGGGAGCAGTCTTTGCTCCGCTACCAAGCCTTCTGCTGCATCTTCATGGAGCAGTATTTTCTTTGTGGATCATTTTATTTGTCGTTCAGTCGAGCCTCGTCGCAAGCGGCAACATAAAACTCCATCGGAAGCTGGGCATACTGGGGTGCGTCATAGCCGGATTAATGGTGATTCTTGGTGTCCTGACGACATTCGGTGCGCTGCGTCGCGGCGCCCTTATTCCTGGTATTTTTACGCCAGCAGTCTTTCTGATCAGTAATAGTCTTGCCATCATCATTTTCGGGGCGCTTGTCGCAGCCGCTATAGGGCAGCGGAATAACGGGAAGGTACACAAGCGACTTATGGTGATCGCGAATTTTATGCTCATGCCACCGGCCATCACGCGTATCCCGTTCGTACGGCACCATGGCTACCTGATCGGCCTCATTCCGCTAAGCCTGATCGTGGCGTTAGTCCTCTACGACATGTTCACGTGGAGACGACCGCTGAAAGTTACGGTCATCGGGGGGCTCGTCTTTGTCCTATCGACACCCGTCATGCTGGTGATCGCACACACACCCTTCGCGGCACGGCTGACGACATGGGCGCAACACCACCCGTAACTCCAGGGAGTTGCCGAACGCAAGTATCCCAAGCCAAACCCCACAATCGGGGTGCCCCGTTCATGACGGTCTCATCGTCATGGGCGGGATAAGGGTTCCCGTACCCACCACTAACAACTCACAACTAAGAACTAAGAACCCTCCCCCAACGCCCGCATCTGGCGGGTGGCCCGATCACATTCCCCATAATTCGGGGTGCCCCGTTCATGACGGTCTCATCGTCATGGGCGGGATAAGGGTGCCCGTACCCACCACTAACAACTCACAACTAAGAACTAAGAACCATCTCCCAACGCCCGCATCTGTCTTATATACAGCTTCGAATCGAACTTCTTTCCCGTACTCACCCCCGACATGAACCGCCGCTTGCCAAACACCGGCCTCGACCCCCACGCGCGGTCGAACTTGCCCAGCACCGCCCACGCCACGCCCGAGTACCCGTTCGGATCGCGCCCATCCAGGAAATACTTGTCGTTCAGATAAATCGCATGGCTCATCGCCGTGGCCGCATCGGGCGTCCACTCGACGATCTTCTTGCCCCAGTACATGCGCAGATAGTTGTGCATCCACCCGTGCCGCAGCATCTGGATCTGCGCCGCGTTCCAGAGCTCGTCATGCGTCTCCCCGGCCTCCAGCTGCGCCAGCGTGTACAACACCTCGCGCTCGTCGCGATCATGCTCCGCGATGGTGGCCTTTGCCCAACGATCCGCGCAGCTCGGTGAGTCGTAGTCCGGCTGGTAACGCACGAAGTTGATGCTCAGCTCGCGCCACGCAATCAGCTCGTTGAAGTAGCTGTCCCGAGCCGATTGCAACTCCGGCCGCGCCTTCGCCGCCGCGTCCACCGCCAGCGCAATCGTCAACGGCCCAATGTGGCCGAAGTGCAGATAGGGCGACAAGGCACTGGTCCCATCGATCTCGGGATGGTTGCGGTCGCGCTCATACCCGCCCAGCATCCCGACAAACTTCTGCAGCCGCGCCATCGCCGCATGGTGCCCGCCCTTCCAGGCCGCCACCGGCCCGACGCTGCGGTCGAACTCTTTCCAGTCGCGCGTGATGTCCAAACGCACTTCATCGGCCCGCAAACCCCGTGGCTGCTTCCAGGGTTTGGCCGCGACCGGGTTCTCGTACGGTCGCAGGAACTCCGGTAGCGCGCGATACAACCGGGGTCGCGCTACGCCGGCACTGAACTGCGCCTTCTCGAGCAGCTTCGACGGCACCACCACATCGGCGTCCACGGTCCAGAATGGAATCTCCAGCGACTCGGCGAGGGAGACTCGCCAGCGCTCCGGTTCGCGCATCGGATTCTCGTCCCCGACCACCATCGCCGCCCCCACGTCCGAGAAAAACTCCCGGTGGTCGCACGCCGGAGCCCGCCGCATCACGAACCCGACACCGCGTGCTTCTAAATCCTGCTCAATGTCCACCAAACCCTGGTTAAGGAACACATAATGGCGCAAATTGGCATGCGGAAAATTGCTGATTGCAGCAAAATACGCCACCACCGGCAGCCCCAGAGCGTTGCCGATCTGCACCGCCAGATCGGCCGCGTGGTTGTCCCGACCGCGCTCCGCGCGCTGCATCCAGTACACGATGCACTTGCCTTTGGCGGGCGCGCCACCCCGCCGCACGGTGACCCGCGGGTCGCGCGCCAGCTCCCGCAGCGCCGACGGAACTGCAATGTCTGCAATGACTTGCGCGCCGAGCCGAGCATGAACGGCGTCCTGAAGCTGCCGCGCGGACAAGTCCTTTTCGAGCGTCTTCACACCTCCAAACTAACTCTTCTGCCATCATGGAAAAGGAGAGATTTACGATGTCCATCGACGCGGTGAAAAGTCAGGCCTCAAACGCCAGCCCTACGCAATTCGCCCCGCCCCCACCGGTCGAGCTCGTCACCCTGCGCCGCGCCACAACTCTAGACGCTGCAACACTTGCCGTCATCGGCACGGCGACCTTTCTCGAAGCCTTCACATGGGCGCTCCCCGGTGCGGACATCGTAGATTTCTGCCTGAAACACCACACCACCGCAGCCTACGCCCGGTATCTCTCCCGCCCTGACACCCGCATCACGCTCGCCGTCACCGGCCAGGACGCGCCCGTCGGCTACGTCATGCTCTGCCACCCCGATATTGACGGCTTCACCACCGGACCCACCGACATCGAACTGAAGCGGATCTATCTCTTCTCCCGCTACCGGGCGAACGGAACGGCGCAAGCACTTTTAGATGCGGCACTTACAGACGCTGCCGAGCTACGCGCACAGCGTATTCTGCTCGGCACACACGTCGGAAACACGCGCGCCATCGCCTTTTACCGCCGCAACGGCTTCGTGGAAGTCGGCTCCCGCACCTTCACCGTCGGCAGCCAGCAGTGCTGCGACCTCGTCTTCGGAAAGAACCTTTGAAGCTATCGTCTCCCAATATTCGGTCTGGCCTTGCCCGCACCTCCACCCGACGCGCCCTCACCACGGAATCCGGCTACCGCAACTCAAACGGCCAGGTAGTCATCGCGGCGACGGGTGCGCAGTCCACCACGCAGCCCAAACAGCGCATTTACCGGCTGCGTTGCGAGCACTGTGCCTACGAGTACGGCTGCAACGGGCTTGAAATCCATCAGCGCCTCTGCCCCAACCACCAGGGTGGGGTGGCCGGGGAGCCGCTGCGGGAGCCCGCGCCGACCCTGAACTTTGAACCCGCCTGAAACGGCAACATCGCGGTACTGAGCCAAGGGATTGATACACTCTACGCTGCACCCATGAGCCTTAAAGCCAAGATCGAAGCCGTTATTTACGCGTCTGAAGAGCCAGTCACGCTGGCCCAACTCGTCGGCCTGCTCGGCGAAGAAGGCCAGGCCGAGCTGGAGAACCTCCGCTCGCTACAAACCTCCCTGGCGCTGGACGCGGCCGCCGCCCCCGAAGCGAATGATCCGGATGTCTTGAACTCCGAAATCCTTGAACCGGAAATCTCCGAAGCTGAGCCAGTCACCGAGCCTGAAACCACTCCCGATGCTGCCTCTGATGGCGAATTCGAGGCGGTTGCTGAGAAGAAGCTGGCTCGCGAAGCGACTGTCCAAAGTAAGGCTCGCGAGCGCGCTCTCAGAGACTACTTTCGTTCGCTGCTCGATCAGCTTATGTCGGACTACCTCAGCAGCGATCGCGGTCTTGAAATTCGGGAAGTTGCGGGCGGTTACCGGCTGGCGACCAAGCCCGAGTATCACGACGCTGTGCGCGGTTTTGTAAAAAGCCTGAAACCGCCCCTCAAGCTCACTCTGCAGGCGCTGGAAACGCTCGCGGTGGTCGCCTACAAGCAGCCGGTTACCTCGCCGGAAGTTTCCGAAATTCGCGGCGTCGATTCGGGCGGCGTGCTCGGCGGCCTGCTGGCTCGCAAACTTGTCACCACAGCGGGCCGCAAGCAGGTGATCGGGCGTCCGATTCTGTACAAGACAACCAAGGATTTTCTGGTCCGCTTCGGCCTGAAAGACATCAACGAGCTTCCCAGCATCGAAGAGTTTGAGAAGATGGCCGGCGAGCTCGCCGACATCGAACCTGTGCAGGAGGAAATTCCGATGAGCGCAATCCCGGACGAGGCTTCAGACGAAATCAAGGCTCCTCCGCAAAGCCTGGACGAGACAGACTCCGCTCCCGGCGATACGACCACTCTGCACGATACCCCGGAGGAGATGCTCAGCGATAAATCCGCCGCTCCCGAAGGCCACCAGGCGGAGCCTCGCATGCCTCACCAGACCGATCCCCGGGGCGACGTTTCCGAACCGCAGGGCGATGGAGACTCCACCCCCACGGACGAAGAGATCGAGCAGTCAAGCTGAACAGCACGCAAGCAGGAGCCCCGATGCCGAACCCAACTTCGCCGCGCGAGAGCGAACAGCCAGACACCATCGCTACCCCGGAAGGTGACAACGAGTACGCCCCCGACCAGCCGCTGGCGCCGGATCCGCCGGCCATCACCAGGCCGCGCGGCGATGAGCCGCACCCCAGCCTGCCGCTCCGCGACGCGCTGGATGGATAGGCGCCGGATGGATAGCACTGCGGGGGGTTGATAACGCTGCCCAGGCCGGTAGCGCTGTTAGGCCGGCAGTTCCGGCGTGGCGGCGAGCAGTTGCTGCGTGTAGGCCTCGCGCGGTTCGTCGCAGACCTGCTGCCACGTTCCGCTCTCTACAATTCTCCCGCGCTGCATCACAACGACCCGGTCGCATAGATAGCGCACCAGCGGCATCGAGTGTGAGATAAACAGACCCGTCAGCCCGTACTTCTGCTGCAAGCCGCGCAGCAGGTTGATCACTTGCGCGCCTACCGAGACATCGAGTGCGCTCACTGGCTCATCCAGCACAAGCAGCTCCGGGCGCAGCGCGAGGGCGCGCGCAATGTTGATGCGCTGCCGCTGCCCACCTGAGAACTCATGCGGATAGCGCGCCAGCGCGGATTCGTCCAGGCCCACTTCGCTCAACAACTCCTGCAACCGTGCGGCTACGCCCTGCGGAGGCGTTTCGCCGTGAATCGCGAACGGTTCCGCAAGTGTTTGCCGGACGGTCATGCGCGGATCGAGCGCGGCGTAGGGATCCTGGAACACAATCGCGAGCCTGCGCCGGAGACGGCACATTTCGGGGTTGGAAACGGCCCTCAGGTCGAGGGTTTTGCCGCCGATCTGCAGGCGAATGTCGCCCGACGTGGGCTCGATGAGCCGCAGCAGCATGCGCGCCACGGTGCTTTTGCCTGAGCCTGACTCCCCCACCAGACCCAGCGTCTCGCCGGGATAGATTTCCAGCGAAACGTCGTCAACGACGCGCGATCGCCCGTAGTCCTTAACCAGGTGGGAAGCTGCGATCAGCGGCGTTGGCATGGGCTTCAGGTGGTCTCGCTGAAGATGATCTGCCAGCCGGCGGCGGTCTTTTCAAACACCTCGGTGAACGTGCCGTCGGCTGCGCCACCCGCCTTTTTCGATCGCTCTACGTGGTATTTTCCGGTTGCGAGACAGTAGTTATCGCCCAATTCGCGCGCTTCTACGTCAGAGTAGTCAAGCGCTCCCATAGCGTCGCGGTTGGGGTAGTTGATTCGAAAGGCCATGCGGATGGCGGCCATGCCGCGCGCCCGCGCACCCAGCACCGCCTGGGTGTCGGGGTCGTCTTTGAAGCGTGCGATGAAACCTTCCAGGTCGCCCCGGTTCCAGGACGCCTCCTGAGCCAGCACGATCTTGACCACCTCAAGCTGCTGATGCGACGCGGTATACAGCTTGTCCGGCTGGGCACGGGCGCCACAAAACGTGAGTGCGCAGACGATCAGTCCAGCCATGCTGCGATTGCAAACTCCAACCCTCGTCATCTCCACATCGCTCCTGATGCTCTGTCTGGTTCTGCACTACTCATACTACGGGCGGTCTGTGCACGGTTTGTCACTTGTTCACCAGCTGGAAATTTCAACCTCGGGCGCTTTGCCGTTATAGACTTCGCCCATGCGCATCTGTTCGCCGCAGCTTTCCACTTTACTGCTTTTGCTGGGCACGTATGCGGGACATGCCCAAACCGCCGCGCCAGTTCTGTTCCCCACCGGCACGGCCAGCCCACTGGCCCAGCAGATCGGCGCCATTGCGTCGGAGCCGGGGGTCGTGCGCGCGCATTGGGGGATCGCGGTGACGGACATGGATGGAGCGCCGATCTTCGGGCTCAACGAAGGCGAGTATTTTCGTCCTGCATCCAACGCGAAGCTGTTCACGACCGCCGCGGCCATGCACCTGCTGGGCCCGCTGACACGATCGTCTACCGCGGTGACCGTTCCCGTGCCCATCGCGAAGGACGGCACGGTCGAAGGCAACATAACGCTGTTCGGCAACGGTGATGCCAACCTGTCGGGCGTCACTCTGCCGTACGTATCCCCGGCCGAACGCAGGCGCCAGGCGGCGGCGTCCGGTCAGGCGGCGAGCCAGCCCCATCCACTTCGCTATATCGACGAAATGGCGGCGGCCGTCGCGGCGAAGGGGGTGAAGCACATCACCGGCGACGTTGTGGGCGATGACACGCTGTGGCCCTGGGAACCTTACGCCAACGACTGGACCATCGACGACGCCGTCTGGGGCTACGGCGCACCGGTTTCGGCGTTGACCGTGACCGACAACCAGCTTGTCCTTACGGTGGAACCAGCCAGCGCCGCCGGCAAGTCCGCCACTGCCAGGCTGGAGCCCGAAACCGGCTATTACACCCTCGAAATGGCAGTGCAGACGGTCGCCGCGAAAGAGCCAGCCTCGATCCGCATCGATCGCGCGATAGGCTCCCGCGAGGTCCGCGTCACCGGCACGATCGCGGTGGGCGAACCTTACGCAACGGAGATTGCGATTGAGGACCCGGCCGAATTCGCAGCGGGAGCGTTCCTCGCCGCGCTGCAGGCGAACGGAGTCCGGGTGGACGGCAAGGCGGTCGCCACGCATCGCCAAAGCCACGACACCAGGGGGTTTTCGGACGAAAGCCGCGAGCCGATCCTGAAACTGCCGCGGCTGCCTGCGGACGTGACCACCACCATGCGCTGGCCGGGCAGCATCGTCGCGGAGCACGCGTCGCCGACCGTTGGCGAGGACGTCGCGCTGACCCTCAAGGTTTCGCAAAATTTGCACGCCGAGCTGCTGTTGCATCGCCTGGGGCAGGCCTGGGGGGAGAACGGCTCGACCGCACAGGGAGCGCGCGTCGTTCGCCAGTTTCTGCTGAATGCGGGTCTTGACGCGGATGACTTCGTTTTCTACGACGGCTCGGGCTTGAGCGGGCACGACCTCGTCACCCCGCGCGCCACGGCGAAATTGCTCGCTTACGCGACGCACCAACCCTGGTTTGCGCTGTGGAAGGCTGGCCTGCCGGTAGGCGGCGAGGACGGCAGCCTGGCGCGGCGCTTTGCCAAACCACCTCTGAAAGGGCACCTGTTTGCGAAGACCGGGACGCTATCCGAGGCTCGGGCGCTCTCCGGCTACGTGGACTGTGCCAGCGGCAAGGCGGTGATCTTTTCCATCATGGTCGACAACCACGCGCCCAATACGCCCGCGGACCGCGACGCCATGGATCGCATGGTTGCCGCAATAGCCGCGGCGAACTGAGACTGTCAGCACGGCTGTTTCGTGTGATCGCGGCTTCAGCGCGGCGTGCTCTTCTTGATGTACTCGCGCAATTGCAGATTGGTGTCGAGCGCTTTTTGCACGCCGCCGTCCAGCATCCGGAGCCAGTCCGACGCGGGCTCTTTCAGCTCCGCCATGCCGAGCAGAAAGCTGGTCTGAACGATAATTTCCAGGGCGTTCGAGAGTTCATGGGCGAGCTTGCGTATCTCGAGCGCGAGCTCTTCGGGAATCTGGGCGGTGGTCGTGTTTGCTGCGTTCAAGGGTTCGTTCATGGGTCTGGCGGAGAGCGAACCAATCCCCGGCTTCAGGCAGAGAGATCCCTCATCTCGATTTGCCACAGTGTACGGCAGGTCCGCCCGAATTGACAGCCCGCCCCCGGTCTGGAACACTGGAACCTCACGGATTGAGCGCCATGCGCCCTCTGAAGTGAGCCGAAGTGGCGGAATTGGCAGACGCGCATGGTTCAGGTCCATGTACTCGCAAGGGTGTGAAGGTTCGAGTCCTTTCTTCGGCACCAAAATTTCTGAACTCATGGCAAAGGCGGGAGCTTATCTCGCCTTTGCCTATTTAAGCGCGGCGGGCATTAAGTTCGTGCCGGATGCACGTAGCTTTGGTGATGCCCCTTTGGTTCTCTGGTCCGAACCGTTGCGGTATGTCGCCGACCACAAAAAAAGCGGAACATCGTTCTTGTAACAACGGGCCCGCAACTGCACCAGATAGCAAGATCTATGCACTATTACGTGTTGCCTCTAAAGGGACGGCCCTACTGGCCGTCCCTTTTGCTAGTTGGGTCACGCGGATAAATCCCAAGGGAGCAAGCCATGGACGGGGTGCGGACAACCCTATTCGCTGTAGAGTTGCGCTTCGAACTGGCGTAGCGCTTCATCGCTCCAGGCGTGCGAGGTCTTGCGCCAGCCGCTGCTGTCCTCATCGAGAAAGTTTGGAAAGTTGGCGCGGCAGATGCCAATCTTTGCGGCGAAATCGACCAGGGCCTGGGCCGTGCCGTCCAGATACAGCACCGCCTGCATCCCATCCTTCGACCACTGCACCGAGGCGATCCGCTCGCGTTCCCGGTCGTCGAGAGAAGCGCCGTTGTAGATCAACATGGCGTCCAGGATGCTGTGTTCCTGGGTCTGCTGGGAACGGTCGCAGGCGTAAAAGTATCCTGCCGGTCCCTCGTCTTCAAAAACAGCCGTCCACGGCGGCGAAGGCGAGTTCGAGGAAAGAAAGGCGCGGCTCGGTGTGAAGGTAAGCGAATCCATGAATTACAGGGTAAAGCAGCACGCCTTTAACAGCGAGAAGCGGCGAAGAGCGAAGGGCTGGAAAGAGCAACCCGCTGCAAGGCACCGGTTTTGGGCGGTTGGCTGTTCGCGGTTGGGTGTCCGGTTGTAACTGTTCCCCTGTACTCTTAATTTGACGATGCGATTTAAGGGCTTCTATATAGGGCGGGCGCAGCGAGTGGCCGCGGCGCTTCTGCTCTGCCTGCTGGGCGAGTGCCTGTGGGTGGTTGCGCGCCGGCCGCTCACCCAGCAGGACTATCGCTTCGCCCGCTGTGGACGCGAGATGTGGGAGGCGCCATCGCCGCTGGCCGGCTACTTTACAACCTGCGGCAATCTGCACGGCGACGGCACACTTGCCTATCGGCTGGCCGGGCTTCCACTCACGGCGCAACGCCTGGCGCTGCTGGCGGGCGACCATTTTCGCAAGCCCGAGAATCGGCTTTACAGCAACAGTTCGCTGAATGGTTCGACCTGGGAAGCGCGGCACGAGTTACGCAACGTCCAGTTTCTGCTGCGCCTGCCGTTCGTATTTTTTGCCATTTGGCTAGGCGGAGGTTTGTGGTGGGTTTCGCGGCGGCTTTTTGGCAACGAGGGCGGCGGGCTGGCTCTGGCGCTGTACGTGTTCTGTCCGGCAGTGATCCAGAACGCGTGTTCCCCGAATAACGAAGTGCTGGCCATGTGGGGGCTGTATGGCCTGGTATACACGGCGATCGGGGTAGCGCACGCACTGCAGGGCCCGCGCCATAAATGGAAGCCGCGTATCCTGCTGCTGACCGTGGCGCTCGGGCTGACGGCCAGCGCGCATTTGCTGGCGGCGCTTGCTGGATTTGCCGCCGCACTGGTGTTCCTTTTTTATCTGGCGGAACGCCGCCGCAGCCACGTCATGCAAGTGCTCATCTACTCCATTGGTGGTGCCGTGGCGATCCTGTTCGCTTCGTTTTCGTTCAGGCCATCGGCGTTTCTGTATGTGTTCGTGGGCGGCGGAGCGAGGTTCTGGTTCAGCCTGGAGGGTCCGCGCTCGTTTGTGGCGACGCTGGCCAAATATCCACTCGTCAATGTCTCATTGCCGGTCCACGGAGCCATCCTGCTGGCATTGCTGATCTCTCTTGGAATCTACGTCGCACGCCGGCCCAGCCGCTACTTTGGCAACACGTCACCCCTGTTGATGGCGGTCGCCCTGACTCCGCTTTACACCACCCAGACCAACAGCGCACCCTGGTTCTGGGCGCTGCCTTTCGTCTTTACATTTATCGGAGGCGTGTTTGCGGACGCGCTGGATGCTTCGCGGCCGTCGCTGGCTGGCCGCCGTGTAGCGCTGGCCCTCACCGCTGGTCTGGTACTTACGCAGAGCCTGCTCTGCCTCGGTTGGCTGGCGCGCTTCGCTTGACGTCGGCGCAGCTGCACCGGCTTTCGGCGCCTGGTCCAAACGTCAAACAGGTCCGAACGTCAATCAACCTGCATCCAACCACAAAGGAACCCTGACCTGTACGCATCTTTGAGATCTTTGAGGACCTGCATGAATTCGTCAGTTTCGCCGCGCCGAACGCTTCTCGTTCCCGCCTTATTTCCTATGCTCGCTGTTGGGCTCCTGGTTTTTGCTTCGGGTTGCCGTAGGCACCGCGGATCCACGAACTATGCGGACAACGTGCAGCACGTCGTTGCCTCGCCGCAGCTTGCCATTCTGAAGTCATCCAACTATTCCGACTACCAGCCGCAGGTCAAGAGCTTTTACGAAGCGCGGGAATGGGCACTGGCCTGGACTGACGACGGCAAGATCACCTCGCAGGCCGAAGATCTGATCCAGGCCTTCTCCAAGGCCGCGCAAAAAGGCCTGAAGCCGGAAGATTATGACGCGGGCCGATGGTCGCAGCGCATCGATCGCATCAAGGCGGTGAAGCGGAACAACGATGTCTCCACCAACGCTCAAGACCAGGTAGCGCAATTTGATGCGGCAATGACGATTTCCGCGATGCGATATCTCTCCGACCTGCACTCGGGACGGGTCAACCCGCAGCACCTCAATTTCGACATCGACGTTCCCGCCAAGCGCGCCGCGTTCGATCTGGCCACATTCCTGAACGACAAGCTGGTGGAATCGGAGGATGTCAATCAGGCCATCGCTTCCGTCGAACCGCAAAACGCGATGTACACCGCTACGCAGCAGGCGCTGCAGCAGTACCTAAAGTTGGCGAAGCAACAGCACGCGACACCCACCGCTCCGCTGGCAGCAGTGGCGAAGCCGGTCGCCGTGGGTCAACCGGTACCGGCCGCGACTTTGTACGCGCTGGCGGGCCGGCTGGCGCTCGAAAACGACATGGCCAGCAGTCCGGCAGGCCAGTCCACCGTCGGCACGGTCTACACGCAGGAGTTCGCCGACGGCGTGAAGCACTACCAGGAGCGCCATGGCCTTACCGCTGATGGCAAGCTGACGCAGGCCACCATCAACTCGCTGAACGTACCGCTGGACGCGCGCGTACAGCAGCTCAACCTGTCGCTCGAACGCTGGCGCTGGCTTGCGGACCCTTACGCCAATCCGCGGCTGCTAGAAAACCTGGCCGAGTTTGTGGTGCGCGCTTATGAGCCCGACAACACACTCGCCTTCAAGATGAAGACCGTGAACGGCCAGGCAAAAGGCGGGCACGACACACCGGTGTTCACGCGGACCATGAAGTTCCTGGTGTTTCGCCCGTACTGGAACGTGCCGCCTTCGATCATCAAGAAAGAGCTGGTCGGCCACATTCAACGCAGCGGCGTCGGCTATCTCGAGGCCAAGAATTATGAAGTGACCAAGGCCGACGGCACTCCCGTGAGTGACTACTCTGCAAGCGACATCGAGCATCTGCGCTACGCTGTACGCGAGAAGCCCGGGCCGAAGAATTCGCTTGGCCTGGTCAAGTTCATGTTTCCGAACCAGTACGACGTTTACATGCATTCGACGCCGGAGCTTAACCTGTTCAACCTGACGCGCCGCGACCGCTCCCACGGCTGCGTTCGCCTGGAGCACGCCGACGAGATGGCCGCCTGGGTGCTGCGAGACCAGGGCGACTGGGATGTCGACAAGATTGCCGACGCCATGAACAGCGAAGACAAGAACAACAAGACGGTCGGGCTGAAAACGCCGCTGCCGGTGGTGATCTTTTACCTGACCGCCACCGCGGATGAAGACGGATCCACGCATTTCTTCGACGATATTTACGGCTACGACAAGCAGCTTCAGGACATCCTGGACAAAGGCATGCCCTATCCGTCCGTACCCGCCAAAGTCAATCCGAAACTGACGCCGGGAGAAACGGTTTAGGGCTCTTTGTTAGCCTGGCATTTCGGCGGTCGGCTCGGGGGACGGCTCGGCGGTCTGTCCGTCCTCGAGTCTCCAGGCATCCACGTCCTTCTGCACCTTGCGCAGATAGTCGGAGAGCCGTTGACCGCGACGCTGCTCGAACGTCCGGGCCGACACCCGGCTTGCGGCCATGCGGTCGACGCGGAAGCTGCGGAAGTCGTCGCGCAGTTCGCACCAGGCGACGAGGGTCCAGACACCTCCCCAGAAGTACAGGGCGAGCGGCCGAACCACGCGCTCCGACGCAGCTCCGTCCAGCCGCTCGTAGGCGAACTCTATGACGTGGCAGCTTAGACACGCGGCGTGCAATTTGTCGAGCAGACGACGCTGTTCAGCTGGCAGCCTGAAGCCAGGTGCATAGAGCATGATGCTGTCCAGTTGCGCGGCGAGAGCAGGCGGAAGAACGACCTCGATGCGCGCCAGCGCGGAGCTCGCTGCGGCGACACTCTCTGCGCCGCCCCACGCCTTCACCAGGCGAGCGCCCAGCACCAGCGCCGTCAACTCTTCGGGTGTAAACATCAGCGGGGGGAGGTCGAACTCACGGCGCAGCGTGTAGCCGACACCGGCTTCACCTTCGATCGGCTGTCCGGCAAGCTGAAGGTCGCGGACGTCCCGATAGATCGTCCGTTCGGACACCTGTAGCCGCTCTCCGAGCGCGCGCGCCGTCTTCAGGCGCCCGGAGCGCAGCATCTGCACAATGCGAAACAGCCTGTCCGCGCGCCTCATCGCTTCCACGATACAGAAGCGCAAAGCTGACCAGCGCCACCATGCTCAACTCGCCCGCCTGCAGGAATTCCATCACCGGCTGTGCAGACCAACATGGTTGCCCTCCGAATCGATGAAGCAGGCATAAAAGCCGAAACCGCCCGCAATCGCGGTCTTGGGCACGAGCACACGCGCGTGGAGCGACGTAGCCCGCGCCAGCGCATCATCCACCTGGCCGTCGACGTTCAAGTAAACCATCGTCCCGGCGGAAGCAGGCTGGTGCTGCAGGCGTTGGATCAGCGCGCCGCCCACGGACCCATCACCGGATGGAAACATCTGGCAAGCCTCGGGCCCGGGAAACGGCAGCATCTTCGCCGCCAGCAGCGTCTCGTAGAACTTCGTTGCGCGCTCGATGTCGACGGTCGGAATCTCAAACCAGGTAACAGCATTGCCTTCGAACTTGCTCATGGCTTCTCCTTCTGCGTGGGTTGACTACACAGGCAGAGTAAGGAAGCCCTGCTGACAGCATGGTGTCAGTAGGTTGTCAGGAGCCAATATAACTCCGGGGGAGGCCCATCAATCTAGACTGACACTCAACTGACTTCGCGATACCTACGATCCCAGCATGGTGCACAGCACGGCTAAATCGACACAGAAGCGCACGGGCTACCTGCCGAGCCTGGATGGATGGCGGGCGCTGGCCATCCTGGCTGTGCTCTGGATTCACGAAGTGCCGCAGCCAGTGGCGGAGCCGGGTGCAGTCAGCTGGAACGCGTGGCCTAGTACGCGTCGCCGGCGCTGGAGTCGCCGTGCGCCAGATTTTCAAAGCGCGTGTAATCCGCCAAGTACGCCATGTGCACTACGCCTGTCGGCCCGTTGCGCTGCTTGGCGATGATGATCTCAGCCTTGCCTTTCAGGTCTTCGTCGTCGCGGTTGTAATACTCCTCGCGATGGATGAAGGCCACCACGTCGGCGTCCTGTTCGATGGAGCCCGACTCGCGCAGGTCCGAAAGCAGCGGCTTCTTGTCGCCTGTCCTCTGCTCCGATCCGCGCGAAAGCTGCGACAGCGCCACCACCGGCACACGCAGTTCCTTTGCCAGAGCCTTCAGACCGCGCGAGATCGCGCTGACTTCCTGCGTGCGGTTCTCGAACTTCTTCTGACTGCTGCCGACCGAGCCCGTCATCAACTGGAGGTAGTCGATCACGATCAGGTCCAGGCGACCTTCCTGCTGCATCAGGCGCCGCGCCTTGGCGCGCATCTCGGCCAGCGTGATGCCGGGCGTATCGTCGACAAACATCTTCGAACTCATCAGCCGCTCGAGTGCGTTGATCAGCTTGTCGCGGTCAGACCTGGGGATGAAGCCGGTCTGGATCAGCCGCGAGTTCACATTGGCCTCAGACGCCAACATGCGCCTCAGCAGCGACTCCTTCGACATTTCCAGCGAAAACACGGCGACTACCTTGTTGTCGCGCACCGCGCAGTTCTGCGCAATGTTGATCGCCCAGGCCGTCTTGCCCATCGACGGCCGCGCCGCAATGATGATCAGTTCGCTCGGCTGCAGGCCGCTGGTCATCTTGTCGAAGTCGATGTAATGCGTCGCCAGGCCAGTGATCTCGCGGCCTTGTTCATAGAGCGCGTCGATCGACCCGAAGGAACTCGCCACGATTTCAGCGATGCCGGAAAACCCCCGGTTGATCGCGGCATCCGCAATGTCGGCCAACTGCGCTTCGACCTTATTCAGCACATCGGTCGCGTCCTCGGTCTGGTCCGACGCCTGCGCCAGGCCGTCGGTGAAGACGCTCATCATTTGCCGCAGCAGGCTCTTGTCCTTGACGATGCGGACGTAGCTCTCGATGTTGAGGTTGCGCGGGATACCTTCGGTCAGGTAGGCGAGATAGGCCGATCCGCCGATCGCTTCGATCTCGCGCTTTTTCGTCAGGGCATCCCGCACCGTCACGAGGTCCACGGCGTGATTGACGGCCAGCAACTCAAGGACCGCGCGATAAATGCGCTGGTGCGAATCGAGCGAAAAGTCTTCTGCGCGCAGCTTGGCCGTCGCGTCGCTGATCGCCACGGCGTCCAGCAGCATCGCGCCCAGAATGGCAACCTCAGTGTGGATCGACGAGGGAAGACCGTCGGAAGAAATACGCGATTCTGCGAAGGCTGCCATAAGTTATTTCCAGTGTAGGGCGCGGGTCTCCGCGGGGTCTGCGGATCGCAGCAGAAAATGTGGACATCGCGGAAAACGCCCCCCCCGGAGACCCGCAGACCCAGGACTCGAAAGCCCCCAAAGTCCCAGACCGCCGCGCTTCAGCGGCCCGGTACTACGCGGCCGGGTTCAGCAGCGAGCAGCAATCCTCCGCCCGCCCACAGATACACTTCCGATCCGCCGCCTCGGTCGGCGAACGCTCCGCATACACCTTCTGCGCCGCGATCACGGCATCGCCAAACTTCACGCCAAGCTGCGGCAGCGACTTTACCACCACCTGCTCGAGCGCTGCGATCAGGGCAATCGTGTCCATGTAATCGAAGAAGCCCAGGTGCGCGATGCGGAAGATCTTGCCCTTCATTTCGCCCTGGCCGTTGGTGATAACCGCGGCAAAGCGCGACTTCAACTCCTTCACGAACACGCCTGAATCCACCCCATCGGGCGCGCACACGGCGGTTGCCGCCGTTCCTACAGGCCCCGGCGCGAACAGCTTCAGACCCATCGCCTGCACCGCCGCGCGGGTCATCGCGGAGATTGTCTCCGCGTTTTCAATCAACATCCTGCGCCCGGCCGCGAGATCGCCCTTTGGATTGTCCGGTGTAGCCGCCTGCGCTGCTATCCAATCCAGCGCCGCGCCCAGCGCCGCGATCAGCGCCACTGCCGGCGTGTACGCGCTTTCGCCGTTCCTGGCATTCTTGCGCTCCTTGCGCAGGTCGAAGTAATAGCGCGGGTTATAGGTCGACTCCATGCGGTCCCAGGCGCGATCGCTGAGCGCCAGGTAGCTGAGGCCGGGCGGAATCATGACCGCCTTCTGCGAGCCGCCGACCAGCGCGTCCACGCCCCAGCCATCCATATCGAGGTGCGACGTACCCAGGCCAGTGATGGCGTCCACCACCAGCAGCGCTTCCGACTGAGCCTCCTTGAGCAGCTTCGCAATCGCGGGCACGCAATGCCGTGCGCCGGTCGAGGTCTCGGTCGCCTGCATGAATACCGCGCGGGTTTCGAGCTTCAGCGCGGCCTTTACTTCGTCGACCGAAAACGTTTCGCCATAGGGCTTCGATACCACATCGACTTCGCAGCCAAAGGCCTTGCATAGCGCCGACCAGCGCTCACCGAATTTACCTGCGCTCAGCACCAGCACGCGGTCGCCGGGCGAGGTCAGGTTCGATACCGACGCCTCCATTGCGCCGGTCCCCGAGGACGACAGCAGAATCACATCGTTCTTCGTACCCACAAACTCTTTGAGCTGCGCGAGCACGCGCGTATACAGTGCGCGGAACTCGGGCGTGCGGTGATGCATGTCGGCGGCTGCCATGGCAAACTGCGCGGCGGGAAGCAGGGGCGTCGGTCCGGGCGTGAAGAGGCGCGTTTTACGAATCATCCTTCCATTCTAGCGAGTCCGCGCAGCAGCGAGTTAGCATAGACCCATGGCCACCATCTCCGAGCGCATCGCCGCCGACATCATCACCGCAATGAAAGCTCGCGACGCCGACACGCTGACCACCCTGCGCATGGTCAAGTCCGCCCTGCAGTCCAAGGAAATCGACAAGCGCGAGCCCCTGACCGACGCCGAACAACAGTCCGTCCTGACCACCTTGCTGAAGCAGCGCCGGGAGTCAGTGGAGCAGTTCACCAAAGGCAACCGCCCCGAACTCGCCGCGAAAGAGCAGGTGGAAATCGGGCTCATCGACGCCTACATGCCGCAGGCCGCCGGGGAGGACCAGATTCGCGCCATCGTTCAGCAGGCCGTCGAGCACGTTGCTGCAGCCGGCGGCGCACCCCTCGGCCCCAGAGATATGGGTGCGGTGATGAAAGTCGCGCAGCACCGTTTGCTCTCGGACGGCATACGTGCCGACGGCAAACTGGTGAGCGAACTGGTGAAGGCGGAGCTGGCAAAGGCCTGAAGCGTTCTGCTAACTGAGCTTCGGATGCTCGAGGTGGAAGCCCGTCTTCACTTGATAGGCGTGAGCGAGCGCACACGCCTTCGCATCCTGGTAGAGCGGCGCCAGGAATGTCAGCGACACCGGAGTTCCCGGCCCGCCAACGTTGTTGAGAGCGCCGTCCTCGGTGCTCGCGGATGGCGGTGCGTCCGCGCCACGAAAGCCATTCGGCACAATGACTGCCGGTTGCCCGGTCAGGTTCGTCGCAGTCAGCTGTGGTCCGCCGCTCGGCGTCACGATTACGTCCACGTCGGCGAACAGCTTCGTCATCTCCGCGATTGCGACGGTCCTGGCACGCGCCGCCTGGATGTAGTCCACTGCGGAATACAGCCGCGCCACGCGAAACTGGTTGGGCCAGTCGAACGGCTGCTGCCCGGTCAAAAGGGCGTCGCGGCCCGACCGGGTCAGCTCGTCGAACGCTGCGGCCGCTTCGGCTTCCAGCATCGGCACAAGCGCGCCGAACGGAAACTTGGGCATCTCCTTCGCGATCAGATTGATTCCCATAGCGCGCAGCGTCTCAAGCGCCCGTGTGTTGTACTGCGCGTCGTACAGATTGCGCGCGAACGCAGCTTTGCGTCCCGCGACCCGCGCGTTGAAAGCCTCCAGCTCCTTGCCGGCAAGAGTTTCGGTCGGCGGCTTGAGCTCGGTCAACGTCGGCGCGTCAAACGCCGACTTGAGATACCCCACCCGCAGCTTGCGCACGTCCGTCGTGAAGTCCGGGTTGAACGCCGCGTTCTGCACCGAAAGGTCGTGTCCGTCGGGTCCGTAGATTGCCGCCAGCACCAGGGCGGCGTCCTCCACCGACCGCGCGATAGGACCAATCTTATCCATCGACCACGTCAGCGCCATCGCTCCCGTGCGCGGCACAAGGCCATAACTGGGTCGTAAACCTGTCGCTCCGCAACGCGTGCTGGGGCTGGAAATAGATCCCAGGGTCTCGGTCCCGATGGCGAAGCCGACGCATCCGGCCGCCACGGCACTCGCGCTGCCGGCCGAGCTGCCGCTCGACCCCTGTGCCGTGTTCCACGGATTCCGGGTCCGGCCGCCAAACCACAGATCGCCCTGCGCCAGCGCGCCCATCGATAGTTTCGCAATGAGTACCGCCCCCGCTACTTCAAGCCGCTGGGCCACGATCGCATCGGTGTCGAAAGTCTGTTTCTCGAATCCTGCGGCACCCCAGGTTGTGGGGTAGCCAGCCACGGCCAGCAGGTCCTTCGCGCCCCACGGAATCCCGTGCAGCGAGCCCTTGTAGTGGCCCGCCGCAATTTCGCGGTCAGCTGCGGCCGCCTGGCGCAGGGCGCGCTCGTCGGTCATCGTGATGACACAACGCAGTTTCCGGTCCAGCCGGCGCAACCGATGCACGTACATCTTGGTGAGTTGGAGCGAAGTAAGCTTGCGGCCGCGGAGCAGCTCGGCAAGCTGCCGTACGGTCAGGAATGCCAGCGCCTCCTGGGCGCTCTCCGCCGCGGGATCAAGTTCCGCCGTCATGACATGGGGTAGGAGATCAAGCTTTGGGGTCTGGCGCGTCGTTTCCAGCTTTGTCCCGGCGGGCACTGGATTGAGCACAAGCGCGGGCGCGATAGAGTTCCCCAGGTCCAGCGCGCGGACATCGACAGCCGCGTCGCGTTGCGAGGTGAGCCCATCGATCATCACCTTGCGCTGTTCGGCCGTGAAGTGGACCCCCGCGATGGCCGCGGCCTGCTCGATCATCTCTATCGTCACCACGGGCAGGCTGGCGCCGGTACCGTCCTTAGTGACTGCCCGGTCCTGGCTCTGAGCAGTTGTGGCCAGGGTGATTAGCGCTCCGGGGAGGAGGGTCTTGCCCAGACCTGCGGCGGCAGCAACGGAAACAAAACGGCGGCGAGTAGCGCGTGTAAGTGAGGGCATTGCAGAATTATTGCATTCGCAACCGATTTGTAAAGCTTGTGCGCGATTTCCAATTCGCACCAGAAATGGTGCAATAATACGCACTCAAGTAACACTGCTAATGGTTACTTTAGGTTGACTTCGTTAGTGACCATTAATACTCGGTAATTTAGGGTGATTTGTCTTGACAGAGGGTGACTAAAGTCCCATTCTGGGTAAGTCCCTAGCTGTCGACCCCCTACAGGGCGGCACGTTAGACGTCCAGCTTTGGGTCCCTTCATGAACAGTTGAAGTTCGTTGGAACTTTGGTGCGGTTCTCCGCTTTAGTCCAAGGTCCATAAAGCGCAGGGAAGCACCCGCGTGTTCTGCGGAAAATTTTAGGAGGTCATACATGAGTTTTAAGAAAGTAATGCTGCTCGGAACACTTCTTGCCGCAACAGTACCAGCGGCAATGGCGACACCAATTCTTTACGGCGATCTCAGCGGTGCAGGCAAAGGGATCATTTCTTCAACCGCGATCAAGTTCAGCAACATCAATACTGTAGTTCCGAAACTGCCGAAGGGTGTCGTGATCGATGGCACAGCAGGCTTTTCCAACTTCACGTTTGGTACTCCGCTGTTTTACGACTTCTTTTCGCCCAACACGTTCACCTTTGCGTCGGCGACCGCAACAACCCCGGTTCTCTTCCTGACCATTCACCAGGGTAGCAATATTCTGAACCTCTACCTCACGAACATCGATGCAGGCAACGTGGTCGGATCTCCCTTCACGACCGGCGGCTTCACGGGCGAGGGCTATGTCACGGATACCGGTTTTGCTCAGACACCGGTTACGTTTGAGCTCACCAACATCGGCAAGGGCGCAGGCGAGAAGGCCTTCACCTTCGACATCGTCGCCGCCACCCCGGAACCCAGCAGCCTGGTGCTTCTCGGAACCGGCGTCATGGGCGCAGCGGGCATCTTCCTTCGCCGCCGTCAGACCGTCTAACTCACTCACTCACTCTCACTAACACGAAGCCCGCAATCTGAAGAGATTGCGGGCTTTGTATTGTCCTCTCGCCGCTGGACTAAATTATGGTCCGACCCAAGACAGCCACCTCTTTGGAGGTGGCTGTCTCGCACGCAGTTCATTCCACGCTAGATGTCCAGATTCTTCACATCCAGCGCATTCTCGACGATGAACTTGCGGCGCGCTTCCACATCCTCACCCATGAGCGTGGTAAAGATCTCCTCCGTGGCGGCAATGTCCTCGAGTTTTACCTGGAGCAGGGTGCGCCGGGCAGGGTCCATGGTCGTCTCCCAAAGCTGCGGAGCGGTCATTTCGCCGAGGCCCTTGTAGCGCTGCACCTGATACTCCTTGCGGCCTTGTTCGATCACATACTCGAACACCTCGTGCGGCGTTTGCTTCTCGACCGGGTCCTGCGCGGCTTTGGCGTTGCGTTTGGCCGGTTTGACCTCATCGACCGTACCCGGTGCGGCGGCAATGACGTCGTTGACGCCTTCCTCCTGCGCAATCTCGTCGGCCTCGTCGAGTTCGGCCTGGGATGGGGTGCTGCCGACCGCGGGCGCTCCCTTGACGGCGTATTCGATGTGAAATGGCCCTACAAGCTGCTCGCGAATCTGCGCATGCTTGTTCAGGAGCTGCCGGGACTCGGCCGCCGCCGCCAGCGTCCAGTCGATCCGGCGCGGCGCGCCCTGGGCGTCAACAAAGGTCACGGAGTACGTTCTGTGCTCCTCGTCGAACTCCACGTCCGAGACCGACTTGAACTGGTGCTTGCGTTCCATAGCCTGGAGCCGCGTACGCATGATTTTCAGCTTGTCGGCGGATTCGAAGTCCGTGCGGCGCGCCGGGTCTTTGCCGTCGTTGGCAAAGATCTCGGCAAAGCTACGAACCACTTCTTCGTTGCGCAGGCGCTTCGACACCTTGTCGAAGTAGCCGAGATACTCATTGAGCTGGGCCATGAACCTGGTCAGTTCCTTGCCTTCAAGCCGGGCTCCGCCGTCGCCGTAGCGGATGATCATGCCATCCGAGGCGCGCTTCACCATCACCTGCACGTATTCGCGGTCGTCCTTGATGTACTGCTCGAACTTGCCCTTCTTGATGCGGTACAGCGGCGGCTGCGCGATGTACACATGGCCACGCTTGATGAGCTCCTGCATGTGCCGGAAAAAGAAGGTCAGCAGCAGCGTGCGGATATGCGACCCGTCGACGTCGGCGTCGGTCATCAGGATCAGTTTGCCGTAGCGCAGCTTGGCGATGTCGAAGTCGTCCTTGCCGATGCCCGCGCCCAGCGCCGTGATCATGGCGCGGATTTCTTCGTGGCCCAGCATTTTGTCGTAGCGGGCCTTCTCGACGTTGAGAATCTTGCCCTTCAGGGGCAAAATTGCCTGAAACTTGCGGTCGCGGCCCTGCTTGGCCGTTCCGCCTGCCGATTCGCCCTCGACGAGATAGAGTTCACAAAGCTCCGGACGGCGCTCGGAGCAGTCCGCCAGCTTGCCCGGCAGTCCGCCGCCGTCCAGCGCACCCTTGCGGCGGGTCAGGTCGCGGGCCTTGCGCGCCGCCTCGCGCGCGCGAGCCGCATCAATCGCCTTGTTGATGATCTTCTTGGCCACCTGCGGGTTCTGTTCCAGGAACGCACCCAGGCGCTCGTTGACGAACGCCTGCACCTGGCCGGCCATGTCGGAGTTCAGCTTGCCCTTGGTCTGGCCTTCGAATTGAGGCTGCGGCAGTTTGACGCTGACGACGGCGGTCAGACCTTCGCGCACATCGTCGCCGGTCAGGCCTTCCTTATCGTCCTTGAACAGACCCAGCGACTTGCCCGCCACGTTGATGGTGCGGGTCAGCGCCGTACGAAAGCCGGAAAGGTGCGTCCCGCCGTCGACCGTGTTGATGTTGTTGGCAAACGAGAACACGGTTTCGGAGTAGGCGTCGTTATACTGCAGCGCGATCTCCATCACGACCGTACCCTGGGTCGTTTCCATGTAGATCGGCTTTTCGTGCAGAACCTGCTTGCCCTTGTTCAGGTGCTTGATGAACTCGGCGATGCCGCCGGTGTATTTGAACTGCTGCGTCTTGGCCTCACCGGTCTTGGCCTCGGTGGTCCGCTCGTCGGTGAGGTTGATCTCAATGCCTTTGTTCAGAAAGGCAAGCTGGCGCAGGCGCGTGGCCAGGATGTCGTAGTTGTACTCCGTGACCGTGAAGATGCTGCGATCCGGGAGGAAGTGGATCTTGGTGCCTTTGCGCCGGGACGGGCCCATCTTGCGCAGCAGGCTGATGGGGTCGCCCTTGGAGTAGTCCATTTCCCAGGCGTGTCCGTCCCGCCAGATCTCCACATCGAAGGCCTCGCTCAATGCGTTCACGCAGCTTACGCCGACGCCGTGCAGACCGCCCGAGACCTTGTAGTTCGACGCGTCGAACTTGCCGCCGGCGTGCAGCATGGTAAGCACCACCTGAACGGCCGGCATCACCTCGCCAGTCGGCAGCGTTTTGTTGTCGACCGGGATGCCGCGACCGTCGTCGACCACGGTAATCGAGTTGTCGACATGGATCGTTACGTCAATCTTCGAGGCGTAGCCCGCCAGCGCTTCGTCGACAGAATTATCGACGACTTCGTAGACGAGGTGGTGCAGGCCCTGCTCGCCCGTGGAGCCGATGTACATCGCCGGGCGCAGGCGCACTGCAGCCAGGCCCTCGAGGATGGTGATGTTTTCGCCGGTATAGCCACTGTCGGGCGAATCGGGCGGAAGGGGTGGGACGGCGGGCTGATCTGAGGTTCCGGGGGTGATGTCTTCAGGCACGAACTGGACGCTCCATAAGGGTGGGAAGGGCTGGAAAGCAGCGGCTGGGAACAAGGCCCGCTACGGCCTCGGAGAAATCGCAAAAACCCTTGAAAAGACTGGGGATTTCCAAGATTTCTCGACTCCCAAGTATAGCACGCCGCAGCCCTCCTCCCAAGGTCGCGCAGGGAGTCAAAAGCAGGCCTTCCATCGCCAGAAAGACGCCATGGAAGGCAACAAAATCCGTTGCCTGCCCCGGCGTCCTCCGCTTCGTACATGTTCGCCGTCAGCCTAGGTATTTTCCACTTCAAACGTCAGCGGCGTTACCGGTACTGGCGGTACCTCGCGCTCGGCCAGGATCGCGTTGTAGACGAACCCTGCCAACGCCGCACCCACGATGGGCGCCAGCCAGAACAGCCAAAGCTGGCCGCCATATCCAAGCCCGGAATCCGCGAAGATTACCGTGCCGGTCGAGCGGGCCGGGTTCACCGACGTATTCGTCACCGGGATGCTGATCAGGTGGATGAGCGTCAGCGCGAGGCCAATCGCCAGCGGCGCGAAACCCTTAGCCGCCCGCTGATCCGTCGCGCCGAGGATGATGAACAGGAAGAACCCGGTCAGCACCACCTCGGCCACAAAGCAAGCCGCCAGAGTGTACCCTCCCGGCGAGAGCAAGCCATAGCCGTTCGAGGCGAATCCCCCTGCGATAAACCCTGCCTTACCGCCCGCGATGAAACGCAGCACACTCGCTCCCAGGATCCCGCCCACCACCTGCGCCGCGATGTACGGCAGCAGTTCACTCGCGGGAAACCGCTTGCCCACCACGAGCCCAATCGACACGGCGGGATTCAGGTGGCAACCGGAGATGTGGCCAATGGCGTATGCCATGGTCACAACCGTGAGCCCAAACGCCAGCGAGACGCCCACGAAGCCAATGCCCAGGCTAGGGAACCCGGCGGCCAGCACAGCCGCTCCCGCTCCGCCAAACACCAGCCAGAACGTTCCAAAAAACTTCTGCGGTACAGCGATGAAACAAGGTTGGAGGCATGGCAACGTACCTACTTTCTTGCGAAATAAGATCGCGGCCCTTGCAGGGCCCTGAGCCGCTCGGGAGTTCGGGAGAAGCGTACGTGGGCACGGCCTCTTCGTAACGAAGAAAAGGGGCGTGCCCTCCACATTGCACGTCTGCAAAGAGAAGAACACGCCCGACCTAACAATTTTTCCTACCACGCGCGTACAGGTGCGACTTAACCGCGAACGAGCCTCCGCCTGACGGCTCCTGCGAAGCCCAGCAAGGAAGTACTGACTAGCGCAAACGTGCCCGGCTCTGGAACAACAGAGGGCGGCAATACCTGCGAGTAGTCAGCCGATAGGTCCTCAATCAGAAAAGGGAAACCTGCTGGCGCCCCAGTTAGCTGGAGAGTAGAAACATAAGCCCCATTTGCATCCCAGATATTCAAGGAGCTCTGGAATATGTTCGACGTGTAGAAGTACGTTCCATCAAACGCGATACCCGTTGTACCATTCGTGTTTCCAGTCGTGTCAATGAAGTCCGCCGTGATCAGGTTTCCAAACACGTCATAGACGTCGTAGTTGTCGCGGCTGCCGTCGGCTTGATTCGAAATGAGGCGACCCTGGCCTCCTACAACGAAATACTCCAAACCGTCGCAGTAGCCGGTGCACCCTGACAACGAGATCGTTCTCAGCAGCGTTCCCGTGGGCGTATACAGGTACGCATGGTTGGTCCCACTGTAGTCGCCAATCCAGAAGTTTGTTCCGTCGTAGGCTATGGTGGAAAGTCCGCTCGATCCGGCAACAGTGAACAGCGGGCCGTGATCCACATGCGTGGAAAGGTCGTAGGAGTAGACCGCATTATTATTGGCTGCGGTGTAGTACAGCGTGTTTCCCACGACGACGGACCCACGCCCGTTATTGCCGCTCAGGCTCGTGAAGCTGCTTGTGACAACACCCGTTGTCTTATCAATTTGAAAGACGTAAGGAGCGCCGAAGGAGGCATTATTGCCGTAAATAAAATTGTCAGCCAGGGCTGGACTGCTGATCGCAGCGCACAGGCAAAAGGCACTTATCAAGTTTTTCAAGACGATACCTCGCGAAGAATTGGTGGAAGAAAAGCGACCTAGGAGATTAACGCAATCACGCGGAGGTTCTGACGCGAAGGGCCGCCAAACCGCCGGGAATGGGCTACATCATGCGATGGAAAACGATCTGGGGCCTGGGAAAGTGACTACCGATATAGACGGGCATTGAAAGCCACATGCTCTCGTTCACTTAGGGCGATCAGGGCACGTCGTGCCAACCGAAGTTCAAGGAGAAACAACACCCTTGAGTTGACGCACGCGAATAGTACGCCCGGCCACGCCGGGTTGCAAGAGGTTTAAAGGATCCATTCCGCTGAACCGGACGCGGATCAGAAGCTGGCAGACAAAAAGACCGTGCTACGCATTCGCACGGAGATCAGTCGGCACACCGACAAGCCTTACCAGACCCGGCAGGTTGGCGTATGCACCATTGCCTGTCCTGCCTTGCACCCGAATGCTTGCTGAAATTGCGGCATATTCGATACCACGCCGTTGATCCGTGCGAAGCCCGGCGAATGCGGGTTGGTGATGGCGTTGACCCGCAGGTTCTCGGGACGGTCGTTCTCGCAGGCCCACTGCGCCATGCCGATAAAGAACCGCTGGTCCGGCGTGAAGCCGTCCACGGTAGCCAGTCGCATCGTCTCGGTCTGTTTCTTCCATGCGATGTACGCGAGCAGGGTGCCGCCCAGATCGGCCACGTCTTCGCCGCTCGTCAGCTTCGACTGAATGTGTATGTCGTCGACGATCACATAGCCGGCATACTGGTCGCGAACGCAGTTGATGCGGTCTTCAAAGCCTTTCGCGTCCGCCGGTGTCCACCAGTCCTTCAGGTTCCCTTTGGCGTCAAACTGGCGGCCCTCGTCGTCGAACGCATGCGTCAACTCATGCCCAATCGTCGCTCCGGTGTTTCCGTAGTTGGGCGCATCGTCCAGCTTCGGATCGTAGAGCGGCGGCTGCAAAACTCCGGCCGGGAAGTTGATGTCGTTCATCTGCGGGTTGAAGTAGGCATTGACGGTCGGCGGCGTCATGCCCCACTCGTTCAGGTCGACCGGCTTGCCCAGCTTGTGCCACTGCCGCGCGTCTTCAAATCGCGTGGACCGCAGGGTGTCGCCAACATAGTCGTCGGGCTTCACGGTGAGCGCCGTGTAATCGCGCCAGGTGTCGGGGTACCCGATCTTGTTGCGGATGGCGTGCAGCTTCCGCAGCGCTTCCTTCTTCGTCTCCGGGCTCATCCAGTCCAGAGCTTCGATCTCCTGCTGCATCGCCGTTTCAATCTGCTCGGTCATGGCGCGTGTCTTGGCCTTGGTCTCGGCGGTAAAGGTGCGCGCCACAAACTCCTGCCCCAGCGCTTCGCCGAGATGACGGTCCACCTGTCGCGTGCACGTCTTCCAGCGCGGCGGCATCGCGGGAATCCCGCGCAGCGTCTTCGAGTAGAAGTCAAAGTTCGCCTGCTCGAAGGGGTGCGCCAGGTATGGCGCCGCCGACCGCATGAGGTGAAAGCGCAGGTAGGCGCGCAGGTCATCGACCGGCTCTGTCGTCAATTCCGTCTGCAGCGTCTTGAAGAACTCCGGCTGCGAAACATTTAACCTGGCAACGCCCGGCGCGCCTTGTACCGCAAAGTAGTGCGGCCAGTCGATCGCCGGTGTCAGCGCCTGGAGCTCGGCCATCGAGCGCATGTTGTAAGTCTTATGCGGATCGCGCCGTTCCACCCGCGTCAGGGAGCCCTTGGCCAGCGCCGTCTCAATCCGCAGAATCGCCGCGGCGTCGGTTCTGGCCTTGTCCGCAGGTTCGCCCGTCATGCCCAGAAGCTGCGCGACGAACGCCATATACTGCTCTCGGATTTTTACGCTCTTGGCGTCGTCCTTGGTGTAGTAGTCGCGGTCCGGCAAGCCCAGGCCGCCTGCTCCAAGGGCGACAATGATGACCGAAGAGTCCGTCGCATCCTGGTCGGTGCCGGAGCCAAAGAAGAACGCGCCCCACTCGTGATGCAGCGGCGTCAGCTCCGCGATAAGCTGTGCGCGCGTCTTCAGAGCATTCAACTTCGCCAGCTCGGGCAGCATCGGTTTGTCGCCCTGCGCGTCGATCGACGCTGTGTTCATGCACGCTTCAAAGAAATCGCCGACCTTCTGCTGGACCGGCGTGCGCTGCTTCAGCTTGGCATCTTCTTCCAGGATGCCCCACAGAAACTGCTGATTGTCCTGCCCCAGCTTGGCGTACACGCTCCACGCCGCCTGGTCCACAGGCAGCGGATTGTTCTTCTTCCAGCCGCCGCAGGAGAACGCATAGAAATCGGTGCAGGGATCGACCGCCTTGTCGAGACTGGTCAGGTCGAGCGACGGCGAGTAGGGCATCGCGGTCAGCGGTCTGGCCGCGGGGGCGGCAGCAGGCGTCTGCGCGGACAGGCTGACGGACGTGGCAGTAAACACCACTGCGGCAAGGGCAAGCAGGTTCTTCGAGCGCATGGAAACTCCTGTGGGCCATGGTACATCGCAGTCGCGCGAAAACCGTCGTATTCTCTCGCAATTCCTACTTTTGAGCAGGTGTATTGCTGTCGTACACATAACTGGGCAGGTCAGCGCTGCGGTGTTCCGGCGTCAACACCAGACCCTTCCAAAACTCCGGTGCAATGCGGATCGGATGCGCGGAATCTGCCCGCCAATGCGCGACCTCTGAGCCCCAATCGGCAACGTAGGGTGGGTGCTGCCAGAGAACCAGAACGTCGGCCACGCCAGAGATCACGAGACATGCCAGAAGCAGACTCCCCAGCAGCGGCGCAGCTTTAGGCGCTGTCCATCGCGAGACGGCTGCAGCCCCCAGTATCCGAGTCTGGCTGTACGCGGCGACCAGTCCCAGCCCCAGCAATTGGTTGCAGAGGAAGAAGTACCGCGCGCCGGAATCGCACATCAGGAACTCGTTACGTGGCAACGCGCCGCTCAGGCCAACGGCCAGGCTGAAAATAGCCATCGCCCCCAGCCTGCGCGCTACGCGCCCCCCGCGCAGCATAAGGCCTCCACTGATCGCCAGAGCCACAACGGCTGCCGCTTCCGAAACCGCCCATAGTGCCTTCGACCATTGGCCCAGCAGCGGCGAGAGCAGCACGCGGCATTCGAGGTTGCCGCTCCAGCGGGTGAAGAACTGGAACAGCGGACCGTTGACCAGGTACGCGCCCAGCAGAAAGGGCAAGGAAGAGTGAGGCGTCAACGTCCTCGCCTGGACATGACTCATATGAACGACGACCATCCATTGCGGGATGGTGCATGCCGTCAGGAGTGCTGCCTGTACGGCGCGAGCGCGGGACCGCTCGCGGAAGGCGAACCAGATGGCAAAGGGCGTCAAAATGCAGCTGACGACACCAGTCAGTCCAGCCAGCACAAGCACCGCAGCGCGCAGCACGCGCATCCGGCCGGCGTCCGAGATCAGGATCACAGCCGTGCAGATCGCCAGGAAAAACTGCGCGTTGATGGTCGAGAACGCCACGTTGATCGTCGGCACGGTCAGCAGGCAGACAGCGACAGCGAGGGCCTTTTGTCGGAACGTCACAAACGCCTCGCAGCGCAGAACGACGTACACCATCAGCAGTTGCACGGCGATCGCGCTCCAGGCCAGGAACAGCGCCGCAAGTTCCAAAGGCAGACCCCGCGCCGCAATCACGCCGCATACGTTGGCGTAGAGGGAGTAGTAGCTCTGGTGCGGGGCAAGCAGAGCGCGGACCACCGGCGCGTCCCACGCATAGCGCAGGTAAACGGTGCCCTCTTCCGCGAACACGAAGCCGTGCAGCAATGCCCGCGGAGAACGAACGAACAGAAATACCAGCGAGATCAGCAGGATGAGCCAATCGCCAGCACCATGGTGACGAGTTGTCTTTGCGATAGGCACCATGGTTTGTTCAAAAAAAAAGGCGGGAAACAAAACTTCGTCCGCGCAAAGGCCTTAGGGCACGATACAGGCATGGTGCGCGGTTTATGAAAAAATCGCCTCGATATACTCGTGCTGACGAGGCTCGATGACGGAAACTTCGCAAAGCACAACGGACCACCGCAGCGCAGGCAACAGGGAGGCGAACGGGCCGTCCTGGCGAGGTGTTGCAGGCCGGGTGCTTTCTGAACATAGTATGTCTGCGCTGCGCTGGTTTACCGCGGCTGTCTGCCTGGCTTTGTTTGTTTACTACATCGCCGTCACGTGGCATTGGGGCATCATCGGCGACGGGGCCACGATGCACTACGTCATTTTCCTGACACAGCAGGGCAAACTGCCGTACTCCGAAATCACCGACATGAATATGCCCGGCACCTACCTCACCGAGGCTGCAGCCATGCTGGTGTTCGGGGCCAGTGACCTGGCGTGGCGTTGCTATGAGATCTTCCTTCTCGCTGCGATGACGCTTGGCGGGGCCATCCTCGGCGGCAGGCGGCGCTGGCTGGCTGGCATTTTCGCCGGGGCTTTTTTCATCGCGATGCATGGCGCCGATGGACCGCAGTACGCGGTCGAACGCGACGAGCTTATGGGTGTCCTGCTGGTGTGCGCCGGTGCCTCACTGGTGCTTGCGGTGCGGCGACGCGAAGCCTGGCTCGGGCTGCCCATGGGCGTGCTTGCCGGCCTCGCCACTTCGATCAAGCCCACGGCGCTGCTGATCGACGTAGCGTTGCTGGCGCTGCTGATCTTCGAGCTTCGCAGGCGCAAGCAGCCTGTCGCCCGGTACATCGTGTACTGCGTGACCGGCGACCTCGTCGTTCTCGCAGCGGTCCTTGTTTATCTTTGGCACTACCACGCACTTGGGGCCTTCCTTTTCACGATGAGGACGGTCCTTCCTCAGTACGTCGCATCCACTCCCCATAGCTTCGGTTTCCTCTGGAGCCACTTCTGGCCTGAATACCTGCCGCGCGTCTTCCCCTTCGCCCTTGCAGCCATCGTGCTGGGAAAGACGCGCGCCACCCTCGAGCGGTGGCTGCTCGTGCTGGGCGCTGCCTTCGGGGCGCTGTCCTACTTCGCGCAGGGCAAGGGCTATGTGCATCACCGCTACATCTTCGTGATGTTCCTTGTACTGTGGATCGGCTTCGAACTGTCAGAAGCCATGCGGCGTGAAGGCCTCTGGTCGCGCGCGGTGGGAGCAGCCGGGGTGATCGTTCTTCTCCTGCTTGTACTTCCGCACTACGTACGCATCATGCAGCGCGAGCACAGGCCCACCGGCACGCTCGGCAACGCTGGCGTGCCGGGCGCTGTCTTGACGACAGCGCTGGTGCGCGACCTTACGGATCTCGGCGGCGACCGCCTCCAGGGCCGCGTGGTCTGTCTCGACCTTTGGAATAGTTGCCTGGATACGCTTTACCGCCTGAGACTGGTAGAAAACACCTCATACACCGGCGACATGATGTTGTTCTCACCGACCGACACGCCGCTCGCGCGGTACTATCGCGACCGCTTTATGAGCCTGCAGCTGTCGAATCCGGCCGATGTGGTCGTGCTCAATAACCAGTGGTATCTGGAAGGGCGCTCCGACTTTCACAAGCTCGACACCTGGCCCGCATACAAGGTTTGGCTGGAAGCAAACTACATCAACGTGAAGGAGCGCCGCGTGCCCGGCGAGACGGACACACAGGCCTACCGGCTTCTGCTTCGCAAGGGCAGTGACGTTCTCGCCTATGAACAGACGCACCCGCTGCCGTAGCGTTTTCACCGGCCCTTTGCGCTTCCCGGTCTCGCACTCACCGCCAACGCCGTTGCCGCAGCGGTTGCGGCTGCGCTCTGCTCCTCGAGCGGCACATGCTCGATCCGGTACAGGGTCTGGAAACGGAAGCCGTGCTGGGTGTACGCGTTGCCGTTTGCCCAACGCGCTTCGTCGATGCCTTCGGTATCGATCGGCACCAGCCGCACGGCGGGATTATGCAACAGGCGAAACATGTCGCCCACCTGGGGGTCATCCGGATTGTGCGCCAGTACGACATACTGCGCGCCTCTGGCGTCGATGTACTCCGGGACGCGGCCGCTCTTCAGCACGTCCATGAAGTGGGGATCGACCAGACCACCGAGGTCGATCACATGGATGGGGGCGAAGTAGCCGATCGCTCCGATGTCCGACACCGCCATCGTGGTGCCAGCGGGGTAGTGATCGCCGATCCAGGTCGCCAGCGCGCGCGGCGATCCGTTGATCTGCCGTACGCTGTCACGCAGTGCCACTTGCCAGCGCGGCAGCGTTCTGGCCGTCAGACCACCGATGAGCAATACCGCACTCCACTGCAGCGCAACGGAGAGCCGCGGGGCGACCGGTACACGGCGCAGAAGGTCGATCAGACCAATCCCCATCAAGCCCGGAAAGAGCAGCAGCACAAACGGCTGATACCTCCCGCCATGCCCCGCCGCGGGAAGCACAACGCAATAGCACGCATAGTGCACCGTGGCCCATACACACAGCATGGCCGTCCGGCTGGGAAGACGGCGCACCAGCACCACCAGCCCGTACAACGCGAGCGCGACAAACAGCACCACCCACCAGCGGTTGGAGTCGAAGAAGTGATGCTCCAGGATGCGGCGGTACGTTTCGGTTGTGAGGGCTTTCACGGACGAGCGGCCGATGTGCATATGGTCGCTCCCGGTGTAAAGGAAGCGGCGCCCGCGCATGGTCGCCGGCATCAACGACCCCGACGTCTTCAGGTTGACCAGGCAGCTTGAAACCAGGAACAGCACCGTCACGGCACCCGCGCGCACCACATCCGCTGCGCTTCGCCCGCAACGTCTATAAGCCGCCAGCAGCAGCACAGCCAGCACAATCCCTTCGGGCCGGGTGAGCGCCAGTGCCCCCAGCACCAATCCCGCAGTCAGACTGGATTTTGCGGCGCCGTCGTGTCGAAACCAGATCACAATCGCCAGCAGCGACAGCGCCATGAACAGCACGTGCTCCATTCCGGTGAAGGCCAGCCAAGCCAGGTTGCCGGACAGCCCGGGCAGCAACGCGAGTGCAAGCGCTTCCGACGGTTGCAAGCCATCGAGTCTTGCCATGTGCCACAGCAGCAGGCCGCAGCCGGTGAGCAGAGCGGAGTTCAGAACCAGCGTGTACACAACCGGAGAAAGGTGCGGCAAAAACATGGGATTCAGCGCCAGCACCAGCGTCCATAAGGTGCTCGACGAGCCGGACGACCAGACCCCCGGGGTAAAGCCGAGCGTGTGGTGCTGCACCAGATTGCGCGCGATCACCTGGTGTATCCACGAGTCGTCGAGCGGGAACCCGGCGTTACCCCGCAGACCTGCGCCGACCACCGCAAGCCCGAGAACATAGGCCGCGGCCACCAGCGCATACCAACTCCAACCACTCCCGGAGCCAGGCTCCCGATGGCGCTTATTCATCCCGTTCTGCCTGCTCATCGATTTCCGGAATCTACCACAGGCGCACAGGCGGCGTAGCCAGGACGCCACACTTCCCAAATCGGGAAAGACTGCGGGACTACCTTGCGCTGGTGGAGCGCTTCTCCGCTCGCGACGGGGAAAGGCGTGGTGTAATGACCACCGTGACCGCACGACTTTGTTCACGAAGGCTGCACCGGCTCGCGCTCGCTCTTCTCTCTGCGACGCTGCTGCTGGCGGTTGTGGTGAGACTTCGCTACAACCAGCCCGACACGGCCACGCTGCAGATTGTAGGACACGCTCTTGGGTCACCCTCGGGCACCGACTCTTCTCTGTACATGAACATGGGCGAGGCGGCGTTCCATGCCCCCGGCCACCAGATATTCTCGGCCCTGTTCTTTGGGCAGCACCAGAAGTTCATCTATCCGCCGTCGTCGCTCTTTCTGATCGAAGCGCTTAACCTGTTTCCTTCACCGGACTTCACGCGCCATCTGCTGCTGCTGGCCGGATGGCTCGGCACTCTGGCGGTTTCCTGCCTGTTATTCCGTGGGGAACGAGGGCGCATTACACCAGCGGAGGCCGGCTCCATCGTCCTGCTTGGCGTCCTGTTTCTTCCCCTTGCCGAAGCGCTTTATCGCGGGCAGGTCCAGGTTCTTCTAACCCTCCTCTGGGGCTTGGCGGCCCTGGCGTGGCAGCGCGAGCGGCGCGGCTGGGCTGGTTTCCTGCTGGCCATTACCTGCGCCTTCAAGCCGCAGCTTGCCATTTTTCTCCTATGGGGTCTGACCCGCCGACAATGGCGCTTCAGCGCCGTCTTCAGCGCCACTTTTACCGCTATAACCACAGTCTCGGTAGCCCGTTTCGGCGTGCAAAATCATCTTGACTACGTTGCGGTGCTCAGCTATCTGAGCCAGCATGGAGAAGCGCTCTGGGCCAATCAGAGTCTGAATGGGATACTGAACCGCGTTCTCAGCAACGGCGACTCGAGCGCCTGGAATGCCCATGTTTACCCACCATTCCGCCTTTCCGTCTATGTCATCAGCACAACTTTTACGCTCCTGGGCGTGCTGATTGGGCTGGTGCTGCCGTGGCGCATGGGATGGGCAGCGACGACTGCGGACTTCCTTTTCTTCGGCGGGCTATCCGTTGTGATCTCCCCGATCGCCTGGGAACACCACTATGGCGCGTTCTTCTTCCTGCTGGTGTTCCTGCTGGCCCGAGCCGAAACTCTAACCCGCGTGCAATGGGGCCTGCTCGCGGCCTCTACGCTGGCGATGGCGAACCGCCTGCCGCCGCTCGACCACCGCATCGCCGGGCTTTCTTCGCTGGCAGGCGCGTATCTTTTTTACGCGGGTCTAGCCGTGCTGTGGCTGTTGGCGCGGAACTCCGCACAGCCGAATACGCGGCCTGAGCCCGTCCGGCGGGTTGCCCGTCCGCAGGAGCAGGAGACCGCCGTCCTGGTCGTTGCAGCGTTGCAGGCGCCGGTGCAAGCCATCCGTTGACGTTATTGGAACGTACGGCCTCGTTTGGCCGCTGCTCGTTAGCCGCTTAGGGTCAGGGCGTCCGTGACCGGTTGCGCACCATTGCTCTGCTATACTGGGAGACGTTGTCGAATCACAGTATTTCCACTAGGAACCCCATGCCAAAGTTGAAGACACACTCGGGCGCGGCCAAGCGCTTCAAGAAGACCGGTACCGGCAAGTTCAAGCGGGGCCAGTCCAAGATGCGCCACATCCTCACCTCCAAGACGAAAAAGACCAAGAAGAAGCTTGGCAAGATCACCTTGGTATCGGTTGCGGATACGCCCAAAGTCGCCCGGATGTTGCCCTACGCCTAAACGCAGGCAGCATCAAGAGTTTTTCCTATCGAGCCGCTGGACTTCAGCAACGGGCCGCAACGCGTAAAGGCCCCTGGAACGGCGTAAAGCCGCTCCACCGAGATGGGAAGCAGCAAGTCTGAGTGAAGAGGCCACCTTACCTCCAGCCGGACGGTATCGAAAGATACAAAAGCGATGTACGCAAAAGGAGACCGACCATGCCCCGTGTAAAACGGAGTACAAAACGCAGCGACCGCCGCAAGAAAATCCTCAAGCGCGCGAGTGGCTATTTCCTCACGAAATCCAAGCTCTACCAGGCAGCTCAGGAAGCCGTCGAGCGCGGACTCAAGTTCGCCTATATCGGTCGCAAGCAGAAGAAGCGCCAGTTCCGCTCGCTCTGGATTGTGCGCATCGGAGCCGCTGCCCGCATCAACGGGATGAGCTATTCGACATTTATCAATGGCCTGAAGCACGCCGGTAACGGGCTGGATCGCAAGATCCTGGCCGATATCGCAGCCAATGACGCCGCCGGTTTTGCCGCCCTTGCAGTACAGGCCAAAAGCGGTCTCGAAGCAGCCAAAGCCAGCCGCGCATCAGCCTGAAATCGTTTTCGCACTGCAAAACATCGCCGCAAGTATCTTCAGCCAGAAGCTGAAGTGTACTTGCGGCGATGACAACTTTAAGACCTGTCCAGCGTAAGATTACTCACAGTGGCGCGCGCGACATTGAGCGGGCTCGCCCAAGAGGAGATCTCCGCATGTTCCAATCTCACATCTCGACGTCCCGGCTTTTTGCTGCCGTGCTCGGCGCTTCGCTGCTCATGTCCCCTCTGGCTTTCGCCGCAGACCCCGTCGCGCCCGGCTCTACCGCGCCCAACTTCAGCCTACCCTCGCAGGAAGACAAGCTCGTCTCACTGACGGATTACAAAGGCAAGTGGGTGGTGCTCTACTTCTACCCCAAGGACCAGACCAGCGGATGCTCCAAGGAAGCGCACAACTTCCAGCGCGACCTGCCCAAGTATGAAGCCGCCAACGCGGTCGTTCTCGGCGTTAGCCTTGACACAGTTGAGAGCCACAAAACCTGGTGCGCCAAGGATGGCTTCTCCTTCAAATTGCTCGCCGACCCCAATCACAAAACCATCGACGCCTACGGCGTTCCGGTCAAGAGCTTCGGTCCCATGAAGATCGCCGAGCGCGATACCTTCCTTATCTCGCCCGCAGGCAAGATCGTGAAGATGTGGGAGGTCAAGGACATCGACGGACATAGCGCCGATGTGCTCGCGACGATTGCGGCCTCAAAGAAGTCGTAGGCGCTGCCACAGTATCCAGACGCAAAAACGCCCGGGCCTCGCGAGAGGTGCCGGGCGCTTTTGCTTGCCTGTAGGTGAAGCTGGGACCCAACTACTTCTTGGCTGCGGCCTTCTTCGCCGGAGCCTTCTTGGCAGCGGCCTTCTTTGCCGGAGCCTTCTTCGCGACGGCCTTCTTTGCGGGGGCCGCCTTCTTCGCTACGGCCTTCTTCGCCGGAGCCGCCTTCTTTGCCACTGTCTTCTTTACTGCTGCCTTCTTCGTTGCCAAGGTAGTACCTCTCGTTTTTGTTGATTTTTTGCTGCTTGTGCCCTTGTTGCCAACCGCCTTCTTAGGGGCGGCCTTACCACCGCGCAGAGCACGAACTGACGCGGCAGATTTCAATGTCTTCTTGCTTGCGACTTTCTTCGCAGGCGCCTTCTTGAGAGCGGCTTTCTTCGCCGGCATTTTCTTGGCCGGGGCTTTCTTCGCGGCCACTTTCTTGGCCGGCATCTTCTTGGCGTGCATCTTCTTTGCCGGGGTCGTCTTTGCCGGGGCCTTCTTTGCAGCCGTCTTCTTTGCAGCCGTCTTTTTTGCAGCCGTCTTCTTTGCTGCTGTCTTCTTTGACGCCGCTTTCTTCAACGGCGTCTTCTTTACCGAGGACTTCGTTCCGGCGCTCTTCGACGCACTCTTTTTCGCGAGCGTCTTCAACGTTGAGCCAAGGCTGGTTTCCGACGCGTTCGTCGAAGGAAGCACTGACTCCCGGTCCGGCGGCTCGTAAGGATCGACCGGCGTGGACGGCGCGCTGAACAGTTCGGCATCTTCCGAATGGGTTGTGCTGTGCGGAGTCAGGTCGTCTTCCACTTCGTCATCGTCGCGCGAAGAAGTGAACTCCTCTTCTTCGTCGTCGCTATCATCCTCGTCCTCGTCGAAGCGAACGTGGTCTTCCGTCTCTTCGCCGTCGTTGTCTTCTTCGGCCGATGCGTGCAATTTGATGAGTTCGTCTTCGAGCATGATGACCCTTGTCTCCTGGCGTGGTGTGTTCCGCGAACGCCTTTTCGCCACTGTTCATTTCGCACTACACGAGATCGCAAGTTATCTCGTCGCAGAATCCAGCAACAGGATTACGCGCGCGCACGGAAATAGCAAGCACCTTTTTTGGTGCAGTGACTTTTTCGCAACTTATATGACGAGCAATTGAATTGAAACCTGCGCACAGTCGTCAGCGCGATCGCTTCCTGGCAGTTTTGACGGGGGAAGTTTTCGCCGGCGTCCGGCCGCTGGGATGCGCGCTTTTCGCGCCCGGCTTCCCTTTCGTCCGCGCTGCTGCCGGACTGGCGCCACGCCTGCTGCCCCTGGACGCACGTCCGCGTTTGACGTGCGTGCCCGGCGGCAGCCTCACCGGCTCCGCCACATATAACGAGCGTCCCGCTGCCACGCGGCCACCACGCAGATGGTTCCATGTCCGAAGCTGCTCGACCGTTACGCCGAAGCGGTCGGCCACTGTCACCAGGGTATCGCTGCGCCGCAGCGTGTATCGTTGCGTCGCTGCTACGCTTGCCACTGCAATCGGAATCACCACATCATCGCCGGGCGTGAGCGGCTTGGCTGCGGTGACTTCGTTGATCTCGGCGATCTCGGCAGCGTGCGCACGGAACAAGGTCGCAATCGAATCCAGCGTATCTCCCGGCCGAACCACGTAGAACCGCCAGCTTGCGCGCTTATCTTCCGGGATCTCCTTCAGCCGTTCGAGAAACGCATCGTGGGTGCCGGGAGGAATGTGCAGCTCGTACGGGATATCGCGCGGCGTCGAAAGCCGTAGCAGCGCGGGGTTGAGCGCGACCAGTTCCACCACCGTGGAGTGCGTAATATCGGCCGCCAGCGCAAGCGAGATCGCGTAGCTTGTCGACACGGTGTCATACACAACCGGCGGGCTCGGCGGCAGTTGGTTCAACCCGTACTTTGCCGGGTTCTTCGCCATGATGACGGCGGCCAGAATCTGCGGCACATACGCTCTGGTTTCGGCCGGCATCACATTGTGCCGATACAGTTCCCAGAAGTCCGCGTAGCCCGTACGGCTGACTACGCGCTGGATGTTTCCCGGGCCCCAGTCATACGCCGCCATTGCCAGATACCAGTCGCCCAGCAGCGCGTATAGCCGCTTCATGTAGCGGGCATAGGCGCGCGTGGACTTCTCCGGGTCGAAGCGATAGTCGAAGTAACCGTTGCGTATCAGACCGTACTCCGGGCCGGTGTAGGTCATAAACTGCCACATGCCACCGGCACCGGAACGTGTGTTCACCACCTGCGCCTGGAAGCCGGATTCAGCGACGGCAAGATAGATCAGGTCCTCAGGGACGCCTTCCTCTTTCAGCACGTTCTGGATGAGCGTGCGGTAGCGCCCAAGCCTTTGCATCGACGCCGACATATGCCCGCGAAACGACGACGACTGCGCGAAGACGTTGATGTATCCGGCCACCTGGTCGTTGATCACCAACGGCAGATCGGATGTCGTATTCAACTCATTCTTGAGCCGCGCCACCAGTTCCGGGTTGGGAGGAAACGTCATGTCGGTAAATGCTTCGAGTGGCGCTTCTTCGGGCTTGGGGCTGAAGCCGTTGCCCTGTTTGAGCGCGAACAACTCCAGCGAGTTGATCGCCGAAAGCAGATGTTCGAACTCCTCCGATAACTGTGGATCGGACTTCAGATCCATGCCGCTCGCGAGCATCGCGTCGACGGCCGAGTCAAAGTCGAGCCGTGCGGCGTCCAGGCGGTTGGCGTTGTAATTGGTCACGCCGGACTTGTAGCTGGTCTCGGCGCGGTCGATCAGTTGCTGGACCTTCTTCGCCTGCTGATTGGTAGTGGCGGTTTGCGCCGCCTGTTGCGTCATCCGTTGCTGCGCGGCCACGGCCTCCGCGCTGGGTGGAGCGGTGGCCGCGGGCGTCACGCGCCCCGGAGCCGCCGCGGTTGTAGCCACATCGCCGGGGCAGCCCGCTAATGCCAGCAGCAGCGGCGTACATGCCGCATAACGTAACACGCGCCCAATCAGCCTCAACCTGCCATCGCTCCGAACATCCTGTCATTGTATGACGCCGGGAGAGCAGAAGCGTCTGGCTGCTGGCGGCACGATGAAGGGCTGCGAGCACACTTCACCCCGCGTCGAACGCGCAGCCGCTGGCCGTGGCTAACGCAACAGCGGAAATCCGCGCCGATAAAAAGCCATCACCGAGTGACAGTGCCCTGATAGGCTAGCCGCACCCTGGGAGCTGTTGCTCTCCCCATTCCAGACTCCGGAGCCTACCGCCATGAAATTCGTACCCATCGTCTGCCGAGTCCTTCTCGGACTTGCCTTCGTAGTATTCGGCTCCAATGGTCTGCATCCGTTCCTGCCGATGCCTGCGCCCCACGCTGGAACCCCGGACGGCGACTGGAGCATCGTCATGGCCTCCAGCCACTGGCTTCAGGTCATCTCTTTTCTTCAGTTACTAGGTGGCCTGCTCGTGCTGTTGGGCGGAACGCTGCCGCTGGGACTTTGCATCCTCTGCCCCATCACCTTCAATATTCTCTGCTTTCACATCTTCCTCACCGGGGGCAAGCAGATCGGAGCGGGCCTGGTCATAACGGCGTTGGAGCTGGTGTTGATTTACTTCTACCGTGGCAGCTTCGCCGGGATTCTCACAACCAAAGCAGCACCCACCACGTAGGACTGTCCGCGAGACGCAGGGCTAGCGTTATTGCTTGCGCTTCTCTGCCTTGCGCTGGGCTGCCTTGCGCTGGGCTGGTTCGGCGAGCAGCGGCGTGCGTTCCCGATTCGCCGCGGGCAGCATCATGTCGGAGCGCATGCGCTTCGGCAGCTTTCCGAAAGTGATTGCGTGGGCAGCGCGAAACTCTTCCTTCCACTCCGCGTTGCGCCATGCCGTCCAGCGTTCTGCTGCAATCCAGTGGATGCGCGCCATGTACGGGGCAGGCTTAAGGTCATCGCGCTCCAACAGATCAAAGTAACGCTCCGGTCCCGCGCTGTACGAGGCGACACTATGCATCCCGGCGTCCAAATTCAACAGGCAGAACATCTTGCCGCCAATCGCTGTGTCACCGACCCAGAACACCAGGTTGTCGCCCCATTGGCGGGTCTCGACGACATGCGGAAGCGAGAGCAGAAACGTGCGTGCGGCTTCGGCATCCATGCATCGAGAGTAAACAGCGGACCGCGAACAGTAAACCGCTAAGCCTGACCCTTAAAACGCTACGCCTGACCCTTAAGAACGCTACGCCTGACCCTTTTCGCGTTTGCGTGCGGCAGCGGCTTTGCTGTCGGCCTGCTTTTCCCCGGCTGTCTGGTGCGCCTTGGGTTCGCAACTTCCCTTGGCGCCGGCCCTGGTGCCGGGTTTACGCTGAAAACCCGGCCAACACGCCTGGCCGTCACCACTCGCAGACTCTTTCGCCGGACTGTTCTTCGCAGAAGTCTTTTTTGCGGAACTCTTTTTCGCGGAACTCTTGCTGGTAGACGACTTCTTCGTGGTGGCCATAAAACCGTTAGAGGCCTCCGGCTCATGCGGGGAATCCATGTCGAACCATATACTTTCAGCGCAGTCGCAAACGGATCGGTCCCTTTGCAGTCCTGCCATCCACCACCTGCCCGCGCTGCGTGACGACCACCACTCCAGCCTCCACCAGACCCTCTGCGGCATCTCGCGCAGCGCTCATCAGTGGCTCCCAATGTTCTCGATCCTCGGTACCTGCCACGGCCCGCGCGGCTTCGCTGGGACAGATGCTCTTGCCCCCGCCGCGTTCCGCGAGCAGGCGAAGAATCTCGCGTTCGAGCCTCGTCCCTTCAGTCATCGTGCTCCTTCGCTTCTATACTTTGAGATGCCGACATGACCAATGAAACCCAAATCGCAGCACAACTCGCAGAACAACTCAAAGCACAACTCAAAGCACAACCGGAATCGCAGCCGGCCGCCTCTGCTTTCCTGCCGATAGCCGATCAGCTCGACCTCATCAACAAGGGCGTTGCGGAGATGATTCCCGCCGCCGACTCCGACGCGAGAGACGCTTTGCGTGCGCGGTTGGAGCGCTCTCGCGCCACCGGCGTTCCGCTGCGCATCAAGGCCGGCTTCGACCCCACCGCGCCCGACCTGCACCTGGGCCACACCGTGCTGATACGCAAGCTGCGGCACTTTCAGCAGCTTGGGCATACGGTCATCTTCCTCATTGGCGATTTCACCGGCCTTATCGGCGACCCCACCGGCAAGAGCCAGACTCGCAAACCGCTGACGGAAGAAGAACTTGCCGCCAATGCCGCTACGTATAAAGAGCAGGTGTTCAAAATTCTCGATCCGCTTGTGACCGAGGTCCGCTACAACTCGGAGTGGTTCAGCAAGCTCGGGGCAGCCGGCATGATCAAGCTCGCCGCTAAGGCAACTCTGTCCCAGATGCTGGAACGGGATGAGTTTCACAAACGCTTTCAGGACGAACAGCCGATCCACGTCCACGAAATGCTTTATCCCCTCGTCCAGGGCTACGACTCCGTCATGCTGGAGTGCGACGTCGAGCTTGGCGGCACGGACCAGAAGTTCAACCTGATGCGCGGCCGCGATCTGCAGCGGGACGCCGGCCAGCCGCCGCAGATCGTGCTGATGACGCCCATCCTCGAAGGCCTGGACGGCGTGCAGAAGATGTCGAAATCGCTGGGCAACGCGATCGGCATCCAAGAACCTGCGGCCCAGATGTACGGCAAGCTGATGAGCATCTCCGACGAACTGATGTGGCGCTACTGGACGTTCCTCACCGATCTGCCGCAATCGCAGATCGACGCCATCGAGCAGCGGGTCGCGCGGGGCGAGCTGCATCCCATGCAGGTCAAGAAGGATCTCGCCTGCACCATTACGGCTGGCTTCCACTCCGCAGAAGCTGCAGCCCATGCCGCCGAAAGCTGGAGTATGCAGTTTCAACAGAAGGGCGTCGCCGAAGACATGCCGAGCGTCACGGTGGACCTGGCCGACGAAGGTCTGTTTGCGGCTGCAACCGACGACGCTCCGGGCGAAAGATGGGTGCGCCTGCCGAAGCTGCTCCAACTCGCGGGTCTGGCAAGCTCCGGCGGCGAAGCCATGCGCAAGATCAAAGAGAACGCCGTGTCGGTCAACGGCGAAAAATTCTCCGGCGTCGTCATCGGACGCGAAGCACTCGGCGAAACCCCGACGCTGCGACTCGGCAAGAAGTCGGTTCGCGTCGCGTGGAAGCCGTAAGCGCGCGCAATGCCCATTCGTCGCCTTGCAGCCCGCCAGCGCTCCGCCGCTGCCAATCAACAGTTAGCCGGAGTGCTGGCCTTTACCGCGGGCACGGTGGACGTAACCGGCTTCCTCGCGCTGCGCCAGTTCACCTCGCACATGTCCGGCAGCGTTGCCGTGATGGCCGCCGATCTCGCCACCTACGGGCTGCGGGTCATGCAGCAACCGGCGATCGTATTGGGATGTTTTCTTGCCGGAGCAGCCGTATGCGCTCTGCTTATCAACTGGTCGCGGCGGCGCAACCGCGAGGGCCTTTTTGCCGTACCGGTCCTGCTGGAAGCGCTGGTCCTCGCCGCTGTCCCCGCGTGCACATCGTCTCATCACATGCTGTTGACGCTCTCGCTGCTCAGCTTTGCGATGGGCCTGCAGAATGCCATCATCAGCAAAATTTCGCAGGCGGAGATCCGCACAACGCATATTACCGGCATGGTCACTGACATCGGCATCGAGCTCGGCAAGGCCATCTATTGGAACCGCAGCCGGGCGCTCCAACCAGTCAAGGCGGAGCGGGGTCGCCTGCTGCTGCTCACCATTCTGGTCGCGTTGTTCTTTGCCGGCGGAGCGTTCGGAGCCTTCGCCTATCCGCACCTCGGATTCAGAGTGCTGCTGCCACTGGCGATTGTCCTGGCAGCGATCACCTTTGTGCCCATCACCGCCGACCTTCGCCGCTCATCACGCTGAAGGGCCCGGCGTAAACTCTCCCTAGCCATGGCTCTCCGCTCCGCGAACATCATCGGCTCCGGTCCCAACGGCCTTGCGGCGGCCATCACGCTCGCCCAGGCCGGCGTGGCGGTGACGGTATACGAGCGCAACCAGCGTGTCGGCGGCGCGTGCTCTACGGCCGAGGTGACGCTGCCGGGCTTCCGTCACGATCTGGGCTCGTCGGTGTATCCACTGGGTGTCTGTTCTCCGTTCTTCAGGTCGCTCCCGCTCGCCGAATACGGTCTGCGCTGGATCGAGCCGGACGCTGCGCTTGCCCATCCTCTGGACGACGGACCCGCGCTTCTGCTGGAACACTCGATGGAAGCCACGGCTGCGCAGTTTGACGCGCACGATGCCCACGCCTGGCGCTCTCTGCTGACGCCGACCGTGCGCGACTGGCCGAAGGTGGTCGCAGGCGCGACGGGGCCTCTGCTGCGGCTGCCGCGCCATCCGTTCGCGATGGCAAACTTCGGACTCGCAGCCCTGATGCCCGCGCATCTGCTCACCCGCACCGTCTTCAACAGCGAGCCTCCGCGCGCGCTCTTTGCAGGCTGCGCCGCGCACTCGGTCCTGCCGCTGACGCGGATGGCGAGCGCGGCTCCGGGACTGGTCCTTGCGGCGGCCGCGCATGCCACCGGTTGGCCCATCGTCGCGGGTGGAGCGCAGGCGCTTGCCGACGCGCTGGCAGCGCACCTGCAAACGCTCGGCGGACAGGTTCGGACGGGCTTTGATGTCGATGCACTTGACGGCATCGAACCCGCCGACGTGACGCTCTTCGACACCGGCGTAGCGGCCCTCGCGCGCATCGCCGGTCCCGCGCTTTCCTCCAGCTTCGTTCGGCGGCTGCGCGCGTTCCGCCGCGGCCCGGGCATCTTCAAACTCGACTGGGCGTTGAGCGCGCCGATACCGTGGCGCGATCCGCAGTGCGCGCGCGCGGCCACCGTACACCTTGGCGGCACGCTCGAAGAGATTGCGCGGTCAGAAAGTGATGCGTTCTACGGGCAACACTCCGAGCGCCCTTTCGTGCTACTCGTGCAGCCGAGCCTGTTCGACAGCTCGCGCGCGCCCGCTGGCCAACACACGGCCTGGGCCTACTGCCACGTGCCCGCAGGCTCCCAGCACGACCGGACGGACCCGATCGAGACGCAGGTAGAACGTTTCGCTCCGGGATTCCGCGACTGCATCCTGGCGAGGGCCGCGAGCGGACCGGTCGAGTTAGGCAGGTGGAACCCGAACCTCGCCGGGGGCGACGTGTCCGGCGGCGCAATGAACCTGATGCAGTTGCTCGCGCGTCCCACGCTGCGCACGTATCGAACCTCCAGCGACGGACTTTACCTGTGCAGCAGCTCCACGCCTCCGGGCGGCGGAGTGCATGGGATGTGCGGGTATTTTGCCGCGCTCGCCGCGCTCGCAGACCATCGTTAGGCCGCGGAAACAAAGCCGCGGAAACGCAAAACGCCAGGCTGCACGCGTGGCAGACCTGGCGTTACGCGGATGATTTGACTTATGCCTGTGGCGCTTCGGACGGGGCGGGAACCGCTTCCGAGGTAGCAGATGCGACCGCCACCGGCCGGGGCGGCCGGGGTGCTGCCGGCGGTTGCTGCACTTCGGCCTTCTTGGCTGGTGCGATGATGGCGTGCAGAGTCGTGCCTTCCATGCGGGGCATGAACTCCACCAGCCCAGCCTCGCCCACATCCATGATCAGACGGTTAATAATCTTGTAGCCGAGGTCGCGATGGGCCATCTGGCGGCCTTTGAAGCGCAGGCTGGCCTTGACCTTGTCGCCTTCGGTCAGGAATCGTACGGCCTGGTTCTTTTTGGTCACGTAGTCGTGCTCGTCCACATTGACCGAGAACTTCACTTCCTTGATGACGATGATCTTCTGCTTCTTGCGCGCGGCGCGATCGCTCTTGTCTTTCTCGTACAGGTACTTGCCGTAATCCTGGATTTTGCACACAGGTGGAACGGCGTTGGGCGAGATCTCAACCAGGTCAAGCGACTTTTCGCGGGCCATCTTCAGGGCTTCGAAAGGCGCCATGACGCCGAGTTGCTCGCCGTTCTCATCGATCACGCGGATTTCGCGTGCGCGGATACGCTCGTTGGTACGGATGAAAGACTTCGCGGAACGTTTATCGATTGGTGGAATAGTCAGCCTCCATGGCGCGTTTTAGACGGCCATGATGTTGGGGAAAAGTTGCACTCGCGGGCGGGAGTTCCACCGGGAGCCTGAGCACACATCACTATACCAGCTAGCTTCGGTAACAGCCAGGCTCAGTAACAGCTAGCTTCGGTCGCATGGCAAGATCCGTCCGCGCGAACGAACACAGGGGCGACCGCGGCTCTAGCGCAGCCCCGGCACAGGCGTAAGGTGCAGAACCAGGCCCAGCACCAGAAACAAGCTCAGAAAATACACCAGCGAGGTGGGGTGCGGCTCTTCCGGAGCATCGTTGGTAAAGCAGCGCCAACCCATCCCGGCCGCGATCAGCAGGAAAATGTAGTGGTTGTTAATATCGCTCGTGTTGGTGATATCGCGACCCGAGGTGAGCGCAAAGAACACGACGCAAGTGATCGCGATCATCGCCCGCTGAATACGCGACAAGGCAAACGCTGCCTGCGACCCGTCCAGACCGAAAACCGGGATCAGGTTCAGCAGATTGAGCCAGGCCGTCACGTTGGCCAGCACCAGGAACAGCGTGTGGTGGGTTCCCGCGTACAGGCCCCAGAAAGCCAGCGCGGCGGCGAGTCCAAACAGCGGTCCGGCAAGCGCGATACCGGCGAGGTCGTCGCGCGAAACACCGAGGCCATACCACCGCACATAGGCCCCGAGGCCTGGAAAGAAGATCGGCAACTCAGCCTTCAGACCACGGCGCTTGACCGCCACGTAATGCCCCATCTCGTGGATAAATATGCTGCCGGTGAAGCCGATCGCGAACTTCCAGCCAAAGATCAGCCAGTAAAGCCCGAAGAAGCTGAAGATGCCGAGGAAAAACTTGAGCTTGAAGATCAGGAAGAGAAAAGATTTGGCCTTGAGGAGGAAGAAGGCAATCGGGGCGAACGGCCCCAGCCGCTTCGACCACTTGGCCTTGGTGTCCTGCTCGGCGTGCAGCCGCTGGTCGATGGCGGAGATATGCTGTTGAATGCTTTCGGCCTGGCGCGTATCTTCCGGCAGCCACGTCAGCGCAGCGTGCCAGCGATCGCGCGCCTCGGGCCATTTCTGCTCCTGCTCCAGTATCTGCGCGGAGGCTGCCAGCTCGCCCAGATGCCGGCCGTAGGTGAGCGTCTGGCAATCCGGGCACGCGAGGGTGCCGTCGGGCAGCCAGTGGCTGCAGCTGGGGCAACTGTGGATGGTAGAGGGCGCAACCGGCTCGGGCGGCAAAACAGTGGCAGACATCGCTTCTTCCTATAGTAGTAGACGCCGCCAGGGAAGGAAGGATTCCGCCTCCAGTGCAGGCGAAGACGAGGATCGAGCCGGTATCCGTCCGTCATGGCAAGACAACGGCTAAACAACGCACAAGACAACACAAACGCAGATTCCCTGCGCGAACCAAGGCTCCTCTGAATCAGAACCGTTCTAGTCGTCGAGGCTGTAGGGGACCATAAAGCGGCCGATCTGGATGATCTTGCGGTCGCCCGGCGGGAAAATGCGAAACGACTCGATCCGCACCGGCGGAGGCAGCGGACGCGCCGTTACCTGCCCCTTGGCAACGCCGGTCCGGGCGTCAAAGACGCGCACCTCGAGGCCATTGGTCGAGCGGGTCCATCCCAGCACGTAGGAACCAGGCGTCAGCAACACCGTCCCACCGAGCCGGATGGGCCGCTGCGCCAACAGGAAGTGCGAGTATTTGCCGTCTGCCGAGTAGCCCGCAGTAATGAGCACGACTGCGGCAATCACATTGTTGCGATCGTCGATGATGCCGGTCGCAGTACGCATCTCTGTCTCGATACGTTCCTTCTCGACAGTGGCGCGGGCTGGCAGACGGGCCGCCAGTTCGACGGGAGAAGCGGAACGCCAGGACCGTTTGGCACCGGCGGCGCGGGCGCCGAGCGTCACCACGCCGGAAATCAATACGCAGAAGACCAGAAACGTGGCCCGAAGACTGCTCTCGAAGCGAGACTTGCCCGGATTCAGAAGTTTGGAGAGGTTCATGGCAGGTGTACAAAGCCTCGCTGCAGCGCAACCGTGGCAGCGTGGGTGCGGTCCGCGACGCCAAGCTTACCCAGCAGGCTGTTGACGTGCGACTTGACGGTCGCTTCCGAGATGTTGAGGTCGTTGGCGATGTCCTTGTTGGCCCGGCCCGCGACGATGCGCTCGAGCACTTCGAGTTCCCGCCCCGTCAGCGATTGCCCGCTGATGCGGGCCGCGAGCTTCTCCGCCACCGGCGGTGGAATGCTCGACCTGCCCTGATGCACGTTGCGAATCGCGGCGAGCAGCTCTTCGATCGGCATACCTTTGAGCAGGTACGCTCGAGCTCCCGCCTGCAAAGCGCGGAAGATGTCTTCGTCTCCGTCGAAGGTGGTGAGCACGATGACACGGGCGTCGGGAAACTCGCCACGAATGGTTTGCAGGGCCTCTACGCCGCCCATCTTCGGCATGCGGAGGTCCATCAGCGTGACGTCCGGACGCAGTGTGCGAAACATGCGGACGGCTTCCTCGCCGTCGCCGACTGAGCCGACCACTTCCAGATCGTCCGCCACCGAGAGCAGAGCGACGAGGCCCTGGCGCACGACCTGGTGGTCTTCGGCGATCAGGATTTTAATGCGATCCGGCATGGGACGGCCTCTCTGGCGGCGGAATGGAGACGGTCAGCCTGACCGTCGTTCCTGCAGCCGGCGCGCTGGTGATTTCGAGAACGCCGTGGAGCGCCGCGGCGCGCTCGCGCATGCCCTGAAGACCGTAGTGTCCGGGGCTCTGGGATGTATGCAGCGCGGTGCTCTGGGCGGGGTCAAAGCCGCGTCCGTCATCCTGCACCTCGAGCACCAGCATGTCGCTACTATAGCGCAACTGCACGGTGGCTTCGGTGGCCTGGGCGTGGCGTTTGACGTTGGCCAGGGCCTCCTGCGCGATGCGCAAAACTTCGCTTTCGAGCTCCGGCGCCAGCGGCCGAAAGACGCCGCCAACACGCAGACGAAGTACGAGCGGGCCGCCCTTGTCGCGCTCCAGAAGTTGCGAGAGCCGTGTAGGCAAACTGTCGTGCGCGGTGTTGGCGCGAAGCTCCCAGATGCTGCGCCGCGCTTCGGCAAGGCCATCGATAACCAGCTTGCGTGTGCTGGCGACCTGGGCGGCGGCAGCGTCGACTTTGGCCTGGCCGAGCAGCTGGGTGATGATGTCAAGCTGGATAGAAACGCCGACGAAGTCCTGGGCGAGCGTGTCATGAATTTCGCGGGCAATGCGGTTGCGCTCTTGCAGCACGGCCTCAAACTGCGAGCGCAGACGGCGCAGGCGAAGCTGGTAGCCGACGGCGAAGAGGCCCGCCGCAACCAGCAGCAGCAGCACGTAGAACCACCAGCGGCGGTAGAAGGGGCTTGTGATGCGGAAGCTTAACTCCGCGCCCGCTGGGCTCCAGACGCCGTCTTCGTTGCTGGCCTGGACGCGAAAGCGATAAAGCCTGGGCGGCAGGTTGGTGTAGGTCGCCGACCTGCGCGAGCCGGCGTCGGTCCAGTCGTGCTCGAAACCTTCGAGCATAAAGCGATACCTTACTTTCGATGGGACGCGGTAGCTGAGACCGGCGTACTCCATAGTGAAGCGAGTGTGGCCGGGCGAGATCTGCACAGTGCCGGGGCCGAGAGCAGCTGGGACTTCGTCGATCAAAAATCTCTGGATGGAGACCGGGGGAGGCGTGGTGTTCAAAGCCAGGTGCTCCGCATCGACGATGCCCGCGCCTCTGCGGGTGGTGAACCAGATTTCCCCGGAGGCGGTCCTCCACAGGGCTGGCGAGGCGCCCGGCAGAGCCTCCTCGCTGGGAACTCCGTCGGCGACGCCGTAACGGGAAACAGCAGGGCTGCAGGGCGACGACGACGCCACGCAGCCGTGCAAGGCGGCGATCGAAACGCGTTCGATCTCACGCGCACTGCGCAGCCATAGTTGTCCGTTGCCATCGGCGACCATCCCGCTGATTTCGCTCGATACGGGAAGACCTTGAACAGGCTGGAACCGGTCGCCCGCCAACAGGCCAAAGCCACCGTCGCGCGTGGCGACCCAGAGTACGCCGTCGGCATCCTGCGCCAGAGCCGTGACGATCAGGCTGGGGAGGCCTTCGCGCGGAGTGTAGGTGCGAAAGCTTCCATCGGCGCGAAGCCAGGAAAGGCCGCCCGAGGTGCCGATCCAGAGCCCCGCCGGAGCGGACCCGGGGCCGGCACGGGCGGTGGTCCGCAGCATGGCACCGACGAGATCGCCTCCCAGGCCGTCGGCGACCGTGAGGACATCGATCCGAGTTCCACGGACATGCGCCAGCCCGCGCCGTGTCCCGGCCCATATAGAGCCGTCGGGGTCTGCCAGCAGCGAGCGGATAAAATCGTCGGGCAGGCCGTCTGCCGACGTGATCTTACGAACGGCAAGCGTGGCATCGATGACGTTGAGGCCATCAGGCGTCCCGGCCCATATGCCACCGTTCGCTCCCGGCGCGAGCGACAGGATGACGGGGCTGGTCAGACGGGCCGCAGGTATAGGCTGGTCGACGCTATCGTTGCTGCCGGCGCTATCGTTGCTGCCGGCGCGGACGTTGCTGTCCGCGCGGACGCGGCGGAGCCCGCTATCCCGCGTACCCACCCATATCGCTCCATCGCTCGCCTCGACAGCCGCGGTCAGGCCCAGGCCAGCCAGCGCCGCCACACTGCGAAACTTCAGTTGCCGAAGCACATGCAGACCTGCGGCATCGGTCCCGATCCAGTGATTGCCTTCCGCATCCTCGATAGTGCTAAGAACGGTCGTGCCATCCAGCGCAAGCACTCGTGTGACCCCTGCAGAGGCTGCGCTGAGCTGGGACAGTCCTGCGTCGGTTCCCGCCCAGGCGATGCCGTTGCGGTCCACCGTTAGAGACTCGACGCGCGCTCCGGGTAATTCCCGGCCGGTCTTCCAACGGCGTACGCCGCGCGGTGTGATCGCCACCACTTCTTCCGTGGACGTAAGCCAAAGGTCGCCGTTGGCGGCTTCCGCAAGGCCGGACAGACGACCAAAGCCCTCTGGCAGACGCTGGTGCGAGGGCTTCGCGACGCCCTTCTCGTAACGGAAGAGTTCGCTTTCCGCAACCAGCCAAGCGCCGCCCCCGCGAGCCGGTTCGATGGAGACGATGCGGGGCAGAGCGCCGAGCGCGGGGTGGAAGACCTGATGTTCCCCAACCGCAAGGCCGGACGGCGTAAGCACCAGCAGCCCGTCATTCGCGAGCGCGACCAGCCCCGAGATCGACGCCGAAGGCAGGCCCTCCGCAGTCCCGAAGCGCCGCGTGTTTCCGCTTTGCAAACGCACCAGGCCGTCGGCGGTTCCGGCCCAGATGGCTCCGGCGGCATCCTCCGCCAGGCTGGAGACATCGTCACTCAAAAAGGCCGATGCATTGCGATGCGCAAACGTCTGGAACGCGAATCCATCGAACCGTGCCAGCCCGCCTTCGGTGGCCAGCCAGAGGTAGCCGTCGCGCGATTGCAGGATGCGGTGAACGCTGCTCTGCGGAAGACCTTCTTCGGTGGACCAGGCCTGATGGCGCAGCGTGCGGAGATCCTGACACAGCGAGGCCAGGCCGGTGAATCCGCACACCGCGAGCAGCACAGCCAGCCGCGCACCCGATCGCCGCGCTGACATCGCCGAAGACTGCCTGTATGTCATCGCATCTCTCTGCAACCGCTTAGGTCTCGGTAAACCCCTGGAGCCTGGAACGAAGCCGCGCCAAGTCTACCGGCTTAAGGCGAACCCGCATCCGGGGCAGGCATCGGCCTGGTCTTCGGAGCCTTGCGCTTCGCATGCAGGAACTCTACCAGCGACTCGATTTCATCGTGCTGCAGCACATCGGCAAACGCAGGCATGCCACCTCCGCCTTGCAGTATCTGCTGCTCAATCCGATCCCGCTTCCAGCGCTTGCCGATAGTGGAAAGGTCCGGTCCCTTCTCGGTTCCCTGCGCGGTTGCGCCATGGCAATGCTCACAGCCCGTGGATTGGAAGAGGCGCGCGCCTGCTTCGACCTGGTCCTGGCGAGAAGCGGCGTGGGCCGGGGCCGCAGGAGTATGCAGAAGCAAAACAAACGCGGCGGCGACTGCAAGGCCCATGGCAAACAAAGAGTACCTGTGCTGCTTCAACTCGACCGCTCCCGCTTCTGTTCTCGCCTTCTATGTTAACCCGATCGCAGATCGCAGCAGGCGCGCGGTAGAGGGGAGTTATAGATCGGACGTTTATGGAATCAATTCGCGCCGTCGGTTTTTGCGAACCGCACGGTGTACTCGCCAATGCGTTGGCCATGCGTCATACCTACGACTATGTCTGAGCGGTAGTGAATGCCGGCGTAAAGGCGCGACAGGGCGGCCTCCTGCATCTGGGCGTTGAAGTAACCTGCACCGGATGGGAAGAGGTAGGAGAGGACGTCCGCAGCCGCTGCCGAAAAGTCCGAGTGGCCAGACACGTACGCCGGGAAGTTGGGCAGGCCGGTCCAGACCTTGATGTTCGGATCGAGCTGCGAAGGACGCGGACTGAAGTAGGCATACTTGGCATCCCAGCACGCGATCGCGGAATCGTGCAGGGCCATATCGAGCAACGCGAATACCCGGGCCGCGCGAACTTCGCTCATGTTCGCACTGACGATGTAAGGCACAGCGATCATGTTCCAATGTCCGGGCGGAGTCGATGTGCTGGCGCCGTCAGCCCATTTGTAAACCGTGGCGAGCTGGTCCCGCGTAACGTTGTTGACGACGGTTCGGACCTCGGTCAACTCCGTCGCCATTTGTGCGGAAGACGTAGACGGCGGCGGGCCCGGACGTTCCGCAAGGAAGTCGGCCGGCGTCAGCATCCAGCCCTTGACCGAACCAAAGACCGGCAGCATCGGCGGACGCGGTGGGCCGTCCTGGCTCAGCCAGGGCACTTCGCCACGCGCTTTCGCGTTGTCGGCAAGCTGCTGCCAGATAGCCGCGTTGCCGCCGGCGGCCTTCATGCCGTCACTGCCGGCACGCGCCTGGAAAACCGCCGCGACAGCATTGCCCAGCGCGATGCCCGCGGCAATATCCGAGGCGGAAGCGCGTCCGGAGATCAGCGCAACCTGCTGCTGTTCAGCGGCCTTCTGGTCAATCTCGGCGGCATTGGTCGGAAACAACAGCTTCAACAGCGCAGCATTGACGGCCGATTCCACCGCATCTTCCGAAGGATACGAAGGTATGCCGCTATCCGGCATCAGATTCTGGATGGAACTATCGTTCTTGAATGGCGAAGCGCGGTTGTACTGATACTTGTAGAACCACGTCGCCTTGAGCGCCTCAAACTGGGCCACGGAAACATAGCTGAAGGCACGTGCCGCGTAAGGTGGATTGCTGAATGGGTACTGCGGGTTGGCGAACGGGTTCGCCGCGCTCGGCACACCATAGCTGCCGTCCGGGTTGGGCGAAGGCGGAAGGTCCTGGCGGGCGGCAAGCTCTCGCATGTACTCATTCCAGCGCAGCACGCCACCCGCGCTCCAGAACGTGATCGCAGACTTCTGCGTGTCGGTGAGCGAGGCCTGGGCCGTCTTGATCTGGGCCAGCTCCGAGAGATAGCCCGGGTCGGTCTTGATCACCGGAGCGGGAACCGGAATCTGCGTGGGGCCAGTGAGCACGATCATCTTCCAGGCGCCGGCGTTGGCGTCCACGCTGGCAGGCGTCAGTGGCGACAGCGCTTCGGTGGAAGGAACGCTTTTGCCGCAACCCACGGCCGCGATCGACAGTACCGCGAGCGACAACGTAGATAGAAGGGTGTACTTCACAGAATTCTGAATGTTCATCTGGTGCCTGCCCGCCTGCTGAAGTCGAAGGTGTAAAGAAAGCCGGTGGTGAAGGTGTTGGCCTGTCCCACGTTGCGGCCATCGAACGTATTGCTGTAGAGAAACCAGTATTGGAGATCGCGAACGCGCGGCAGAGGGTAGGTCAGCGTGGCGTTGATCTTCGAGTAGTTCGTACGGTTCGAAACGAACGGCACATCCTGCTGGCGTATGTCGCCGCCGCCACGCGTCTGCTGCTGACTGAAGCCCGCGGTAAGCGTCGTATCGTTCTTGCGGTACCCCGCGCTGACGGAGTACTCGAACTGGTTGGGCAGGGGGACTTCATCGCTGAGGGTAAGGTGCCCGTTGGTGTAGTACGAAGGCCGGTCCAGATGCACGTTGCCGCGAAACGAATATTCGGTGCTGCCATTCAGATACAGGCCATTGCGTCCGAGATAGTTCAAAGTGCCGCGCCCCGCAATGTGCTTGCCATGGCTTCCAATCGACAAGGGCAGATCGTCGGGAGTGTAGTCCGTCATAGGCAGGCTGCCCGAAAGGACAACGATCGCCCTGACCGCGCCAATGCCATGCACGGGCACACTGATGAGCTTGTACTTGGCCGCCAGCGCGAGGTCCTGAAATCCGGATTGCCCGTGCAGGACGCCTTTGCTGGCAGAGGTGTACACGTACGGCACGGTAGCAAGCAGGTTGAGCTTGTCAGTGACCGCAAAGTTGCCGGTGTACTCCACGGTACGCGTGCTGAGGGTGCCTATGTTGCCGTTGACGCGGTTCAGCGAACCTTCCCAGTAGTGGTCCCAGTAGTCATAGCTGTAGAAAACACCGGTGCAGTATTTCAATTTGGAAAGCATGATGCCGTCTTCGGCGGTCTGCGCTTTCACGTCGCGGGGAGAAAGGGCAAGCAGCGCCACGATACAGACCATGAACCTGAACACTGGCATCGCGCGCCACCTGCCTGCATGGAACCGTGAACCCATAACAACCTTCCTCTCCGCCTCATTCGCGAAGGCGAATCTCCTGCCGCCAGCGGCTGCGCACACAGGGCGGCAAGGCGCGGGCGGGACAGACGAGTGTCCCGCGATCGACTGGGGCCAATGTGGCTTCGTTGAGGCAAGTCGAAGTATAGAGAGCAGAAGCACAGTGCGCGTCCATCGCAGGATTGCTTCTTGCTCAATCGAAAGGAGGATCGTTTCGCGAGCCCAGGCATGTCAGCAAAGCTCCCGCAGGGCAGTGCCCGACACGCTGCGGGAGATCACAAGGCTTCGGTACACGCGGAACTGTAGCTCGAGCAGGAAGCGAGCAGGACGTGCTGCGGGAACGAAAGACTAGCGGTTGCCATCCGCGCGGCGGGCCTGCCGGAGTTCTGCAACCTTCACAGGGATCGCCAGATCCTGGTCTTCCCGGAGCCGGAAAGACGCGTCGGCGGCGAGATGAAAGAAGCGTTGCGTCTTTCGTGACGCGGGCCAGAACACTTCAACCTGCTCGACCTCGGTGGCGGCCCCCAGGCCGATGTGCTGCTGTAACGGATTGCCACCAAAACTGGAACCGTAGCCGACCGTGCGGAAGATGTGGCGCTCGCCCGCGGGCGTTTTGAACGTGACGTCTAGCCGGGCACCGAAGGCGGCGCGATTGGTTTGCACCCCGACCAGTTCCAGGCAGATGGAGTGGTTGGCGTTGCCGGGATTTTTGTAGAGCACGCTCTGGTAGCTGTCCCCGGGCAAGGCGCCGCCCATCTCTTCAAAGATGTCCTCGTGGCCGCTGTGGAAGATATCGCCGAAGGCGATGCCGTGTCCTTTCTGGAGATGCCCGAAGCCGCCGGCAGTGGTGACATCCTGAAAGCGCTGGCCGCGGTCGTTGCGGAACATGCGGTTGGGCAGAAGGGCCTGGTAGGTAGAGTCGCCGGTACCGAGATAGATGTCCAGCCACCCATCGTCGTCGAGATCGCCAAAATTCGCGCCCATGGGAAGAATGGCGCGGTCAAGATCCATGGCCTGTGTCACGTCGGTGAACGTGCCGTCGCGATTGTTGCGATACAAGCGCGGCGTCTCCGCGTGGAAGGGCTTGCCGATTTCGAAGGCGCCAACGTCCTGCCCGGACTCAGTCGAGTAGCCGCCGACGAAGACGTCAGGCCAGCCGTCGTTGTCGAAGTCGAAGAACCACGTGGCGAAGCTGTTGGTCTGGCTGGCGACTCCCGCGCGCCCGGTCACATCGGTGAAGCGCCATCCGTGCGCCGAGTCGAGCTTTTCGGCCGAAGCGTTCTGTGGCCCGTCACTTCTGGGCCCGTCGCTTCTTGGACCATCGCCTTTTGGACCATCGCTTTTTGGACCGTCGTTGCGAAACAGTCTGTTCTTTCCGCCTTTGACCGAAACGTACAGGTCGGGGCGGCCGTCGTTGTTGAAGTCGCCCCAGGCCACCCCCTTGACGAAGCCCAGCTCAGACAGGCCGCTGGGCACCGCGATGTCCGTGAAGGTGCCGTCGTGGTTGTTGTGAAACAACTGCGAGGGATGCGGATCGTCTGGCGTGGATTCGTGAGTCACGATGAGATCGAGCCAGCCGTCGTTGTCGAAATCAGCCCAGGCAGCGGTCTGCGTGGGATGCGGCGAGAGAAGGCCCGCTTCCACCGTGACATCGTCGAAGGTCCCATCTCCGTTGTTGCGCAGCAGCGACATGGGGTACACGCCTTGGCGGCCCCACCATCCGCCACGCAGCACCAGGACGTCCGGGTGGCCGTCATTGTTGTAGTCCGTGAGCACGAGGTTGAGCCCGCCAGTTTCGCCCGTCAGTCCAGCCTTCGCCGACACATCGGAGAACGTGCCGTCCCCGTCGTTGTGAAACAGGTGCATCGGGTCGAGCGGGCCGGAGGAGGTAACCATAATGTCGAGCCAGCCATCGCCATCGAAGTCTTCGAGGATGACACCGCCAGCGTGGCCCATGACGTCGACGCCGGCCGCGCCCGCAACGTCCGCAAAGTCGGGCAGCGGGTACTCGGAGTCGAACCGGCTCGCCGGGATAAGCCACTGCTTCGGCACATCCTGCGGGTAGCGCCCGAGCTGCATGTACGCGATGTTCAGCAGCCAGCGCGACTGCGCATCGTCCGGCGACTTCGCCAGCAGCGCAGCGCACTCCCGCACCGCGCCCTCTGCGCCGCGGGGAAGCTTGTGCTGCGCAGAGGCTCGCAAGGGAAAGACGCAGGCCTTCTGGCCGTGCCCCATCGCGGCGCAATTTTGCTGCTCGCCCAGGCGCAGATAAGAGATGGCAAGCTGGGCACCCAGAGAGCGCTCCGCGGCCGGCGGCAGCGCAATGTGGCTCGCAGCAAGATCGCCGCGCAGATGTTCCAGCGTGTCGACCGCGCCTTCACTGTCGCCCGCTCCCAGTTGCTCGACGGCAATTTGCTGCTGCACCAGCGCTTCATCCGCCGGACTGAGCTTCCGCGCGTTGAGAAGTTGCTTGTAGTAGCTCACGCGCTCAGCCTGCTTGCTGGGGTCGAGCTTCCCGTCCGACCGCCGGAAAATGTCTTCCAGGCGAAGCTGCATCGCCTTGGTTCCCGCGCTTTGGTAGGCCGTGGCAGCGGGCAGTTCCGGCGCGGCATGCACGTGGGTCTGCGCGGAGCCCATGCATGTGAGCAGCGTCACCAGCGCAAGCTTCCGGCCCCCACGAAAGCATTTACCGAGCGGCAGCGGCATGCGCCGGTCCTCCGGGCAGCGTGCAGTGCCCGCCGCCATAGTCTCCCGTCGCCACAAAGTGAAGCAGCGCGGGGTCGTCGGGGTGGATGCGGTCGAGCCTGGCGAGCAGCTGGCCCGCGCCGGCCGGATCGCCCAGCGAGCACTGCAGGAAGGCCAGATTCAGACCCGCCGCAGTCTTGCTGGGATCGGCAGCAACCGCGCGCCGAAGCAGTCGTACCGCTTCCGTCGCCTTGCCGGTCGAAGCGTCGATGACCGCCAGATTGGCCAGTGCGGTCGTGTCGAAAGCATCGAGCCGCAGCGCCGCTTCGTACTCTCGCACCGCCGCCTGCACATCGCCGGCGCGCTGATTCAGGTAGCCAAGCTGCGTATGCAACGGAGCATCGTTGGCCCCCGCTGCTTCCGCCTTCTGTAAGAGCCGCAAGGCACGCTCTCCCGTCGCCCGTCCTGTGCTTCCGGCGATCTGCGCGTAAGCCAGCCCAAACTCCCGGTCGCTAGCAGCAACGCCGCCCACCGTGACAAGGTCTTCCACGGAAGCGCGCACCAGCGGCTGTAGCAAACCCGCCTGCATCGCGGGCTGGCGTTGAATGTTGTGGTCGGTCGCCTGCTCATGCGAGATGTCCGAGGTGTCGCGCGTAGGCATGTGGCAGGTCGCACAGTCCTGCTGCTCCGGATGATGGTCTCGCGCGATCTCCGGGCTGTTGTGGCAAGCGATGCAGCGCGCGCGGAACCAGGCAACGCGCTCGGCGGGCGCGGGCGATCCGTGCGGATCGTGACACGTGGTGCAGGTAAGCTTGTCGCCGGAAGCGCGCTTGCAGGCACTGCGCAGCAACGCTTCATACTGGCTGCTGGCGCGTCCACCGCCCGCCTCGCGACTGGCCTTGACGAAGTACACGGCGTGATCCCCCAGGTCGTCGCCGGGCCGGAACGCGGCCAGCGACGTCCCGGCACGATACACGGTCGCGTCACCTTCGAGATGGCACTGCAGACAAACGCTGTCGCGGCGCGCCACCGGCAGCTTGCCCGGGTTGAGCACAGGTGCATGGCCCTTCGCCGCCAAATGAGCCGAAGCATCGCCATGGCACGAACCACAGCCAATTCCTGCCTGCCGGAATGGCGCCCCGGCGAAGCTGTTCGAGGCCTCCGGTAACGGCTGCGCTACTTCTGAAGCGTGACAATGGAGGCAGTTCGCGTCCGTCGGCAGCGGGGCCGGCATCGCCTTCAGCTTGCCGAAGTTCGGTGCCATATCCCACACACCGGGCTTGCTGTAGTAATTGATCGGCAGCTCAAACCATCGCACGCCTTTCGCGTCACCTCCCGAACCGCCTCCCGATGCACCTTCCGAACCGGCTTCCGAACCGGCTTCCGAATACAAATAGGTGCGCCCCCGCTTGTTCGATCCAATGAAGTAGTCCAGGCGGCGGCTCCCATGCAAAGCAGCTGCCTCGCCGCGCGCAGGCCGATCAAAATGCATCTCCGGGATGCCGTTCTCCGCGCCCACGCGATACGTCACGTCCGACGCCTCATGCGTAAAGCCGCCGGTCAGCAGGCCGTCGTTGGCGCGGCCGCTGGCACGGGCCATCGGTGTTCGCTCGTACTTCGCGTAGATTTCGCGATGGCAACCGGCACACGCGGCGTCCGGATTCTCCAAAGCCACAGTAGTTTCGGGTCTCACCGTCCCGGCATGGACCGGTTCACGCAATAACACCGCGGAACCCAGGCAGACCGAGAACACGCACGCCGTCAGCGCCAGAATCCGGACCTGGGCCCCTCGTGTCCTTTGTGGGTGAATCCGTTGCATAACCTTCCCTACTGCACGCCTTGCAGCTTAGGTTCGCTGGCTGCCTGGATCTGCTGTGCGGTGGCGGCCTCGCGAGTCGCATCCGACATTCGCCCCAGTCCGCGGTACGCCTGGCCCAGCAGGCTGTGCGTCATGAAATTGCCTGGATCCATTTTCACCGCCCGCTCCAGGAAGCTGCTCGCGCTCACCGGGTCGGACTGCTTGAGATACACCTTGCCCAGCAGAATGTACGGCCCGGTGGAAGTAGGTTCCAGCAACACCGCCCGCTGCAACGATTGCACGGCTTTCGGATAGTCGCCGGAGCGCGTATACGCGTCGCCGAGCCGGTCGTAAATCGCTGCGTTCAACGGATTGCGCGCGCGTTCCTGCTCCAGTTGCGCGATGGCCTCGGGCAGATGATTACCCGCTAGCGCAATCTCGCCCAGCAGCTCGTGCGCCAGCGGAAGCTGAGGATCGAGCTCAACCGCCTTGCGCGCAAACTGCTCAGCAACCGGGACGAACTCGCGGCGCAGCAACATGCGCCCGGCAAGCAGATAGGCGGCCGCGGAGTCCGGCGGAAACCCGTACTGCGTCGCGAACGCATGCCGCGCATCGTCATAGCGGCGCGTGTCGAGATAGCAGAGCGCGAGCAGATAGCTGGGATCGACCTTGCTGCCGGGCTGCAGGTCGTGAGCGTTCACCAGCAGCGGTATCGCCTCAGCCGGCCGCCCCAGCCGAAAGACGGTGAGCGCACGCATCTGCGCCGCGTCCTGGTCGGCAGGGTCTTCGGTGAGTGCTTTCGCGTAGCTCTGGTCGGCTTCGGCCAGGTGGTTCTGCGCATACAGGGCGTCGCCACGCAGGCGCGACACACCACGCGGAACTAACTGCTGATGGCTGATCGAATCGAGCGCGGCGAGCGCCTGCTGAGGCTGACCGCGATCGATGAGCCGCCGTACGTCCCCAAGGCTCGGCGTGGCCGTTTTTGCAGCGACGTCCGGCTGCGCAAAACACGTGCCGGCAACGATTGCGACGCAGGTGAACTTTAAGAGCTTTTTCATCCGTTCTTCTTCTGTGACCTCAGCAAAAAAAGATGAGAGGAGCCGAAGCTCCTCTCATCGGTTATGTCGTTAGACGTTTGGTTAGAACTTCACGCGCACCGCGAATTGCAGGTAACGCGGTGTGTCGCCAATTGCTAGGCCCGTAATCCTACCGGCGTTACCGCCGTCGATCGTCGAATCCGGATTGCCGAAGTTCTGGTGATTGAAGAGGTTGAAGATATCGGTCCGGAAGATCACGTTGGCGCGTTCTGTTACCGTAAAGCCCTTCTGAACGGCGAGGTCAACGTTGACGAACTTGGGTCCGAAGAACGAGTTCCGTACGACATTTCCAAAGGTATCGAACGCTGGCTTGGTGAAACCGCCCGTGCCCAGCACTTGTGGCTTGTAATACGTTTGGCGCCTATTGATTGGGTCAAATGTTCCGAGACCCGTGGAGAAGCCGCTGCCGCTGTAGTTGGGTGTGCAGGGACCCGTGTCGCGATCCGCGCCGCAGTCCTGATAGCCCGGCCAGAACGGTAGACCGCTGGCGATATTCGCCGTCGGGCTTAGCTGCCATCCGCCCACCAGCTCGTCCACAATTCTGGGCGCGCTGTTCAGGAAGTGGTGATTATGACCAAACGGAAGTTCCAGGTTGCCGAAGAAGGTGACCTGGTTCTGGCGAAGATCGTCCTCGTTACCGTACTCAACGCTCTTCTGGATGTTGTAGTAATCGCCGTTGTAGTTCTTGGCTACTTGATAAGCGTAATTGACCTTGAACTGGTAGCCGTTCCCGAAGCGCTTGTCGAGCGTGAGTTGAAGCGCGTTGAAGTGAGTGTCTGCCTCGGAACCGAAATAGTTAATGTCCTGTGTCCAGCCATACAGCGGGAAGAAGCGGCGACGGCGTGGATCTCCGGCATCGCTTTGCGGAAGGCTGGGATTGCGGAGGACGCCATTCACCTTCGGATTGAAGGTAAGACCGTTGGCCGAGAGGGCGACCTGGTTAGGATTCGTGGTGGAGCCGTTTCCGGCAAAGGTGTGGGTCCCCTTGTTGCCGACGTAGGCTGCCGTCACAGAGTACTGATGACCGAGGTCACGTTGTACCGCTACGTTCCAGGCATCGAGTGTCGGGAAGCGCTCCGTCGTGGGACGGGCGTTTGCGCCGATACCATCCGGGAGTTTGATCAATCCATTCACCTGAGTTGCGCCGAAGTTAGGAAGCGGTGGCGCCTGGCCCAGCAGGAACACATATCCTGTACCGCTGGAGGACACGTTCTGCTTGGCAAGGACAGGGAGGTTTTGCGAGACGGCGTGACCAAAGATCGAGCCGAACACGCCGATGTCGAACGAACGACCGTAGCCAGCGCGAATCACCGTCTTCGGAGTCATTTGATAGGCGATGCCGAGGCGAGGAGCAAATGCACCCTTGGCATTGCTGATGCCCATTCCGCCGTCGAACGGACCTTCATGCGAAACCTGCAGGTTGCCGGTGTTCAGGTTGAGGATCGAACCCTGGTCCTTCTCGGTCTTCTCCGGAAAGTAGTTCTCCCAGCGCAGGCCGTAGTTCAGGGTCAGCTTCGGTGTGGCGCGCCAGGTGTCCTGCGCGTAAAAGAATGCCCGATTTTGCGTTTCGTACGCGGTTGCCGTGTTGCTGGCGTAGCGCTGGAACCCGCCAACCTCACCGAGTACGAAGCTAGCATAACCAAGTCCACCTGAACCGCCGGCGGCCGTGTCGCGTTGCTGGAATTGGAGAACTCCCGCTCGGTTGCTGTCGCTGGGTACACGCAGGTTATACGCATGGCGAAGATCGGCACCAAACTTGATCGCATGGTTGCCAAGTTCGTGCGTCCAGTTGTTGACGATCTGGAACTGACGCTCATTCTCGCCGAGGGGGCAGTTGCAACGGTTGACGCCAAGGCCGGAACCGAAGTTCGTAGCGTTGTCGACATCGAACTCAGGCGCACCACCGGTGTTGGCAAAGGTCGATACATTGAGCCCGGGGATGCCCGCGTTGGTGGCAAACGGGTCTGCACCGTCATACTTTGCCGTGACGATGTTGTAGCGGAAGAATCCGAAACGGATGTCGGTCAGCCACTTCGGCGTCAGAACGATGTCCATGCCGATAGATATGCTCTGGTTGCGTCCAGTGGAGGTTCCACCGAAGCCGCCCGTGCCATATCCATTTCCGCCGATAGCGCCAAACGCAGTCGCGCCGGTCAGGGTGTCCTTGAAGTAGCTGTAGCGGCCAAAAGTGTGAATCTTTTGGGAGTACTGCCCGTCAAGTCGTACCGTGAACTGGTTGAAGTTGAACTGACCCGTACCGGAGTTGGGAAAGTTGTTGGTGGCCGTGCCGGACAGGATTGGTGCCGGGAATTTGGCGAGCAGCGCCAATGCAGCTGGGTTGAGACGCGCCTTGGGGATGATGTTTCCCGGAAAAGGCAAGCCAGTCAGCGGGTCGTTGATGCTTGTAGTGATACCGGCAGCACCGTTCAAACCGCCCGGAAGGTAATCCGAGAAGTCGCAACCGACAGCACCCGCGCACGAGCTACGGAGCAGGCTGGTGGGTACGGTCAACTGGCCGTTGGAGGTGCCGACCTTAGACCGCACACCTTCGTAGTCTCCGAAGAAGAACGCACGGTCGCGAAGAATCGGACCGCCAATGAGAGCGCCAAACTGGTTGCGGAGTCCGGCCGGAACGATTCGTCCCGTGACCTGATCGGCGGCATTGAATGGGTTCTTCGCCTGGTTCGCGTCCGAAGTCCGGAAGTCATAAATACCGCCATGGAAGGCGTTCGTTCCCGACTTGGTCTGCGTGGCTACGATTGCAGCTACGGCTTTGCCGAACTGCGCGTCGTAGTTCTGCGTAGTGATCTTCGCCTCTTCCACCGAATCCAGGGTCGGGTTGATGACGATGATGCCCAGGATGGGATCCTGATTGTCTGTGCCGTCCAGCTCATAGCCAACGCCGGCGAAATGCTGGCCGTTGATGATGATCTGCTGCGACCCCTGAGGGTTTTCGCTCGAAGCATGCGACCAGCCCAGAAGCTGCGCTCCGGGCAGCAAAAGCTGCAGGCCGGTGAAATTGCGATTCGAAAGCGGCAAATCTTCGGTGTTGCGCTCGTTGAAGACTGTCGCCACGTCGGCGCGGTCGGTCTTGAGCAGCGGCAGTTCGTTGGCGCTTACCTCAACCGTTTCGCCCGAGCCGCCCACCGCAAGGGGAACGTCTACCTTGGCGGAAGCGTCGGCGTTGATCTGAACGCCCCGGGTCTCGTAAGACTTGAAGCCGGTCTGCGTAACCTTGATCGCGTAGGCGTCAGGGATCAAATGCTCGACGGTGTAATTGCCGCTCTCATTGGACGTCACGGAGACCGACGTGCCTTTGGCAATGTCGGTGACGGTAACGGTCGCATTTGGAATGGCGGCACCGGTGCTGTCGGTCACGGTTCCATACAGCGAACCATAGACAGCCTGCCCGAAAGCGCCGGGTACAGCGGCGAAGCACACCGCCGCCAGCAAGCTTCCGATGGCGTATTGACTAAGTTTTCTCATGCGTATTCCTCCATAAAGTGTTGCCGAGAGCCATGCAAGGTGAAACGAGCAGATTCCTCGGTTCCCAATGGCCTTTCGTGTCATACAAAACGGTTTTCTTGTGACCGATAGAACCTAAGGCAATTCAAACCCTCTTGTCAACAAGTTTGTATGTCAATTTCGTTCAATCTACCTACAAATGACATATCATTTGGGCGGACGACTGTCTCCACCTTTCGATGTAGACTGACCAGAAATAAGTTCTCTTTTGAAGTTGTGTCTTTAGAGGGCGCTAAGTCGCTCTAAAAGTGAGTTCCACGCCGTTTTAAGCCACTCAAACGCTACCTAATATGAACAACTTTCAGGTCGACCCCGAATCCGAAGAGAGCACGCCTCCCGCGTCAACGGACCATCGCAGAGCGGTCGCGCCCAAGTACAGGGTCGTGTTCGAAGAGCTTCGCGACGCGATCGCCTCCGGGAAATACCGTGTCGGAGACAAGCTGCCGAGTGAGGCGGACCTGGGGCGGCGCTTTTCGACCTCGCGCATCACGGTCGCCAAGGCGGTACGCGAGTTGCAGGCGCAGGGACTGGTCTCGCGCAGGGCTGGTTCGGGGACCCATGTGCTTCCAAGCAAAGCGGTTGCGACCGGCCGGGTGTTTGGTCTGCTGATCCCGGACCTGGGCCGAACGGAGATTTTCGAGCCAATCTGCCACGGAATCATGCAAAGCCAGCAGGCGCGGTCGCACTCGCTGCTGTGGGGACACGCGATGGGCGAAGCCACCCAACAGGAAGAAGAAGCCGAAACCCTGGCCGAGCACTACATTGCCAACAAGGTGGACGGAGTGTTTTTCGCGCCCCTCGAGTTCACGCCGGGAATGGACCGGGTAAGTAAGCGGATCGTACACAGGCTGGAGCAGGCCGGCGTCGCGATCGTTCTGCTGGACCGCTGTTTCGCGCCGCAGCCGCAGCGATCCAAGTACGACCTGGTGGGGATCGATAACCGGCGCGCGGGTGCTCTGCTGACCCAGCACCTGCTGAAAATGGGAGCGAAACGAATTGCTTTCGTCGCCCGACCCTATTCGGCTTCAACAGTAGACGCGCGGCTCGCGGGCTATCGAGAGGCTCTTTTTGCGAGCGGGATGCCATTTGAGGATCTGGCTCGGCGCGGAGATCCGAACGATCCTGAATTTCTGAAGTCCGTGTTGGCCGAGTGCACGCCCGATGCGATTGTGTGCGCCAACGACCTGACAGCCGCCAAGGTGATGTCCGGTCTGCTCGAGCACGGACTGAGGGTGCCGGAGGACGTTCGGGTGGTGGGGTTCGACGATGTGAAGTACGCCGGCCTGCTGCCCGTGCCGCTAACAACGCAGCACCAGAACTGCACGGATATCGGGGCAATGGCGCTGTGCACGATGCTGCGCCGGCTCGACTTCCCTGGGATGCCGACCCAGGATGTTTTGCTGCAGACGTACACGGTGGTCAGGCGGTCCTGCGGCGCACATCTGCATAAGCATCGAGACCCTCCGAGCGACTAGGGTCGCTGGGGAGGCCAGAGCCAGGCCGCACCGCGGACGCCGCTGGAATCGCCGTACTTTGCAGGTAGCAGAGGTGTGGTGAACTCGCGCCCGAAGACGTACGGGCCCACCTTGGCAGGGAGTTCGGCGTACAGGCGATCGACGCGGGAAAGGCCGCCACCAAAGACGATGACGTCGGGGTCGAGGGTGTGGACGACGGTGGCAAGGCCGCGTGCCAGGCGGTCTTCGAATCGCTCCACGGCAGCTGCGGCGACGGGGTCGCCGTCATGCGAGGCGGCGACGATCTGTTTTGACGTAAGTGCTTGACCGGTGACGGCGAGGAAGTCGCGGGCGACGCCCGATCCGGAGACCCACATTTCCAGGCAGCCGCGGTGTCCGCAGTAGCAGAGCGGGCCGGGCGACTCCTCGGAAGTGGGCCAGGGTAAGGGGTTGTGGCCCCACTCTCCAGCGACGCCGTTGGGGCCGTCGTGGACGCGGCCGTCGATGGCAACGCCGCCGCCGCAACCGGTGCCGAGGATGACGGCGAAGACGACACGCTTGCCGGCGGCGGCGCCGTCGGTGGCCTCGGAGACTGCAAGGCAGTTGGCGTCGTTGGCGATGCGGGCTTCGCGGGCGAGCAGGGCGGAGAGGTCCTGCTGAAGCGGCATGCCGTTGAGCCATGTGGAGTTAGCGTTCTTGACCAGACCGGTAGCGGCGGAAACGGTGCCCGGAATGCCCATACCTACGGTGCCGGTGAGTCCGGTTTTCTGCTCAAGTTGATCGACCAGGGAGGCTATTGCGGCAAGGGTTCCAGGGTATTCGCGGGGCGTGTCGATGCGGATACGCTCGAGTTCTTCACCGCCGTCGCCGATGGCGAGACCTTCAATTTTGGTACCGCCGAGGTCAATTCCGATACGCATTTCGTGGTCTCCAGATGAGGTTTAGAGCGTTTTGACGGCTTAACGCGCGGCGGTACTGGCTCGGGTTCCGGGAGGGGTGTCGATGCGCCTCGGGAGGTGTGAGCAGGTCTATGCTATGTCATTTCCCCAAACTTTGGATTGACAATGTATGCTTTCGGATTGACCGGGATAGGGACGATCTAACTCGATATCGAGGACGAGGTGCAAGACGGATGCGAATGACCAAGTACATGCTGCGCGGAACGATGGTGGGAGCGCTGGGCGGTCTGCTGTTCGGATTCGACACGGCGGTGATCGCAGGCACGACGCAACAGCTGCAAACGATTTTTCACCTGACGGAGCAGACGCTGGGGTTGACGGTCTCGATCGGTCTGGTAGGGACCGTGATCGGGGCGATTTTTGCCGGCCCGCTGGGGCAGCGGATAGGGTCTCGCGAGGCGCTGCGCCTGATGGCGATCCTGTACATGATTTCCGCGATTGGATGTGCGGTGGCCTGGAACTGGCCAGCGCTGCTGGTATTCCGGCTGATTGGTGGACTGGGCATTGGCGGATCGTCTGTCCTGGGGCCGGTGTACATTGCGGAGCTGGCGCCGGCGAAGTGGCGCGGACGCATGGTGGGCGTTTTCCAGATCAACATCGTGATCGGGATTCTGGTGGCGTACCTCTCAAACTATCTGATCGCGGCGATGCACCTGGGCGTGAATGAGTGGCGGTGGGAGTTTGGGATCGCGGCCGTGCCGTCGGCGATCTTCCTCGGTCTGCTTTATGCGATTCCGCGGTCTTCGCGCTGGCTGGTGACGACCGGCAATCATGATGAAGCGCTGGAGGTGCTGCGCAGCATGGGCTCGCCGAACAGCGAAGAGGAGTTACGGGAGATTCAGGACTCGCTGCGCATGGATGCGGGGACGACGCATGAGCCGCTGCTCCAGAGGAAGTATCGACTGCCGATTTTCCTGGCGATTTCTATTGGGCTGTTCAATCAGCTTTCGGGCATCAATGCGATTTTGTATTATGGCCCGCGCATCTTTGAGGATGCCGGATTCAGCAAGAGCTCGGGCTTGTTCCAGACGATGCTGATCGGGCTCTCGAACCTGGTGGCGACGATCATTGGCATGTCGCTGATCGACAAGCTGGGGCGCAAGACGCTGCTGCTCATCGGGTCGGTGGGAACGGCGGTCTGCCTGGGTGGAGTGGCAGGGGTGTTCTTTACCAATCAGCATCATGAGCTGCTGGTCTGGCTGCTGGTGGCGTTTATCGCGTTCTTCGCGGTGTCGCAGGGTGCGGTGATCTGGGTGTACCTGTCGGAGGTATTTCCGAGCCGCGTGCGGTCGAAGGGACAGGGCCTGGGGTCGAGTTCGCACTGGATCATGAATGCGGTGATTGCTCAGATTTTTCCGCTGCTGGCGGCGCGGTCCGGGGGGGTGCCGTTTGCGTTCTTCTCGGCGATGATGGTGCTGCAATTTGTGGTTGTGCTGATGGTCTACCCGGAGACAAAGGGAGCATCGTTGGAGGAGTTGCAGGTGCAGTTGACTGCGCATTAGTGGGTGTTTGAGGAGCGCACAACCGGGGGCTGAAGCCCGGGTCCCGCTGCGGTACGGAATGTCAGGGCAAGGGCAGCCGCAGATCCCTGCGGGGATGACACATCAAAAGCAGATCCTCCGCTTCGCGAAGGATGAAACGTTCGGCAGGTCGATGACCAAGGTCAAAGCAGTATCGGGAGGAACTATGTACATGAATCGCAAGTCGATTTTTTCGTTCGCTGGGCGTGCTGCTTTATTGGCTGGGCTCACGCTGGGTCTGTGCGGGAACTTTGCTGTGGGGCAGGGAGCAACGGCGGGTGCACCCGCGGCTGCGAAGGCCACCAGTTCGCACGATCCGTGGTGGAAGCATGCCGTGGTGTATGAGATCTATCCGCGCAGCTTTCAGGATTCGAATGGCGATGGCATCGGCGATTTGAATGGCATTGCGAGCCGGCTGGACTACCTGAAAACGCTGGGTGTGGATGCTATCTGGATTGCGCCGATGTTCCCTTCCCCGCAGGTGGACTTTGGGTACGACATCTCCGACTACGAGGCGATCGACCCGCAGTACGGCACGATGGCCGACTTCGACAAGCTGGTGGCGGAGGCGAAGAAGCGGAATATTCGCATCTGCCTGGATATGGTGCTGAACCATACGTCGGATAAGCATGCGTGGTTTCAGGCTTCGGAGAGCTCGAAGACGGACCCCAAGCACGACTGGTATGTGTGGGCCGATCCGAAGGGCTATGACGCGGAGGGAAAGCCGATTCCGCCGAACAACTGGTTGAGCCTGTTTGGGCACTCGGCGTGGGAGTGGAACCCGAAGCTGAAGCAGTTTTACTATCACAAGTTTTATATCCAGCAGCCTGACCTGAACTGGCGCAATCCGCAGGTGGAGAAGGCGATCTTCAATATGGAGCGGTTCTGGCTGGACAAGGGAGTGGCAGGCTTCAGGCTGGATGCGATCGACACACTGTTTGAAGATGCAAGCAACGCCGACGAGAAGTACACCGGCGAGATCAATGCCTACGGCGACAAGTCGACCGAGACGAAGCTGACCAGCGACCTGCCCGAAGTGCATGGCGTGATGCAGCGGATGCGGAAGCTGGTGGACAGCTATCCGGGCGACCGCGTGCTGATTGGCGAGACGTATCTGCCCAACATTCAGGCGATGGACAAGTGGTATGGCGGAGAAGCTCGTGATCAGCTCCATCTGCCGATGGACATGCTGGTGGGCTTCCGCAGCAAATTCAACGCGAAGGAACTGCGCACAAGCATCAACGAGGCGGAGACGCAGTTGCGCGGCAACCAGCCGCTGTTCGTTTTCGACAACCATGACAACGGTCGCTCGTGGGAGCGGTTTGGCGATGGCACCCACAACGTCCAGATTGCCAAGGTGATTGCAACGCTGCTGCTGACGACCAAGAGTACCGCGCTGATGTACTACGGCGAGGAGCTGGGCATGATGACGTCGGTGCCGACGCGCGTGGAGGACGTGAAGGACCCGATCGGCGTGACGGGCTGGCCGAAGGAGAAGGGACGCGACGGCGAGCGCACACCGATGCAATGGGACGCGAGCAAGGATGCGGGCTTCAGCACGAGCGACAAGCCGTGGCTGGCACCCGCAGCGGACTATACGACCAAAAACGTGAAGGCCGAGATGGCCGAGCCGGACTCGCTGCTGAACTGGTACAAGGAGCTGATTGCGATGCGGCGGTCGAACTCGGCGCTGCACGATGGCGCGTTCACGATGGTGGATGTGGACAATCCTTCGGTGATCTCATATGTGCGGAAGGCGGAGGGGTCGCCGGCGGTGCTGGTGTCGGTGAATATGACGGGCGAGCCACAGACGCTGAAGCTGGACTTGTCGAGCGCGGGCGTGACGGGGACGGCGGTGAAGACGTTGCTGACGAGCGATGCGGCGTTGAAATCGGCGAAGAGCACGGCGGTGACGTTGCCGCCGTTTGCGGCCTGGGTGGCCAGCGTGCGGTAAAGGGGTTGAGACTCCTCACCAATGGCCTGGGGCGGCATTGGTGAGGAGAAGTTACGCGGTCTCGTCGCAGTCCGCGAAGATAAGGCAGGCCTTCCAGGCCGCAGTAACGACGACCGGTCATCCCGGGCCTTCGGCCTGGGCTAAGACAGCTCCCGCCTTGCAGCGCGAAGAGCGCTTGAGCAATGACGGAAAGACTTGGACCAGGACCGGTGGGTTCGCCGTGAGATGCGGACGTTAGAGTAGAAGCGGACAGTGTTTGGAATGCAAGCGTGTGATGCAGTGGGCCTCTGGCGAAGAAGGGGGACATTCGTTTATGAAGAGAACTGTTGCTGCTGCGCTTTGTTGTTTGGTTCTTGCGTCGCCGCTGCTGGCGCAGGCTCACGATCACGCTTCGATGGAGACGCTGGGCAGTGTGAGCTTCAGCACGTCGTGCGAGGCGAAGGTGCAGCCGCCGTTCAACCGTGCCGTGGCGCTGATGCACTCGTTTCAGTTTGGGCCGGCGATTCAGGCGTTTCATGGTGTGCTCGCCGTGGACCCGGCGTGCGGGATGGCTGATTGGGGCATTGCTTTGAGTACGTGGGGCAATCCGTTTGCTGGCTTCAAGAGTCCGGCGCAACTGGAGCAGGGACGGAAGGCGGTTGAGCAGGCACGCGCTGCGGGGGCAAAGACCGCACGGGAGCGCGCCTATATCGATGCCGTTGGGCAGTTGTATGTAGATGACCCTCATCGCGGCCAGGCTGCGCGGCAGCTGGCGTATGAGCGGTCGATGGCTGCGGTCAGCGCGGCGTATCCGGGGGACGTGGAGGCCACCATCTTTTATGCGCTGGCTCTGGCTGCGGCCGCGGACCCTGCCGACAAGACTTATGCCAAGCAGCTAAAGGCGGGAGCGCTGCTGGAAAGTCTGTTTGCGAAGTACCCGGATCATCCCGGCCTGGCGCACTACATCATTCATGCGTATGACAAGCCGGCGCTGGCTTCCCGGGCGGCCGGGGCGGCGCGGCGTTATGGCGAGATTGCGCCTTCGACGCCCCATGCGCTGCACATGCCATCGCACACGTACACGCGGGTGGGCGACTGGCAGGCTTCGATTGCGACTAACACCCTGTCCGCGAATGCTGCGCGAGCGGCGAACCAGCCGGCCGACGTGCTGCACGCGAGCGACTACATGGTCTACGCGTACTTGCAGACCGCTCAGGATGCGGCGGCGAAGCGTCTGGTGGAGTCGAGCGGGGAGAGTTTCGCGGGCTTCGATGCGGCGCATGCGACGGGCGCTGCGCCTGCGTCCGCGGCGTTTTTTGCTCATGCGGCGATACCGGCGCGCTATTGCCTGGAGCGTCGAGCATGGGCCGAGGCGGCGAAACTGGAGCCATTGCCAAGTACGTTTCCGTTTGCGGATTCGATTACGTACTTTGCGCGAGGTCTGGGGGCGGCCCATGAAAAAGATGGAGCCGGAGCGCGCAAGGCCATCGAAGCGCTGGAGCAGATACGAGAGAAGCTGACCGCGCAAAAGGAAATCTACTGGGCCAATCAGAGCGAGATTCAACGGCTAGAGGTGGAGGCCACGCTGGCTTTTGCCGAAGGCCATGCCGAGGACGCGCTGGCCGAGATGCGGAAGGCCGTCGCTGCGGAAGACCAGACCGAAACCGCTGCCGTCACGCCGGGACCACTGACGCCGGCCAGAGAGATGCTGGGGAACTTTCTGCTGGAGCTGAAGCGACCAGGCGAGGCTTTGAAGGAGTTCGAGGCAACGCTAGGGAAGGAGCCCAATCGCTTCTGGTCGCTATACGGAGCGGCGGAGTCGGCAAAGCGGGCGGGGGACCGAGGGACGTCGGAGACGTATTTTCGGAAGCTGCTGCTGATGGCGAAGCGTGCGGATGAGCCGGGGCGGGTGGAACTGGCGGAGGCGCGGGGCGCGGCAGGGCTGCGGTAGAGCTGCGGTAGAGCTGCTGACGTGACAAAGGTGGCGGCTGGATGAGAGTGTACTCAAATGAATTTCTACCGATATAGCGGACTTTTGCTGCTGGCTGGCGTTTGTTGCGGGGCCGTGGGACAGACTGCGGCTATTGCTGCGGACGATGAAGCAAAGATTCTGAAGTACATCGATGGTGGGTGGGATTCGCTTTCGCGGTCGATGACGGAGTGCAAGTCGCTGGTGGATCCGAAGGTGACAACGGCGCCGGTACTGTATCTGCCGGCGGGGATGGCGGTGCCGCAGGCGGTGCTCGACGTGGAGGCGCAGTGCCACGTGCAGGTGAAGACGCTGCCTCGGCGCATGACGAAGATGGGCGACGTGAAGGTTGCGGAGATTGCCACGCCGGGGCTGCTGTATCTGCCGAACCGGTATGTGGTGCCGGGTGGGCGCTTCAACGAGATGTATGGATGGGACAGCTACTTCATCCTGCTGGGACTGGTGCATGACCACAAGACGGCGCTGGCGCGCGGGATGGTGGAGAACTTCTTTTTCGAGATCGAGAACTACGGCGCGATTCTGAATGCGAACCGGACGTACTTCTTTACGCGGTCGCAGCCGCCGTTTCTTTCTTCGATGATTCGCGAGGTGTACGAGGAGCGGGGCGGAACGGGCAAGGCTCTGGATAAAGCCTGGCTGGCGAAGGCCTATGGCTATGCGGTGAGGGACCATGCGCTGTGGACGTCGGCGGCGCATCGTGCAGGAGCGACGGGGCTGGCGAAGTACGAGGACATCGGAGCGGGGCCGGTGGCGGAGATGGAAGACGACAGCAGCTACTACCAGGACGTGATCCGCTGGATGGTGGCGCACCCGGAGCAGGGCGCGGGGTACCTGGTCGACGCGCCCGATGCTCCGACGGCCGAGCAGGCAGCGGGGCTGCGGACGACGAGTTGCGACATTGCGGCGAGCAAGGTGTGTGCGCGGGCGCATGTGGATGGTCACAGGCTGTCGGCGGCGTTTTATCGTGGGGATCGGGCGATGCGGGAGTCGGGGTTCGACACGAGTTTCCGGTTTGGGCCTTTCAGCGGTGCCACCGATCACTATGCGCCGGTGTGCCTGAACAGTCTGTTGTACAAGTACGAGCTGGACCTGGCGCAGATGGCCACGGCGCTGGACAAGGCGGGCGAGGCTCGGCGGTGGAAGAGTGCGGCGGCGGCTCGGAAAGCTGCGATGGACAAGTACCTTTGGAACGCGGCGGAGGGTATGTACTTCGATTATGACTTCGTGGCGGGGAAGGCTTCGACGTACCGGTATATTTCGACGTTCTATCCCCTGTGGGCAGGAGCGGCCAGTAGCGCGCAGGCGGCGGCGGTGGCGAAAAAGCTTCCAGTGTTTGAGCATGGCGGCGGGCTCGCGATGAGCGACAGCGAGAGTGGAACGCAGTGGGACCTGCCGTTCGGATGGGCTCCGACGAACTGGCTCGCGGTGGATGGGCTGGCGCGGAGCGGGTTCCGCGATGACGCAAAGCGGGCGGCGAATGAGTTTCGCGCGACGGTGATGGGGAACTTCCTGCTGGATGGAACGATCCGCGAGAAGTACAACGTGGTGGATGGGAACGCGAATGTGAAGGTGGCGGCGGGGTACCACGTCAACGTAATCGGGTTTGGATGGACGAACGGGGTGTATGTGAGGATGCACGACCTGGTGGGGCGGTAGGGAGTTATTAGTTGTTAGTTGTTAGTTAGTTGTTAGTTGTTAGTTGTTAGTTGTTAGTTGTTAGTTGTTAGTTGTTAGTTGTTAGTTAGCAGCTGCTGACGGAAAGTTTGAGCACCTGCCGGGAACCAATGAGTGGCGACGCGCACCTACCAGGTGAGGGTGACGGTCTTTTGCTGGTAGCCGGGGCCGCGGGGGAAGGTTACGGCCAAGTCGTCGGCGGTGGCGGTGCCGCCCTCTGCCTTGAGGCGCGGGGTGGGGAGGTTGCGGCGGAGTTGGAAGTGGGTGGTGGTGCCGCCGGGGGCTTCCAGGAGCAGGGTGAGCGAGTGGACCGTGGTCGCTTCGCTGAGGACTTTGGTTTGTGAGGTGCGGGCTCCGGGGAGTGGGAGCGGCTGGGTGAGGCTGACTTCTATGGCGGGGAGCGGGATGGACAGAGTGCCGTCGGGCCTGGCGCCGCTGAGCTGGATGCGGGGGCCGGAGGTGCTGGTGAGGCGGGCAGTAAGGGTGGGGCCGGAGCGCTGGATTTCGAGGTCAACGGTGGCGTCGCCGATGTGCAGGCGGCGGAGGGCGGCGTGGTCCCATGTGGCGGGCAGGTGGGGTGTGAGCCTGAGGGTGTGCTGGAGCGCGTCGATGTCGAGGCCGAAGAGGCCGCGCAGCGTGGGTGTGATGACCATGGCGGAGGACCAGAGCTGGTGGCTGGTGCTGCGTCCGAAGGGTGTGAAGTAGGCGCCGGAGAGGAGTTCGGTGACGGCACCGAGGTCTTGCGTGGTGGTCTGGTTGGCGTTTTCCATGAGGTGGGCGTAGCCAGCGAGGGGATGGCCGGAGCGGAAGTCGGCGATGGAGGCCCAGCCGGTGAAGAGGGGCCAGACGGAGCCCTGGTGGTAGCTGATGGGGTCGTAGAGCGGGTCGGACTCGGCGACGTCGCGCAGGCCCCAGTCGGTGGCGAAGTCGTGGGAGTTCCAGTGGCGGAGGCTGGCTTCGGCGTGCTGGAGCCCCGGCGCGCCGCTCCACCAGGCGAGGGTGGGATAGATGGTCGGCGTTTGATCCACGGAGCCGTCAGGGTTGTGGCTGAAGGCATAGCGATCGAGTTTTGGCTGGTAGTATTCCTTTTCGATGAGCGCGAAAATTTTTGTGGCGCGGGCGGCGGCTGCCTGGGCGGTGGCCGGGTCTTCGAGCAGAGTGGCGAGTTGCGACATGGCGGTGGAGGCCTGGGCGTCGAGGACAGCCATGTAGATTTCCTGCTTCGGCATGCCGGGAGGCCAGCTTTCTACCCAGCCGGTGCCTTCGGAGTTGTCGTAGATGCCGTCGCCGTCGGCATCATGGGTGGTCTCGAACTTCCACGCCTTTTCGATTTCGGCGCGGTGGGCGCGCAGGAAGGCGAGGTCGCCCGACGAGCGCACGTAGTCGAGCGTGGCAGTGAGAAAGAGGGGGGTGCCATCGGCGGAGGCATAGAAGTAGGAGAAGGCGCTCCAGTCGGACTCGCCGGCGGTTTGGGAGAACTCGTGCATCATCTTGCCGTCGGTGCGCTGGCGCTTGATGAGGAACTCGAGGGCCTGACGCGCGAGGCTGAAGTCGCCGACGGAGTCGATGGCGGTGAGGGTGTAGAGGGTGTCGCGGCCGAAGAACCAGCCGAAGCCAGGGCGGGCCGAATCACCGGAGGAGTAGTAGCCGGCGACGAGGCCGGTCTCGCCAGAGCGGGAGCGGGCCTTGAGCTGCTCGATGGAGGCGATGGCCCAGCGGAAGTCGGCGTTGAGATCTTGGTCGGGTGTCTCGATGGAGGTGAGGTCGCGAGCCATGGCCTCGTAGCGCGCCGCGTGAGACTTGTACAGCGCCGGCAGGGTCGCGGCGAGTTCGGCGAGCTTGGCTTCCAGCGCGGGTGTGGACGCGGCGGCGGCGGTTTCGCCTATGGCGATGAGGAGCGGGAAGAAGTGGTCGGCGTCCGTTTTGGGGTCGTAGTGGAGGTGGAACTCGAGGGGGTGGACCTGGGGTTTTTCCTGAAAGGGCGCGAGGATACCGACCTGCGCGGTGGGCAGGGCGACGGCGCCGGAGAGGTCGGGGTAGTCAGTGTGGAGGATGTAGAAGCCGCTGGTTCCGCGCTTGACCCACTCGGCGTTGGCGGGGCCTTTGCCGCGCTCGAGCCACATGGGTCGCATCTCGGGGGTGAAGCGGAAGGTAAGGTCGACGGGGCGGGAAGAGTCGAGTTGGAAGAGGACGACGGCACCGGTGCCGGCGGGGGAGTCGTCCGGGGAAAACATGATCTGGCGCAGGGTGAAGGCAATGTGGGTGTAGGTGAGGATGGTGTGGTCCGGCGAGACCTCGATGGCGGCGGCGCTCTCATTGAGCAGGATAGGAACCGCGTAGCCGGGGACGTTGGCCTCGATGGTCATGTGGCTGAGTACCTTGACGGGGAGCACCCACTGCTCGAAGATGCCTTCGCCCTGGCCGAGGACCACGCCCCGCGCCCCGGCGACCGTGAAGGGGCGACCGGCCTGCGCGGGGCGGCGGAGGGTGATCGCGTCCTGGGCCATGGGGAAGGCGGGGATGGGTTTCAGTTCCGGGACTTGCGCGGCGGCGGTGAGGGCAAAGAGGAGAGGGGCGAAACGGCGCATGACGGGAGGGCTCCTGGGGCTGGAGGACAAGTTTAGAGCAAAGTGGGGGTGGCGAGTGAGTTCGGCGGGGGTCCCGGGCTAAGCCCCGCATTTAGTGGGGTCGTGTACCGGGCGCTGAAGGGCGCTGCTACTTCGGTGGAACAGGCAACGGCAAACGCAGATTCCCTTCGGGAATGACAAATAAAAATGAACGAGACGAATGTGTATGACGGGAAGCGTTGCGGTGGGCGGTGGAAGCCAAGTAGTATCGCTGACGTACGAAAGGGGCATGAACGTATGATTCGACGCACACTTCTCTCGCTGGCGATGCTGCTGACGCTGGGGCAGAACCACGGCATGGCGCAAGCGGGGCAGGCGCAGGCGGCGGTGAGCTTTCCACACCTTATGCGCTCGGCGGAGGCGGGGCCGGTGATACCGGCGACGGTGTTCTTTCGCGGGCTGGCGGCGCCGATCCAGGTGCGGAACTCGGCCGGGGTGGAGGTGGTGAAGGGGCGGTTTTTGCTGGCTGCACTGGTGGATACGTCGGGCTACTCGACGGGCGTGCAGGAGCGGTACCAGGCGTACCTGATCACGGAGTATCCGCTGACGATCGATGGGCAAAAGCTGGCGCCGGGAGCGTATGGGTGCGGGTTCATCGCGGGGGATAAATTTCTGGTGCAGGACCTTGGCGGGCACGAGCTGTTTACGGCGCATACCCAGAAGGACCCGGGGCTGAAGCGTCCGACGCCGTTGCAGTGGATGGCGGTGCCGGGAAAGGCAGGGACGTATCGGTGGTATGCGGGACGCACTGCGGTGGAGTTTACGGTGGAACCGGACGAGCGGCCGTAGGTTTTCGATGAAGTTTTATGGAAAGTGGAGAGCGGGGGCTGGAAGCCAGTTGCGGCTGCTGGTCTTCAGCTGCGCAGCTCTGGCGTGGGCCGGGGTGGGGTCTGGGGCGGGGTCTGGGGTGGTACTGGCGCAGAAGCCAGCGGTGCCTACGGCGGAGAGCGTGGAGGCGGCGGACAGGGCGTTTCGTGCGGGGTCAGAGGCGTTCCAGCGTGGGGAGTTGAAGGCGGCTCATGGGCAGTTTGTAGTGGCCGCGAAGCTGCTGCCGCGCAACAGCGCCGTGCACAGCGCGCTGGGTGCGACGATGCTCGCCGAAGGGGAGTTGCGGGGAGCGGTGCAGGAGCTGTCGCTGGCGCGAAGTCTGGATGCGGGGGATGTGACTTCGGCGCTGAATCTGGCGTTGAGCTATGCGCGATTGAAAGAGAATGCGAATGCGATCAAGGCGCTTGAGGCCTATGAGGGGCTAGCGAATCGAAGCCCGCTGAGTGCGCAGGAAACGGTGGAGTTGGCGGCGGCCTACGAGGCCGAGCACAACAGTGCTGGAGCTCAGCGGCTGATTGAGAGTGCATTGCAGACGGAGCCCGATTCGGCTGCTCTGCATGACGCTTTGGGCGCGGTGCTGGCGCAGGGTGAGCAGTGGGGGCCGGCGGAGGCCGAGTTTACGCGGGCAATCGCGATTGCGCCGGAGTTTGCGGCGGCGCACTTTCATCTGGGGTCGGTGGCGCTGGCGGAGCAGCATCCGCAGGAGGCTCTGCCGGAACTGGAGCGGGCACACGCGCTCGATGCCAGGAATCCTGACTACGCGCTGGCGCTGGGTACCGCACTGGGAGCGGCTGGGCATGACGCGGAGGCTGTCGGGATTCTGCGCGAGGCCGTCATGACGAGTCCGCAGTCGATGGAAGCGAAGTATCAGCTTGCGGTGGCACTGCAGGCGCAGGGCGACGCGGCAGGGAGTCTGCCGCTGTTTCGCGCGGTCGTTGCGGCGCGGCCCAAAGATGTGCCTGCGTTGACGAACCTCGGCCTGGCGATGGTGCAGACCGGCGACGCGGCAGGGGCGATCCCGATCTACACGCGCGCGCTTGCGATTGGGCCGCCGAGTCAGACGCTGGCGGAAGACCTTGGCGTCGCTTACCTGCAGCAGAGCGATCTGGATCACGCGATCGCGCAGTTTCGCGCCGGACTGGCGCTGGGTGAGGACAATGCGCAGTTGCACTATGACCTGGGGCTGGCGCTGAAGTTGAAGGACAAGCTGGAGGAAGCGATTCCGGAGTTTGTGCGGGCAGAGCAGCTGGACCCGACGCTGCCCGACCCGCCGTATACGCTGGGCGTGATCCGGATGCAGCAGGGGAACTTTTCGGAGGCGCAGGCGCAGTTGGAGAAGGCGACAAGCTTGAATCCGGAGAACGGCGAGGCGTGGTCGCTGCTGGGCAATGTGTACAAGCAGACGGGCGATACGGCTGCGGCGAAGAAGGCGCTGCGGCGGGCGATCGAGTTGCTGCCCGCACAGCCGAGTCCGCACATCAGCCTGGCGGCGATCCTGAGCGCGGAGGGTGACAACGCCGGGGCGGCGGCCGAGCGGAAGGTGGCGGCGGGGTTGAGTCGCGTGGCGGTAAGCCGGCAGCGGGCGAACTTTGCGCTGGACAGCGGGCGGTTGTTGCTGAAGCGCGGACAGGTGGCGGAGGCGGTGGAGCAGTTCAAGACGGCCGTGGCGGCGGATGGCGGTCTGAAGGCGGCGCATGTGGCGCTGGCTGAGGCGCTGGAGCGACAGGGGAAAAAGGTCGAGGCCGAGGCGGAGCGCAAGGTGGCGGCGGGGTTGGCGGATTGAGAAGCGGGCGGCGCTGGTGTTGCTTGGCGCGGGGCGCGCTCTCTATACTCAGCGCGTGGCAGCTGCACGGAATGTGGGTGCGGGCGCCTGGGAGAGATCTGGTTTGAGTTCATCGCGCCGCTCGTTTCTGCGCTCGCTTTCGAGCACCGCCCTGGTGTTGTCGCTGGATGACGTGCTGGCGCTGGCGAGGCCGGTGGCGGGGGCTCAACAGGCTGCGCAGACGCCGCAGCTGGGATCGCGACCGACGTACGATGTGGCTCCGAAGGCCGCTCCGAAAGCTCCTTCGCCGGTGACGGGGACGCCGCTTGGGTTCTCGTTTGTGGATGTGGCGCGGGAGTCGGGGCTGAATGCGAAGACGACGTTTGGCGGCGAGCATCGCAACAAATATTTGCTCGAGACGACGGGGTGTGGGGTCGCGTTTTATGACTTCGACCACGATGATTGGCTGGATATTTTTCTGGTGAATGGGACGCGGCTGGAAGGGTTTCCGAAAGGGCAGGAGCCGAGCAATCGGTTGTTCAAGAACAACCGCGACGGCACGTTTACGGACGTGACGGTGAAGGCGGGGCTGGTGCGGTCGGGGTGGGGGCAGGGCTGCTGCGTTGGGGACTTCAATAATGATGGATGGGATGATTTGTTCGTTTCGTACTACGGGCAGAATGTGCTCTATCGAAACAACGGCGACGGCACGTTTACCGATGTGACCAAGAAGGCGGGCCTGGAGCAGGCCAAGACGCGCTGGAACTCGGGGTGCGCGTTTCTGGACTATGACCGCGACGGGCACCTGGATTTATTCGTGGCGAACTACATCGACTTTGATATCAAGACGGCGCCGTTGCCAGAAGCCGCGGGCTGCGCCTACAAGGGCATCCAGGTGGCGTGCGGGCCGCCGGGGTTGATGGGCGGGAAGAATTGTCTGTACCACAACAACGGCGACGGAACCTTCACCGACGTTTCGCAGAAGGCGGGCATGTGGGACACGATTGGGACGTATGCGTTGTCGGTCGCGGTGGCGGATATCGATGGCGATGGATGGCCTGACATCTATGTTGCCAATGATTCGACTGCGGCTACGTACTACCAGAACCAGAAGGATGGCACGTTCAAGGACCAGGCGATTGAGGCGGGGATTGCATACTCGCCTGATGGCAAGCCGCAGGCGGGAATGGGCGTGTCCATTGGTGATTTCAACCGCGACGGGCTACAGGATATTGTGAAGACGAACTTTGCGGGCGATACGGATTCGCTTTATCTGAACCTGGGCGATGGGACGTTTGAGGACCATACGTATCTGTCGGGGTTGGGAATCAATACGCGCTATCTGGGGTGGGGTGTCGGGTTTTTCGACATGGACAACGATGGCTGGCTGGATATTTTGATTTCTAACGGTCATGTGTATCCCGAGGTGGATGGGACTCATATCGACGCGCCGTACGCACAGCACAAGTACCTGTATCGCAATCTTCGCAATGGACAATTTGAAGAAGTCACCGGTGCGTCGGGAGCGGGGATGAATGTGCCGGCGGCGGCGCGGGGATGTGCGTTTGGCGACTTCGACAATGACGGCGATATCGATGTAGTGGTGAACTGCGTGAACAGTTTGCCGCAGTTGTTGCGCTGCGACTCGACGGCTGCCCCGGCGCGGACCTGGATCAAGATTCGCACGGTGGGCACGAAGTCCAACAGGTCGGGAATTGGAGCGCGGCTGAGCGTGACGACGCATCCGGCGGGCGCGGAGAAGCCTTTGGTGCAGATTGAGGAGGTACGCAGCGGCGGAAGTTATTACTCGCAGAATGATTTGCGCATTCACTTCGGGCTCGATCAGGCGAAGGCGGCCGAGAAGGTGGAGATCAAGTGGCCTTCGGGCACGACGGATGTGTTGACGGACCTTGCGGCGAACCATCTGTATGTGATTCAGGAGGGTGGCAAGATACTTAAGAAGATGCCGATGGGAGTGGTGGCTCCGGCGCCGGTTGCGGGTAAAGCTTCGTGAAGGTGGAGAGCAGGTGGGGTAGGTGGAACTTTAGCGCGTGCCTTCAGCACGCGGGCGGAGGTGGCTTGTTTCCTGGGGCTGCGCCCCAGGCTAGAGTAGCTCGCGCCTTCAGCGCGAAGGGCGGGTCGTTCGCTTCGCGAGGGATGGCGATGTTGAGGGTGTACGAAGGAGAGCCCGGGGCTAAAGCCCCTTTCGTTCCGCGGCTGTTCAGGGGCCTGAAAGCCCCTGCTCCCTCCGGTAAGGCGAGCGGCGGCGGCAGCGGCGGCAGAAGCAAAAGCAGAAGCAGATCCTTCGCTGCGCTCAGGATGACAATGGGTGGGTTGCTTAGGATGACAATTTGGAAGTGTTTGGGTTACGGGCTGGCGATTGGTTTGTTGTCAGCGGGCGCGGTGGGGGCGCAGCAGCCGTATCCGCCGACTGCTGAGCATACCGGGCCAGCATGGTTCGTGGATGAGGCGTTGAAGGCGGGCATCACCGTTCGCAATGTGAATGGGGGTGTGGAGTCGAAGCATTACATCATCGAGTCGACGGGGTCGGGGGTGGCGATTCTGGACTATGACCGCGATGGCTGGCAGGACATTTTTCTGGTGAACGGAACGACGCTGCCGGGCGTGGCGGCTGGTGAGGCGGCGACGAGTCATCTGTTTCACAACAACCATGACGGCACATTTACCGATGTGACGGAGAAGGCAGGGCTCAGGTCGGCGGGCTGGGGACAGGGCGTATGCGTGGGCGACTACGACAACGATGGCTTCGACGATCTGTATGTGACGGGCTACGGCAAGAACCGGCTGTTTCACAACGAGGGCAATGGGGCGTTTCGGGAAATCGCAGAGCGCGCGGGGGTGGCGGGGACGGGCAAGGAGTGGGGAACGGGGTGCGCGTTCGTGGACTACGACCGCGATGGGAAGCTGGACATTGCGGTGGCGAACTACGTGCATTTCGATCTGGCGAAGACGCCAGCACCGGGGCAGGCGGGGTGCGTGTGGAAGGGCGTGCCGGTGATGTGCGGGCCGCGTGGGCTGCCGAGCGCGCCGAATGTGCTGTTTCATAACGTGGGCAACGGGCGCTTTGAAGATGTGAGTAAGGCGAGCGGATTTCAGAACACGGCGGCGCATTACTGCTTCTCGATCACAACGCTGGACTACGACGAGGATGGCTGGCCGGACTTGTATGTGGCATGCGATTCGACGCCGGCAATTCTGTATCGCAACAACCACGATGGGACGTTCACGGACGTTGGCACGGCGGCGGGTGTGGCGTTTAACGAAGATGGGCGCGAGCAGGCGGGCATGGGGTCAACCGCGGCGGACTACGACGGCGATGGAAAGCTGGATTTATTCAAGACGAATTTCTCCGACGACACGGCGACGCTCTATCGCAACAACGGGGATGGAACGTATGCGGACATGACGTTTGCGGCGGGGCTTGGCGTGAATACGGACGCGCTGGGGTGGGGCACGATGTTTGCGGACGTGGACAATGATGGCTGGCCGGACCTGCTGGTGGTGAACGGACATGTGTACCCGGAGGTGGATTCGGCAAAGCTGGGCGCGAATTATCGCGAGCCGCGCTTTCTGTATCGCAACCTGGGCGGCGCGGGTGGCAAGGGGCCGGTGAAGTTCGAGGACCTGAGCAAAATTTCCGGGCCGGGGTTGATGGAGCCGCAGTCGAGCCGGGGGCTGGCGATCGCGGACCTGTGGAACGATGGGCGGTTGGAGGCGGTGGTGAACAACCTGAGCGACAAGCCCATGCTGCTGGTGAACGTGGCGCGAAGTGCGAATCATTGGCTGGGGTTGAAGCTGGTGGGGACGAGGTCGAATCGCGATGCGATTGGCGCGCGTGTTACGCTGCACAGCGCGAAGCGGGTGTGGGTGGACGAGGTGCGGAGTGGATCGAGCTATAACTCGTCGAACGACCTGCGGCTGCACTTTGGTTTGGGCGCGGAGACGGCTTTGACCCAGATGACGGTACGTTGGCCGAGTGGCGTGGCGGAGCAGTTCGACGTGCCGACCATGGTGGATCGGATTCTGGACATTACCGAAGGCAGGGGCCACGCCCCTGCGGTTACGGCCAGGCAGTGAGATTACGGGAGATGCATTTGCGCAGAGTTCAGAATTTGTTGGCTGTCGGGTTGGTCTGCACGGTGGGTATGAGTGCGGTGTGGGCGCAGTCGGCGACCGATCAAGGGGGTCAGCGGCCGCAGCAGACGCAGGCGTCGGGCGAGGGTGGGCAACCGGCGGCTACGGCGGGAGTGAATACCGGTGCGGCGCATCCCGCGATCTATGACGCGAAACATAGGCCGATTACGGCGGGCGGCTTTGTGAGCAGTGGGCTGGTGGTGTTCCAGGATGTCGCCGAGAAGGCCGGGCTGGCGACCTGGCATCACAGGATGGGCACGCCGGAGAAACACTTCATCCTGGAGACGACGGGCTCCGGGGTGGCGCTGCTGGATTACGACAGCGATGGATGGCTGGACATCTACTTCGTCAATGGAGCGACGACCGAGAGCCTGGCGGGGAAAGGTGCGGCGCCGCACGCTGCCCTGTTTCACAACAATCACGATGGAACGTTTACGAACGTGGCGGCAAAGGCGGGCGTCGAGAACGATCGCTGGGGATTTGGGGCAGCGATCGCGGACTATGACAACGACGGCTGGCCGGATATCTACGTTACGAACTTTGGCAAGAACCGGCTGTACCACAACAACCACGACGGCACGTTTACGGATGTGGCGGAGAAGGCCGGCGTGACGCTGGGCAACTGGTCTACCGGCGCGACGTGGGGCGACTATGACGGGGATGGGCGTGTCGACTTGTTTGTCCCGGGGTATGTGCATTGGGACATGAAGGCGCAGCCGGCGCAGGGGGCGGCGAACGTGAGCCTTTCATTCTGCCAGTTTCGCGGGGTGGCGGTGATGTGCGGACCGCATGGTCTGCGCGGCGAACCCGACCACCTGTTTCATAACAACGGCGATGGCACCTTCACGGACGTAAGCGTGAAGGCCGGCGTGGCGGACAAAGGGACGTACTACGGGCTGGCTTCGCTGTTTATCGATGTGAACAACGATGGCAGGCTGGACCTGCTGGTGGCGAACGACTCGACGCCGAACTACCTGTATCTGAACAAGGGCGATGGGACCTTCGAGGACGCGAGCTTTGCTTCCGGTTATGCGCTCAATGAGAGCGGACGCGAGACGGCTTCGATGGGTATTGCCGCCGGGGACTTTACGCACAATGGGCGCATCGACATCTTCAACACTACGTTTTCCGACGACTACAAGCCGCTGTATCGAAATGACGGTGAAGGCAACTTTACCGATGTGAGTTATGAGTTGGGCATAGCGGAGCCGACGGTGCCGTTTCTGGGCTGGGGAACGAGCTTTTTCGACTTCGACAACGATGGCTGGCTGGACCTGTTTGCAGTGAATGGGCATGTGTTTCCGCAGGCCGATACGACGGACTGGGGAACGTCGGTGAAGCAGCGGCCGCTGCTGTTCCACAATGTGAAGGGGAAGATTGAGATGGTGCCGGCCGTGGAAGGCACGGGGCTGGCGAAGGTGGCCAATGCGCGCGGCATGGCGTATGGCGACCTGTTCAACGACGGGAAGATCGACGCGGTGGTGAATAACCTGGATGGAACGCCTTCGCTTTTTCGGAATGTGGCGGCGGACATGAACCACTGGATCGGATTGAAGCTGGTTGGTGGGTCGAAGAGTGCGCGCGACGCGATCGGAGCGGTGGTGTATGTGACTGCGAATGGGTTCAAGCAACGCGCGGATGTGCTGAGCGGCGGGAGCTTTGCGTCATCGCCGGATCAGCGGCTGCACTTCGGGCTCGGGAAGGCTACGGCGGTCGACGATATCGAGATTCGGTGGCCGAGTGGGTTGCGGGAGCAGGTGAAGACTGCGGGGATCGATGCAGTGTTTACGGTGGTCGAGGGGAAGGGCGTGGCGGTGAAGTAGGTGTTCACAGCGACGGCGAAATTTTAGCGGGGGCCTGCAGCGCACGCGGCGTGTCCTCCGCTGCCGCGGGATGACAAATCCCAGCAGTTCACTGGTGCGGAAGTGCAAATCTGCGCTCTCCATCGAAAGGTGGAGGCGGTTCTCCATCTGGTCAGGGCAATGGTGCGGGGGGTACGATGCGGTGTGGCTCTGAACCCAATCTTTGAGCGCGCTGGCCTGGCCAGGCACAGGCACGGCATTTTCGCTGCGCTGCTGGGCGTGGCGGCGGCGTGCTTTCTGACGGCCGGGGTAAGAGGTGTGAAGGCGACCACCGAGGCCGAGGAAGCGGCGGCGGCGCGCACGGCGTATCACCAGAAAACGGCGGAGAAATATAACTTCCGGTACGGCAAGGACGAGCCGTTTCTGCCCTCGAACGCGCGCACGGATAATGGCGAATTCATCAACCCTAAGAGTTTTCCGACGGCGGATTATTGCGGGCATTGCCACAAGGAATCTCATGCGCAGTGGCGACAGTCGGCGCACTCGAATAGCAACCGTGTGCCGTTCTATCTACGCAATGTGGGGTTGCTGAATGACGAGAAGGGAATTGAGTTTTCGCGGCACTGCGAGGGATGTCATGATCCGATTGCGCTGGTGGCGGGGGCACTGACGCAGGGCGCGCCGAAGAAGCGGCCGTATGACCAGGACGGCGTGACATGCAGCGTTTGCCACTCGATCCAGTCTGTCGACACGCGGGGTACGGGAAGCTATGTGATGGGCACACCCGCGGTGCTGGTGGATGAAGACGGCAAGCCGATTACGCGGCAGGTAACGGATGCGGAGATTCTGGCGCATCTGGACCGGCACAGCAAAGCGGTGATGCGGCCGTTTTATCGGACGTCCGAGTTTTGCGCGAGCTGCCACAAGGCGGCGCTGCCAAAGGCGTTGAACGACTACAAGTGGCAGCGTGCGATTTCGCTGTATGACGAGTGGCAGAACTCGTCGTTTGCCAAGCAGTCGCCGCTTCCCTTCTATGTGAAGGATTCGGTTTCGACGTGCGAGACGTGCCATATGGGACGCGAGGCGCTGAAGCTGGCCGATCCTGGCGCGAAGAAGGGGCAGCTTGCGTCGCACCGCTGGCTGGGCGCGAATACGATCATCCCGCAGTTGTATGGCTATGACGAGCAGGCAGCGCGGGTGGTTGAGTTTCTGAAGAATGGGTCGTTCAACATCGACATCTTCGCCGTGGAGCGCGGCCAGCCGACTGACAGCGCGGACACGCAGAAGCTGGTCGCTCCGCTGGGGCTGGTGCCGCTGACGGCTGCGCCGGGTGAGTTGTTGACCGCCGATGTGGTGATTCAAAACAAGGGCATCGCGCACAGCCATGTGCCGGAGCAGCGCGATATGTACGAATCCTGGGTGCAGTTCACCGTGACCGATGCGAGCGGCAAGGTGCTGAACCAGAGCGGCTTTCTGAAGCCCGGCGGCGAACTCGACGAGCGTGCGCACAGCTTTACGAATCGGCTGATCAATGTAAAGGGCACCAGCAACGACCGGCACGAGGTTTGGAACAACCGGGTGGTGGCGTACAACAACACGGTCCAATCGGGGCGGTCGCAGTTGGTACGCTACTCGTTCCGTATGCCCGCGGCGGCGGACGGTCGCGTGAACCTGACGGCGACGGTGAAGTATCGCCGATTCAACCAGCACTTTATCGATTTCGGCATGAACAAGCACTATGAGGAGCCGGTGGTGGACATGGCTTCGCAGACGCGGTCGATTGCGGTGGGCTTGAACGCGTCCGCCACGCCGGCTACCAACGAAAACAAGGAGTGGATGCGGTGGAATAACTACGGCATCGCGCTACTGGACGCGCAGCAGTATGCGGCTTCCGTGCACGCGTTCGAGCAGGTGATCCGGCTGAGGCCTGACTATGCCGATGCGTGGACCAATCGCGCGATCGTGCAGATTCAATGGGAAAAGTACGACGATGCGCGGGCTAGCCTGCAGAAGGCGGAGGCGCTGGCACCGCATACGCCGCGGACGCTTTACTATCGTGCGCTGGTGGAGCGCAACGAAGGCAACCTGCCGCTGGCGATCGCCGATCTGCAAATCGTTGCGGCAAGCTTTCCGCGGTCGCGCGATGCGCATCGTGAGCTCGGCTTCTCGTTCTACCAGCTGCACCAGTACGACAAGGCGAAGGCGGAGTATGAGCAGGTGCAGAGCATCGATCCGGACGACCTGGCGGCGCACTACAACCTGTCAATTCTGTACCGGCGGCTGGGGATGAAGGCCGAGGCGGCGAAGCAGGCGGCGATGTTCGCGGACCAGAAGGACGATCCGGCGGCGAGCTCGTACGCGCTGGAGTATCTGCGCAAACATAACGAGATTGCGAACGAGAGCGTGGTGTGGCATCTGCATGAGCTGGAGATGCCGGGGGCTGGGGAAAAAGCAGCTAATGGCGGCGGGGAGCGGTAAGGAAGTGGACGCCGCGTCGGGGGACTGCGAAAGCAACCGCAGTTCCCTTCGGTAATGACAAACCAAGAAAATGCAAATGAAGGCAGCATCCATCACCTCATTTTTTATGTCCCGAACGAGGCTGATTGAATACTTACCTTTGGGTGACGAGCCGGCAGTTTGGGAAGTTGTGACGGAAGCGGTCGGACACGTCGGGGATGGGCACTGCGGTCGAACACGGTCGTGTAGCCAACGACAAACGGCCCACCATCGGCAGCTAGGTGAGCAGAGATAGCGCACCTTCTAAGAATGCGCGCTCGTGCGCCGCCGTCTGGGTGGCAAAAAAGCAAAACCACGTTCTACGAACGTGGTTCATTTACTTCAACAATATTTTTTGCGACTTGTCGATTAAGACGCGGCTCAAGCATCTGCACAGTGAGAAAGCATTCTTTCTCTCCTGACAGTCGGTAGTGCAAGACAAGCCAGCAAACGGATAGTCTTGCACCATTAACACTATCAATGCGAAATCACCCTCACTTCATTGGAGAACACCATGGAATTTATGCTCGCATTTAACGAAACCACCGCCGAAGTCGCCAAACGCAATGATCCTGAGCAGGCAGCTACGTACTGGGGTGCCTGGAACGCCTACGTCGGCGCGCTAGGCCAAGCTGGCGTGATTGTCAGCGGCAACGGCTTGCAAGCGCCGCACACCGCCACCCGTGTGCAGATCGTAGGTGGCAAGCGCCAGATTCACGATGGCCCCTATCCCGATGCTAAAGAGCATTTGGGTGGCTACTTTGTTATCAATGTCGCGAGCCTCGACGACGCGCTCGAATGGGCGGCGCGCAGCCCGAATGCGAGTGCTGGCCATACCGAAGTGCGACCAGTAATGCCACCGTCAGAGATGCCGTAAATGATGTTGCGTTGAAGGCGATTGAGTGATGGCGGATACGGCGAAGGGTCTTGACGTCCTGTGTTGGCGTTTTGCCGTGTCTGCCCTGATCAAGCATTGTTTGAACTACGTCGTCCCCACCAACTCACCATGCCAGATACAAAAATATCAGTCACGATGCCAGACATGACGACGCCAAACCCCGCCTACGCTGCTGCGCAACAAGTAGCACGTGCCTCCTTCGGGCGGCTGGTGTCGTGGCTCGCCTGGCAGTGGCGCGACATTGCCGCCGCCGAGGATGCGCTTGCCGATGCGTTGCTCAAGGCGTTGGAGCGCTGGCCGATTGATGGTATTCCGAGCTCACCAGATGCGTGGTTATTGTCTGTCGCCAAACGTCAGCTAATGCAGCTTGCCCGCCATAACAAAGTACGCTCAGACCCTGCCGTTACCGCTTTGCTCGAGCAAGAGTACGCGCAGGATGAAGGAGCGCCCAAGACCATCATTCCCGACGCACGGTTAAAGCTGCTGTTCGTTTGCGCTCACCCTGCCATTGATGAAAAAATCCGCACGCCGCTGATGTTGCAGGTCGTGCTCGGTTTGCAGGCCAGCGAGATCGCGCCTGCAATGCTGATGTCACCGGCTACGCTGGCACAAAGGTTGGTGCGCGCCAAACAGAAGATCAAAGACACAGGATTGCGCTTTGAAGAGCCGGACGCCAGCGATCTGCCTGCGCGATTGCACGACGTACTGGAAGCAATCTATGGCGCATTTGGGCTCAGCGTGGAGGCGATTGCGGGTGCAGAGAGCCGCATCACAGATTTGCAGCTGGAGGCGATTTTTCTGTGCGGCCTGGTCTGCACGCTGATGCCGGAGGCCGCTGAAGCGCAGGGTCTATTGGCGCTGATGATGTTCCGCCAGGCCCGCCGTGCTGCGCAATTGAGTTCACAGGGCGATTTCATTCCCTTGCCTGAGCAAGACATGCAACGCTGGGACAAAGCCGCCATCCTGCGCGCCGATCAATTGTTGTGGACGGCAGCCAGTCAATGTAAGCCGGGGCCTTTCCAACTAGAAGCCGCCATCCAGTCTGCTCATTGCCATCGGCTGTTCACGGGCAAGACGCCCTGGGCAGGGATTGCGCAGCTTTACGCCCAAATCAACCAGTATTACCCGACCACCGGCTCACGCGTCGCAGGGGCCGTCGCGCTCGCAGAAGCAGGCGACGCTGCGGCAGGCTTGGCACAACTACGAGCGATTGAACAGAGCCACAGCAACGGTTTTCAACCTTGGTGGGTCGCGTACGCCCATTGCCTACGATTGCTGGGACAAAAAGACGAGGCAACAGCAGCGTTGAAGATGGCTTTGGGCCTGACCAGCGATGTTCGGTTGCGGAAGTATCTGGAGCGGCTGTTGCAATGATTTTGATATCAGGGTGGTCAACGTTGGCGTGCGCGATTCGACCTATGTTGGGCGGCGTGAGAAAACGGACAACAGAGTACGCTGAGGCCGATTTGGGGTGCGGAGGGTTCTGAACCGGCCTTGTGCGGGCCGCTTACCATTCCATTGGTAGTCGCCGGTCAGATTGAAGGTGCTTGGCTTCGTGGGGATGACAAAAAATAAAAGCAAATGCGGAACTGGTTGCCCGGTTCCGCATTTGCGTTTGTTACGGTGAGGGTTACTGGACGGTGAGGGTGTAAACGCCGGTGTGGGTGGTGGCCCCGGCGGCTACGGTGACGTTGACACTGTAGGCCCCGGCGGGGGTTGCCGAGGAAGTAGAGGAACCGCAGCCAACCAAGCCTGCCGTTGCCGCACCGAGCATGACGAAAACAAGCAGGAGACGCTGGAGGCGCTTGCTTACTTTGCGGGTGCGGAGGCTGGTCCAGGCGAGCAGGGCGAGGAAGACGGCGGAGCCGGTGCCAGGCCATTTATCGAGTGGAGCGTTGCGGAGGGCACCGCCAAGTGAGCTGCCGGTGGTGATGGTGAGCGTGGAGGAGACGGGGCCGGAAGCCACGGTCAGGCCGGGAGGCGCGAACGTGCAGAGGGTGTGCGCGGGCAGGTTGGTGCAGCTGAGGGTCACTGCGCCCGTAAATCCATTGATGGGCGTGACGGTGAGGGTGGTGGTGGCGATTTGTCCGCTCATGACGGTGGAGCTGGTTGGGTTGAATGAGACGGAGAAGTTGGGGACGGGTGCGGTGATGGCCAGCGTCGCGCTTGTGGAGGTGCTGGCGGAGTAGGTGGTGTCGCCGCTGTAGACGGCGGTGACGGTGTAGGTGCCGACGGCGAGGGTGCTCGAGGTGAAGGTGGCGCTTCCGGTGGCGTCGACTGGGACGGTCGAGAGCGTAGTCGTGCCGTTATTGAAGGCGATGGTGCCGGTGGGGATTTTTGTTCCCGACCCCGGGGACGCCTTGGCCGTGAAGGTGATGGCCTGGCCGATGAGCGCGGTGGTGGGTGAGACGGTCAGCGCGGTAGTGCTGCCAACCGTGGTGATGGTGAGGGTTTGCGCGGCGGAGGTGCTGGTCGCGAAGGTGGCGTCACCGCTATAGAGCGCGGTGATGGTGTAGGTTCCAACCCCGAGCGTGGAGGTGGCGAAGGTGGCTGTGCCCGTGGCGTCTACCGCGACAGCGGAGAGGACGGTGGCACCGTTCTTGAAGGTGACCGTGCCGGTGGGGATGGTGGTGCCGGACGCGGGAGTGACCTTCGCAGACAGCGTTACCGTCTGGCCGAGGGTCGCCGTGGCGGGCGTGAGGGTAAGTGCAGTGGTGGTGGCCGGGGCGGCGATGCTCAGGGTTTGAGCGGTGGACGCGCTGGCGGAGAAGCTCGGGTCGCCGGAGTACGTAGCGGTCAGCGAATACGTGTTGGGAGCGAGGGTGGAGGTGGTGAAGGTGGCCACGCCAGAAGCATTCAGCGTGCCGGTGCCGAGTGTCGTGGAGCCGTTGAGGAAGGTGACTGGGCCGGTGGGCTTGGCGTTTCCGGTTACGCCCGCGACGGTGGCGGTGAGGGTGACGGCCTGGCCGAAGGTGGGGGCTATGGGCGAGACGGCGAGGGTGGTGGTGGTGTTGATAGTGGGGGCGATTTTAGCGACCCAGCCGTCGTTGACGTTGGCGCCGGGGTTGGAGCCCGTGGCCTGGAAGGCGCCGGGGGTGGTGGGCAGAGTGGTGCAGCCGTTGGCGACGCCCGCGACGTACATGTTGCCGGTGGGGTCGACGGCCAGGCCGGTGGCTAGCTCCGAGCAGGCGACCGTGCCGCCGATGGTGGTGGCGAACAGCAGCGTGCTGGCGGTGGCATCGATGTGCGCCACGTAGCCGACCGTGGCGGTTTGGCTTTGCGGGATGACAGGATTGACGGTTTGAATGCCGTAGCCAGATTCGGACCCTGCGACGTAGACGCTGCCGTCGGAAGCGAGGGCGAGGCCGGTCAAGAAGGTGCTGTTGTTGACGTTTGGCCCTGAATTATTACCGACGAAGGTCGACCAGACCAGAGCGCTGCCGGTTGGGTTCAGCTTGGAGACAAATCCGGCGTTGCAGCTGGAGGCGGACCCGGGCGGGAAGCTGGCTTGCGGCTGGTAGACGCCTGGGGTGGTGGGGAAGCCGCAACTGGAAGTATTACCGGCTAAGTAGGCATTGCCTGCGGCATCGGCGGCGATGGAGTTTACCTGATCTCCGTTGCCACCCGCGACGACGGCGGGTGTAAGGAAGGTACTGTAGACCAGCTTCGCGGCCGTTGGGTCGAACTTGGCAACAAAGGCATGACCACCGGCCTGCTGTCCGATCGACGGTTGATAGGAGCCGGGAGTGGTTAAGAGATTGTTGGAGGTGTATCCGCCGATGTACGCCATACCGGCGGGATCAACGGCTACCGCAAGGGCATTGGTGATGCTTTGCTGATTAATGTTGTTGGGGCCGAGGAGGCTGGAGTAGAGGATGTTGGCACCAGCTGCATCGAGCTTGGTGAAAAAGGAGAAATTTCGTACGCCGCCGCCGCTGGATGCGACGACCCCGACCTGTGCGGCGCCCGCTGTGGTGGGGAAGCAGTCGTACGGCTGATAGCCGGTCCCGTTGGCGTTGTACGGGGGCTGCGAGCAAAAGGAGTTGGTGACACCGACGACGTACGCTTCACCTGCGGCGTTGACCGCGACCGCGTTTACGCTGTTGTAGTTGTTGCCGCTCAGATAGGTGGAGTAGACCAGCGCGGTGCCGGTCGCGTTAATCTTGGTCACAACGCCGCTGTTATCGCCTTGCCCTGCCCCGGTGCATCCATTCGCGCGCACGCCCACGGGGCTGCCCGCCGGGACAACGTAGTTTGCGCCACAAAGGGTTTGGAAGGCACCCGCGGTGATGGGATAGCCGTCGGTGTCGAGCGTGCCTACAACATAGGCATTGCCTCCGGTGTCGACCGCAATCCCGGTGCCGTAGGTGTTTCCCGTTCCACCCAGGTAGGTGGAGTACACCAGTGCGGTGCCGGTGGTATTGAACTTGGTGACAAACATCGAGCGGTTGCCGTTGGTTCCGCCGGGGAGGGCGCCTGTATAGGCATTCTTCAGGGGAAAATTTGCTGAAGTGGTGGTGCCGACCACATAGGCGCTGCCGGAAGCATCGATGGCGATGCCGTTCAGCGTATCGTCAAAGCTGCCGCCGAGGTAGGTGAGGTAGCTGAGAATTGGATCGATCACCAGTTCTTTGCTGTGATCGTAGGTGCCGAGCGCAAAGGTCACCTTGCCGCCGGCGATGTCGTACCGCGCGTCGACGCTGGTCTTGCGGTCGCCGTCAAGCTGGTAAACGACGGGCTTGTGGAAGCGAGTCTCGCCGGTATTGGCGGCGAGGACGAGGTCGCCAGTCTTGTCGATCTTCGGCGCCGCGCCGGTGAAGCTGAGGGCAATCTGGCTGGGATCCGCGTGGGGCGCGACGACGAAGTCGTACTCGAGCTCGCGCTGGTTGCCGTAGTAGACGAGATCGATGCCGGGATAGACGGCGGTGTACTGTACGCGCTTGAAGGTGTCGATCGCGGTCTGCCACTTCTTGGGGTCGCTCCCGAAGAAGTAGTTGGCGGTGCCGGGGAGGACTTCCTTTCCGGTGGCGGAGGCGGAGGCGTTCGCTCCCTGAAGCTTCATGCGGAGGGTGGAGTTCACATCAGCCAGTTTGCCTTTATGCAGTTCGAGAACGGCTTCGCCGGGCGTGAGGAAGAGCGCGTAACCGGGTCCGCGCGAGAGGAATTGCACGCGCGCGTCAACCTGTCCGCGGTTGGCTTCGAAGCTGAGTGGCACCTTGCCGAAGTTGGGTTGGAGATGGGGTTTTGCGGTCGATTGGGCGAGCGATGTGAGAGCTGTGAAAGCGAGCAGCACCGAGCCGCCAAAGAGGCGGGCAAAGCCTTGCGGCGAATTCCTCCGGACGGACGACGAAGCGAACGTACGTTGGACAGTGGAGCATAGTGAATGAAATGACATGGCATTCCCCTTTAGGTTTGGCTCGGTGCGGCTTACTGAAGACTGCGTAAAGGGGAAGGAAAGTGACTCAAACTTTTTTGCGGCAGTGAATGTTTCGCGCAGCGCGAGGGTGAAATGTTACCTTTGCGGTAGCAATCATCAGTCGGGACAAGGTATGGACACGGCGCAAGGGGAGATCACGCTGCTCCTGATGAAGTGGAAGGATGGGGAGCCGCAGGCATTTGAGGACCTGATGCCGCTGGTTTATCCGCACCTGCGCGAAGTTGCGGCAGCTTATGTTCGGCGCGAGCGCAACCCGGGTGTAATGCAGGCAACTGTTCTGGTGCATGAGCTTTATCTGCGGCTGCTGAACCAGAAGAAGACGGCGCTCAAGGACCGGTGCCACTTCTACACGTTTTCGGCGAAGGTGATGCGGATGATCCTGATCGACCATGCGCGCGAACAGCAGGCGCAGCGGCGCGGCGGCAGCCTGCAGCAGGTGCCGTTGAGCGACGATCTGCCGTGGATCGAGGTCGGCAGCGCCGAGATGCTGGAACTGAACATTGCGCTCGACGAGTTGCAGGTGCTGGACCCTTACAAGGTACAGCTTGTGGAGTTGCGCTACTTCCTGGGATGTACGGCGGAGGAGACGGCGACGCTGATGGACGTGTCGAAGGCGACCGTGGACCGCGACCTGAAGTTTGCGAAAAGCTGGCTGTTTCGCCGGATTAATCCCGGGCAGGCGTTGCCTGTGCAGGTGGTTTGAGGCAGTTTGTGGCTGGAGTACGCAGTCTGTTGTGAGTGGTCGCGGGCGGTGGATGCTGGATTGCCCGGATCCGGGGGTTGAAACCGCTTTTGGCTTGGTCCTTTTACCGCGGGCTGAAGCCCGCTGCTATTCCGGTGGAACGGGCAACGGCAAGCGCAGATTCCCCGCTGGAACGACAAACCAAGTAGGGCAAAGAAGGCGAGAAGGATTTATATGGCTGACTCTGCCGGAACATGGCTGCGCACCGAAGCGATCTTTCATGAGGCGTCGGCGCTCCGGGAACCGGAGCGGACCGCGGTGCTGGAGGCGCGCTGCGCGGGCGACACGACGCTGATGGCGGAGCTGCGCTCTTTGCTCGACGCCTGTGAGCGCGAGCAACAACGTGCCACCGCCGCGCCTGAGACGATGCTGCCGCCACGGCGGATTGGACCGTATGCAGTGGGCCACCTGATCGGCAGAGGCGGCATGGGAGCGGTATACCTGGCGCACCGAGCGGATGGACAGTTCGAGCAGCGGGTCGCGATCAAACTGATCGACATGCCACTCTCGACGGAGCTGTTTCGAGAACGCTTCCGCACCGAGCGGCAGATTCTGGCCGGGCTTTCGCACCCCTATATTGCGCGACTGCTGGATGGCGGCGTCAGCAATGAGGGTGAGCTTTACCTGGCGATGGAGTACATCGACGGCGTGTCGATGACGCGGTTCTGCGAGGAGCGGGGGCTCTCGATTGCGGAGCGGTTGAAACTGTTTCGCAAGGTGTGCGAAGCGGTCCAGTATGCGCACCAGAACCTTGTCGTACACCGCGACCTGAAGCCGGACAACATCCTGGTGGTGGAGGACGGCACGCCGCGGCTGCTGGATTTCGGTACGGCGAAGATTGTTTCTCCGCTGACTTCAGACGTTCTCGGCGATGTGACGCTGCGCGGGATGCAGACCTTTACGCCGCGCTATGCGAGCCCCGAACAGGTGATGGGGACGCCGATTACGGTGGCTTCCGATATTTACTCGCTGGGTGTGCTGCTGTTTGTGACCCTGACCGGACGCCAACCCTACGAACTGACCGAGTACACGACGGAAGAGATGGTTCGCGTGATTGTGGGCGAACAGCCGGCGCGGCCGAGCGCGGGGGCGATGCCGTTCGGCAGATTGGACGCGGAGCTCGACAGCATTGTGCTGAAGGCGCTGCGCAAGGAGCCGCAGCAAAGATATGCGACGGTCGAGCAGATGGCTGCGGACATCGAGGCGTATCTTGAGCAGCGGCCGGTGCTGGCGCGACGCGGAGATTTTCGCTATCGGGCGGTGAAGTTTGCGCGGCGCAACGCGGTGGCGCTGGGAGCGGCTTGCCTGGTCCTGCTCGCGGTCGTGGGCGGCACCTTCGGTACGCTGGTGCAAAGCCGTAACGCGAACCGGGAACGACTGAAGGCGGAGGCGCGCGCGAGCGATCTGCGGCAGCTGAGCAACAGCATGCTTTCCGAGATCGATGACGCCATCAAGGACCTGCCCGGATCGACGCCGGTACAGCATCTGCTGGTGAACCGCGTGCTTGAGCATCTGGATAGAATGTCGCGGGAATCGAGCACGGATCCGGAGACGGCACTGGATGTGCTGACGGCTTACACGAAACTGGCGAATGTTCAGGGCAATCCGCTGGGCCAGAATATTGGCGACCCTGCGGGCGCTTTGCAAAGCCTGGATCGAGCCGAGGCGGCGGCGGCGCAGCACCACTTTCTCGACTCCAGCGACCCAGTTGTACTGGGCGCGCTGGGGGCGGAGCAGCAGACACGTACCGGCGTTCTGCATGCCCTAGGTCGCGATCGTGAGGCGGGAGTGGCGCTTAGTACATCGCTGCGCGTGCTGGAACGGAGACTTTCGTTCACGCATCCGAGCGCGGCGGATTACGCCGAGCTGGCCAAGGCGTACAGCGTTCTGGGCGACGCCCGCGCCATGCGTCTGGAGGACGATCCGACCGACCCGAACGGGGCCGTGGCGGCGTTTCGCCGGTCGCTCGATCTTTCCGCGCGCGCCCTTGCGCTTGACCCCAAGGTGCTGCTGGCGCTCCGGGAAGTGCCTGTTGTGCATATGAAGCTGGGCGCGTATCTGCAGGACTCCGACCCTGAAGCAGCCTTGAAAGAAGAGCGGCTTTCGCTCGACGCGTTCGCAGCCTTCCCCCCGGCGTTGCAAGCCACGCAAACGCTGAAACGAGGAAAGGCGTACGCCTACCGGCAGTTCGCAGGGACGCTGTTCTCAGCCGGCGACTATGCGGGTGCGATCGGCGCGTTCGACCAGGCGCGCCAGTTGGACGAGCCCTTTGCGCTGGCCGATCCGAGCGACACCAGCGCGTCGTATGATCTGGCGAACGATCTGCGTTTTGAAGCCGATGTGTATGCCTTGTCGCTCGACTCGGATTTCAACCCGGACCGCGCCGGGGATGAAGCCAGCACCCGCCGAGCCATCGATTTGTACCGCCGCTCGATGGAGTTGATGGACCACCTGGTTCAGCTGGTGCCCGACAATCCAACCTGGCTGGCCAGCAATGCCTCCAGCCGAGCGATGCTGGGGACCCTGCAGCAGCGGACGGAACAAGCGGCGGAGGGTGCCGTGCTGGCTAGGAACGGCATCTCGGTTTTGCGCCGAATGGCAAGCGGGCCGGGCGCACCCGTCATTATGCTTCTGACCGCCACCGAGGTTTCGCTGTTCATACAGCCCGCCCCGCTGAGGGATCCGAAGTGGACCCTGGCTGCGGCGGAACGGCTGGTGGTGGGAACCCAGCACAGGAGCGCGGAGGCTCTCGGGCTACTGGCCAGAGCAGCCAATGATGCCGGCAATTTCGAACAGGCGCGGACAGCCGCCCAGGAGGGTTCAGCGTTGCTGACCGGGCAACGATCGCCCGCAACAGCGGACGCGACCCGCAGCCGCGATGGCCACCTGTTGACCGCGGAGCTGGCGCGAACGCAGGCGCTGACGTCGGCTCCCGGACAACGTGAAGCGCACACGGCTCGCACCAAACCTTAGCAGTGTTCGACGAGCGGTTGGGCCGTGAGCCACCGCGGCGGCGTGCCTGAGCCTCAGGCTGGCCTCGGAACATCTAACCAGCATGTCCTCTGCGATTGTTTCCAGCGCCCATCTTTTCTCGCCTCTTCCGCAGCGCAGCGTGATGCTGCCGAACCGCATTGCGGTGTCGCCGATGTGCCAGTACAGCTCGGTGGATGGCTTTGCCGATGACTGGCACCTGGTGCATCTGGGCAGCCGCGCGGTGGGCGGCGCCGGTGTGGTGTTTACAGAGGCCGCTGCGATCAGTCCGGAAGGGCGGATCAGCCCGGGCGACCTGGGCATATGGAAGGATGAGCACATAGAGTTCCTGGCGCGAATTGCGGAGTTTGTGAGGCGGCAGGGCAGCGTGCCCGCGATCCAGCTGGCACACGCCGGGCGCAAGGCGAGCATGACGCCGGGCTGGGAGAAGCCGCGCAACCTTCCTGTTGCCGAGGGCGGTTGGGAGAACGTGGTGGGGCCTACGGGCGAGGCATACTCCCCCGCCTACGCGGTTCCACATGAGATGGATCGGGCCGCCATGGACAAGGTGCTCGCCGATATGACCGCCGCCACCCGCCGCGCCGCAGACGCAGGCTTTCTGCTGGCCGAGATACACGCCGCGCATGGGTATCTGGCGCATGAGTTTGTTTCGCCGCTCTCGAACCGCCGCACGGACGAGTATGGCGGCACGCTGGCCAATCGAGTGCGCTTTCCGCTGGAGATCGTGCGTGCGGCGCGGGCGGCCTGGCCGGAGAAGCTGCCGATGTGGGTGCGGATCTCGGCCAGCGATTGGGTGGAAGGCGGGCTTACGATCGAGGACACCGTGGAGTATTGCCGGATGTTGAAGGCCGAGGGCGTGGAGTTGATCGACGTATCTTCGGGCGGCAACGATCCGCGCCAGCAGATTCCCGTCGGCCCGGGCTACCAGGTTGCATTTGCAGAGCGCATTCGCCGGGAGGCAGGCATTGCCACGGGTGCTGTGGGCTTGATCAGCGAACCCGCCCAGGCCGATCAGATTTTACGCAGCGGACAGGCGGACGTGGTGCTGCTGGCGCGGGAGTTGCTGCGCGATCCCTACTGGCCTCTGCGTGCAGCGTTCGAGCTGAAGCAGCCGGGCGCGTGGCTGAAACAGTACGAACGCGGTGCGTTGGGTGCGGTGGAACGGCGGAAACCGCTCGAGGTTGGGTAACACCACAAGATGTGCCGTCGCGGGTACGCGGAGCGGGAGAATTTCCCGGAAAACGCTTTGTTTCGCTGTATTGCGAGTCCTATACTGTTGATTCCGCAGCATAAGGACGACGATGGGCACACATCATCCAATCCGCAAGACCGTAGCTCCTCAGCCGGCGCCCGAGATTCCGGACAAGCTCTACTTCCGAATCGGAGACGTGGCGCGGCTGTGCGACGTTCCGGCCTATGTCCTGCGCTTCTGGGAAACGGAATTTCCGCAGCTGAAACCGAACAAGGGTGGCACGGGGCAGCGGCTGTATCGTAAGCGCGACGTGGAGATGGCGCTGAGGATCAAGTCGTTGCTCTACGATCAGGGCTATACGATCCCGGGTGCGCGCCAGGTGTTCAAGGCGGAGCCCCGGCCGGTGGAGGCGAAGCCGGTCGAAAGCAGGCCTCTGCTTCTTGCGCCGTTGGCCACTGCGGAGGTGGCGGGTCCGAGCCTTGCACTTATGCGGCGGGACGCCCGACTGCAGGAGCTTCGGGAAGATCTGGCGTCCTTGCTGATAGCGCTGTCCAGGCCGCCGGTGGCGGACGCGCAGGGTGGGGCCAAGAGCTCGAAGCTGCATACGATGCGGCCACGAACGGGCACTGAGGTACCGGGCTCGCGGCAACTTTTTCCGGACGGCGAGCTTTTCTAACGAGTGACAAGGGTAGCGGGTTATCCTGAAAGCATTCGCGGACGGAGCGATGACTATGGAAACCCGGACCGGCTCGAACCTACCACGCGCAGCGGGAAAGTGCCGCCACTGCGGTTGCGTCGGGTTGCGTCGATCGCGAGTGCACAGGGGCGACGTGGCGAAGGTATTCTTCTGTCGCTGGCCGGTGCGGTGCCTGAACTGCGGAAGACGACAGTTTGTAAATTTTCTGAAGGCTATGCGGGCGATCTCGTCGCGGGCTCCGCACGCTCCGGAGCGGGTGAAGGAGCAGAGCTGGGAGAGCTTTACGGGCGAGAAGGTGCCCGCAGCCACACGCCGCGAGGGCGAGCGATAAGCAGTGCCGACGACGCATAGCCCGGCCAATCCCGTGAAACGACAACCTGGTCACACGGCAGGTTCCGCGGCCATACTGCTGATGGTCTCGGCGCTCCTGTCTGGGGTGCTGGCGCTGGTGCGGATCAAGTACGTCAACGCGCTGTTTGGCGCCGGAATTGAGCAGGACGCCTATCGCGCGGCGTTCAAGCTGCCCGACCTGCTGAATTACTTTCTGATCGGCGGTGCAGCCTCGATTTCCCTGATTACGGTGCTCAACCGATATCGCGAGGCGGGCGATGAAGAGGGCGGGGATCGAGCGCTTTCCGTGATTCTGACGACGATGCTGGTGGTGCTGGGAAGCGGCGTCCTGCTGGCGGAGCTTTTCGCTCCCCAGTATGTGTGGCTGGCCAACAAGGGTTTTCGCGACGACCCGGCGCGGGCGGCGCTTTGCGTTTCGCTGACGCGACTGCTGTTGCCGGCGCAACTTTTGTTCTTCGTGGGCAGCGTGATGAGCTCGCGCCTGCAGGTGCGCAAAATCTTCATCTACCAGGCCTTCACGCCGCTCATCTACAACGGCGGCATCATTCTGGGAGCGCTGCTGCTGCACCGGCGGCTTGGCATCTACTCGCTGGCGTGGGGCGTGCTGGCAGGAGTGTTGGTGGGATCGGCGTTGCTGAACTCCCTGGGAGCGATGCGCTCCGGGCTGCGCTTGCGACTGATCGTTGGCTTCAAGGACCCCGCGTTTCTGGAGTGGCTGAAGCTCTCCGCGCCGCTGATGATCGGCGTCTCGCTGGTGATGTTCGACGGCATCTTCCTGAACTACTTCGGGTCGACGCAGAAGGGTGGCGTGACGGTGCTCGGGGTGGCGAAGGATCTGTTCAATGCGCCGTTCAACGTGATCGGCCCGGCGGCGGGGGCGGCATCGCTTCCCTTCTTTGCGTCGCTCTACCAGCAAGGCCGGGCGTTCGATTTTTCGGCCTCGGTCGGGCGCTCGGTGTCGCGGCTGTTTGCGGTGGGAATGCTGGTTTCCGCATGGATGATCGCATTGGCGCCGTGGCTGATGGACCTGTTTCGCGGCGGCAGGTTCAAGGCCTCGGACGCAGCGGAGACCATGCGGCTGTTCGCTGTGCTATCCATCACGCTGGCGGTCTGGGCGGTCCAGGGGATTTATGCGCGGGCCTTCTACGCGGCCAGCGATACACGGACGCCCGCGATCACGGGAACAATCATTACGGTGCTTTCGATCCCGTTGTACGCCGGGCTGTTCCGCCTGTCTGGCATGGTCGGGCTGGCAGTCGCGTCGGACATTGGCATGGTCGCGCAGACCGCCGCGCTCGCCGTGCTGCTGCACCGCAAGCGGCTCGTAAGCCTGGCGCATCTCGAGTTTGGAGAACTGGGCCGAGCGCTGCTGGCTGCAGGGATAGCCTTCGCGGCGATATCCGCCGCTGTGCCCGCGATGCTGCCCGTTGCGACGCACGCTGGCGATGCCAGGGTAATCGGTGTGGGAAGTGTTGTCTGGGTGCTGGTGGGGGGCGGGATACTGCTGGTCAGCGGGTCCAAGCTGCCGGCGCAGTTGCTGCGGCGCAGAGCTCGAGTCTAGCCGTTTTTCGCGTCCTCGTACTCTTCATGCCACGCCGTCTGAACGGCCTCCAGCATCGCCTCATTCGATTTGAGCGGGTCGCCGACGAAGCCAGGCAGCGAGATCACATAGCGGTGCAGGTCAGTAAAGCGGACCGTATAAGGGTCAAGCTCGGGAAACATTTCCTGCAATTGAATACCGATTTCCAGCGTGTCGTTCCAATTGATCTCGCGCGGCATATTGCTTGCCTCCTGGCAACACCAGTGTAAAGGGGAATCGAAGACGCACGCGTGATGGACCAGGAATGCGGTGCGATACGGGGCTGTTTCCATGTCGCGAGATAGAATAGAGATTGCTCATGTCGACTGAAACGCAGTCTGCCGCATCTCTCAAGCCCGCACCGGGTAACACGCCCGCACTACCGGCGCAGGGCCGTCGTATGCCTGCGCGCCGCCGCCTTATTGCTGCCTCACGCAAGCTGCGTGAGCTTGGTTCGATCGCCTCCGCGGTCGCCAGCACGTCGCATCCATACATGGCGCACATCATTCCGATGCGCCGCTGCAACCTCGCCTGCACCTATTGCAACGAGTTCGACGATGTATCGAACCCGGTCGACCTTGCCGAGATGAAGCGCCGGATCGACCACCTCGGCCGCCTGGGCACCTCGGTCATCACAATCTCGGGAGGCGAGCCTCTGCTGCACCCAGAGCTTGACGATGTCATCCGGCAGATACGCAAGACCGGCGCGATTGCGGGCATGATCACCAATGGCTATCTGCTGATGCCGGACCGCATCGCGCGGCTGAACCAGGCCGGGCTCGATCACATGCAGATCTCGATCGACAACGTGATGCCCGACGAGGTTTCGAAGAAGTCGCTCAAGGTGCTCGACGCCAAGCTGCGCATGCTGGCCGAGCACGCCGACTTCCATGTCAACATCAACTCGGTGGTGGGCGGCGGCATCGCCAACCCCGAGGACGCACTGACTATCTCGAAGCGCGCGCTGGCGCTGGGCTTCAGCTCGACCATCGGCATCATCCACGATGGCAGCGGGCAGCTCAAGCCGCTTGGCGAGCGCGAGCGCGCGGTCTGGGACGAAGTCCGCCGCCTGACGCGCCGCAGCTACTCGCGCTTCAACGGCTTCCAGGAAGCGATCGCCAACGGTGAGCCGAACGACTGGCGTTGCCGCGCGGGCTCACGGTATCTTTACGTCGACGAGATGGGTATGGTCAGCTACTGCTCGCAGCAGCGCGGCTACCCGGGCATCCCGATTGCGGATTACACGACGGAGTTGGTGCAGAAGGAATTTCTCACCGAAAAGTCCTGCGCGCCGAACTGCACCATCAGCTGCGTCCACCAGGTCAGCTACATCGACCACTGGCGCGCGCCGCAGCACTCTACCGTGACGCCGGGCGGGGCCGGGCATGGGACAGAGGCGGACCTGGTACAGATTCAGTAAAGTTTGAAAACGATAAGGGCCCGGTGCGCAACACGCGCGTCCGGGCCTTCGTGGTTCGGTTTCGTGTCGGCGTCAGCTGATTTTCTTCAGCTGGCTTTCTTATGGATCGCTGCGGTCGGCTTCTTCGCCGCTGTGGCTGGCAAGGCGGGCTGCGCCATTGCTGCGTCGATCACGCTATAAAGTTGGCTGACATCCACCACCTGCACCCAGTTCTTGTTCGTCGCGACAATGATGGTCGGCGTGTGTACGAGGCCCATCTTCATCCCAAGGTCGTGGTCGGCTGCCACCTCTTTCGCAAACTGCCCGGTGGGGTCCACCACGAAAGGCATCTGCTGGCCGTGCGTCTGGAAGAACTTGACGGTAAAGTTGCGCAGATCATCTTTGCTGCCAATCTGATACTGCGTCGCAAAGACCTGGCGCCGGTAGTCCTCGCCCATCTCGGGGGAAACCTTGTCCTGTAGATAGCGGGCGTAGATGGACGCATCATGGCTCCAGACGTGGCCTGGAATCTGGAAGTCGCGCCGAATCAGCGGAATCTTGTAATGCGCGACCGCCGCATGGACGATCGGGAAAGCGTGCGAGCAGGCGGGGCACTCGAGGTCTTCCCACTCGATAATGGCGACCTTTGCGCCGGCAGGGGGCTTGAACATGGAGGTGTCTCTGAAGTTGTCGCCCTGGCCGGCGGGCACGGCGGTCTGCGCGTGCACACAGCTGGAGGCAAGAGCAAGGAATAGCGCGGAAGCGAGAAGACGAGACATAGAGCTAGGACGCACGCGGACACCTTTTGGGAGCAGGATGCTCTGGCGCGGTCCCTATCGAACCGCTGCCTCCATTGAATCATCATCTCGCCGTCCATGCACCCGGCTGCTATTCTGCGAGCGAAGGAAAATCGAAATGCTTGCGTTGATCCCCATCGTCAATTTGATAGTGCTGCTGATCGTCCTGGTGCTGGTGCTGCGCCGTTCTTCTTCTTCGGTTACGCCCGAAGACCCCCGGCTGGCGCAGCTTCTGGCTGCAGACCTGCCCGCGACGCTGGCCCGTGCGGACGCTCGCGGTGAGGGTTTGGAACGCCACTTGCGCTCGGAGCTGGCACAGTTGCGGACCGAGAACGCGGCGGAAGCCGGGCGCTCACGCGAGGCTGCCGACACGGCCAGCAAGGCCCTGCGCGAAGAAGTGCTCAAGAACATCCAGAGCCTGGGCGAGACGCTGCACACAGGGCTCGACCGTTTTCGCGGCGATAACAAGGGGGAGGCAGAGCGTTTGCGGACGGTGGTCGATCAGCAGCTCGTCGCGCTGACGGAACGGTTCGGCAGCTTCAGCGCCGACGCCCTGGTGCGGCACAACGAGGGTCGCGAAGCACTGCACGGGAGCTTGAAGTCGCTGGGCACTGCTCAAGCGGAAGACCAGGAGCGGCTGCGCCAAGCCGTGGCAGAGCGGCTGGACGCGCTCAATCAGGCGAATTCGGCCAAGCTCGAAGAGATGCGTTTGACGGTCGACGAGAAGCTTCATGCCACGCTACAGACTCGCCTGACGGAGAGTTTTGGCGCGGTGACGGACCAGCTGACGAAAGTCCACAGCGGGCTGGGCGAGATGACCAAGCTTTCGGCTGGCGTCGATGATCTTTCGCGGATTTTCACCAACGTGAAGTCCCGGGGCGGTTTTGCCGAGGTGCAGTTGGGCATGCTGCTGCAACAGATGCTCGCTCCGAGCCAGTTCGAGCGCAATGTGCGCGTGAAGCCGAATACGCAGGAAGTTGTCGAATATGCAGTAAAGTTCCCCACTCCGACCGGGGAGACGCTCTTGCCTATCGACGCGAAGTTTCCGCGCGAAGCCTGGGAACGGCTGGAGACCGCTTACGAAACGGGCAAAGACATCGTGAGCGCGGGCAAGGCTTTTGAGGCGGCCATTCGCGTCGAAGGCAAGCGCATTTGCGAGAAATACATCGCTCCGCCAACGACCACTTCTTTCGCGGTCATGTTTCTGCCTACCGAGGGACTTTACGCGGAAGTGATGCGGCGGGACGGCTTGCAGAGCGAAATTCAGCAGAATTGCCGGGTGACGATTGCCGGGCCGACCACTCTTTCCGCCATTCTCAACAGCTTCCAGATGGGTTTCCACATGCTGCAGATGCAGGAGAAAGGGGATGAGGTTTGGAAGGTTCTAGCCACCGCAAGAACACAATTCGGCAAGTTTGAGGACCTGATGGGCAAGATGAGCAAGGATGTCGAAAAAGTGCAGAACACCCTTGGAGAGGTGGCCACCCGCACACGGGTGATCAACAGGACGCTGCGAGATGTCAGCGCGAAGGATGCGGACCCGAAGCTGGAGTCCGGCGTTTCACAGGGAGCTTTCGATGGCCTGCTGCCGATGCTGTCGGCTAGCGAGGAGGAGTAACGGTGGAAACGAGCCTGATCGGCAACCCTGGTTTACGGCCGGACTTGCGGGCTTTGTAGCCCTCGCAGCGAAGATAAACTTTGCGCCTGCACAGCGAGCATTCCCAGGGATAAATCCCAAAGGAGCTGAGAATCCGGCGCTCAAGGGCGCCACTCCGATTAAGTCGCCGAAACTCTAGCGACGTACACTGGCCGCAAATCTTCTTCATCTTCTGTTGCTCCACACGACAACTCTATCGGCCGCGTCCGTAAGTAAATCAGTTTCGCGAAAAAGAACTTTTTAGAACTTGCCTCACAGCCGCCCACGTGCGGACGAAGGTAAACTTTCGTAATCGCCCCTGCTGTGGCTTATGAAGCGGCTACTAAAGGGGCCGGGCTGGGCTTGTGTAGTTGGATGCGTGAGCCGCACCTCGTGAGGTAGTGTGTCCTTAAAACGACAGAGCACAGCGACGCGCGGGTCCGCCAGCCTGTTGCGCATCGCAGGAGCGGCCGCTATCCTGAGCCCTATTCTGGGCGCAAGGCGGGCCGATGTAGGGGCGGGCTTGCCTTTACACAGCCCCAGAGCGTAAGTATGCTTGCAAGTTGGGACTGTTGAATCCGCGCGCGCATGTTGCGACGACAGCCAGAGATTAGAAACGCACAGGAGAATTGCAAAATGGCAGCAGTAGACGAGAAGGTAAAGCAGATTATTGTCGAGCAGCTTCAGGTGGATGAAGCCGAAGTCACTCCGGGCGCCAGTTTTCAGGAAGACCTTGGAGCAGATTCGCTCGACGTAGTCGAGCTCGTCATGCAGTTTGAGGAAGCGTTCGACATTCAGATTCCGGACGAAGATGCCGAGAAGATCAAGACGGTGAAGGACGCCATCGATTACATCGAGAAGAACCAGAAGGGCAAGTAACTTTCATGGCGGAGCAGCGTCGCGTTGTTGTTACCGGCCTTGGCCTCCTTTGCGGGGTGGGCAACACCGCACCGGAGGTTTGGGAAAACCTGCTGGCGGGTAAAAGCGGTATGGCGGAGATCAAGGCCTACGACCTTGAGGGCCATTCCGTTCGCTTTGCCGCCGAGGTGAAGAATTTCGATCCGCACGTCTTCGTGGATAAGAAAGAGGCCCGCAAAATGGGCCGCTTCATCCACTTTGCGATGGCGGCGGCGCATGAGGCCATGGAACACTCCGGGCTGAAGATCACGCCGGAAAACTCGGAGATGGTGGGGGTTCACATCGGCTCCGGCATCGGCGGGTTCGACATCATCGAGCGGGAACACACCGCCCTGCTTAATGGAGGTCCGCGCAAGATTTCGCCGTTCTTCATTCCGGCAAGCATTATCAACCTGGCCGCGGGACACGTCAGCATCCGCTACGGTGCACGCGGACCGAATGAAGCCACTGCGACAGCCTGCACCTCTTCGGCGCACTCCATCGGCGATGCGTACCGCACGATCCAGCGCGGCGATGCCGATGCAATGATCGCCGGCGGGGCAGAGGCCGCCATCACGCCACTTTCGGTCGGCGGATTCGCTGCCATGAAGGCACTTTCCACCCGTAACGAAGACCCCACCCACGCCTGCCGCCCGTTCGACAAGGACCGCGACGGCTTCGTGGTGGGCGAAGGCGCCGGCATCCTGATACTGGAGGAGCTGGAGTTCGCAAAGGCTCGCGGCGCAAAAATTCTGGCCGAGATCATCGGCTACGGTATGAGCGGCGACGCCTTCCACATGACGGGCATGGCACCCGAGGGCGAAGGCTGCCGGCGCGCGATGGCGCAGGCGCTGAAGTCGGCGAGCCTAGACCCGGACAAGATCGACTACGTGAATGCCCATGCGACGTCGACTCCGCTTGGCGATGCGCTGGAGTCAAAAGCGATCGAGAATGTGTTTGGCGAGCGCGCCACCAACCACACGCTTCTGGTCAGCTCTACCAAATCCATGACCGGGCATCTGCTGGGCGGCGCGGGAGGACTTGAAGCTGGCATCACGATCCTGGCGATGCAGAACCAGATGGCGCCGCCGACCATGAACATCGTGGAACTGGATCCCGCTTGCCGCTTGAACTACGTTCCCAACAAACCGCAGGCTGCGAAGATCGATTACGCGCTTTCAAACTCCTTTGGCTTCGGCGGGACCAATGGGTCGCTGGTGTTCAAGCGCTGGACGGAAGAGTAGACAGCCTTGGGGTGCATACGCAGGAAAGCCCGGCATCGAGCCGGGCTTTTTTGCGTATGCGCGCGTTAGCTGAACGCGAACGAGAAGCCCGTCACGATGATCAGAATCAGCACCCACCAACCGATGACGATGGTCGCCGATTGCGAAATTTTCTTGCCCGCGACGATGGCCATGCCAAGCACCAGCAGGGCGAGTGACCAGAAGCCGAGGATGTCGAAGAACTGCCCCGCCGTCTGCAACCATTGCGGGGAGTCGGTGAGGTAGTAGCCGATGTTGGTGCCGACCGGATTGCGCAGGTCGAAATTATCGGTACCCACGCCGGAGAACAACATGATGGCGCTAATGATCCAGAGGAGATAACGCGGTATGCCCGCGTATACGACGACGGCGAACACCTGGCTGAACTTCAATCGCGCGCCTAAACCGAAGTTGAAGCTGGCCCACAGAAGAAGAGCTTCGAGGGATACGAAAATCACGACGAACACAAACGACGCGTAGGTGGAATACCTGGTGATCGAGGCCGTCATGGACATGCGCTGAGCCCGCTGCTGCGGCGTGAGTTGGGCCATCTGCTCTTCGGCCTTGGGGTTCTTCTGCATCTGCTGCTCGGCGGCTGCGGCAAAGCCTACGGTCTTATCGATGGAGTAGGTCCAACCCACTGTGAGGATGAGCATGACGACCAGCGGCAGCCAGCAGTTGGCGCTGCGCAGGATGTCGGTGAAGGTCTTGCGCGGGGCGACGATAGTATCTACGAAACGCGTCACTTGCGACAGCGGAGCTCCGCCTTCGGCCACTGCAATCTCATCCTGCATAGTCTTCTCTCCTGGTGCACGGGGTCGTTACGGGAAGTGTAGCGCGAACCGGCCCGGTGTGGAGAAATGTGGAGAAAATTAGCGAGCGTTGCTGGAACGTCCCAGCCCTGTGAGGATCATCGTCACAAACGACAGGCCGCGGCGGCCGTCTTCCGACGTGACGCGCCGGAAGAGCTGCCACAGGCTGGGCGGCTTCTGCTCCGCCTCTTTCTGCTGCGCGGCACCGTCGAGTGCCTTGGCAAGATGGTCGAGCGTTTCCGGGTTGAGCGACGCCAGAACGCGGCCCAGCGAGATGAGGTTGCGAAGCGCGGCGATGCTGGCGGGTTTGTTGCCTGCCGCAGCCAGCTCGGTCGCGATGTAGTCGCGGCTGCCGATCAGGCCCTGGGCTAGGTCCAGCACCCCTTTGTCGTGCGCGGTCTGGAGCAGGTTCCACGCGACCAGTAGCGCCTCCGCGTGCTGGCGGGGCGCGGCGGCGAGTTGGCGTTCGAGCTCCTGGTGCGGATCGCCGAGGTGCGGCTTGAAGGGAAGCGGGTTTGCCATGATGCTCCTTGATGGAAAGCGCTACACCGTTGTGGTGCGGATCTGGACCAGCTTGTCCTGCGCTTTGGTGCCGGGCAGCCAGTAGTCGGCGCGGGCGCGCTTCTTTTCTACCTCAACGCCATCGGTCGGCGTACGTTTGCCGTAGCGGAAGTTTCTGCGCGGCAGCGGCGTCTCGCCCTGCTCCGGCAGGACCGTCATCCTGACCGAGAGCTCCTTGAAGGCGGGCGTGTGCGTGGCGCGGTCCACATGCGAGCTGGTGAGCTTGTTGATGGGATCTTCGATCGAGTTCATCGGCATATACATCTGCTTGCCAGTGACGCGATGGCTGACCAGTACCTGCACCCGCAGGCGCCCGTACGGGCTTTCAAGTTGCACGAATCGCCCGTCGGCGATGCCGCGCTCGGCGGCGAGCTCTGCCGACACTTCAAGGAACGTGCGCGGCGCTATCGCCGCAATGCCGGGAACGCGGTAGGTCATGTTGCCCTGTTCGAAGTGCTCCAGCAGGCGGCCATTGTTGAGGTGCAGATCGTAGGTTGCGTTGACCTCCTCGCTGGGTGGAACGTAGTCCAGCGGATGAAAATGCGCCTTGCCGCCGGGCAGGGGAAAGTCGTTGACATAGCAGAGCGGAGTGTCGGTACCATCTTTCGCGACCGGCCACTGCAGGCTCTTGTAGCCTTCGAGCCGCTCATAGGTGACACCTGCCATGATGGGGGTGAGACGGGCAACTTCCACCATCACGTCGGAAGGATGCTTGTAGCGCCAACCGCCGGCACCACCCAGGTGTTGCGCGATCAACTGGATGATCTCCCAGTCGGGCTTGGATTCGCCGAGCGGCTCGAGCGCCTTGTAAAGCCGCTGGATGCGGCGCTCGGTGCTGACAAAGGTGCCCTCTTTTTCGAGCGACGGGCAGGCCGGCAGAACGAGATCGGCGTAGCGGCAGGTTTCCGAGAAGAAGATGTCCTGCACGATGAGGAAGTCGAGCTTGCGAAACGCTTCGTCGACATCGTTCTGGTTGGCGTCGGAGGTGATGGTGTCCTCGCCCTTGATGTAGAGCGAGTGCAGCTTGCCTTCGTGAATGGCTGTGATCATCTCGCGGTTATCGAGCCCTTTGGAGGTGGGCAGCGTGACGCCCCAGTCGGCTTCGAACTTGGCGCGAATCTCCGCGTTGTCGACCTTCTGGTAGCCGGAGAAGATGTCTGGCATGGAGCCGAAGTCGCTGGCGCCCTGGACGTTGTTGTGTCCGCGCAGAGGGTAGGCCCCGGTGCCAGGCCGCTTGTAGTTGCCGGTCGCGAGCAGGAAGTTGGAAATGGCGGTTGAGGTATCCGATCCACCGCAGTGTTGCGTGACGCCCATCGCCCAAAGCGCGCAAACCTTGTCCGCTGCGGCGACTTCGTCGGCCACCTGCATGAGTTGCGCGACCGGGATGCCGGTAACTTTTTCGGCGTACTCCAGGGTGTAGAGCTCGAGCGACGCGCGGAACTCGTCCCACCGGTTGACCCATTGGTCGATGAACGCCGGGTCATGACGGCCGGTGTCGATGAGGTGTTTGGTGACGGCCTGCAGCCAGACTTCATCGGTCGATGGATTGGGTCGAAGAAAGATGTCGGCGCGCTCGGCCATCTCATGCTCGCGCAGGTCGCTGACGATCAGCCGCTGGCCGCGATGCTTGTGGGAGCGCTTGATGCGCGTGGCCAGTACGGGGTGGCTCTCCGTGGTGTTAGAGCCGATGATGATGACGAGGTCGGCGATCTCGATGTCCGAGATAGAGCCGGAGTCCGCGCCGTAGCCAACCGTGCGCTGCAGGCCCATGCTGGCGGGCGTCTGGCAGTAGCGGCTGCAGTTGTCGACGTTGTTGGTGCCGATGACGGCGCGCGCCAGCTTCTGCATAAGGAAGCTTTCTTCGTTGGTGCATTTCGACGACGCGATGAAGGCCAGGGCGTCCGGCCCATGCTCGGCCTTGATGGCTGTGAAGCGCTCCGCGATGAGGTCGAGCGCGGCTTCCCAGGTTATTTCGACAAAGGTGTCGCCCTGGCGCTGCAGCGGGCTGACCAGGCGGTCGGGCGCGTTGATGAAGTCCCAGGCAAACTTGCCCTTGACGCAGGTCGAAATGCCGTTGGCGGGACCGTGTGCAGGCTCGATCTTGAGGACCTTCCGGTCGCGCGTCCACACGTCGAAGGAGCAACCGACGCCGCAGTACGTACAGACCGTCTTGGTCTTTTTCACGCGCACATTGCGCATCTCGGCTTCCATCTGCGACAGGGCGAGGATCGGCGAATATCCGGTGCTGGGCTCGACACCCTTGACCATCGCGATCATATCGTCGAGCGCCTTTGTGGGTAATGACGTGAGATAGCCCGCGCTGCCGAGCATGGCGTTCTCCATCAGCGCATTGCACGGGCAGACGGTGACGCAATGGCCGCAGCTGACGCAACTGGTGCCATCGATAACCTCGCCGCCATCCCACAGTACGCGCGGATGCTCGCGTTCCCAGTCGATGGTGAGAGTCTCGTTGACCTGAACGTTCTGGCAGGCCTCCACGCAGCGGCCGCAGAGAATGCACTGGCTGGGGTCGTACCGATAAAACGGATTGGAGTGGTCCTGAGGATAGGGCTTCGGGGTAAATTCTCGCGACTGGTGCTCGACCTCCATCTCCCCCGTGGCGTTGTGCAGTGTGCAGTTCTGATTATTGTTGTCGCAGACCGTGCAATAGAGGTCATGGTTCTGCAGCAACCGGTCGAACCCTTCACGCCGGCCAACGTCGGCCAGTTCGCTGTGGGCGGCGACGCGCATCCCGGCTTCGACGCGCGTCTCGCAGGCCCGCACCAGCTTCCCGTTGGCCTCCACCATACATGTGTCGCAGGTGCCGATGGTGCCCATCGGTGGCAGGTAGCAGACCTGGGTGATGCTGCGTCCGCCGGGGACCGAACCCGCGTGGCGGTTGAGTACATCAATCAGCGGCTCGCCGGTCTGGGCGGCCACTGCAACCCCGTCGAGGTGCACCTGGGTATCGAAGTGAAGCTCCGGGGGCGTATTGAGCAGCGGCTTCACGTGGTGCAGGGAGAGAGGGGTTTGCCCCTCCGTTTGGCTGTGGGCGAGATCCATAGGCTTGCTGAGATGCCTGCCGATCCGTCCGCGTTGGAGCCGCGCGTTTAAATGCCTGTCTTGCCGAGCACCTGCTGTGCTGCCCTGATCCCGCTGCGCATGGCGGCGTGCACCGTGCCCCAATGGCCGGTGACGTCGGTATGCTCGCCGGCAAAAAACAGCGTGCGCTCCACCGGTTCGGTCATGGCCCGCGGAGCGTTCAACGCGCCCGCCGGAACGTAGCTGTAAGCGCCGCGCGAGAACGGGTCGGCATTCCAGTCGTGGGTGTGTGTCGAAATTAGCTCGCGAGCGACTGCTTCTTCGGGCATCCCGAAGACTTTGGCCAGGGTGCGGCAGGCGTCCGCGCCAAGTTGTTCGGCGGTGTGTCGCGCCAGCGCGGTGGAGCGCGGCCCGCCCACCCAGCCGGTCAGCATCGCGGGACCGGGCTCGGGGTGCGGCGTCCACCAGACCGGGGGCATCGCGTCCGGCGTGAACAGGAAGCTCAGCTCGCTCCGTTTTTCTGGCGAGAGGGCAAGGGTTGCGTCCCTCCACCAGCAACGCCGGAAGACCATCGTGAAGCGCACGACCTCTCCCATTGCCAGACGCCGCGCGGCCGCAATGGGCGCAGGCTCCGGAAGCAGGACGAGACCGCCGTCGTTCACGCGCCGCAGGACTCCCAACGGCAGCGTCACGATGCATTGCATGGCGGAGTACGCCAAGCCAGAGCTTGTGGTGAGTTGCACGCTGCCCGGTTTCCACTCGATGCGGCTTACCTCCGCACCCAGCTGAACCTGGCCGCCAAGTTCGCCGATCTGCTGAGCAAGGTATTCGGCAAGCTGGGCGTAGCCGCCGCGGATGTGCCAGATGCGGCCGCCGTCGATGGAGTCCTCGGCGGTTTGTTGCGCCCCGAGCCCGCGTATGCCTATCACGCTGGCATCGGCGGCATTGAAGCCTTCGACGTAGCCCTTCAGCGCCGCGCAGACTTCCGGGCTCATCGACTTCGAGGCGACGAACGCGGCGAAACTCTGGTCCGGTCCTTGATAGCTCCGCAGCTCTTCGAGCGTGTCGAACATGGCCCCGTCCTGCGGGTCGTCCTGCGCGAGGCTGCCGTTGAGAGTGCGCAGGGTGGTGCCGTCGCGCTCCACGGTGGTCAGCCCTGCTTCGTCGATCAGCGCCCACAACTCCGGCGGGCGGCCGTGCACAAACTCCGCGCCGAGCTCCACCTCGGCTCCGTCGACGAGGCGCGACAGGACGCGTCCGCCGACGCGCTGCTGGGCTTCGAGGACTTGCACGCGGACGCCGCGCTCCGCCAGGGCGCGCGCGGCGGTGAGCCCGGCCATACCCGCGCCCAGGACGATCACCTCCGGTTGTTGGGTCAGTGTGCTCATCGGGCCATCCGCCTCCTTGGATGCAGCCGTGGTCAGCCCGGCTCCGCGGAAGGCGCACCGAACGTGTCGCGGACCAGCTCGAGCGCCTCCGCCGTCGTGTTGACGCGGTCCTCGAGCTGGGCGTCCTCTGCCGCGCTGAGCATCGTTTTGAACGCCGGCCCCGGCTTGTAGCCGGCTGCGATAAGGTCCTGTCCGGTCAAGAGCAGCGCCGGCCGGATCTCGTCCTGCGAGAACTCTTCGACGTGCTGTTTGGCAAACTCGTAAAGCCCGGTCTGGCGGTTGGAACTCATCACATCCGCGTAGTGCAGCGCCAGATGCTCGTCGAATTTTGGCAGACGCAGGAAACGCTTCAGCGTGGAGCGGCGCATGTTCATGATGTCGCCGAAGCGCATGTGGTGCTCGACCAGAGCGAAAATCTGCGTGCAGTCGTCGTTTGAAAAACGCATCCGGTTGAGGATGTGGCCCGCGATCGTCATCCCCACTTCGACATGTCCGTTGAACCGGATGCGGTCGCCCGGCCGGGCGGGGTCGGGCGGCGTGAACGTGGCGGGCTTGCCGATATCGTGCAGCAACATGCCCCAGGCGAGTGTGGCGCTGGCACCGGCGGGCAGGTGCTCCAGCAACATCAGCGTATGCACCCAGACGTCGCCCTCAGGATGAAACTGCGGTGGCTGCTCGACCCCCTTCATGCGCATCATCTCGGGCAGCACCTCCGCCAGAAGACCGGCGGCATCGAGCAGTTCAAACCCGCGCCGGGCGGAGCCTTCGGTGAGGATGCGCGTCAACTCATCGCGAATGCGCTCCGGCGAGACCTGGTCGATGCTGGCGGCCTGCTCGCGCATGGCGGCGAATGTACGCGGATCGAACTCAAACCCGAGGCGCGCCGCGAAACGGACGCCGCGCAGCATCCGCAGCTTGTCTTCGGCAAAGCGCACGGCTGGTTCGCCGATAGCGCGGACTATCTTGTGGTGCAGATCGCTGCGGCCGCCGACGAAGTCCAGCACACAGCTCTCAAGGCGGTCGCCGTCCTCATAGCCGAGCACGTCAAGCAACATGCCGTTGATGGTGAAGTCGCGGCGCACCGCGTCTTCGCGGGGGTCGGTGGAGAAGCGGACTGCATCGGGGCGGCGGCCATCGCTGTACGCTCCGTCATGGCGGAACGTTGCCACTTCGGTCGCGATACGTTCGCCTTGAACCTCCGCCAGCACCAACACCACGCCGAAGTGAGCGCCGACGGACTCAGTCCGTGGAAACGACCGCTGCACTTCGTCGGGAGCGGCCGCGGTCGCCACGTCGAAGTCTTTCGGCGCCATGCCGAGCAGCAAATCTCGCACGCAGCCGCCGGCGAAGTACGCCGCGAATCCGCGCGCATGCAGCCGCCGCGCTATATGGAACGCCTGGATGTAGGCGGGATTGTCGAGTCGAGGCACGTGCTTAAGATGCTGCTGGCTGCGTCCGTGATTTTGGTCAGCTCTTGGCTGTACTTCCGGTTCGCTCATCGCTGTTCCATTACGATAGACCCTGTGGCTACCGGCCTTATCCTCGGCATCGAAAGTTCCTGCGATGAGACCTCCGCAGCCATTGTGCGGGGTGGGCGCGAGGTGCTGTCGAACCTGGTCGCCTCGCAGATGATTCATGGCAACTACGGTGGAGTTGTGCCTGAACTCGCCTCGCGCGAACACCTTCGCAACATCGTGCCGGTGGTGCGTGAAGCGATGGAGAGAGCCGGTGTCGGCTACGCGGAACTCAATGCCATCGCCGTCACCGAAGGCCCCGGCCTGGCCGGTGCGCTGCTGGTCGGCATCACCTTCGCCAAGGCGCTCGCGCTTGGGACGTCGTTGCCGCTGATCGGTGTCAACCACCTCGAAGGCCACATTCACGCCGTTCTGATGGAGGCGGAAGCATCCTTCGCGGACCGCACGCCGCTGCTCGCGCTGGTGGTCAGCGGCGGCCACACGCACCTCTACCTTGCGACGAAGACGCCCGAACAGACCTGGCGCTATCGCAATGTCGGCAAGACCCTGGACGACGCCGCCGGCGAAGCCTACGACAAGGTCGCCAAGCTGCTGGGTCTGCCCTACCCCGGCGGCCCGTGGATGGACGCGCTCGCCGTGCACGGCGACCCGAATGCCGTCCCCTTCACCATGGCGCAACTGAAGAACAAGGGCCGCCTCGCCCCCAAACTCGTCCGCGATTTTGCGGAGCCGGACGATCTCCCGCGCTTTGATTTTTCCTTCAGCGGGCTCAAGACAGCCGTTCTGCGCTACGTCCAGGCGCACGAGATGAGGGCTGGCGCAGAGGCCCGCGCCGCCGCTCTTGCCTCGTCCGGTCTGGCGCACGGCAAGCCGTCCGACCCGGCCACACTTGCCGCCGCTCTGCAAGGCATCGACCCGTTGACGCTCAACCTGATCGCCAGCTTTCAGAACGCGGTCGTCAGCAATCTGGTCCGAAACACCTTCGCCGCTGTGGAAGCGTACGGCGCACAGGCCGTGCTGATTTCGGGCGGGGTGGCGGCGAATCGCGATCTCCGCGCGCGCATGACGGCGTTTGCCCGGCAGCGCTCGCTCCCCATCGCCTTTCCGCAGATTGCGCTTTCGACAGACAACGCCGCCATGATCGCTGCCGCCGCCTGGCCCAAGTGGCTCTCCGGCAGCTTCGCCGACGACGCCCTGGAGCCCACCCCGCAGCTTCGGCTGGGATAGACGGCCTCCAACTCAGCTAGAATCGAAACAGCATCAGATACAGCAGAAAGCAGCCTCGGCGCGGTCTTGCACCGCTCCGCCATCACGGCAAACTCGAACAGCGTGGCCCTCGAACTCTTCAACACCCTCTCCGGAAAAGTCGAACCGCTGTACGCCTCCGACGGCGCGGCGCTGCGCATGTACTGCTGCGGCCCCACTGTTTACGACTACGGCCATATCGGAAACTTTCGCACCTTCCTGCAGGTCGACGCGCTCCGCCGCACCATCCACATGATGGGCATGGAAACCCGGCACGTCATGAACGTCACTGACGTCGACGACAAGATCATCCGCAATGCGATCGCAGCTGGCCAGCCCATCGCCGAGTACACCGTGCGGTTCGAGAAGGCATTTTTCGAAGATATGGACGCGCTGGGTGTGGAACGCCCGGAGGCCATCGCCCACGCAACCGAAAACATTCCGGAGATGGTTACCCTCATCGAGCGGCTCGCCGCCCAGGACATCGCCTACAAAGCCGAGGACGGGTCGTGGTATTTCCGCATCGCCCGCTTTCCCGGCTACGGCAAGCTCTCGAAGAAAGACTTTGAGGGCATCGAAGACGGTGCCCGCGTCGATGTCGACGAGTACGACAAGGATGCCGCCCGCGACTTCGCGCTCTGGAAAGCCACCAAGGCCGGCGAGACTTCCTGGGACACCCCTCTTGGCCCCGGCCGCCCCGGCTGGCACATCGAGTGCTCAGCCATGGCCATGAAGTATCTCGGTGACTCCTTCGACTTACACGCCGGCGGCGAAGACCTGATGTTCCCGCACCACGAGAACGAGATCGCCCAGAGTGAATGCGCCACTCACGTCACCTTCGCGCGCCACTGGTTTCACGTCCGCTTCCTTCTGGTCGAAGGCAAGAAGATGTCGAAGTCCGAAGGCAACTTCTACACCCTGCGCGACCTGCTGCTGAAGGGCTACCGCGCCTCCGCCATACGCTTTCTTCTGCTCAGCGTGCCGTACCGGCATCAACTGAACTTCACCTTCGACGGCCTCACCGAGTCCACCAACGCCATCGAGCGCCTGCGCACCTTCCACGCCCGCGTTCGTGATGGCAAATGGACAGACACGGTCCCTGCCAACCCCGAGCTCTCTGCCCTGATTCACTCCGGCAGCGCCAAGTTCACCGCTGCCCTCGGCAACGACCTCAACACCGCCGAAGCCCGTGCCGCCATCTTCGACGTTCTGCGCGCCGTCAACACCGCCGCGGACCGCAACGCGCTTTCGCGCACAGACGCCGACGCCACTCTTGCGTTGCTTGCAAAGTTTGACAGCATCTTCGCGGTTCTCGAAGATCGCGACTCCGAACTCGCCCGCGCGGCGCTCGCCTGGGCCGAAGCCGAAGGCCGCCTCGACGAAGCCGACGCCGGCCTGCTCGTCGCACTCAACTTCACGGATGCGGACATTGACGCCCTCGTCGCCGAGCGCAACCAGGCCAAAAAGCAGCGTAACTTTGCCCGCGCCGACGCTATCCGAAACGAACTGCTGGAAAAGGGCGTGGTCCTTGAAGACTCCAAGGACGGCGTGCGCTGGAAGCGAAAGTAGGCGCTACTCCCGGGCAGGAGCATGCTCTGAAACCATCTCCCGCCGGGCCCGCACCGTCCGGCTGAAGATCACCATCGCCACCCCGGCCACGATGATCGCCATCCCTACCAGCTCCGCCGACACCAGCCGCTCCCCAAACAGCAGCGCTCCCAGCAGCACCGCGATCATCGGATTCACGAACGCATACGGCGCGATCTTCGTCACCGCCACGTTTTTCAGCAGGTAGGTAAACGCCACCAGACCGAACAGCGATCCAAACACCGCCAGGTACACCACCGCCGCCACGCCGCGCGTCGTCCACACCGAGTGCCGCAAGCCTCCGCTCCCCAGCATGAACAGCGCGTTGAACAGTCCCGCGACGGCCAGCTGCCAGCCTGTCGCGACCAGGGTGTCTGTCTGGAAGTTGAACCGGCGCGACGTCACCGAACCCACCGCGAACGCGAACGCCGCAAACAGCAGAATGCAGACACCCAGCAGCCGCGATCCGTGTTGCGTGCCCGCAGCCTGGTGCAGCGAGGGCCACACCAGCACGCACATCCCGGCCGCGCCCAGCAAGGTTCCCACCCATCCCCGCCGGTTCAGCCGCTCGCCATTTGGCAGAACGGTTTCCAGCAACGCGACCATCAACGGCGTCGTCGCCACGACCAGCGACGCGAACCCCGACGGCACCATCTGCTCGGCCCACGTCAGCGACATATTGTTCGCCGACATGAATAGCACGCCGATGAGGCCCAGCTTCCAGAACTCGCCCTTGGCAACGCGCAGGCTCTTGCCGCTCGCCAGCGCCACACCCCCAATGAACACCGCCGCCACAAGGCAGCGCGCCGCCGACACGACCGGAGCCGAAAGCTGCTCACCCGCGATACGAATGCCCGCGTACGTGGAACCCCAGAACACGTACACGCAGGCAAACGCCAGCAGCACCTTCGTGGGCTTTGAAATGGAAATGCGTGAAAGCATGTACCTCCATCTTAAGGCACGCCGCACAACCAAAGGGCCAGCCCCTGGGCTGGCCCATCATGTGAAAGGACGCAGAAGTTAGAAGTTGAACGTCACCGACCCCGTCATCGTGCGCGGCGACACAAAGTGCGTGCCCGAGAACGTCGACAGAAAGTTGTACAGCGCATATTTGTTGGTCACGTTCACGGCGGTTATGCTCACGTTGGTTTTCAGCCGTTCGCTCGGACGATAGTGGTGCAGCACATCGTCCCAGCCCAGAGCCATATCGAACAGTGTGCGCGGCGCCACACGCGGTGGATTCCGATCGTCATCCTCCGTACCCGGCAGCGGCAACTTCAGCAACGTCGACGACAACAGCCGGCCAGCGCAGCTTGCCAGCGGATTTGTCAGCGTCGCCTGCACGTTGCCGCAGGCCAGTTGCGCCTGCAGTTGCTGGTCGGCGCTCAGGTAGCTCAGGTCCACCGGAGCATTGCCATCCGACGAAGTAGAAAAGGGAGCGTTGCCCGCCACCGCTCCGCTTTCATACCGCCACGTCAACCCATACCATGGGCCAGCCTTCATAGGCTGATATTGCATATGCGTCGTCTGCTGGAACGCCTGGTCATGATCGATTCGGAACGGCGTCGTCTGCGTCGAAAGCTTTGGATCGTTGAACAGGATGCCACCTACCTCGGGCCCGAAGAACCGCGCCCGCGTGTGACCGAGCACCGAGTACAACGACAGTCCATGCGACTCCGGAACCGTGAGCTTGATGCCCAGTCCATCGATCTTCGACTTCTGCCACTGGATCGGAAACGCCAGCGGCGAGTTCAGTACGGCATCGAAATCAAAGTCGCGGTCCGTGTATTTCCAGAAATACTCCGCATTCAGGATCAGGTGCCTGCCAAAGCCCTGCTCAAACCCGGCATCGTACTGGGTCCGGGTCGCGGGCTTCAGCGGAGTCGCCTTTCCGCCGCCTTCGAGGCCACCAACGCCAGTCGAGCTCGACGTCACCAGATTCTCGTTATAGGGCGTGAGCATCAGCTTGCCGAAGCCCAGCCGCAGCACCGTGTTGGTCGCCTTCAGGTTGTAGGTCGTGCCCAGGCGGGGCTGCAGCAGTGTCCTGTGACTGATGCCGTCGTAGTTATCCACGCGACCGCCAAGCAGCAGCGTCAGGTTCTTGTAAATGACGTTGTCCTGCACATAGACCGCTTCCTGCTTGATGTCCGTTCGGCCGTTGAAGTGGTACAACGTGCCCCCGGCTGTCAGGTCGAATGGCGCAAGCGAGGGATTGGCCACCGCGTATCCATGATCCGTCACGCCCAGCGAGAAACCTTCATGCAGGAAGGTGTGATAAAAATTCGCGCCCGCCTTGATGTTGTTGGCGCCCTTCGAGTAGGAAAAATCGGTCTTCAGCCCTGCATTCTGCAGACGCCGCGATTGCGCCAGCGTAACCGGCTGATCGCTCAGAGAGTTGCGGCTCGGATAGTAATGAAAGTTATCCTGCCGGACGTAAGGGTTGACGGAGAGCAGACTGGCCGTGCTGAAGATATGCGTCCAGGAAGGCGAGAGGTTGTAGCTGAGGATCTTGGCCCGCTGGTCCTGTTTTACGCCCTGCTGGTCATACTGGTTGGGCTGCTGAAACCATGATCGCGCCAGGACCACGTTGATCTGAAAACTGTCTGCCAACGTGGGCTTCCAATCGGCCCTGTTGAAGAAGTTTTCGCTGTTGCCGTGATCGTGCAGGGCGCGAAATTCCGGCGTGTCAAGATAGTGCCCGCTCTGTACACCGTCGAAGGTGACAAAGTCCCCCAGCTTGTCCGTTCCGAAGCCAAGCGCGGCCGAGCCGTTGGACGTGCCGAAGCTGCCGTAGTTGTAGCTCAGACTTCCAGTCGGCCGGGCGAGTCCAAGCCCCGAGCGGGTTGTCGTCTGCACTACCAGCGAAGCCTTGTCGCCATACTCTGGTGGCGCTATGCCGTCGATTACGTTGATGGATTGAATCGCATTGGTCGAAAGCTGGTTGCCGAACACCCGCGACTGCTGATCGCTGACCGGCTGCCCGTCGATCGAGAAGGTCGTATCTGCATGTTCGCCCATGGGATGAAACAGGCCGTTCGAATCACTCGCAATGCCCGGTGTGCTCAGCGTCACCAGCGAGCTGAGCGCCGAACTTGTGCTTTCGCTGGGGAGCTTGGAAAAAAGTTCGCGGTCCACGGCCATCGAACTGGTCGCTTCGGTGCTCACCATGTCGTCCGGTTCAGCCTGAACGTTCACTATCGTGCTCGCCACGCTGATGCTGAGTTGGAATGTGACGGCCGCGACCGCTGCCGTGCGTACGCTGGCGTCCTGGGTCGTCGCCGCAAAACCGGAGGCACTCGCCGAGAGATGATAGCGGCCAAATGGCAGGTTGCTGAAGCGCACACTACCCGTCCCATCGCTCATCGCCGAGCGCGTAAACCCGCTCAGGGGATTGGAGATGGTAACCGCGGCGCCTGGAATGGCTGCGCCCGTGGTGTCCGTAACCGTCGCGGCTATGCTGCCGGATGTGCCCTGCGCCAATGCCCTGGGGGCGCCCGGCAATGCTGCCACAAGCAGAAAAAGGAGGAAACAATACCGTCCCGGCAAGCCAGAGATTTTCATGGGAACTCCTGTCGGTAAGAGGAGCGTCCGATGCGTCGGCGATAGTGAGTTCACTTCGCCGCATCGTGCGCTCAAGCCGTCCAGGCAGAGGGAGCAGTGATTTCAGGGGAAAAAGCGTCCGCTCAAGCTGCCGCTGGTGCAGCAAGCGACACATCCAGGGATGCCTCGGTGGCTGCAAGCGTACGTGCCGCGGAAGGAGGCGGGCGGCTGAACAGGGCGAAACTCTGGAGCCTTTGCTCAATGGCCGAGGCTTGCGTGGCGCGCAGGCGCGCCGACTCGCCGACCGGTTCGGGCACCGCGTGCAAAGTAGCCGGTATGGCGGTGTGCATCGCCACGCACAGGGTACAGCGCTCTTCGCCCTGGCCGTCTGCGGCAGCCGCCGGAAGGCTGGCGTGAACTGCCTTGTCCGGTAACCATTCCCCGTGGATATGCACCGCCTGGGCGGTGCCGACCCCAGCCGCCAGCCACAGGCAAAGCAGGGCAACACAGCGCATCCAGAGGGGCTGCGATGGGGCGGAACGGCGGCGGCGCTGGCGTCGATTGGTCAATGGATTTGAGTGGCGAAGAGTCCGGGTGAGGATGCTCTTCCTAAGTATGACGTAGAAATGTGCCAAATGGACGCTACTAAAGTGAGCGTTACCGCTGTTTCGGCGCTGCCCGCGTGGGTACACGGGCGATGAACCCTTTCCCGACGATAAGCATCCTATCTGCTGTGGTAAACTATGGTTCGCTGGAGACGTGCGCCTTTGAGTGCCGAAGCCATCGAAGCTCAGTTCAAAATCTGGACTTCTTCGTGCTTCCGCCCGCGCCCGCGGCCTTGACCGCAAACCCCGTCCCTGACGACCCCGCTACAAACCAGGAATACCTGCGCGCAGATATCAAGTTTGGACCCCAAGAAGCGCCGCCGGTAGCAAGAAATTTTTCGCGCCGTCTTACGCGCGGAATCTACTTAGAGGAGCGCCCCACGTGGCTGAAGAACTCGATAAATACGAAGAAGACGTAGACCGCATCATCGATACCGGCAAGGAAAAAGGCTATCTGACGTACGGAGAGGTCAACGACCTGTTGCCAGGCGACATTACCTCGCCCGACGAGCTCGATGACCTGATGACCACCATCAACACCCAGGGCATCGACGTGCTTTCCAGCGAAGGCCGCCGGGGCAAGGACGCCGACCGCGACTCCGACTCGGAAAACGAGTCTGGCGAAGAGTCCGACGATGTAGAGCTGGACCTGTCGCCCGGCACGCTGGAAAAAACCAACGACCCCGTCCGCATGTACCTGCGCGAGATGGGCACCGTTCCCCTGTTGACGCGTGAGGGCGAAGTCGAAATTGCCAAACGCATAGAGCGCGGCCAGATGCGCGTCATGAAGGCCATTTCCCGCTCGCCGATCGTGATTCGTGAGATCGTCGGTCTGGGCGAAGACCTCAAGCGGGGCGTCCGCAACATCAAGGAAGTGGTCGTATTCGATGAGGAAGAGCTCACCGAAGAGATTCTGCAGGCGCGCGTGAAGGCAACCGTCGCCCGCATCGACGAGCTCAACAAGCATCAGAAGAAGGCTGGCGAGGAGCTCGCCCGGACCAACGAGCCGCAAGGCAAGGATCCCAAAGCCAAGCAGCGCTACGAACGCAGGCACCTGTGGCTGATGGGCCGCGAGCAGGTGTTCGTCAACCGCATCATCCGCGAGCTGAAGTACACCAACGCCGAGAAAAAGCGGCTGCTCGACAAGGTCAACAAGACGGTCGACTCCATGCGCACGCTGGAGCGCCAGATCAAGGCTCTCGACGTGAAGTTTGAGGCCTCGCGATCTGAGGAGCTGAAGAAGGAATACAAGCGCCAGCAGAAGAACTGCCGCGTTGATCTCGAACGCGTGGAAGCCGACTCCGGTATTTCGCTCGACGACCTGAAGCGCACGCAGCGCGAGATGGTCCAGGGCGACATGGATGCCGAGCGCGCCAAACGCGAGCTGATCGAAGCCAACCTTCGGCTGGTCGTTTCGATTGCGAAGAAGTACACCAATCGCGGGCTACAGTTCCTCGACCTCATCCAGGAAGGCAACATCGGCCTGATGAAGGCGGTGGACAAGTTTGAGTATCGCCGCGGATACAAGTTCTCGACCTATGCAACGTGGTGGATTCGTCAGGCCATCACCCGCGCGATCGCGGACCAGGCGCGTACGATTCGTATCCCGGTCCACATGATCGAGACGATCAACAAGCTTATCCGCACCAGCCGTCAGTTAGTGCAGGAGCTCGGTCGCGAGGCGTCGTCGGAAGAGATTGCCAAGCGGATGGATATTCCGGTTGCCAAGGTGCGGAAGGTGCTGAAGATCGCCCAGGAGCCAATTTCGCTCGAAACTCCGATTGGCGAAGAGGAAGATTCGCATCTGGGCGACTTCATCGAAGACCGTATGGCCGTTTCCCCCTCGGACGCCGTGATCGCGGTAAACCTGAAGGAGTACACGTCGCAGGTACTGCGCACACTGACCCCTCGCGAAGAACGCGTGATCAAGATGCGCTTCGGCCTCGAAGACGGCTCCGAGCACACGCTCGAAGAAGTGGGCCAGAGCTTCCAGGTAACCCGCGAGCGCATCCGCCAGATCGAAGCAAAGGCTCTCCGCAAACTCCGCCACCCCAGCCGCAGCCGCAAGCTGAAGGCGTTCGTGGACGGCGTCAAGGAAATGTAGTCGCAGACCGAGCCGGACCCGGAAGACCTCCCGCGAGGGAGGTCTTTTGCTGTCGTATACCATGAATGAACCCCGTACCGGACGGTCCCTTGACCCAGACCATATCGCAGCCTGTCACCGGCAATACGATCCACACAGCACCTGAAAACCGGGCCTTCTACCCTGCGCTCGACGGTCTGCGCGGAGTGGCTTTTCTGCTGGTGTTCGCGTTTATTTGAGAAACATACACTGGGCATCAGCCCTCAAGATCCATCCTCTCTATCCCGGAGCGCGCGTGCGGAACGATCTTCCTTTACCTTCTCTTCTGCGCAACTTTCTCTTGGGAAGCCTGATTCTTGTGGCGGCATGCGGAATCACGGAAGTCATCTGCAGATTATTACTTCATCTGCATTTTCCTTTTGACTTCCCGATCACCAACCCAGGGTCGATCACCCAGGACTTACTTTCGCTCCGACCCCACTTTGAACATCTCCATCATATTCAATTCTTTGACGTCGCTCTGAATAACCTCTTCACCTATCCGGCCCCGGCAGCCTTACCGTACGCTATCTTCTTCGTGGTTCCGGGCGTGGCTCGTCCTTTGTTCTATTTCTTTTGCTTAACAGTCATTGGCATAGCAGGAAAGCTTCTTGGTAAAGCTCTAATAAATAAGGGTGTTACTTCGACCCAGGTGAGGGTGTTTCTTCTCGGATCTTTCCTTCTTTCCTACCCGTTCTGGTTCGAACTCAAACAGGGCAATATTGAAATTGTTATCTTCGCCCTGCTTTCGGCCGGCGTTTGGGCGTTTATCAAAGACAGGGGCTGGATAGCTGCCACCTGTTTTGCCCTTGCAGGATCCATGAAGCTTTTCCCCTTTATTTTTCTGGGTTTGTTTCTTGCCCGCAGGCAATATCAGAAAATCGCGTATGCGATTCTCGTTGCCTGCGTCACGACGGTAGCTTCTTTGTGGATGATCTACCCCTCCATCTCCTATAGCTGGGTGCAAATCAATAGCGGGATCGCAGACTTCCGCTATACCTACATGCTCAACTTTCACGAACCCTGGCCTTACGACCATTCGCTGTGGACTTTTGTGAAAACGCTGTGGCTATCCGACCGTACTCCTCAACAGCTATCCCAGCTTCTAACGATCTATCTGAGCATGGTTGGAGTAATTACTTTGACCCTTTATATTTGGCGAATCCGGCGTATGCCCCTCACCAACCAGGTGCTTTGTTTTGTGGTCGCGGCTGTTCTCTTCATGCCGACATCGTTTGACTACACGCTCATCCACCTCTACATACCATGGGCCTTGCTCGTACTTCTGGCGGTGGACGCAGCCCGGGCAAACCTCGTGATTCCTGGACTTCAACTGGCTTTCGGCTGCCTCTTACTCTTGTGCGCTCCGCTCAGTGAGCTTATTTACCGGGGATCGACCGTTGAAGGGCGAATCAAGTCAGTCGTCCTGCTCGTTCTATTCGTGACCAGTTTGATCTATCCATTTACTCTTCCAAAACCCACTCCGCATTGGCATTCTGACCCTGTACCGGAGCGGCACTGAGATAGCCGCTTTGCACAATCCCGCGGCCCAGCTTCAGCCAGCCTCCCGCAAGGGAGGTCTTTTCTTGCATCGGGACTCCTTTACGAAACGCGGCTGTCCTGCACATCGAGGTCCCTGTGCCCCGGAGTCGCTGGCGGCGCCAATCGATGCCCCATACGCACAAGCGGCTTCTCGATCAGGTAGTAGCTCAGCATCGCCGCTGCAATGGACGCCAAGTACTTCCACGGCCGTTCTGAAAGCAGCAGCAGCGTGGGCGATGTAATCCCTACCTCCGCTCGCGCGGGATTGAAGAACAATAGGTGCCGCAGGTAAAGACTGTACGAAAGCCGCCCCAGGTACCGCAGCGGCTTCAGTTCCAGAAACCGCGTGCTCAGGCTTTCAGGATGAAGCATCGTCGCGATGATCCAGAGGGCGAATCCGAAAAACAGGTAACCGCTTTGCGCGTCCAGCATGCCTACAGACAAGAAGTGTTGGCCCAAGCCGTGCCGCATGCGATCGACCTCCATCACCACAAAAGTCCCAAGGTAAGCTACCCACGGATAGAGAAAGAGCTTCGCCGCTCTCATCACAGCCGCGCGACGCAGCAGAAGCGCGAGAAGAGCAGGCGTCATCAGGTACAGGATCACCCAGTAAGTCCGCCGCGGAGAAGCATCTGTGTAGTAGCCGTGGTGTCGCGCAATCACTTGCACGACATACACCGCCACGATCATTCCGGCGAACGCCTTGTCCCGGTGTTTGCGAATGAACAGCAGAAGAAGTGAAAGCAGGATGTAGAAATGCTCTTCCACCGCGAGCGTCCAAAAGTGCCCGGTGAATCTGCCGCGCGCTGTTACATCGCTCCCGGGGAACAGGAAGTTCGTGTAGAAGAGCACAGCGCCCCGCCAGTAGTAAACCGTGTCGTGAATGATGCCCACCAACAGCAGCACGAGCACTACGCTCAGGTACACCAGCGCCGCAGGCTGAATTCTGAAGATGCGCCGGATGTAGAACGCCTTGATATCGAAGCGGCCAATCTTAGCCTCCTCTTCCAGAATTCTCGTCGTGATCAGGATTCCGCTGATCGCGAAGAACAGGTAGACCCCGTAGCCTCCGTAACCTTTAAAGCCGGCATCATCAAAGCGTCCAATGCGAAACGAAAGGTCGTGCGTCATCAGGACGCCCAGGATGGCCAGCGCGCGCCAACCGTCCAGGCTGGGCAGGTAACCAGACTTCGGTTGTGCCGGATTCATCGCTTCTGTTCGCTGCTGCGGCAATCGGCTCGCTGTCCTAGGTGCGGTCATGTTCGTCGCTTGTATGTGAAAGGACTCTTGAAAGCATCAAGCGTCGCAAAGCTGTCGTCCCGTTTAGAGATGATGGGGTTCGTCACCGGCCACGCTGCGCCAAACGAGTTCCAATGAATCCCCACGTCACGCGCCGGGTCGTGCTCGCTGGTCACGTGGTACACCATGACGGCTGGCGCTTCGCGCACAAAAAAGCCATGCGCGATTCCCCGCGGAAGATACACCGCATTGCTGGCTTCGCTCGAAAGCTCGTACACCTCGTGCTGTCCGAAAGTCGGCGAGCCCACCCGCAGGTCCAGGGTCATATCGTAGATCGAGCCCGCCGTGCAATAAACCAGCTTGGCGTGATCGCTGGGTGGTAACTGGAAGTGCAGCCCGCGAAGCACGTTCTTATGTGACGTGCTGTAGAAGCACTCCTTGAAGTCTCCCTCCAACCCCTGCCGGTCGAACACAGAGCTCTGGATGGTCTTCACAAAATGTCCACGCTCATCGTGGCTGACAGGAAACTGCAGCACGAAACATCCCGGCAGCTTCGACTCCGTAAACTGGATTCCCGTCGCCGGTTCCATCAATTTCGACATCTCTCTCAACCCTCGCGCCCGTACGTTCTTTGCGGAAACAATCACGGCTGCACTACGCCCGTGCAGCCACTGCCACTGCATTGCCCGCTCCCGACACCAGGGAAGCGTCCTGGAACACAAGCGGATCTTCCTCCGCATCCGGGCGGAGCGTCGGCCCTAGCGGAAACCGGAACGCGTAGATCAGCAGGACGGCAATCACAATGCACTTCGCCTGCCCCTCGAACCGTATCCCGCGTGCGATGACAAAGCTCTCGATCGCGAAGAGGTAACCGAAGCACAGCAGCATCACCTTCAGCCCCGGAACTGTCAGGCCCCTGCGGTGCGCGTCGATGCTCAGGAAGCAGCAAAGGGCGAAGGAGTAATACAGATGCATTAAGGTTCCATCACCGGAAAACGGCGTGAAGTAGATCGAAGCGATGCTGAGGATCAATAACTGGTTCAGCCAGGGCAGCTTCCGAATTCGCCAGAAGTAAAGAAAAACGCCTGTCAGCGCCATGAACGGGATGTACAGCTTCATCACAGGAACGATAGCCTCTGCCCGCAGATCGGCGCGGCGCACCTTGTCCGCCACCTGGCCTGTCAATATCGCCACGGAAGCCTTGTAAAAGGCCAGCGGCGAGTGATCCACGCCACCTTCTCCGGGCAGGTAGTTCGCCATGTACGTGTCGTGAAAGAACGAGAGTCCTTTCGCAATCCCCTGGTAGGCGATCGGTACAGTGGGTCCAAGGATAGCCAGCGACAGCAAGGTCACCGCAAAGAACGTGAAGACGCCAAACAGAAGTGGACCGTACCGTCCGCGCCTCAGGAAGAGCGCCAGGAAGACAAACGGAAACAGCTTGAGCGAGGCCGCTAGACCGAACAGCCCCGCGGCCCACCAGAACTTGCCCTTCGCGAACGCCCATGTCGCCAGCAGAAGCGTCGTCCACACCATCACTTCCATGTTCGCGCGATCCACAATCAGCATGGCTGGCCACGAGAGCGCCACGCACAGGATCAGCAGCGCCGTACCTCGCCGGTCCAGTCCGCGAGTCTTCAGCGCGCGCGCGAATCCCAGCAGCGGAAGAAGAAAGGCGAGCAGCATGAAGATGACAAATGCCTTCAAGTCCACGGGCGAAAGCGCATAGAAAAGCTTGTAAATCAGGGCCACCGGTGACGGGTAGGTGAACATCCAGAAGGAAGAGAAAAACTCGGCCTTGTGGAACAGCAGAAACTTGGGACGGTAGATCGTGAAATCGTTGAATCGCGCGGCAGGAATATAAAACGGCCAGACGTACGGATAGTGCCTGTGCGCCACCAGCCACATAAACAGGCAGTACGCCACCGAAAGCAACGTAATGATCAGCACCGTGCGGCAGAAAAGTGCGAGTTCGGGCGGCAACGACACTTTGTCCTGCGCCCCGGTCATGGCTGAAGGCCGTGCCTCGGTCCTGTCAAGGTACTGGTTCATTCTGTTTACTTTCCCTTCCCGGGTGTGGGGCTCAGATCAAGGCACCGCGGCACAGGCGAACCACCCGACCGCGCATAGCAAGTGAGGTGCCTTAAGACTACCGGAGCCTGGGTCGATTCGGAAGACGTGTCGGGCCCATGCGCAACCTTGACGCTCCCGGGCATCACTCCCCGGGCAGATAGTCGGTGCTACACATCCCGATGCAATTCTCGTTCCACAATACTGAGCGAGCGATTCTTCATCTGCAGATACATCCTGCCCAGGTACTCTCCGATCACGCCCAGCAGCAGCGCGTTGATCCCCAGCGAACCCAGGATCAAGACCGTTGTGGTCGTAAAACCGGCCGGCGCTCTGAACCCCACCGTAAAGTACGCGAGGATGTATCCCGCGCTCGCCAGCACCGTGAACATCGCAATCCCGATCCCGACGTACGTCGCCATCCTCAGCGGAACGACGGACTGGTTGATGATTCCGTCGAGTGCCAGCTTGATGTTGTCGTAGAAAGAAAACTTCGATTCGCCCACTGCCCGCGCCAGGCGCGTATATTCCACGCCCGTCTGCTGAAATCCCAGAGTAGCGATCGTACCGCGAAGATAGGGCCGCGGGTCGTCGATGCGACGCAGCTCATCGATCACCCGCCGGCTGATCAGCCGGAAGTCGCCCGCGTCCCTGGGGATAGGATCTTCGGAAAGGAAGTCCACCAACCAGTAGAAGAGTTTGCGCGCCAGCGTCCAGCGCCTCGACTCCAGCCGTGATTTGCGGATCCCGTACACAACGTCCGAGCCTTCTTTCCACTTCTCCAGAAACACAGGAATCAGCTCCGGCGGATCCTGAAGATCGCAATCCAGCTGAATCGCAGCCTCACCCTCGGAGCGAAGATACGCACTCAGGATGGACCGCTGATATCCGAAGTTTCTCGATAGCCGGTAACCACGCACCCGCGAGTCGTGCCGCGCCAGATCGCGAAGCAGATGCGGTGTCTTGTCTGAGGAGTGGTTGTCGCTGAAGATGAACTCGAACCGGTACATCTCCCCCAGGGGGTCAATGACCGCTCGCACCGCATCGTAAAACAGCGCGATATTGTCCTCTTCGTTGTAGACAGGCACCACCAGCGAGATCAGCGGCAGCCCGCTTTGCCCTTCACCGATGCTTGGTTTCTCATAAACAGTCATGGTCAATAAACTCGTGCAGCTCAGACGCGCAGTCTTCGAGACTTTCAGTCAGAGTGCGCATGCGATAGGCAGGGTAAAGCCTGTTTAGTTTCGAGCTGAGCAAACCAGCCGCCAACGGTCGCCGGGCCGGCTGGCCCAGGTTCTGCGTAGACACTCCCTCCAGCAGGCCGGCGTCCAGGCCAAGTAAACCAGCGGCGCGGCGCGCAAACTCCAGACGGCTCAGCAATTCAGGGCCACACACATGGAAAATCCCGGTAGCGCCATGCGCCACCAGTCCCAGAGTAGCGGAAACCAGGTCACGATTGTAGGTGGGCGTCGATATCTGGTCCTCAGGCACCCGCATCTTTTGGCCCGCCTTCAGGTTGCGCATCAGGCTATACAGAAAGTTCTTCTGCTGCGCGTCCGGGCCGTACACCACCGTCGTTCGAATCACCAACGCCCCCGGATGCGCTTCCATCACCGTCCGCTCGCCCTCCAGCTTGCTCATGCCGTACACACTCAGGGGGTGGGTGGGCTCGTCCTCCCCATAGGGCCCGGGATGATCCGCGGCTCCATCAAAGACGTACTCGGTCGAGTAGTACACAAACGGGATTTCCCGGCTCCTGGCATACGCCGCGAGCACTCCCGGCCCCGTCGCGTTGGTACGATACGCCAGTTCCGGCGCCGCCTCGCAACCATCCACGTACGTCATCCCTGCCACGCAGAAGATCGAATCCAGCGCAAACTCATCCAGCAGACCCGCCGCAGCCTGCACGTCGGCCAACTCCGAAAGTTCAAGCGGGATACACCCCTCAACCGCTCTCCGGCTGGTCTCGAGCGGGGATAGACCGCCCTCCGCAGCCAGCGCATGGACGATCTGCCGCCCCACCTGCCCGGATGCGCCCACCACAAGCGACTGCTTCCCGGCGCCAGATTCAAGTCCACTCTTCACAATGGATTTCAGCTTAACACTGATCTGTTTTCGCACCTCCGCCGAGCGCTCCATGCAAGCTCGGATGCGCTGGGTAACAGCTATAATGGAAGGTGACAATGGCAGACGATCAGAACCCCGAACTTCCGTTACAACCTCCCTCTCCGCAAGACGCAAACTCCAACAATCCGCCCCCCGGCGGTGGAGGTGCCGGCGGTCCTTTCAGCCCTGATGGCCCCGGCGCGCCCACCGGCCCCGGCGCCCTGCTGATGCTGCCCATCAATATCGAAGAGGAGATGCGGCGGTCGTATCTCGACTACTCGATGTCGGTTATCATCGGCCGCGCCTTGCCTGATGTTCGCGACGGCCTCAAGCCTGTGCATCGCCGCATCCTTTACGGCATGCAGGAAATGGGCCTCCAGTTCAACAAGAAGTACACCAAGTCGGCCAAGGTGGTCGGCCACGTCATGGGCAACTACCATCCCCACGGCGACTCCGCCATCTACGACACCATGGTGCGCCTGGCCCAGCCTTTCTCGCTGCGCTACCCGCTCATCGACGGCCAGGGAAACTTCGGCTCCGTCGACGGCGATCCGCCCGCCGCGATGCGCTATACCGAGTCGCGCATGACTCGCCTGGCCAGCGAGATGCTCGCGGACATCGACTCCGACACCGTCGACTTCACGCCAAACTACGACGAGTCCAGCTCTGAGCCCACGGTTCTCCCCGCGCGCGTACCAAACCTCATCGTCAACGGCTCTACCGGCATCGCTGTCGGCATGGCGACCAACATCCCGCCCCACAACCTGACCGAAGTGCTGAACGCCACCATCGCGCTGCTGCAGAAGGAAAAGGGCGAGACACGCACCGACCTGGCCATTGTCCTCGAGCATGTCAAGGGTCCTGACTTCCCCACCGGCGGCTTCCTCTACGGCCGCGGCAACCTCGCCCACACCTACGCCACCGGCCGCGGACGCTTCATGATGCGCGCCAAGTGCGGGCTTGAGGACATTACAGGGGGACGTAAGGCCATCATCGTCTCCGAGATTCCCTATCAGGTAAACAAGTCCAACCTGATCAAGCGTATCGCCGAGCTGGTGAACGAAAAGATCGTCGACGACATCTCCGACGTCCGCGACGAGTCCGACCGCGACGGCATGCGCATCGTCATTGAGCTCAAGCGCGGCGCCCAGCAGGAAATCGTGCTCAACCAGCTCTACAAGCACACCTCCATGCAGGAGTCGTTCTCGATGATCTTCCTGGCCGTCCATAACGGCCAGCCCAAGGAACTGCCCCTGCCAGATGCAATCTGGGCATTTATCGATCACCGCATTGAAGTCGTCCGCCGCCGCACCTCGTTCCTGCTGAACAAGGCCCGCGAGCGCGAGCACGTTTTGCTCGGCTACCAGATTGCCCTTGACCACCTGGACACGGTGATCAAGATCATTCGCCAGTCGTCGTCGCGCTCGGACGCACGCGAGAACCTCTTCTCCTACTTTTCCAATCGCCGCATCACTCTTCGCGGCACCGAGATTGCCGGAGTCTTGCTCGACCCCGCCAAGTACAACATTGACCTCGCGGGCGGCAGCGTCTCCGCACAGCTGGCCAACGGCAACACCGCCGGCGCGGCAGGCACGCTGATCCTCAGCTACCGCCAGATCGACGCGATCCTCGAGCTTCAGCTCTACCGCCTCACGCAGCTCTCCATCGACGAGCTCCTCAACGAACTCCGCACCATCCGCGACAACATCGCCGAGTTCGAGTCGATCCTCGCGAGCGAGAAGAAGCTCCGCCGCGTGATCATCAAAGAGCTCGAAGACATCCGCGACCGCTACGGCGACCCCCGCCGCACCATCATCATCGACGAGTCCACCGACCTCACCCTTGAAGATCTGATCGCCGACGAACAGGTGGCCGTCACCGTCTCCAACACCGGCTACCTCAAGCGCACGCCCATCTCCATCTACCGCCAGCAGCGCCGCGGCGGCACCGGCCGGCTCGGCATGAAGACCCGCGAAGAAGACTTCGTCGCGCAGCTCATCATCGACTCCACCCACGCCTTCCTGCTCTGCTTCACCAACACCGGCCGCGTCTACTGGCTCAAGGTCTACGAAGTCCCCGACGTCGGCGCCGCCGGCAAGGGCAAGGCGATGGCCTCGCTGGTCGACCTCCAGCCCGGCGAGAAAGTCGTCACCATCCTCCCCGTCCGCGACCTCAACGAAGACTCGAAGTACGTGCTCTTCGCCACGCGCAACGGCACCGTCAAAAAGACCGCGCTCAAGGACTTCTCCAACGTCATGGCCCGCGGCATCATCGCCATCGGCATCGACAAGGACGACGAACTCATCATCGCCCGCATCACCGACGGCGAGCAGGTCATCTTCCTTGCCACCCACGACGGCATGGCCATCCGCTTCAACGAGCAGGACCTCCGCTCCATGGGACGCCCCGCCACCGGCAACCGCGGCATTTCGCTCAAGAAGGGCGACTACGTCATCGGCGCGGCGGTCACTCCCTCCGCCGAGTCCCGCAATAAGGTGCGCCTGGAGCGCGCCGCCGCCGCCGGGCTCACCTCGCAGGTCGAAGCCGTCCTCGACGAAACCTCCGACTCCGTCGCCGCGCAGCCGCTCGAGCTCTCCGAGCCCGGCGAACTCGCCGCTCCCGCGCTCTCTGAGGCCGCCGTGGCCAAACTCGCCAAGCTCGACGAGAAGCTCGGCCTCACCCCCTGCCTCATCCTCACCGTGTCTGAAAACGGCTTCGGCAAGCGCACCGACGTGGACATGTACCGCCTGCAATCCCGCGGCGGCAAGGGCGTCATTAACATGCGCACTACGCCCAAGATCGGCAAGGTCACCAGCATTCAGCTCGTCGACGACACCACGGAGATGATGGTGATCTCGCAATTCGGAAAGATCATCCGCATCGACACAAAATCCGTCAGAGCAGCAGGCCGTGCCACCATGGGCGTCCGTCTTCTCGACCTCGACGGCGACGACAAGGTAGCCGCCGCCATGGTCATCCCGCCTGAAGACCCCAAGGCCAACGGCGGCGAGGGCGGAACCCTCCTGCAATAAGCACCGGGAGCACCGACCCTGCCACCAGCGCTCCATCAATAAAGCAGGCGCGGACAATTCGTCCGCGCCTTTTCTTTTGCAATCCCTCGCATCTGCCGGAGCAAGGGCGTAGAATTCCGCGCGTCCGAGGCTCTCGTTCGATCCGGTTGCGAACCGACTCGCCTCGACATACGCTTCGCCCAGGAGCCAACCATGCGTTCAGCCCCGCGCCTCGCTCTCTGCACCCTTGCCTTGATCCCCTGCTTTGCGCTCCTTAGCTGCAACTACCGCAGTCAGAAGGACACCTACTATCTCATCGCCGTCAACGGCAAGCTGCCTTACTGGAAGACCGTCCAGGAAGGCTTCAAGGATGCCGCCGCGCAATACGGCATCACCGCGCGCGTTACCGGCCCCGAGACCTACGATCCGCAGGCGGAAGTCACCGCGCTCCAGAACGCCATCGCCGCGAACCCCGCCGGGATTCTCATCTCTGCCGCCAACGGGCCGTTGCTCCAGCCGGGCATCAATCAGGCCATCGCCGCGCGCATCCCCGTCATTACCATCGACTCGGACAGCCCCTTCAGCAGCCGGCTCTTCTTCATTGGCACCAACAACGTCGAAGCCGGGCGCGTGGGTGGCCGCCGCCTCGTCAGCCGTCTGCAGGGCAAGGGCAACGTCGTCTTCTTCTCCATCCCCGACCAGCCCAACCTCGAAGAGCGCCTCAAAGGCTACAAGGACATCCTCGCCGACAACCCCGGCATCAAGGTCGCCGGCTACGTGAACACCGGCGGCGAGTACAACACCGCGCTCGACAACGCCATGCAGTACGCCGCCCGCACCGGCCCCGCCAAGGTGGACGCCTTCGTCTGCCTCGAATCGGAAGGTGGCAAAGCCGTCGCCGAAGCCCTCAAGCGCAACCACCTCACCGACCGCACGCTGATCGCCATGGACATCGACGCCGACACCCTGGCGCTCATCAAGGAAGGCGTCATCGACTCCACCGTCTCGCAGCGGCCGTACACCATGGGCTTCCTGGGCCTCAAGATGCTGGACGAAGCCCACCACTCCCACCACGGAGACTTCCTGCCCAGCTACGCGGTTAGCTTCAAGTCAGGCTTCCCGGTCTTCATCGACACGGGCAGCACCCTCATCACCCAGACCAACTCCAACCTCTACGAACACCCGATCCAGGAGCTAGGGCAACAGTGATGGCTAGATACCTGTCCCACCCCACGCATTGTTAACCTGAACAAAGCGAAGGTCCGCTTCTCGCTCCAGCCGCCTAAAATTCCCACACTCACCACGAACCGGAAGGGCAGGACTTTGACCCTGCCGCAAAATGCCACTAACAAGAGGGCGGGCCTCCACCCAGTCGATCAGCCGACCGCCTGGAACGCCTGTGCGCGAGCCTAAGGCGAAACCTTTTACCCCCATTTATATCTATCGTGCTATAGTTTCGCGCACGCAAGCGAGCGGAGCGTTCGTTCTCCGGGCTTATCCTTTGCATCGTCAAGAGCTTCTAATGAGACAAAATGCTTCGTCGAGCCTCATATTTCTTTCTCCTAATCCTGAGGTCATGACTATTAAATGCCAAGACACGCAAGCTGACCCACCTGTTGCACACGTAATAGATGATTTATCTGCTGGCATAGACTCTACAGGAACGGTCAATTGTCGGGCTGGGATCTGCTCCCCGCACACGAGCTACCAGTGAGGAGCTACATGAATTGGTTTTTCGGCTGCCTACTCTGCGCATTCTTTGTCGGTGCAGCAGTTGCAAATTCTCCTGCCCAGGATATGCCTTCGGTAGTTTTACATAATCGTGGTGGAGACATCCTCATCGAAGTACAAAGTCGCCGGCCGCTCGAAGATACGTTACAGCGACTGTGTCAGGAGTACGGCTGGCTCGTAGACTTCGAAGAGATTGTATACACCGATGACGAATTGATCGATGTTTCTGCTCCAGCATGGCGAAAAACCCACCCTCGTCAGCGAGGGGCCATGGACCCGCCACTTCAAAGAGCAAAATTCACCCTTCCGGCAACACTCTTTGGTGAAGATGCAACCGGTAAAGCGATAGAAGCTCTCCTGATCCAGTACAACGAACAGTTTTCGCAGCAGCGTTATGAGTTCCAGAAACTGGGGAAGTTGCGCTTTGTTGTGTATGGTGTGCGCAGTGCAGGGGTTGCTGATGCTCTAAATGCCGTTGCGATTGTTCCACCAACGCAGAACAGGCTCTCCGCTTCGTCCGATCTGGACCGAGTTGTGCAGATATGCTCCGCCAATAACCGCCTTCCGATCGTGCTGGGTAACATACCCATCAACGGCTTGACGACCCACCTCATCGCACCATCTGCCCGAAAGATTACATGCCGCGAGGCTATTGACCGCATTGCAAACGCTGTGAGCCCAAATCTTACCTATCGCCTTGCATACGAAGCGACTAATAGACAGTTGTTCCTTAGCATTACCTCGCAGGGAATCTATGAGACCAGCCAAGACGGGCGGCGCACTTTACGACCCCGGAACTGAATCAACAGCAGCATCGCCCTGCCGGGTGCCCGATCCATGACGCGGCTTCATGCGGCATGGGTGGGCTACCACTCTGCCGAAGGCCGGAGTGCAGGCGCAGCCGCAACGACTGATTCGCTTTCCTCAACGCCCTCAAAACTCAAGCCCGCAGCAGACGCGTAATAACGGCGCGCTGCCGGGCCCACGCATGAACACCAGGGCATCTAACTCTCCGGAGCGCTCCCATGACCAAGACCCTGTCCCGTCTCGCCACTTGCACCGCCGCCCTCATAACGGCGTTCGGTTCCCGAGCCGTGCTAGCGCAGGCCCACGCCGCCGCCAAAGAAGTGGCTCCCTGCAGCCTCTTCACCCTGGACCAGATCAAGACCCTCATCGACGGCGCGGAGTCGGTTAGTTCGTCTAGTGTCAGCATACACGGGCAAACTGCGTCCTTGACGGGGTCCACTTTCTAATGCTCCGATCCCTACTTAGATGCCTTTTAGTTCTTCTCGTGCTGCTCTTTGGCTCTTCTCATGTTATGGGCCAAGACGCAGGTGGTATCAATGGTCGTGTCCTCGATCGTTTGGGCCAAGCGGCACTGAACGTAGTGGTGGCCGCAGTTTCGCTAGACACTACTCGCATTGTGAAGGACCGAGTCACTAGCACTGACAGTAAGGGACTGTTTAGGTTTGCGACAATCCCGGCCGGGCTCTACCGCATATACATTTGGGACGACACCCGAGGCATTCCTGATTCGCGAGCCGTGTTGTTTGACGCGCCTGGATTCGCGCATCCTCTAGTAAGAGTCTACCAAGGCAAGACCGCGAGTCTCAGTGATGTTGTCCTACCACCGGCTCTATCAAAGCTCACTTTAAGTGTGGTAGACGCCGTCACGAAGGAACCGATACCGATAGTTCGTTGCCGACTCGATAGCGCGGAGCAGCCCGGTGCCATATTCGCCACCGATTCGCTCGATAGCCGATTCACTTTTGCCCTGCCGAAACGTCCCATCAGCGTGAAGATTACGAGTTCAGGGTATATGGATTGGTCCTATCTCGACCCCGTAACGGGTTCGGACAAATTGCTGCCCCAAAGCGACCTCACCATTGTGGTTCAGCTTCGACGAAGATTGGGTGCTAGTGGAGCAAAAGATCAGAATCAGAACAGACGGCATATGAGATGACAGGCGGGTGGCCCACCCACACGCCGGGGTGCCCCATTCATGCGCGCCTTCGCGCATGGGTGGGCATCTCAGCCGCCCACTCCGCTCTGGCAGGGCCGAGTGCCCCATCCATCACGCGGCTTCATACGGCACCGGTGGGATACCACTCTGCCGAAGGCCGGAGCGCACGCGCAGCCGCAACGACTGATTCGCTTTCCTCAATGCCCCCTAAACTCAAGCCCGCAGCAGACGCGTAATAACGGCGCGCTGCCCGGCCACGCATGAACACTAGGGGCATCTAACTCTCCGGAGCGCTCCCATGACCAAGACCCTGTTCCGTCTCGCCACTTGCACCGCCGCAGCCGCCCTCATAACGGCGTTCGGTTCCCGAGCCGTGCTCGCGCAGGCCCACGCCCCAGCCAAAGAAGTGGCTCCCTGCAGCCTCGTCACCCTTGACCAGATCAAGACCCTCATCGACACACCTGTCGCTCCCGGCAAGCCCGGTTCGGCCGACTCCCACGACTGCACCTGGGCCGACGCCAAGGGTGTGACCCGCGTGTACCTCTCCCTCAAAGACGCCACCGACTTCAAAGACTTCCGCGCCTCCATGCAGGCCACCGGCCGCCTGCTCCCCATCACCGGCCTCGCCGAGGACGCGTTCTTCGTCTCCAGCGTCAGCTCCAGCACCGCCCTCTACGCCCTCAAGGCCAGGCGTCTCCTCCTGCTTACCGTAGACGGTCTCGGCTTCAGCAAAGCCCAGAACCAGGCCGCCGAAAAGGCGCTCGCTACCCAGATCCTCGCCAGTCTCTGACCAGCCCCCGCAAAGAACCAAGCCAGGTTTTGCGCCGGGCCACCCTTTCTCTCGCCATCCTCATCTGTCTACCTGAGTCCGAAAAGAGGAAAGCATATCCGAGCACCACGACGTCCCCAAGGGTCACGCCCAACGCCTAACCCCTCTTGACCGGATCGCCTCAGCGCCCACACCGTAGCGCGGCCCTCGCAAAGTGTTCCCAAGTGTCAGCGTGTTCAGCGAGGTATTGCGTTATTTTGCTTCAAGGTCGGCGTTGAGGGTGATCGTGCCGCCCTTGATGATCAGAGTCTTGGACCAGAGGGTGAAGCCCTTCTTTGTGACCTTGACTTCGTTGGTTCCAGGATCGACTTCGATGATCGACGGCGTGTTTCCGACAAAGTTGCCGTTGATCTCGATGTCCGCGCCGGGGGGCGTGGAAGCGATGTTGAGTTTCGTCTTCTCTGCCACCGTAGCGGCGCTGACGACAACCTGAGTCGGAGCCTGTCCGCTTGGCGGAGGCGAAGGCATGGCGGCGATTTCCCTGGCGTGCGCCGCCCAGTGAGTGAGGATGGCTGCACAGGAATCCTGCACGGAACCGCCCACGGACAGGGTCGAATTGCTGAAGACCGCGTCCCCGGTCTTGCGAACGAAGACGGCGACCTTATCCTTTTTACGCAGCAGGCCCTTGCCGCCCTCGTGCTGCAGGGTCACCACGTAATCCGTCATTTCCAACCGGTTGTTGACCACGACACCTGGACACCGCTGTACAAACGTTTTGACGATCTCGGCGGTCTGCGGACGGGCACCGCCGGAAAATGCGGCACCGAAGGCGCCGGCCACGCCGCCGCCGCCGCCCTCCATCTGCCAGGAGTCGCTGTCCGTTACATAGACACGCGCGGCGGTGGTGCCCGGCGAGGGTTGCGAGGCGTCAGCAGGCGCTGCGACGGGAGCGGGAGTTTGGCAAAGGGTGGCAGTGCAGGAAACGACAGCGAAGGCAAAAAGGACGTTAGAGACGTTCACGTACACCTCAATGTGGGAAGGAGAATTGACAGGAGAATACGCCCTGCGCTCCCACAACTCAACCTGCAATTGCCGGATAACGAGCCGGAGTGCCCCGGAATCAAGTTGTAACGTACCGCTCTCCGCGGTCAAGACATCTCGTTGTAGCCTGGCCTCATCTCTCTAAAGGTCCACCAAGAGGACCGAAAAGAGGAAAGCATGTCCGAGCACCACGACGTCCCCAAGGGTCACGAACCCCACGCCCTCCACGAAGAGCACACCAAGGGCCCCCACGATCCCAAACTCATCAACCCCAAAATGGCCTCCGACATCGCCTATTGGTCCAAAGAGTTCGGCGTCTCGGGCGACGCGCTCCATGAAGCCATCCGCAGCCACGGTAACCATGTCGACAAAGTGCGCGCATCTCTGCACAAAACCGCTTGAAAAGCCAAAATTTGCCACCTAACTGACTGCGACTTCGACCGTTTATTCGGCAAGCTGACCCGGAGCTAACCCTGCGTCCCGCAGGCCCAGGTTCCGTACCAGCCGGTGCAGATACTTCGGATGAACCCCAAGCAGCCGCGCCGCCTCCGGAAAATTCTGATTGGCCTCCCGCAGCGACGCCAGAATGAGTTGCCGCTTTTGCTCGTTCAATACGTCGTGGTAGCGAGTCCCGCGCACCACCGCGCTCCGCTCTTCGAGAATCGTCACCGGCAAGTCCTCCGGCAGGATCTCTTCCGTCAGGCCAAGGACGATCGCGTGCTCCATCGCATTTTCGAGCTCACGCACGTTTCCGGGCCAGTTGTAGCCCACCAGCAGACGCCGCGCTTCGCGCGAAATGCCCAGAAACGGCCGCTTATTCTTCTCCGCCAGCTTCGTCGCGAAGTACAAAGCGAGTAGAGGAATGTCGTCGCGATGGTCGCGTAACGGCGGCACCGTGACTGAGACGACATTCAGCCGGTAGTACAAGTCCTGGCGGAACTCGCCGGTCTTGATGGCCTCTTCGAGGTCCTTGTTGGTCGCGGCCAGCACACGGGCGCGCAAAGGGATGGGCCGCGTGGCTCCCACGCGTTCGAACTCGCTCTGCTGCAGAACGCGCAGCAGCTTGGCCTGCATCGCCGGCGCCAGCTCGCCAATCTCGTCGAGGAACAAGGTGCCGTCCTCGGCGGTCTCGAGCCTGCCCTTGCGCGTGGTGACGGCGCCGGTAAACGCGCCTTTTTCATGCCCGAACAGCTCGCTCTCGATCAGCGTCTCCGGGATAGCGGCACAGTTGATGGCGACGAACGGCCGGTCGCGCCGCGGGCTGCTCTGGTGGATGGCCTGCGCGACCACCTCTTTGCCCGTGCCGGACTCTCCGCGAATCAGCACATTGGCGTCGCTGCCGGCGACTTTGGCTATGAACGCTTCCACCTCGGCGATCTGCCGGCTCTCGCCGACCAGCTTCGAAGGGGGATGAATCTCCTGTTTCAGTCGCCGATTCTCCGACCGCAGCGAATCGAGTGTCAGTATATTTTCCAGCGTCACTGCGGCAATGCGAGCCACGGAGTCCAGAAAGTGGACGTGGTCTTCGCGAAACGGCGCCGCAGGATGAAGCGACGTGAGATAGAGAACACCGATCGTTCGCTCGATTGCGACAAGAGGCACGCAGAGCACGTTCCATTGGGCGGCTGGAGTGGAAGCAGCGGTCGTCAGGACCGAGGACCGCTCCCAGATGGCGCGATGCACCAGTTCGCGCTGGCATTCGATAGAGTGCCCCGCTCCGCGTGCGCGGCTCCATGTGCAGATGGAGCCAGCCTCGATGTCGTCCAGGTCGGAGAGTAGAAGCACCGCGCCGTCGTCCGCGGGGATCACTTCGAAGATCAGCCGGAGGAGTTCGCGCTGCAGCAGGTCTGCATCGCGGATGGAGTTGATGACGTTGGCAATCTTGAACAGGGCGGCAAGATCTCGCGCCATCCGCCCGACGTCCACGCCAAACGCCGGAAAGTCTGCCTGGCGATCAAAGACGACGGTGGTCTGGGTCGTGTCAGACGGTTCCTGCTTGAGTCTCAGATTCGCCCCGCTGGCCGCTTCGCCTTCGTGCGTCAGGAAGACAAACTCGGAACCCCCGACGCGGATCGTGTCACCGTGTTCGATGAGCTTCTGCTTGACCGGAACCCCATTTAGGAACGTTCCGTTGTGACTGTCCAGATCGGCGATCTCGTGACCCTGGTCCGATGGGCGGATTACGCAATGTCTCCGCGAGACGCGCCGTTCATTCAGGCGCAGATCATTCGAGGGGTCCCGCCCAACTGAGATATGGTCATCGGCGAGGAGGCTGATGGTACCTGTTTGCAAACCCGAGATGGCGAGCAGCCTGGGTTGCATAGACCCTCCGGTGCCTCACAGTGTAGCTGACCCACCCAGCCGGGCACGATGCTCGCTGGGGTGATATCAGGGACCGAAGAGATACTCCGCGGTATCTGTTCGGATACCAGCCGGACGCTCACGCCCTGGGAGCCGCTCACGCCAGAATTTTCTGTGCAACTGTAAGTCTTTCCCGATGAGCCACTTAGGTCTTGCGCACGGCGAGAGGCGAAGCCCGTGTGAGTTTGGTCATGCGTTTGCCATATGTATCCGTGTACCGACCCTGAAGGTTGCGGAAGACGGGAGCCAAACGGGCGGAACCAGAAAGTCTTGAAAAGGAGCTCGTCATGAAAAACCTCATTAAAATCGCCATCCTCTTCGCCTCAACTTGCGTCGTCAGCAGCGCCATGGCACAAGACCCTCAGGTCCGGGTCAAGGTGCCCTTCAACTTCACGGTCGGATCGACGACGCTCCCGGCGGGAACCTATTCCGTGTCCCCAATTGGCAACACCTGGATTATCAAAGTCGATAACCTTTCCGGCCACGGAGGTCACGTTCTGGCGATGAGCCAGGCGGCAAGCACAGAGCCAGTCCAACCTGACACGGCAGTGTTTCACCGTGTGGGCACACGCTACTTCCTCAGTGACCTTCGCAGCGACGGTTCTTACATCAACCTGCACATGCCGACCAGCAAGGAAGAGAAGCGTGCCGTAGCTGAGGCTTTGCAAGCTGGGCTTCGTGCGAAGGACACTGTTCTGGTGGCCCTTCGCTAGTGAGCACGCTTACAACCTTAACCAGCAATAGACCCGGAGAACCATTCTCCGGGTCATTCTTTTTTGCGGGGCTCTCTGCCCGTTCGGACGGACTAGAAGCTGACCTTGACGCCACCCTGAAAGATGCGGGCGTTGCCGGCCGCGGAGATCTGGCCGAAGGTAGTGTTCGAAACGGCCGGGTTGCTGGTGCTGGGATTGTTGAAGTTCGGATGATTGAGCACGTTAAAGGCTTCGAGACGAAGATCCAGATTAAGGCGCTCGCGGTAGGTGAAGATGCGTGAAATCTGGGCGTCCACCTGGAACGACGGAATGCCGCGGAACGAGTTGCGGCCGATGTTGCCATAGGTTCCGGGCACCGTGTTCGGCGTGAAAGCTGCTTGATTGAGATAGCCGCGATTGGCTTGTCCGACCGCCGACCGCCGCGCCGGATGAACGTAGATCGGCACTCCCGGAACAAGGTTCGGCCGGTCGTTGCCGACAGCGGTGAGCGACACGTCCGACCCGGCTGTAACGTTGAACGGCGCGCCACTCTGGATATGCACCAGCGGCGCTATCTCCCAGTTGTTGGCCAGCAGCGCTTTATAGCCTCCGAGGGGAAAGTGGCTGCGTGTGACGATGACAATGTTCTCAACGTGGCGGTAGTCCGATCCGCAGGGAGCGTAGTCGCGGCGCAGGTTGGTGGGGTCTTCGACCGGCGTTCCGGTGACGTCGCCGTTGGCGTCCGCTACGTTCAGGCACTTGGACCACGTGTGGTTGGCGAGCAGGCTGAAGGTGGACGAAAGACGATGCTGGAGAGTGGTGACCAGACCGTTATAGTTGGCGGTACCGCGGTCCCCAACAATGACCGAACCACCGCCGCCGCCAAGGTATTGATTCCCCTGCGCCGGGTTGGCAATGGCCAGAGCGAAGCGAGACTTCTGGTTGCTGGTGGTCGAACAAGCCGTGCCGGCCGCGCCAGGCGAGACCGCCGCAGGACCAGACCTGACGATGGGTGTGCAGCCAGTGCCGCCCGGTCCCCAAACGCCCGGAATAAAGACCGCGTCGTTGAACGGGATCCCAATGGGCGCGTGGCGCGTTCCATTGCCGAGGTAGTCGATCTGGAGCTGCCAGCCATGACCGAAGTCCTGCTGGATGCTGGCGGTGTACTGGATGGTGTAAGAGGGATGGAACTGCGTGGGCAGCACGATGAATTGACCCTGAGCCGGGAAAACAGCTTGTGAGGCGGTAGGAACGACCGGCTGGGGATAGGGACTGTTGGTGACGCCGTTGACGGTCCAGGGACTGCTGAACTTCAATTGTCCGGAGGTATTGGGGCTGCTACTGGTCGCGAATGGCGGGTTCTGGTTAACGCGCTGCCCGGTGAAGTAGTTGACCTGGTCGTAAGCGAGCTCACCACCGATCCTGACCACTGTTTTGCCGTCGCCAAACATATCGTAAGAAGCGCCAAGGATAGGTGAGAACTGCCACGGAGAGTTCTTCGTGAACTGCCGCGGTACGGCTTGTTCGCCGTAGAAGAAAGAGCCGGCGGGTGCGGTCGGGAAGACCGTGCTGATCTGATTGGAGAGGAACGCGCTCATGCTGAAAACCGAACCGCGATTGAAGTAATCGACGGGGAAGAACTGCGGCAGCCAGCGCACGCCGCCAACCATCGTCAAGCGCTTGGTGGCGTGGTAGGTGTCCTGCAGATACAAGCTGGGGATGGGTCCACGCAGCGCGTTCTGCTGCTGCTTACTTTGCGAATACCCCGACATCGCGCCGGTCAGGAAGTCGAGATTGGCGTCTCCGATCGGACACGCCACCGCTGTGGAGCCCGATGTACAACCACCCGTCCCGGAAGGACCGTTCGAGCTGTAGATGCCGCTGAAGGTGAAGTTTCCGTTCGACTGGAACGCGCCAACAATATTGAGCTGGTTGCGCACGTACTCGCCGCCGAAGACGAGCTGATGTTTGCCACGCAGCATCGTTACGTCGTCCGCAATGGAGAGAGTGTTGTCGTTGAAATGGCCGGGCGCGCAGGTGCCGCAGTACGCCGCAAATCCGTGCGTTGCGTTTGACCCGACTGTGATTTGCAGACCGGTATCCAGCGGGCACGACTGCACAATGCCTATTGTGCAGGCGTTGATGCCGGGCGCGGGTCCGCGCTGGTCAACACGACGAGAGATGGAAGCGTGGAAGGAGTTGATGGTGCGGGAGTTGACGGTCCAGTTTTCCCCCAGCGCGACGGTCTGAACACGTTCGACGTTGCCAGGACTTGTGGTGAGCAGAATGTTGGTTGGGGAGAAGAAAGCCGGAGCCTGATATCCGTCCAGAAAGTAACGGCCGTAGAGGTTGTGGCTGGCGTTGATGGTGTAGTCCACGCGCGTGACGAATTGCTTGATGTAGACCTGCGACGGAATGGCGTAGCCCACGTTTCCGGTGGCGTCTGTTGCGGCTGGAAGGTACTTGGCAAGCGCGAGCGCTTGCGGATTGAAGAAGGCTGGAGAGATCTGCTGATTGACCAGCGGCGCTCCAGTAAGCGGATTGAAGAGCTTGGCTCCAGCGTCGGTAGCCGAGAAGTCACCCAACAGGTTCGCGGCCGTAGGGACATGGGCAAAGGTCGTAGCCGTGGCCTGCACAGTCTTGGTGAACTGATAGCCCGCAAAGAAGAACAGTTTGTCTTTTCCGTTGAAGAGCCTGGGTATGCGAACCGGGCCGCCGAAGGTGCCGCCGTACTGGTTCTGATGAAGCTGGTCTTTCTTGACGGCGAAGAAGTTCGTGGCGTTGATGTAGTTGTTGCGGATGAATTCGAAGGCGGAGCCGTGGAAAGCGTTCGTGCCGGAGCGGGTGACGACGTTGACCAGGCCACCGGAGTGAGCTCCACCCTGCGTGCCGAGCGCGGTGGATTCAACGCTGAACTGGCTGACCGCATCCGGGAATGGAAACGGCAAATTGGAGTTGGCCATGTAGTCATTGTTGTCGCCGCCATCCAGACGCCATTGCGTCGTGTTTCCGTTGCCTCCTGCGATGGAGACGGAGATGGCGGCGTAGGAATACTTGCTGCCGGTAAAGTCGCCTGCGGGAGCGGGCGTTGATCCACCCGACAGATTGATGAGGTCGGTCATGCGCCGACCGTTCAGCGGCATTTCTGTGATAGTGGTCTGATCGATCGTTTGCTTAAACGAGACGTCTTCGGTCTGCAGCGCGAGACTGTCCGCCTTGACTTCAACGCGCTGGTCGGTGCTCCCGACGGTCATCTGCACATCGATCGCGATGCTGCTGCCCACTTCCAGCACATTGTCTGTCTTGGTGTAGGTTGCGAAACCAGTAGCCACGACGCTGAGCGAATAGCTCCCGACAGAGACGTTAGGAAAGGCATACACGCCGCGTGAGTCGCTCTTGCTGGTATGGATGCTCTGCGTGGCTGTCTCAGTCAGCGTCACGGCGGCGTTTGGCAATAGCGCTCCCATGCCGTCCGTGACCGTACCCTGAATACTGCCCGTACCCGTAAGCTGGGCGCAGGCCGGGACCACCACGGAAAGGAGCAGTAATAAGGCGGCGGCCTTACGACAGTTCAAACAAAGCCCCTGAAGGGCAGCAAACAAACTTGATAAGCGCATCGATAGCCTCGGAAGTGGACTGAGAGGAAACTCTTCGCCGCGATTGGATGTTTGGCGTTTGTTTCTCTATTGCATCAATTTCGTATTCACAATTGACTACCCTGTGGGAGATTGTCAAGGACTTTGTCCAGATGTCATACAGGTTTGCAGACGGGCCAATAAGAACGCCCTCTCAATGCATGCAGATCGCTTGCGCCTGCTACGCTTTCCTATGCGCGTAGGCCTGTTTGGCGGCACGTTCGACCCACCCCACCGTGGGCACCTCGCCGTAGCGGATGCTGCCATTCAGGCGTTCAAACTCAGCCGAGTTCTGCTGGCTCCGACAGGTCGACAGCCATTGAAGACCGTTGGCGCGGTAGCCAGCTTCGCGGACCGTATGGCCATGGCGCGGATACTCTGTTCCGAGGCAGCGGCGGGGTTCAGGCTTGAACCGTCAGGGGTTGATGCGCCAAAGCAGGACGATGAGCCAAACTACACGATCAGCGCGATTCGCAGGCTGAAGCTGGCCTTCCCTTCGGCAGAGCAAGGGACGACCAAGATGGGCGGGATCTTTGTCATTGTCGGGGCTGACGCCTTCAGACAACTGCGCCAGTGGCGGGAACCTGTTGCGCTGCTGAGGGAAGCAGAATGGATTGTGGTCAGTAGACCTGGATTTTCTGATTCCGGTCCGGATGCGCCGAATCTTTCACCCGAACAGGCCGGGCGTGTGCATCGGCTGACGAGCGTGCAAGAGCCGGCAAGTTCGACCGACATCCGGACACGCCTTGGGGCTGGCGCGGATTGTTCCGGGCTGCTTACGCCGGGAGTCATCGAATACATTCGTCAACACGGCCTGTATGCGAATGTTGACGGGCGGGCGAAGTTACTTTGAGTTGTTGCGAAGGTTCCGGGCGACTACGATACAGACAGGAGAATCATGCCAAGTACCGAAACCAATCAATTGCTCGCCACCGCATTCGCCGCGTGCGAAGACAAGAAGGCGGAAGACATCCGTATTCTCGCGCTCGACCCAGCGGAAAGCGGGCTGACCGACTACTTTCTTATCTGCAATGGCACCAACGAGCGTCAGAACGTCGCCATTACCGACGAAATTGAGATTCGTTTAAAACGCGAGTTTGGGGTGTATCCCAACTCCGTGGAAGGACGCCGTCAGGCTGAGTGGATTCTGATGGACTACGTGGACTTTATCGTCCACGTCTTCTCCACGGAGAAGCGGGCGTTTTATGGCCTGGAACGGCTCCGTAAGTCGGCGACTTCGTTGAATATCGCAGATCTGAACCTGGAGATCACGGCGGCCATTACGGCGAAGCGGCCGGTGAAGAGGGCGGCTAAGAAGACAGCGGCACAGAAATCTCCTTCCCGAAAGACTTCCGCAGCCAAGACGGCGACCAAGAAAAGTTCAACGAAGAAAGCCGCATCCAGAAAACAGATATAGATTCAGGCAGATGGGAAGGCCCGTCCGCTAGTGCGCATTTGGGTTCTGTGCTGTTAAGTGCCGCTTGAGGGCGTCCAGGCGCTGCGAAATATCTGGATCGCTGGGCTTGATGATCAGCGCTCTGCGGTAGCACGCCTCAGCAGCAATGAGATTGCCGACCGCTTCTGCAGCTACTCCGCGTTGAACGTCTTCCTGCCACTCAGCGTGACTCGCCTCCGCGCCGAAAGCGGTCCACATCGTGATGGCAGCGTCAGGCGAGACTACTTTTACGTCGAGCGTGGCGGATGCCGAGCGCGGGGAATCAGCCTCCGTAACCTTGGCAACCAGCCGATACGTGCCCTCTGTAAGCTTTGAAGTGTCTATGGTGCGACCGGTCAGCAGGTTGCCGGCAGGATCGAGATTTTTGACCTGAACATCTTCATCTTCCTCAAGAGGATCACGATGACCGCCGACCACTGACCCGATGATGTAGTGGACGTGAACGGATTTTGGCGAGCTCGGCTCTGGACGCTTGATGTCGGAGAGTGGAAACCATAACTGATAGACAATCGGCAACCGTTCGCCTGCGTGTATTTCTACGTGCTGCACGCCTCTTGGCGTAAAGCGAAGCATCGACATGCTGAACGGCATCTGACCAGCTGGGTCGGCAACGGGCGAAGGCGCGCTATAGGCGACCAGATCGGAGATGCCGATTTCGGACATCCTGACAGGTGGCACAGTGAGCGTTTTCGTGGTGCGGCTTCCTTCGCGGGTGAGGTTGTTGGTCAGCGTAGCTTCTACAACGTATTTTCCGGCCACCACAGGGAGGCGTCCCTCGGCGGCGAACAGACGCTCCCGAGCGGACGTTGCGGCGGTGGGAGAAACCACGCCCTGCAGGGTGTCCTGCTGCTGGTAGATAGCCTTGCCGGACTCAGTAGAGACGCGCGTTTGGAGCGACAGACTGTAGCCCGTTTGCTTGTCAGGGAGGATACCAATAAGGCGGGCATCCGTATGCTGGTTTTTGAGCAGAAAATGCAGGGTAAGACGGCCCGCGCCGTCGCGTAGAAGTGCGGCGTCCATCACGGGCTGATTGCCTCCCGTAAAAATGCTGGACGTAACCTTCTCCATGCGCGCCATGCGGAGTGCACGGATTCGCTCCTTCTCCAACTTCTGGTCGGGCAGGTTCCTGACCGCGGCCAGCAAAAAGTCCGAGTCCAACGACGGTTGGGGATCCTTGAGGTTTGCATGTTCGCCGGGGAACAGCGTGACCATGGCGTGCGCCGCTTCAGCGCCCATGGAGGCCTGGATGACCTTCAATGCTGCCGCTGGCGACGTTCCACCCGCATCGTTGGTAACGATGCGGTTAGGGCCGTCTTCGCGCGGAGAGTAGAGCGTGTAGGGGTCGCTATCACCGCGTTTGTAGAAGACAAGATTGAAGTAAGGGGGGAGTGCGGGCGATACGGCCTGATAAAACCAGATCTCAACAGGACGCGTGTTGATACCGATGTGGTATTTCGCCGTCTGTTTGGGCGGCCCGAGGGTGATGTAGACACGCCCCATATCGGAGCGCCAGCCGTCGTTGTAACGGGCGTCTCCGAAAGTCTGCTTTACATAGGCGAGTCGCCGGTAATGCTCTTCCTTATAGGTGTTGATGACGGAATGCGGGTCAGGGTTCCGTGTCTCCCAGAAGGCTTCTATAAACTTGTCGCGCTCGTCGTCGGTCTTGAGACGCAGGAATTCTTTTTTCTCGTCTTCACTGATGATGTAGGGAACATCTTCATTGATCCACTGACGGTAGTACTGCGGCACCTGGTTCGGTACAGTCGCTTCAGCTTTCGAAGGGAAGAACGAGGGCGCGAGCAGGCAGAACGCGAAAATAAGTGGTCTAAACATTTGCATCATGGGCTCAACGCAAAAAGCAGGAAGCGGAAACCGCTTCCTGCTATTTTACCGCTTACGATTCAGAGAACGATCCTAGAACTCAAATGCGAGCTTGAAACGGCCTCGAAAAGCAGTTTGGAAACCATTGGGCAGATTGAAGTCCGCGCTTGCAACTCCAGGTGCCGTATCGGCGTTTTGAGTGCGACCTGTTTCCGGTTGGCTGTTAGTCACATTGAACCCGTCGAACGCGGCTCTGATCGTGTATTTCTCCTTGATCCGATAGGAGTCTTCCACATGTAGATCGAGCTGCAGGTTGACTGCCGTCGTGCCGGCGGTACCGCGACCGCCGACTGGGACTTCGCCGGTATTGCCATAAACCGGGTGGCTGAGAAAGTTGCTGAGCGGCGTTCCGCTGAGAGCGTGGAAATAAGTTCCGACGCTCACCCCATTCAGTGCACCCAGGCGGCCGAACACTGGCGTGTCTTTTCCAATGTTGTAAGCGAGCAGGACGTTTGCTACGTGGCGGCGATCACTGTTGAGATAACCGCGACGAAACTGGTCTCCGAGAAGGCCCAGGGACCCGGTTGTAAAGTCAAAGAGAGAGCTGATGCCAGGGTCCGACTGACCGTTATCGTTGCGGAAGAAGCCTTCGTAGTTCCCGTAGACCTTTCCGAAACGATAGTTGATGCGGCCCTGCCAATGATTCTTTAGCGCCCGAATCAACTCGACCTCCAATGCCTGATAGTGGCGCCGCGGATCAGCAAAACCATCCGGACTCCCGTCCGCACCGAGATCATCGGCCGTTGCCGCGTTGAGCAGACATCCGCCGTTGTACGGCGAGTTATCCGGTCTAGTGAAGTAACCCTGGTTTAGAACAATGATGTCGTTGGCGTAAGTGCAACCGGCTGCGGCTGGTACATAGTTGGCGGCGGTGGTCTGTTCAGGAGTTAGACCGCCGTTCTTTGCGGCGAACGCTGCAGGAGTGTAAGTTACCTCTTTTTCGTTGACGAAGTAATCACTCGAACCCGTGACATTGGCAATGCCTCCCGCGTACGGTGTAACGGTGCTCGCGAAAGTATTCGATACTTCTGGAGAGTTGGAACCAATGTCTTCGACGATGCGGTTGTAGTGACGATCCGTGTAGCGAACCTCAAAGACCATACCAGGCTTGATCTCGCGAGAGACGCCCAAAATGTATTCGTCCTGCATCTCCATCTTGGTGCCAGGCAGGATACCTTCGCCCGTGGAAGAAGCGAAATTGGGCGGGCCAAAGTTTGCCGTCGAGGTGCGAGCGGTACCGTTCAGAGCCTTCGTAAGGTCAGGGATTACAGCTCCGACCGAGTTCAAGATCGCGTTACCGCTGGCATCTTGTTGTGGTGCAAAGTAGAAGTTCTGGTCGTCCTGCTCATTGCCGAGCTGGCGAACGGCGGCATCAAGGGGAAGCGGCACTTGATAGCGAGAGTAGGTGAAGGAGACCTTCGATTTACGGTCGCCAAAAGGATCGATGGTGAGGCCCAGACGGGGAGACCAGTTATCTTGCCAGTGATAGGTCAGGAGGGATCCTCCATAGGCCTGTTGCTCCCAGCGGAGGCCGGCGTTGATGGTGACATGTCTTTCCGGCGTGAAGACTTCATTGCCATAGGCTGCGTGGTAGCGGCTGATGGACGACACGACGCTGCCCTTATAGGTCGCTCGAAACCCTTGAAGGTAGACCTGATTGACTACGCCTGTCGTCGGATTTGTATAGTTGGCGCAATACGTGCAGCCGACATTTCCATATGCCAGGTTGGTTCGCTTTCCGTTTGCGTTCAGCAGCCGGAAGCTGACATTGCTCATTTGACCGATTGCGGCTGCGGCAGCTGGGTAGAGAGTGGCTATGGATGCACCGGCCGCGTTTTGCGACGGGATGGCATATCCCGGTCCCGAGCGCAGGGTGGAATTGCCGAAATCGAGGTGATCGTAGAGATAGCCAATGGAAGTGACATGCTTGCCAAAGAAACTCGAGTTGGCCTGCAGCTCGCCCTGTATCTGGTAATTATTGTCGAGAGTCTTGTAATACGTGCCGAGGCCGGTGCTGGGCGTTGAAGATCCGCTACGGTCGGAAATCTGGAAGATATTCAGAGAAGGATCTTCGTGATAGCTGGCGTGATTGTAAGCGTATGCGCCGAAGGCGGTGAGCCAGGGACGAATTGTGGTGTTCAGTCTGCCAATAGAGTTGCGAGTGCCGTAGGCGTAGGAGCTGGTAACGCTGAGCGCGTTGGCGGTAGAAAGCGTAGCTGGAGCGGCATTGCGCCGCGAAGGATCACCGTACGAAGACGCTTCGAAGATGGTGGAAGCGAAGGGGAGGTAGGTTATCTTCGCAGCCCATCCGGCGGTCGTGGTGTTGTACTGATATACACCGTGCGCATAGGTGCTCGGGAAGCCGCCGTTTGTGCCACCGGACACTTCACGTGAGTTGGGAGTGAACGCGATATTGTTATTGCGATTGAGGGTCGGATCGAACGATCCGAAAAAGAAGATTTTTTCGCGAAAGCCCGGGACATAGCCGCCAATTTCGGCGGAGGCCTCGTAGGAGGGGTTCGACAAGACGCTTGAGGGCGTGGCGTTGGTAAAGCCGTAATCCGTAAGCTGCTTGCGGCCAGCGAAAGCGAACTCAGGAGAAACATACGCCGTGATCGCACCGTGGAACTGATTGGATCCCGACTTGGTGACGATTTCGATAATCCCGCCATCAGCCTGGCCGTACTTCGGCTCGAAGCCGCCGGTCTTTATGTCGACTTCCTTGATGAAGGTGAGATTGATACCGGTTCCCAGCGATCCGTAGCTTGGCGTGTAAACGCCGAGGCCACCATAAGCCTGGTCGGTGATCGTTACGCCGTCTGCGATATACAGATTTTCCAGCCCAGAGGCTCCACCGATCGAAGGGTTGGCCGTACCGGTTCCGCCGCCGCTTACTACCCCCGGCGCGACGTAGAACACACCAGAGACGTTTCTTGGTAGAGGAATCGCGTTGTAGAAGGTGTCTGTGATGGCGGTGTTGACCGAGGTGTTTTCCGTGTCGATCGAGGTGACCCCGCCTTCCACCGTTACCGTCGTCCCGACCTCGCCGACCGAAAGCTTGGCGTTCAAGGTCTGCGTGTGGTCAATCGTGACTTCGTTGCTGGTCGAAACGAAAGTCGCAAATCCTGGGGCCGTAACGGTGAGGTTGTACAAGCCGGGGGTTAGGCCAGTGACCGAGTATCGACCCGAGGCATCCGTCTTTGAATTGATGGTTCCCTGCGGCCCAACCAGCTTTATGTTTGCATTCGGCACAACCGCGCCCACTGAATCAGTGACTTCGCCCGCCAAGCCGCCTCGAACGGCGCTATTTTGTTGCGAAAAGGCAACTGGGAGCATTACAGAGGTACTGCTTGCCAGGCTTGCGATCAAAACTAAATTCCGGAAAGTAGGGAGAATGTTACGCATTCGTTGACTCCTTGACACAAGTCGCAATGGGAAGGTCATAGCGGTTCAGAAGATCTCTAGGAAGGCCGTGCTTAAGAACAGCCTCTGAAGTCACTCATCGGTGGCACTTGAAGCACGCATGCCTCCAAACGCCCTCTAGAGGCGGATGCTGCACAAAACAATGGAAATAGTGTTGCTTTCATCAAATTGCTCAGGGGTGAAGAAGGCAAACCTATATGAAAATTTGGAGAATCGTCGGCTGTTGAGTCTGAAATGCAGGAATGTCCCGCTGCCTGCCCGCCTATACCGACATCGTTGATCTCTTGCCCGTCCAGCAGGAAGTTGTTGCTGCGGGGCCTATTTCCGTTCACTTGAATGTTGATGCCATTTGAGAAGGCGCCGCTCTGGACGAACTGGACTCCAGGAATAGTGGTGGCGAGCTCTATAGGATTTAAGGAAAAAATTGGGAGCTTGTTGATCTCCAACGAATCAACGACCCCTGTCAGTGTTCCATTCTCCGTATTAATCGTGCCCGGATTTGCCTCAACCGAAACCTCAGTGTTCGCTGCGCCGATGTTAAGTACTACGTCGTAAGAGGTCACCTGGGACGCATTGACTGTCAGGTTCTTAATTTCCGCACTCTGAAAACCTGCTTCCGAAACGAGAAGAGTATATTTTCCTGGGTCAATTGCCTCGATTCGGTACGCTCCGTCGGACGATGTTTTCACCGTTCGACTTTGTCCGTTGTCGACACTTTTGACAGTCACAGTAGCGTTAGCGACCACGGCTCCAGTTGCGTCGCGAGCGATACCGGCAAGAATGCCCTTACTCGATTGGGCGCCCGCTGGGGCAACCAAAACTACGCACCCAATGGCCATGATGGCGATGGCAATACTACGGCTGATACGGTTCAAGTCTTTTCTCCGGAAGTCAAGTTTCTCGTACGGCTGGCTCGTAACACGGCACCAGTTCGGGATCTGCCATATACGTTCGGAGGGTGTGTCTGCAATTCAGTGGCCAAAATGGGACAGCAGAGTGTCTCCACAGAAAGACTGGTATGGGGGCTCTTACGGTCGATAGGCGGATCCACTTGAGGCAGTTCTACCAATTTATGGAGATAACGCGTCAGGTTCTTCAAAAAGGGGGATGTATGGCCGAGAAGTAGGGGGTGCCGGGGCCATTGAGGTAGGCTGACAGCATGGTTGAAGATGCTTCCTCATCGCGACACGGCTTGATCCTGATCAATACGGGGCCAGGCAAGGGCAAAACTACGGCAGCCCTGGGGACCGCCTTTCGGGCCGCGGGCAATGGGATGCGGGTGCTGGTGCTGCAGTTCTTGAAGGGTTCCTGGCATTATGGCGAGTTGGACGCCGCCGAGGCGCTGGCCGGAGCGCTGGGCGAGGGGAGCTTCGCTATCCGGCAGATGGGTCGGGGTTTCGTCAAGGTCGGGGGGGCGGAGACGGACCCCGAAGACCTCAGGATGGTCGAGGAGGCCTGGGATGAGGCGGGCGCGGCTATTCTGTCCGGCGATTACGACCTGATCGTGCTCGATGAGATCAACTATGCGATCGGGTACAAGATGCTCGATCCGGAGAAGGTCGCCGATGTACTGCGCCGCAAGCCCACGATGCTGCACGTGATCCTGACCGGGCGCAACGCGCATCCGGTGCTGGTGGAGCTAGCCGATACCGTGACCGAGATGCGCGAGGTGAAGCACGCTTATTCGAAGGGCATACTGGCGCAGCGTGGGATCGAGTTCTAAACGCGCTCAGAGTACGCGGGTGTGGCGGTAGCCTTCTGCGGTAAGGGCGGCAAGAAGTTCTTCGACCTGCTCGCGACCGCGGGTTTCCATGGTGATGTCGATGGCGGTGTCGCCGAGATTGACGCCGTAGTAGGCGCGATTGTAGAGGGTGTCCACGATGTTGGCGCGATGACTGGCGATCAGGCGGGTGAGGTCGGTGAGCGCGCCGGGGCGGTCGAGCAGATGGATGCGCAGGCGGATAAGGCGGCCGTCCTGGACGAGGCCACGCTCGATGATGCGGGCCAGCAGGGTGACGTCGATATTGCCACCACAGACTAGAACGGCAGTGCGGGTATTTTCGGTCAGCGAGGTACGCTGCTGCAGCAGCGCGGCTAGAGCGGTGGCGCCGGCACCTTCGGCGAGCGTCTTTTCGCGCTCCAGCAGTGTGAGGATGGCGGACGCGATTTCATCTTCGTCGACCGTGACGATCTCGTCTACATACCTGGCGACGACGGGAAAGGTAACGTCGCCGGCGCGGCGGACCGCGATGCCGTCGGCGATGGTGGTGGCGGGGTCCAGCGTTATGGGGTGTTGCTGGCGAATGGCTTCTGCCATGGACGGCAGGCGGGAGGTCTGCACCCCGATGACACGGATGGAGGGGCGCGACTCCTTGATGGCGCAGGCGATACCGCCGATGAGGCCTCCACCCCCGATGGGGACCACGACGGCTTCGAGGTGTTCGATCTGCTCCAGGAGTTCGAGGCCGATGGTGCCCTGGCCGGCCATGACGAGCGGGTCGTCGAAGGGGTGGATGAAGGTCATGCCCTGTTCTTCGCACAGGCGCGTGGCCTCGGTGCAGGCTTCGTCGTAGTTGGCGCCATGCAGCCGGACCTCCCCGCCAAAGTTGCGGGTGGCCGTGACTTTGACGAGCGGCGTGGTGATTGGCATGACGATGACGGAGCGGATGCCGCGCCGGGTGGCGTGGTGCGCGACTCCCTGAGCGTGGTTGCCGGCGCTGGCGGCGACGACTCCGCGGGACGCTTGCTCGGCAGTCAGTGTGGCGATACGGTTCAGGGCGCCGCGCTCTTTAAAGCTGCCCGTCATCTGCAGGTTTTCAAGCTTCAGGAAGACTTGCTGGCCGGTGGCGCGGGAGAGCATCTCGGAGCGTGAGCAAGGCGTAAGGTAGACGGAACTGCGTATGCGCTCGCGGGCGGCGAGGATGTCGTCGAGAGAGATTGAGAGGGCGGCAGGATCCATGTGAACTCCATGGTAGTGGAGAGGCGGCGAGGCCCGGGACAGGACTCGGGATTTTCGGGTTTGCGGAACCGAATAGGGAGCGCCGCTCAGCGGAGGTGAAGCTGCGCCTGGGCGGCGCGGCGGAGGTGCTCTGGAACGCCGGCGAGCAGATACCCGACTTCGTCGGGGGGCCCACCCCAGTAGGCGAAGCGGTTGCCTCCGCCGCGCTTGGCTTCGTACATGGCTTCGTCCGCATGGTGTCGCAGTTCGTCGGCATCGACCGGGATTTCGGGATTGATGGCAATTCCGATGCTCAGGCCGACTTCGATCGTGTGTTCTCCGACCAGAACGGGAGCGCTGGTGACAGACATCAAGGTGCCGACGGTGAAACGCAGGTGCTCGAGACTCTGAAGCCGGGTGAGGACGACGGCGAACTCGTCTCCGCCGGTTCGCGCGAGTGTGTCTCCTCCGTAGATGTGCCAGGAAAGGCGGGTAGCGACGGCCTGGAGCAAACCGTCGCCCACACCATGACCGAGGGTGTCGTTGATGTTCTTGAAATTGTCGACGTCGATGACCAGGCACGCCAGCATGGTGCCGGTGTTCTCACAGACGGCCAGCACCTGTTGGAGGCGATCTTCGAACAGGCGGCGGTTGGGCAGACCGGTGAGTGGGTCGTGCATGGCAAGGGACTCGGTGCGCAGAACGTGCTGCTCTATGAGCGTAAGAATCATGCCGTAGGCCACGAGATAGGTAGGAAATTGTGCGACCGCCACGAGTATCTGATAGTCGACCTCAAAACGGCCCATGATGGTGCCTATCGGAGCGACAATGCCACACAGCACAAGACCCGCAATGGCAGTGACAACGCCGGAGGTCGAGCGGTCGTTGTACTCCCAGTAAAGAACGGCAGCGCCCACGAAAAGAACAAGATGAACCAGGCTAAGCGCCATTTCCGGGTCGAAAGCGGCGAAGGGCGTGAGGCAAAGGGCGGCGATGACGAAGGCCCAGGCAATCCGTGCGCGGGGTCGACGGCGGTCCCGCTCGAGGCGAATGAGATGAAGCCCTGGAAGCGCGATGAGCAGGGTACAGGCGGCTTGCAGCCCAGGGCGATGCACGCCAAAAACGACCAGCGCCGATTGCAGCATGATGGGCAGCGCCATTTCGGCGCTGATAATGAGGCTTTCTGCGGTGTATGGAGCGCTGGCAGCGGCGCGAAGGAAACAGATTCCGCCGAGCTCGAACGCCCACTCCGCCATGAGGTGGAAAGAGATCTTGCCAGACGGGACCCTGCCCCCAAAGATCATGCCAACGTTGTGCAGCAGGAGGAACATCCATCCCAGAAACCAGGCATTGGTATGCGGCCCGGCGCGGCGCGCCAAGGGGCGGAAGGCGGCGATGAACACCAGCAAGGCGAAGACATTGGGAAGGAGCGCGAGGTTCACAGGATCCCTCCGGCTACAGGCCGGTTATCCAGAATGTACACCTCTGACGGGTCAAAAGTCCTCAGTAATGTGCGGTGTACAACTTTCAGTCGCGGCTGAATACCGTTTGGGTCTTCTCTGTGTAGCGTTCCAGGGCAAGGGAGATGAGGCGGTCGATGAGTTGCTTGTACGCGAGTCCGCTCGCCTGCCAGAGCTTGGGATACATGCTTATGGAAGTGAAGCCGGGCATGGTGTTGACTTCGTTGAGGTAGATCTCGGCGGGCTGGCTACCGGTGCCCGGAGCCATGAGGAAGTCGACGCGCGCCAGGCCCGCGCAGTCGCAAGAGCGGAATGCGGCCAACGCGAGAGTCCGGATACGTTTGGATTGGGCGACGGTCAATTTGGCCGGGATGATGCTCATGCTTTCATCGGGGCCGTCCAGTTCGTACTTGGCTTCGTAGTCGTAAAACTCCTTGGCGGGAACGATTTCGCCGACGACGCTGGCCTCTGGAGAGTCGTTACCCAGGACCGCCACTTCGAGCTCGCGGGGCTTGACGCCGGGGCCGCCGACGCCCTGCTCGATGACCAACTTGCGGTCGAAGCCGGCAGCGAGGTTTAGCGCCGCGGCGAGGTCTTTGCGGGACTTTACCTTGCTGATGCCGACGGACGAGCCCAGATTGGCTGGTTTGACGAAGACGGGGTAGCTGAGGGCTTTCTCGATGAGCCGCATGGCTTTGCGCGGTTCGGCGCGCCAATCGGACCGGAGCAGTGTGACGTGGGGCGTCATGGGCAAGCCGGCCGCGAGGAACATTCGCTTCATGGCGTCCTTGTCCATTCCAGCGGCGGAGCCTAACACCCCGGACCCGACGTACGGGATGTCGGCGAGTTCGAACAAACCCTGAATGGTGCCGTCCTCGCCAAAAGTGCCGTGGAGGACCGGGAACACGACATCGACACCAAGCGAAGCAGCCGAGCCCGCGAGTGCGACTTCGCCGGCACTGGCATTTAGCTGAGGCAGGCGGTTGGAATGCGTTTCGCCGGAGAGCAGAGCTTTGGCATCGCCGCTCTGAAGCCAGCGGCCCTGCTTGGTGATGCCGATTTCAACCACTTCGTACTTCTTGCGGTCGATTGACTGGAGGATGGAGTTGGCGGAGCGCAGCGAGACTTCATGCTCACCGCTCTTGCCGCCGAAGAGGATGCCGACGCGGAGCTTCTTTTTCATGCTGGTCTTAGTTTGAGGCCGAAGGCTGTGATTTAGACACTCATAAGCGCCGGGAATCGTTTTCGTAATCGCTATGACCTGCCGCCGGGTGTCTAGCGGCGCAGGATGAAGAGGGAGACGGCGATGAAGACGAGGACCGTCAGCAGCAGGCCAAGCTTCTTGAGCGAGGAAAAGCCAGCACCCTTCCAGAACCAGGTGCGCAAGGACGCCAGACAGGCGATCGCCAGCAGGACGAGTTCGACGATCTGGCGGGTGGTCACCTAGGCTGCACCGATCACCTTGCGGCGTTCGGTTTCTTCGTAGGTATAGCGGATGCGGTGGATGACGGTGATGGTCGAGAGGATAGCGAGTACCCAGAGCACCGGGGCCATCGCTCCCCAGCGATTGAAGAGTGCGCCCAGAATGACAAGCACGATGCGCTCTGGCCGTTCCATGAAGCCCACTTTGCAGGAACCGATGAGGGCTTCGGCGCGGGCACGCGTATAGCTGACCATGACCGATGCCGTCATGCAGAAGGCTGCCAGCACGACGTAGAAAAAGCGGTCTCCGCGAGCGTAGTAGACCAGCAGACCGAAGAACAGGGCTACGTCGGAGTAGCGGTCGAGGACAGAGTCAAAGAAAGCGCCGAAGACGGAGACCTGGTTGGTCTGGCGCGCGACGCGACCATCGACCATGTCAAACAGGCCCGCGCCGATGATGACCAGGCCGGCATAGAGGAACATCCGGACATTGTTTTCGGGCCGGGCGTAGCCAAAGAAGAGCGCGGCGAGAATGTTGATGAGCAGGCCGATGAACGTGAGAGTGTTCGGCGATATGCGCGAGAGCGCGAGGCCGTTGACGATTTTCTGCAGCAGCCAGCCGCTGCCTTTTCCGAATGCGCTTGTCCAGGTCATCTCGCGAACTATAAGTCTATCGCGAATAGAGGTGAGGACTACGGTTCAATGGTTGGATATGACTGGGGAGTTGGCCCGGGTAAATGTGAATCGGTGGCGGAAACTAAACGGCTCCGCGGAGCCCGCAGGACGGACTTCCAGCACCCAGGAGACCAGGTTTCTGTCCACTGTGAGCGTCGTACGCGTTTCGGTGGGCTTGCCGTTGTCGGTGCCGGTACCAGTGAGAACGAGATCGCCGCGACCGGCTTTGAGGCTGTCATAGCCGCTGACATGTTGCACCTGAGATGGTTTCCCGCTGTCGGTTTGGGTGAAGGTGGTGGCGGCGATGTCAAAGGTGAGGGTGTCGGTTTCCTGCACCGTCTTGGTTGGGCCATCGTCATAGATGAACCGCCGGATCACACCCGAAGCGGACGGTGTGACCGACATCCAGGTGGGGAGCTGGACGCGTTTGGTGGAGGTAGCCGGCTCGCTGTAGTCGCGATACTCGAGGACGCCGGTCCAGTCGCCGACAAGTGCCTTGGTCAGGTCGGCGTGAATCTGCCTGGAATCAGTCGCCGGCTGTGCGAGCAGAGCGACAGGGAGCAAGAGGGTACAGACAAGGATGAGGGAGCGCATAGCAACAGAGTACGGCAGACCAAGGGGTGGGTCGTGCGGAGAACGCCCGCGGCCTGCGCGCAATCGGGCTTTCAGGAACGAGGCTTACGGGCTACGCGACCGCGCCGTGGATGGTGGTTAGTTTGAGGATTTCCAGCTCGCGCTTGCCGTTGGGCGTGACGACGGTGGCGGTGTCGCCGATCTGCTTGCCAAGCAGGGCGCGGCCAATTGGAGAGGTCGTCGAGATCAGGCCCTTGGTGACGTCGGATTCTTCACTGGTTACGAGTTTGTAGCTGATCTCTTCGCTCTTGGTGTTGTCGAAAACAACCACTGTGGACCCAAAGCCAGCTCGATCGTGAGGGATGTTTTCGAGGACGACCATGGCAAGCTCGCCCATGCGCTTTTTGAGCTGGCCGAGGCGGGCGTTGACAAAGACCTGACGCTGTTTGGCGGAGTGGTACTCGGCGTTTTCGGAGAGGTCGCCAAGCGCGACGGCTTTCTTGATCTCGGCCGGAAGCTCGGTAGTGAGCTCGTACTCAAGCTGCTTGATCTGCTCTTCGATGGCTTTTTTGATGTCTTCCATAACTTCGGTGTCTGCTTTACTGGGGCGCGCGGCGCCGGGGAGTCAAAAGAAGATTATACGGACTTGTGAGGCGAGATCAGGGATCGGGGAGCGCGTCGGGGTCGGGGAGCAGGGCAGGGGCCTGGCGGCGGAGGAAGGCTTCGAGGATCAGGGTGGCAGCGACCTGGTCGATGATGCCGGTGCGGGCAGTGCGGTCTTTCTTCGTCGTGCGGGGCCCGAGGAGGGCGTGCGCTTCCGCAGTGGTATGGCGCTCATCCAGCAGTTCCACCGGTGGAGGCACAGGTAGGTGCTCGGCGAGGTGGGCGCGGAGGGCGTCGGTGAAGGCCTGGGTCTTGATCGATTGCGGGCTTGCTTCGCCCGAGGCGTGGACGGGGAGGCCTACCAGTACCCTCGCGACTTCGTGGCGGCGAATCAGGCGGGCTATGGATTTGAGATCGGCTTTGGGAGTGGATCGATGCAGGGTAAGTAAAGGTTGCGCGGTATAGCCGAGCGGGTCGGAAAGAGCGATGCCGATGCGGCGATTGCCAACGTCCAGGGCGAGGATGCGCTGTAAGGGCACGGAGGTAGTGTAACTGCGGGGTCGGCGGATCGAGATGGCAGCCTACGAACGACCTGACGACATCATCGCGATCTAGATGGCGGTTCCGTGGGCACGATGAACGCAAGCCTTGGATACGTTGTTGCGCAGATGGTTCCCGCGAAGAAAACGCATAGCCGGTTACTGGAACTTCGCGCTGTCCAGAGTGTTCGCGTCTCGGGATGGATCGCAGCGGAAAGCTGGGAAGTAGAATCTGAGGAGAAAATGCGTTTGAGGTGGTGGGCGTGCGTCTGCTGAAGTTTTTGTTCCTGCTCGTGCTGGTGGCTGCCGCGGTAGTGGGATTCTATGTTTACCTGCCATACGGGCCGGCGCAGGAGACCTTTGTCGACATTCCGGCGGGGACCGGGACGGCGGCCATGGCGGCGCAGTTGGAGCGGGCGGGCATCATTCGCAGCCGCTATGCGTTGGAAGCCATGAAGGTCGCGCACGGGGGGCCGCTGAAGGCGGGTGAATACAGGTTCGACCATCCGGTGCCTCTGACGGAGGTGTATCTGCGGATTCATAAGGGTGATGTCTTTACCGAGACCCTGGTGATTCCGGAGGGTTACAACATCTTCGATATCGCAGATGCGGTTTCTGCGGCAGGCCTGGGCAGCCGGACGGATTTTCTCAGGGCCGAGCGAGAGAATACGGCCCTGATCGCGCGCTGGAGTCCGGGGGCGAAATCGCTGGAGGGCTTCCTGTTTCCCGATACCTACAAGTTCAGCCGGCACACGCCCGCACCGCTGATGCTGGCGGCGATGGTGAAACGGTTTGGGCAGATTATGGGGCGATTAGGCGTCGCGGAAGGGTCCGATGTGGGGCGGGTGGTGACCATGGCTTCTCTGGTAGAGAGAGAGGTGCATATCGACGCGGAGAGACCGGTGGTAGCTGGAGTGTTCGAGAACCGGCTGGCGGCAGGTATGCCACTGCAGACCGACCCTGCCGTCGAGTATGCTTCGCTGCTGCGGGGGACCTGGACGGGAGTGATCCATCAGAGCGAGCTGCATTCCGAATCTGCGTACAACACCTATGAGCACGCGGGGCTGCCGCCCGGTCCGATCTGTAATCCGGGGGTGGCTGCACTGAAGGGGGCGCTGAAGCCGGCGAAGACCGAGTACCTGTACTTTGTCGCCGATGCGAACGGACGAACGCGGTTTGCGAAGGACTTGAAGGAACATGAGGCACAGGTGCTGGCGTTCCGGGAGGCCGGGCGGTGAGAGCTGAGCGGTGAGCGGTGAATGAGTTAAACCCATGGCTCGGGCGGGGGCAAGGGGGCGCGATTTTTAGCTCTTCTGCTCATTACTTTAGTGCCGTGATGAACGGGGCCACCCCGGCTTATGGGTGACCGGCCGAAAACAATGTGAATCGATGTTGGTGCAGCCAGAGTCGATATACTTATTGTTTCTTACGGGATGAGCAATTTGAGAGCAGTTTCGGTGTTGATTGTGGCGCTGGCGGGTGGGCTGACCGGATGCTACAAGACCGTTCGTATCGTGCAGAAGACTTCGGCGCCGAGCATGTACATCAGTGCGCCCGTGGAGGTGCTGGAGCGCGAGTTGTCCGAGCGCGATGCGGCCATCAAGACGCTTAACGCCTCGGTGCAGATTACAGCCACGGTAGGTGGAGGCAAGGAAGGCAAGGTCACCGAGTACACGTCTTTTCGTGGCTACATTTTTGTGCGCAAGCCGAGCGATCTGAGGGTGCTGATGCAGCTTCCGGTGATTGGATCGCGGGCCGTTGACATGGTGAGCGATGCGGAGCATTTCACGCTGCTGATCCCGCCCAGGAACCGGGCCATTGTGGGGACCAATCAGGTAACGAAGCCCTCGAAAAACGGGCTGGAGAACCTGCGTCCGGCGGTCTTCTTCGACTCGCTGCTGGTGCCCGGGGTACGCGTGGACGAATTTCTAACTCTGACGGAGAACATGCGGATCATACCGTCTGCGACCAACAAGTACGAAGCGATCGAGGAGCCGGATTATGACCTGACGGTGTCGCGAATCAAGAGCGGCAACGTGCTCAACAGGTTGCGTGTCGTGCATATCAATAGAATCGATATGCTGCCGTTTCAACAGGACATCTACGACGTTCACGGGCGCATCGTGACGCAGGCGATGTATGACCGCTATCAGAAGTATGGGGACGTCTTGTTTCCCTCCCTGATTACGATTCGCAGGCCGCAGGACGAGTACACGCTGAAGATCGAGATTACAAAGCTGACGATCAATGAAAAGCTGGAGGACGACCAGTTTGAGTTGAAGATTCCGGAGAAATTTGCTGTGCAGAAGATGGAGTAAAGGCCAGCGAACAGTTGCAGCGAACAGGGCTTCTTCGCCGCTCCGGGAAGCGGCTCGATTACGGTGCGGTTGCGGCTGTTCACTGTTGGCTGCTGCGCGGTTTGCTGCTGTGCTGTCTGCTGCCTCTACAGGCCGGCGCGGTGGGCGTGGTCGGCTATGGCGGCGTTGATGTCGAGGGCGAGCGCGAGGGCGGCGCGGCCTTGTTCGCCGGTAACTCGCGGCGGAATGCGGGTGCGGACGGATTGAAGGAAGTTCTCGAGTTCGAGCCGGAGGGGCTCCGAGCGTTCTACCGTGAACTTTTGCAGGTTGAGGCCAACAGAGGGGTGCGGCGTGGGCACTACTCCTGGGTCCGCAATACTCACAGGTGCGGCATCGGCAACGTCGATGGTGAGGAGCTCCTGACGGGCGAAATCGAGGGAGAGGTACTGGCGGGGCTGGAAAAAGCGGAGTTTTCGAACCTGCTCGGTGGAGACGCGAGAAGCGGTGAAGTTAGCGACGCAGCCGGACTCGAACTCGACGCGGACGTTGGCGATATCGACCTTGGGGGAGAGGACGGGGAGGCCGACGGCACGGAGCTCGCGGACGGGTGAGGCGGCGAGCTGGAGGACGATGTCGAGGTCGTGGATCATGAGGTCGAGGACGACGTCGACGTCGAGCGAACGGGGGGTAAAGATGCTGAGGCGGTGGGCCTCGAAGAACATGGGGCGGTTGAGCAGGGGGACGACGGCCGTGACAGCGGGGTTGAAGCGCTCGAGGTGACCAATCTGGAGGATGCAACTGTGGGCGCCGGCGAGGGCGAGGAGATCATCGGCCTCGGCCAGAGACGCGGCGAAGGGTTTCTCGATGAGCACGTCTTTCCGATGGCGGAGTAGATGACCAGCAACGGCGGCGTGTTGGACGGTTGGGACACAGACCGAAGCGGCATCGAAGTGTGCGCCGGAGGCGAGGAGGTCTTCGACGGACGCGAAGGCGGGGATGGTGTACCGGGCGGCGGCGGCGGCACGGGCGGTGGGGTCGGTCTCGACGATGGCGGCCAGTTCGAGGTCGGCCGGTAGGGCTGTTTCAATCTCACGATAGACGCGCAGGTGGTTGCGGCCGAAGGCTCCCGCCCCGATGACGGCTACGCGAAGAGGCATCATGCTATTTCTCGGTGGGGGCTTCGACGGCCTGGCGGCAGCGGGAGTAGAGCTCGAGGAGGTGTTCGACCTGGTCTTCGGATTTTGCGGAACTGGGCAGGCCGAAGCCGGTGGAGGAACCGGAAGGGCGTCCGATGTTGGCGTGCCCGGCGACAAATTTAAGCAGATCGAGGGCGATGTCTTCGGTGCGACGGGCGACGGGGAGAGCAGGGGAATCCATAGAGCGATGGTAGCGGGTGGCAGGGGAGGGCGCAAACTCCGCAAAATGGATGGGGCCCATGGACCCCTGTTGGGACCGCCGGGACATGGCCTAACCGTCGAATTTTGCCTGCTGGCGAGTACCGATTCGGGCACGCGCGCTTCCCGAATTGGGAGGGGCGATTGGCTTGGGGTGGACGGAAGAGGAGCGCTACTGGTTGGGCCTGCCTAGGTGGAAGAGATTGATTGCAAAGGGATGTGCTTACGCTGGCGAACATTAGGCGAATATTTGAATGTGAAATTGTCGCAAAATACACCAAAACCATTGTAAATATGGGGTTTCTGCGACGTTTCCTGCTGTGGGAAATCTCTTGTTGACAGGGCAGGCGACCGGGGCTACAAAAGCAGAACTTTCCAAGCGGGAATCCAGGCCGGGCAGTTTTGCCGGGCGCGGTGTTTTCGGGTTCGGGAGAGAGGACGCGCTGGCTGGACGATCCCAATTCGGGTGGCGTGTACGCGAAGTAAGCATGGAGTGTCGAGCCCGTCGCGGATCTGCAAGAGCAGGCTGTGAGTGGGGTGGCAGTTCCCTACAACCTGGGCCGGCCCATACGACCGCAGACTAGATTCTGAGGCCGCCAGGAGATTGTTGCGTCTGGAGAGCGAACATGAAGGATATCCGAGTGGAACTGAAGGTATTGCAGGGTCTGAGCGTACTGAAGGCGCAGATGGAGCAATTACTGGGCATTGGGCAGCCGGGGCGGTTGCACATGCTGGAGGAACGTGTCGAGATGCACGAGAAGAGCGTGCAGAGGATGCGTGGGCTGGTCGGGGCGTTTGGCGGTCTATTGACGATTGCGCATCTGGCGATCGCATGGATGAGTGGGAAGCATTGAAGAGTAGCTGACAGCGGACAGTTAACAATTGGGATAGAGAGAGGGAAAGATGAATTTTTTAAAGGTATTTTTGCGTGGAATTGCTATTTTGCCGAGCCTGATTCAGGGCGTTGAGTCGTTGTTTGGAGCCAAGACCGGAGCGCAGAAGAAGGACGCTGCGTTGGAGATCGTGACTTCGGCGATCAACGTAACCGATGCGATCAGTCAGAAGCAGATTTTGGATGCTAACGGCTTCAGCGAGGGTCTGAGCGCCGTCATCGACGGTGTGGTGACTTGCCTGAACGCGAGCATCTGGCACAAGGGTTAGGCCCTGGTGGTTGCGCGTGCCCCATGTCCCAAAATCGACATGGGCACCCGCTACCTTGGTGACGCGCAAACAACAAATCGCTTCGCTACCGGATGACAAATCAACCGATGTCTTCGGACCAGTTTTCGAGATAGGCCTTGAAGTCGGACATGAATTTGCCTGCGTCTGAGCCGTCGATGGTGCGGTGATCGAAGCCGAGAGTGAAGCGCTGGATGCTGCGGATGGCGATGACGTCGTTTCCATCCTTGTCGGTGAGGACTTCAGCCTCTTTGTTGAGACCGCCGATTCCCAGGATGGCAGACTGCGGCTGGGCGATGATGGGGGTGCCGAACTGCTCGCCAAAGATGCCGGAGTTGGTGAGGGTGAATGTGCCGCCGGCGACGTCGTCAGGGGCGAGCTTTTTGGAACGGGCGCGATCGGCAAGATCGACGATCGCGCGGGCTACGCCGAGGAACGATTTTTCTTCGGTCTGCTTGATGACGGGGACGATAAGGCCCCACTCCAGGGCGACGGCAATGCCGATGTTGATGTTCCTGTTGTAGAGAATGGCGTCGCCCTGGGTGGTGGAGTTGACGATGGGGTGCTTGCGGAGCGCCTGGACGGCGGCGCGGGTGATGAACGGCATATACGTCAGCTTGACGCCGTTGCGCTGCTCGTACTTGGTCTTTTCTTTCTCGCGAAGCCTGACGATGCGGGTCATGTCCACCTTGAAGACGGTGTGGACGTGAGCGGAGGTCGCCTTGGACTCGACCATGCGCTTGGCGATGATGGCGCGCATCTTGGTCATGGGAACGAGTTCGCCCAACTGCGGCGCGGGAGCGGCCGCCGTGGCGGGAGCGGTGGTCGCTTTTGCGGATTCGAGCTGCTGCGCGGGAACCTGCGAGGGTGTAACCGCTGCTGCCGGGGTTGCAGCGGCCTGTGTTGCGGGCTTGGCTCCGCCTTCGAGATGTCCGAGTATGTCCTGCTTGGTGATGCGACCGGACGCGCCCGTGCCGGAGAGGGAGCCGAGGTCTACGTTGTTGTCTTTGGCAATCTTGCGGACGAGCGGGGAGGAACGCTGGCCTTCGCCGGCGGACGCTGAAGAAGCGGGAGTGGGCGTGGGCGTCCCGGGCTGGATGGGCGCGATGTCGGCGAAGGTGGCCGAAGGGGTGGCAGCGCCGGAAGCGGCGATTGCGGGAGCTGCTACGCCTCCACCGATGACGGCAACGACGGTGTTGACAGTGACGGTTGCGCCTTCCTGGACCTTGATCTCGGTCAGGATGCCTGCGACGGGTGACGGGATTTCAGCATCGACTTTGTCAGTTGAGATTTCGAAGATAGGCTCGTCGCGGGCGACCGTGTCGCCAACCTTCTTAAGCCACTTGGTGATGGTGCCTTCTGTGATGGACTCGCCCATTTGGGGCATGGTGACTTCGGTGCCGGGCCCTGCGGCCTGAGGTGCGGGGGCTGTAGCAGCTTCGGCAGCCGCAGTGTCGCGGGCGGCGGTGGCAACGGCGGCGGGCGTGACGGTGTCTTCCTTCGGTGAGGATGCCGGCGCAGCGCCCGGTGCCGCATTGGCGGCCGAGCCTTCTTCGTTGATCGTGCAGACAACGGTGTTGATGCTGACCGTCGCGCCTTCCTGAATCTTGATTTCGCCCAGTGTGCCGGCGGCAGGGGATGGGATCTCGGCGTCAACCTTGTCCGTGGAGATTTCGAAGAGCGGTTCGTCACGCGCGACCGTGTCGCCGGGCTTCTTGAGCCACTTGGTGAGGGTACCTTCGGTGATGGATTCGCCCATCTGGGGCATGACTACTTCGGTCGGCATGGATCATCCTTCGCTGCTGCGGAAATGCGGTGCTGCGCCTTCGGATTATAAGACTTTCGTTAGAGCCCTAGCCCTAGTGGGCGGTTATAGAACGACGAGACCGGGCAATCTCGATACACTCCCGCCATGATAAAGTTCCTGGCGCTGATGGTATTCGTTTGTCTTGCCCCCCTGAAGGCCCAGGATGGCCCGGGCTCGATTTTGGGGACAAACGCACACTTTACGGGCGGCTTATGGTTTGACGGAAGCAGATTCAAGGCCGACGACTTCTACTCGGTAGATGGCTCGCTGACCCATCGCCGGCCGGAACGGGTGGACGCGGAGATTGATCTTCACGGAGGGTATGTGGTTCCGCCCTTTGGGGATGCCCATGAGCATTATTTCGACTCGACTGATGGCGCGATCGAGGTGTCGCGCCAGTATCTGCATGACGGCATTTTCTATGCACAGGGCGTGACGGACATCGCCTCAGGCGCAGCCCGTGTGATCGCGGCGCGGCTGGTGAACACACCCACGACGGTGGACGTTACGTATGCGCATGGGGGTATCACTTCGACCGGTGGACATCCGAAGGAAATCTATGAGCAATACGCGCTGAACATCTTCAACTATCCCCTGACCGCGGAACAGGTGAAACGAATCCGGGGGTCAAAGCTGCGCGTCAACGATGCGTACTGGGAGGTTGATTCTGCGGAGGCTCTCGCAGCAATGTGGCCGAAGCTGATGGCATCGAAGCCCGACCTGATCAAGGTGTATCTGCTGCACAGCGAAGAGCTCGGAGGGTCGGGATCGAAACGACCTGATCGGTTGAGGGGATTAGAACCCGCGTTGATTCCGCTGATTACGGAACGGGCTCACGCGGCGGGGCTCAAGGTGGTAGCCCACATCGACTCGGCCGCCGACTTTCATGATGCCGTGGTGGGTGGCGTGGACGAGATGGCGCACATGCCGGGGTACTATCTCCGCCCAGGCGACTTGCCAACGCTATACGAGCTGGCTGACAGCGACATTGCGCTCGCGGCGAGGCGGCATGTCAAGGTGACCGCTACAGCTTCACTCGAAAGCACAAACGCGACGCCTGCGGATCTGGCGGTGATCAAGCGGACGCAGATTGCGAACTTGAAGAAACTGAAGCGAGCCGGGATACCGATCCTGATGGGCTCCGACTTCTACTCGCGGGACACGAAGGAAGAGGCGCGTTATCTGCACGATCTTTCTGTCTGGACCAATGTGGAGTTGCTACGGCTGTACGCCGTGACGACACCGCAGGCCATTTTTCCGAAGCGGAAAATAGGGGCCCTGCAGGAGGGCTGCGAAGCCAGCTTCCTGGTGTTGAGAAGCAGTCCCATCGCCGACTGGACTGCTACGGAGGCGATTCTGGACCGATGGAAGCAGGGCGTCCACTTGACGGATGAGAAGGGTGCCACGGCCGCTGTCAGTCCGTAAGCGCGAGAGAGAGTCCTTGCTTCAAGAGTTCGTCTACAGACCCCACAGCCAGCATCTGACGCTGAAATACCTGGCCGAAGGCGCGGCTGGCTGAGTTTGCGGCCTGCTCCATCGTGGGCGCCGCGGTGCCTGTAGGAACCTCAAGCTCAAGCGAGGTAACCGTGCGGTCGGCAATGCCGCAGGGAACGATCCAGTCGAAGTCACGCAGGTCGGTGGTTACATTGAGCGCGAAGCCGTGCGACGTTACGGCTTGCGAGACGTGGATGCCGATAGCGGCGATTTTTTTTTCGGCGTTGCTGCCGCCGGCAAGGGTCCAGACGCCGGTGCGCTTACAGACGCGTTGTGCGGGCACTCCGAAGTCTTTGCACGTGAGAATGAGAGCTTCTTCCATGAGACGGACGAAGTCGACCGGGCCGAGGTGCGGGCCGCGTTTGCCCGGTAGATCGCCGCGCAGGTCGAAGATGGGGTAGCCGACCAGTTGGCCTGGACCGTGGTACGTGACGTCGCCGCCACGATTGATCTCGTGGATCTCAACACCTTTGTGGGCAAGGAGATCATCGGTCGCAAGAATGTTTGCGCGGGAGGCGTTGCGGCCTAGGGTGAGTACGGGCGGATGCTCCATCAGAAGGAGCGTGTCGCCTATTGCACCGGATTTGCGGGCGGCGATGACCTCAGCCTGGGTCCGGACGCCTGTGGCGTAAGGGATACGGCCGAGTTGGAGAAGGTGCATGTGCATAATGGAGAGTCTGAGGCACTTCACTTGGCGCGCTTTGCCGTCGGAGTCGTCGGATTCTTTGAACTTCTGCTGGCGATGACGTTCGCCTTCTTTGCAGCGAACCCATGGCTGGATTCTTTGGCGGTTCCGGTGTTCGGATCGAAGCTGCTGGATACTGCTTTGTTCGGCCTTGGCAGTCTGGGCATGTCTGCGCTCACGGCTGGGATCTTCACCGGAAGAACAGCGGCATGGTGGCTGTCGAGATTCGGCTGTTGTCTTCTGCTGCTAAGTGGCCTTGCTCTGCTCGGATGGAACCTTGCGGCCCAGGACCCCTCGTCGCATTCGGCTGTGATTCGAGGAGTGTTGCTCTTCCTTCCCGCGGCAATCGCCCTTCCGCTGCTGAGTTTGTCAGCGACCCGGCGGCACTTCCATCATGCAGGTCACCGCAACAAAAGGCGGAGGCCCGTTGGCCGGAAACGGATCTCCAAATCGCCGGATACCTCCATACCTTGACTGCAATTTCTATACGTTGACGGCCATACCTTCAACGCTCGAAAAGCCATCGAGCAGGCTCTCGGCCAGTGTGGGATGCGCGTGGATCGTGAACATCAACTCCTCGATGGTAGCTTCGAGCTCTATGGCGACCACGCACTCAGCGATGAGCTCTGTGGCCTGCGGACCGATGATGTGAACACCGAGGACTTCGCCATACTTGGCGTCGGAGACGACCTTAACAAACCCATCGTGGGAGTCAACGATGGTGGCTTTGGAGTTGCCGACGAATGGGAACTTGCCGACCTTGACCTGATATCCCTTCTCTTTCGCCTGCGCTTCTGTCAGGCCAACAGACCCGATTTGTGGATCGCAGTATGTGCAGCCCGGAACGCGGTCTTTGCGCACGGGGCGAGCGTACTTGCCGGCGAGCTTGGAGGCCACGACGACACCTTCCATGGCTCCGACGTGCGCCAGTTGCGGCAGCCCCGCGACGATATCGCCGATGGCGTAAACGCCGGGCTCCGTAGTCTCCATCCACTCGTTGACGGGGATGAAGCCGCGGTCGAGCTGAATGCCGGTCTTGTCGATTCCTGCGTCGTAGGTGCGCGGGCCGCGACCCACAGCGACCAGAACTTTTTCGGCTTCCTTGACCTGGGGTTTGCCCGCGGCATCGGTGAAGCTGACCTTCGCGCCTGACTTGATCTTCTCGATCTTCTCCACCTTGCAGGAAACGTTGATGTCGATGCCACGCTTTTTGTAGAGGCGGGCGAGTTCTTTGGAAACATCCTCGTCTTCGACGGGAACGATGCGTGGCAAGGCTTCAAGAATCGTCACGTCCGCTCCGAAGCTCTTGAACACGGACGCGAACTCCACGCCGACAGCACCCGATCCGATCACAATCAGCGACTTCGGCATAGCGGTCAGCGTGAGAATTTCGATATTGGTCATAATCGTGTCGTCGGCCTTGTAGCCGGGCAACATGCGGGCGTCAGAGCCGGTGGCGATAACGAGCTTCTTCGCTTGTATCCTGGTCGCGGTCTGGGCCTCGGCGCCCTGGCCCTTGCCTTTATCTTCCGCAGTGACGTCCACGGTATGTACTCCGTCCTTCGCCGGGCCGGTGAGGCGGCCGTGTCCGCGCACCACGGTGATCTTGTTCTTCTTCATCAGGAAGTCGAGGCCCTTGGTGTGCTTTACGATGATGTCGTTCTTGCGCTTGAGCAGATTGTCCCAGAGCAGCGTCGGCGCAGACACCCCACCGATGCCGTAACTTTCCGCGTGCTTCAAGTGATCCCACACCTCGGCAGAAAACAGCATCGCCTTGGTCGGGATGCAGCCCCAATGCAGGCAGGTGCCGCCGAGCTTATCCGTCTTTTCGATGAGCGCGACCTTCAGGCCAAGTTGCGCGGCGCGGATGCCACAGGTGTAGCCGGCGGGGCCGCCGCCGATGATTGCAAGGTCGTAGATCGTCTCTGCCAAAATGTGCTCCGTTCCGTTCCGAGGCTTGCTGAGTGATTGGTGCCGACACTCTAGTTTACGCTGCCGCGCTGGACCCAACCGGATTAGACGCTGCGGTAATCGATTGGATTCGATCTCCGCGATACCATGAGCGCACAGCCACTTGGGAGACTCCACTAATGAGACTTGCACGATGACCGCGCCGCAACGAAGGAAAGTGCTGATCGATACCGATACCGCCTCCGATGATGCTGTCGCGCTCATCATGGCGCTGCGCTCGCCGCTGGTGGAAGTCATTGGCATCACTGTCGTCGCGGGAAACGTGGGCGTGGAACAGGCCACCCGCAACGCCTTGTACACCGTCGAGCTCTGCGGCGCGCTCGTGCCTGTCTACATGGGAGCGGAGAAGCCGCTGGTTCGCGATCTCGAACAGGCTACCTGGTTCCACGGAGTGGACGGCCTCGGCGACCATGGTTACGCTCCGGCCCATGCCGTTGCGCATTCTGAGCACGCGGCCGATGCGATCGTCAGGTTGGCGATGGAGAACCCAGGAATTGAGCTCATCACCCTCGGACCACTGACAAACCTGGCGCTGGCTCTGCGACGCGAGCCTCGCTTGGCAGAATGGGTGAGCCGATGCGTCGTGATGGGCGGAGCGGCGTGCACGGAAGGCAATGTCACTCCCGCTGCGGAGTTCAACATCTGGGTCGACCCCGAAGCCGCGCGCGAGGTCTTCCTTTCCGGCCTGAGGATCGACATGGTCGGGTGGGAACTTTCGCGTTACGGCGCCGTCGTGAACGAAGCAGAGATCGCGCAAATTTCAACTCTGGGAACGCCGCTGGCACGGTTCGCTGTGGACTGCAACAGCACAGCCCGGCAGGCCTACTTCACGCAGACCGGCGAGCGTGGAATGTCGCTGCCCGACCCTATTGCCATGGCAATCCTGCTAGAGCCGGAGTTATGCACGTCGTCCACGGGGCACTATGTGGACATAGAGACTGCAAGCACCCTGACCCGCGGCATGACCGTGGTGGACCGGCTGAATGTCTCCGGTGACCTGCGCAATCGGGCTGTGTGGAACGAGGTGCGTACGCGCGAGAAACCGGTGAAGATCTGCTGGAGCTTGGATGTGCCGGGATGGAAGCGCATGCTTCTGGAAGCGCTGCGGTAATCTGGCTCCACCGCACCGCGCGTACAGTATCTGCAAGAGGTTAAGGCATGAACACCGCGACTCTCATTCCCGTAAGCGAATATCTGCAAACCACGTACCGGCCTGACCGTGATTACGTTGACGGCGAACTGAAAGAGAGGAACGCGGGCGAGCAGCCGCATGCGTACTTACAAACTATTATCGCCAGCATTTTTCATGGCAATCGGAAGAGTTGGCGTGTTCGAATTCTCACCGAGCAGCGGCTTCAGGTGTACTCGGATCGTTATCGAATTCCAGACCTTTGCGTACTCCGCAATACGGACCCGAAAGACCTGATCGTTTCGTTTCCTCCGCTCCTTTGTATCGAGCTGCTGTCGCGAGAAGATACGTTTATCGAGCTTCAGGATCGCGTCGGCGACTACGTGCAAATGGGTGTCCAGAATATCTGGGCCATCGATCCCTGGAAACGGCGTGGCTACGATGCGGGAAGTCGCGGTTTCGAGCGAGCTATAGATGGCGTGCTGCAAATCGAAGGAACACCGATCCTCGTCAATCTGGCGGAACTGTTTGCAGAAGCGGATGAGTTCTAACGATGAAAAAGGCGTATCAGCCATCCTATTAATGTGATCGCTCCGACTACCAGGGACATGATAAATCCGGCAATGAATAGGGCAGCGAGTAGATAGACGCCTGCTTTGAATAGATAACCGTGTGTCGTAATCTCGATCTTGGGATCCGAATCAAGCGTAATTCCTTCCAGCGGAGCCCAGGGTGCTGTAACCCATCCGCACGCTGCTAGATTGACCGGTCCGCCCGTTGAGGCCTCAAGAAGTTCCGCCGCGAGGAGAACCAGCCCGGCCTCGTTTCCCCGAATAGAGATGCTGTCTTGGTTCCAGGAACGAGTACCGCCGGCGAACTTACCTGAGACGCGAACACTCGCAGACGCTCCTGTTCCGTTCTAATCTCTGCGATCCGTTCCTTGGTCACAATCGAATCCTTCCCTCATAAAACCCTTGCCGCATCCTTCGCAAAGTACGTCACGATAAAGTCCGCGCCCGCCCTGCGTATCCCCAGCAAGCTTTCCAGCATCGCGCGCTCGGGCTCCAGCCAGCCGCGCTCGAATGCCGCCTTCAGCATCGAGTACTCACCTGAAACCTGGTACGCGCCCATGGGCAGATCGAACCGCTGCCGCGCTTCACGGATGACATCCAGGTACGGCATGGCCGGCTTCATCAGCAGCATGTCCGCGCCCTCGGCGATGTCCTGCTCGATCTCGCGCATGGCTTCGCGCAGGTTCGCGCCATCCATCTGGTACGTTTTGCGGTCGCCGAATTGTGGCGCCGATCCCGCCGCCTCGCGGAACGGACCATAGAACGCCGAAGCGAACTTCGAAGCATACGAAAGTACCGGCACCATCTCTTTACCCGCGGCATCGAGCGCGGCGCGGATCGCCGCGACGCGGCCGTCCATCATGTCGCTCGGTGCGACGATGTCCGCACCCGCGTCGGCCAGCGACGCCGCAGCCTTCGCCAGCAGCTCCACACTCGCATCGTTCTCGATCTGATAGTGCTCGCCGTCGCGGCTCACAATGCCGCAGTGTCCGTGCGACGTGTACTCGCACAGACAAACATCCGCGATCACGACCAGCGAATTCGCCGCGTGACTTGCCTTGATCGCTCGCAGCGCACGTTGCGTGATGCCGTCCGCCGCCCACGCGCCTGTGCCCTGATCATCCTTCTCGTCCGGCACGCCAAAAAGCAGCAGCCCTCCCAACCCCAGGCCCGCGCACTCTTCCGCCTCTTTCACAGCTTCGTCGATCGAGAGATTGAACACCCCTGGCATCGACTCGATCGCGCGGCGCACGCCTTCGCCCTCGCAAATAAACAGTGGATAGATCAGCGCTGCCGGATCGAGCCGCGTCTCCCGGACCAGCGAACGCATAGCGCCCGTGCTGCGCAGACGGCGCAGACGTGTAGCAGGAAATTCCATCCCACCATCTTACGACCGACCCGCTTACAACCGTCCCCGATCGACCCCACTCGCCGCCACGCTCGTAGAATGAAGTTATGCAGTTATTGCCACACATCCCGGGTACGCTGACCGAACGCGGCGGCCCCGCTCTACAGTGGGAGGCTCTCCGCGAGCGCCTCGCCGCCGGTGCCCGCTCGCCGCTGGGTCGAGCCTGGGTACTGGCGCTCGAACCTAGCGCCGACCTTCCGTGGATCGACCAACAGCAGCAGCGCACCGCCGAGATGCGTCGCCTCGTCAGCGGCGGCAACGGCTTCGAGTTCAAGGGCCTTATCGATCCCACCGATCTTCTCGATAAGGCACGCATCGAAGGCTCCGCGCTCGATCCGCTGGAGCTGCTCGCCATGCTCGGCATGGCCGAACGCGTCGACGCCTGGCGCAACATGCTGCTCTCGCCTCCCGCCTCGGTCCGTGACCTGTGGCCCGCCATCGAAGCCCTCTCCGAGCCCCTCCGCGAGCACGACCTCGGCAACCTGCTGCGTTTTCTGCGCGGTAAAATCGAACCCGACGGCACCCTGAGCGACGACGCCTCACCAGAACTCCGCCGCATTCGGCGAGCGCTCGAGCGTCAGCACCGCGCCATCGAAGACAGCCTGCGACGCGCGCTTGGCAAGCTCACCGAGGGCGGCAACACGCAGGACAGCCTCATCACCGTGCGTGGCGAGCGCTTCGTCATTCCCGTCAAAGCCGAGTTCAAGCGCAAGGTCGGCGGCGTCATTCACGGCTCCAGCTCCAGCGGACAGACCGTCTTTATCGAGCCGCTCGAAACCATCGAGCACAACAACGAACTCGTCCGCCTGCTCGACGAAGAGCAGACCGAGGTGCATCGCATCCTCGTCGCCATGACGCGGGCCGTTGCCACCCAGAGCGAGGCTCTTCTGCTCGGCGCTGCCATCCTCGCCGAAACCGATGCGCACCAGGCCATCGCACGCTTCGCAGAGGACCTCGACTGCGTTCGTCCCGTCTTCGGCGACGCGCGCGCGGAACTCGAAGAGTGGACCGCCATGGGCAGGAGCGTACGTGCCGACACCAGCGCCCCCACCGCCCTCCTCGAGCTAGCCAACGCCCGCCATCCGCTGCTCGAACTCCGGCTGCGCACCCAGGACGCCGCTATAGTTCCATTGACCATCGCGCTGCCCGCAGGCAAAAAACAGATGATCGTCAGCGGTCCCAATACCGGCGGTAAAACCGTCGCGCTGAAGACCGCTGGCCTGCTCGCGCTGATGGCCCAGGCCGGCGTACCGGTCCCCGCCACCCTCGCCCGTCTTCCGCTCTTCACCGCCATTTACGCGGACATTGGCGACGCGCAGTCCATCGAGCAGAATCTCTCCACCTTCTCCGCGCACGTCGTCAACGTAGACCGCATCGCGCGCATCGCCGACGCCGACTCCCTCGTCCTGCTCGACGAGCTTGGCTCTGCCACCGATCCCGAAGAGGGTGCCGCCCTTGCCGTTGCCGTAGCCGAACACTTTCTGCATCGCGCTGCATGGACGCTCATCACCACGCACCTCACCTCGCTCAAGGTCTATGCCACGCGGCATGAAGGCGTGCTGAACGCCGCGGTCGGCTTCGACGAAGCGACGCTCACGCCCACCTACGATTTGCGTCTCGGCGTGCCGGGCGCCTCCGCCGGTCTCAACATCGCGGCACGTCTCGGCCTCGACCCCGCCATCGTCGCCAACGCGCGCACCCAGATGAGCACGCAGACCGCGGACATTGGCCGCTTCCTCGACGATCTGCACGCCCAAATCTCCGCCGCCAGCAACGAACGCTTTCAACTAGCCCAGCGCGAACAGTCCCTAGCGAAAGAACGTCTTCGCCTCGAAACCGAAGGCCGCGCCGAGCAGAAGGCCCGCACCCGCGAACTCGGCGAAAAGCTCGAAGCACTCATCAAGGACTTCGAGTCGCAGCTTCGCGATAGCGTGAAGTCGATTGAGGATAAAACTGTAGCCCAGAAAATCGCCCGCAGCTCCGCTCTCCGTGTCGCGCAGCTTCGCCGCGAATTCTCTGAGCAGTTCCAAACCACCGTCCTTACCCACACCACTGGCGCAGACAAACCAGACCATCCCGCTCATGCCGACCGCCAGCGCGAACCCCGTCAGGGCGACCTGGTCCGCCTCAAATCACTCGGCCGCGAAGGCCGCGTCTCTCGCGTGATCGACGCCCGGACCTTTGAAGTCGCGGTCGGCGCGATGAAGATGCGCGTCCCCCGCGCAGACATCGCGGAGGTTGTTGCCGCCTCAACGGAACCACTCGCCCGCAAGCGCGGAGGCATCAGCGTGTCCACCGCCACCGGATCCGATGACGCCGAGTACATGAGTTCCGAGATCAACGTCATCGGCAAGACCGCCGACGAAGCCGAGAGCGACGTGCAACGCTTTGTCGAGCGCGCCTTCCTCGCCGGTCTGCCCCGCATCCGCGTCGTGCATGGCGTCGGCATGGGCATCCTTCGCCGCACCCTGCGCGAGTTCCTGCGCAACCATCCTCATGTCACCGCCGTCACCGAGCCACCCTATAACGAGGGGGGCCAGGGTGCAACCACGGTCGAGTTGCGACAGTGATCCAAACTTACTACCGCGGATGATTAAGATCCCGGGGGACCAAAAAGACCAAGCGGTAGGGCGAGAACTTTAGGTTCCTCGCACTACCGCCAGAGTCTATTCGCCTTATTGCCGAACTTCAGAACCTCACGGTCCAGAAGTAACGCGTTCACATCCGAGCTTTAGCCAGTGATGCCTTTATTGACCACGATCGTAACGACCACTCGACGGTTCTGAGCCTGTGCACTCCGGCCCCGTTCGGTTGCAACCGGGTTCGTCGTCCCCATAGCAGCCGGTGCCAGGATTCTGGTCATCGGAACAACGCCTGTCTGCTGAATGATCGCCAGGACGGCTTCGGCGCGTTCAGAGCTCAAGCGCTGATTCTTCGTTGCAGAGCCTGTCGCAGAAGCAAAACCCTGGACTTCGATCATGTATCCCGGGGTGTCGGCAGCCGTCTTCACGAAGTTGGTGATTTCTTCCTTATCCTTCTTGCGGACCGTAGCCTGTCCGTTGGCGAAGTTGACCGTCATGCTTCCTTTGGTTTCGTACTGATCCAACGTCGTGAACCGCTGGTTCGCGTGGCCGATGCCTTGCGTATTTGCTGCGGTGGCTTCGTTCGTCGCGGCGAGTCCCTGCTTGGTCGCGTCGATATCCTGCGAGTTTTTTGCAATGCCCAGCGCGCCTTGATCGATGTCCTTGCGATCGCTCTTGAGTTGATCCTGAGCAGCCGCAATCTGCTCATTGGTAGGATACAAACCCGCTTCAATCTGCTTGGCCGTCTTCAGGGCAACTCGCGAGAACGTTACCTTTTTCGCGACCAACTGGTGATCGGGGTTGTAAGCGCCCTCTACCTTGACCGCCAGGCCTGGGACCAGGGCAGCGATGCCGAGATTTTTTCTGCCCAGACCAAGGAATCCGCCTTTTTCTGTCGCCTTCGTGCTGTCCGACAAAATTACAGTGAGCCTCGGGCTGTCTGCCGTTTTTACCGACATCGAAGGTCCGCTTCTGCCAGTGACCATCCCTTCAATGGTGGCTTCCTGAGCCGAAGCCGCGAGGCCCAGCGACGTGATCATGGCGACAGATAGCGCCACAGTCCGGGTAGTGCATAGCCGATGAATATACATAGATATCTCCCTGTTCCTGAGTTGACCGGTCATTTACTTTGAGTTGCTCGAGACTGGTCGCCCGCGCCACGAAGCTTAAGATCCTGAGCCGCAGCAGCGCACCCTACCTTAGACGCGCCCGGAGCGGGAAGAAGTAACCAGGGGTAACAAGCCCGGGACGACTATCGCTCGTAAGCAGCAGCGAGGCAACCCGCCGCCCATCAATTGCAGTCAGCCTGGTGCCTGCCACTCTTTACTACGGCGCCGGTTGCATGGAGTCTCCGGTTTCGGTTGGCTCAGCGGTCAAAGTCCTGCCCTCAGGCAGGCCCTGATCATCCGGCACCGAAGCCCTATCGGGAAGCTGCGCTATATGTTCGATCTGTCACGACATGCCGACGTATGAGGGCTGACCGGACCTTGTGATGTACACTCTGCGCACCGACGTCGCTCTTACCCTTCTATGAATGAGATTCGTAATTTACCCCGTCTTGGCGTGTTGCTGTTCGCCTGCGTGATCCCGGGAGCTGCGCAGAGTGCAAGCGCGCCATTGCTGAAAGGAAGCGACCTCCGAGCTGACGCTGCCGTGTTGCGTAAGGCGTACGAAGCTTTGCACCCTGGGCTCTATCGCTACAACAGCAAGCCTGAGATGGATGCAGCGTTTGAGGCGCTGGACCGTCAACTCGATCATGACGAATCGCGGCAAGATGCGTTTCTCGCGTTCTCGGAGTTCGCGGCAAAAGTTCGTTGCGGGCACACGCAGGCAAATCCTTTCAACCAATCCAGGGAAGTGATTGAATCGCTCTTTAAATCATCGAGACGCGTGCCGTTTTACTTCCTGTGGCTGAATCGCCGCATGATCGTAACGCAGGACTTTACTCCAGACAATTCGCTGCCCCGAGGAACCGAAATCACTTCAATCGACGGAGTACCTGTTCAGGCGATCCTGGCCAGGCTGATGACGGTCACGCGAGCGGACGGTGCGAACGATAGTAAACGGATTGCGCAGCTTGCCGTTACCGGCGAAAGCATCTACGAGACATTCGATCTTTACTATCCGATGTTTTTCCCCTCCGCAACAATGCAGATGAATTTCGCAGTGCGGCTGCCTGCCGCAAGTCGGCTCAGCCATGTTGTGGCCACTCCGTTTACCTTCGAGCAACGCATCGCTCCGATCAAGGAGCGCGAGGCACAAAGAAAAGGTGGCAACGAGGTCCTCTTTCAATCGAAGAACCTGGCCAGCGGAAGCGTATACATCAAGATGCCTACCTGGGCGCTTTACGACAGTAAATGGGACTGGAAGCAATGGCTGAAAAAAACGGTGGAGGGTGCAGTCACAAGCCATGCTCCCAGTTTGATTCTCGATATCCGGGGAAACGAAGGCGGGGACGATGTGGGCAACGAAATCCTTCCGTATCTGATCGGCTCGCCCATGACGTTATCCCCCATGCGCAGGCTGGTGCGGTATCGGAAAGTTCCTGACGAGCTTTCGCCGTATCTTGATACGTGGGACAACAGCTTTCGTGATTGGGGAGCCTCTGCTGTCGAGCTCTCGACGCCGTGGCCGACCGCACCCCCAGACATACCGTACTTCAAACTCACTCGCGATGACGACAACAGCGCAGGGGACGTTATTAAACCTGCGGAACTCCGGTTCCATGGGAAAGTCATCGTGTTGACCGATGCTACCAACAGCTCTGCCACATTTCAGTTCGCGCAGGAAATCCAGTCGCATCATCTGGGCATCTTGATTGGACAAACTACGGGAGGCAGCCAACGTGGAATCAATGGAGGAGCCTTCTTTTTTCTGCGCCTCCCTCATTCCGGCATCGAGCTTGACATTCCACTGATCGGCACCTTTCCCCCGCAGCCGCTGCCGGATGCTGGGGTAACGCCAGATGTGCCTGTAAGACTTACCGCGGCGGACATAGCAAGCGGAAGAGATACCGTACTGGCAGCGGCTCTAGCGGTGACGAACCAGACGAACAAGACGAAGAAGAATTAGCCATCACAAATGCGCTTCCCGGCAGCTTGCTGCCGATGACTGCAGACATGCCGACTTGTCTTCATCAATCCGGCACGAACAACAACCTGGCTCCTTCGCGTCGTCTAGGGAGACGAACGCCCTCCGCTAATAGGCGGTGGCTGACGCAGGCGATGCATAGACGGTTTTGCCATCGATGATCGTCATCTCGCACTTCAGGTTCTTCAGGTCACTGGAACGGATGCTGTAGGGATTGCGGTCCCATACCGCGATGTCGGCGCGCTTGCCTGCTTCGAGTGATCCGACCTGCTCTTCAAGGAAGAGTTGCCGGGCGGCTTCCACAGTGTACGAGCGCAGAGCCGTGTGTATGTCTACCGCCTGCGCGCTGTCGAAGGGATGCTTGCCGCGCAGGGCTTCGCGCGCTACCGCCGCCCAAAGCCCATAACGCGGCGCGAGCGGCGCGACGCTATAGTCAGTGCCGGAAGTCCAGCGAATGCCTCGGTCCGAATACGTCTTGAGTGGGAAAATGAGGCGCATCCGCTCAGCGCCAAGAGTGGGTAGCCAATTCTCGCCGAACCACCACAGAAAAACCGGCTGCACCTCTGGATAGCCAGCGTCGTATTGTTTTTCGAGCGCGGCCATTACGTCGATAGCGTGCGGCGTGGGGAAGTTTGCGTGAATGATCGAATGCCGCAGGCCCACGGTCGGCTTCTCCTTCTCGACCAGCGTATACGTGTCGACTACCCAGTCGATGGCGTGCTCGCCGATCGCGTGGGTTCCTATGGAGATGCCGGCCTGATGGAAGAGGCGTACCATCTGGCGGTAAACCTGGGGGTCCACGCTCGGGTAGCCGGTGTTTCCCTCATCCACGTTGCCGTCTTTCAACCAGGGCTGATAGCTCCACGCAGTGCGGGCCATCGCGGAGCCGTCCATGAAGATCTTTACGCCGCAGGTAGCCAGGTGGCCGTGACGATACGCACGCGGCGTAGGAGATGTCCGCTGGATCGCCGTCAGCACCGTCTGAGCACTCGCGACCGATTCTCCAGCGCGCCACAACGCGCAGACGCGCTCATTGAGCTTCCCGTCCCTTTCCAAATCTTCAAGGGCGGTCCACTGGGTGCCGGTCAACGTGTCTTTGAATCCAGTGACGCCTTCGCGATGCAGGTCGTCCATCTCCTTCAGGATGCCCTGCTTGATCTCGTCCTGCGTAAACTGCGGTAGCAGCGCGGAGATAGGAGCCCTTGCAGCTTCCTTAAGCACCCCGGTGATATGCCCTTCTGCATCTCGATCGATGGTGCCATTGGCCGGACTCTTGGATCCTTCGTTGATGCCGGCCAGCTTGAGCGCATAGCTGTTGGCCGTAGCGTAATGCAGTGTGGTGTGGATGAGCAGGACAGGGTTGTTGGGCGAGACGGCGTCCAGGTCGGAGGCATGGATGTAGCGGCGCTCGGCCAGCTTGCCTTCGTCCCAACCGACCCCGCGAACCCACTCTCCCGGCTTGGCCAGGGCGACGCGGGCCTTCACGCGTGCAACGACGTCCGCGATGCTGACAGCATCCTCCAACTTGAGCTGAAACAGGTCCCTGGCGCCAGCTTCGGCGTAGTGGCTGTGCGTGTCAATCATGCCGGGAGTGGCGGTGCGTCCGTGCAGGTCAACGATGCGCGTCGCCTTTCCGGCTAACTTCATCACCTGCGCGTCGGTGCCTACGGCGATGATGCCGCCGTCGCGAATCGCCAACGCCTGCGCGACAGAGTCCTTCGCATCCACGGTGAGGATGGTGCCGTGGATCAGCACGGTGTCGGCTTGCTGAGCGGATAGACACGCGCCAGCAGCGAATACTGCTGGCAGCACCAAAAACGTTCGGATAGGAAACATTTTGCTAGTGTAGGGGACGACGCTGGTGTCACGCCGGGGCTTTAAACGTCCAGGCCGCTCGCCATCCTTCCAGTCAGTGTGTGCGTAGTCAGGCTAGGCTCCCGGAGCCCGATAACCCACACTTTTGCCGAGAGCCTCGTCCGTCTCCTCGATAGTGAGTAGCTGGGTTGTCTTGGTGCGAGTCATTCCGCTGGCGCAGGCCGCGGAACCGAGTGCAGCCGCGCTCACATGATCCGGCAGGTCCGTGATCAGAATGACATCATTCTCGCCCAGACAGAAATACATGGCCTCGAGTTTCCCTCCAAGCTTCTCGACAGCCTGCGTTATTGCTGACTTCCGGCCGGAGGCCTTCTCCTTGGCCAGCCCCTTGTGCCCTTCGGCGGTATAGGTCGCTTCCGTTAAGAACTTCGGCATGGAATGGCTCCTTTGCGTTTCTCTTGGCGGCCTTGGGGTCACCCGAAACGTGAAGCCGAGTATAGGCCCTGTTCGAATACTTCGGCCCACTCTTGGCCCAAACTTCGACTAGCGTGGCATGGTGTGGACGGGTGACTAGTAAACCGCAAGCCAAGCCGTCCTGGGACGCCCCACAGGCCAATGCACTCATAGAAGACCCCACAGCCGACAACTCCTGCCACACGCGCTTCCCAGAAGTTGTAAAGGTTTTCTAAGTGCAACTGTGCCCGAACTATAGACATCGTAGCCATAGTCTGCCCGGCGACGATCACGGGGATGTGAGGCTCATATGACACACCGCGCTGGCTCTGTCCTGTTCACAATTGTTTTAGCCGTCAATGGCTGCAAGCAGTCTCCTGCACCACCGCCCGCACCCAGCCAGCCCGCGGTCAAGGCTGCGCCAGCCACGCCGCTTTCTGAAAAAAAGGACGAACTCGGTACCGAAAACGCGTGGACACCGGCATGGGATGCCTACATTGAGAAAAACCTCCCGCCCGATCTGCTCTCTGCCAAGGCTGCACACGCCGTAGCGTCGTATTGCCCGGCCTTCTCTGCCGCGTCAGAAGTCGACAAGCGGGCGTTCTGGGCGTACACGATGCAGGCCATGGCAGCCGCCGAAGCCGGCCTCAAACCCGAGGCAAGCGCCCACCACACGCAGGCCGCCCTCGCCAAAACGGATAAGATCACGCACCGTTCCATGCGCCAGGAAGGCTTGTTGCAACTCTCGTATCAGGACGGGGAAGCCTACGGCTGTGACTTTGATTGGCAGGCCGACAGCCGGCTCGGTCCCAAAGACCCAGCCCGCACCATCCTCCAGCCTGAGCGCAATCTCGGCTGCGGAATCCGTATACTCAAAACCCAGATCATCGACAATGACAAGCCGCTGCTCTCCCGCAGCAGCTACTGGTCCACGTTGCGACCGGGCACACAAAGCTACCGTGTCTTCGCAAAGCAGATGGCCAACGTCCCCTCCTCGTGCGGCAAGCACACACCACAGCGCGGCGCACGGGGAAAAGCCACACGCCGCGCGCAACAGCACTGAACCCCCATGTCTGTATTGCCGGCCTTCTTGCAGGTTCGTTAGTGCTGAGCCGCTGAAGCTACCGAAACCGGTTCGAGTGAACTCGATTCTTGAGCACAACCGATCTGGGATCACCCAGGTCTTCGCACCGGCAGCCATCTGAACACGCGATCAGTACTGAGAACCCCGCTTATCGGCAGCTTGCGTCGATGAATGACGACATGCCGACTTATGATGACTTATCCCGACCACAGCCTTAGTTTGAGGAGCAAGCTCTGCCCTAGTGCTGTACAAGCAGCTTGCGTTTCACTTTCCCGGATCGTGCGCGGCTGCCTTTGTATCGATCGCAGTATTATGACCTTCCGCGACGAGCCAACGCTTATCGTGATGCACAAAGACCAACGTCAGCATGTCCCTATTCGGCGGCGCAGTCGACCCGTCAGGCGAAGGAAATCCATCCATCGGAACAGCTTCGGTGACGATCACAACGCCTGGAGCGACCTCCCGCAATTCAATCATGTCCGCGTCGTGCCATTGCCGGTTCTTGAAAGTCGTTTGATGCATGCGGTCATGCGCAAGAAAGACCTGCGCTTTACCGCGCCAGCACATGCCGACCACATTCACCCACCGCACGTCGTCCGTCATATAGCTAACGAACGCCTTCATATCATGATGATTCCACGCAGCCTGGATACCATTGAGCGCTGAATGGATCTCGGCAGCGTCTTTTGCATTGATCAGGTCTTGCGAGTGAGCTCTGATTGGCGAACCCAGTACCACTGGCATTACAAAAGCTACAATCAACCCTGCAATCCGCATCGGAACCGCCTTTGTCCAGCTAGCTTACCGTGAAATCTACTTTCTGCAACCCATAGGACCCCTGATTCCGACAGCACCCGTCCCATCGGCGAGCCTCTAAGTAACGATCAGGTCAATGTGATCGATTCATTCCGCTCTGACAGCATGGATGGACTGGTCACGATAGACGCTCTTCTCGCCAGTGGTCGACTCCAACTCCGGTCAGCCGATCAAATCCGCATCGGCATCAAGATGTACCGGTACTTCACATCCTCATTTGCATCTTCCGGCCGCATCTGCCCCGCGGACTGCGCGTCCTTGAACTCCAGCCGCACCTCACCAGTCTCGCCCGTCGCCTTCAGGAAGTCGATCAGGTAAGCCGAGTTGAAGCCCACCACCAGCGGATCGTAGTTGTACGGCGTCTCGATGATGTCCTCTGATTCGCCCGAGTCAGTCGACTGCGCACTCAGCTTCAGCTCGTTCTGCTCCAGCCGAATCTTGATTGCGCCCGAGCGCTCGTCCGCAAACTGCGCCACCCGCTGCAGCGAGCTCATCAGGTCTTCGGACCGCACAATCACAAACTTGTTATTGTCGCGCGGCAGCACCGCCTCGTAATTCGGGAACTGCCCGGTCAGCTTGCGGCTGGTCAGCACGCGGCCCTTCACGCGGAAGAACAGTGTCTGCTCGTCGTCCGCAAACTCGATCGTCTCCGCGTCCGACGCGGCCAGCAGTGACGCCAGCTCGCCCAGCGCCTTGCGCGGAATCAGCGTCTTCTTCTCGCCCGAAATCCCTTCCAGCGACTCACCCGTCTTCTCGATGTGCGCCAGGCGATGCCCATCGGTTGCCACCATCGCCATCGACTCCGCCTTCAGCACCAGCAGAGCTCCATTCAGCGTGTAGCGCGACTCTTCGTTCGAGATCGCAAAGATCGTCTTCGAAATCATGTTGCGCAGACTCGCCGCGTTGATCTTGAACGCCCCTGCAGCGGGAAACTCCGGCACCTGCGGAAAGTTTGCCCGCGCCATGCCCACCATCTTGGTGTTCGACCGGCCTGCGCGGATCTGCACCCAGTGGTTGTCCATCAGCTTCAGGCTGATGTCGCCCTCGGGCAGAAGCCGGATGTAGTCGTACAGCTTGCGTGCCGGAATCGTGCAGGAGCCGGACTTCTTCACCTTCGCCGCACAGCTGGTCTTCAGGCTCTGGTCCAGGTCCGTCGCCGTGATCGTCAGCGTGTCGTCGTGCGCTTCAAACAGGAAATTCGACAGAATCGGGATCGTCGTCTTGCGTTCGACGACCGACTGCGCCGCCGTCAATTCGCGCAGCAACTCCGCGCGGGAGACCGTGATCTCAAGGTTGCCGGTAGGCGCTGCGACGTCGGGCGTAATCGATGCGGTGGACAAGGTCAGGTCTCCCTTTGGACTGCGGACGCGCGCACTTCAAAGAACGGAAGATGTGCGCTTGCGCAGGTGTCTCGATTCTAGGGCGTAGACGGCATTTTGCGGGAACCCATGGGGTTGTGAATATCACGGTCGATTTTGTGGGACTCCACACGCCCACCAATGCCGGAAGTTCCAACCCCTTCTGCCCCCGCGAGAGGCTTCTAAGAAACACCATAAAAGAGAGATAAATACTCGTAGTAACAGTCGTTCGCGGTGCAAACGTGGATATCAAGTCCATCGCCTGCAACCACGCACCCCCCAATGCGGTACACGCTTTCCAAAACCAGTTCGGGAATCCGACCGTAATGCGCAACGCCGGTCCCCTGTCTCCATCCAGTACCGCCTTATCCCACTTCTCCACACTGCTTCGAGAGCTGTCTCCGATAACCCCCGTCCGCAATGTGCGCAAAGCGTCCGCAAACCCGTCATCAGCGGCGATTCGCTGTCCCTGCTTCTCCACAATTGTCGGGCTCTCCAAGGAAAACAAGGACATCACCACAGCGAGCACCGGTATCAGGACCGCGCGGCTCTGCTAGCATTCGGCTTGCAATCGTTCAGGAGCATTCATGACGTCAAAGCCAAAGTTCCTCGCCTTAGCTTTCCTCTGCCTCTCGATCACGCAACTCTCCGCCCAAACCCCCGCCGCGCCAGCTGCCCCCAAACCGGTCCCCGGCTCCATCGCCTCGCACCCGGGTTGGCCCGTCGCCAAGCCGGAAGACGTCAAGTCCATTGAAGCCATCACCGCCGCCGTCTATGACGTGATCTCCGGACCGGCCGGCAAGCCCCGCGACTGGGACCGCTTCCGTTCGCTCTTTGTCCCCGACGCCCGCCTCATGCCGGTGCGCGTGCCTCGGCCTGCGACCGACCCCGCCGCCCCGCCGGCGCACAACGACATCGCGCCCTATACCGTCGAGGACTACATCGCCCGCAGCTCACCCGCCATGCTCACCCAGGGCTTTGCCGAGCGCGGCGTCGCCAACCGCGTCGAGGCCTTCGGCAACATCGCCCACGTCTGGAGCACCTACGAAAGTCGCCACTCCCCGGCCGATCCCCAGCCCTTCGCCCGCGGCATCAACAGCATTTCGCTCATCAAGGACGGCGATCGCTATTGGGTAGTCCAGATCCTCTGGGACTCCGAGCGCCCCGGCTCCGCGATCCCCGACAAGTACCTGGCGAAGTAGCCCGTGTATCGTTAAAGTCCATGCAGGACGCTTCCGATAACCCCAAACCGCGCACCTTCGGCGTCATGCAGGGCCGCCTTTCGCCTCCAGAGGATGGCCGCTTCCAATCCTTTCCGCGCACCGCCTGGCGCGAAGAGTTTGCTCGCGCCCGCGCCGCCGGACTCGACTACATCGAGTGGATCCACGACGCATTTGGCGAGGGCAAAGACGCCAGCGGCCGCATCGCCAACCCGATCTTTTCAGAAGCAGGCTTGGCCGAAATGGACGCCCTCAAGGCCGAGCACCACATCGCCACGCCCGCTCTCTGCGGCGACTGGTTCATGGACGTTCCGCTCCTCCGCTGCAGCCCCGCCGAGCGCACCCGCCGCGAGCAGCACCTCCACACCCTCATTCCTGTCGCCGCGCGCATCGGAGCCAACCGCCTTGTGCTGCCCTTCGTCGACAACTCCAGGATCAATGGCGAGTATGAGAAGCAGGCCGTCCTCGATATCCTCAAGCGGGCGCTGCCCGTCGCGGCGCAGCATGGCGTGGAACTGCATCTCGAAGCCGACTTCGGTCCTGCCGAGTTCGCCGCCTTCCTGGCCCGCATCCCGCACCCCATGCTGAAGGTCAACTGGGACTCCGGCAACTCCTCCGGCCTGGGCTTCATCGCCACCGACGAATTTTCTGCCTACGGCGACCGCATCGGCTCCGTCCACATCAAGGACCGTTACCGCAAGCCCGAAGGCGGCATCGAAACCCGTCCGCTGGGCACCGGCTCGGCCGACTTCGACGACGTCTTCCGCGCCATCGCCTCGATCGGCTACACCGGCGGCTTCACTCTTCAGGTCGCCCGCGGCACGCCCGGCGATGAGGTCCCGTTTATCCAGACTCAGTTGGAGTTCGTAAGACGTTCTATCGCAGCAATCTTGTAACGTTGAAGGACATTCGTAGCTATGCCAATCACCGCCGCAGACCTTCAACGCGATCAACTCTTCTCTCTCGAAGGCAAGACTGCCGTGCTCACCGGCGCGTCCGGCTTCCTCGGCCGCACGTTCGCGCTTGCGCTCCTGGCCAACGGAGCCCGCGTGGTTGCCCTCGGGCGCAGCGACAGGCTGGTCACAGAGGCCGCAGGCTGGGCCCGCCAGTTCGGCTCGGACAACATCCGCGTCCATCAGATCGATATGTACGACACCACGGCCGTCGACAACCTTTGCACCAGCATTGCCGCCGAGGAAAAGTCCATCGACGTGCTGATCAATAATGCGCACGAGCTTGGCGCGGCCACCGGCTTCAACGTCCCCGAGGGCTCGCTCGAGAACGGTACCTTTGACCAGTGGCAACGCAACCTGCAGGGCGGCGTCTACTGGGCCGTCCAGACCACCCAGCGCCTCGGCCTGCGCATGAAGCAGCAACAGCGCGGCTCCATCATCAACATAGCCACCATGTACGCCACCGTCGCACCCAGGCCGCAGTTGTACGAAGGCACACCGTCGCTCAACCCGCCGGGCTACTCCGCCTCGAAGGCCGCGCTCGCCGCCTTCACGCGCTACACCGCCAGCTTCTGGGGACGCGAAGGCGTGCGCGCCAACTGCATCTCGCCCGGTCCCTTCTCGAACACCGAAGATGTCGCCGGCCAGAACGCCGTCACCGAAGACTCGCCGTTCGTCCAGCGCCTCAAGGGCTACACCGTGCTCAATCGCATCGGTCGCCCCATCGAGCTCTGCGGCGCGCTCCTCTTCCTCGCCTCCGACGCCAGCACCTACGTCACCGGCCAGAACCTCATCGTCGACGGCGGCTGGACCGCCGTTTAGCCCTTCCTCACACAACTGAGAACAGACAACCGAGAACGCAACTCTTCCCTATGGACCTCCAACTCACCAACCAGGTCGCCTTCGTCGCCGGCTCCTCCCGCGGCATAGGCAGAGCCATCGCCGGGACCCTCCTGGCGGAGGGTGCCCGCATCGTCCTGACCGGCCGCGACGAAGCCTCCCTCGAGCAGACCACCGCCGACCTCGCCACGCCTGAAACCTTCGAGCGCATCCTGCCCATTGCCGGCGACTTCTCCGACCCCGCCACCATCGCCGCAGCTTACGCCCGCACGCTCGCCCACTTCGGCCGCATCGACCACCTCATCGCCAACCTCGGCACCGGCTCTGGCACCCCCGGCCCCTTCCCGCCCGCCGACGACTGGACGCGCCTCTTCGAGCTCAACTTTTTCGCCTCCGTCCGCCTCACCGAAGCGGTCCTCCCGCACATGACGGCGCAGGGCTCAGGCTCCATCCTCTACATCTCGTCGATCGTCGCCGTCGAGGCCACCCCGGCCCCGCTCCCCTACTCGGCCGCCAAGGCCGCACTCAATAACTACGCCAAGAACCTCTCGCGCCAGGTAGCCCCCAGCCACATCCGTGTCAACACCATCGCCCCCGGCAACATCTTCTTTCCCGGCGGCTCCTGGGAGCGCCACCTCGCCAACCGCAAGGACGCCGTCGAAGCCATGCTCAAAACCGAAGTCCCCCAAAACCGCTTCGGAACGCCCGACGAGATCGCCTCGCTCGCCGCCTATCTCTGCAGTCCGCAAGCGAGCTTCTCCACCGGCGGCACCTACATCATGGACGGCGGCCAAACCCGCGTCGTATAACCACGTCAACTGCGGAAGTCACACGTCAGAGCGACTCCATCGCCAACCGTATCTATCAAGTGATGGCTTTGGTTGAGCTGGCCGCAAAGGATAAGGCCTGCCGCTTTACTGCTTGAACGCTGGGTCTGACTCGGCACCAACGCGCGGCTTCCAGTCCAGCGAATAATACTGGCCGCGGTCACGAGCCCAGGGATCAAATGCGTTGACAACGGGGCCAAGCTCATTCTTCAGCTCAGGGATATTTCGAAGCAGCACGCGCTTCAGCGGAGATATCGGCTGCGGATGGCCATTTGACGTCCCATGTTCAATCTGTTCGGGTCCCGGTCCATTGTGATTGACCCAGTCCACACCCATTTGCGTGTAGAACTCCGGACGGAAGCTCGAGGTAAAAAACCGGTCGCTGAATAAGCGCCTTGAAGCGTTGAGGATAAACACAACAAACTGGGTTTCAGATATAGCGAAACCGTGTGGCCGGGTTGACTCCGCCAGATAGCCTACGACCGTATCCACGTCCTCTACGTTGTCCACGACCGAACCATTCGGGTGACCCAGACAATCATTGATCGGTGTCTTGTCGTCGTTCCTCTGAGCATCGGTGATCACCTTCGCACTGTCGCAAACATGGGTGCCGTAGACCTGGCGCAGTTCATCGACGATCTCCTGCTGTGCTTTATGTGCTTCACTCGACGCGTCGAGATGCCTATCGATGAAATCGTCGTAGCTGGTAAGCTGCCGCAGACCGTACTGCCGCCGAAATTCATTGAACCGGGGCACGCCGTGCTCGCGATCCCGGATAAGATCCAGCGCAGCAAGATCGATTTTCCGGGTCGGAGAGTCGAGCCTCGGCAGCAGGATGTTCTGCATAAACTGTGGATGATTGTGGAGCGTCAACAGGCCCAGCCGCTGACGGCCCATCGAGAGCCCCCAGTTCGCCATGCCGCCACTCCGGATCGCCTCCGCGGAACGACCTTCAAAGGTCGAGATCACTGCGACTTTGGCAGCGATCTGGTTGGGATTCTTACTAAGATCGCGGAACTCGATCAGATCGGGTACCAGCGGGTGCAAGCGGTAGACCGACACAAACTCTTCGGGAAAGTTGAACGGAGATCCAAAATGGTTCACGCCGCCGTTGATGCTCTCCGGCTTCGTCATGTCATACGGCTTGGCCGTGCTTCCCAGGCCAAAGATGCCCGGACCGGAAGAGAAGACGGAGTACCAGACCGTTGCCGCGCTCCCGCTGGTTGATTGGCCAAAACCCTTCGTGACGACGTTTCTGAGCGCATCGGAAACGAGCGGATCGCCGGTCCCCAGCAGGCCACTCCAATTCGCGTTCATGCCCTTGTACAGAGGATCGTTATAGAGAAGCTGAGGCGTCCATTCGATCGTATGGATCTTCGCTATCTCCGCCGCGACCACAAGACGTGCCGCTGCATACAACTCATCCGGCGTTACATCGCCGTAGCGAATCACTTTGGAAGGATTGGAGGGATTGCGCAACCCACAGTCCTCGCCAGACCTGAGGCTCGCCTGTCTGCGGAACTCCGCAACGAACGAATTATGCTCGCGGACGAACAGGTTATGCAGGAAACTCATTCCGACAGTGAAGTTGTCTGGGAACCCCACGGCTTCCTGACCGGCCCACTGTGGCGCTTGCGGATCACCTGGTTGAAGCAGCGGTAAATACCCGGTTGTTACCGCATCGCCGGTGGCTGCACCCAGGTGTTCCTGTAGAAGCTTGGCTGGGTCCGCCGGATCGCGTTTCACCCTCTTCACCGAGGTGTCATCGTAGCCGTAAATCTGCGAGGCGTCCCACCAGGCTGTATTCGTATTAGCAAACGTTCTTGGCGCCCGCGCCATATAGGTCTTGCCGTTTACCGTAAACGTTTCCGGCGCAGAGCCATCGAGCACCAGGCCCCTATCGACACGGTCGCCGGCACGGCAGCCGATCTGCTCAATCTCTTCCGGCGTCAGCAGCACTTCTTTTCCATGGACCAGTTTGGTCGTGCACCCCACATCCATATACTCCGTCGCGTTGTGTCCCTCCTCCATATGAGAGAACCAATCATGCGTCATGAACTGAATCCAGTACGCCGCCAGCACATTGAAAAAAGGCGCCTTCTGGTAGTCGCAGGCAGCAGAGGCGGTGTTGTTCTCGAGCCCAAAACCTGCATTGCAATTGTTGCCGGAGGTCTGCTTTCGAGTGAACAGAACCCGGCTTATCACCTGCGGGTCGGGCGAAAGAAGGCCGATGCGACCCGCGTGCCGGTTCTGCGTGAGCTGATTTGCACCCAGCTCAGGAAACGAGGTTTCAAACTCGACATTGCGTGCAAAAGGCGTTCCTGTCGAGCCCATCAGCGGATTCACAACGTCATTGCATATCCCGGTCAGCGTGCGTCCGCGAACCAGATCACCCTTGCAAACCTGGGTCTCATCTCCACCGACCGCTTTATAACTAGCGCTCGTGGAAGGCAGGCGCATCGATGGCCATACCTTCAGCGCTCGACCATCGATGTTACCCCGGCCAGCTACGTAATCCTTGTACGTTCCGGCATTATCAAAGAGATTGAACTTGATCAGCTCCACCCGCTCAAATTCCAGGTCGAGCAAGGCCCCGGACACGCCTCGAAAAGACGGCCCCTTTGCCGTAATAAACCCGGTCGGCAGTGAAGCCATGTCACCGGTTCCCCAGTAGTTGGACCAATCCACCCACGGCGTCATGCGAAACATCTCGCTGCGCACGCCTCCACGGCACAAGGTATTCTCATCGCTGACCTTGCCCAGGAATCGCAAGTCCCGCGTCGACGCTATAGGCCGGAAGCCTTGCAGGACCGTTTTCGCGCAAGCACGCAACGCCTGGAATTCTTCCAGCTTCGTGTTCGCGAGCGTTGTGGTCTGCGCTGAGCAGGAGGCGTGCGAAAAAATGAAAAGGCACAAAATCACAACGAGGCAGAAACCCGCGGGAAAGCGCTGCTTTCTCATAGGCAAGCCATATTACCCCGTTATCCAATGCGTCAAGTCAATATTTCACCGGCTGCTTCTTAAACACCACACGCAACAAAGGACCCGGAACCATAGTCGAGGGACAGACGTACTTCTCTGTCACGCGTCTTCTCGCGAAGGAGTCCTTTCATGCCGGGTTTCAAAGTCCTGTTGTTAGTTTCTCTGTCTACTCTCTGCGCCCCGCTTGCAAAGGCACAATCGAATCCTCCATCCGATGCCCTCTTCACTACCGTAAAGTCCCTCGACGCGAAGCTTTTCGATGCCTACAACCGTTGCGATCTGACCACGCTGGCAGCGATCGTCTCCGATGATCTGGAGTTTTATCACGATCAAACAGGGCTCTCGGTGGGCAAAGCACCCTTCCTTTCTGCCATCCAGCAGAATATTTGCGGAAAGGTGCAGCGGGAACTTCTCCCGCAAACGCTGGAGGTGTACCCCTTAGCGGGGTTCGGTGCCGTCGAAATAGGCATCCACCGCTTTCATCACCCCGGACACCCCGAGGAGGGGGCGGGTGACGCAAAGTTCGTGATGCTATGGCATAACGATCACGGCGCATGGAAGCTCACCCGCGTCATCAGCTACGAACACAACCATGGTTTGCTGGCGAAGTAGCCCAAGCTCGCTTCAACAGCCCCCGCCTGAAACAGGTGCCATAGAAGTAGACTCTGACCCTCCCGCCACTGAACAGCAAAACTATTCTTGTTGCGGTTGTCTGCGCCGGGATACCCTCGGGGTGAGCCACTTTCCTGAACCTTTATGAAACGCCACGTCCTGATCTACGGGTTGGTCGCTGGGGTCCTCATCGCCCTGATGAAGTGGTCCGAGTATCGTTTTCTGGTCCTCGAACATTCGCTTGAAATATACGGTGGACTGGTCGCGGCGACCTTCGCGATCCTTGGCATCTGGCTCGGCCTGAAGCTGAGGGGCAAACCGCGCGAGATCCGCGAGATCCGCGAGATCGTAGTGACGGAAGTTGCCCCTCGCGCCCCCTTTCTGCCCGACGAGAAGAAGCGCGAAGACCTCGGCATCACCCCGCGCGAGTTCGAGATTCTGGAACTCATCGCCCAGGGCATGAGCAACCGCGAGATTGCCGAAAAGCTTTATGTGAGCGAGAACACCGTCAAAACCCACTCCAGCCGGGTGCTGGGCAAGCTGGGTGCCAGGCGGCGAACGCAGGCCGTACAGTTCGGCAAAGAGCTTGGACTGCTGCCCTGATGCTGTCACTCGAAGGTGTGATTTAGCTCCGGAGCGCAAAAATCACCCGAAAGGATGACGACAAAGCCCCTGCCAGATGCGGTACGGTTCGTCATCACGATCCATGCAAGGGAGATATATGAAAAGAACGATACTGCTCTTCGGCCTGATCTCTGGCGTCATTGCCTCGGTAATGATGCTGGCCATGCTGCCGTTCCAGGACCGGTTAAACCACGGCAACATCGCGTTGGTGCTCGGCTACACCACCATGGTGTTGTCCTTCCTGCTGGTGTATTTCGGCGTCCGCTCCTATCGCGACAACATAGGCGGTGGACAGATCACGTTCGGAAAAGCCTTCGCTGTCGGGATTTCCATCACTTTGATCTCGTGCCTTTTCTACGTTGTCACGTGGGAGATCGTTTACTTCAACTTCATGCACGACTTCATGGACAAGTATGGCGCTCACGTCGTCCAAAAGATGCAGGCGTCGGGAGCCACCGCGGCCGCTGTGCAGGCGAAGGTTGAGGAGATGAACAAGCTCAAGGTGCTCTATCAAAATCCGCTCATCAACGCGGCGATGACGTTCCTTGAACCCTTCCCGGTCGGCCTCGTCATCACCTTGCTCTCTGCGCTGGTGCTGCGGCGGAAGCCGGAAATCGCCTCCGACCCTCTGCCAGCTCTCTGAGATCACATCCGTCGATCGTCTTGCGGCAATCTTCGTGCGCGTAGCCGAGCGGCAGCTTCGTTCTCTCGTCTGAGATACTGAGGACCATGTCCACCGCCCTCCCCAACCGAGCCCAGACCCTGTTTGACCTGACCGGCCGTGTCGCCATCATCACCGGCGGCGCGGGCCTGCTCGGCTACCACCACGGAGCCATCCTCGCCGCCGCCGGAGCCCACGTCGTTCTGCTCGACCTCGCCCATGCCAACCCCGCTCTCCGCGCCGAACAGCTCCAGCTCGCCCATGGGCCCGAGTGCCTCGGCCTCTCCGCCGACATCACGAATGAGCACTCGCTCGAAGGCGTTCGCGAGCAGGTCATGGCGAAGTTTGGCCGCATCGACATCCTCATCAACAACGCCGCCAACAACCCCAAAGTCGAGGATCAGAAGCCCGGACAGCCGTGGTCGCGGCTGGAGAACTTCCCCCTCGCCACCTGGAACGCGGATATCGCCGTCGGCCTCACCGGCGCGTTCCTTTGTTCACGCGTCTTCGGTCAGGAAATGGTGAAGCGCAACCGCGGCGTCATCCTCAACGTAGCTTCCGACCTGGCGGTCATCGCGCCCGACCAGCGCCTCTACCGCAAGGACGGCCTGCCCGAAGCGGAGCAGCCGGTCAAACCCGTTACCTACTCGGTCGTAAAGACCGCGCTGATCGGCCTCACGCGCTACCTTTCCACCTACTGGGTCAACAACGGCATTCGCGTCAACGCCATCTCCCCCGGCGGCGTTGCCAACAATCAGCCCGACGAATTCACGGTCAAGCTGCACGCTCTCATCCCCATGGCGCGCATGGCCCACAAGGATGAGTACCAGGGCGCGGTCCTCTTCCTCTGCTCCGACGCCAGCTCCTATATGACCGGCCAGAACCTCATCGTCGACGGCGGCCGCAGCGTTCTCTAGCCCAGCCTGCCTTGCCGCTCAGACGCGGATGGCGGTAACCCGCAGGTATTCGTTATGAATCAGCGTGTGAACCTCGGGGTCCGAGGCCGCATTCTCTCCCGCCCAGAGTGCTTCCAGCTCAGCGGCGAAGGCCGTCTGCCTCGCTTCGTCCAGACGCTCAAATGCCATCTGCGTTGGGCCAAAGTATTTGCGGAAGAACGAAACGGCACCGGCGGCGTTGGTCGGCATGTCGAAGTCGATGGGGGTCAGCACGGTCTGAATGTCCGTAAAGAAGGGCGCGAGCCGCGCGCGGACGGTGGCCTCGTCCCCCCAAAGCACCGGCGGAGCGATCCCCGGCGGCGGTGCAACATGTTTGATGCTGACCCGAAACATCTGGCCGGAAAAGCTCGCCGGGTTCCAGTTCGCCATCGCGAGCCTGCCGCCCGGCTTCAGCACCCGGGCCAGTTCCGAGGCGACCACCTCCGGCCGGGGTGCGAACATGGCTCCAAACATACTCATGACGGTGTCGAAGGATGCGTCGGCGTAGGGAAGCTGCTCCGCATCGCCTTCGTCGAACGTGATCGTCAGACCTTCCGCCGCGGCACGTTCGCGGGCCTGTACCAGCAGGTTCGTCGCGATGTCCACGCCCGTGACGTTCGCTCCCGCCCGGGCCGCGGGTATCGCAAGGTTTCCGGTACCGCAAGCCACATCCAGGACCCGCGAGCCCGGCACCAGCTTCAGGCCGGCCAGGAACGCCTCCGCCCCGGACGAGATCGTCTTGGCGACCACACCGAAGTCGCCGGCCATCCAGGCCGCACGCATGGAATTCTTGATCTGCTGCAGCGGACCTTCGAGGGTGTTCATGAGGAAAGCCTCCGGAATAAGGATTCTGCACCTCAATCTACGCGTTCCCGCCGTTCGCGTCATCTTGATCGTCCAGTGCGTGACGGACTCGGCATATCCATCGCTCCCTTTGCGACCAGATCCTTATATGCTGGTGCAAGAAGCTGAGGAGCAATAAATGCCTGCTATCAGAAGAACATGCGTGCGTTCCTTTATTTGGAATATCGCCGCCAGTATCTCGCTGCTGGCGGGCCTCGGCAGTGCAATGTACGCACAGCAACCGCAGGACCGCGTGAGCTGTAAACCAGTGAGCCAGAAGACCGGCGAGACCGGATGCTGGATTCTTGGCAGTCAGCTTGTAGGGACTTCCAGTCGATCCGTCTTTTGGACGATTGATGTATTCCCTACAAAAGAACTCGCGGAGCACGCGAAAGTATCGGACGGAACCGTCGTCGCGTCGTTGGGAAAGGTGTGGCTCCTTACGGTCGGCGACAAGCCCAGACGCAACTCCTCTGCCACACGCGTGACCCAGATAGGACCTTTGGTCCTCATGGCCGGACGGTCCTACTCGGCGCAGTTTATGGAGGCGACCCTGCAGCCGGGTATGGTGAGCAAGACGCACCTCCATTCCGGAATCGAAGCCTTTTATACTCTCAGCGGAGAGACGTGTTTGGAGACCCCGGACGGGACACAGATAGGAAAGAGCGGCTCTGACATCGTTGTTCCTGAAGGTGTGCCCATGGAACTGACCGCCATCGGAACAGAGCCTCGTCGCGGCCTGATCCTCATCCTCCACGATGCCTCGAAGCCACCCACCACCCTGGTAGATAGCTGGAAGTCAAAGAAGCTTTGTGCCTCCGTCAAGTGACTCAATACTTGCTTTGCGTCGGATGCAACGTGCAGGAGGAGACGAAAGGATTCTGCATTACGAACAGTGATAAACCTCTTGTGCCGTTAAAGATGAACTTGAATCTTGGCTAGTGGCGTTCTCCCGTCGGGCACGCAAGCGCTCCTCATAGTAAGGTAGCCAAGATGGTAGGCGATCGTAATAAGCTGGCTGTGACAATCGTTAGCGCAGTGCTGGCCAGCAGCTTCTTCTGTGGCGATTTAAAGGCGCAGCCGGCAGTCGGGCCGATGCCCGCCGTCCGCATTTCTCTGTCTTCCCACGGTTTGCCGGCCGGCTTCTTTCGAGCGGATGCCGACAAATGTGCGCGTCAGATCATCGGGTACAGGTTCGTGGTCTGGTTGAGCAACGAGAAGGTCGCCGTTGGCTTTAACACCAGCCCTAACTGTCGTCAGTCACGCGAGCGCAAAGTCGATGGAATGGCTCGCATCGTGGTCTTCGATCTGCACGGAGCTGTAGCCGCAAGCAGGGACGTTCCGTACCTTGCTGATGGTAATGGCGAAATAGTGGCTGACGGCGAAGCAGAGGCAGGTCCGGGCGGGACGCTACTCTTCAGACTCCAATCGGTCAATCTCGACCCGCAAGGCGCAGATGAGTCTAAGTCAGCAGTAATCCTCCTCGATGTAAAGCTTAGAGATGTGGTGCGGTTTGATCGCTTCCTGGAACAAACGACCTTCGTGGATCACGCCCTCGTGTTTCAGAAGGGATTTACGCTCAATGGCCCTCGCACGTATTCCGTTCTCAACGGTTCTCCACCGGCGGAAGCTCAAAGATGGACGCAGGACTGGCCGGTAGGAACTATGGACCGCAAGTTTGGGGAGCATCAATTGGCTTACATGCTCTGTCGGCAAGAGCTACGACCGAACGTGTACTCATCGACGAACATTGTCTATTCAGGTACCAAACGCCAGTGCTCGATGAACGTAGAGTCCGCAGACCACGCGGACTGGTCGGTTTCACTCAAAGAAGAAGGTACCGCCGCACTTGTCGGGTTTCTGAATGATGGAAGCGTAGCCGGTCAAATGAATGTGAAGGGGAGCCCAGCTGGCCGTTTAGTGATCTGGAAGAAAGATCACACAGCAACTGAGCCGTTGCCATGGATACCCCCCAATTACAGCGGCTCAGTGGTAAGTGCAACGAGTGACCTGTCCCGCTACGCCACATTCGCCACACACGAAAGCGCATCCTGCGAAAACTTTGGAAAGCGCTGCAGCGAGACTGGCGATTGGATAGTCTTTGATCGTCGATCTCCAAGACCCATTGTGAACCGCCCTTTCCCAAAGAATGGACGGGCCGCCCTGTCTCCGGATGGGCTACATTACGCCAGCTTTGAATCGGGCGAGTTTCGTCTTTACTCACTACCGCAAGAATGAAGCTCCAATTGAGCGTCGTGCCGCTGAACTACTCCCTATGCTCATACACTCGTTACCCCACGACAAGTTTAACGGACATCCTTCGGCTTCATAACGGGCGACGAATTAACATGCGCTGATCGCCGCCCGCGCGGCGGTGCACTCCCACACTCCCGCCGTTTAGAATCAAACCCGATGAAACTTTCGGATTACGTCCTAAAATTCGTCGCCGACCTCGGCGTCACCAATGTCTTTCTCGTCACCGGCGGCGGCGCCATGCACCTCAACCAGTCGCTCAGCACCGAGACCCGTCTCACCGCCATCTGCAACTCGCACGAGCAGGCCTCCGCCATCTGCGCCGAAGGCTACGCCAAGGCCACCAATGGCCTCGGCGTCTGCATGGTCACCACCGGCCCCGGAGGCACCAACGCCGTCACCGGAGTCGCCGGCGCCTGGCTCGACTCCACCCCCACCCTCTTTCTCTCCGGCCAGGTCAAGCGCCCCGACCGCATGTTCGACGCCCTCACCGGCAAGCCCCTCGGCATGCGCCAGCTCGGCGTCCAGGAAGTCGACATCTGCTCCATCGTCCGCCCCATCACCAAGTACGCCGAAACCATCCTCGAACCCACCGACATCCGCTACCACCTCGAAAAAGCCGTCTATCTCGCACTCAACGGCCGCCCCGGCCCCGTCTGGATCGACATCCCGCTCGACGTCCAGGCCTCTCCCATCGACGAGACCGCCCTCCGCGCCTTCGACCCCAACGAGTTCGCGCACGCCGACAATATTCACGGAACCGCCAACATCCCCGCCGAAGTCCAGCACGGCATCGAAGCCTTCAACCGCTGCGAGCGCCCTCTGCTCTTCGCCGGCAACGGCATCCGCCTCGCCCGCGCTGAAAAAGAGTTCGAACAACTCCGCCAGCTGCTCGGCGTCCCCACCGTCGCCACCTGGTGCGCCGCCGACCTCGTTCCCTCGGACGACCCCACCTACGTCGGCCGGCCCGGCTCCGTCGCCGCGCGCGGCGCCAACTTCGCCCTGCAGAACTCAGACTTCCTGCTCGCCATCGGCGTCCGTCTCGACTTCGCCATCACCGGCTACGCCCCCCAGAACCTCGCGCGCGAGGCCTACAAGATCGCCGTCGACATCGACGCCGCCGAGCTCGGCAAGCTCCACCCCTACCTCCAGCAACCCGTCTGCGCCGACGCCAAAGCCTTTCTCACCGAGCTCCTGAAGCACAAGCACCTGCTCAAGCCCCGCAACATCAAACCCTGGCTTGACCGCTGCGCCGCCTGGAAAACCCGCTACCCCGTCGTCACCGACGAGCACCGCAAGCCCGAAGGCCTGGTCTCCATCTTCAACCTCGCCGAAGTCCTCGGCACCGAAGTCTCGAAGCAGGACCGTCTCGTCGTCGGCAACTCCGGCTCCGGCATTGAGATCTACCTGCTCGCCTGCCCCACCCTGCACTCGCAGCGCCTCTACCACACCGCCGGTCTCGGCTCCATGGGCTACGCCATCCCCATGGCCATCGCGGTCGCCATCGCCAACCCCGGCCGCGAGGTCATCGCAGTCGACGGAGACGGCGGCTTCCAGTTCAACATCCAGGAACTCGAAACCATCCATCGCCTGCAGTTGCCGATCAAGTTCTTTGTCCTCAACAACGACGGCTACTCCTCCATCCGCGCGTCGCAAACCGCCTACTTCGGCAAGGCCAGCATGGGTGCCGACCGCAACTCCGGCCTCACCATCCCCAACCTTTCGAAAATCGGCGGAAGCTACGGCCTCGGCACACACATCATCGCCGACCAGACCGCCCTTCGCAGCGAAGTCCGCAAAGTCCTCGACATGCCCGGCCCAGTGCTGTGCGACGTCAACGTCATCCCGGACGAGATGCGCGCCCCGCGCCTGCAGAGCTATCAGAAAGAAGACGGCAGCTTCGTCTCAAAGCCCCTCGAAGATCTCTTCCCCTTCCTCTCCCGCGAAGAGTTCCTGGAGAACATGATCGTCAAGCCCTTGCCCGAGTAGCCGCCAGTTTCCACAAGCTGTGATCAAAGCTTCCACCGCGAAGTCTCAAAAGCCCGATCGCCGCACCGCGTACGTGCCACAGACGACTCTCCAAAGCAGCCGGCGTTGTGCCCAACTGATCCGCCACAACGGCAAGACACAGCCCCGCCAGCAGCCGCGGCATCTCCCTGCCACCCCGCGAAACTCCCTCGGTGATCACCAGCGCGCTCAACCCGGACATACCGCAACTATCGGCCACTCGCAGCAGCTTCACCGCCCCCGTGTCGGTCTGAAGCATGCTCCCAAACCGCGAATTACACCACTCGCGCTCTACGGCCAGTTTTCCCGTTCCGTGCGCTTTGACGTTGCGCCTCTTCCCGAAGCGGAGGATTTGTTTTTTCGTTTTTGCAGGATTGACAGCGGGCTTCGGCTCGCCGAAAAGGAAGGCGGGAGTGTTCGGATTGTGCGCCGTATTCTGTACCTAAAGGCGTAAATGTATTTGGCTAACCCAAGTTCTGGGTTGTCTTCAAGCCCAGCCATCGAACGACATCATTTGACGTCATCGCAGTGTTCGTTGCAATTTCCACGCAGTATTCCTCAAGCTCTTTCGGAGTCACGTCAAGAGTAAGCCCCAGATCGCCGAGCAGCTTTAGGGCTACCGTCAGACTAGTGCGCTTGTTGCAAATCCATGAAGCACTGATTCTTATTCAAATAAAACATGAGAGAGCCAATGAAGCACAGACCTAGAGTTCCATCCTCGTTGCCTGTGTAGTACTCAGCTTTTTTTGCAAGCACTATCGCGCTCTCAACACAACCATCGACACGCATTCCCGGCATACCCCCGAATTGCAATAGGGCACGGTCATGCATGTCGATGATTTCTTCTCCTGTTATTTCTATCGACAATTGAGGCATCAAGCGAGCGCGCGGTAGGTGTCTCCCCACTTGGCAAAAATGTCGTCAAGTGTGGGACGCGTTACACGCATCTCGTCATTCTCCAATATCAAGAGCCTGTTCCCGTTCGGTGTAGTAATCGTCAGTGCTTCGACATCCCCAGAACGCATTTTCAGTGCATCTGCCACCTGATTCTCGGTAGAGAAAGCCGTAACTTGCGTCCCGTCTTGGCCTTTGATTTTGACTTCAAACCGTCCGGGCTCAAAACCAACGCCAGTTACGCGGCCATGCCACTTGTTCAATTCCGGTAACGGTTCTTCGACTTCGGCGGGAAGCGATACGGAGCGAAGCTCAACATGGTCAATGGCGCGTCCGTTTTCGTGAAGCGTGTAATACTGCCGCGTTAGTTCCTTTGGGAGCGACCGTAGATAATTACGCACAGCAATGTTTCTGTGTGTACCTTCCGCTTCGGATCGAATCGACTCCAGCAGCTCCTTGCCAACCAACTCTGGTAACTGATTAAACAGGAGACTCTGAGAAGAGTCAGGGACTTCAAAAGTTATGACGGTAGAAAAGCCGCCAGAACCCTTTTGCGTCTCTGCTAATTCGATGTCCAGATTATTTGCGGCTGTTTTTAGCCTACCAACTATCGTTGGCTCTATTGCATCTTGGAGTTTTTGGGACGCAATTCGTCGTGCCGCCTTCATTAGCAGGTCTAGTGCAGGACCAAACTTAGTCAGGCTCACACGGTGGGCCTCCAGCCCTTTTACGGGGCCATCCCAAATGATTTCGAGTTCAGTGCGCGCGACCATCGTTCAATGGTAAGCCGAACCGAAATGCTTGGATGACGATCGATGAAAAAAGTGAACCGACGGTATCCAGGGAACAGGCGCCGGAGAGGGGAGCTTTTGGCTCGGCCTCCGTCGCATCGCTACTAGTTCGGCTGTTTCCTCCCGCACCGCAATCCAGGCTCCCAAAGCAACGAAGCCTTTAATGGAATTGTGGCCGATGAGGTTGTTGAAGCGAAACATTTGCTCGACAAGGTAGCGGTCAAGGTTGCATCGGTTTTACCGCAACGTACACCTCGTCCTGCGACACGAATACACTTCAAACGCGGCAGCTTCGCGACCCAGTTGTGCTTGCGGTCACTCTTCGCCGTAGCGCACGTGGGGCGCACGGGCTTTCCATCAACCCAGTGCATCTATGCGACCGAATCAATGGAAGTATGTTCGTTGCTGAAATACTCGATCAGGCTTTTGATGTTGCATTTGCGGTCCTTCACATTGACTAAACCGGATGATCAAAGTTAAGAACAAAATGCGTCACCCACAGAGAATAAACTTCGTAAACAATTGATAATAAAAGGGTTATTTTCAATTCGGATTCATACGAATTGCATTGCCGGTTCCGCGTACCATAGAGCAAGTTATGAAGCCGCGCATCGCCATCCCGGTCCCTACCTCCACCGACCTTCCCTACAACGAGCGCTCCTGGCCAGCCTACGCTGACGCCGTGCGCCGGTCCGGCGGCGATCCCGTCCGCATCGAGCTGTCCTCCTCCCTCGCCGAAATCGAGGCCATCGCCGGCGACTGCGACGGCCTTTGCCTCCCCGGCAGCCCCGCGGACGTAGATCCATTGCGCTACGGCACCGACATCGATCCCGCCACCTCTCCCGCCGACCCACCTCGTGAAGCCGCAGATTTCCTGCTCCTCGATGACGCCTACCGGAAAGCGAAGCCGGTGCTGGCTATTTGCTACGGTGTTCAGTCGCTCAATGTCTGGCGCGGCGGTTCCCTCGTCCAGGACCTGACGCCGCTTCCAGTCAATCACTCGGCCGGTCGCCAGGTGGCGGTAGCGCACGCCGCCCTCGTCGCAGAAACCAGCCTGCTCGCATCGCTCCTCACCCCCGCAGAGGCGCCTTCTGCTGACGGATTTCTCCGTCTGCCCATCAACACCAGTCACCACCAGGCCGTCGCTTCTCCAGGAGATGGTCTCCGCATCGTGGCCCGGTGCCCCGACGACGGCGTCGTAGAGGCCGTCGAAGCCGAGCAGTCCAGCTCCGACGCCCCCCACTTCGTGCTCGGCGTTCAATGGCACCCCGAGCGCAGCTACGACATCAGTCCGGCCTCGCGAGCGCTTTTCGACCGGTTCGTCCAGGAAGCCGCCCAGCGGTAAACTCTCCCTGTGATCCTGACCGAAACCCAGATCGCCACTCTGCTCGAACCGTTCCTACCCCCCGGAACCGCCACGCCGCCGGACCTTTATTCTCAACTGGCGCTCTACCTCGATCTCCTGCTGCGCTGGAACGCCCGCACCAACCTCACCGCAATCCGGCACCCCGAAGAGATCGTTCGCCGTCACTTCGGCGAGAGCCTGTTCGCAGGCGCCTTGCTGTCTTCCCACGCTCTCGAAAGCGCAACCCTGCTCGATTTCGGCTCAGGAGCCGGCTTTCCCGGTCTGCCGATCCAGCTCCTGTACTCTCCCGTGCGCGTCACCTTATCCGAATCTCAGGGCAAAAAGGCCGCTTTCCTCCGCGAAGTGGTTCGGGTGCTCGGCCTGTCGACCGAGGTTTGGGCCTCGCGCGTCGAAACCATGGTAGCCACCCGCCGTTTTGACGTGGTTGCTCTGCGCGCGGTGGACAATATGAGTGAGGCCCTACAGAGTGCACGACATCGCGTAAACGCCGGCGGGACCCTGCTCGCCCTTGGAAGCAAGACTCTCGCTTCCTTTCTTCCCGAGGCCTCCGCAACCCCGATCCCCGGGAGTCTCGAAACCGCTGTATATGTGCAACGGATGCCAGTGGACCCGCAAAGTGAGTGACCTGGCATTGGGTTATGCTCCAGTGTTCCACGTGGAACAGTCTAGGCCGCGACAGCCCAGCCCGAACAATCAGCCTGACACGCCCGATGTTCCACGTGGAACACAACCTCTGCTACGCTTACTCTCACTGGAATGTCGAAAGTCATAGCAATCGTGAACCAAAAGGGCGGCGTCGGTAAAACGACTACCGCGATCAACCTTGCAGCCTCCTTAGCCCTCGAAGGCGTTTCCACCCTCCTCATCGATTGCGACCCCCAGGCCAACACCACCGGTGGGCTCGGTTTCGGCCGCGCCTCCGCGCCAAGCGAGGATCGCCTCTCCATCTACGACGTTCTGCTCGGCCAGGCGACCGCAGACGAAGCCACACTTCCGACCCAGGTCTCCAACCTCAGCCTCATTCCCGGCACCAAGAACATGATCGGCGCCAACATTGAACTCGTCTCCGTGGACCGGCGCGAGTTCCGCCTCCGCGACGCACTCGATCCCATCCGCTCAAAATACGCCTTCATCTTCCTCGATTGTCCCCCCGCACTCGACCTCCTCACCCTCAACGCCCTCGTGGCCGCCGACCGGCTCCTCGTCCCCATGCAGGCCGAGTACTTCGCCCTCGAAGGCATATCCGAGCTCATGTCGACCCTCGATAGCGTCGCCGCTTCCTTCAATCCCCCCCTTGGACTCGAAGGCGTCCTGCTCACCATGTTCGACGACCGGACCAATCTCTCGCAGCAGGTTACCGAAAATCTCCGCGCCTTCTTCGGAGATAAGCTCCTCAAAACCGTCATCCCCCGCAACATTCGCCTGGCCGAGGCTCCCAGCCACGGCAAGCCCGTCGCCCTCTACGACGACAGGTCCCGCGGGGCCGAGGCCTACCACGAACTTGCACTCGAGCTCCTCGCCCTCAATCACATCACGTCCCCCACACCCCGCGTCCGTAAAAACGCCGGCCGTGATCCCATCCCCCCGCCCAGGTTCCTCTCCAGCACCGGCGAAGATGAGTCCGCCCCCAGAAAGAAAGGCATCTGGCCCTTCAAGCGAAAGCCGGAACAGGAAGAAGTTTAGACATGTCAACTCCCCGGAACGACCCCAAACGCCGCGCCCTCGGTAAAGGGCTCGAGTCACTTCTGCCCTCGCGCCCGGTTGCACCTCCACCATCGCCAACCAGAACAGAACCCGCCACCGGCAAACCGCTCGAAATCTCCGTCGGCCAGATTGACCGTAACCCCTTCCAGACCCGTACACAGTTCGATGAGGAGAAGCTCGCCGAACTCACCGCCTCCATCGCCGCCTCAGGCGTCGTTCAGCCCATCGTCGTCCGTACCCTCTCCGGCGGCCGCTTCCAACTCATCATGGGGGAGCGTCGCTGGCTGGCCTCGCAGCGCGCCGGTCTCGAAACCATCCCGGCCATCGTCCGGGAAGTCTCCGACGTCCAGGCCATGGAAATGACCATCGTCGAGAACCTCCAGCGCGCCGACCTCAACCCCATGGAGCAGGCCCGCGCCTATCAGCGACTCTCGCAGGACTTCCATCTCACCCAGGAACAGATGGCGACACGTACCGGTAAAGATCGCGCAAGCGTATCTAACTTCCTTAGAATGTTGAAGTTACCAGAGTCAGTGCAGCTCCACGTCGAGTCCGGCGAGCTCTCCTTTGGTCACGCCCGCGCCCTGCTCGCGCTCAGCTCCCACGAGGCTATCTCCGCCGCCGCGCAGAAGGTGCTTACCCTGCACCTGTCGGTTCGAGGTACGGAAAGTTATGTGCAGGGCCTTCTCCACCCGGAATCGAAGTCCAAACCCGACCCCAAACCCATCCCCGCCCAGGACCCCAACGTCCGCGAAGCCCAGGACCAGCTCCGCCGCTCCCTCGGCCTCAAAGTAAGCATCGAGGACAAGCAGGGCAAGGGCCGCGTCATCATCGAGTACTCCGGCGTCGACGACTTCGACGCCATCCTCACCGCCCTCGGCGAGCGCCCTCACGCAACCTGACCTCCACACGCCCGGTTTCCGCTCTAAACCCTGTTTCAAAGCCACTTTCAGCACTCTAATTTCCCGCTTTCTTCGCGCCCCAGGCGTCACGTCACTTCAGTCTCAGGAAGGCACAACATGCTCACCTACGCCCGCACCATCGCGTCCTGCTCTCTCCTTTTCGCCACACTTGTCTGCGCGCAACCCGCCTACAAACCCGCCGCAGGACGCACTCTGCTGCGCGCAGGCCACGTCCTCGACGTCCACACCGGCAAGCAGGCTGCCTCTCAAACCCTTGTCATTACAGGAGATCGCATCACTGCCATAGCGTCGACCGCGTCCACACCCGCCCAGCCCGGCGACCGCGAAATCGATCTCACCGCGTACACCGTGCTCCCCGGCCTTATCGACGTCCACACGCACCTCACCATGGCGACCAACTTCGACCCCTACTTCGAGCTCTCGATGACCCCCGGCAAGGAAGCCATCCTCGGCGTCGAAAACGCAAAAACAACCCTGGAAGCCGGCTTCACCACCGTCCGCAACGTAGGCGCGGGCGGCTTCACCGACGTCGCGCTGCGTGACGAGATCAACGCGGGCCATATCCCGGGCCCGCACATGCAGGTCTCCGGCCCTGCCCTCGGCATCACCGGTGGCCACATGGATGAGAACCTTTTGCCCTTGCAATACCACCTCTACGGCGAAGGCGTCGCCGATGGCATTCCCGCTGTGCAGCACATGGTGCGCCAGAACATCAAGTACGGCGCGGATGTTATCAAGATCGGTGCCAGCGGAGGTGTGCTTTCCTACGGGGACGATCCGCAAGCCTCGCAGTACACGCGTGAGGAAATGCAGGCCATCGTAGCGGACGCCCATCGCCTTGGGCGCAAGGTGGCCGCACACGCGCACGGTGCGCAAGCCATTCTCTGGGCCAGCGAAGCCGGCGTCGACTCCATCGAACACGGGAGCTATCTCGACGCCGACGGCATCGCCATGATGAAGAAGCACGGCACATACCTTGTGCCCACCGCGTACCTCATCGACTGGGTGCAGGCCAATGCGCATCTTCCCGCGATATACCAGAAGAAAATGCACGACGTCAGCGCGGTCGAAAAGCAGAATGCCATCTCAGCCATCAAGGCCGGCGTAAAAGTCGCGCTGGGCACGGATGCCGCTGTTTACCCACACGGCCTCAACGCCCATGAGCTCGACGTGTACGTGAATCAGTTCGGAATGACGCCGCTTGCGGCCATTCAAACGGGCACCGTCAACGCAGCTGATCTGATGGGCTGGACCGATCGCACCGGTTCCCTCGATGCAGGCAAGTGGGCCGACATTATCGCCGTCAAAGGCGACCCGCTCGCCGACGTGCGCATTCTTGAAAGCGTTCCCTTCGTGATGAAGGGCGGAGTTGTCTACAAAAACGAAGCTACTCCCGCGGGTGCCGATAAGCTACAGGCGTCTGTGCCAGAGCCCACATCGATCAACTCAGGTGCTTACTGATGCAAGCGACTCGCTTCGAGTACAGCTATCGCTATGCTATCCACGGGCTGCTGTTCTTCCTTGGTTTCGCGTTCTACTGGATTCCGGGGGCGCGCGAATCGACCTGGCTGACGCTGACATTCTGGCTCGACCGTACGGGCTGGCTCGGCATGAGCACGTCCACCAACGCGCTTCTGATTCTGGCGATCCTGGTCGCCACCCTGGGCGCACTCCTGCGCACTTGGGGCACCGCTTATCTCGGCTCGAACATCGTGCAATCGCACGCGATGCACGGTAACTCGGTGCTCGCCGATGGCCCCTACCGGCGTACCCGCAACCCGCTTTATCTGGGCACGTTCCTGCACACGCTGGCGTTGGCTCTGCTGACGTCCCCTTACGGCGCACTCTTCATCATCGCCACGATCGGCCTCTTGCAACTGCGTCTGATCTTCGCGGAAGAGCCCTTCCTGGCACAGAAAATCGGAGTGCCTTACCTCGATTACTGCAAGCTGGTCCCGCGCATTGTGCCCAGTCTTATTCCGCGCGTAGCCGCCTCCGGCCAGCGCCCGCATTGGCTTCAGGCTGTCCTTGGAGAGATATACATGATCGGCGTCGCGTTGTCGTTCGCAATCTTCGGCTGGCGATATAACGCGTTTCTGCTCACCAAGTGCGTAGTGATTGCTTTAGGCGCGTCGCTAATAGTGCGTGCTTTGCGGCCGAACCGAGATCAGGCCACCTGAAACGCAACCTATTGCCGCTGTCAGCCGATCGCTCACTGTCGGCATAACCTCCGTCCTCGTTCACCCAAGCAAAAGACCGAAGCCCTGATGGCTTCGGTCTTTCTGCACGGTACGCACTGTTACTTCTTGGGCGGAGCGATGGTGTCCTTCGCGACTTTGGCCACGCGGAACTTGACGACGGTCTTCGCCTTGATCTTGATGGCTTCGCCGGTCTGCGGATTGCGTCCGGTGCGGGCCTTGCGCTCTGCCTTCACGAGCTTGCCAATGCCGGGGATCGTGAACTCGCCGTTCTTCTTGGTTTCCTTCACAGCGGTCTCGGCGAGGCTTTCGAGAAATGCCGCAGCCTGCTTGTTGGTGAGTTCGTGCTTCTCGGCCATTGCGCGTACGAGCTGCGTCTTGGTCATGCCTTTTGCCATGTGTGACTCCTTCTTCTGCTACGAAATTGTTGGTGCAACGTTTCTTTTACGACAAGTATCAGTATGGGCCTTTCGCCCACCACCCGCACGTCCACTGGTGAGAAATCGCCAGTATTCATGCGGGTGCGGAGAACCGCGCCGCCATTCACCTTCAACCCTGCGAAGTCCTTTGTCAACGCCTAAATTCCGGAATTCACCTGTTTCCTACGGTTTTCTGAGGAAATGTCCCAAATTAGAGTCATGCTGCCCTCTGTATACGAAGAAAACCCGCTCAGAACGCGATGTTTGAGCGCTTCTCTTCTCCCAGGAGGGGAGCGTTCAGCATCTCCACCAGTGGAGCGGCCAGCTTGAATCTCTGGATGATTTCTCTGCCGAGCGCAGGCGTCTCCGCGACACCCGCCGCGAGCCGCGCATGCACGCCCCAGTTGCGCGCGCGCAGCAGCTCATCCGCCGGGTCGTCCTTCGCAAAACCCTTCGGCATCCGCGTCAGCAGCTCGCCCTCGATTTGCTCCATTCCCTTGCCCTTCGCCTTCAGGATCTTTCTGTGCAGCGCGCGATAGGCCTCATGGTGCTCGGAAAGGAATCGTCGGATGGCCAGCAACTGCTCTCGTTCCGGCATGTACACGCCCGCCGAAACCAGCACTTCCTCGGGGTGAATATGCATGTAAAAGCCGCCGCCGGAGGTCTTCTCCATGCCGCGCCTGGCCCACCACGCGGAAACCTGCCGCTTGTACGGCCGCTTGTCCTTGGAAAAGCGAATGTCGCGATAAATCCGCATCATGATCTTGTGCGGGGGCCTCACATGCTCCGGCGCGAAGTCTTCCATTGCGGCATTGATCTCGTCAATCAGCGCAAGCATCGGCTCCTTAAGAGCGCGTTCGTAGATCGCGCGTCGCGGTTCAAACCATTCGCGATCGTTGTGCTTGGCCAGGCCTCGGAGAAACTTCAGAGCTTCAGGAGCAAAATGGGTCGGCATACCCTTTCGATGCTACCAAGCCTCTCGCGTCGGGCTGCAAAGCAAAACGAAACGGCGAAGACCGAAGTCCCCGCCGCCCGCCTAAACCAGCCTGCAAACTACTGCGGAGGCCGCGGCCCACCCGGCCGCCCCCCCTCGCCCTTGCCGGCATCGGGAACGATGGCGTTCGGGTAAATGCCGGTCAGCGGTGCGCCGAGCTTCGGCTCGTTTTCCGGGTGCGGGTACGGTTTGCGCGGCATCATTGCATCGCGCTGCGACGTGTTCCAAAGGAAGATCGCCTCAACAACGGCGGCCTGTTCCAGATCATTCGCATGCAGTCGGTCATAGGTGTCCATGTCCGAGTGGTGCGTGCGCGTGTCGTAGTCCATCGGGTCCTGGATGAACTGGAAGCCTGGCAAGCCGACGGCATCGAATGCCAGATGATCCGTGCCGCCAGTATCGCGATAGCTGATGGTTGAAACGCCGATGTCCTTCAGCGGCGCAATCCATTGCGCGAAGATCGGCCCGATCGCCCAGTTGCCCTGCGTGTACACGCCGCGCACCTTGCCCGTGCCGTTGTCCAGGTTGTAGTACGCGTCCAGCTTCTCCCATTCTTTCGTAGGCAGCAGCGGCCCGTGGTTGCGGCTCGCGAAAGCGGGCGTTCCGGGTGCATCGGACACGGCCGCAGGTCCGAAGGTGCCGAAGTGCTGCTTCACGTATCCCAGCGAGCCGAACAGCCCTTCCTCCTCGCCACTCCACAGGGCAATGCGGATCGTCCGACGCGGATGCAGGTCCAGCGCCTTCAGAATGCGCACAGCCTCCATCGCTACAATCGAGCCCGCGCCATTGTCGGTCGCACCCGTGCCGGAGATCCAGCTATCCAGATGGCCACCTACCATCACGATTTCGTCCTTCAACTTCGGATCGCTGCCGGGAATCTCCGCGACCGTATCGAAACCATGCTCATGGTCCCCCGTGAACTTGGTGTCGATATTCACTTCGACCGTCACAGGCACATGGTTGGTCGCCAGACGTGCCAGGCGGTTGTAGTGCTCGATCATCATCACCGCATTCGGGATAACGACTTTCGACTCCGCCACCTGCGCATTGCGACCCAGGTTCGCTCCGTTGTCATCGAAGATCACGCCGGTGCCGCCGCCACTGCCGCCATCGCGGCTCGGCGTTATGATAGCCGCCACGCCTTCGCTGGCCATCATCTTCAATGCTTGCGCTCTGGTTTCGGCGGCCTTGCGCCGCGCGGCGAGAAACTGCTCGATCGTCTGGTTGCCCAGGACCGCCCGGCGGCGAGCGTCGTTGTCCCCTTCGGCGCTCTCCATCTCCTTCAGCTCGGCGTCGGTGTAGCGGTGAAACAGAGCCTCGGTGATGTCGGGCGTGGTGCGCATCGCGCCCAGCATGACGATCTTGCCGGCCAGCTTGCCTTTCAAGGCTTCCAGCTCGCTCGCATCCGACAGCGGCACATAGACGATCTCGCCGGTGACAGGGCCCTTGGTTGCGGGGCTCCACGGGGCAGCCTGCAGCCAAAGCGGTTCGGGATCGGGCGACACCATGCGCGCCCAGGTATTGATCTGTTGCCAGCCCATGCCGAACTCGCCCCAGTCTTCGAGGTGCGCGTTCTCAAGGCCGATTGCGGTCAGCGTATCGCGCGTCCAGGCGTTGGCCTTGGCCATGTTGGGCGAGCCCGTCAGCCGAGGGCCGATGCCGTCCGACAGAGCGCCCGCAAACTGCATGACCTTACTGTGGGTAAAGCCTTCCGTGCGGATGCGCGAATAGATGTTAAGGTCAATGTTCTCGACCCCCGGCTGAGCACCATAGTAGCCGCCAGGCTGCTCGCCCTTGCGTTCCACCTTTTCTTCAGTTTTTGCCTCGACCGGCTTCTTCTTCTGTGCTGTCGCGGTCAGGCTACCGGGGCAAAGGATCGTCAGGGCTGCGGTCGTTGCGACGCCGCAACGCAGCAAAGCGCGTACAGATGTCATGCAGAAACTCCTCGAGCAAAACTGGATTTACGGATGCCTAAGCATACGCGCCAATACCCGAAATAGTCTCAGCTTTGCGCTTATCCCTTGCGAATCTTGCGCCTCACCCAGAGCGTTCCCAGGTAGGCCAGTGCCACCGCCAGCACCACCACGCCAGCCGGAAAGCCTGCGCGTTTGTAAGCCATCGCAAAGTCGACATGCTTACCCGTAAACGCCATATAGGTGAGCAAAGAAATGATGCTTAGAAAAGTCACGGCGAAAAACGCCGCAAAGCCCGTCGCGAAGCTCATCAGCAGCGTCTGGAACCAGCCCAGTTCGCCAAGGGGAATCCCGAACAGCGTGCCTTCCTGCCGAGCGCGTTCCAATCCGTGTGCGTTTGTCATCTCATTTAGAATAGCTGGATGTCAGAAAGCGCGCAGACGGGTCTGGTTCAGGCGGTGCAAGTAGCGCGTGAGGTGGAGGAGCGGCGGTCCTCCAACGGACTCCGTTTTGCTACCTTTGGAGAGACCGGCGTCCCCGCTCCAGACCTGCAAAGCATGATCGAAGCCGTGCCCCCGGTCATCACCGCCGCGCTCAAAGCCAACACTTACTTTTTCGTTCCACTGGCGCTACGCGAGCCTGCGCAGGATGGTGTGCACGCTCTGACCAAGGACGGCCCGCAGGATAGCTTGCAGGTCGGGCTCGCGACGAAGTCTTCGCCCGACCAGACCATGGTGGCCTCCGCCTATTCGGTCGAGTTCGATGACGCGGCCATCTGCCATCGCAATGTCTCGCTCGGCACCGGGCATCAGGGCGTCTTCATCTCTACCCGCCTGATGGGCGACCGCTTCGCGTTGTGTTTCGAATTCTTCATCAACGTCGCCCACGCTTTTGCAGACGAAGCCGGTGTGCCACAGGCCTTCGCGGACCTGGTCTGGCAGCAGGCGACGAGTGGCGCTCGCGGCGAAACCAGCCTCGACGCCTGGGAGTCGCGCAACCTTGCGCTCGGCCGCCCTATGCACGACGAAGACACACCTCCCGCGTACGTCCCAGCGTCGCGCCGCGGACGAACCTTTGCTACCGTGATGGCATCTGCGAACGAGCGCGCGGCAACTCAGGTGGACGAGAAAGAACGCGGCACGTTCCTCGCCGCCGCATTCTCCGATTCGCTGGCCATCTATCTCCTGTCGCTCACGGTCGACTTCGACTACACGGAGTTGCGCGAGCGAGAGTACCCTCTGCTCGCACCCGCCCCCCTGGCGGCACGCCTGCGCACAATGGCCGAACTCTTCCCACCGAACGCGGGCTACGAATTCTCCGTGCGCTACCGACGCAGAGCGTAAAAGTTACTTCACCGCCGCCATAGCCGCGCGGAACAGCTTCTCGAAGTCGCCCGAAACCCCAGCATCCTGCGCTGCATTCTCGACCGCCTTCTGAGCCACCGGCCTCGGATAGCCCAGGTTCACCAGCGCACTCAGCACGTCGTCCGCGACCGCACCCAGCGAACGCGGCGCGTTCACCTCCGGCACAAATCCCACCATATCGTCGAGCTTGTCTTTGAGCTCCAGCACAACGCGCTCTGCAGTCTTCTTGCCGATCCCCGGAATCTTCGTGAGCGTCGCATGATCCTGCCCGCGGATCGCGCCTACCAGCCGCTCGGACGAGATTCCGCTTAGCACCGTGATAGCCAGCTTCGGCCCGATGCCTGAGATCGTCAGCAACTTTTCAAACAGCCGTTTCTCCGCCAGCTCCGCAAATCCGAACAGCGCCAGCGCGTCCTCGCGCACATGTGTATAGATAAAAAGTGAGGCTTCTGCGCCTTCGGCTGGCAGTGCGGTATAGGTCGAAACCGAGATAGCCACGTCATAGCCGACGCCGCCGCACTCTACTACTACCGCGTTCGGCGTCTTGCCGAACACCCGCCCTCGCAAATGCGCAATCACAGATAGCAGGGTAGCAGTTTCGCGGATACGCGCACCCGAGCACTTGGAGCAAGGCGCTAGGTGGCCGCCTCGCCCATGTAGGTCCTCGAAATCTCGTCGAAAACTCTCTGTGTCAACGCGTCAGCCTCCCTCGTCGTCATTCCAACGGTCGAAATCGGCTCCCCGACGATCAGCTTAAGTGGCCTCGGCCGCAAAGCGTACACATGGATTGGCAGCAGCTCATAGGTTCCCACCAGCGTTAGCGACACCAGCGGAACCTGAGCCTTGATCGCCATCCATGCGGCACCCGACACCATCTTTTGCAGTTCGCCGTTCCATGCCCGGCCACCCTCGGGAAACAACACCAGCGGCAGCCCGGCCTGTAGCGTCTTTACCCCTTTTCCCAGGCTCGATATGGCCGACCTCGCCGAAGTCTGATCGACAGGCACCTGTCCCGACCGATTCAGATACCAACCGATAAAGGGTATCTTCCACAGCGGCGCCTTCGCGATGATTCGGAACTGGAACGGCAGGCTGGCAAACAGCACCGGCGTGTCGAAGTAGCTCAGGTGATTGCTGGCGTATACCGCCGTCTCGTGCTCGTGCAGGCGCTCGCGATGGACCAGCGTGACAGGCGAGAGCGCGATGCGCAGCAGCACCCGCGCCCACTGCCTGGCGATGATGTGCTGCTGGCTGCCTCTCTTGTCCCAGACACCCACCAGCAAAGAAATGCAGCCGAAGAGGACGGTCGCAAGGCCCACCAGAGGCACCAGCAGAAGGTAAGAAAGCCACTTCAGCGCGGCCGGAACATGGTGCTCGATCCGGTGCTCGACCACAACCGCACTCGCCGAGTCCTCCTTCGGCTGGATACTCTCAACGGGTTCTGGCATCTCGACTATGCTACCTGTCCGTCGAGCGCCAGCGCGCGCAACTCGCCGACAAGGAACACCGATCCGGTCGCAACGATGATGCCGTCTGGCGGCGTGATCTGCCGCGCCTGCATCAGGGCCCCTGGCAGATGCGGAGCCGCATGAGCCGGCACATCGAGGGCCTGTGCCGCGGCTAGAAGTTCGTCGACGCTTGCCGCTCGCGCGTTCTGGATGGGAGCCAGAATAATGTGGTCACTCGCCCGCAGCGGATCGCCCGAGCGTGAATCGAAGAGCGGTAACAGTACCTGCGCCAGCTCCGTCAGCTGCTTGTCGCGCAGACAGGAAAAGATCAGCGTTCGCGGCCGCTCCTCCGGTAGTTGCGCCAGCGCTGCGCGCAGCGTCCACGCCCCTGCGGGGTTGTGCGCCACGTCGAGCAACAGCGGCGCATGTGTGGCGTCGGACGATGCCAGCAACTCCAGCCGCCCGGGCCACACCGTCTCGCGTATCCCTTGCTCGATCGCCGCATTCGATATCGCAAACCCATGATTGGTTCGCAGCTCGACTGACGTGGCTACCGCCAGCGCGATGTTCCGCTGCTGATGCTGCCCCGCCAGCGGCGAGTCGATCTGAACCACCTCACCCTCCACCACCAGCTGATATCGATTGCGGCTAAAAGCCCCGTTCGGTGTTGACGGTTCGCTATTGCCTGGCTCCTGCCTCATCGGCGGCAAGTACCGCGCCGCATCCACCCCGCGCACGCCCAGGCTCATCGCCATCTCGCCAACCGCCTGGTTGGCCAACGGGTGCTGTGACAGCGTTACCAGAACGCCATCCTGCCGCAGAATGCCGGCCTTCTCGTGTGCAATCTCTGGAATGGTGTTGCCCAGATAATCCATGTGGTCCATTGAAATGTCAGTGATGACCGACACCAGCGGCTCGACCGCGTTGGTCGCGTCCAGCCGTCCACCGAGGCCGACCTCCAGCACCGCAAGCTCTACGCGCGCCTCCGCAAAATGCACAAAGGCGACAGCCGTCAGCAGCTCGAAGAAACTCGGATAGTGTGGCAGCCCTCCGCGTTCCACCAGCCGGCGCGCATTCTCATCCACCCGCGTAAGCACCCGCGCAAAACTTGCGTCGTCGATATCCATCAGTGAGTGCCCGACGTCCGTAGCTGCGGATGCGGATCCCTTCACTGCGGACGTCCGTACCCGCTCATTCACCCGCAGCAGGTGCGGCGACGTGTACAGCCCCGTTCGCACACCCGCGGCGTTCGCTATGCTGGCCAGTGTAGCCGCGGCCGATCCTTTGCCGTTGGTTCCCGCAATCAGCACGGCAGGAAACGTATTCTGCGGATCGCCCAGCGCCGCCAGCAGCGCACGAATATGGTCGAGAGTAAATTTCCGGGCGGAACCTCTGACAGCTATTTCTGGCCCCAGTGCCGCCAGGCGGTCAAGCGCTTCCGTGTACGTCATCGAGTGTGCTTGCATCAACAAGGCCAAGCCTTTCCGTCACCTCGCTGATTCTAAGTCAATGCGGCCCCGCCGTTACCGCGTGACAAACACGCGCGCCTTTACCGCGAAGCTGCAGGCCGTCGTTACGTCCGGCAAACAGCCGCGCCGTCATGGCTGTGCCGTCGAGATCTTCCTGGACGTCTAACCCTGCGCGGCCAAGCTCCGCGCGCAACTCCTCCGGCCGGAAAAACAGTCGGAATGGCTCCCCTGCCTGGCTTACGCGCGCGGAAATCGAGTCCAGCATCAACTGCTCGTTGGGGGGCAGGGCCTCGCGGGGAAGCGCGTAGTCGAACACCACGCCGCTCCGCCTGACGAGGCCTCCCAGCAGATCAACGGTTGCGCGAAACGCTTCCAGAGTGAGGTAAGGCACAACGCCCAGCCAGGCAGCCATCGCGGGAGTGCTGAAGTCGAATTCCGCCGCCACCAGCTCATCCCGGAGCGACTGCCGCTCAAAGTCCACCGCCACCAAGCGCGCGTTGTCCGGCACATCCATCTTCGCGGCGTTCAGCATCTCGCGCTTCCACGCCTGCGTCGCCGGATGATCGACCTCGAAGACTCGCACATCAACAAACGGGTTGCGATACGCAAATGTATCCAGCCCTGCGCCCAGCACCAGGTACTGCCGGATGCCGTCCTCTCGATGCCCGGCTGCCAGCGCATCCTCCGCGAGCCTCGCCCGCGCCACCATGAACGCCCGCGCCGCCGCCGAGAACGGCCGTCGCTCGGCGTTCGGTGTCCGCGCCAGTTCCTGCGCATAGTTCGGACCCAGAATCCGCACAGCCAGTGGGTCTCCGAGTACCAGCGGCGGCGCATCATGCACCTGGTGCGCCGCGCGCCGCAGAGCCACACGCAGAGCTGTCCGAGATGGTTGCGCTTCTATCAAAGAGAATCCCGACCGCAGGGGTCTCAGTCCGGTTGCGTGTCGCCGCGGCCGGTCATCCACCCGAGCGTCCGCGCCAGATAGGCCTTCAACTCCTTGCGCGGCACAATTGCATCCAGGAACCCATGCTCCAGCAGAAACTCCGACCGCTGAAACCCTGCGGGCAGCTTCTGCCGGATTGTCTGCTCAATCACGCGCGGCCCCGCAAATCCGATCAGCGCGCCGGGCTCCGCAATGTTCAGATCGCCCAGCATGGCAAAGCTCGCCGTCACTCCCCCGGTCGTGGGGTCCGTCATCAACGAAATGTAGGGAATCTTTTCGTCATCCATCTTGGCGAGGCCGGCCGATACCTTCGCCAGCTGCATCAGTGAAGCGATCCCTTCCATCATGCGCGCGCCGCCTGAAGCAGAAACGATAATCAGCGGATGCCGTGTGGCCAGCGAGCGGTCTACCGCCCGCGCAATGGTCTCGCCTACAACCGAGCCCATCGAGCCGCCAATGAAGGCATACTCCATCACCGACAGCACCACCTCATGCGGCCCGAGCTTTCCAATGGCGTTGACGATGGCATCATTCAGCCCGGTCTTCTTCTGCGCCTGCTCCAAACGCCGCCTGTAGGGCTTCAGGTCGCAGAAAGCAAGCGGGTCGGTCGAGCGCAACTCAAGGTCGACCAGTTGATACCCCGGTTCCAGAAGGTTGTCGATGCGCGACCGAGCGTCGAACTTGAAGTGATGCCCGCAGTGCGGACACACCTGCAGGTTAGCGTCGAGATCGGCCTTCCAGATCACCTTGCCGCATTGCGGGCACTTCACCCACAGTCCCTCGGTACGGACCTCGTGGTCTGCCGGAGGAATTATCTTGTGATCGTCGCGCTTGAACCAACTCATAGGCGGGAAGAGCCTCCACCGCAAACACTGCGGGCATTCGACATTGTATCGAAGGCCCGCATCGCTCTGCTCTTGATTTCGCTTACGCCGCAGCCCACTCCGGTGCATTGCCCAGCAGGGCGGCAGCGGAGTCTCGGGCGTCACCGTCCCACTCTGGCACGTTGAAGCCCTCTGTCGGATGAGCCGCGACGGTATCGGACTCATCATGATGCGCGCGCAGCGCCTTCAATATGCCATCTCTAGCGGCGAGTCGTTCCGCCGGAGAAGTGCGCGTCCAATACACCAGAAATCCCTGACCGCAAACGTTGCACCGAATGTCGCTGGCGCTGTTGGAAGCCTTGCAAAGTACCTGCATGTAGTGCTCTCCTGTGCGGTCTCGTGAGGACCGTCTCTACCTTTTCCTGCGTTATATCGAGATTGGAAAACTCCGCCGGGACAAGTCCATACCCCGTTGGAACCGATACGCCCATGTGTTATCGGCGCAACGCCAGTGATCCAGCACCCTTCGTGTGTCGAGACACAAAGCTTAGGATGCAGCTCCGGCCAACCCGGTCGAAGCCTGCGCTTATCAGCAATTCAGAACTCGGACTATCCTGTTTCGCGTCAGCTACCTACAATCGTCTCATGAAAGACAGTGATGTCGCATTTCAGAACCAGCACCATGAGCGTCACGCGGGTGGTGGTGAAGTCATTCGAGACATCGTCATTGGTCTTGCCGACGGCCTCACCGTACCCTTCGCGCTTGCCGCCGGGCTGTCGGGTGCGTTGCAGTCAACGCGCCTCGTCGTGCTCGCCGGGCTTGCGGAAATCGCGGCGGGATCGATCGCGATGGGCCTCGGCGGCTATCTCGCGGCTCATGGTGAAGCCGAGCATTACGCGTCCGAGATGCTTCGCGAGCAGCGCGAGATCGTCACCATGCCCGAAGACGAGGCCGAAGAAATTTACGAAGTCTTCACCCGCTACGGCATCTCCCGCGAGGCGGCAACGCCCGTCCTTCACGAGCTGCAGCAGCGCCCACGAGAGTATGTGGACTTCATGATGCGCTTCGAACTCGGCCTGGAAGCGCCCCAGCCGGGTCGCGCCTGGCGCTCAGCGCTCACCATCGCCGGCTCGTACATCGTAGGCGGCGCCGTCCCGCTCGCCCCATACATGCTGATGACGCACAATCCCGTAGGCGCACTGAAAGTGTCAGTCGGCGTAACGTTGCTCGCGTTGATTGTCTTCGGAGCCGTCAAAGGTAAAGCCCTGCAGACTGGAGTCCTCAAGAGCTCCATTCAGACCGCGGTCATAGGCGGCACGGCCGCTGCAGCGGCGTATGGTCTGGCCAAGCTGCTCAGTACGCACTGACGTAGAATGTTGCACAAGCGAGGAAGCGCATGGCCACGGCAACCCTCATCCCGGTCTCCGAGTATCTCCGCACCACCTATCGCCCGGACTGCGACTACATCGAAGGCGAGCTGAAGGAGAGAAATTTTGGAGAACGCCCGCACGCGCGCATGCAGTTGATTGTCGGAACAATTTTTGAAAACCATAGCGCGTCATGGCAGGTAATTGCCATGACGGAACAGCGCGTCCAGGTCAATCCGTCGCGCTATCGCATACCGGACATTTGCGTAGTCCGCGCGAGCGATCCCGCCGACGCCATCGTCGTTGTGCCGCCTTTGCTCTGCATCGAAATCGTTTCAAGCGAAGACCGCTTCAGCCGCCTGCAGGAGCGCGTCAATGACTTCGCCTCCATGGGCGTCCAAAACATCTGGGTCCTCGACCCCTGGGAGCGCACCGGCTACTACGCCTCCACCCGGGGATTCACCCAACCGGAAGACGGAACGCTTTGTATACAAGGCACACCAATCTTCATCAATCTGGCCAAGCTCTTCGCGCGGCTCGACGATAGTGCAGACCATGGTCTTGGATGATAACGAATCACCGTACAGGGCCATCGCAGTGTTGGCCAGAAACTACTGCGCCACTTTGAACACAGCTGTGGACCAGACTGCCATCGATCTGCTTCCTGTCGAGGCGTCGCTCCTCGATCTTTACGTTGCAGCAACGCGGCTGCCGCAAGTAACCACAATTCCAGCCTATAACCGAAAAACAGCAAATCCAAAGCATGTGCCTGTATCGCAACAGGAATGGCAAGCTTTGTACTCCCAACTCGGCGACCGGCTGCCATTTAACGAATACCGGGATTCATTCGACCCGCTCAGCGCAACCGACAGAGAATTTACGTACTCAAGCCTGGCGGACGACCTCGCGGATATCTGGCGGGACATGGCTAAGGGTCTCCGCCGTCTCGATTCTGGGGTGCCTGCGGGAGTTGTGTGGTGGGAGTGGCGATTCAGCTTCTACACACATTGGGGAGCCCACGCTGCGGGAGCATTGCGCGCCGTTTACCACTTCCGGCGCAGCGAGCAATAGGCCGTTCCATATATCCTTGAACCTGTGACCGACCAGATCAAGATTCAGCTTCCCGACGGCTCCATCCGCGAAGTCCCCCGCGGCACCACACCCTTCGACATCGCCAACAGCATCTCTCCGCGCCTCGCCGCTGTAGTGGTCGTCGCGCGGATCAAGCCGCTAACCGCAGCGCCCGCGAGCGAAGGCGAGGCCGCGCTCGAAGCGTCCGAAGAGGCGATGTACTCGACCGCCCCTTCCCACGAAGCTCGCATCGTCGACCTCAGCGCGCCGCTCACCGAAGACGTCACTCTCGAACTCCTCAAGGAAAACGACCCCGCCGCCCTTCGCGTCGTGCGCCACTCCGCCGCGCACGTCATGGCGACCGCCCTCCTCGAACTGTTTCCCGAAACGAAACTCGGCCACGGCCCCGCGACCGACAACGGTTTCTTCTATGACGTGTACCGCGAAGTCCCCTTCACCGAGGCCGACCTCGCGCTCATCGAGCAACGCATGGCTGAGGTCGTCGCTCGCGATGAGAAGTTCGTCCGCGTCGAAGAGTCCCGCGACAAGGCCCTCACCGACTACGCCGCGCAAGGCGAGTTCATGAAGGTCCACTTCATCGAGCGTTTCACCAAGGAAGGCGACGAAGTCTCGCTCTACAAAAACGGCGCGTTCACCGACTTCTGCCGTGGCCCCCACGTCCCCTCCACCTCGCGCGTCAAGGCCTTCAAACTTACCTCGCTCGCCGGCGCCTACTGGCTCGGAGACGAGAACAATCAGCAGCTTCAGCGGCTCTACGGCACTGCGTTCTTCTCGACCAAAGACCTCGATGCGCATTTCAAGCACCTGGAGGAGATCAGGGCGCGCGATCACCGCGTGATCGGCAGGCAACTCGACCTTTTCAGCATCCAGGAAATCGCCGGCGCGGGCCTCATCTTCTGGCATCCCAAGGGCGGACTGATCCGGAAGGCCATGGAAGACTGGATGCGCGATGAGTGCGTCCGCCGCGGCTATCAGCTTGTCTACACGCCCCACATCATGCGTCGCGAGCTCTGGAAAATCTCCGGCCACGAGGGCTATTACAACGAAAATATGTACCCGGCCATGACGCTGGACGACGCCGAGTACCGCCTGAAGCCGATGAACTGCCCTGGCCACATCCTTATCTACAAAAACTCCCCGAAGTCCTACCGCGACCTGCCGCAACGCTACGCGGAACTCGGCAACGTCTATCGCTATGAGCGCTCAGGGACGATGCACGGTCTTCTCCGGGTGCGTGGATTCACGCAGGACGACGCCCACATCTTCTGCACGCCGGAACAGATTGAAGACGAAATCGTAGCCTGCGTCGAGTTCGCGCAATCGGTTCTCACCACCTTCGGCTTCTCGGACTTCAAGGTCGAGCTTTCCACCTGGGATCCCGCAAAGACAGCCGACTACATTGGTTCCACGGAGAACTGGCAGACCGCCATTGCGTCGCTCAAAACCGCGCTCTCGCGCAAGAACATTCCCTTCCGTGAGATTCCCGGCGAGGCCGCCTTCTACGGCCCCAAGATCGACATTAAACTCGTAGACGTCCTCGGCCGCCTCTGGCAGCTTTCCACCGTGCAATTCGACTTCACGCTTCCCGCCCGCTTCGAGCTCGAGTACACCGGCGAGGACGGCGAAAAGCACCAGCCCGTAATGGTCCACCGCGCCTTGTTCGGCTCTGTCGAACGCTTCTTCGGCGTCCTGATCGAGCACTACGCTGGCGCCTTCCCTTTGTGGCTCGCGCCCGTGCAGGTCGGCCTCGTGCCCATCAGCGAAAAACATCTGGCCTATGCCGAGACGGTCAAGACGCGTCTCGAAGCCGCCGGCCTGCGCGTCGAGCTCGACGCCTCCAACAACAAGATGCAAGGCAAGATCCGCGACTTTGGCCTCCAGAAAGTCCCGTTCATCCTCATCATGGGCGACAAGGAAGCGGCCACAGATTCGGTCAGTGTCCGTGTCCGCGCGAAGGGCGACGAAGGCAGCGTCACGGTTGACGCGTTTTCCGAAAGGGCCACGGCGCTCATCGCCGCCCACTCCATGGAGCTCTCAGCCACACCATGAAACCGTCTTTGGTTTGCGAATCGATCCTCATTCACGCTCCGCTTGACCGGTGCTTTGCACTTTCCACCCGAGTCGAGCTCGTCAAGCGCACGCTCGGCATGAACCTCCTCGACACGGGTGTCGAGAACGGCATTACGTCGGGTCACATCGCTGCCCACAGCCGCGTCGTCTGGCAGGGTTGGAAGTTCGGTCTTCCCACCCGCCACCACACGCTCATAACGGGCTTCGCCGCTCCCCGCCCCGCCTCCGCATCGGCTGACCTGCATGCCGACCAGAGCGGGCAGCCGGTTGCCTGGTTTCAGGATTCGCAGGAGCGCGGCCGCTTCGCCTTCTTTCAGCACGATCACTTCTTCCGCGAAACAGCCAGCCAGAACGGCCCCATAACACTGCTGGAAGACGAGGTTCGCTTCGCACTGCCCTTCGGTCCGCTCGGGGGACTGGTGGGCAAGCTCGTGCTCGGTCCACACATTCTCAGGCTCGCGCGCCAACGCTTCGCCATGATCAAAGAACTTGCCGAAGGCGAAGGCTGGCGCGACTGGACCGGCGACCCGAGCTAAAGAGCGACCGCCAAGGCCTTACGAGCGGCAACTCCTCGCCCCGGCGACCGGGCCAGTGATTCTCCGCACCGACGCTGCGTTTTGTGGCATCTCACCCCAACGAGGTGCTGCAAATGAAAGCAGTCGTTTTGTATGAGTATGGCCCACCGTCGAATCTCAAATATGAAGACTTCCCGGACCCCAAACCCGCGGAGGGCGAGGTGCTGGTCCGGGTTTCCGCCACCAGCGTCAACCCGGTCGACTACAAGATGCGCAGCGGTGCAGCGAAAGAACGCTTCCCGGTTCAGTTTCCGGGCGTCCTCGGCCGTGACCTTGCGGGCGTCGTGCGCGAAGTGGGTGCTGGCGTCACGAGTTTCGAGCCCGGTGACCGTGTGTTCGCCCTTACGAGCCAGACCTACGCGGAACTTTGCGTTGTGAAAGCTTCCGAACTCGCCAGAATCCCGGAAGGTCTGGAAATGACCACCGCCGCTGCCGTTCCCCTGGTGTCGGTCACCGGCAACCAGCTCGTTCTTGACGGCGCGAGAGTTCAACCGGGCCAAACGATCCTCATTACGGGCGCTCTTGGAAGCGTCGGTCGCTGTGCTGTGTTCTCAGCGAAAGAGATCGGGGCGAAGGTTATCGCGGGCGTTCGCGCTAAGCAGCTCGAGGAGGCCAAAGCGCTGCCCGGCATCATGGATGCCATCGCGCTCGACAACGACGACGCGCTCGCGCACCTCGGCTTGCTGGACTGCATCGCCGATACAGTCGGCGGCGCGACGGCCTCGAAGCTTCTCGCCAAGGTGAAGCAGGGAGGAGCGTTCGGCAGCGTTGTCGGTCCGCCCGCAGACTCCGCCCTCCACCCCACGGTCCAGGTCAACCTGGTTATGGCGCACCCGGATGTCGCGACGTTCGTCCGCTACGGAGAAGCTATACGCGATGGCCGCCTGGCCCTGCCGATCGACCGCATGTTGCCTCTGGCCCAAGCCGCCGAAGCGCAATCCACTGCGGAGAAGGGCAGGGGAGGGAAGATCGTGCTCGTAGCTTAGCCAACCGCCGATGGCAACGGATGAGAGAATGGAAGAACGTGATGCTCACGCAAACCATTCTCCAGGAACTCTCCGCCGCCGTCGGTGCCAGCGGCCTGATTTCAGAAACATCCCAGCTCCAGACCTATGAGTGCGACGGCCTGGTTGCATTCCGCACCTTGCCTTCTGCAGTTGTCCTTCCGCGATCCTCTGCCGAGACGCAGGCAGTGGTCCAAATCTGCGCCAGGCACAGCATCCCCTTCGTCGCTCGCGGCGCCGGGACCGGACTCTCCGGAGGTGCGCTTCCCGTGGAAGGCTCGGTCGTCATCAGCTTCTCCCGTATGACGCGCATTCTTGACGTCGACATTCCCAACCAGCGCGTCACGGTTGAGCCCGGCGTCATCAACTCGCACGTCACTCAGCGCGTTTCTCCCGCGGGCTTCTTCTACGCGCCTGACCCCTCCTCGCAGAGCGTCTGCACCATTGGCGGCAACGTTGCCGAGAACGCCGGCGGCGCGCATTGCCTCAAATATGGCTTCACCACAACGCACGTCCTCGGCATGACCGTTATCCTTCCCACCGGAGACCTCGTCCACCTGGGCGCGGAGACTCTCGACGCGCCCGGCTACGATCTCACCGGCCTTTTCGTCGGCTCCGAAGGAACGCTCGGCATCGCCACCGAGATCACGCTCCGCATCGAACGCAAGCCGGAAACCGTGCAGGTCGTCCTCGCCGCCTTCGACTCCATAGCAGCCGCTGGCCAGACCGTCTCCGACATCATCGCCGCCGGCATCCTTCCTGCGGCTATGGAGATCATGGACAAGCTCGCGATTCATGCCGCGGAAGCCGCCGTCCATCCCCACTATCCGGTCTGCGAAGCGCTGCTGCTCATCGAGTGCGATGGTCCCGCCGCCGAGGTCGCCGAGCACATCGCTCAAGTCCGCGCCCTGTGCCGCCAAAACGGCGCCTGGGAAGACCGTCTCGCCCAATCCGAAGCCGAACGCCTGCTGGTCTGGAAGGGCCGCAAGGCCGCCTTCGCCGCCGCCGGCCGCCTCGCCCCCAACTACATCGTCCAGGACGGCGTCATTCCCCGCACCCGCCTGCCCGAGATTCTCGACCGCATCAGCGCCATGTCCACTGCTGCCAGCTTGCGCGTTTCGAACGTGTTCCACGCAGGCGACGGGAACCTCCACCCGATCGTGCTCTACGACGCCAGCATCCCCGGCCAGGAGGCCGCCGCCCTCGACCTCTCAAACCGTATCCTCGAGCTCTGCGTCGACCTCGGCGGCTCCATCACGGGCGAGCACGGTGTCGGACGCGAGAAGCAGCAGGCCATGGCCTACATGTTCACCGAACCCGACCTCGCCACCATGCAGCTGGTTCGCTCCGCCTTCGACCCCGCCAACATCTCTAATCCCGACAAGATCTTCCCGCGTCCACGTCTCTGCGGCGAAAAACAAGGCATCCACGTGCCACATCCCGCTGAGACGGCAGGCCTCGCAGATTACTTCTGAGTCTCTGGTTTCGCGAGCCGCGCACGTTACTGGCCTGAACAGCGTAGAATCATAATAGTAACTCCCTCCCACCCCTACCCGCATCGAGAAAGGCCCCATGGCCACCAAGGCAGCAGCAGCGATTGAAGAAAAGATTTTTGAGTGCGAAGTAAAACGGCGCCGCGTGCGCGCGACCGGCGGGTACGAGCCATTCTGGAAGGTCAAGACCGTCGCTGAAGCCCTCGCCGATGGCGACATTGAGTTCCGCTGTAAGCACTGCCACGGCGAAGTCAAGTTGCACAAGCGCGCAGTCACCCAGGCCGGCGGCTCGCACGTCACACACAAATCCAAGTCCGACTCTGAACACTGCTGCGACGCCATCCGTCTGCTCGCGGTCAGCAACGGACAGGAACTCCGTGTCTCCAGCCGCCCGGTGAAGTAGTGGGCAAAGCCTCACAGAGCACGCGATCGTCGAGCCTCAAAGCACTCGCGGAAGAGGTCGTCGAACGCGCCGTTCATGCGGGCGCCGCCGATGCCGAGGCCGTCGGCTTCGAAAGCGAAGAGTTCGCCGTCAACGTTCGGCTCGGCCAGGTAGAGCAACTGACCGAATCTGGCTCCGGCGCGCTTGGTCTGCGCGTCTTCTTTGCCGACGGCAGTGGTCAGCGAACGGCCAGCACTTCAACCTCCGACCTCTCGCCGGACGGCATCTCCCGCCTCATCTCCGGCGCAGTTGAGCTCGCCAAAGTCACCGGCGCCGACCCCTTCGCTGGCCTGCCCGATCGCGACGCGTTCGGCGCGAACGACGTTGCCGCGCTGAGCCTGTTTTTTGACGACGTGGACAGCGTTTCCGCCGAAGAACGCATCGACATGGCGCGCCGTTGCGAGGCCGCCGCGCTCGGCTTCGACGCCCGCATCCAAAACTCCTCCGGCGCGGACTTCGACGCCTCCAACACCCGCCGCGTTATGGCCAACTCGCGCGGTTTCGCGGCTGAATATCGTCGCAGCTACTGCGGATTCTCCGTCAGCCCCATCGCCCAGGACGCCTCCGGCGCCATGCAGCGCGACTACTGGTATTCAAGCTCACGCACGTCGCGCCTGCTGGCTTCACCGGAAGACGTGGGCCGCAAAGCTGCCCAGCGTGCTTTGCGCCGTCTCGGAGCCCGTTCTGTTCCCACTCAGCAGTGTTCCGTCGTCTTTGCGCCCGAGATAGCCCGCGGCCTGATGGGCAATCTGCTCGCAGCGGCCGACGGCGACGCCATCTATCGCAACGCTTCCATGTTCTCGGGCAAGCTGGGCGAGCAGGTCGCAGGCGAAAACATCACCATGATCGACGACGGCACAATGGTCTTCGACCACACGCTTTCAGATGGAAGCACGTTACGGGCAGGGGGCTTCGGCACCTCGCCGTTCGATGGCGACGGCCTGCCCACGCGCCGTACCGTCATCGTCGAACGCGGCATCCTGAAGAGCCTGATGCTCAACACCTACACCGCTCGCAAACTTGCGATGGCGTCCACCGGCAAAGCTTCCCGTGGTCTCGCGGGTGCGCCGGGCATCGGCGGCGGGAACTACTTCCTCGCGCCCGGCGTCGAAACCCCCGAGCACATCATTGCTGCCGTCCCGAACGGCCTCTATGTGCTGCAAACCATGGGCTTCGGCGTCAACCTCGTCACGGGAGACTATTCGCAAGGCGCCAGCGGCCTGTGGATCGAAAACGGTGAACTCGCTTACCCGGTGGAGCAGATCACCATCGCCGGCAACCTCAAAGACATGTTCCGCAACGTCTTTGCCATCGGCAACGATCTGGAGTTCCGCTCCAGCGGCGCCGTGCCCACGGTGCGCATCGAAGGCATGACTGTTGCCGGTAGCTAAGGGGGCACTCCGCGGAAGCAAGTGTTAATCGTCAACTATGCGAGCTCCAGAGTGACGGGTCATTCTCAACAATGAACTTCAGCGCTATCAAGAGGAAAGTCGCAGACGACACAGGCGAAGCAGCCCGATTGCATAAGCGCGTCCATGAAACATTCCGACGCAGGAATGAGACTCCCGAGAAGACTAGAGAGTGGCTACAATCCTGCGAGGAATTTCAAACTCGGTATAACTCCCTGGCCTTCCCTGGTGGTTACGCAGGAGCTCTTGATCGCATTCGTAATGGAGAAGCCAATGCGATGGAAGCGGCAATTTGCTTCCTCGAATTGAGACCTTATTTCTTTCATTCGGGATTCATGTTTAAAGACATCTTGCGGGCCTGCAGGAAAGCTCCACTGTCTGAAGATCAATCCATGCGTTTTGCACTGATCTTGAGGAATGTCGAAGCATGGAGAGACAAGAAGCAGCTTGCCCGCGTCGCCCTCCACACCCTGATCGAACTCGCTGCCAAAGATAAGATGTAGTCGTGAGCTCGGCCTTCGAATTTCTAAACCGCCTCGCCTTCCTCTCGGCCACCGCCGACCAAATCCTGCGCGAAATTCCCTCCGCTCCCGGCGTCTTCGCCCTCCGCGGCGAGGCCGCCAACTCCGAGCCCTATCTCACCCGCACCGCTGATCTCCGCCGTCGACTCCGTCGTCTGCTCGCGCCTCCTGAAGCCCTCAACGAAGACGGCACCCCCGTCCTTTCAAGACGCCTCAACCTCCGTGAAAAAGTCCGCTTCATTGAGTGGACCCGCACCGGTTCCGACTTCGAATCCACCCTCATCCTCTACTGCGCCACCCGCGACGCCTTCGGCCCGGAGCAGGCTCGCAAGCGTCTCCGCCTCCACGCACCCTACTTCCTACGCATCACCACCCAGCATGAGCACCCCCGCGTCTATTCGACCAACAAGCTTTCGCTCCGGTCGCTGCCGGAAACCTTCGGCCCCTTCCCCTCCCGGGCCGCGGCCGAGCGCTATTGCGACGCCGTGCTCGACCTCTTCAAGTTGCGCCGCTGCTATGAAGACCTGCAGGTGCACCCCGACCACCCCGGTTGCGCGTACGGCGAAATGAATAAATGCCTCGCCCCCTGCAAACAAGCGTGCACCCCCGCCGTCTACGCAACGGAAGCCGCGCGCGTTCACGCCTTCTTCACCACTCGTGGCGAGTCGCTCCTGCTGGAAGTCGCGCAGCAACGCGAAGCCGCCAGCGAGGCCATGGACTTCGAGCAGGCCGCCGCCCTTCACAAGCAGTGGGAGCGCGTGAAAGCCGCCGCTACGCTCGCCGACGAACTCGTCCGCCCCGTCGCCAGCCTGCGCGCCGTCATCCTGCAGGAAGCCTCCCCTCCCCCTTCCCCCGATCCGATTGCCCCGGGTCCGGACTCTGCGACCTGGGTTTCTAGCCCAGCCTCGCACGCCAACCTGGAAGAAGCCGCCGTCTTCCTTCTGGCCCACGGCCGTATCGTGGGCCCCGAGCGCCTCTCCACCCTCGGTGTCCGTGCCGTCCGCGAGCAGACCGCCGTGGGAAGCTCCCTCTTCGCACAACCTCTGATGCTCGCCGCCGTCCCTCTCGCAGAACCTGGGATTCCACAAAGCCATCCACACGAAGCCAGTTCCCTTGCGCAGCGCGAAACGGATGGAAACACGGCCGGGAACCCTCCGGCCAGCCAGCCCGGACCGCCGGGCGATTCAGCCCCTCTGTCTAGCCCGGCGAACGAAACTGGCTTTATCCTCGGGCCTCCTTCCGCCGTTGCGCCCGTCACGCTCAATCCTGAAGACCGCGCCCGCACCGTACTTGCGCAACTCTCAATCCGGGCCGAAGCCTCCGCAGCCCCGGATATCTACGAGCTGTGCGACTACCTCGCCCTCTTCCGCCGTTGGTACTACCGCCCCGAAAAACAACGCGCTGGAGAAGTCTTTCTGCCGAACCCCGACGGCTCCTGGCCCGTCCGCCGCATCCTCAACGGAGCCGCCCGCGTCGTCCTCGGTCCTCCTCCCGAAGTCTCGCCGGTAGACCGGGAAGCAGCCAAAGCCCTGAAAACCAAAGTCATTCACCCCGGCCGCGAAGGCGTGGAACGCGTCGTTCCCGCACTGCCCAAACGCACCCGCTCGCGCAAGGCTATGATCCCCACGGATGTCATGGAGAACTAAGTGAACGAACTCAAAGTTGGGCGGCCTTTCGTCACGGCACGCACCACGATGTGGCGAGCCAGAGATGTAAGGCCCCGCGTGCTCGCTACTCTCGAGGTAATCGAAGAACATGTCTGCGAAATACTGCACATCTCGGAGGATGATGTCTGTCCCAGATTCTCGTACACGGTCGGAGTGTATGACACGATCGGCAAACCTGAGTTGATCACCGTGGGGCTGCCATTAGATGCGGCGCATCATGCTCTCAATAAGGCCGTCATGCTAATGAAAAATGGCGTGGACTTGAGGATAGGGCGACAGGTGGACCTCATTGGAAGGGTAGAAGTGCAATTTCAAGAAGTCGACCCCAAGTGGCTGCATCAGGTCATGCTTCGTGCCGACTGGTTTTACGAAGGAGTCGATGTTCCCGTCCTGCAACTGATCTTCCCAGATCTTGAAAATCGCTTCCAGGATGAGGACGATAGTTTCGACGAGTTATTCCGCCAGCCACTGCTGACAGGAGAAATTGAAGAGGGTACTCTCGCATACGACTTTTGGGCTTCCCACGATGAAACCAGCAGCCTTTCACGCTGGAAGTTTCCCGATCCTCCACACACAAGCGCTTATCTTTCACAAACGGTTCAAGACAAGGATGAGCCGGTTACTTACGTCTCCCACGACTTAGACGGCGACTGGCAGTTCCTTGGCGACAGGATGTCCGATGGCGGTGGTCCAGTCCTGTCCTGCCTTCACCACCCTATCGACAGCGACAACAGCCTTGAAGAATTGCATGACTTGCCCCTGAACTGGTACGCAACACGCGACACAACTACTTCGCCCTGGCGACGCTTCGAACATCCGCCAGACGAGGGGGAAGCCGCGGTATCGACCAATACGGACGACGGCGCGCTGCTAAACTGAACCCCTGATGATCGAACTCGCGTTTTCCATCCTCGCCGCCGACTTTGCGCATCTTGCCGATGAGATCGCCACGGCCGAGCGCGGCGGGGGCACCATCGTCCATGTCGACGTGATGGACGGCCACTTTGTCCCCAACATTACGTTCGGACCGCCGGTCGTCAAAGCCATCCGGCCCATCACCAAGCTGCCGCTTGACTGCCACCTCATGATCGAGGACCCCGACAAGTTCATCCCGGCCTTCGCCGAGGCTGGTGCCGACATGGTCAGCGTACAGATTGAAGCCTGCCGCCACCTCAACCGTACCCTGCAGCTTATTGCGGACTACGACATGCTCCCCGGCGTCGTCCTCAACCCCGCCACCCCGGTCGAAATGCTCTTCGAAGTCCTTCCGATGGTGCATCATGTGCTCGTGATGAGCGTGAATCCCGGTTTCGGCGGACAGAAGTTCCTGCCCCGCTCGGTCGAGCGTATTGCGCATCTAGCGGCGCTGCGGCGCGATCTGGGCCTGAACTACCGCATCGAAGTCGACGGGGGCGTCGCTCACGACACCGTAGCGTCGGTCGTCCAAGCAGGAGCGGACATGCTCGTCGCCGGCTCGGCCATCTTCGCCCCGCGCTCCGAACCCGGCAAAACCGAAGCGAACGCGCGGAACTTCCTTAGCGTGGCGCGCGAGGCCCGAAACGTCGCGGTTTAGCTCGCGGAAAGCATAGAATAACCAAGTGGCGACGGCGTTCTTTCGCCGGGCCGGGATTGAGGCGGAATGCGGATCAGCACCCCGAAGCACGAACTAACGACATCTTTCATCAACAAACGCACAGTTTTCACAGCCGGCTTCGCACTGGCCGCCACATTGCTGCTGCCGATCGCGGCACAGGAGCCCCAGCCCGCCCCGGTGGCTCCAGCAACGCAAGCTCCCGCCACGCCGCAGGACACCACCACGCCGGCCCAGGCTACCGCCACCCTCAGCAATGCGCCCACCAAGAAGCAGAAGAAGGCCAAGGTAGCCAAGCAAGACCGCGTTGTCCAATCCAAAGACACCCGTATCCAGAACAAGAAGGAAGCCAAGCTGAACCCGCTCCTCGGCAAGGACGCCAACCTTCCCGACAAGACGCTGTATGACAAGGCGCTTGCCCAGACCAAGAAGGGTCACTACGATGTCGCGCGGCTGGACTTGCAGACGCTGCTGAATACATACCCCGACTCGCAGTACCAGATGCGCTCGAAGCTCGCCATCGCCGATAGCTGGTACCGCGAAGGCGGCAGCGCGGCTCTCACCCAGGCCGAGCAGGAGTACACCGACTTCATCACCTTCTTCCCCAACGTGCCCGAAGCCGCAGAGGCCCAGATGCGCGTCGGCGACATCTACTTCAAGCAGATGGACGTGCCCGATCGCGATTATCAGAAGGCCATGAAGGCGCAGGATGCCTACCGCCTGATGCTCAAGCAGTATCCTGACTCCTCGCTCATCAAGGAAGCCCGCCAGAAGCTGCGCGAAGTCCAGGAAGTTCTCGCCATCCGCGAAGCTGAACTCGGTGCTTTCTACGCCACGCATGAAAACTGGGCCGCCAGCATTGCCAGGTACCAAACCGTGGTCGATACCTACCCGCTCTACAGCCACATGGATGATGTGCTCATCGGCATTGGAGACGCCTACGCCGCTCAGGCCCGCAACCTTCGCTTGCAGAACCTGCCCGAAGGCCCCAAGGCCAGGATGCTGCAAATGTACGACGGCAAGGCTGCCGATGCTTACCGCAAGGTTGTTATGGAGCACTCCGCTGCGGAACACGTAGAGGACGCGAAAGAGCGGCTCGATAGCATGGGCCAGCCAATCCCCAATCCGACGCCCTTGCAGGCCCAGGAAAGCGAAGCACTCGAAGGCAGCCGCGCTCGTTACACCTTCCAGAACCGCATGCTGGTGCTGCTCATGCACAAGCCGGATACGGTCCCCGTCGCCCGCGCTGGCGATCCGCCACTCGAAGACCCGCCGCCGACCGTCGCGCCCGACATCAACAAGGCGCTCATCGCGGAGTACAACTCAGCTTTAAATCCTGCGGCTCCCGCATCCGCGAAGACGGAGAAGGCTACCCCGGCTGCTGCGGACACCGACGCTCCTCCTGTCCCGGTACCCGCCTCGACCGCTCCATTGTCACTGAATGAAGTCGCTGGACCGGGCGAGGGCTCGGCCAACGGCGACACCTCCACCATGACCGGGACGGCTCCTGCAGCCGCCGGAACCCGCGGTAATTCGGTCGGCGTCGAGGTACTCACCCCCGGCGTGACTTCCAGCCCGGCCCCCTCCGGTACAGCCAATGACACAAATTTCGGCTTCAAAACCGCAGGCCCGGCCAACACCGCTCCTCTACCCCCAGTCGAGAAAGCGGCCGGCGCCCCTGATCAGGTGAACGAAGTGGCCGGCAAGTCTCAGCCCCCAGCAGGCCAACCCGTCGCGGCCGGCAAGAAAAACCCCAAGCCCGGCTTCGACAAGCAGGACGAGTCCTCCAGCAAGCACAAGAAGAAGAAGGGTTTGGCCAAGGTCAATCCGTTCTAGTTCGCCTGTACGTTCACAGCTCTGCCTGAAAGCGAAACGGGAGCAGCCATGGCTGCTCCCGTTTCCATGTCCCCCGGGGTCACCATTCGTTCCCCGTCGTCATTTTTCAATTGGGATTGCACAACCCCGTGGCGAACTGCAATCCGTTTCGACTCCTACGCCTGCTACCCTGAAATCCTATGAATCAGGAACTCCCCAAAGCCTACGATCCGGCTCTCATCGAAGAAAAGTGGGCAAAATACTGGGTGGAAGAGCGGCTCTTCGACGTCGCCACCCCCGTCGCGGAAGACGCTGCGAAGGCCTTCGTCCAACTGCTGCCGCCGCCTAACGTGACCGGTCGCCTGCATATGGGCCACATGCTCAACCAGACGGAGATGGACATCCTCACCCGCTGGCACCGCATGAAAGGCGATACCGCCGTTTGGGTTCCCGGAACCGACCATGCCGGCATCGCTACGCAGATGATGGTCGAGCGCCAGCTTGCTGCCGAAGGCTCCAGCCGCGAGGCGCTGGGCCGAGAAGCGTTCACCGAGAAAGTCTGGCAGTGGAAAGAGCAATACGGCGGTGCCATCACCGACCAGATGCGCCGTCTGGGCGCCTCGGTGGATTGGTCGCGCGAGTACTTCACGATGGACGAGATGCTGAGCGTGGCCGTTCGGGAGGCCTTTGTCCGCCTGTACGAGCAGGAACTCATCTATCGCGGCGCCTACATCGTCAACTGGGACCCGGTTCTAAAGACCGCCGTCTCCGACCTCGAAGTCACGCACGAAGAGCGCGCCGGCAAGCTCTACCACATCCGTTATCCCCTCGCCGACGGCAGCGGCTCGATCGTCATCGCGACGACGCGGCCGGAGACCATGCTCGGCGACGTAGCCGTAGCCGTAAACCCGTCCGACGAGCGCTACAAGAGTCTGGTCGGTAAGATGCTGCTGCTGCCGCTGACCGACCGCCAGATCCCGGTGGTCGCGGACGACTGGGCGCAGCCCGAGTTCGGTACGGGCGCGGTGAAGGTCACCCCCGCGCACGACCCCAACGACTTCGCCATCGGCCAGCGCCACAACCTGCCCTCGCCCAACATCCTTGACGAGCGCGCCCACATCAAGCTCGCCGGCTCGCCCTATGACGGCATGGAGCGCTTCGCCGCCCGCGAGCGCATCGTCGAAGACCTCCGCAGCGATGGCGCTCTCATAGACATCAAGGATCACACCCACACCATCGCCCTCTCGCAGCGCACCGGGGTCGTCATCGAGCCGCGGCTTTCCATGCAGTGGTTTCTTAAAATTCAACCGCTCGCCGATAAAGCCATCGAGGCCGTCGACAAGGGCCACATCACTTTCACGCCGGACAACTACCGCAAGACTTACGACGAATGGATGAAGAACATCCACGACTGGTGTATCTCGCGGCAACTGTGGTGGGGCCATCGGATACCGGCGTGGCACTGCGGCGCGTGCGGCAAGCTGACCGTCTCGCGCGACACACCCGCCGCCTGCTCCGGCTGCGGCATCACGGACATCAAGCAGGAAACCGATGTCCTCGACACCTGGTTCTCTTCCGGCCTGCTGCCCTTCACCGTTCTGGGCTGGACGGGCGACCCCGCCGCCGATGTGGCCAACGCAGACCTTGCTGCCTTCTATCCCACTCAACTTCTCGTTACCGGCTTCGACATCCTCTTCTTCTGGGTCGCACGGATGATCATGCTCGGCACGCACTTCATGCTTGACGTGCCTATGCCCGATGGCACTGCCCGCACCCTGGCCGACGCTGTACCTTTCCGCAATGTCTACATCCACGCGCTGGTCCGCGACGCCAACCGCGAGAAGATGTCGAAGACCAGGGGCAACGTCATCGACCCTATCGGCGTGGTCGAAAAGTACGGCACGGATGCCGTGCGCTTCACGCTCGCCTCGCAGGCCTCGCCCGGCACGGACATCGCCTTCTCGGAAGCCCGCACCGAAGGCAATCGCGCTTTCGCAAACAAGATCTGGAACGCCGCGCGCTTCCTGCAGATGCAGATCGAACGTGGCCGCGAGGCGGGTTACAAGGTCACCCTCGGCTCGCCCGATTCGATCTCGCTGGAATTGCCCAACAGCACGCCGCTCGAAACCCGCTGGATTTTTTCGCGTCTCAGCACGGTGTGCGTGGAGGTCGAGCGTGCGCTCGGCGAGTATCGTTTCGATGAAGCTGCCAACGCCGTCTACCAGTTCTTCTGGGGCGAGTTCTGCGACTGGTATCTCGAACTCGTGAAGCTCCGTATGGACTTCTTCCCCGACGATACCGGCGCCTTCAAACCCCATAGCGACGTGGCTGCCATCACCCTCGGCGCGCTGGTCAGCGTCTTTGAGGCCGCTCTTCGCCTGCTTTCGCCCTTCATGCCTTTCCTCACTGAAGAGCTGTGGCATGCGCTCTACGCCAGCGTTGGGACGGAGGTTCCCGCCAAGTCCATCGCACTTATGCGCTTTCCGCAAGCGCAAGACTTCGCGGCAGACGCCACCAGCGTCGAGGCGATGACTATCCTGCAGGAGCTCATCGTCACCATTCGCGGCCTGCGCAAGGACCTGGCGGTGCCTGAAAAGGAAGCCGCTCCCGTACAGGTCTTCGCGTCCAACCGCATCGCCGCGCTCGCCGATGCAAATGCCGAGATTCTGGCGCGGCTGGCCCGGGTAAGCGCGGTAGAGCTCGTCTCCGAAGCGCCCGCCGGAACCAACACCCGCGCGACGCCGAACTTCGACATTGCCGTGCTCTACGAGCGGCAGATCGACGTTCCTGCCGAGCGCGATCGTCTCGAAAAAGATCTCATCAAATTCAACAAAGGCATTCTGGCCGCAGAAAAGCAACTCGGTAATGAGGGCTTTGTAGCGCGCGCGCCGGCGCACATCATTGAAGGTCTGAAGAAGCAGTACGCCGAAACATTGGCCCTCAGGGATAAGGCCGAAGCCGCCCTTGCCGCACTGCCCCCGACCGCGCTCGCCGGGTAGCCCGGTGCGTCGTATACGTATATGAAGGTGAACCATATCCGGGCTGTCGTTTCTGTCGGACATTACTGTCCGCCGAGCATCTAAACTGGAACCCGCATGGACCTTGAAACTCTCACTGAAAACTTTGCCATCCTCGGCGTCCTAACCTTCCACGAAAGCGAAACCGGCCTCTTGCGCGCTCGTGTCACCACGCCCGCCTGCAGCGCTGAGTTGTACCTGCAAGGTGCGCATCTTACCGACTGGCAACCCGCCGGACACGGCCCGGTGCTCTTCCTGAGCGAGCGGTCGGCCTTCGCCCCCGGCAAGGCTATCCGCGGCGGCATCCCGCTTATCTTTCCCTGGTTCGGGCCTCGCACAGCGACCCCCGGGAGCCCGCGAACGGACGGGCCCTCCCACGGCTTCGCTCGCACCGAGCCCTGGGAGTTGGCCTTCGCTGCGCTCTCCGGTGACGACCTCTACCTGACCCTCACCCTCGCGGCCACCCAGCAGTCGCGCGACCTGGGCTTTGACAACTTCCGCCTCGTCCTGCAGCTCGTCCTGGGCGAAAGCCTCACGCTGCGCTTGACCGTCGCCAATGAGAGCGAACAGCCACTGCATTTCGAAGAGGCCTTCCATACTTACCTCACCGTAGGCGACGCAGAGCAGGTTCAGATCGCGGGTCTCGAGGGCGCCGAGTATCTCGACAAGACCGACAACCTGGTTCGTAAGCACGAGACAAGTCCGGTCCTCACCTTCAGCGCCGAAACCGATCGCCCTTACCTCAACACCACCGCCACCGTCACGCTCGACGATCCCACTCTCCTCCGCCGGATCACCATTGCGAAGCAGGCGTCCAGCACCACCGTCATCTGGAACCCCTGGGCCGCGCGCTCCGCCGCTCTGCCCGATATGGCCGACCAGGGCTGGCGCCAAATGGCCTGCATCGAAACCGCCAACGCGCTTGATAACGCCATTACTCTTTCCCCGCATTCAACGCACACCATGGAAGCGCGCATTACGGTTGAAACGCTGTAAAGCTTCATGGTTGTGGGTTGCACTGTTGAGCGGCTCCTTTTGCGCGGAAGCAAGCTAAGAACTAAGAACTAAGAACCAACAACCAATAATCCACATGCTGATCCTCGCTTCATCCTCCCCTCGCCGCCGTGAACTCCTCGCCCAGGCGGGCGTTATCTTCGACGTCCATGCCGCCGACATTGACGAGTCGCGTCTCCCCGGCGAACCTGCCACCCTCTACGTCCAGCGCCTCGCGCTCGAAAAGGCGCAGGCGGTTCTGGCACGTTTCCCCCACGCAACCATCCTCGGCGCGGACACCACCGTTGCTCTCGACGGCGAGATCATGAACAAGCCCACCAGCCCGGCGGATGCAGCGCGTATGCTGGGCTCGCTCGCATCCCGCACCCACCAGGTCTACACAGGGGTCGCGGTCGTTACTTCCACCGCACAGCGCATGCATCTCGAGACCACCCACGTCACTTTCTCGGCTGTCGAGGAAGTCGACCTGGCCCGCTATATAGCGAGCGGGGACCCGCTCGACAAGGCCGGCGCCTACGGCATTCAGGGCTACGCTGCCCGCTGGATCCCGCGTATCGAAGGCGACTACTCGAACGTCGTCGGTCTGCCGCTGGCCGCCACGCTTCGCCTGCTGGCAGAATTGGCGGGGAGCTAGCTGCTTCCGGCGGATCGGCGGTCCGCGAGCTTGCGCAAAGTGAATGCATTCCCAAGCGCGTGATTGCTGGCGGTATTATCGAAAATCACCCAGACTTCGCGGGCCTTTTTCTCCGCTCTAAGACGTTGTGCCAGAGCTCCCAGAAACTCGTCCGTGTACGCCGACCTGTACTTTATGGGCGACCCGTGTAGCCGGTAGTAGCGCAAACCCGTCCACCCACCTGGCTCGCCCGCGAGCGCCGAACCCGCCGGAGGATCGGCCATGGCACGCGCGACCGTGAACTCACGCAGCAGGCGCTCAACCTGCGGCGCAAACCACGATCCGTGGCGCGGCTCCAGCACTACCGACCCTGAATGCAGCTCGCGTAGTGTCTCGAAAAACTCCCGCGCCACACCTTCCTCAAAGGCGAGTTTCGGCGGCAACTGCACCAGCACCGCGCCCAGCTTTTCGCCCAGCGGCCGCACATTGTCAAAGAACGCCGCCATCTCTGCTCCGCACCGGCAGAGCTTCGCGCCGTGCGTCACGGTCTTGGACAGCTTAACGGCGAAGCGAAAGTCGGCAGGCGTGGAAGCGGCCCAACGCTCAAACGTCTTCGCCTGGTGTGACCGATAAAACGTCGAGTTGATTTCGACGCAGTTCATCATTCTTGCGTAGCGCTCCAGATGCGAACCCTCGGTTGCGCACGCCGACGCATACGCCTTCGGTACGACCCACCCAGCCGTGCCCACGCGAATCATTTCCTACACGCTACACGACTGCGGACGCGCAATACTGATTCCTTCCATGCCCAGAAGCGCTTCACATCTGATTCGAACGGGGGCCGCACTTGGATCGCCGAAAGCCCCGAGGGACAAGGGGAACAGAAGCGTCAGCCCCTGTCCCCCCATGTAGCCTTTGCCGAGAAATTTCTAGTAACGGTCGCGACGGTACCATCCATCCCGTCCATAGATGTGCTGGACCGCAACGTCGTAGCCGCGCCGGAAGCCGAATCTATACTCGCGCCGGTCTGGCCTTGGAATGAAGTGCGGGTCTCGGAACTCATCGCGGTTGGCTACGTTCGGCCGACGATGATTCTCAAAGTCCTTGCGCGCGCCGTCGATGCCGTCCCTGTAGCCCCGCTGCCGCGCCTCGGCGAACTCCTGCGGGGGTGAATCCCATCCACCGCCCGGCCACTGCTCATATCGCTGCTGCGGCGGCGAACCATACTGCGCCCCGGCTGCCAGCGTTGCACCCGCCGCCAAAGTTGCCGCCAACACAATCCGACCTGTGATCTGCTGAGTGATGCCCATCTGCTGCCTCCATCCGCGACGGCTCGGCTGACAAATTCGCCACGCTGCTTCTGCTGGTTAAAACACCCGTTCTCCAGCAAGTTTCCCGCAACTGAGCGGGCCAGTATGGGTTACGAGCCACCGCTACACAGGCCGCGGATTGCGCTCCTCAAACTGCCGCTGGTGCCAGTACGGATACCCTAACGGGACTTCGCTCGCCGCATCGAGCTTCGCGATCTGCGCCAGCGTGAGCTTCCAGCCCACGCTTTCCAGGTTGGCGCGCAACTGATCCTCATCCCGCGCCCCGATGACCACCGTCGCCACGCTCGGCCGACCGAGCACCCAGTTCAGTGCAATCTGCGGGACGGTCTTGCCCGTCTCTTTCGCAACGTCGTCCAGCGCATCCACCACCCTGTACAGATACTCATCGTCAGGCCGTGGCCCGCCCTCCACCACGCTCTTTTCCTGCAGGCGCGAGGTCTCAGGAAGGGGCTGTCCGCGGCGAATCTTACCTGTCAACCGTCCCCAGCCCAGCGGCGACCACACCAGCGCGCCCACGCCCTGGTCGAGCGCCAACGGCATCAACTCCCACTCATAATCGCGCCCTATCAACGAGTAATACACCTGATGCCCCACATACCTGGCCCACCCATAACGCTCACTCACACTCAGCGACTTCATCAGGTGCCAGCCGGAAAAGTTCGAGCAGGCAATGTAGCGCACCTTCCCTTCGCGCACCATCTTGTCCAGCGTGTTCAGCGTCTCTTCCACCGGCGTCATCGCGTCGAACGCGTGCAGGTGGTACACGTCGACATAGTCCGTTTTTAGCCGCTGCAGCGAACCTTCGAGAGCCTTGGTCAGGTGATAACGCGAGCTGCCCACGTCGTTCGGTCCGGTCAGGTTGCCCTGTCGGAACGTCGCCTTGGTCGAAATCAAAACGTCTTCGCGCTTCAGGTGCGAGATCGCCTGGCCCAGCATCGTCTCGCTCGCGCCATCCGAGTACACATCGGCCGTATCGAAGAAGTTGCAACCGGCTTCCATGCAGATATCGATCAGCTTTTTCGCGTCATCCTCTGAGCTATTGCCCCAGGCCTTGAAGAAGGCATTACCCGCTCCGAATGTTCCCGTGCCAAAACACAGTTCCGGAACCTTCAAGCCAGACCTGCCGAGCTGCCTGTACTCCATCTGCATCCTCCAGCGCGCACGATGTGCCGCACTAGCTTGGATGCAGCTATGGGATCGCCGGAACCGGGCCCAACGGTGTCTTCGTTGGCGCGGCCAGCCCGAAAAACATCACCAGGTCATCGTTGCCGTAGTTCGATACCCACACGTCGCCTGTGGGGTCGATAGCGACCGCGGTTGGCATCTGCAGCGCAGCGTCCAGACCCAGGCCGGTAGCCGGAGAGAGTGCCGCTCCGGGCTGCGCCGTTCCGCCATTGCCGGCGATGTGCGAGATCGAAGCTCCCAGGTAGTTCGCCAGCCACACGTTCTGAGCTCCATCGATCGCGACGCTCACCGGGTAATACACGCCACCGCCCTGCACGTCTGCCAAAGTCGTCGTGCCCGCCGCGCTGACCTCGCTCACCGAGTTGTCGCCATAGTTTGCCACCCACACGTTGCCCAGCGCGTCGAGGGCGAGTCCCTCGGGTGAGTTGCAGCACATCGGCCGCGCCAGCAGCTGGCCGGACGCGTCGATGTGGCTCACCGTGACGTCGCTGCTGTTGACCAGCCACATGCCATGGCTGGTGTCCGTGGCAATTCGCACCGGAAAATCCGAGCCAAGAAGCGCGAAGTTCCCCAGCAGCAGGCTCCCGCTGTTGCTGTATACCGAAGCCGGCCCATAGGTACTGGCATAGTTGGCAATCTGCATGTTGCCGTTCGTGTCAGCCGCAATGGCGTAAGGATAGTTCAGCGACGACTCGTAGAAGTTGCCGATCAATGCGCCGGGACTGCCGGAGCTCGACCCCGAGAACTTCGCCACGCTGCCGGCCGTTGCGCCATGACGCGGCTGCTGCCCTACGGTGACCCAGACATCTCCGTGAATGTCGATAGCGAGATCGTAGGTATTGCTCAGCAACCCGGCCCCAAAGCCGGCGGCGCTCAGCGCGGCTCCCTGCGGCGTAAATTCACTCACCACGCTGTTCAGCCCCGCCGCCCACACGATGCCACTGGCATCCACCGCGACAGCATTGGGCTGCACAAGCCCGCCGCCCCGCACCGTCATGCTGATCGTCCAGTCATTCGGAGCCACGCTCAACAGGGCCGGAAACGGCGCAAACGCGCTCGCCGTGTTGAATACCGCCGCTACGTTGTTGCCCGGATTGCGCACGACATTCAGCGTCGCGGCCAGCGTGTTCAAAGGTGCGGTACCGCCGCTCGGTGTTGCCGCGGCAAACAGCGGCGTGCAGCCCGCCCCGCCGTCCGAGTTCACGCACGAAGCAATCGAGTTCGCCAGCGCATACAGCTTGCCCGTCTCGACCGTCACGTTCGGGGTCGACTGCGCCAATTGCCCATTATGTGGGTCCACCAGAAGCGCCGCATTCAGAAATCCGTTGCGTAAACCGGCCGCGTTCGTGGCCGTCGCGCCAAGGCTGCTCGCGGTACTGATAAAGGGCGCCAGCGCCCACGCTGCCGCCACGGTCGTCAACTCGTTGATGCTCACAAACGATGCCGTCGGTAAATCGCCACATCGACCCAGCGCACTCATCATGACCAGCGCGCCATTGTTGGTGCCGGGCGCCTGTCCCGGATTGCCGCCCGTCGCCGTCACGTAGACCTGGTCGTTCACGTTCGCGCACACGTAGTCCAACGTCAGGCTGAAGTTCCCGTTCGCGTCGCTGGTCACCGGAGCGATCAGCATGGATGTCGCCGCTGATCCGTTGCCAGTCTTGCCGGCGCTGTATAACGCTATGCTGGAACCCGACACCGCCTGCTGGCCTCCGTGGATGTTGCCGCGCAAGCCCAGCGATCCCGTGCTGCCAGTGGCCGCCGGCCCGATACCGCAGCCAGTCAAACAAACGATCGAGACCAATAAACCAAGAGCCGAAACTACCCAAACGCCGCAAACCCGGGAGGAACACATGCCGACGATTCTACCTACACCCGCCGGGCCCTGGCAGGAATTTTCCGCTCTCCGGCGAGCCGCCTGGCGCGGAGTTCCCAGTTTGACTTGCTCTCCGCGCCGCTCTTAAAGCTGACCTTCCAACCAGGTACGAATGTGTGCAGGCGGCCCGTAAGCCGAATTCTGTTCTAGGCGATCATTCCTCTACGCGCGCCATTACTGGCGCGCTCCAGCAACCTACCCGCAGGTTTCGGCAAGTCCCTTCGAACTCTCTTCGCCTGGGCGCGACGGGCCGTCACGCCATTGCCGCCTGAAGAGGAGCGGCGATGTCCCTGCCTATTTGGTCTTGCTCCGTGTGGGGTTTACCATGCCGCCTGCATTACTGCCGACGCGGTGGGCTCTTACCCCACCCTTTCACCCTTACCTCAAACCGCTTGCAGGAACGTCGCTCGCGCAAGCGTTCCACAATCTGAGGCGGTTTGCTTTCTGTTGCACTGGCCGTACCTGCGCCTTCAAGCGCAAGCCCCGGACGTTATCCGGCACACTGCCCTGCGGAGTTCGGACTTTCCTCCCCCATCCAACATCTTGCGATCCGGATGGCAGCGATCGCCCGGCCGCCTGCATCCACAAGTCTAGCAGCGCAACCGCCCCCGAACGGAGTAGATTGATTCCCATGCCGACGCCTGCCTCACTCAACCGCCGCCGCTTCGCTCAGCTTTCCGTCCTTGCCATGGCGGCCACCCGCCTCCCCGCCCAGACTCCGCCGATGAAACGCGTAGGCTACGCCGCGGTTGGCCTTGGCCGCATCTGCGACATCTTCATGCGCGGCTGCGCGCAATCGGAGCACGCAAAAGTTACCGGCCTCGTCACCGGTCACCCCGCCGAAAAGGGCCCCAAATACGGCGGCCTGTACAACGTCCCGGAAAAGTCGATCTATACCTACCAGACCTTCGATCGCATCCGCGACAACTCGGAGATCGAGGCTGTGTATATTGGTCTGCCCAACTCCATGCACTGCGAGTACACGGTCCGGGCCGCCGAAGCCGGCAAGCACGTCCTCTGCGAGAAACCCATGGCCATCTCCTCCGCCGAGTGCCGCCGCATGATCGACGCCTGCCGCCACGCCAACGTCCGCCTCATGATCGCCTACCGCATCCACTACGACCCCACCTTCGCCCGCATGGCCGCGCTTATCCGCTCCGGTGCGATCGGGCAGGTGCAGGCCTGCGACGGTGCCTTCCCCGGCTACGAACGTAAAGGCGAATGGCGGCTCGACCGCAAGCTGGCCGGTGGCGGCTCGCTTTTTGACCTCGGCGTTTACCCCATTAACACCATCCGATTTCTCCTTGGCGAAGATCCCATCGCCTACACCGGCATGGTCGCCACCCGCGACATGAGCGGACGCTTTGCCGAAATGGAACAATCCGTTGTCTGGACCATGAAGTTCCCCTCCGGCATCCTTGCCGACTGCAGCTCTTCCTACGGCCAGAGTGGCGAAAACTTCGTTCGCGTGCGCGGCGACAAAGGCTTTCTCCAGGTCACAGCCGCCTACAGCTACGAAGGCCTGCACCTGACCGGCAAAACCCTGCAGGGCGACATAGACGAGCCCGCCCCCGGCAAGCTGCCCTTCCAGTTCGTGCTCGAGGCCGACCACTTTGCGGGCTGCGTCCGCAACCACTCCACGCCCAGGACTCCCGGCGAAGAAGGCCTCAAAGACTTGATTGCGATTGAGTCGATCTACAAAGCTGCCGGGGCACCGCTGGCTTGAGGCCGGCGGACGGCAGTGGCACTACTGCTGCTTCGCCTCTCCGATTGCCTTTGTCAGCGCCGGCACGATCTCGAACAAATCGCCCACCACCCCGATATCCGCAATCTCAAAAATTGGCGCATCGGGGTCCTTATTGATGGCGAGAATCGTCTTCGCACCCTTCATGCCCACAAGATGCTGAATAGCACCCGAGATGCCCACCGCCAGGTACAGCTTCGGCGCGACCGTCTGGCCGGAGCTTCCCACCTGCCGCTCCATCGGCAGCCACCCGTTGTCGCAAATCGGCCTTGACGCCGCCAACTCCGCTCCCAGTGCGTGCGCCAACTCCTCGACGATACCCAGATTGTCCTGCTCGCCAATCCCGCGCCCCACGCTCACAATCACGGGCGCGGCCGTCAGATCGACCATCTGCGCAGCCTCGCGGAAAGGCGCCCCCGGCACCGTTCGAATCTGGGAGGCGTCGAGCGTTGGCGAGAAAGACTTCAGCTCTGCTGTGCCCGCCTCAACGGAATCCGCGCGAAATGTCCCCGCCTGCACCGACACCAGGCACACGCCGTCGCCGCTGTGGCGATAGTTCGCATTCAACTTGCCTTGCATCCATTGCCGCACAAATACCGGCCCCGTGGCAGCATCGTGCCGAATTGCTGTCACGTCCGAGATCAGCACCTGCTTCAGACGAGTCGCCAGCGCGGGCGCGAAGTCGCGCACCTGGTACGTATGCGGAAACACCACATACTGCGGCTGCACCTCGGCAATCAGCTGCTCCAGCGCCACACACCACGCGTCCGGCGTGTACTGCTCCAGCAACGGATGATCCATTGCCCACACCGTTTTTATCTTCTTGCCGGCAAGCTCGGCGGCCAGCGGTGCGATCACGTCCGCCACCCCCACCAGCGCTGCCGAACATGCCACGCCGAGTTCCGCGGCCAGCGCCTGCCCCGCGGCCAGCGCTTCGAAACTCATGCGGTTCCAACCGCCATCGCCGCCCCTTTGTTCCACCACTACCAACACACCACTACCGCTCATACCTACTCCAAACCGTTCTGCTACCCGCTGTTCACTGTGGACTGTCTTACAACACCTTTACTTCAAACGTCAGCTTTTCTACGATTTGTGCGGCAATCTGGACCGCCGACCCGGTCAGCATTTCGGTGCGCTTCACGCGCTCCGGCGGATACACCTTGGCGATCTCGGCGACTGCCGCAGCCGCCACTCCTGCTTCAAGTGCGCGCGTCTCCTTGGACTTCGCTTTTTTGATGCCCATGAGAGTGGCATAGCGCAGCCTGTTGCCGCCCGACTGGATGGTCAGCAGCGCGGGCAGAGGCATCTCGACATGCTGATACCATCCGCCTTCGAGTTCGCGTTTCACGCGCAGCCCATTGCCGATGCGCTCTACCTGCAGGATCAACGTCGCGTGAGGCACGCCCAGCAGCTCGGCCATCACCACGCCGGTTTGCCCCGCTCCCAGGTCGTCCGATTGCAACCCGGTCAGGATGAGGTCTGGCGATTCGTTCTTCGCCGCATCGGCCAGCAGCGCCGCCACGCCCAGCGTGTCGCGCCCAGCCAGCGACCCCGGCCCTTCTTCCTCAGTCACAATGTGGATAGCCCGGTCCGCACCCTTGGCCAGCGCCTCGCGAATCGTCGAAGCCGCGCGCTCCGGCCCCGCGCACAGCACAACCACCTCGCCCGCGCCTTCGCGTTCCTTCAACTGCAGCGCCTCTTCGAGCGCGTACGCATCCGGCTCGTTGATCGTCCACGCCGCGTCGCCCTCGTCTATGCTGCGGCCGTCGGCGGCCACGCGCACCTGCGCATCCCGCTCCAGCACCTGCTTGATCGCTACCAGAATCTTCATCCCAAACTCCACATTGCGTTACACACAACGTGTAAGCCTACCGCAACCTGAAAACCCCGGTCTACACAACCGCGCGGTGCGCGAGTCGATAAAAGGATTCCTGCTGTGGAGAATCGTGGCGGACGCTATGGCTGGGCTTGCGGCAGGGACGCGAGAACGCGCGCGATCATTTGGCTGGCCCCAAGACCTTTGCGGCTGTCAATGTTCCAGGCGTTTACGACGATGACAATATCCTCGGCGGGAAGAACCACAGGCAGCTGCCCTCCCCATCCGCTGCCCCCGAAACTCAGCTCGGCTTTATCCTTCCCGTAGGGATAGAGCCACCAGAGATAGCCGTACTGAACGCCGGGTGATCGCGCCACGGCCACCTGCGGCGCAATGGAGGCTTTGACCCACTCGGAACTAACGATGCGCTGGCCCTCCCACATGCCGTCGTGCTGGAAGAGCTGCATTAGTTTCGCAAGGTCGTGGCGGTCAAGGTAGAGGCCCCCCTCGGTGTCTGGTGTGCCTTTCGGGCTGCGCTTCCAGTACCAGTTCTTGATGCCCAGTGGAGCGAACAGGAACTTCGCGGCATATTCCTCGACATCCTGCCCAGTGGCTCTGCGAAAGATATAGCCGAGCGCCTGCGGTGCGCCATCGTTGTAATAGAACTTGGTGCCCGGCTCTTCCTGCATTGGCTGGTCGATAAACGTTTTCACCCAGTCCGGTGACTCCTCCATCACCGTGGCCATGTTGTTCGGATCGGTATATGGCAGGTCGGCATTCCACTTCATCCCGACGGTCATGGTGATGAGGTTGCGCAGGGTGAGGTGGCGCTTGAAGTCGTCGACGTTGGCCACCTTGGCTGGGTCAAAATATTTCAGAACGGGCGTGTTGAGTGGAGGAAACTCGCCGCGGGTGGTGGCGACACCGATGACCATGGAGAGAACGGTCTTGGTGACGGACTGCTCGGTGTGAAGGACACCGTTGTTGCGCAGGTAGGGGTGCCAAAAAGGGTTGAAATAGTTGTAAGGGCCGCCCGGATCGAGCTGGCTCCAGGTCTGGGCCTTTTTGTCCGCGTCAGCGTATATGGAGCCGTAGTCGTGGTTGTACGTGCGATCCAGGGCTACCTGACCATGATGCAGGATGAGGACGCTATCCACGTTTCCGTACTGGCCGGAGGCGATGTCGGCGTCGATGCGGGAGAGGACCGCTGTATTTAAGCCAGCCGTGGTTTGAGCACTGAGAGGCTCGAGGGCGAGGATGACGGCTGCCAGCCAGACGAAGCGCATGTGGTTTCTCCAAAAGCTGAAGCGAGTCTAGCGCAAACGATCCGTCTGGATTCGCGTTGATCTCCGGCGAACCGAACCGGCTATCCTGAATTCACAGAGGAAGCCCATGAAGGAAGCCCCCCGCGCGCGCACCATCCATCTCATCACCACCGGCGGCACCATCGAAAAACGCTACGTCGAGCACATGGGCACGGTCGACAACCGCGAGCCGCAGATTCGCCGCGCACTCGCTATGCTCCGCCTCGGCGAGGCCGTGATCGAGGTGGAAGAGCTTATGAACAAGGACTCGCTGCAGATGGACGACCACGACCGCGCCCAGGTGGTCGCCGCCGTGCGGCGCGCTGTCTCCCTTACGCGCCCGGTTGTGATCACGCACGGGACAGACACAATGGTCCAAACCGGCCTTGCCATCGCCGATACGCTTGATGCGCTGCCCGCGCCCGTGGTGCTAACCGGGGCGATGACGCCCTTCGGCATCGAAGGCTCGGACGCGTTACAGAACCTTACCGAGGCCCTGCTCGCCACCTCACTGGTCGCGCCGGGCGTGTATATCGCCGCGCATGGCGAAATCCACCCCATCCGCGAAGTGCGGAAAGACGTGCAGACCAGCCGATTTCTCCGCCTCACCCCGCCGCAAGCCCCTTAAACGCGAAGAGCGCCCGCAGAGGACGCTCTTCGCTCACAGCCAGTTTCGATGTAGAGCTACTTGCCTTTGACCGCTATCACTTCAATCTCCACCAACGCCCACGGAGCGGCGAGCGCCGCCACCTGGAACGCCGACCGCGCCACCTTATTCGGCTGCTCCTTGGTGCCGAAATACTTCAGATACTCCGACTGCATGCCTGCGAAATCCAGCTTGCCCGTCTTCGGGTCTGGCCCCAGGAACACGGTCATCTTGACCACGTCCTTCATGTCGAGCCCCTGGTCCTTGAGCGCCGCCTGGATCTTCGCGAATACGCTCGCGGACTGCGCCTTGGTGTCGCCGTAGTCCGCGGGCGTGCCCTTTGCGGCGTCCGCGGCCGTGATGGGAGATGCGAGCTGACCGCTGAGATAATACGTATCTCCCGCCCAAACTCCGGTCGCGATGGCGGCTTTTTCAGTTTGAATATGCTTGACGACGGTCTGTGCACCGGCAACGCCGGCGATGGCCAGGACAGCGGCCGCGAAAAAGATAGCCTTGATCGGATTCTTCATTCTTTCTCCTTCAACTCCAGGTTAGGCCAAGAGGCTTTGGTGAGCGGCAGCAATGTGCGCCGTCTTGGTACGATCGCCGATCATATCCACCGCGCGGCGCGCACTCAGGGCGGCGCCTTCCTGCCAGCCCACGATATGTGAGATCGTGTCGCCGGCAAAGTAGATAGGACCATCCGCCTCGCACACGCACGCATAGCCCGAAGGCCCGCCGCCGTAAGCGCGAATCCACGACCCCTCGTTCCACTTCACATGCTTCCAACCGCAGAAGACGCCCTTGGTGAGCTCCTTGCCGTGGCCCGGATGAAGCTTCTCAATCTGTGCCCGCGAAAGCTCCAGTTTTTGCGCAATCGAGAGACCCGCAAACCCCGGAATCTGCATTTCGTCCATGTAGCCCGAGACGATAATCCCGGTCGGGTGCATCAGCTTTGCGCTCGGATACCAGACCGGGCTGGGGCCCTGGGAGAGGAACGACAGTCCGCCGTAGATGTTGTAGTCCTGTTCCCAGAACCGGCGGCTCTCCCACGGCATCTTCGACGAGTTCGCCATCGTCGAACCGTCAATCGAGGTCTTCACGCTCGGAGAAAAATCATTGGGAATCTTTTTCAGAATCGAGAACGGCATCGCCACCACGCAATAGGCCGCTTCGATCTGTTTCGCCACGCCCTTTTGTGTGTAGCCGACCTTCACCCCCGTCGCGGTCTTCCGGATCTCTGTCACCGGCGAACCATACTGCAACGCCGGCCCCAGAGCCTTCGCGAAGGCATACGGAATCTGGTCCATGCCGCCGACCGGTTGCAGCATCGTCGCCTGCCAGTCCCACGTCTCTTCATACAACATGCCATTCCAGAAGCCCTCGTCCAGCAGCATGTGCAAGTCCTGCGGCGCTTCCACCTCGGACACCTGCGCGCCCGCGCCGGGAGGTGTCTTGAAGCCTGCTCGGTCAGAGCCGGCATACTTGCCGGTCGAGTCCAGCGGGCCGTAGATGTTCAGGAAGCTCTTCATCCGCTCGCGATCTTCCACCGTAAGGTCTGCGTCGAGTGATCCCTGCGCGATGCACTTCGAGAGCAGCTCCGCCACATGCCCACGCGTATCGTTGATCGCCTTGCGCTGGGGTATCGGCTTGCCGTCATTCGCTTTGTCATTCTGCAACAGCGTAGAGCGCGATGTATTGATCTCAACCTCGAGTGGAACGCCGAGCTCACGACAATACTTCAGCATCGTCCAGTGCGTACTCGGCAGCCGTGCGGGGCCTAAGTTCTGATAGTTGCCCTCTTCCCAATCGATGTTCTGCACCGTGCCGTCCACAAACTCGATCTTCGTGCCCTTACGCCCGCTCCAGTTGCGCCCTCCAGGACGTTCGCGCGCTTCGAGCAGCGTCACGTCATACCCCAACTTCTTCAGCTCATAAGCCGAAACCAGCCCGCCGATCCCCGCGCCCAGGACCACCACCTTCGTGCCCTTGCCGGAGCCCGCTTCCGCGCGTATGGGCTCTGCGTGTGCGCCCTTCATAGGCAGCATGCCTAGCGACTGCATCGTTGCGAACGCGGCGCCGTAGCCGCCGGCCTGTCCTACCCGCGTTATAAAGTCACGTCGGGAAAATCCCATCGAGAACCTCTTTCTATCTTTTGTGCATTATGGTTTGCCTACATTTGTACAGCGAAACCCCGGGAAGCGCAGCGGGAAAATCTTTATCCCGCTACGCGCTTCCCGGGGGTCTCTGTTCAAGCGATGACACGGGTCAAAACGTCAGTCGTCCACCAAGCTGCACAAGCCTCGGAAAGCCCAGCGTGCCGGTGATCTTGCCGAAGTTCGACGAGTCAACTGCCAGGTTGGGCGTAGCAAACTGCGGCGTGTTGAAGGCGTTCAGAGCCTCAGCGCGGAACTCCGCATGAATGCGTTCCGTTACCCGGAAGTCTTTGTTGAGCGACAGGTCGGAGTTGGTGTATCCCGGCCCGTAGCAGTTGCTCGCGCGGGGCTGGTTGCCCAGTTTGAACAACGGCGTGGTGGTAAATGCGGCAACGTTTCCAATCGAGTTCGCCGTGGTTCCGTTGAAGTACGCCGGTGTTGATCCATCTCCAAGCCGCGACTCCGGCTGCCCCGAAAGGCAAGCGCTGACGCCGGCGATCTGCGTCGGACGCTGCGTTCCGTAGCCGTACGAAGAGTTGTTGTTGGTGCTCTGCGTCAGGGCGAGCGGACCTCCATTCTGGATGATCATGATGTCGTGGAACTTCCATCCGCCCACGATGGTATCGACCAGAAGGTTGGCCCCCGACAGGAAATGCTTGCCGCGACCGAACGGTAGCTCATACGTCCCGGCCAACGTAAACCGGTTGGGAATATCGTTGGTGGCGCGAGCGTATTCCTTGGAGAGGTCGTTGATCGTCTGAGGTCCGTTGTTGCCCGAGTTGAGCGTGTTACCCGAGCCGTACGCCCCCCAGATGTTGTCCCAGTTCGATGCCCAGGTGTATCCGGTCAGGATCATTAGACCCTTGCCGAACCGCTTCTGCACCTTGACGTCCAGTGAGTTGTAGTCGGACCGGCCTGTGGTGGCGGAATCGGTAATGGCGCGATATTGCGGGAAAGGCAGCAATGTCTGGTAGTTGCTGACAGTTCCGGTGCCCCAAGAGCCGAAGCCCGCATACTTGTTTGCCGCCGGGGTGTTCAATCCGGCCCCGAGCGCCAGGTTGGAGTCCGCAAGCTGGTTGATGTTGTAGCTATTGGGAATGTTGCGGCCGTGACCTCCAACGTAGCCAACCTTCAACGCGAAGCCCGCAGCCAACTCCTGCTCAACCACCAGAGAGTAGGAGTTGTACAGTGGAGCGCGTCGCGTCTGGTCGATCACAGTAAGTGTCGTGCCGATATTCTGGCTCAAACCGTTAGTGCTGCCCACTGCCTGCGTCTGTAGTGTTGGGAAGGGGTTGCTGAGGCTGGTAAGCGTGGAACCGAGCGTATTGCTCATCGAGTTGGTGAGCACATAGCCGGGAGCCAGCGCGGAAGATCCGCTATATACCAGCGGCATGTAGAAAGTACCTGCGCCGCCCTTGACAACGGTCTTGGGGAAGAGCTGGTACGCGAAGCCCGCTCGTGGCGAGTACTTGCTGCCTGTCATGCCGGTGGTGGCGGGGTTGCCGTTCAGGCCCGCGAAGCGCACTCCGCCTACCGCCACTGGTCCGCTTCCGAACGCGTTGTAGGTGGCCGTACGGTCGAAGCCCACAGAGTAATGATTATTGCGCTCATGAACGCCTGGTTCAAACTCGTAACGGAAGCCCAGATCAAGCGTGAGTTTGGGTGTGACGCGCCAGTCGTCCTGCAGGTAGGTTGCCTGATAGGCCGTTGTGATGGCCAGTTTGGCAGGGATTACCAGCGAGCCGCTGGTGGGGTATCCCAGCAGCATGCTCGCCGTCGTGGCGCCAGCGATGCTCTTGTCAAAGGCGAACGTACCGGACGCGTCCGAAAGGCTGGTGAAGGTAAGGCTGATTGCGCGGTACACGTAACCAGTCTTGAGGCTGTGTTTACCAATGCTCTTCGAAAGCCCGACCACGAAGTTACGCGAGAAGTAAACCGCCGGGCCGGAGTTCGACGTTCCCTCGTTCGACAGCGCGGAGTCGGCCGTGATGCGCGGAAAACCCTTCTTGGACTGTGCAGCGGCGTACGCGGACGGGAAGCCCAGTGTCGTCTGGTCGAAGCCCTTGCTGATGTCCTGTGTATCGTTCGGGAAGCGGTTGAAGCCGAACCCAACCGTCAGAAGCGTCGTCGGTGTCAGCGTAATTGTGTTCTGCGATCCGATCGCGTCGACCTTACGGAAGAGCTGATACGAAGACGAGCTGCCCGCGAGCGACGTCAGTGAGTTTCCACCCGGCTCCTTCGATCCGTAATGCAGGTAGTAGAAGTCAGAAAGCCAGCGCGTGCCGAACTGGTGAGTCAGCTTTCCGTTGAACTCGTCCGCCCGGTCACCCAGCGTGTCCTGACCGTTGAAGTTCACGGCGCCGTAAGCCGTAACACCGTTGTTCGAGCGTGGATAAGCGTTTACCAGCGCCTGGCCCACAGGGTTGATGCGGTTGGCCGGGATGATGTTATTGGCGAAGTACACCGGCACTTTGCTGGTGCTGAGCAGAGGGTCGAACACGCATGTTCCGGTGCAGACTCCGCCGGTAACTGTGCCGATCTCCGAAAAATCTCCAGTGCGCTGCTTGTCCGTAGGAACGATATAAGCGTTGGTCGTAATCGGCGAGCGCTGCCGGTAGCCTTCTTCCGCCACCCAGAAGAACGTCTTGTCCTTGCCGCCCAGGAAGTGAGGCAGAGGAATGGGTCCGCCAATAGCTCCGACATAGCTATAGAACTCCGCCGCGCCGCGGGGCGTCGTCGACTGCGTCACACCGGTCACCGGGTCCTTGTAGGCCGTTCGATTGTTGAAGAACAGGTTCGCGCCCCAGTTGGTCTGGCGCGTTTCGCCCTGCAGAACGCCGTGCAGGCTGCTCGAACCGGAGTGCAGGGTGGTATTGAACATGCCACCGGAAGTCCGCCCAATCTCGGCGTCATATGTGTTGGCCTGTACCTTCACTTCCTCGACCGCTTCAATGCTGGGAATGATCACAGCGCGGTTCGAGAAATCGGTAATCGGCACCCCATCGATGGAGTAGTTATTCGAGCTCATAGGACCACCCGCAATCGAGATTGTTGAAGACCCCGACTGGTCCTGGAAACGCACAAAGCGCGGATCTCCCACCGCCGTCACGTTATTGTCCAGCTTCGAAAACAGGAATGGGTTGCGGCCCGGATTGGGCAGGTTCTGCAGCTTCTGGGCATCGATCAACTGGCCGTTATAAGAAGTACCGTTATTCACCAGCGCTTCGGTGGCGCTCACTTCCACCGTCTCGGTGGTCGCGCCGATCGACAGCTTCAGATCAAGCGGGATCGTATTGCCGGAGTCCACAACTACGCCAGTGCTCTGCACAACTTTGAAGCCGGTCATCGAGGCCGTAACCGTGTACCTGCCCGGCTCGACGGCGTTGAACACATACTCGCCAGAACCATTGGCGCTCGTAGTCCGCGATATTTTTGTGCTCTCCGAAGTCAGCGTCACCTGCGAATTCGGCAGTGTCGCGCCAATCGAATCCGTCACAATGCCGCGCAACGCGCCGTAGTTACTCTGGGCTTGGGCGGAGCGAACCATCACCGTCGACGAAGCAAAGACGAGAACCAAAGCAACGAATACAACAGCAAGATGTTTTCTAATGTTTAGTGTCAAAGCAGCCTCCAAAGTGTTAAGTGGAAAAAATGTTGGGTCAGACCGGGGTATCCGTCTTACTCAAGGGTTCCGTTTTCTTTCTTCGCACTTATTCGAAGGCATAAAGTGTCGTTAGCCCGGAGTTACCTCCCGGCTCGCTAAACTCATGTCGCCAGCGAATAGATACACGTTTGGCTTCGGCGGAATTTGTCCGTCGGAGCCTGGTGCCGCTTAGCTTTCTGCTTGTTACTTTTTAAGGCCGTTGTTACACCGGCGGGGTGCCGGGTTGCGAGGAATACGGTGAGTCTCAAAACATCGAAACTCGTTTGCCGATTTCGTTGTGCTACACCGCTACTGGGGAATACGGTGGTGCAGGTGAAGTTCCAGGGCAGTTACCCTTAGGTATGGCTTCACTTGTTCCTTGCAGGCAAAAATAAGTTTTAGGTAATAGCCATGACGTTAGAGGAACCGCCACACAATGTCAATCTATTTTTTATTGTCTATTGATCGTAGATTGAATTCTCCACGCAACTGCACCACTTTCTGTGCGTGGCAGCACCCCGCAACGGGTCAGCCAGCCAGATAAGCAAAGCGCGCCACGAACAAAGCGGCTAATACATAAAGCATCCAGTGCTCCCGTCGCCCGCGACCGGTCGCCACCTCGATCAGTGCATAGCTGATGATTCCGAACGCCAACCCCGTCGCGATGGAATAGGTCAGCGGGATCATCACGATCGTTAGAAAGGAAGGGATCGCAATTCCAGGCTCATCCCAGTCGATCCTTGACGCGCTTGCCACCATCAGCGCGCCCACTAGAATCAGCGCCGGCGCGGTCGCAAAGCTCGGAATTGCCCCCACCAGCGGCGCCACGAAAAGCGCCACCAGGAATAGCAGGCCCGTCGTGATCGCCGTGACCCCCGTCCGCCCCCCAGCAGCCACGCCCGATGAACTCTCGATATAGCTCGTTACCGTGGACGTTCCGGCAAGAGAGCCCAGGACCGTCGCCGTCGCATCGGCAAGAAAGATCCGGCCCAGCCGCGGAATCGTGTGGTCCTCGCGAATCAGCCCGGCCCGCTCCGTAACCGCCACGAGAGTGCCGATGTTGTCGAACAGATCGACGAACAGAAAAACAAAAATGATCTCCAGCGCATGAAGATGCAACGCTCCGCGGATGTCGAGATGGAACGCCGTTCCACCCAGCGCGCGCAATGAGAACGCCGCAGGCTGCCAATGCACCTGGTGGCAAGCGATTCCCAGCGCCGTCGTACCCAGCACCCCGATCAGCATCGACGCCTTCACACGCATCGCCTGCAGTACCGCAATCAGAAGAATGCCGAAAATCGCCAGCAGGGTACCTGGCGTGTGCAGGTTCCCCAGCGTCACCGTCGTCGCCGCGTACGGCACAATCAGCCCCGCGTTGCGCAGCCCGATGAACGCGATAAAGATCCCAATGCCGCCCGCCACGGCCGCATGAAGCTGATGAGGAATCGCACCCACCAGCCGCTGCCGAATCCCTCCCGCTGTAAGCGCCAGAAAGATCATGCCCGAAATGAACACCGCACCCAGCGCCGTCTGCCAGGGCACGCCCATCCCCTTGACGACCGTGTAGGTGAAATAAGCGTTCAACCCCATCCCAGGTGCCAGCGCCAGCGGATAGTTCGCCAGTGTACCCATCAGGATCGATCCCGCCGCCGCGCACAGGCACGTGGCGATGGTCACGGCCGCAATCGGCATGCCCGTCTCGGCCAGGATGGCCGGGTTCACAAACACGATGTACGCCATCGTGATGAACGTCGTCAGCCCGGCCAGCGTTTCCGTCCGCCAGTTCGTCCCGTGCTCGGCAAAGCGAAAGTAGACTTCGAGACGGCTGCGCATCGGCGGCTTCCTGAGAATGCAAGAATGGAGTTCGGGTCTCGCGGTCAGGATATCGCGAGTCTTCCCTTTCGCGAGGAGCTTCCTGCGCATGTCTGATCTAACGGTAGAAACCGTCAAGCGATTGCTGAACCTCGAGCCCCATCCGCGCGAGGGCGGCTGCTACATCCGCACCTGGGAGTCGGGCGAGTTTCTCGACACCACCATTGGCCCGCGCCGCACCTCCACCGCCATCTACTACCTGCTCGAACCCGGCACCTTCAGCGAAATGCACCGCCTCAGAAGCGACGAGGTCTTCCACCACTATCTCGGTGCCCCCGTCGAAATGCTCCAACTGCAGCCGGACGGCAGCAGCGCCCACATCGTCATTGGCCCGGACCTCGCGGCCGGCCAGCGTCCGCAGGCCGTCGTCGAACGCCATGTCTGGCAAGGCTCTCGCATGGTCGGCGCAATCGGATCACTCGGCTTCGCTCTGCTCGGCTGCACCGTCAGCCCAGGCTTCGAGTTCGAAGACTATGAACAGGGCACACGCGCCGAGCTCTGCGCCCAGTGGCCGCAATGGTCAGAGCTCATCGCCGAACTGACCCGCGCCTAAGGCAGCGTTTTATTCTCGAGGGAACAATCCAGGCCCATGCCTCGTATCTTCCTCACCCTGTTGACGCCAGCGGTCGAAGCTCGTCCAAGCTGCATCTCTCGCGCCAACAGAAAGAGCATTCGATGACCTGCCATCCCCTTCGAACCAGCCTGATTGCCCTCGCCTGCCTCGGGGCTCTGTCCGCGTCCTTCGCACAGAACCAGCCGGCCGCCCGGGAGCCGCTGCCCGACTCGAAGATTCCGGTCTACGATGTCGTCTCCATCAAGCCCAACAAGACCGGCCCGGGCCACACCGGCATCGACGTCGACGACGGCAACTTCAAAGCCGAGAACGTATCCACCAAAAACATGGTTCTCATTGCCTACGGCCTCAAGGCGTCGCAACTCGTGGGCCTCCCAAGCTGGGCTAACTCCGCCCGCTACGACATCCAGGCCAAGGTCCTCGAGCCTGACCGGAAAATCTTCGCAGCCCTCACCGAGGACCAAGGGCGCAAGATGCTCCAACCCATCCTGACCGAGCGATTCCACCTCAAGTTCCACCGCGAAACTAAAATGCTCCCGGTCTACGAGCTTGTCCTTGCCAAAGGCGGCCCGAAGTTCAAAGACTCCACGATCCCCGACGACCGCGTCACAAAAGGCGCCAATGGCATGGGTGCGGGCAGCATAAGCGTACATAACACCGAACTCAGCGCGACCGCCGTCGCCTTGTCCTCCCTCACGGATGTTCTATCCGACCAGACCAATCGCGTTGTGGTCGATAAAACCGGCCTCACCGGCAAGTACGACCTGGAGCTCAAGTGGCTGCCCGCCGACGCCCCCGCCGCTCCGGACTCCACCCTGACCACTCTCTTTACCGCCCTCCAGGAGCAGCTCGGCCTGAAGCTGCAACCGGGCAAAGCCGAAATCTCTACCTTCGTAGTCGACAGCATGGAAGCCCCGTCCGAAAACTAACCATCGCTCTTCAAGGTTGTCATTGTGCGGGTCGCGCCAGACCTGTTGTTCGGCCGTGCCGCCGAGGCAGGGAGCGGCCTCCGCCGCGCACACCGTACCCGGTCTATGCTCCAATAGCCCTTGTGAGCCACCCCCACGCATTCCCTGTTGGCCCCGTGTCCATCGGCGGTCCCCGCCTGTTCCTCATCGCCGGCCCCTGCGTCATCGAGTCCGAAACCCACGCCCGCACCCTCGCCGACGCAATCCAGCGCATCGCCTCGGACCTCGGTGTCCCCTACATTTTCAAGGCTTCCTACGACAAGGCCAACCGAACTTCCATCCACAGCTTTCGCGGTCCCGGCCTGCCCGAAGGCGCGCGCATCCTCCGTTCCATCGCCACCACCAACGGCCTGCCCGTTCTCACCGACGTGCACACCCCTGAGGACTGCCCCCGCCTCTCCCACGCCCTGGGCGACGCCGAAGCCGTGTTCCAGATCCCGGCCTTCCTCTGCCGCCAGACTGACCTGCTCACCGCCGCCGCCGAAACCGGTCGCGCCATCAATGTAAAAAAGGGCCAGTTCGTCGCCCCCGCCGACATGCGCCACGCCGTCGAAAAGATCCGCGACAGCAACAACTCTCGCGTCTCGCTCACCGAGCGCGGCGCCAGCTTCGGCTACAACAACCTCGTCGTCGACATGCGCAGCCTGCCCATCATGCGCGCCCTCGCCCCGGTCGTCTTCGACGCCACCCACTCCGTCCAGACGCCTTCGAGCTCCGGGGGCAAATCAGGTGGCCAGCCGGAGTTTATCCCGGTTCTCGCCCGCGCCGCCGTCGCCGCCGGCATAGACGGCGTTTTCCTCGAGGTCCACGACAACCCCGCCGAGGCCAAATCCGACGGTGCCAATGCGCTACACCTGAACAAGCTCAAGGGTGTTCTGGAAAGTCTGCTCGCCATCCACAGCGCCGTGCAGAAGGCCGCATTTCCGTGACTAAACCCTAACTGGCAACCGCATGAGCAGCCACAGCGGCGGGCTGGGTTACGCGGGTCAGTCGTGCGGTAACGCGCATAACGCCCGGCCAGACCCTGAGGCAGAACGGCAATACGGCGCGTGCGACGGAGTTGTTCAACCCATCGGCGGCGAACTCGGCCAGTCGCATCTGCGCCAGCAGCGCAGTCCTCAGTCTCGCCTGAAACACCGGCGCCGGCTCCGCTGCAAGATAAGCCGCGGCGGCACAACGTGCAGTATGCAGCGCGATTGAAACACCGTCGCCGGTGAACGAGGGGATAACGGCTGCCTGATCGCCAATACAGAAGAGGCCATCCTCTGTCGTGCGGCGTATGTAACCGTACGGAATGTGCGTGACAGCGAGCGGTTTCGCGAGCAGAGGTTCCGCACCCGCAAGCCTCCGCGAAAGGTGCGGACAGTCCCTCTGCATCTTTGCCAGCAGGCCTTCCCAGCCATGGCCCACGCCGGCCAGATACTTCCTCTGTACCACGCAGCACAGGTTCGCGATGCCGCCCTCCACCGGCTGGATACCGCCATAGCCTCCGGCGTACAGCAACAGTTCGGACGCGTCTGCAAGCTCAGCGGCCTGCGCCGGCGCCAGTCGAAAGTACATCTTGAAGGCGACCCACCCCTCGGGGTCCGCCCGGCGCGAGTGACCGCGTAGATCGTGTTTGCCGGTGGCCAGAAAAGCCGTGGGAGCCTCACAAACGGTGCCGTCGCCAAGCGTAGCCTGCCAGACGTCACTCGCAGTGCGATTCAATGCGTGCACGCTGCGACCTCGCTCCACATGCACTCCTGCCGAGATCGCTTCGCTGATCAGCGCGGTATCGAGCGCTTTCCGCGTCAGCGAGGCTGCCGGAAATGGCAAAGGAGCCTCGGCCGCCCGCCTGGCAGCGGCAAGGCGAACGTAGTGGATCGGCACTGCCCCGAGCGCAGCCAGGTCGATGCCAAGCGCCTGTAAATCCTCCAGGGCCTCTCCGCTGAGGAACTCTCCGCAAACCTTATGACCTGGGCTGGCCTCGCGCTCGATCAGCCTGACACTTCGTCCCTCGCGAGCGAGCGCGATGGCAGCGGCACAGCCTGCAACCCCGCCACCAACGACGAGGACCTCGTCCTGGGAAGGCAGCTGTGCCGCGGCGGTGCGCGTTGAAAGCGAGTCTTCATCCACAGGGAGCAGCGTCGGCGTTGCCATTCTCATCCTTAGACGGCGAGTCTCATCCCGAGTTACATCCTTAGTCCTGTGTCACATCCTTAGACGGCGAGGAATTTGAAACGTAGTGTGGCAATTTGTTTGCGTCCAGTCGCGCCACCATTCTGCCGTCCGGGCCATCGAACCCTTGTGTGCTGATTCCACAATCCATTCGCGAGTGGCTGCGTTGCCATGTACTTCGTCCACTGCTGCGCGCGCTCCGTGGCGGCGTCACGCCACGCCGACTGGCATGGAGCCTGGCGCTCGGCATGGTCGTCGGCATCAACCCGTCCGTTGGACTGACGACGCTGTTCGTAATGATTGTGGCCTGGGTTTTCGGCCTCAGCAAGCTCGCGTCGCTCATAGGAACACATGTCGTCGCGCCCTTACACTTCCTGCTCTTTATCCCCTTCATCCAACTGGGCGTCCACCTGTTTCACACCCGCAAGCTGCCCTTGGATCGCAAGCAGTTGCAGCACCTAAGCCACCATCCTCTGCGGCTGTTCCACGAAATCTGGCAATGGGAGTGGCACGCGCTCATCGTCTGGGGCATCATCGCCGCCATCGCCATGCCCCTGCTCGCCCTCTACCTCCGCCGCGCCCTCGTCGTCCTGCTCCGCAGAAACAGGACGCTATTGCACTCACGCCCCGCGGTGCAGTAGCAGCGCCCGTCACGACCATTCCACCTGCGAAGCAGAGGATCGCTGAAAAGCCTTCTGCGCTCTCGGGTCACCTGGCATAGGGCAACGATTCTTTGCCGACGCGTCTGGCTACGCGCTTCTTGTCCAGGGCTCCCCCTCTGCGGGAGGCGACACGGTCGCCCATCGTTCGGCGATCTTGTCGTCTACGAAGCGCCACTGCACAAAGCCATGGAACTGCATTTTCTTCTGGGAGGCGGAGTCTGTCCAGCGCCAGATATTGCGGCACACGACCGAGTCGCCTTCGGCGATCATCTGCTCGATGCTGATGTGGAGATCAGGCATGAGGTTGTACATTTTGAGCATCATCTGCTCATCGCCCAGAGTACCGGCTGGCTTGCCGCCGGGGCCGTCGTGATCGTAAAAGTCCTCTGTCATATTTTGGTGTATGACCTTCGCGTTTCGCTTGTTCACGAAATCTTCAAAGTGGTCGGCAACCCGCTGCTTCATCTCAGCGTGCGTAAGATTTGTAGCCATCAGACACTCCTTTGTCATGCGAGAGTTACGATAACAGTCGCTAATTGAACTGAGAAGTACGCACAAATTTGTAAGTTCAAGGCGCATGTAAGCTTCGTGCAGAGGTGCTTGGGAGGCGTCGCATGAAACACCATCACGGTTGCCCCGTACAGGCGACGTCGAACGTAATTTCTGGCAAGTGGAAGGTCTTGATTTTGTGGCACCTTTCGATTCGCTCGCATCGCTTCAGCGAATTGCGCGGTCTGTTGCGCGGGGTCAGCGAGAAGGTACTGACAACACAGCTTCGCGAATTCGAGGGGGATGGAATCGTGGTCCGGACCAGTGCGGACACGATTCCGCCTCGAGTCGAGTACAGTTTGACTCGATCTGGCGAGGATCTGGTCCCGATCATGGAGCAGATGTGCACGTGGGCCGGGACGCACCTGGGTGTGAAGCCCACTCTTCTGCCACGCGATGTCTTGATGGCGGCGTCGCCTAAAGCTGAAACGGAGAGTCCCACCGTGAGGTGAGAGATGAACTATCAGGTATGACTGAGTTTGCAGGACAGTTGGCTACGAAAAGCGCCAACCTCGTCGTGACAGCTCGTTCGAAGGACACGCTGGCCGACTGGCGGAAACGTTGCGGCCGGAAGCTGACGTGCACGTCACCGCTCTACCCGCTGATCTTTCGTCGCCGGGGGAGCGATAACAGTGAACCGCAAAGTATTGGAGGCCCGCTTGAGAGACTTTCGATCGGGGACGTTGACAGGGGTCATTTGGACGTGCGGTTTAAGCAGATGAGCGAAGTACCAGGCACTCTGAATAAGTCCCGATAAGCGCTTGCGGTCAGCTTGCGCCGATAACTTCCCACATGCCGACTTATAGTTACCGACTTATTTGGAGAGCTTTATGATCCAGCCACTGTTCACGGTTGATGGTCCACACTTCAGCCGGTAATGTGCCTAAAACAAAGGGATGATTGTGCGTTGACAGCAAACGCATTCCGGTTTTCACCGAGATGCGAACAGAGCCTTTGTTCTCACTCGCCTTGAGAGTGCGTAGCTCCTGAAATCCAAGCGACTCAAACCAGAAGTCTGTAGCCGCCTCGACCGCTTCCGACATGAGCCCACGGCCACGCCAGGGCGCACCCATCCAGAAGCCGCGATTGTTGGTCTCATTCCGGTGTAAAGCAACTGCGCCGATGATCTGATTCGGAGTTTCCTTCAGCCGAAGTGTCCAGTGCCACTCATCTCCGCGCTCGATGGCTGGTATCGCAACATCCCTGAAGTAGGCGTACGCTGCGCCCGCTGGGTACGGCCACGGCACGCGATCATTCAGTTACTGCACAACTTCCCAAGTCCCGAATAATGATTGAACCTGCTCGGCATCCGCAAGTTGGAGCGGGACAAGACATAGACGTGCTGTTTCTACTATTGACTCCATATCCAGAGTCTACAAAGGTGGTGTACCGATTGTTCATGGTCAAGGGGTTACTAACGATAAACGCCGTTCTCGTCACTTTAAACTGTGGGCTAGCGTGGACAAGGGCGCAGACCAAGGGTCCGCTTCCTCTGCGTCACCCCGGCATCTAAACTCTCACAGGAGCAAACCAACCATGCCCACCACTGAACCCCGCCCAAAAATTCAGAAAACCGACGCCGAGTGGCGTGCCGAGCTCACCCCCGAGCAATACCACATCATGCGCGAGAAAGGCACCGAGCGCGCCTTCACCGGTGCTCTCGTGAACAACCACGCCGACGGCCTCTATCACTGCGGCGCTTGTAACGCACCGCTTTTCAAGTCCGACGCCAAGTTCGAGTCCGGCAGCGGCTGGCCCAGCTTCTACGAGCCGGTCTCTCCCGACGCCGTCGAAACCCACGAAGACCGCAGCCACGGCATGACGCGCGTCGAAGCCACCTGCGGCACCTGCGGCGCCCACCTCGGACACATCTTCCCCGACGGGCCCCGCCCCACCGGCCAGCGCTTCTGCATCAACTCGGCCTCACTCGCCTTTGAGGAGAAAACGGAAACCCCTGGCGTATAGCCAGGGGTTCGGAGTGCGATACAGTGCAGCGGCAGCGGAAATCCCGCTGTTCGCTGTTGTGTTGTTGGTTTGCTTAAGCCTTTACAATCTTGCCATTTTTAATGCAGCCGGTGCAGACCTTCATCCGCTTGGCCACGCCATTGGCGAGAGCCTTCACCGACTGAAGATTTGGATTCCAGCGACGGCGCGTCACGTTGTGCGCGTGGGAAATGTTGTTGCCGAACTGCGGGCCTTTGCCGCAAAGATCACATACGTTTGCCATAACTTCACTCCAGAACAGAATCTTGATGTCGCTTCGGTCTCCGCCACACGCTTCGCCAGCTACAAATATCAACAGCCAGCCGAACTTGGGGGGAGTGGCAGGCACGGGCAGCAAAAGCCGCTGACCTCTACCGTGTCGAGCTTTTATCCTACCAGATGTCGGGCGTGGAACAAAGCTCGCCGAACACAGGAAAGCCGGCAGAACGCTGCCGGCTTCTCTGGTAGAAACTCCGAAGGCTAGTTGATGTCCTTGTCATAGACCAGATCGCCCAGCGCCACAACCACCTTGCGCGGCCCAACATACGGGTCACGTGCATGCGCTACGATCATGTTGTCCAGGCTCACCAGGTCGCCGACCTGCCACTGGAACCGCACGGCGTACTTCTCATATACCTCGCCCACATGGTCCATCACGGCGTCCGAAATCGGCGTCATGTCACCGAAGTACACCTGCCGCGGCAGTTCTTCTTCCTTGAAGATCGATAGCAGCGACGCCCTTGTTTCCGGGTCCACGCAGTGGATGTGGTGCAACTGCACCTGGTTGAAGAACAGCTTCTCGCCAGTCCGTGGGTGGCGGAGCACGGCGCGGCACTTCTGGCGAATGCGCAGAAAGTCCTGGCCGTACCACTCGCAGGTCATGCCCGCCTTCGCACAGGCGTTCTCAACCACCGAATGGTCCTCGGTGCTGAAGAACCGCTGCCAGCTCACGTCCAGGCCTTCGGAGAAGTTGCGGACGTAAGTCAGCCCCTTCTCCTCGAACATCGCGCGCACTTCAGGGTCGAGGCCGTTGTAAACCTTGCGGCAATCCACGATCGGCGTAGCGCCGCCCTCTTTCGCGACCACGATCGTCATGAAGTTGATCTTGCTCGGCCACGAGCTCATGTGCGAGCTTTCGTTGTGATATAGGATCGACTTGTCTTCCGGGTAGGGCGTAGACGTGTACACTTTGCCCGCCACGCCCTCGCGCGGCAGATCGCCGTAATCGGCGAACAGTTCCTGGCAGATGGCGGCAGCGATGCGCTCGTGGTCGGCGGCCTCCTTCAGGCCGAAGCCGCGGAACAGGATACCGCCGTGTTTGTCCTGCTTTTTATAGATGTACTCGCGGTTGTTCCGCGCCCAATCCGCCAGGTCGACATGGTCGGCGGCTGGCTCCAGGATCAGTGGCAGCGGCTGGTCGGGCGAGAGTTGGCTCTCCTTGACCGGGTTGAAGTTCGAGAGGTCGACAGCCTTACGGCGAATGTCGCCCAGGCTCTTCCTGGGCATCACAGGCATAGCAGTAGACATAGCGGGTGCTCCTTTCACGATTATCCCCGTTCGGGGATCAATTCGGTTCAAATAATCAAGAAAAACATACGACTTTCGAGCGATTTTCGGTCGGCCCTAACTGCCGCCCACATCCGCACGGTAGGCCTGGCGTGCGACTCGCTTGATCGAGGCCGTCGCTACACTGGTCTTCCCGTCTGCCTTTGCTGCATCCACAGCCGCCGCGAACTTCTCGAGGACGGGTGCTTCGAACATAGTACGTAACGCAATCTCCAACTGGAAACTCTCCCGTATGCGGGAGATGACCTGTGTGGCTAGCAGGGAGTGTCCTCCGAGTTCGAAGAAGTTCTCATCGGTGGAGATGTTTTGGACCTTGAGCACCTCGCTCCATATCTGTGCGACCAGTTCCTCGGTTGCGGTGGCGGGAGCC
>JBBRNF010000003.1:0-336978 GCA_038230455.1 Terriglobales bacterium
CAGCCGGCGAAGGTTGAGCCTTGCGTTGGCGTCGCGGTCAACGCCACCAGAGTGCCGCTGTTGTAGTTTGCTGAGCAGGTTGAGGGGCAGCTGATTCCTGCCGGGGAACTGCTGACGGTGCCTGTGCCTGTTCCGGCTTCCGACACCGTCAAGGCGAACTGCACGACTGCGGCAGTAAAGGTCGCCGTAACGGCGCGAGCCTGGCTCATGGTGACCGAGCAACTGCCGGTGCCGGAGCAAGCCCCGGTCCAGCCGGCGAAGGTTGAGCCTTGCGTTGGTGTCGCGGTCAACGCCACCAGAGTGCCGCTGTTGTAGTTAGCTGAGCAGGTTGAGGGGCAGCTGATTCCTGCCGGGGAACTGCTGACGGTGCCGGTGCCTGTTCCGGCTTCGGTCACGGTCAAGGCAAACTGCACGACTGCGGCGGTAAAGGTCGCGGTGACAGCCCGAGCCTGGCTCATGGTGACAGAGCAGCTGCCCGTTCCCGTACAAGCCCCGCTCCATCCTGCGAACGTTGAACCCGACGTCGGCGCGGCCGTCAGCGTCACCACGGTTCCGCTGTTGTAGTTAGCTGAGCAGGTTGAGGGGCAGCTGATTCCTGCGGGTGCGCTGCTCACCGTGCCGGTGCCTGTTCCGGCTTCGGTCACGGTCAGGGCAAACTGTACGACTGCGGCAGTAAATGTGGCTGTCACGGACTGCGCCTGGCTCATGGTGACCGAGCAACTTCCGGTGCCGGAGCAGGCTCCGGTCCAGCCGGCGAAGGTTGAGCCCGACGTCGGCGTCGCGGTCAATGCCACCAGAGTGCCGCTGTTGTAGTTAGCTGAGCAGGTTGAAGGGCAGCTGATTCCTGCGGGGGAACTGCTCACTGTGCCGGTGCCTGTTCCGGCTTCGGTCACGGTCAGGGCAAACTGGGTTGGTGCATTGCCGACGTTCAAACTGATCGAAGTGGTGGCGCTATTGCCGCTCGTATCGATAGCGATTGCAGTAAGGGTTCGCGGGCTCAGGCTTCCTGAAACCGTGCTGAAGGTCGCCGTGTAGAGGTTGCCGCCAGAGGGGAGAGCGGTCACTATTTCCGACGGTCCTACAGCCCCATCGCCGTTGGCATCGAAGGTTGCTCTCACCTTGGCGATGGATGCGTTATCTGTGGCCCGGATGGTCACTGTCAGGGGGCCGCTGGTACCGATCTGCGCGTTGGCGGCGGGCGAAATAATAGCCACGACCGGTTTGACGAAATCGATCGGTCCATTCTGATTGATGTAGTCCTGAACGTTTTGTTCGGGTGCCTGCTGTGCCCGTTCGCTGACCGCACCGTACCCCAAGCCCAGGCTATTGCCGGTATGAAGGAAGACCTGGGCGAATTGGTGATTCAAGTTTGAGAAATCGTCGAAGACCGGATCGAACGGCCCCGAATACCCTTGCACCTGGCTTGCGGGATTGCACACTAGCTGGTGGGAGTAGCTCATCAAACTGAGATAGTTCGGATTATGGGTCTGCTGGTCGACTCCGCCGTGAGCCAGACCGAGTGTGTGACCCATCTCGTGTGCCAGGGTCCGCCACTGGCTGCACTCGTCCATCAAATACCCATCGGGATTCACGCCCCAGTCTCCCAGCGCGAGCATGAAGTCGTTACCGGGCAGGCTGTTGTTGTCGGGAAGGGGATAGAAAAATACTTCTGACACTCCGGATGAACCTGAGATATAGGCGAACGTGCTGGAAGGATCGGGAAGGGTGGTGTAGAAGGGGGTAACAAACATCTGGTTGCCGGTAAAGCCGGTAATTCGAAGTGTCTGTCCCGCTCCGGGGCCAGTGGTGATCTTGATAAAATTGCCGCTCCTTAAACCTGCCGGATAAGGGTCGCCCACGAAAATGAAATTGGCGCCTGATCCGGTGATGGGGTGATTGGCAGGCGGAGAATCGACGAACTCATAGTGATCCGCCAGCACGGCGTATTTAAACGCTAGTTCGCGAGCGTCTTTGTCGCGGCCTCCGAAGAAATTGTCTTTGACGTCCTGGAGGGCACGCGTGTTGACGCCGGGAACGTTGATCGAGCCCGGAACACCGAGGTACAGAACTTCGACCAGAGCGGCGTTGTTGCCGGGCATCCCGATCTGCTTGCCGCCGTCGAGCGGACCGGCTCCCATGCGGTACGAGTAGGATCCGTTATAAATATCGGCGCCCGGCCCGCCATCGATGTGCATCGTAATGCCGATTGGAATCACGGCAGGCGCAGCGCCATCCCGGCGGACTCCGTACTGTGTGCCTGTCAGGGCTGGAGCGGTTGCCAGCATATTGGGAAGATCGCCGGTCCCTCCGCCCACGGCGGTGATGACACCGGGGGCCGGGGCGAAGGTGTAGCCAGGCTGGTCGCTGAGCCAATCCATTTGCACAAACAAATCGCGCTGGCCTACGAAGGCACCCATCGCGGCCAGGTTGAGGTCGGCGAACCCGTCCTGGTCCATGTCGATTCCGTTTGTCTTCCAATGATCGAGCAGGCCGTCCTGGCTGGAGTCGAGATGATTGGCTCGAAAGATTGTCTGAGCGCCTCCGTTGACGGTGGCCTGAAAGGCGATGCGATGGTCACCGCGTCGCATGGTGCGCACAACGCCGAACTCATCCTCGGCAGCATTGGCGATCTGCATGTTGACCGAGAGAGCCGTGATGACGTTGCCGGCGCCCAGCTGATCCCCCACCTGGACCACGGGTATAGCGGTGTAGGGGTGAAAGACAATTCCCTTGGGCGCGAGCAGCTGGTTCTTCACATCGACCCGGATCGTCCAAAGGCCGGTGCCGGCGGAAAAAAGCAGCGGCGTGTTCCGGGTCACGGGATTGGTGCGGCTGGCGTGACTCGGTGTGCCGAGGAACGAGATCACGAAGGTGTCGTCGGCAATTCCGGGAGTACCGAAGTCAACATTGGTGACGGCTATGCGGCTGTTGACCGGATAGGCCGAAAAGTTGATGGCATTGTTGTTGTCGTCGTAGCCCAGCTCCGCGGCATTCTTGCAGGTCTCGCCCGCGTCGCAGACGCCGTCATCGTTGCCGCCGGAACCGATGACTTCGACCATGAGTCCGGTGACGCGGATGACCTGCCTTGCGGTTCCGGTATTGACGGAGGCGAAGATACCGGGGCCTGGGGTGAGTCCGAGATGGGTTGCGCCGGCGGCTGTGAGAGCGCCCCCGAATACAACCACGTTGCCGTCATCCGAAATGCCGGGAGTGGTGTCCAGATAGGAGAAGTCTGCCCCGGAAGCGATGGGTGTCTGGGAAGCGAAACCGTTGCGAAACAGGGTGATCTGATTGAGCCCGGTCGAACGATTCGTTGTGGTGAGAACCATATTGCCGGCAACGTCAATTGCGGGTTGCGGTATCGAGGTATTAATGCCGAACGTGCTGGTGGCACCATTCGACACTTCGACCAGTTCATGTGTCGTTCCGTTGATGGCGCCAAACACCCCGTCACCTCTGGCATTGACGCTGGGTGCGCCATTCAATGCCGTGTAGGTCTGCCCGTTTCCCGAGCGCGCCAGGAAAACGAAACTATCGGTCAGGTTTGCATCCCAGATACGAATATTCTGGGACACGCCCTGCACAAAGTCCTTCGCGATCACCTGATTGTTGGTGTTGATCTGGAGTTGTGGATCGAAGAAGTTCCGCCCCGGATTCGCCTGTCCGGGGTTGATGTTTCTGGGCGGAAACAAATGCCCGTCGGAGACCCATATGGTCTGCCCGGCAGCCGAAGTGCCGGTAAATGCGCATAAGCCGTTGTCATTAATCGAGGGTGGGCCGACCGCCGTAAAGGTGCCGCCCTGGGTGCTCGCCACGGTGTAGTACTCGTAAAATTTGCCGGGGATAGGAGAGCTCTGCGCGCTGATGATGGGAACGGCGGCGAACAACAAAAATGACACACAAGCGAAGGAACGCAACTTGAAGGAACGCAGCATGGGAGACACCTCAAAGAAATGCAATTGCAGACGAACGTCACCCGGTCAACCTGCTGATCCGGCGGAGTCTCTCTGAAATTGCTCCCTGCGCTCTTGTGGGAGTAACAGTACTATCCGGCCCGTGAATAGGCAACAGAATTCTTTTAAGGTCGAAAATGCCGGGGTTCATGGAGCCGTGAAGGAAGCTGGAACACAAAAGCCCCAGTATCACTGGGGCCTGGGGCGCTTTTCAGGAGCTGGTTGAATTTGCTGGCACTGGGCGGTGGCGGTGCGGGTAGTCTGCCGGAACCAGTCTCTTTGGCTGCATGTCCCTGTGAGCAGGGAGATTGGATACAAATCCGGCCGGACGGCGCATCCGTGAATTAGGCGTCCGCTACGTCGCAAAAGCGCATCTGAATGACAGGGCGGATTGCTCGACGGCTCTACCCGGCATCGCCACGAGGACTCTATGGTCGAATTATTCAAAGCCGGATCAATCAAGAACAGGCTCATTGCATTCTCATTCCCGCTCCTCATGATCGCTGGAACGTCCGCGTCCGCACAGAATCGCGGGGACTTCTACGACGGAGTACGCAACGGAGGCAGCGGGGCGCAGTACGATCGCCGTCCGCTCCACTATTACGACCAGAACGGATACGACCGGTACGGCTATGACCGCAACGGCCACGACCGAAATGGGAATCCGCGCCAGGGCTACGGGAACCAGAATGGCTATGGCAATCAGAATGGGGACGGCGACGACCGCAATCGCGGTGGTTACGACCAGAACGGATATGACCGAAACGGCTACGACCGAAATGGCAATGACCGTAACGGAAATCCACGCCAGGGCTACGGGAACCAGAACGGCTACGACCGGAACGGCTACAACCAGTATGGCTATGACCGCAACGGGTATAACCGGCAGGGCTACAACCAGCAGGGCTATGACCGCAATGGCAACCAGCGGGGCGACTCACGCTACGGCGATCCGACAGGCACCACGCGCGGCGGCATTGGACCGGGAAAGGGTGCGTTGATAGGCGGAGCGGGCGGTGCCATTCTGGGCGCTCTGTTCGGCGGAGGCCTGAAAGGTTCCATCATCGGTGGAGCCGCCGGTGCAGGCATCGGAGCGGTCGTCGGCAAGGTTCACCAGAACTCGCGGCGCCGCACACAACAGAACTACTATTACTCGCCCCGCTAACCAGGCCCGCGCCTTACTTCATCCTCTGTTGTCATCCCGCAGGAATCTGCGTTTCGCTCTGCAAGCCTCGCCAACAGCACGAAAGGATTAAAACGTCATGAAACTGCTCTCCGGTACCGCCGTTGCTCTCCTGTTCGGGGGCCTTGTTCTTGCCCCCGCCGTTCTTCCCGCGCAGAACAAACCCGCCGAGATCCAGCCGAAGTCTGCCGAAGGCAAGACCCCAACCCAGGAACACTGGGACCCGAACCAGATCATCACCGCAACCGTGCATCAGGCGTGGGTGCTCAGCGGCAAAGATGAAAGGACCTTCTTCGAGATGGTCGAGCAACTCGCCGACATCTGCGCGAAGAATCGTGGCATCATGCTGCCCGAGAGCGAAGCGGCTGGCCGCCGCATGGGTGAATACATCAAGCACGCCGCGGCCGCCGACTCGGACCAGTTGCTCTACGCGATCGTCGACAAGGCAGTCCTGATGACGGTGAAGAGGCCTGACCACCCCGTAACTGCTGCGAAGAAGTAGGTCATCAGCGATAGGTCACTGGGAGAATTGTGCTCAGGAATCTATTAGGGAAGCTGTGCGCAGAGGGTTTATTTGCAGGGCGATACATCATTTGAACCTATGGCTGATTGCAGCAGGCAGGTCACTTGTTCTCGGCTGTTTCAGGCCCAGACTTTGCCTCAGCCGGCCAAGGATCGCGTATGAGTGCATGGTGTTGAACTATGAACCGGTTCACGGAAGGTGACGCGCGGCGGTTGAAGAAAGTGGGTCGGAACTTTGGCGGAGCTGTTTTGGCGCTACTGCTAACGGCGGGCGGCAACGCACAGCAGCAAGGCACGGATGCGCCCATGTCGCAGAGACCGAAGACTGCGGATATACCTGCATTTCCGGGTGTGGGTCCCCAGGAGTTCGGAGACCAGCCCCCGATCCTTCCCTCCCCGCCTGTTGAGAAAGCGGCTCTGCGTGTGGAAGCCATCCCGCTGAGTCATCCGACTGCATCAAGCGTGATGGCTCGGACGAGGGGCTACTCGCTGAAGATTGCGGGCTTGGATTGGATTGACACGCACCTGGAACTGGTGCCAGGGGACTTGGTCACAGTGAGTTCCAAAGGTGAGGCGACGCTTGCGGACGGACGCAAGGTGACGGCCGATGGTGTAAGCCGGGGGTGGAAGGACATCTTGCGCAACTTCCCTGATAATGGCTCGCCGGCCGGAGCTCTGGTGGGCCGCCTTGGCGGCGATCCTGCTGCGGTGCCGTTCGTCGTCGGCACGGCCAAGGAACTGAAGGTGGCGACCGGTGGCGAATTGTTCCTGCGCATCAATGCCAGTTCCGATTTGACGCCTGCGGGAGAATTCAGTGTTGTCCTGAGGCTTGCCCATCAGGCAGGTGTGGTCCACGGGCAGGCAGCTGCAGTACCAATGGAGATGTTTTCGCTGCCACCCATGCTGTTTGATAACGTGCCCCGGCGCGTTGAAGACCAGGAGGGAAACCCCGGGGACATGGTGAATTTCGCCCTGATCGGATCGCAGGAGAAGTTGGAAAAGGCATTTGAGACCGCCGGCTGGGTAAGAGTGGATAACAATGCGAAGGACGCGGTGGTACACGGGATTTTGGCGACCCTAGCGCATAAACCCTACCTGGAGTTGCCAATGAGCAAGTTGTATCTGTTCGGGCGGCCCCAGGATTTTTCCTATGCCAGAGCCGATCCGATTGTTGTGGCGGCGGAAAGGCATCATCTGCGTGTGTGGCGAACGGAGACGACGGTAAATGGGCAGCCGGTGTGGGTTGGTTCGTCCACACATGACGTGGGCTTCGAGACAGACCGGCGTAACGGCGACGTGACCCACAAGATCGACCCGGAGATCGATAAAGAGCGTGACTTCCTGGAGAAGAGCTTCGCGGCCGCGGGTGATCTGCGCTCTGCTGCGTATGTGACTCCTCCCGACGCGCTGCACGCTGCGACGACGGCGACTGGAGGAGAATTCCATTCGGACGGTCGAATTGTGGTGCTTAGCCTTAGGTGAACGGCGGGTCCGGCTGAACGCTTTATCGAAGTCTTGCGTCGAGCCGATTCCATGCGCCTTAAAGAACTTTAGATCTCTGCCACGCGCTTTGGGAGAGAATTCAGATGGATAACAAGTTTCCGGGCGACCCGTGAATTCTCCGCGTCACCAGGTTCTTCCTATCTACGCAGTTCGCTGCATAAAACCGGGTATTCTAAGTTTTAGTCAACTCGTAAGTCATCTGTAATTAAATAGATGGCGGTACGGGTAGTCTGAGTCAAACTTGTCTCTTACTGCATTTCCCTGCAAACAGGGAAATTCACAGCGAATCGTCCTCCTTCGGTTTCGCTTTCTAAGCTGCCGCAAAGTCCTATGTGCAGAGTTATTTGAACTTATCGGAATCTTGCAGAGCTTTTTTGCGAAAAAGAGGGTAATACCGAGGGCCAGCGCAACGTGTGTCTTGCCGGTGCCGGAGTTGCCCAGCATCAGTACGTTCTCCTTGCGCAGCAGGAACTCGCAGCGAGCTTGCTCCAGCGCCATGGCCTTGTTGAGCGAGGGGATGGCAAGGAAGTCGAAGATGTCCAGGCTCTTGGTGACGGGGAACTTGGCCTGGCGCACGCGGCGCTCAGTGGACCATCGCTCGCGATCAAGCAGCTCCAGTTCGGTCATGCGCAGCAGGTAGCGCGGATAGTCGACATCCTCGGCCGCGCACTGCCGGGCCACCCTGCCGTACTCGCGCAGGAAGGTGGGCAGGAACTATCCCCACCTGCCGCTGGCCCAGGTCCGCACCACCCAGGCCGCCGACTACATGACCGTGCTCACACCCCAGCAAGCAAGCTTGCCGGGGACCCTGCTCGGAGGTGCGGCGTCTCGCATCACCCAAGCCAAGGAGGCTTTTCTTTTGTTTGGTGATGGTTTCCAGCGCTTCGAAAACCAACTCGTGCTGTTGCCAAGCTCCGCTCCCTGGCTCTGTGAATACGTTAAAGAACTGACAACGTTCCCAGGCACGAAGTTCGATGACCAAGTCGATTCGACCACGCAAGCGCTCGATTATATGAGCCAGAATCGGAGCTTGAAATTTGGGCCAAACTCGGAGGAGGATACAGGCGCCCGGACGATGCCAGCCAATTGGATCAGAGTCGCGAAAAAAAATGGTAGCCTCCCGTTGGTACTACATTTGTGGCGTCGGGGGGTGGAGATGCCGGTGAGCGACTGTTGCAGGACGCGTCGAAACGGCTGGTCTAGAAGAGTGGTGCGGCTGGCCGCGTACTGGCTAAAACCGAGACAGGTCGATGACTAGCTCTGACCTTGGTGTAGAAAAGCCAGGCCCCTCAGTCCGCACGCAAAGTCAAGAAGTCAAGGAAGAGGAGGGCAAAACCCCTGGCTGGTTCGATAATCCGGCCCCGTTGCCTGGCTCCGGGCCCGCAGACAAGCACCACAGGAACAAGAACAACACAAGCCTGAGCGGAAGCCCTGGTTCGATATACTTCGTGAAGGCTGTGTCAGTTCCCTCAAGCGCAGTGAGGGCCACCGAAAGCTCATGCTCGTCGTCTCGTGCGTGCACATCGTCTTGGCGCTAGGCTCCATCACTCGTGCTGCGCATCTTTGATCTTCAAGTCGCGCCTGAGAGAACCCAGCTCTTTCCGTTCATCAGGTTCGGTGAGATCGGAGTCAACAATGTCCAAGACTGCCCAGAGCTTTGCCATAACGAATGGATCATCCTTCGCATAGATCGCGATATGCCCTATCGACGACTTCAATATGGACTGAAGCTTCGGCACAGGGACGAATAATCTTGGTGTATCTTGATCGTCCCGACGCTGCTCCTCAAGGCGTGGAGATCGCGCAAGGAGCGCAAGAGCACTGGCCAGCACGTCGATGCCATTGATCGCTGTAAAGGGATCGTTGATTCCGGGGGAAAGGGCTCGTACGACGACATCCGTCAACTGCTGAAAGTGGTAGCGGACATCCTGCGCGGGCGTTCGGGCTGTGCCCACCGTAAACGCGCCTAGAATCCTCTTGGCCGTCTCGTCTCCAATCGGCGACGCACTCAATGCGTCTGCGATTGGCATGTGCCGGACGAGATGGTCTCCCGGTTTCGGAAGCACCTTAATGAAGAGATCTGACTTGGCAGCGATTTCCAGCAGGATATCGAGGTCGATGGTCTGCAAGTAGCCGTCTTTTGGGGCGTTGATAGTCCGGCTCTCAATTGCCACAACCTTTTGTGAACTGGCCTGGGCCGAGAGTGGTTTTCCCGGGCCGGATGGATATAGCTGCGGGATTGCTTCCGCCATACCTTCCCAGATCGTGCTGACGATGTGCGAGGCCTGAATCGACTCGGAAACGTGATGGACGAAATAAACAAGCATTACCAGACTGATCAGAGAAAGAACGATGGCGACCGTAATGGCGATTGCGGGCACGAAGCCACCCGAGGAGTTTGAGCCCCGGATAGCGCGCACAACCAGCACGCTATAGAGGAAGGTTGAAACGAAGGCTCCGAGCAGTACCTGGGTGATTCGGTCTCGCATAAAATTACGTAAGACCCGAGAGCCATATTGCTGGGATGCGATCGAGAGCGCGACCGAAGCCAGAGAAAATGTGACGCTTGCGGCGGTAATCATCGAACCCGCAATTGTGCTCAGCAAGGATCGCGCACCCTCAGGTCCGCCAGAATAGGCCCAAGCTATGGATCCCTTTATGCCGGGATCGACTCGTTCATCGACGTACAGGAGCGTGAGGGCGAGCACCGCCGCGAGGCCGAGCATCAGTGAAGGGAGGAACCAGAACCCGGTTCGCAGGGCGTCCCGCCAATTTGCAATTCGTGTTCGCATAGATGAAATGTCAGGATACGACTTCCGTGGCTACTTCGCGTTCATGGCGGTTTTGCTGGCTATCTGGATCGTTGTTGACGGAGGGGGCACCGAGGAACTGACTCGCTCTCCTGCGACTGCGAGTTCTCCGGACGGACAAGAGACCGTCGAGGTATTAGCCCTGATTCGGCAGGGAAGGTCCCGCCAAGCCGGACACGGCATCTTACAAGGATGCCTGATCATTATGTCCAGTTTGTCGGCCCGTCCCACAACCTAGAAGTCTTCGGTATTCGACTGCTTGGCGTCGATGCCCAAAACGGAAGGAAGCTGCTCTTTTCTGTCGTTTTCCTGCTTTTAATCTATTTGCTGAGCAAAGGCCTGCGGAAGCTCAGCCATCTGACTTCGGGTGACGCAAAGAATCGCGTTGCATTTTGGTCGCGACAAGGAATCAGTCTGGCTACGTTTGTGCTGGCGGCCCTGGGTCTGCTTTCTATTTGGTTCGACAATCCAGCCAGACTGGCAACCGGAGTTGGCCTTGTTGGGGCCGGTCTGGCGTTCGCTCTCCAAAAAGTGATCACGAGCTGCGCTGGGTACTTTGTCATACTGCGCGGGAAGACCTTCAACGTGGGCGACCGCATCACGATGGGAGGCGTGCGAGGGGATGTGATCGCTCTAAATTTTATCCAAACGGTGATCATGGAAATGGGGGAACCTCCAAGCGTTCAAAGTTCAGATCCCGGAATGTGGGTCCAGTCAAGGCAGTATTCGGGGAGGATCGTGACTGTCAGCAACGCGGAGATCTTCGAGGAGCCGATCTACAACTACACTAGAAATTTTCCTTACCTGTGGGAAGAGATTCATCTTCCAATCTCGTACAAGGACAATAGAGTGACCGCTGAGAAGATTCTGCTCGCCGCGGCACGAAAGGAAACGGTCGCTATCGCCGAACTCGCGGCACCGGCCTTGCAACAGCTAAAAGAGCGGTTCTCGGTCGACGCCGCAGAGACGCAGCCGAGGGTTTATCTGAGATTGACTGACAACTGGGTGGAGCTCACAGTTCGCTTTCTATGCAAGGACCACGACATTCGCGGCCTCAAGGACAGGATGAGCCGCGAGATCATCAACAATCTGGATGCCGCAAAAATTGGTATCGCTTCGGGTACCTACGAAATCGTAGGATTCCCTACGCTGAAGGTGCAAATGGAAGACGGGAACGTAAGCGGCGCAGGGAAGTAGGCAGCCTGCGAAAGTCGACCTCACTGACACAATTTCTGGTTCATGCAGTCGGATTCTGCCGGAGATGCGCTAACAGGGGCTTGAAGAAGCGGGGAGCACGAGGACGGGATGCCAGAGGGCTCTGGAGTGCATGGCAAGTTTCGTCGACCACCGAATGGGATCTTGAGGAAGAATTCTGTGAATCACCGCAAAGTCACACGTGTGGTTTCCGTCTGGACTTGGGGCGGTCTCTCCTGGCGTGCGATCGCGAAGGAGCTTTGGCTACGCACTCTGAAGCACAATCTTGCGGATCGAGCTGGCCTTCTTTCCTTCTATTTCCTTTTGGCTTTTTTCCCCCTCGTGATTCTGCTCTCTTCGTTGGTTGGTCTTCTGTTGGCTTCTCAATCTGAAACCTATTGGCGTCTTCTTCAATATATGGTTCAGCTGATGCCGAAGCCTGCATTTACCCTCTTCACGGGTGTCCTGAAGGAAATACGGACGGGCGCGACCGGAGGCAAGATCTCCCTCAGCCTCATCCTCACCTTGTGGACGGCATCATCTGGCGTTGCGGCACTTATCGAGGCTCTCAATGTGGCGTTTCACGTCCCGACCGTTCGATCCTGGTGGCATCGTCGTCTGATCGCAATCGGATTGACGCTCGGCATTGGAGCAATCCTGACTGTTGCGCTTATCTTCCTGGTTGTAACGACCTCGGCAGGAGAATTTATTATCGCGAAATTACCAATACTCGGCCACTTTCCCGTCATCTCGACAATTGTCCGATGGTTCGTTGACGCGGTTCTTCTTCTCGGCTCGCTAATCCTTATTTACGCCTTCGGTCCAAATGTGAACCGAAAGCGGATAGAAGGCATTGTGCCGGGCGCTTGTTTAGCGATGCTGAGCTGGGGCGCAGCATCCTGGGGACTCCGGGCGTATCTCTCCGTTTTTGGCACTCTAAGCCGTTCGTATGGATCGCTTGCCGGAGCTGTAGCGTTACTGTTCTGGCTTTACGCCGCCGCGGCCGCCATTCTCGTCGGCGGGGAACTGAACGCGATTATCTGGCACAAAACCAGTCCAAAGGTTGAATGGTGATGTCGGAAGAGTCTTTCCTGTTGGCATCTCCGCAGGGTGAATTCGCCCAGGCAAGAGTTTGTGAAGAAGCCTGAGCGTACAGGCACAACTGCATTGTTCCGCATCACAACAATTACTCTTGCTATGGAAGCATGCGATATCTGCCGCTGGCGGAGACACGATGCTATGGCGGGTGAAGAGCGGACTGAGACAGTCCCACTTCGGGAGTCCAAGTTGCAGGAAGAGAAACCTCAAGCTTGGTTGTTTTCAAAGCTCACTCGCGCGCTTCTGCTTTCCGGAGCGCTTATTCTCGTGATCGCCGCAGGAGCGACGCTTTGGTTCCACTGGTATATCGACATTGAACCTCTGCCGTTTATCGACCGTTCCTCCATGCCCCGGGTAGAGATTCAAAGCGGGCGAACAGTCATCCTTATGCCTAATGGAAATCTCGTCGGACTAGTAGGTTCGTATCCCGATGAGTTTAGTGCATTTTTTACGCTTCGAATACCTGAAAGGGCTCAAGGATCTCGCGGGGGGCACGGTGTTGATGACGGTAAGCGAAGAGGATTCTGGTCCTGTCTACAAACTTTACGTTTTGTTGGAAAACGATCTCCTGTCCCAAACGGATCGACTCGTCCGCTTGCAATCTGAAGGCTACATCGCCACTTTCGAAACAGCGTCTCCGCCCTCGTCGCAGATTCAGAAGTGGATTAAGCAGACTAGGCTCTTCGACGCCGCCTATGAAGGTCCCGTGAAGGAACGGCTCTTGCAACTGCCGCGAAAGGAGCTCACATCGGCGGTCGCCAAGTTCATCCTGTTTAAAATACGGACGGACAAGCGCGTCCGGGAACGCATCGAACCAGCGGCAGGCAAGACATTGACGACGAACGATGGGCAGGCATTTGCAGGGGACATGATCGACGTCGCGGCGTTTTATGACATTCCGCTGGACATGTTGCTGGGGATCGGTGCGATGGAAAACAACTATTTGGATGTGCGGGGAGATTTGCGACACACTGTCTGGAAAAAGCACGACCACCGCGGAGACACTGTGCTAACGCGGAGAAATGGACGCGTCCTCGTCAGGAACTACTCTTTGGGGCCCTGGCAAATTACACGGGAGACACTCCGCTACGTTCACGGGCTCTACCGGCACGATGCGCGAGATTACAGCAAGCTACCGCGGCGTTTGCGCCCACCCGAAATACTGGATTTGGACCACGTGGACACCCATGTCCTTACGACATATGCGGGGCTGTTACTCCGGAAGCTTCTCGACACATTCGATGGAGACATCGTGAAAGCGCAAGGCGCATACAACGGCGGTCCAGGCCGTCCAAACCTGCACTACTCAGAAGGCGTTTCCATGGTTTCGGACTACGCGCATCGGGTGCTGATCATGGCTGCCGGTCGCAAGGGCAACTCGGTCGCCAAGACGCGACTCATTATTGCGAATCGCTGACGGTCCAGAAACCCGTCTTTTGCGGATACTGGAGTCAGCACTCTGGTCGCGACGAGAAGACTCGAAGGAGATTACATGGGAGCGCCCTCGCTTATCGCTCTACTGCTGACCCTTACGGGCGCTTTCGCGTACATCAACCACAAGTTTCTGAAGCTTCCGCTTTCGGTAGGCGTCATGGGGCTCTCGCTTACGTTGTCCCTCGTGTTGATCGTGGGCGAACATTTGGGTCTGTCCATTCGTGGATGGGCGACCGAAACAGTGGCCAATATCAATTTTAGCGAAACTCTGCTCGACGGGATGCTGAGCTTCATGCTCTTCGCTGGATCGCTGCATGTCGATCTGGATGAACTGACCGAGCAAAAAGTCACGGTCGCCGTACTGGCGACTGTGGGGGTGTTGCTGTCCACAGTCCTCGTGGGTTTTTCCACTTGGTTGGTTTTCGGGCTTTTGGGGCTTTCGGTTCCGATCCTTGGCTGTTTTGCATTCGGTGCGCTCATCTCGCCCACGGATCCGATTGCAGTGATGGCGTTGCTCAAAGAAGTAAAGGCGCCGCGCTCGCTTTCCACGAAAATTGCGGGAGAATCCCTGTTCAACGACGGAGTCGGGATTGTACTTTTCGTGCTGATTGTTCGGATGTGGGCGACCGGTAGCGGCTCCGTTCCTTGGAAACAGACGCTCGAACTTCTGCTCAGAGAAGTCGGTGGCGGAATTGCGATTGGTCTGCTTCTAGGCTACTTGTGTTTCAGACTGCTTCGCTCCATCGACAATTACCAGGTCGAGGTCATGCTGACACTTGCTCTTGTCAGCGGCGGCTACCAACTCGCATCGGCGATTCATTGCAGCGGTCCTCTCGCTATCGTGACCGCCGGTATCTACATCGGGACTTACGGCAGAAAACGAGCCATGACGCACGTCTCTCGCATACATCTCGATGCGTTCTGGGAGATGATCGATGAAGTTCTGAACGGGATACTCTTTGTACTCATCGGGCTTCAAATTCTCGTCCTAACCTTTCAGCGGGGCTATTACACAGCAGCACTTGCAGCCATCCCGCTCGTACTCATAGCTCGGTTTCTGAGTCTGGCGTTCCCGCTTGTGGCGATGAAGGTTTTTCGAGGGGTTGAGACCCCGATTTCGATTCTCACTTGGGGAGGACTTCGTGGCGGCCTATCCATCGCCATGGCGCTATCGCTTCCACCGTCAAACGCCAGAGAAATCCTCGTGATTTGTACATACGCTGTTGTTGCCTTTGCGATCCTGGTGCAGGCGACGACGATGCAATGGTTGCTTCGACGTGTTCTCAAGGCAGAGCCCGCCTGACGAGATCAGCCGCGTTGGAGCGCGCGGCTGTATGGGATAAGCAAACTAGGCGACGGAGTTTTGGCGAGGCACAGGTTCGGAGGCAACGCTGAGTATGCTTCGCTTCTCAACCGTCCGAGCACTATGTTTATACGAGGATCACTCCCGTTCCATAGCTTGTGATCTAAGTCGCTAGAGTGGAGCACCTGCTGTGAGGGCAGTGGAACTGGGATCGAAGTGAGTGCGTAAGCGGTAGGGTCGACGCGGCCACGCGTTTGAGGTGAGGAAAAGCGAGACAATTGCTCTCATAGCTCAACCGGCCACTAGAAGGTAATCTCCGAATTCCGCGTCACCGTATCTACTCAGAACGGACTCCACTATTCGATAACCACAGCTTTTCAAGAGATCAAAGATTTCTTCTATGTTGTGGCCTTCGGGAAGCCACAAGGGATGAGTTGCGATGATCAATGCGGGGTGGTGATTAGTAAGTAAGTGTTTGGCTCCACGACAAATCCATAACTCCGCGCCCTCTGTATCGATTTTAATGAGGTTAGGGATCAACCCCGAAATACGAGAGAATGTATCAAGGGCAACCGTTTCAACCTCGATGACGACCGTACGTCCGCATACCCTTTCCGGGATCTGTGTTGCAGAAAGTGCATTCATAAAAGAGTTACCATCACCAACCAACCGGAAGCGGACACCGCGGAGATCGCTATCGGCAACCGCTTTAGAAACGATGCTTAACTGTGTTAGCCGATTAACGCGTTTGATATAAGACAAAAACTCACTTAGGGCGGGAGCTGGTTCGAAAGCCACAACGCTGCCCTTGCGTCCCACCTTTCGAGCAGCGATCATTGACATCCAGCCGTGATGCGCACCCACATCGAAGCAAACGTCTCCAGACCGAAGAGTCATTGCAATCCAGCGCAACACATGAGGTTCGGTCTGTTTAGAATTTAGAAGCCGATAGTGCGTCAACACCGGCTTACCGAGGAGCATTCTGGGAACTGGCAAGCTGGTATTCGCAAAGAACAACTTGGCGAACTTGTAAAGCGTAGGGGCACGTCGTTTGACTGTTAATTGAGTCCAGGCCAATGCAGTTATACCTCACTAATAAGCGCGATCGTACTCGACAAAGATATGCAAACTGATGGTCTGCACCATTCCATTCTCTCTCAAAGTTATCTCTTAACATAAGGCCATATTGCTAACATCACTTGAATGACAATATTAAGACAGTATTGTGACATTTTGGCGAAATCTTGTTGGGCCTAACGCTGTACTAATAGCTCATCTTCGCGTGCAACCGGTGAGACTAGCAAGGACATGCGGTGAGTTTGACGCCCACACGACCATGCTGAGTAGGAAGGGACATTCATCTGGATTGAGGATTTGCCAACGCCAAAATCATCTGCTGAAAATCCTCTGCCGACTATTGATTAGTTGTTCTTCTCAACGGTAGGCGTGTATGCCACCGAAACGCTCCAACATGTTGAGTGAAGCCGAACTGAGACCCATGTGCCTCCTGTGGAAATGCGGCGAACGGTTCTCTTCCTGCGGTTGCGCCATCTGCCGAACCTGATCGACCTCCAGGCCAGCGAGTTCGCTGGAACCTAAACAGATCGAAGACTGACTCTGCCCTTGGTACAGAAAGCTAGGCCCCTTATCGTTGCGCTACACCAACTCTTCCAACGGCACAGAAGATCGGGCACTCCAGGTCGATCAACGTCTTCGCGGCTTGGCATGGGAAGTTGCGTGCGGCAGAGGCTTTCGGTGGGGATCCAGGACAAGGCCGGGATCATTGAGTGTCTCTCTTAATCGTTTTTGGAGTAGACCAACGGAGATGACGTCAAGATCGCGATTTGCCTGGTAGTCGGCGTTTAGGATAATCCCGTCACTTCCAAATTCTAATGTGAAGCCCTGCAAAGGGGCAGCTTCCGGCCACCACTGGGTAACGATGGGAGCTACACGCGCGATAAGCTGAGAACGTGTCTCTTCGAGACTTTGCTGCGTCGGCTTAGGCGGAGTTTGAATGACGGGCACGGTGGATATGCGTTGCATGAGTTCCGCAAATTCACTTTGGCTCGCCACGCTCGCCACTGTAAGCTCGGTCTTTCGACCAGAACGATCCTCAATCGTCTTTTCTGCCGCTCGTATCTTTTCAGCAGGAATATCTTTTGTCGCAACGATCTGTACCGCGATGCTCTTTCGTCCGACCTCAGCTTGTTGCGAAACGAGAGACCCCCTGGGGACAAGCTTCATGATCGTTTCCTGGATAGCTCCGCGAGCCACGGCTTCCCCTGATAGTTGCAGGAGGGCGGTGCGCAAGGGAATAGCAACCGACCCCAATAGGACAACGAGCATTGCGATTCGCCAGTGAAGCTTCCCTCCGTTCGCAAGCGCCCGGGAAATGGGTCCATCCGAAAACTTCTTTGCGAAGAACTCGCCGCTGCGAGAATGTTCCATTTCCGCATGGATCTCCGGGGAGTTCATGCCGATGAGAAGGAAGACCATGAAGGCACTAGCGACGATGGCTACAAGATTTGTGAGGAATAGAAGACCCGCGCCGCCCATGATTCTTGTGTTGGCACCGCTGCCTAATCCAAATCCGATTGTGCAGAGTGGCGGCATCAACGCAACTGCAATGGCGACGCCCGGCAGAGTCGTCACGCCTCCTGAACCTGCGGCGCGTCCCACCGCCATGGAGCCCGCCAATCCAGAGAACAATGCAATACCCAAATCCAGCAGATTGGGATTCGTGCGAGCGAGAATCTCTCCGGTTGCAGAGTGAAAAGGTAAAAGCCAGACAATCAAGCCTGAAAACGCAATCGCTACGGCAATGCTGGCCAGAAGATTTCCGACCGCCTTGATCGCCAGATAGAGGTCTCCAGCGGCCACGGCAAGTCCTGTCGCCATGATCGGACCCATGAGGGGCGAAATCAACATTGCGCCGATAATGACGGCAGGACTGTTGAGCACCAGCCCGAATGTAGCGATGCCAGCAGACAGGAGGATTTCCGCCCAGTAGCTAAAGCTTGCTATCTCTGACGCAGCATAAACCTGGGCATAAATCCTGGGCTTATGGGCGGGGTCAATTTTGAGCCAAAGCGCGACGTGAGAATTCTGGTGTGGTTTGAGTGGTTTAGGCATCGCAGCGCTGATTCCGATCGACTTGAGTTTAGATAGAAGACCGGCGACACGTTCCATCCGGTCCGGTCTCAAAATGATCATACGGAGGTTGATCAGTCCGAGAAATGCCCTTGGCTTCCAGCATCCACGAGAAGCACGGCGCATTGACATGTTTGGAGCAGTCTGCCCGCCACGCTGCCCAGGGTGGCATGACGATTAGCGCCACCCCTTCCGCTCCTTGCTAAGAGGAGCAAATCGCATCTTTCTTCTTCGCTCACTGCTTGTATGGTCCGCGCCGGACCCGAGCCTGTGACCATCGTTGTTACAAGAAGCCTGTCATCTAGAAGGTTTCTGGCAACCCCAGCCATGTATTTCTCAAGCTGCGTTCCCTCCAAGTCGCTTTCAGGCACGGCCAACAATAGAATTTCGCTTCCGAAAGCCGCAGCGAGACTCTTCGCATATCTGAGAGTGGCCTCGGCGGCGTGGGATCCGTCAAGACCCACGAGGAGGCGTTTGAACGAACTCCCATTCGCACGCGACCGGGAGTTGGGTCGCAACAGGAGTAGAGGGGAGTCCGTCAGACGGATCGTCCGTTCGACGACATCGCTTAGAAACAGTTGCTCCAGTTCGGAGCGACCGTGAGCAGACATCATGATGAGATCCGCCGATATATCGTGCGCGATTTCCGCAATCCGTTCTGACGGATTGCCGCTCTGAAGGAAGGTATTGGCTTCGGCGCCTCTCTCGGCGAGTCTGGACGCGATTGTGCGAAGGTACACCTGCTCGGGGCTCTGCGGCGCTCCATGTTCGAGGGCGGGCTTGTCGGAACCTGGCGCTGTCACAGAGAGAAGCGCTATGCGACCTTGAAACGATTTTGAGAGAAGCTCTGCGGAGGCCAGGACTATCTCTGCTTTGGCAGAGCCATTCAAGGGTACGAGGATGCGCTGGAACATTTTGCCTGAAGCTGCGTCGTTCCCGCGCGATGCGAGGTAGCTTCCGACATGAACCTTACCAATTTGGTCGGCCAGGGGGATGGGAGCTCCCAGACGCGACCTTACAGATGTAAACCACAGATAAATGGCAGGAATCATCAGGCAATAAGCCCAAACACCATCCGTGAACCGCTCTTTCAAGATGATCAGCGTCGCGGCGGTAGTGAGGAGTGCGGCAATCAAACTTCCGCCCAGTGCCGGCACATTTCGCACCGAGAACTTGCCTCGTTGCAGTCGCAGGCTTCTCTTTACAGTCGCCCATCCCGTCATGCTCAACAGAATGAATACGCCTACGGCATAGAGGGACAGGTAGGTTTCCTCTTTCGTTCCGAGAAAAGTAAAGCATGCACAAACGACACCGACTTCGATCCATACGGGAACACTCGCAACGTCGAAGTGATTTCGTTGTCCCAGGCGTGCCGGAATGTAGTGTCGGAAGCGAAGTCCCAGAGCTAGATTCTGAAGCCCCTGGGCACTGGCTGCCGCAGCAGACGCCAGTACCACGATCCCGATCAGTGTTCCGAAATACGGCAGCGGGTGAGGCAAGAGGTAATCCATCGCCTGAGTGAAGACGGAGACTTTACCGCTGGATGGGTCTGCAATTTTTAGAATTGCTGGCCCAACGATCAACATGGTTGCGCAGGTCGTTCCCATGGCGATGAGCAGGCTGCGAAAAGCCATTCGACTTCGCTGCTCAGGTTTCCCTTCATAGGCGGATACCAGGTTCGCAAAGACTTCAATGCCTGTCATCAGGGCCAGCAACTTTGAGTAGCCACTCAGAGTCAGGTTGAGGTACTGACCCGAGAACGATCGTAGATCAAAGTTTGGAAGGTGCAGGCCCAGCTTCCAGACCGTGGCGATGATCATCACCCAGAGTAAGAGCAGGACGCCAAATGTAGCGGGCCCGAATGCGCGCGCCGCTGTCTTGGGGCCGCGGTTCACTAGCCACCCAACGGTGACACTTAGAGCGACACCGCAAAAGGTCCTCAAGCTCACACCATGGAAGGCATGGTTGAGAGGCGGATAACGATCAGCCAGGAGAGTGACGAGAGCTGCAATGCTCACTAGAAATGTGAGTGTGTACTCGACAAATGTAATCGCAGAATTGACTTTGACGGCCCACGCGCCAAACTCTTCCTCGGTGAGGCCGCTACCGCCCGTACCATCCGTGACCGAATGGATCACCTGACGATACATAAACGAGACGACGATGACAGTGAGGACTACAAGCCAAACGCTGGCGCCAAAAATGACGGGTGCAGCGCCCGCGACCGTGATGAATTGTAGAAAGGGGCCGAAAACATACAGAGGAGAACTCGCAGGATCGCCGCCTCCCGCCAGCGCGCCTTCCAGCGCACTTCTCAACCGATGCGATGTTTGAATCATTTAGAGCAGCTTCCCCGGCCTCTTCCGTTTGAACTTGATGCGATCATCAGGACAAATTCAAGCGTTCTGTCTGAAGGGTGGATATCTGAGAAACGAGCTTGCCCGCTCAAGTGTGCGGGCGCAGTCTGTAGGACGAAGTTACTTGCTACTTTCGTTTGCGGTTTGCTTCTCGACCACGAACGGAATGGATATGTCGGAGGAACGCAGATGAAGATCTCGTTGTGGGAAGGGCAACTCGACACCATGCTTTGCAAAAACTTCGAATAATGTGAAATAAAGATCAGATTTCAGAATCGTGGGCGCATGCGCGCGTTGCGAGGTCCAGACCCTTAATGAGAAATTAAGTGCGTTGTCGCCGTAGTCAGTAAAGACGACGTCAGGTTGGGGATCCTTTAAAACATCCGGATTGTTACCTGCAACCTGAAGCAGTAGCTCACGTATCTGTTGTGGATTCGAACTGTACCCGACACCCACTGGAATATTGATGCGGACGCTGTCGTCGTTCGCGGTCCAGTTAATAACTGGGTTGTTGATGAAGTCGTTGTTTGGCACAATGACCAAGATGTTTTCGTTGGTTCGAATCCAGGTTGATCTGGCCGCGATTCGTATCACGTCTCCCATGGTGTCGCCGGTGACAATGCGATCGCCGATTCTGATTGGTTGTTCGACAAGAAGAATCAATCCAGCAACGAAATTTGAGACGACATTTTGAAGGCCCAGACCAACGCCGACGCCTACTGCCCCGCCGAACACAACAAGTGAACTCAGATTAACCCCGAGCGACTGCAAGCCAATAAAGAGTCCGCCGAGGAAGAACAGGTAAGTTGCAAAACGACCTAGCGCAAACTTGAGCGCGTCAGAAAAGCCCAAATGCCGAAACACTTTCGCCAGGAGAACTCGCTGCATGATGTGGGACAGACTGATAAGGAGTGAGAGAAAAACCGCTGTCTTGATCAGGAAAAGAGGGGTTATGGCCAGCGAGCCGATCCTGACGATCGAGTAAAACAGGACGCGATGTGAGCCACGGAAAAAGGCATCGACGGAGCTCGGTGTGAACGCGGCGGCATCAAGAGCCATTTTGCCAAAGCGCAAAGTATCAATCATGGAATGTAAGCTTCCTCGAAGCTTCCGCTCTCTATCAGTCTAACTGTTGCGAACGGCGTGTGAAAAAACTGGAAAAAATTGGATGAAATTTCGAAGCCGTCTCAGTTGAATCGGGTGCTTGAAGAGGCTTGACGCGCCCCTTTTTTCTCACCTTTTCAGAACCGGAGCTTCTCTTTCTTTGACCCGACGCTATATCTCTGATCCGAGCTTTCGGAAAGAGTGCGTCTGAAACCCAAGCCTCTGGGACATCCGTGAATTCTCTGGCGTCACCGGATCTTTCACATCTACTCAGTTCGCCGAATAAAATACCATTCCAAGCTTAATCGGACCTATAAGTCATCTGTAATGAATGAGGTGGCGGTCGGAGAATTCTTCGAAACCGAAGTATTCCTTTTTACGAGGCACCACTATCGAAAAAGTAAGACTCTCCGGATGCTTCCACTCAGCGATTTCTGAAGTCCAGCGAGAAGCCCGATTCCATGCGCATGAAACGACGCTATATCTCTGAATCCGAGCTTTCGGAGAGGATGCCTCTGAAATCCAAGCCTCTGGGACAATCCGTGAATTCTCTGGTGGCACTAGGTCTTTCACTTTTACCTAAACTTCCCGCATAAAGCGCCATTCTAAGCTTTTCCGAAAATATAAGTCCTGTGTAATCTGTGAGATGGCGGAAGAGGAGGGATTCGAACCCCCGATACCCTTTCAGGTACGCCAGTTTTCAAGACTGGAGCCATCAACCACTCGGCCACTCTTCCTGCTGTCAAGTCTAGCGGTTCCATGTGGCGGGCGCAAAACCTTGAGGCGGGTCAGCCCCGCCAGCCTGCCATCCCCCCCCGTCCAGAGCCGGTTTATCGGTGCGTCGAGTGGGCTGGCTTTTTGGCGAGTAGGAGCGGCGAGGGTTCGGGGCGGAGAGTCGTGATGGCACCCGAATATTTTTCGGGTCTTGCGACTTAGGGGATGCTTTTAGACATCCCATGAGCATGGCCCATAACGGCGCAGCAGGTGACGGTGACGTTTTCCAAGCTAAGGATTTTGGACGGCAGATGCTGAACAAGGTGCCGCAGGTAACCCTTTTCTTCTGGATCATCAAAATTCTGTGCACGACGGTCGGGGAGACAGCGGCGGACTTCCTGAACGACAAGCTGGGGCTGGGCCTGACGAAGACGACGCTGATTATGGGGGCATTGCTGGCGATTACGCTCGTGCTGCAGTTTCGGAAGCGGCGATATATACCAGGGATTTACTGGCTGGCGGTGGTTCTGCTGAGCGTGGTCGGGACACTGATTACGGATAACCTGACGGACAATCTGCACATTTCGCTGACGACCACGACGATTGTTTTCAGCCTTGCGCTGGCTGCGACGTTTGCGAGCTGGTATGCGGTCGAGAAGTCGCTTTCCATTCACTCGATCTTTACGACCCGGCGGGAAGCGTTCTACTGGCTGACGATTCTCTTTACATTTGCGCTGGGAACGGCCGCAGGCGACCTGCTGGCAGAAAAAGCAGGGCTGGGATATTGGGTTACCCTGCTCATCATGGCAGGTTTGATTGCGTTGGTGACACTGGCGCACTTCTATCTGAAACTGAATGGGATTCTGGCGTTCTGGGTCGCGTATGTGCTAACCAGGCCCTTGGGGGCTTCGATCGGCGACTACCTGTCGCAACCGCATGATGCGGGTGGACTGGGGCTGGGTACAACGATGACAAGCGCCCTTTTCCTGGCCCTGATTCTTGGATTGGTGATCTATCTGGTCATGACCAAGAAGGATGTGCTGGAAGACCAGAAAGACGTTCCGGCCGAGGCGGCGGGGGGCGTTCGGTCTCGATGATGATCGGTACTTCTTCAAAGCGCTGAGTTTCCGTCCAGCCTTGGCGGTGTGAAAGTTGTCCGGAAGGTGCGAGTCGCTGCGATACTGAGAAGCATCTCTTTTTTGAGATGGCCCAAGATCGTATGGCTACGCAGACCGGCATGCCCAACTCGAGCGTTTCAGAAGCCGCGGTACCGGACCGCCGGCGGCAGCTGCGCGCTTCGTTCGATATCACGCTGCGCAGCGCGCGGTCGACGGTGGCGTTCCGCGAGACGGTCCTGTTGGCGATTGACAGCTTCCGGGCGAGCAAGACGCGGTTTCTGCTGACGATGCTGGGCATGGTGATCGGTTCGGCGTCGATCATCCTGGTGGCGACCCTGGGGCTTACGGGGCGACAGTTTGCGTTGAGCCAGATTTCGAGCATCGGGCCGAACATGATCGAGATGCAGTATGTGGGCGGGAGTGTGACGGGGCCGGACAACGTCAGCACGCCCGATAACATGACGCGCGAAGACATGAACGCGGTGCTGGACCAGGTGCCGAACATTATTGCGAGCTCGCCGATGCTGGAGTTTCATGACCGCATTTCGATGGGCTCGGGCGTGAGCAAGGACACGATGCTGCTTGGCGTGAGCCCGCAGTACAAGGAGGTCCGGAATCTCAGGGTCATGGCCGGCCGCTTCTTCGACGATCAGGATTCGCTGACGCATACGAAGGTCGCGGTGGTTGTGGAACCATTGGCGAAAGCGCTGTTCGGCAGCGACACGGCGGCGATCGGCCACACGGTTTCGGTGCAGGGGATACCGTTCATCATCATCGGGGTGTTCAAGGAGAGCATCCAGACGTTTGGGATGTCGGAGGTGTCGGACCAGACGATTCTGATTCCGTACTCTGTGGGGCGGTACTTTACTGGTTCGGACACGGTGAAGCAGATTTTTTTCACGGTTCCCGATGCGGGCATGGTGGAGTCTTCCGCCAAGCGCATTGCGGAGATCATCCGCTCGCGGCATCGCGCGACCAGCGTGTACAACGCGTTCACGCTGACGGAGGTGCTGAGCGTGATGGGGCAGATCGCGTCGATGCTGACGATTGTGCTGACGCTGGCGTCGGCTATTACGCTGATCGTTTCGGGCGTCGGGATTATGAATTCGATGCTGGCGAATGTGCAGTCGCGGATCCGCGAGATCGGCATTCGCAAGGCCCTGGGCGCGACCAGCCGGGAAATTCGTCTGCAATTTTTGACCGAGGCGGTGTTTCTTTCACTGAGCGGCGGGCTGGTGGGGACGATGGTCGGCATGGCGCTGCCGCTGGGCGTCAACCTCTTTACGGATATCAAGATCCCGACCTCGCTGTGGAGCGCGGTCATCGCGCTTTCGACTTCGATTATCGTGGGCATCGCGTTCGGAACGCTTCCGGCGCAGCGCGCGGCGAAGCTCGATCCGGTAACGACATTGAAGTACGAGTAATCTTCCTGCCCAAATTCATCATGGCGCGGCGGGTGTCGTGATATTGTTTTGGCTACACATTCCTTTTTGTTGGTGAATTCACACCTCCGTCATCCGGCCGTCAGCGGCGTGAGGGTGGGGTGAGGCACATTTTCTGTTTTTGAAAGTACGGGCCCTACTGACGCCAATGGCAGAAGGCACTTTTCCACCCTTTTGAATGAACCTGAACCTGAACGAACTGCACAAAGCCAGCGGGACTTGATCCTCGGAGCCGACATGACAAAATTTGCACGCTTTATTTTCATCACCTTTGGCCTGGTGCTGACGCTTATCCTTTCGCCGCTCGCCCTGCGCGCGCAGGTGCAGTCCACCACCGGCAGCATCCAGGGCGACGTGACTGACGCCAGCGGCGGCCTGGTCCCGGGCGCGGCTGTTGAGGCTGACGAGACGGACACGGGCACGGCCCATCTGGCGACCACCGACAGTTCAGGCCACTTCGCGTTTCCGTCGCTGAAGCCGGGACCGTATGTGGTGAAGATTACGAAGGCCGGCTTTGCCAGCGTGGTGCAGAACAATATCGCGTTGACGGTGGGCCGCTCGGTTTCGCTCAAGCTGGCGTTGCCGGTAGCCGGCACGACCCAGACGGTGACGGTGGAGTCCGCGCCGCTGGTGGACACGCTTGCCGTGGCTTCGACCTCGACCCTTGGCGAGCAGACGATTGCCACCACCCCTGTGCTGGGCCGCAAGTTCGAAGACCTGCTGACGCTGACGCCCGGCGTGAGCATCGTGCAGGGTCCGGACGGTGATGAGATCACGATCAACGGACAGCGCGGCATCTTCAACAACATCTCGCTCGATGGCGGGGACTATAACAACGGCTTCTTCGGCGAGCAGTCCGGTGGTCAGCGCGCCGCGGTGGACATCACGCTGGAGGCGGTGAAGGAGTTTCAGGTCGTGGCGTCGGGAGCGAATGCGGAGTTTGGCCGCACCGGCGGCGGCGTGGTGAACGTGATCACGAAGTCGGGCACGAACACGCTGCACGGCAGCTTGTTTGAGTACCAGCGGCTGGAAGCGCTGACGGGAAACACGTCGGACGGCAATCCGCTGACGAATTTCCATCGCGAGCAGTTTGGCGGATCGGCGGGCGGCGCGCTCGTGAAGGACAAACTGTTCTTCTTCGCAGCCGGCGAAGGCATCAACGAGAACCTGCTGCGCTTCAACCTCAGCCAGTACAACAAGAGCGCGCTGGGCGGCTCCTCTGCCTGCGGGATCGCGAATCCGACGTTTGGCGGCAACATTACTGACGCGCAAATTGCGGGCAACGCCGACTGCCAGCGCCTGGTGCTGATCAACTTCTACAAGGCGAACTACAGCACTGACGAAAGCCAGCCCGTAAACCACAAGGTGCACAACGGCGCCTTCTTCGGCCGCATGGACTGGAACATCAACGCCAAGAACCTGCTTTATGGTTCCTACAACTTCGACTACTCCAACAACGCGAACCAGACCTTCGACGTGGCCACCTACGGCACAACGGCCAACGGCACCGAAGGCCCGGCGCACGTTCAGACGATGAACGTGAACTTCATCTCAACCTTGAGCGACCGGGCGCTGAATGAAGCGCACATCACTTACGGACACGAGACGCGGCCGCGTACGCCTATCAATGCGAGCGCTGTCCCGGACACTGGCATCGGCTTTGTCCCGTCGTTCCGCTTCGGCCAGCCGTTCTTCCTCGGACCGGGTTCGAGCGAGACGTTTTATCACATCGATCCGAAGGACAACTTTACCTACACGGTCGGCAAGCATGCGTTCAAGTTCGGCGGCGAGTTCCTGTACAGCCACAACGTGCAGGTGTTTGACGGCTTCGCGCTGGGCCGCTACATCTTCTCGGACACCGTAGGGTTCCTGCATTACGCCACACCGGCCAGCAAGGGCGCCGCCTTCGGCCCGAATGTGCAGGCCTGCGCTGCCGGGGGATACTCGAACGTTGCCGGTGCCTGCTCTGCGGGTAGCCCGCTGCTGCTCTACCTGCAGGATGCGGGAACCCAGCCTGGCGAAACCGTCCAGCAGTCCGGTTATTCCAACATCTCCAACAAGGAGCCGGGCATCTACGTGCAGGATACCTGGAAGGTGGCGCCGCGCTTTACGCTGAGCTACGGTTTGCGCTGGGAAGCGCAGTTCTTTCCCAAGATGACCATCGCGCCGAAGGCAGCACTGTATGGCCCCTACATCAACAACCCGGCTTATCCAACCTTCCCCTCCGACGGCACTCTACCTAACCAGACCAAGGAGTTTCAGCCGCGCGTCGGCTTCAACTACGACATTCTGGGCAATGGAAAGTCCAGTCTGCGCGGTAGCGCCGGCATTTTCAACGCCCGCCAGAACATGCTGACGCAGGTGGGTGCCATCACCACCAACGGCGTGCAGCAACAAACACTGACGCAGTTCTCGGGAGTAAACCCGACTTACGCCGGCATTCTTCCCACAAGCTCATGCCCCGTAACCGGCTGCCCTTTTGCGGGTGTCACGGTATTCGACAAGAAGTACCATAACCCGCGCATCTACACCTTCAACGTAGGTTACGATCAGCAACTCGGTGCCGACTTCGTAGCGTTCGCCGACTTCACCGACTCGAAGGGCGTGTACCTCACGCGTTTTGAAGACCCGAACGTCAGCCGCCCCGTCTCGGTTCCCACCACTGGCGATACGGCCAGCTACGCGCCCGGTCCCTTCTCGCTGCCCGGCTCGGAGCTTGGCCAGGTCACCGACACGGCGAGCGATGCCAAGTCGCTGTACCGTGGTGTGACGTTTGGCCTGCGCAAGCGCATGTCGCATCACTTCCAGTTTGAAGCGCAGTACACCTACTCGGTGGACCGCGACTCGGACTCGAATGAGCGCGATCCCTTCACGTTCCGCTACGCCAACTACTTCAACCTGGGTTCGGAGTACTCGTACTCCGACCGCGATGAACGCCACAAGTTCAACGCGTATGGGCTCGGCGATTTTCCGCTGGGGTTCAAGCTGAATGTCCGCATGCAGCAGCACTCGGCCCAGCCCGGCACCATCTCTCCCCGCTTCCTCAATGGCGTGGACCGTGGACGCAATAGCCTGCGCAAGGACAATGCCTTCTTCGTCACCGACTTCGGCATTGCCCGTCCGTTCTACTTCCACGACCGCAAGTTCCAGCTTACGCCGCGCGTGGAGGTGTTCAATACCTTCAACAATACGAACAACATCAACACGCTCAGCTCTCCGGCGTTGTTCAACTTCGACGGGTTCCTTCGCCTGGGCGTAGGCGATCCGCGGCAGGCGCAGCTGGCTTTGCGGTTTGCCTTCTAATTGCTGTCCATTTGCAGGAAAGGCCCGAACTCAGGTTCGGGTCTTTTTCCGTCAGGGAGCCTAAGCAGGACGGATTTTGATCGAAATATGTTGGCCACGAATCGCACGCCGCCGCCTGACGTATCGCGGCTTCTTTGTTGAAACGACCAAGAGCCCGCATCCATGGTCCGGATGCGGGCTCTTGTTGAACTGGTTTGGTTTTACTTCTTTTTGCGGCGGGGACGATCTTCTTCGTCTTCCTTGAAGTCGTTCTCGGGAATATCCGTCTCGTCGATGATGTTGGCATCTTCGATGGCGGCCACGGCGTCGCTCTTGATGGTGACCTGGACGTGGGCGGTGACTTCGCGGTGGACCTTTACGGGGACGTGGAACTCGCCGAGGGTCTTGAGCGGCTCGTCGAGGTGGATCTTGCGACGGTCGATGGTGAAGCCCTGCGCTTCCAGTGCGGTGGCGATGTCCTGCGAGGTGACAGAACCGAAGAGATGGTCGTTGCTGCCGGTTTTGCGCTCGAACTCGAGGGCAACTTCGTTCAGCTTCTGACCGAGCTCTTCGGCGCCGGACTTTTCGCCGGCCGAGCGGCGCAGCGCCGCAGTCTTCATCTGCTCGATGACTGTCTTGTTGGCGGCAGTGGCTTCAATGGCCAGCTTGCCGGGGAGGAGGTAGTTGCGGCCGTATCCGTTGGCGACTTTGACTACGTCGCCGCGGTGGCCCAGCTTGTTTACATCTTCTTTGAGGATGACTTCCATGAAACGTCTCCAAATTCAATTTCGTTCAGGCGTCGGGGAAAAAGCGACGCAGAAACCAGTGAGGTTCTACCAGGAACTGACAACCAAGAACCAAGAACTAAAAGCGTGCGGCGAAGGGCAGTAGAGCGATAGCGCGGGCCTGCTTGATGGCACGCGTCAGCTTGCGCTGGAACGGCGCGCTGGTGCCGGTGAGGCGGCGCGGGATGATCTTGCCGCGGTCCGAGATGAACTGCTGCAGAAGGCGCACGTCGCGGTAGCTGATGTGGTCGATCTTTTCTACCGTGAACTTGCAGACCTTCTTGCGACGGAAGAACTTGCGGCCTCCGGGCCCGCCGCCGGGGCCACCGGTGCGGGGAGGACGGGTGCCGTCGGGACGGGGGCGGAAGCCGCCGCCGGAGGGACGGCTGGAGCCGCCTGCGTAGGGTGCCCCAGAGGCAGGAGCGGCGCTGGGGGTGGCATCCGTGGAAGCAGCCTGAACGGCGGGAATGCTGTTGGTTTCGTCAGCCATGTTGGTTTCCTTTTGCGTGCGGCGTCTCGTGGGGGAGACGCTTGCGGTTCGGCTGGCTTCGGCTCCAGACCCGCAAGGGAGTCTCTGGACTGGCTTCGATGGTTGGAAGCCGCAGGAGCGTGGACAGCGTGGAGGTCAGTACAGCGGAGGTCAGTACAGCGGGCTTGTCTTCCCTTGAGAGTGCGAGGGAAGACGGTGCGAGGTTAGGCCTGGGCGGTTTCGGCGACGGGCTCGGGTGCGGATTCCGTGTCGGGCTCGGAGGCGGACCGGTCCTCGTCCTTCGCCGCTGCCTGGACTGCAGGAAGGTCGCTGTCGGCATGGGCGGCAGGAGCGGCAGCGGGCGCGGCCGGCGCGGCTGGGGTGGCGGCGGCAGCTTCCGCAGAAACCTGGGGAAGTGCGCTGCGCTTGACGTGCGAGTCGCGGTGAGCTTTGATCTTGGCGAGACGCTTTTCTTCCTCGTCCATGCGCACTGTGATGAACTTGATGACCGGCTCGGAGACGCGCAGACGGCGCTCGATCTCGGCGATCAGGTTGGCAGGCGCGGCGACGATGAGCAGGATGTAGAAACCGTCGTTGAACTTCTGCACGGTGTAGGCGAGACGGCGACGGCCCATCTTCTCGGTCGACTTTACTTCGCCGCCACCCGAGGTGACGTAGCCGGAGAAGGTTTCGATGAGCTTGTCGAGCTCGGCTTCCTCGACATCAGGACGCACGATAAACATGATTTCGTAAGAGCGATTCATTTTGCTTCTTTCTGCGGGGTTCTGCCCCGCACCGCTCGATCGATTGAGTCGGTGTGGAAGGTTAGGAGCTGTGAGTTGCCAGTTATACGTTGTCGGTAAAGGATTTCACCAAGAACGAATCACCAAGAACTCCCATCTATTCGGGCTTGCGGTTGAAGTCGTTCATGGCTGCACCGCTGCCCCTGGTCAAGATCATTTCGACTGCGCGTCCTGCCTGGTCGAGCACTTCATCGAGCACCGCTAAATCTGTTTTGCGCATGGGGGCGAGCAGATATCCGGTGCCTCCTGCTTTCACTTCGCGGCCGCTCTCGGTGGGCGGTTTGCCGATGCCGAGCCGAATGCGAAGCCACTCTTCCGTACCAAGCGCGGCGGAGATGGACTTCACTCCGTTGTGCCCGTTTGCCGATCCACGCTGCGCGATGCGCAACGTGCCCAGCGGAAATGCCAGCTCGTCGTAGAGGACGATCAAGTCCTCGGCGCTGAGTTCGAGCTCCTTCAAGAGAGCGGAAACGGAAACTCCGCTCAGGTTCATGAAGGTCTCGGGCTTGGCCAGCAGGACGTCGTGTCCGGCGAGCTTTGTCCGAGCGGTAAGAGCCCTGCCGCGGCGGTTGGTAGCCTGCACACCGCACCCGATGGCGATGCGATCGATAGCGAGAAACCCGGCGTTGTGCGGGGTAAACGCGTACTCAGGTCCAGGGTTGCCGAGACCGACGATGAGCTTCATACAGTCAGGGATCAGAGATCAGGGAGCAGGGGTCAGGAATGCCGTTCTGGCCAAGCCCTGATCCCTGTGCCCTGATCCCTGCCTTTCTACTTCTTCTTTGCGGGAGCAGCGGGGGCGGCGGCATCGGGTGCGTCCGTCTTGCCCTTCTTGGCTACTTCCGGTTCGGTGGCAGCGGCGACTACGGGTTCCGCCGCAACTTCTTCCTTCGCTACCGTGACGTGTGCAACCAGGGCAGTCTCTTCACCCAGGAACTTCAGCTTGTCGCTGTGCGGCAGATCGGAGATGTGGATGGCGCCGTTGATCTCGAGCTCGGCAATATCGACGTCGATGTGGCTCGGGATATCGTCCGGGAGGCACTCGATTTCGACTTCGTGGAGCACCTGGCTGAGGATGCCGCCCTGGGTCTTGACGCCTACGGGAGTGCCGATGAGCTGCACGGGGACCGAGACGCGCATGGCCTTGTCCATCGCGATTCGCTTGATGTCGATGTGCAGCAGATGGCCCTTGATGGGCTCGTTCTGCCAGTCGACGATCATGCCTTTGGCGGGGCCGGCGCCTTCAATGGCGAGGTCGAAGATGGTGTTGTGGCCGGAGTCCGAGTAGAGGACCTTGTTGATGACCTTGGGGTCGACCGTGACCGCGACCGAGGGCTGACCGGCGCCATATACGACGGCGGGGATGAGGCCCTGCATGCGCACGCGGCGGGCGTAGCCCTTGTTGAACGTGCCGGTGCGGGGTGTGGCGGTGATGCTTTGTACTGCCTGAGCTGCGTTTGCCATTTGAGTTTCCTTGTCGGGCACGAGGTTGAGCCTCGCTCCCTTTCTGCGGTGGTACGGGTGAATCTACGTCTAGTTGAACAGCGTGGAAACGCTGGTCTCCATGTGAATGCTCTCGATGGCCCGGCCGACGAGGCCGGCGATCGAGAGCACTTTGATCTTTGGTACTTTCTGAGCAGCTTCGCTCAGCGGAATCGTGTTGCTCACGATGAATTCTTCGATCCCGGAATTGGCAATGCGCTCTACGGCTGGGCCGGAGAGCACGGCGTGCGATGCGCACGCATAAACTTTGTCTGCGCCCTGGGCGAGCAGCGCGTCGGCGGTCTTGACCAGCGTGCCTGCGGTATCGACGATGTCGTCGAGAATGAGGCAGGTGCGGCCGCGTACGTCGCCGATGACGTTCATCACTTCGGTGACGTTGATGTCGGTGCGGCGCTTGTCGACGATGGCGAGCGGCACTTCCAGTTTTTTGGCGAAGAAGCGTGCCCGCTCTACGCCGCCTGCGTCGGGGCTGACGACGGTCAGGTTGGGCAGGTTGAGGTCGCGGAAGTAGCCGACGAGCACGGGGCTCGCAAAAAGATGGTCGACGGGAATATTGAAGAAGCCCTGAATCTGGGCCGCGTGAAGATCGATCAGCAGCGCGCGGTTGGCGCCGGCGGTGGTGAGGAGATCGGCGACCAGTTTGGAGGTGATGGCGACGCGGGGACGGTCTTTGCGGTCCTGCCGGGCATAACCGTAGTAGGGAATGACGACCGTGATGCGACCTGCGGAGGCGCGCTTGAGCGCGTCCATCATGATCAGCAGCTCCATCACGTTCTGGTCGACCGGATGACAGGTGGGTTGGATGAGAAATACATCCACGCCACGCACATTTTCAAGGAGCTGAAAGTGAACCTCACCGTCGGAAAAGCGTTGCAAGCGCGATTCGCCGAGAGGGACACCCAAAAACTTGCAGATCTCCTCCGAGAGCGGCCGGTTTGCCGACCCGGAGAAGATCTTGAAGCGCTTGTCTTCGCTGAGGCGCGAGGAGCGTTTTTTCTCGCTCGCTGCCTTTGCGCCCGAAGCAGAGGCAGCCGGTGTAAGCACGAACTCGGCAGCTTGCTTCGGTTGGCCCGCCGCCGTGCCCGCTGGGGGCTGTGCGGCGTCGGGCTCTTGAGAATTCGGGGGAAGAACGGCAGTCGTGTGTCGTTGTGTCACGCTTGAAACCCTCCAGGCTGGTTGACCTTGATGTTTCTGCTGCTTGATTTACTGTCGCCGCAACGAAAGTTGGTTTGCACTTTCGTCTGCTTCAAGTGCGGCGACTCGCTTCTTCCTGAAACGGCCTGCTGGAGCGATGTTCAGACTTCAGCGGGCTTTCAATAACTTCTAACTACTCCCGCGTGTGGTGCTACTCCGCGGGCGTTGCATGATCGTCGGCGGCAGATTGTTGCCGCGAAAAACACGAAGTTCCCTGATTCTTTTGTTCACAGGATCCAGCCGCCTGGGGCGGGACCTGGCGAGCGAACTAAGGTGGTTGGGCGACTAGGATTCGAACCTAGACTGTCTGCGTCAAAGGCAGATGACCTACCGTTAGTCGATCGCCCAGTACTTCCGGCGCGCTTCCGCAATACCGGTGGAGCTACTCTGCGAACATGCCGTGCCAGTATGCCGGTCGGGGCAGGGTCTCGGTGAGGATCGCCTGCATTCCGTTGGACTGGACGCGGTGTTGAGCAGCGAGCGCGTCGGGTGTGGACTTGTACAGTCCAAACAACGCAGAACCAGAACCCGATAAACCAGCGTACAACGCTGGGGTATCCGAGTCCGTACCCATCAATTGACGCTTTATGTCTCGCAGGAAGGGATGCTGTGAAAACGCTACTTCTTCGAAGTCGTTTTCGATCCCGGTGCGGACAAGCGCGAGAAGGGTGTTCTCGGCCAGATCAGTCGCAGTGCCATGGTCTTCTTGTGAAGGACTGCCAAAACTTGCATTCGGGCGGGCGGTGCGATCGATACCGGAGGGGCCTGGTTCGCGGCCGTTCGTCGTAAAGACGGCGGCCAGAGCGCGGCTCAACTGTTCCAGTTTATCCACAGCGGGGAGCGAAGTCAATGTCTGGGCGGTTTGGGGCTCCACCATGCGGCGGTCCAGGTCGCGAAAAGCCTGCGGGGTGGAGACTCCGACCGATGGCAGCGCGATGACGCAGTGGGTCGCGGGCAAGTCCGGAAGCGCCGAAACCTGTTCGCCCCGACCAGTGCCGAGCACCGTGCCGCCGATGAGGAAGAGGGGGACATCGGACCCGACCTGGGAGGAGACGTGCAAACGTGCTTCTGGCGTAAGTTGCTGATTCAGTTCTCGTTCGAGGCCGAGGAGGGCAGCGGCGGCATTGGCCGAACCCGCGCCCATGCCACCCTGGACGGGCAGCCGCTTCTGGATGTCGATGTGGACTTCGGCGGTCAGGTCAAGGTGGTTCAACGCAGCGGCCACCATCTTCCAGGCCGTGTTGCGCTCGACGTTCCCCGCAGACGTGCGCGGAACGGAGGGCTTGTCTGCGGTGAGGATGATGCTGGTAGTGCTCGCGGTGCGGGCCGACACAGTGACGAGATCGTGGAGGGCCAGCGTCTGGTAGACGGTCGCCAGGCCGTGGAAGCCGTCCGCGCGCGTGGGGCCGACGGCGAGTCCGAGATTGATTTTGGAGTAGGAACGGACTCGGGTGGACATACGAGAACGATTGTAGGGTCTCCGTCAGCGCGAGGTGCGAGAGGCCAAGCCCCGAGCGAAGAAGCAGCCGAGCAGGAAGCCAGAGACGAGGCCGGCAATGTGGGCGGAGAGATCCGTGCTGCCGCTGAACAGGCCGTAGACGAGGTTGATGCCGAGAAACGTGGCTGCCGAGCGGGTCATCTGTTGGAGGACGGGCCGGGGAATGAGATGACGCCTGATCAGAAGGAAGCCGAGAAAGGCTCCATAGACGCCGAAGATTGCGCCGGATGCTCCCGCCCCCACGGAGACGGGATGGATATATACGCTGACGATATTTCCGAAGACCCCGGACAGAAGGTAGATGGACAAGTAACGGGCGCGGCCGTAGATGAGTTCTGTCGACATGCCGACCTGGTAGAGCACGTACATATTGAAGGCAATGTGAACGATGCCGAAGTGGAGAAAGCATGCCGTAAACAAGCGCCACCATTGCCCACCCAGCGTTAGTGGGCCAAAGTCCGCTCCCCAGCGGACGAGCGCCTCGAGGCTCGGATTGGTGGGTGAGATTCCGCTCACCACCATCAGCACGAAGATCGCCACGTTGATCGCGATGAGTGCGATCGTTACGACCGAAGCGGGTTTGGCGTTGACGGCTTGCGGCTGCTCTGCGTACACGGGTTCCGCGCGGGACGTTTGGTCAAACACGGATCACTTCCAGTCTGGTTGCGTGCGAGGCAACGGAGCACATTGGATGATGCAGACAGGGCTTGAGCATCCGGGCGGAAGTCCATTTCCTTGTCCGCATACTTGCCGCGGGTTGAGGCCCGGGGTTGATGGCCCCAGGGACAGCCGGGCTGAGGGCTGGGCTGATTATCCGGGCTGACCGCCATGCCAGCCTTGCGAAGCAACTGGCCTCTAGTCCATCAGCTTGCGGGTGAGATAGATGTAGGTTTCGGCCCAGGTGCGTGCGCCTTGTTTCAGGTCGGCACCGGCGCCGTGGCCGCCTTCGATGATCTCGTCGTACAGGAACGGCTCGTGGAACTCCTCCATCTTGGCGGCGAATTTGCGGGCGTGCTGCGGTCCGACGCGGTCGTCCTTGGTGGTGGTGAAGATGAGTGGCTCGGGGTACCTGGTGCTCGGCTTCAACTGTTCGTAGGGTGAGATGGAGGCGAGGAAGGTCCGCTGTTTGGGGACGGAGACGGAGCCGTACTCGCCGACCCAGCTGGCGCCGGCTGCAATGTGCTCGAAGCGCAGCATGTCGAGCAGCGGGACCTGGATGACGATCGCGTTCCAGAGTTCGGGGTGCTGGGTCATCTCGACGCCCATGAGGAGGCCGCCGTTGGATCCGCCCATGATGCCGAGATGGCGCGGCGTGGTGATTTTGCGCGCGATGAGGTCCTGGCCGACGGCGGCGAAGTCGTCGTAAATGCGCTGGCGATGGGTGGTGAGGCCGGCTTCGTGCCAGGCGGGGCCGAACTCGCCGCCGCCACGGATGTTGGCGAGGACGTAGACGCCGCCGTGCTCCAGCCACAGCTTGCCGATGTTGGTGGAGTAGCTGGGCGTTTCGGCGACCTCGAAGCCGCCGTAGGCGTTGAGCAGCGTGGCGTTGGCGCCGTCATACTTGAGGTCTTTGCGATGCACGATGAAGTACGGAACTTTGGTGCCGTCCTTCGAGGTGGCCTCGAGCTGCTCGACGGCATCGTTGGAGGCGTCGAAGCGGGCCGGACGGGTCTTCTCGAGCTTCAGCGACGCGGTCCCGGCGTCCCCTATCCAGAGCGAGGTCGGGGTCAGGAAACCGGAGATATCGAGAAAGAACGCATCGTCGGTGTCGTTGGTGGTAGCGATGCTGACCGAGACGTTTTCGGGCACCGGAAGGGCTTTTCTGGTCCAGCCTTTCGGACCGGGGGTGTAGACGTAGGCACGTCCCTGGACGTGGTTGAGGGTGGTGACGAGCAGGCGGGTCTTTGTGCTCTCCGCGCTTTCCAGGAACTCCTGGGAAGTGGGTGCGAAGATGACAGCCGGTTTGAGGTGTGCCGGGTCCGCAAGGACAGACTGGAGCCTGAGTTCAAGCAGCGAACCGGCCTTGAAGCTCTGCGGATTGCCCGCCGGTTGCCAGTCTTCGCGGACCTCGAGCAGCAGGCGACCGTCGAGCAGGCCGGCGATGCCTGCCTTGGCTGGGATTGCGAGCGGCTGGATGCCCCGGGGGGTTTCGACGAGGACGCGGGAGGAGAAGAAGGTCAGGCCCTCACGGAAGAGGGTTACGGAGTTGCCCTGGGCGTCGTGCAGCGTGGAGGCGCTGGAGCCGGTTTCGTCGGTGTCGGCGCCGCGAAAGACCTCTTTGGCGGAGTCCAGGGGCGTGCCGCGCTTCCACTCCTTGACCACGAAGGGGTAGCCGGAGCGGGTCATCGTGCCTGCGCCCCAGTCGCGGGCGATGAGCAGGGTGTCCTTGTCTTTCCAGCTGACACGCTGCTTGCTGTGGGGCAGGGTGAAGCCGCCGGGGAGGAACTTGCCGGTGCGGAGGTCGAACTCGCGCTGGGTGTCGGCGTCTTCTCCGCCGGCCGAGAGCGACGCCATGCAGATGTTGTTGCCGGGGTAGAGGCAGTTGAGGCCGTGGCTGACCCAGCTGACCTTTTCCTGGCGGCCGAGCGCGTCGTAGTCGATAACGGTTTGCCAGTGGGGCTGCGGGGTGAGGAAGTCGGCGCGCGTGGTTTTGCGCAGGATGCCGCGGACATGCTGGGCGTCCTGCCAGAAGTTGTAAACGTCGTCGCCGCGAAGGCCGGGCATGGCGAGCCGTTCGGGGTCTTCGGCAAGCTTCAGGGCGTCGGACTCGTACTGCTGGAAGCGGGGGTCGGCTTCGAGGACGGCGGCGGTGCGGGCGTTTTCCGCTTTGACCCAGTTCAGAGACCGATCGCTCGAAACGTCTTCCAGCCAGAGGTATTTGTCTTCCTGCCGGGTGGAAGCAAGCTGCTGGGCGAAGCAGGAGGGCGCAAAGGACAGAGCCACCAGGGCCGCGGCGGAGACGAAGCGAAAGGAACGAGACATGCCTGCTACTGTATCGCGGGGCACGGCGGTCAGTCGCGCAGAATCGGCGTGCCGAGCGAGATGACGGTGCGGTTAGCGGTGGCGTTGAGCACTTCGATGAAGGCGACCAGGAGAGCGTCGGCGCCGGTAAGGAGGCCGAGGTAGCCGCCGAGCTTTCCTGTGCCGTAGCCGAAGTCTCCGGCGGCAAGGAGGAAGAAGGTGATCGAAAGCAGAAGAAAGATGCTCCAGACAGCCTTGCTGGCGCGGAAGGTGACGATCCAGAGCAGGAAGGTGAGGATGCCCCACATGAGCAACACGACAGCGACGGCGCTGGGGGGCGGAGCCTTGAGCCAGCCCGCGCCCACGCTCCACTGGAGCAGCGCGAACCACCACCAGAAAAGGCCATAGGAGGTGAAGGCGACCATGCCGAAGGTGTTGCCGGTGCGGAACTCCAGGACGCCGGCGATGAGCTGCGCGACGCCTCCATAGGCGAAAGCGAGGGGCACGACGACCGGGAGCGCTTCATGCGGAAGGAGGCCGGCGTTGATGGCGGAGAGCACGCAGGTGGTGAGACCGAAGCCGGCGAGGCCGAGCGGGCCGGGGTTGGCGAGTTTGAGAGCAGGGGCGCTGAGTTCAGCCATGAGGTGCGGCTCCTGAGTGCGTGGGTTTGTGCGGCGTCCCATGGTACATGCGGAGTTTTGTCGTCGGTAGAACGGGGGGAGAACCCAGTCCAGAAGGGGCGGAGGTGGCTTTTAGAGCTAAACTTAGTCTGATAAACTTAGTTTATGCAAACTGTGAATATCCATGAAGCGAAGACGCATCTCTCTCGACTGATCGCGAAGGCGGCGGCTGGTGAGCCATTCGTGATTGCGAAGGCGGGCAAGCCGCTAGTAAAGGTGACGGCCATTGAAGCCGAGGATAATGGTTCGCCCAAGTCGTGGTTCGGCGGATTGGAAGGGCAGTTCAAGGTGCCGCACAACTTCAAGGAGATTGGGCGGGAAGAGATGGAAGAAATGTTCGGGCTGAACGATTGAGGTATCTCTTAGACACGCAGCTTCTTCTTTTGGGTCAGATCGATCAAGGGGCCGTGCCTGAAAGGGTGGTTGAGCTTGTCGACCAGCCAGGCGCGGAGATTTTCTTCAGCATCGCGAGTTTGTGGGAAGTTGCGATTAAGTTCGGGAGGGGTAAGCCGGATTTCGATGTTGAACCCGCTCGCCTGCGTTTTGCGCTGCTGCGGCACGGATATAAGGAATTGCTCATCAGCAGTGAGCATGTGATCTACATGACACGGCTGCCTGCGATCCATAAAGACCCCTTCGACCGCATCCTGGTGGCCCAAGCTACGGTCGAAGGGATTACGTTGTTGACTTCAGACACCTTGCTGGCGCAGTACCCGGGACCGGTGTTGCTGGTCTAGTGTAGCTTCGCCCTGCAACGGTTTCGGTCTGCAAGTTCCTGACACACTTATGGCTTGGCGAAGCTTGGCCACGCCGCTCAAGCATGCCTAATAAGTCCGTGGCCGATGGGGCTAACTGGAGACCTATTCGTGCTTACTGGCCCTTTTCGCTGGCGTGGATGAAGGCGGCGGTGGCGTCGTGAAGGCCGCGGAGAGCTTCTTCGTTGACGTACACCATGTGGCCGGTGGGGAAGAACTTGTAGGTGATGTTTTGCTGGAGCGTGGTGGGCATGGGCAGGTGCTTCATCTCGTACGTCGCGCCGAAGTAGAGCGTGCCCAGATCGAAGTAGCCGCCCATGAGGAGGACTTTCATTTTGGGATTGTGCTTCATGGTGAGTGCGAGGTCGGACATGACGTTGACGCTGGTCCCGGAGAAGCCGGCGCCGGGGACGCGGTGCTTCATGTCCCAGTTGAAGCCGGGTTCGCGGGCGCTGGGTTTGTAGGTCAGCGCGTCGCCGTAGTGGAGCTGGGTGCGGGCGTAGTCGTTGATAGCGGCGGAGTAGGCGGCGCCGATGGATTGGGTGAAGGGGTCGTAGTCGGCGTCGCGCGCGAGCGGATCGTCGGCGGGACCCTCGTAGCGGGAGTCGAGACGGCCGGTGGTGATGCCGGCGTTGTCCTGCAGATACTTTGAGAACTCGCCGCCGGTGAGGCGCAGGTTGGCTTTCAGCCAGACGCTGGCGGGGACGCCGGTGTAGCCGGCGAGCTTGTCGGCGATGGTCTGGCGGCGGGCGGGATCGAGGTCCGCGCCCTGGAGGAGCGCGCTGGCGTAGTCGCCGAGCGAGAACTGTTCGACTTCGCGCAGGAAGGGCTCGAGTGCGGTGGGTTTGGACGCGACGAGGTGGTGGTAAAAGGCAGTGGCGGCGAAGCTTGGAAGGGCGAGAAAGAAGCCCTGCTCGGTACCGGGGTTGGCGTCGGCGCCGTCGGCGGAGTTATCGAAGCTGAGGATCTGGGAGAGCAGGATGACGCCGTTGAGGTCGACCTGCTCGGAGAGGATGTTGGAAAGCACCGCGCTGCGGGGTGTGCCGTAGCTTTCGCCGAAGATGTACTTGGGCGAGGTCCAGCGGTTGTACTTGGTGAGGAAGCGGCGGATGAAGCGGTCGAAGGCGTGGGCGTCCTGGTCGACGCCGTAGAAGGCGCGCATGGCGTCCTTGCCTAAGACGCGCGAGAAGCCGGTGCCGGGGGCGTCGATGAAGACGAGGTCGGAGGCGTCGAGGAGGCTGTACTGGTTGGGGACGATGCGATAGGGGCCGCCGGCGTCGTGCTGGGTGTCGGTGGTAACGACGCGCCGGGGGCCGAAGCTGCCCATGTGGAGGTACATGGTGGCGGAGCCGGGCCCGCCGTTGTAGAGAAAGGTAATGGGACGGGAGCCGGGGGCTGCGCCCCTGGCGAAGTAGGCGGTGTAGAAGATGCGGGCTGTGGCGGGCTGGTCTTCGGGCTTGGCCGGGAGGTCGATGCCGGCGTCGGGGAGCAGCTTGCCGTCGAGGCCGAGCGTGGCGTCCTGGGTGTCGGTTGCGCCTACGGTGAGGGTTCCGGCCACGGCGCGGTAGGCGATGTCTTTGCCGCCGATGGTCACGCTGCCTTCGGTGGTGGAGTCGGCGGGCGCGGGTGAGGGTTTCTTTTCGGGCTCGGTGGAGACGGTGGTGGTGGTCGTGGTCTTCTGGCCGCGGTCCTGGGCGGGTGCGGAGAAACAGGTTGTCAACGCAAACGTCATCGCCGTGATGCTGAGAGTTTTAAGACCGGGCACGCACATTCTCCTGGAAGCAGTATGAAGATACTTTACGTTACCTGGGCGGGATTTGAAGCGGTTGGCTGGGCGCAGAGAGCCGCGAGATGAGAAGATGATCGCAATCTTCGTTTCTATCTTCTCTAGCCCTGACGTAACCCGCCCCTCCCGCCGATAAGGATGGCGCGATACCGGAAGGGAACTGGTTGTGAGCTTGCCGTCGAGAAACTTCGCGAGCTGTGTAATCCGGGACTTTCCTGTTCGCGCTACGGAAGTGCGGCGGCTGGTATGGTTTGTGGGTCTTGCGGCGCTGGTGGCATGCGGCGTTCAGGCCCAGCAGGCGGCGGCATGGCCAGATGCTGCGGCTCGTCGCGCGCGGGCAGAGGCTTTCGTGCGGCAGCGCGGCGGTGTGGAGGGCTCGGCGGCGAGCCTGCTGCGGGCGCGGACCAGCGGTGTGCACACCAGCGGGGCGCAGGTGAACGTGCATCCCCAGGCGAATGTACTTTCGGCGGCGTGGCAGCCGCTGGGACCGGCTTCGGTTGCTTCGGCCGGCTACGGCAGGGTGACAGGGCGCATCACGGCGCTGGCGGTGGATGGCACCGACACGAGCGGCAATACGGTCTATGTGGGCAGCACTGGCGGCGGGGTGTGGAAGTCGACGAACGCGGCTGGGCCGCTGGGTTCGGTCAGCTTCGTGGCGCTTACGGACACGCTGCCGGTCTTTGCCGCGAACGCTGGCAGTAGTGTGCTTCCGGCGTTGAGCATAGGGGCGCTTGCGGTGCAGGAAGTTGCGAACGGCGTCGTGCTGGCGGGCACTGGGGACCCCAATGATGCGACCGACTCGTACTATGGCGAAGGGATTTTGCGATCGGCCGACGGCGGGTTGACGTGGACGCTGGCGCAGGGCTCGCAGGATGGCGCGAACGGCAGTCACTCGTTTGCGGGGCTCAGCGTCGCGGGGCTGGCGTGGAGCACGGCGTCGCCGGCGCTGGCTGTTGCTGCGTTGTCTACATCGGCGGAAGGCGTGCAGGTGGGGGCGGGCAACTTTGTTTCGGTGGCGGGACTTTATTACTCGACGGACGCAGGCGTGACGTGGAAGATGGCATCGATCTTCGACGGGGCAAGCGCGGTCCAACAGCCTCAACCGCTGGGTACAGGACAGGTCGGAAACGCGGCGACTGCGGTGGTGTGGAACAGGGTGCGGCAACGGTTCTATGCAGCGGTGCGGCAGCACGGGTTATACGAGAGCGCGGATGGCGCGACCTGGACGCGATTGGCGAACCAGCCGGGGACCGGCTTGACGCTCGCGGCGTGTCCGGTTGGGGCGAACGGACAAGGCGGTGCGGGCTGTCCGCTGTTTCGAGGCGCGCTGGCTGTGCAACCGGCGACCGGCGATCTGTACGCGCTGAGTGTGGATGCGGCGAACAGGGACAATGGGTTGTGGCAAGACCTTTGCGGGGCGGTTGGCAGTGCGTGCGCGACGCCTGCGCCGGTGTTCGCGCGTCGCATCGATGGCGCGGCGCTGGAGATCGGCAACGGCAGCACGGCGATCGCGCAGGGTGACTACAACCTGTCGCTTGCGGCTGCTCCCTTTGCGGGTGGAACGCTGCTGCTGGCGGGGACAGTGGACTTGTACCGCTGCACGATGGCGGCGGGCGGAAGCGCGTGCGGGCTGCGCAATACGACCAATGCGCTGAACGGATGCAATGCTCCGGCGCAGGTCGCTCCGGCGCAACATGCGATTGCGCTGACGGGGACAGCGCCGGTGTTGTATCTCGGCAATGATGGAGGGCTGTGGCGCTCTCTGGACGGCGTGGCGGAGACCGGCCCGGCGTGCAGTGCGAGCGACGTGCAGCACTTCGAGAATGTGAATGGAGCCCTGGGTTCGCTCGCCGAAGTGACAGGGTTTGCGCAGCATCCGACGGACCGCGAGACGTTGCTTGCGGGGCTGGGCGCGAATGGTTCCGCCGCGACGATTTCCGCGAGCAGCGCGTGGGGGGCGCGCCAGCCCTGGCCGCAGATGAGCGCGGGCGAAGGTAGCTTCCCGGCTATCGACGCGGCACAACCTTCCAACTGGACGATTGCGATTGGCGCGGGCGTGAGCTTGAAGCAGTGCACGCTGGGCGGAGCATGTACGGCCGCAAACTTTGCCGGGGCAGCGACGATCGGTCTGGCGCAGGTGGCCAACGATGCGGCGCTGCTGGCTGCTCCCACGCTGCTGGACCCGGGGCGGACTTCAAACGTTCTTGTGGGCACATGCCGGGTGTGGCGCGGGCCGGCTGGAACCGGGAGCCTGTGGAGCGCAGCCAATGCAATCAGCAAGCCGCTGGGGGGAGGCACGGTGCCTTGCACAGCCGCAAGTGCGCTGATCCGGAGCGTCGCAGCCGGAGGGCTGAGCGCGGCCTCAGGGAACGCGCAGAACGCGGGCTCGACGGTGCTGTATGCAGGTATGGCCGGGACGATGGACGGAGGCGGGAACATAGGTGGTCATCTGTTCGTGACTGCAGCGGGCGCTACCGCCAACAATGGGACGACGTGGACCGATGCCGCACTCGCGCCGGTGACCAATGATGTGTCGAATGCGAATCGGTTCAATCCGCTCGGGTTTGACCTTTCGGCCGTAACGGTGGATGCGCACGACGTGACCGGGGCAACGGTGTACGCGACTGTGATGGGATTCGGCAGCGTGCAGGCTGCGTCGCCGCATGTGTACCGGTCCACCGACTTCGGAGCGCATTGGCTGAACGTGAGCGCCAATCTTCCCGACGCTCCGGCCAATGCGCTGGTCGTCGATCCAAATGACGCGAATACGGTCTATGTCGCGCTGGACACGGGCGTGTATGTGACGACACAGATCGCGACGTGCGCGGCGGCGAATTGCTGGAGCGTGTTGGGGACCGCGCTGCCGAACGCACCGGTCGTCGCGCTGGCGGCGGCGGCGAACATGCTGACCGGGGATGGCCGCAGGGGGATGTTGCGCGCGGGCACCTACGGGCGCGGGATATGGGAGACACCGCTGATTACCGCGACCAGTCTGCTGCAGCCCGCCATTTCGCTCGGGCCTTCGAGCCTGTCGTTTGCGGCGCAGGCCGTCGCGACGCTCAGCGCTACCCAGACCGTCACGCTGACCAGCACGGGCAACACGCCGGTCACGATCAACAGCCTGGTGGTGAGCGGCGATTTCGTGGAGAGCGATACGTGCTCCGGGCAGAGCATCGCAGTCGGCGCAACCTGCACGATACAAGTTGTCTTCGCGCCTGCGGCGACCGGCGCGCGGACGGGACTGTTGACGGTGTATGCCAACGTGGCGGGAGGACAGGCGACGGTTGCGCTGACGGGCATTGGATCCGCTGCGGCTGCGATCGTACTTGCGCCGGTCGCGCTCAGCTTCGCGGCTACGATCGTGAACCAGACGACGGCGGCGCAAATCATCACCGTGTCCAACACGGGCGGCACGCCGTCGCCGCTGACGGTACCGGTGCTGACGGGGGACTTTCAGATCACGGCGAATACCTGTGGCGCGACGCTGGCTGCTGCGACGGCGTGCTCGGTTGCGGTGGCGTTCACGCCAAGCGGCAGCGGTACCCGCAACGGAACGCTTTCGGTTACAGATGACGCGGGGACGCAGGTGGCCACGCTGGTGGGGACCGGTAACGCGCCTGCCACTGATTCGCTTTCGGCGTCGTCGCTGACCTTTGCCTCGCAGCAGATTGGGACTAGCAGCGCCGCGCAACAGGTATTGCTGACCAACTCTGGCGATGTGGCGTTGACGCTGGTGAGTGCAGCCATTACCGGTGGCCCGTTCACTGCGACCAGCGCCTGCGGCACATCGCTCGCACCACACTCTACCTGCGCCATCCCGGTCAGCTTTGTGCCGACGACTACAGGCGCGGTGACCGGTGTGCTGACCGTCACCGACCAATTTCGCTTCCAGACCGTGCCGCTTGCGGGCACTGGATTTGCGCCTGCGGGGGTGTCGCTGACGCCGAGCGCGGGGCTTAGCTTTGGAGGAACCGGTGTTGGCTTGACCTCGGCTGCGCAGGCCATGACGCTGACCAACAATGGCGGCATCGCGTTAGCCATTGCGAGCCTGACCGCGAGCGGTGACTTTGTCATTGCGTCGAGCACCTGCGGAGCCACACTGGCCGCCAACACTGCGTGCACCATTCTGCTGGTGTTTGCGCCCACGGCTGGCGGAGCGCGCTCGGGGGCCTTGACGCTGGTGGATAGCTCAGCGGGCGGCAGGCATAGCGTTTCGCTTTCCGGGGTCGGCATCGATTACACGCTGACCCCGACCGGCCCCATATCGCTGACCATCAAGAGCGGCGCAACCGCGACGTACACTCTCGCGCTGACCGCACCAACCGGTGCAGGCGGAACCGCGGCCATGGCCTGTACGGGAAGACCTGCGCATGGCCTGTGTACGGTCACGCCGTCGCCGGCGACATTGGGTGGAACGCAGACGGTTATCGTCACGGTGGAGACGGGACTTGCGGCTGCGGAACTCACAACGCCGGGCTTGTGGTCGGTGGCGCCCGTCGTCGTGCTGGCGCTGCTGCTGCCATGCGGGGTCCTGGCGCAGCGAAGGAGGCGTTTGCGGGGTCTGGTGGTGGTGCTTCTGACGGCATTCGCCATCGCAGCGAGCGGTTGCGGCCAGGGGAGGGCGATCCCGGCGGGCGGGTTGCCGACGACGCCGACACCGACGCCTTCGGGAACGTACAACCTCACCGTGAGCGCGTCATCGGCGGGCATCACGCGCAGTGTCGGATTGACGTTGATCGTGCAGTAGGCAGGGGACGTTCGCATCCGTTCACTCATCGTCCGTGGGGCGGCTAGAGCCGGTTGCTTAGGGCCGTTTGTGGCAGGCATTCGAGGTTCCCTGGATGGACTTAGAGCGCTTGCGCGGCTGCGACCGCTGAAGCCCATGCCCACTGGAAGTTATATCCACCCAGCCAGCCGGTTACGTCGATCACTTCGCCGATGAAGTAGAGTCCGCCGACGCGGCGGCTCTCCATGGTGCGGGCGTCGAGTTCGCGGGTGTCCAGGCCGCCGACCGTTACTTCGGCCTTGGCAAAGCCTTCCGTGCCGGCGGGCGTAAAGGTCCAGTCGTGCAGTTGTGCTTCGAGCCGTGCGAGGCCGCTGTTGGTGTAATCGCCGGTGGCGTGGAGCGTGAGCCAGCGGTCCGCCATACGCGCTGGCAGCAGGCAGCGCAGCGCATCGATCAGTGCAGCATCGTCGCGGCGGGCGTTCTTGCGCAGCAGCGGAGCGAAGGCGTCGACGCCGGGCGACAAGTCGAATCTCAAGGTTTTTCCGGCTTGCCAATAGGAAGAGATCTGGAGCGCGACGGGGCCGCTGAGACCGCGATGCGTGATCAGCAGCTTTTCCCGGAAGCTCGGAGGGTTTTTGCGCGGGCTTGCAGACTCGGTGCGGGCGATGGATTCGGTGGAAAGGCCGGTGAGATCGCACCAGCGGTCGCGGTCTTCGGGAGCGAAGACCAGCGGCACGAGCCCGGCGCGGGGCTCGATGAGAGTGTGACCGAAGCTGCGGGCGATATCGTAGCCGATGCCGGTTGCGCCCATCTTCGGGATGGAAAGGCCGCCGGTCGCGACGACGACGCTGTTCGCGGTGAGGGGACCCGTGCTGGTTGCGACGGTGAAGAGACTGTTCGCGGCGGTCACACCGAGGACGCTGACGCTGGTGCGGATTTCTACGCGGGCCTCTTCGCACTCGCGCTTGAGCAGGGCGACGATGCGCTGGGCGGAGTCGTCGCAGAACAGCTGGCCGAGCGTTTTTTCGTGGTAGCGGATGCCGTGCCGGTCGACGAGCGCGATCATGTCGGCGGGGGTGAAGCGTGCGAGCGCGGATTTGGCGAAGTGCGGATTGCTGGAGAGAAAGTTTTCGGGGCGGGTGTGCAGGTTGGTGAAGTTGCAGCGGCCGCCGCCGGAGATCAGGATCTTGCGGCCGACGCGGTCGGAGTGCTCGAGCAGAAGCACGCGCCGGCCTCGCTTGCCGGCCTCGAATGCGCACATCATGCCGGCCGCGCCTGCGCCGAGGATGATGACGTCGTACTGTGCGGAGGCGGCGGGCATCGCTCTCTATTCTAGTGGCGCGGTTAGACTGAAGAGATGGCAGAGGCTTCCTCCGAGAACGTGCTCCGCATCAGCCGACGTGCCGCAGACCGTGTGCGCGCGGGGCATCTGTGGGTTTACCGAACGGATATAGAAGGCGCCGTCGATGGGCTGAGTTCGGGCGCTCTGGTGACGGTGGTCGATGGCCGCGGGCTTGCGCTGGGCTCGGCGTTGTACTCCAGTGCGTCGCAAATTGCGGCGCGCCTGGTTTCGCGGCAGCCTGCGCTCACGCGTGCAGACTATGTCCGGGAAGTGAGAGATCGGCTGGATGCGGCGCTGGCGCGGCGCAAGGTGCTGGCACCGGTGACGGAGAGCGACAACGCGCACAGGCTGGTCTTCAGCGAGGCGGATGGTCTGCCCGGCATTGTGGCCGACCGCTACAACGACCTCGTGCTGTTGCAGCTGCTGACGCAAGGCACGGCGCAGGATGACGTGCGCGGCGCGGTGGTCGAGGCGTTGCGCGCGGAGTTTGCCGGGGCCGCGCTGACGATCTGGGAGCGGCCTGACCCGCGCGTACGGGAGTTGGAGGAGCTCGACGCCCCCGCCCCGGGCGCGCTCTTTGCCAGTAGCGAAACGAAGGCGACGACGGAGTTCCGGCTGAACGGCCTGGAGTTCGAATACGACGCGGCGGCGGGGCAGAAGACGGGCGCGTTCCTCGACCAGCGATTGAACTATGCTGCGGCCGCGCAGTGGGTGGCGGCGTCAGGACGCACCGGCGCGGCGCTCGATATCTGCACCTACCAGGGTGGGTTTGCGCTGCATCTGGCGCAGGTGTGTGAGCGCGTCACGGGCGTTGATGCGAGCCGCGCGGCGCTCGAAGCGGCGGACAGAAATCTTGAACGCAATCCGAAACTCCGCGCCGCGACAGACTGGATGGAGGCCGACGCGTTTGAGCTGATGCGCGCGTACGACGACGCGGTGCGCAAGGACGACTCGGGTAAGTACGACGCGATCGTGCTCGATCCTCCGGCGTTCGCGAAGTCGAAGCGCGCGGCGGAAGGCGCACTGCGCGGGTATAAGGAGCTAAACCTGCGCGCGCTGCGCTTGTTAAACGCGGGAGGAACGCTGATTACGTGCTCGTGCTCCCATCACGTTTCGCTGGAGGCGTTTACGAGCGTCGTCACGGAGGCCGCCAGCGATGCCGGACGGCGCGTGCAGTTGCTGGAGACGCGAGCCGCCGCACCAGACCATCCGGAGGTGTTGACGCTGCCGGAAACGCGCTATCTGAAGTGTCTGATCCTGCGGGTAGAGTGATGGGGTCAACTGGCCAGAAAGCTTTGTGCGGTGGGCTCTGCGCGCTCGCGCTGGCCTGCGGCCCGGCATTGGCACAAGACCCTGCCCAGACTTCCACGATCACCGTGCAATCGAACCTGGTGCTGGTTCCCACGCTGGTCCAGGACGCGAAGGGCGGTGTGCTGTACGGGCTGAAGGCCTCGCATTTTGTGGTCAAGGACAACGGTGTTCCACAGGCCATTCGTGTCGAAGATAGCGAGGAGGCGAGTGCGCTTTCTCTGGTGGTGGTGGTGCAGTGTTCGCGGTCTGCCGACAGCCAGCAGGAAAATCTGCGCGGTCTGCCAGCGATGGTCGAAGCGATGAGCGGCGATGCGGTGCAGGAGACAGCCGTGGTCTCATTTGGCACGTCGCCGGAGCTGCTGGGCGGGTTCAGTCCAAGCGCGGCTCGGACACACGATGTGCTCCAGCAGTACAAGCCGTGCGACGATGATGGCGGTGCCTCGATCTTCGACGCCGTCGACTACGCTGCGCGTCTGTTGGAAACACGCGATCCGCACCGTCGGCGGGCCATTCTGCTCATCTCGGAGACCCGCGATCATGGCAGCGAAAGCAAGGCCGAAAGCGTGATCGCCCGGCTAGGGAAGAGCAACATTGTGGTCGATGCGGTGGCCTTTTCGCCCGGTAAGACTGCCATCCTCAACGATCTGAAGCATAATCGCGGAGAGAGCGGCGGTGTGATTGGTCTACTGTTTATGGCGGTGCAGGCGCTGCGGACCAATGCGCCGAAGGAGTTTGCGCGGCTTTCGGGTGGCGAATACATCAACTTCACCACGCAGAAGGGCTTTGACCGTAGCTTGAACGGGCTGACCAACCACGTCCACAATGGTTACCTGCTGAGCTTCCAGCCGCACGGTGACACCACGCCGGGGCTCCATGCCATTACGGTCGATGTACCGGACTACAAGACCACCGTGCGGCACCGTCAGTCGTACTGGTACGAGCCCCCGAAGTAGATGGCGGACTACGAGCTACTTGCCGGCGTTCTTGAAGACCTGTTCGGCGAAGAAGTTTTCGATCTTGGCCTGGTTGTGGAGCATCTCGGAGTACGCGCTCTTCAGCAATTGCGAGCGGCTGTCATGGAGTTGCTGGCGGATTTGCTGTTGAACGCGTGGATCTGACAGGTCACGCTGTCCGGCAGCGGCGCGCTCGATGAGCTGGAAGATGGCGTAGCCGCCAACCTTCTTCGGGTCGGTCTGGTCAGGAAAGGGAATGATGTCCGACACCGCGCCGGGCTTCAGCTTGCCGATAGCGTTGAACACCATGGGGTTGGATCGCAGTTGCGACTCGGCGAGCAATCCGCGATCGCCGCCGTTGGAGGCAGTCTGCGGGTCTTCGGAGAAATTGATGGCGATCAGGCCGAAGTCTTCGCCCGAGTCCAGGCGATTTTTGAGCGCCTGAATCTTTTTGAGCGCGTCGGCGGGGGACGATGCCTTGGAGTTCTGCAGGTTGGTGGCATTGGTGGCGGGGTTGGCGGAGACGATGATCTGCGCGAGGTGGTACTGGTTCTCAGCGAGATTGAACTCGGCCTTGTGCGCGTTGAAGTAGGTGGTGACGTCCGCGTCGGTGACGGTGATCTTGGAGTTGATCTCCTTGTTGAGGAGCTTGTCGGTGGTGAGCGAACGGCGCAGATCGTGCTTCACATCGTCGACGGTACGGTTTGAGGCCTTGAGGCGCGCCTGGAACTGTTCTTCGGTGTAGGGGGCCTTCATTTCGGCGAACTTGGCGTCGACTTCGTCGTTGCTGGCGGTGAGGTTGAGCTTGGCGGCGCGCTGCTCAATGATCTGGGTGTCGATTAGCTCGCGCAGGATGTTGAGGCGGATGGCGTCGCCCTGGTCTTCTGACGCGGTCTGCTGGCCCTGCGCCTGGCTGGCGGCGAGTTGAATCTTGTAAATCTTGTCGACGTCTTCGCTCTGTATGGCGTGGCCGTTGACCGTGGCGAGCACGCCAGCCTGGGGGCCTTTTTGGCAGCCGGTGGAGAAGAGGACGCCCGAAAGTAAAACGGCGGACGCAAGACGAGCGGTAGCGGTATTCGACATGGGGGAGGAGGCTTTCTCACAGCGCCTGCAAATGGACGCCGACTAAACTTCAGTTTACAGGATATGTGGCGGTTCTAACCAAGACGAGGTGCTCATGAAACCAGGCCGTGACCATCGGCAGCGGTGGGGTCAAGCTCCGCGACGTGGCGAAAACGGGCGCGCAACCGCTGCAGGGGCAGTTCGATGCTGTACCGCATCAGGGTTGCGAATCCGAGAGCGAGCAGCAGGCCTGCGGGCGCGCTCATCCAAAGGCGATCGGGGAAAACCTGCTGGGTAAGGGCCAGCACAACCGCATGGGAGAGATACAGAACGTATGAGGTCCAGCCGATATAACGGAGCGGCATCCACTCCAGCCAGCGAACGCTGCGGTGGTGGATGTGGGGTATGACAAAGCTGAACAGCATATACAGGCAGATGGCCTGGGCGGTGTAGCGAAACGTACCGCGATAGAGCAGGCTGGCGGGCATCAGTGTACAGACCAGCGCGCCCGCAGACAGGGCAAACACGAGGGTTTCCCGACCGCGCGGCAGGATCGACTTGTCGCCGAAGACGGGGTTGTTACGCAAGGCGAGAACACATCCCCACAAAATGGAGTCGAAACGGGCGTCGGTCGCGGCGTAGGTCCACATATCCGGCTTATGCAGAACGAGGATCAGAACGAAGCGCCAGATCAGTTCCAAACCGCATAACGCCAGGAGAAAGCCAGTCTGCTTCCGAACCGAAAGCCGGCGACGCATCATGGTGAGATACAGCAAGGGAAAAAGGATATAGAAGTGTTCTTCTACGCAGAGAGACCAGACGACGGTCATGCCCTTAGGGGGCAACGCGCCCCAGTTCAGGAAGATGCTGTAGTTGTAGACATAGAACACAACGCTGAGAGCGCCGCGCAGATTGCCGGCAAACTCATGCAGCACATAGTGCGCAAACGGGATGGAAAGCGCATAAACGAGGTACAGGGGAATGAAGATTCTGACTGCTCTTCGGATGTAAAAGTCGCGCAGGGCGATTGTGCCGGTCCGCAGGATTTCCTTACGCAGCAACGTGGTGATGAGGAACCCGCTGAGGAAGAAAAAGATGGTGACACCGAGCGTAGCTGGAATGAAGCGGCTGACCGGGCCGGGTGTGGCGTGCGCAAAAAAGACCAGCAGGAAGGCGATGGCGCGTATGCCGTCGAGCCCTGGGATGTACGACGAAGCGCCGCGGCTTTCCGTTGTAGCGATCGCGCGATTCATCCCTGCTGACAAACTTTACCTCCTGGCGAGTCGTATTTCTCCACTCAGAGCTTACCTAGCTCTACAGTTCTGACGCTGGCGATGGCCTCGACGGCACGCAACTGTGTGAGGGCGTTGTGGAGGGCGGGTTGTGCTTCCGGCGGGACATCGAGCTGGACGACGGCCAGCGCCTGGCCTTCGGGCAGCCGCTGCATGCGGGATGACGCGGCACCGGAGCGGCCCAGGGCGAAGTTGCCGATGTTCAGGCGGTTTTCGCCAAGGATGGTTCCGATGCGCCCGACCACGCCGGGGACGTCCTGGTTGCGGATAACGACGAGAGTGCCGGAGAGCTCGGCCTCCACGTCGATGCCGTCGTAGCTGAGCAGACGCGGCGAGTAGCCGTGCAGGACGGTGGCAAGGCCGGTCCAGTCGCCCTGGTCGAGGCCGTTTGCGCGGCCGTCGCGGGACCAATGGAGGGAAAGCCGGAGGGAGGCGCCGGTGCCGCCTGCGATGTGCTCCCGTTTGTCCTCGTGGATGCGGATGCCGCGCTCGGCTGCTGCGGCGGCGGCGCTGATGCGGTTGATGCCGTCGGAGCCATGCAGCACACCGGCGATGGCGGCATTGCGGATGAGCTCGGTTTTGAGGTGCGCAAGGCGGCCGTTGTAGGTAAGAGAGATGCTTTCTATGCTCCCGAGACCACTTCCGGGGTCTCCGCTGGAGCTGGTGCCAGCTTCGTGGCTGAGCAGTTGGCCGAGGCGCGATGCCATCTCGATGTACGGGGAGACTTCGGCATACTCTTCCTGCGAGAGCGAAGCGACGTTGACGGCGTTTTGGACCACGCCGAGCTTGAGGTAGTCGCGGACCTGCTCGGCGAGCTGGATGCCGATGGCTTCCTGGGCCTCGTCGGTAGAACCGGCGATGTGGGGCGAGAGCAGGACGTTGTCGAGCTCGAAGTACGGCGAGTCCTTGAGCGGCTCGGAGCGGAAGACATCGAGTGCGGCTCCGGCGACGTGGCCGGACCGGATGGCTTCTGCGAGAGCTTCGTCGACGATCAGCTCACCGCGCGCGCAGTTCACGATGCGGATGCCGGGCTTCATGATGGCGATGGAATGCTTGTTGATGAGGCCTTCGGTTTGCGGGGTGAGGCCGACGTGAAGGGAAAGGAAGTCGGATTCGGCGAAGATCTCGTCGATGGGAACGAGGGTGACGTTGTTCTCGCGCGCGATGACGGGCGCGACGAAGGGGTCGTAGCCGATGAGGTTCATGCCGAAGGCTTTGGCGCGGCGTGCGACTTCGAGTCCGATGCGGCCCAGGCCGACGATACCGAGTGTCTTGCCGCGGAGCTCGGAGCCTTGCAAGGACTTCTTGTCCCACTTGCCGGCGTGCATGCCGGCGTTGGCGCGGGGGATGCTGCGGCTCATGGAAACCATGAGGCCGAGCGTGAGTTCGGCGACGGCGGTGGCGTTGGCGCCGGGGGTGTTCATGACGACGATGCCGCGGCGGGTGGCTTCGTTAGCGTCGATATTGTCCACGCCGACACCGGCGCGGCCAATGATGCGGAGCTTCGGGGCTGCTGCCAGCAGCTTTGCATCGGCCTGCACGGCGGAGCGCACGATGAGCGCGTCGGCGTCGGCAAGCTCGTCGGGCAGCGACGTGATTCTGTCGGCGGTGACGATGTTCCAGCCGGGCTCTTTCTGGAAGATTGCGAGGGTGGACGATGAGACTTTTTCGGCGAGAACGATCTTCAAGGCGACTCCGGAGGGCGAAATGCGCGGCATCTCTAGTGTAGCGGGTGGCGCATCGGACCGGAGGGCGGTCGAGCGCGGCGATGCGAACACCCGGCCGGTTTCAGACGTATGGAAGCTGTGGCACCGGTGGCGGGCCGCTGCGGCGTTCACGGGGCGGGTCAGCTGCGTTCGTAGTGGAAACGTAGTTCCTGTTCGCTCGGAATGGGAGCGCCGTTGCGCGTGGCCGGGGTATAGGTCCACTGCTTCACGGTCGCGATGACGGCGTCGTCGATGGCGGGGCCGAGTCCTCTGAGGAGGGTCAGGCCGGTAATGTTGCCGTGTTCGTCGATGAGGGCGTCGAGGACGACATCGCCCTTGGTGCCGTGTGGGAGCGCAGAGAGGTTGGGGGACGGATGGGGATAGAAGACCTGGAACGCGATGCGGATATCGCCCTCACCAAGGCCGCTGTCGGCAGAGTTTCCGGTGCCGGTTTCGGCGGCTGGCGCGCCTGTGGGTGCGGGCTTTGGCGGGGTTGGGATCGCATGGGAGGGCAGAGCGGACGGGCGCTGCAGAGTTTCCTTGAGCGGCATTTCGCTGAGTGCGTGCGCGGGGCTGCCGGGGCTGTAATAGGTGATGAGACGGCTGCCAGTGGCTGTGCCGGGCAACTTGTAAGGTGCGATGCGCAGCGAGGTGTGCAATACGCCGAAAACGCCGAGCAGCAATGCCGCGTGGGTGCCGATGGACAGCAGCGGGCTACGGAGCTGAGCTACCGTTTCTCGGACGGGGGAAATCCTCGGGTTTCGCATATGCGCCTCCGCCAGCATCCTTTGCTTCCTATGCTAGTCGATAGCGTTGTAGCAAGCCGGATGGTTCCGGGCAGGATGTGGCGCAGCTGCATCTGACAGCACACGCGGGCGCGGAGGGGATACAGAGGTGGGGAAAGCTTACCCGGTAACTCCGGACGGGAAATATTTTGTGGTCCGAGCACGCTTGTGGCGGTGCTCGAATCCAAATTTAGAGGCGACCGAACGAACAAGGCTGGTCGCTGAATTGATGGCTGCGCGGAGCGCTAAGGGGAGAGCTCTTCGAGCTGGAGACGACGCTGGTCGAGAAGCGGCCCGGATTCGGGTGGATGCGGCCAAACGTGCGCTCGGGGAGCGCGGTGAAGTCTGGTGGAGCGATGGCTCGCCGGATTTGAACCGCAAGATGGTGATGAATACCGTGTATGCACAGTGGTTTACGGAACAGGGCGACGTTGAGGACTAGCGGAAGAAGTGCGGCACGAAGCTCGACAGATTGTCGGTGATTGGGCCGGCGGATTCGCGGATGCCGAGACCGCAGCACTCCTGGTCGATCATCCACAGGCCAAGTACGGGCCAGCGTCCGGGGTTGCCGCCGTCAGGGAAGACCGTGGCCGGGCCGAGGCGCTGGTCGATGGTGAGGCGGTTGTCGTAGGGGCCGGGGGTTTCGATCTTCTCGCCGTCGAGGCCAACCATGACTATATTGGCGCCTTCGCGGGAGTGGAGCGGCTTGCGGACCCAGCCGGGGGCTGGCTGCCAGCCTGAGTTCGCGTCGGTGAACTTCGCTTCCAGCAGGAGTTCGTGGTTGGGGTAGAGCTGCCAGAGGATGGGGAGGATGCCTTTGTTGGAGAGCAGCATCTTCCAGATGGGCTCCATCCAGCGCATGTTCTTGTAGGTGCGCAGGGCCTGGGTGCCGAAGTCTTCGTCCAGCATCGTCTCCCAGGGATAGAGCTTGAAGATGGACTGGATGGCGAGCTCCTGGGGATCGGTGTCGACGAAGCACTGGCGAGGTTCGTTCCAGCCGATTTCCTCCATGAGGAGTTGCCGGGTCGAGAGGCCGGCCTGCTCGGCAGTGTCGCGGAGATAGGCGAGGGTCAGCTGGTCTTCGGGGTAGTCGGCGCTGGCGAAATAGACGGGCTTTGAAAGATAGCTGGCGACGTCCTTCCACTTGGCGATGAGCTTTTCGTGGAGGGAGTTGAACTGGTCGGCCTCAGGGTAGAGGTCTTTAAGCCAGTACCACTGGATGACGGCGGCTTCGAGCAGCGATGTGGGGGTGTCGGCGTTGTATTCGAGCAGCCTGGGCGGGGCGGTGCCGTTGTAGAGCAGGTCGAAGCGGCCGTAGATCGCGGGAGGCTCTTCGTTCCATGCCCACTCGATGACAGAGGCGGCTTCGGCGGGGATTTCGAGCTCGGCGTAGCGCTGGTTTTCGATGACGTGCTGCGCGGCGGCGAGGCACATGGTCTGGAGCTCGTTGGCGGCGGCTTCAAGGCCGTCTATTTCGCGGGCGGTGAACTCGTAGCAGGCGGACTCGTCCCAGTACGGGCGGGCGCCGGGGGCGAGTGATTCCGGGGTGTGGAAGGAGAGGCCCTGCTGCTCGACGGTCTGCTGCCAGTTGAGGCGTGGGGTGAGGTTGTGACGTTGCATTACTCGCCGCCTCCGCCGCCGTGGCCGCCGGAAAAGGAGCCGCCGAAGCCACCGCGGGAGGTGCCGGAGCTGGAGAAGCCGCGACCCGGAGAGGTGGAGTAGCTGCGGCCGGGCTGCGGGGTGTAGCTGCCTCCGCTAAGCGCGGTACCGAGCGCGTAGCCACCCAGGCCGCCGTAGTAGTTGCGATAGATGTGCGGGATGAAGATGCCGCCACCGCCGTAGTGGCCTCCGCCGTTGTTCTGCGTGCCGGAGGAGAGGGCGCCGGGAGGGAGGTTTTCGCAGAATTTGGGGTCGACGACGTGGTTGGTTTCGTCGACACAGCGCTGGGGGTCGGCTTTGTGGCAGCCGGTGGAAAGAGCGACTGCGGCGGAGGCAAGCAGAGGAGCGAAGACAGTGGCGGAGCGGCGCATCGGGGCGGGTATCCTGTTGCTCTCATGGTAGCGCAAGGCACCCAAAACCCATGTCCGAGAATCCGGACATGGGGCACCCGCCCGGGTTGGGGCTACTTGGTGGAGGGAGCTGCGGGGGGTGGGGGCGGGACGGGAGAGATGTAAGGCGGAGGTGGTGTCCTGCCTTCGGCGATGAGGGCGTTGTCGATGATTTTGAAAAGGAACTCGATGGGCAGGGCGCCGTCGATCTTGTCACCGTTGATGAAGAGAGAAGGGGTGGAGTCGACGCCGAGTTTGGAGGCGATGGTTTTCGATTCCTGGATGGCGGCGGTGTCCTGTTTGGCGATGCAGGCGTTCAGTTTGGTGAGGTCGAGTTTCTGGGCGGTGCCCTGCTCGCGCGTGAGGGTGTCGAGCTGCTCGGTCGCTTTGGGCAGGGTCTTGGTGCCCGGAGCCTTGTCGGTGGCGGGTGTGGAGCCGATGTCGCCGGCGTGGGCGTGGATGTAGTCGACGGCGGTCCAGTAGGCGGGCGTGGATTGTGCGCCGAGGCAGTTGGTATCTACGGCGGCGCGCATGGCCCAGGGATGCTGGTCGAGGGGGAAGTCCTTGTAAACGACGCGGACCTGGTCTTTGTAGCGCTCGGTGATGGCGGGGAAGATGTTGGCGTGGAGGCGGGCGCAGTAGGGGCACTCGAGATCGTCGAAGCCGACGATGAGGACGGGGGCGTCGGCCGGGCCACCGCGGGCGGGGCGGCCTTCGGCGGAGACGAGGTCACGGGGATTGGCAGAGATGTCGTACTTGTTGAACTGGGCGAGCGTCTTGCCGTCGGTAGAAATGAGGAAGGTGATGGGATGGGACGTGTTGCCTTCGACGCTGGTGAAGGCGACAGATATCTCGTCAAAGCCGGGCAGCGAGCCCTTGACGCGCGGACCCACGACGATGGTTGAGCCGGGGGGCAGCGAGGCCTTTTGGCGCAGCAGGACTTCGACGCGGCGCGCGGTCTCGGGCGAGAGCTGGCTGCCTGCCGGTGGGTTCTGGGCATGGCAGCCTGTGGCGGCGAAGGTGGCGGCGAGAAGGAGTGTGGGAAGGGCTGTCAACAGGGGTTTCACGATAGTTTGATTATCGCAGAGGTGAAACGTTAGCCCGGTGGTATTCAGAGGTTGGCTTAGAAGAGGCGCTGGGCGCGGCGAAGGTTGCCGGCTGTGCCGATGTTGGCGAGCGTGAAGCTGAATTTGTAGGCGCCTTCATTGCGCACGGAACCGAGTTCATACTTGCGGTATTCGACTGAGAAGCCGCAGCAGTTCCAGTTGTAATTGGCCTGGAGGGAGCCGTATTGCAGACTGGCCAGCTTTAGGTCCAGGCCGGAGTTAGCGGCGGCAGAGAGGCCGGGCCGGGTGGGCGAGCCGAAGCCCAGAAGGAAGCGGAGCTGCGAGAAGTCCGATACAGCGGAAGAGATAAGCGAGTTACCGGATGGGTTGTTGGTGTCGATGACCTGGGTGTAGAAGCGGCCGGGAGCGTTGAGACGGGCATACGCGACGGCGCCGAAGAAGGGACCCTCGTGGGCGTCCAGATAAACGTTGGAGCTGGTGAAGCGCTTGGCGCCGCTGTCGAAGTCAAAGTCCCACTCGATGTCGGAGTGCGACGAAGTGCGCATGCGGAAGCGCGAAATGATGGGCGAGGTGTCGCGGCCTTCGGTGAGGAAGGCAATTCCGGAGAGGGCCAGCGTGGTGTCGAAGATGTTGCGGCGGTTGTTGATGATGGCGCCGCCGAAGAGGGGATCGAAGAAATGCTTCTGCGTCACCTTCCAGGAGAGCCACTCCTGTTGCGGGGCCTCCGGCGTGACGCAGAGACTGGCGGCACGGGCGCGGGTGCGCACGGGGACCGGCGGCGCCTCCACGGTGGGTATCCCGTTCGCGTCCAGGTCGCTGGGCGCTTCCGGGGTGGGCTCGGAGTCTTGCGGCGCGAATGCCGTGCCGGTGGCGACGGCCGCGGCGCAGGGTTTGGATGGGGTCGGCGGGCGGCCGCGGGCGAAGAGGCGTTGTGTGACACCGTATTGCAGCTCGTTGGTGTTGCTGGCGATGTCTACGTCGTCGAAGCGCAGAATGCTGAGGAAATTGTTGATGCCTCGGACGTTGCGGTAGACCAGCTCGGGTTCGACGGTGTGGCGCAGCTCGGGGCCCAGAAAGCGCGCGAGGACCTGGGGGGTGTGGAAGTCGCGGGCGATGATGGGCGGACGAGCGTCGACCTGCATTTCGACCGAAGTGCGACTGACAGGCTCCACCAGCTCGATGGGTGGCTGGCCGGCGGGATAAGGAAGGGCACGGCTGCGGGAGTAGACGGTTTCGCGGACGGCGACGGACGACAGGGTGTGCCAGCCGCCGCCGGAGAGCGGAAGCGAAAGCTCGGGGCGCATGTCGAAACGCTGCATGATGCCCGACGAGACGAAGTTAGGCTGGGTGCGTTTGAGGCCGGCAAAAGAGCTTTCGATGCTCCAAATAAGCGGCGTGCGCCCGATGTGGCGGTCGAGCGCGGTGAAATCGAGCGAGGGCGCATGGAAGATGCGGACCTGCTGCCCGGGTTGAGCGACGGGCGTTCCATTGGGGTTGACGAAGACCGTGGGCACGCGCTTCAGGCCCTGGTAGCGGTCGACGCGCAACGAGGTGGAGAAGCCGTATTGCTGGTTGATGGCGTAGAGGATGGAGGTGATGTCGGAGGATACGGCCTGGTTGAAGCTTTCGGTGAAGGCTTCGCGATAGACGTAGGAGCTGAGGTACTCGGCGTCACCCTGCACGCGGGTCCGAGAGGTGAGTTTTTTGCGGAAGGCGAAGGTGACGTCCTGTCCTCCCTGGTCGATGTGCAGGCGGGTTGCGCTGTCGAGGAATCCGCGGTCCTGCAGAGCGGAGAAGTGGGCGTTGAGGAAGTCGTTGCCGGGGCCGCGATAGCGGAAGGTGGCGGCTTCAGAGAAACCGCGGCTGGAGAAGTACTCGCCGCTTAAGGTGACGTCGGCGGAGCGGCCGAGAGTCAGGTAGACGCCCTCGCCCAGGACGTAGCCCTTGGTGTTGGTGTAACCGGGCACAGGGATCAGCAGACCGGACTGGCGCGTACCCGGGTCGATGGGATGGGTGACGTAGGGCAGGAACAGGATTGGAACGTTCAACAGGCGGAATGTGGACCGGTAGGCCCGTGCGCGGTCGGCATCCAGCGAGAAGCGCCCGGCGAAGAGTTGCCAATCGGGTCGCGGCAGCAGGCAGGAGGTTACGCTGCCGTTGTAGACCTCGTAGTTGCGGGGGCCGGTCTTGACGACCATGCTCCCAAAGAAAATGAATGGGTTCGCCGTGGCGTAGCTGTTACGCTGCGGGTTGCCGTGCAGGCCGATTGAGCCGGAGACGTCGTAAAACCTGCCGGTCTGGGTGTTCAGGTTGTAGGTGCCATGGGAAGCCCTGATGAACTCGTCGTTGACGCCCCCGGTGAGGAGCACTTCTCCTTCGGCGGTCAGCTCGCCTGAGGTGCGGTCGTAGCTGATGCGGTCGGCGCGGAGGGTGTGGCCGGCGGGGCCGCCGTACGTAATGACAACCGAGCCTTCCAAGCGGTAAATGTCGCCGTGGCGCGACTCGGTGTCGGCTTCGAGCGTGAGCGGAACGGTGCCTTCGTCGCTCGAGAGAGGAACGGCGAGGGGGAGATCAGGAAGAGCCGACGGGGTGACGGGAGGAGGTGCCTTCGTCGTCACCTCTTGGGCAATGAGATGTTGCTGATTTGCGCCCGCAAGAATGGTAGATATGGACACAAGGACTAGCCGCAGAAGCAGAGAAGGGCAGCGCTCAGGTTTTCGATTGTGTTTGTCGAGCGAGTCCACAGGTTTGAGATTAGACGATTTCAGGTTGGCGGTGCTGACCGGCGTGGTGTCGAACGGGATTCAGCAGCTGGATATGAGCAACAGGATATGAGCAGCTGGATATGAGTAACAGGATATGAGTGACAGGGGTGCGGGGCTTTGAGCGTAGGTACAGCGGCACAAGCGGAACAACAGGACGAAGTGGGATACCAGGCGACCGGTACGGAGAGCGTTTCGGGTCTGCGACAGGCGGTGAGCGAGCGGCTGGCGGCGCACAGGCGGCGGCGCACGGGTGGAACGGCGGAACAGGCTGGGCCTCCGCCAGTCACCGCGAAGGCTGGCGCGTCACGGGTGCGCGAGGCGGTCGCGGCGCGCTATCAGAACAGCGTGACCTATCGCGAGTTCCTCGCGCAGGCGGCAGAGAGCGCGCTGGAACAAGCGCAGGCCGAGGCTGAGATGGCCACCCGCAAGGCCCAGGCGGTAGCGGAAGCACAGATGCAGTTGCTCGAAGAGCTCGAACAGTGGAAGCAGGGCTCCCCCGGACCGCGCGAAGTTGCGCTGGCGGAGCATCGCGCGGAGATCCGCGATACGCTGGCCCATGCGGTGGCGGACATCGCCGTGGCGGCGACGGAGCTGATGGAGCAGCAGCCGTTGCCGGGCATCCCGCTGCTGGACGAACCGGTAGTGCGATCACCGCGGCAGGGCGTGGAGAGGAGACCGGCGACCGAAGGGTCGACGGCCGGTCTGACCGTGCGCTTATATGAGGATTTCAGCTCGCCGCGGCCGCCCGTGGAAAGAGCCCGCCGGGTGAGTGCGCCGGTGGAGAACGAAGATCATGAGCACACGACTCTCGATGAGGAAATTGCGTTTCGGCGTGCGCCGGAGTTCGACGTGCAGCAGGTGCAGCCGGTGGGGATTGCGGGCAATCTCATCGAGTTTCCTCGGCAATTGATCGCAGCGCGCCGGGCGCGACCGCGGCTGGCGGAAGGTCCGCTGCGCGACGAAGGGCAGGCGGAACCCCAGCTGCGCATCTTCGAGGTGGAAGCCGAGCAGATTTCGATTGCCCCCGCGGACGCGGGCGGCGCGCCGGAGTGGCAGGGAATTCTGCTGGAGTCGGCTTCGGCGGCCGTCTCCGCTCCCGTGCCCAGGGTGGAAGGGGCGTACCACTTTACGACGCCTCCGCAGACGGCCCGGCTGGGGCTGCGCGTGATGGCGGCGGCGGTGGATGGCTGCTGTATCGGGGCGGGTATGGTCGCGTTTGCGCTGGTTGTGGTGGAGGTCGCCGGGCGAGGGCTGAAGGCCTTGCCGTTGCCGCTGCTGGGAGCTTCCGCGGCGGGCGTCGCGCTCACGTTATTTGTTCTCTACCATCTGCTGTTCTTCACGCTGTCCGAAGCAACGCCCGGTATGTGCTACGCGCGCATAGGGCTCTGCACATTTGCGGATGCTAATCCTACGCGCTCGGCCATGCGGCGCAGGGTGCTGGCGACACTGCTGGCCGCCTGCCCGCTGGGGATTGGGCTGGCGTGGGCGTGGCTGGATGAAGACCGGTTAGGGTGGCAGGACAGAATCTCGCGGATGTATCAGCGAGCGTATTGAGAACGGTCGTGGTTTCGGGGTGTCGGTTGTAATTTTGCCTGCAGCCCAGACCCCTGGCGGTTATATGTCTTTACGGCATCACCGCGCCAGCCCTGACCCACGCGGTTACTGCGGCTATATCGGCGTCCGACAGCTTGCCTTTGGGCGGCATGGGCATGGGGTCGTTGGCGGGGCCTTCGTGGCGGATGAGTTTGATGAGCAGCGATTGCTCGGGGTTTCCGGGTACAAGGATTGTGCCGTCGTGACCACCCTTCAGCATGCCCGCACGCGTTTCGAGTTGAAGGCCGCCGCGGTGATTCATGCCGCCGTGGCAACGGTAGCAATTGGTCTGCAGGATGGGCTGCACGGTTTTGGAGTAGAACTCCGGGCTGGCAGCGGTTGCTTCCCCGGCATGCGCGGAGACGCGTGTGGGCTGCCAAAAGACGGCGGCGGAAACCAAGGCGGTCGAAGCGACCGCGAGAGCGAAAAGGCGGGAGGTGCGAGTGAACATGCGAGACCCTCTACTGCTTGAACCCAGAATATCGCTAAAGGGTTCGGGCCAGCCACGGGCGCGCGAGCCAGGTTTCGTGAGGTAAAACGGTGAGCCCGGAACCCTCCTCGCTACTACCCTCGCGCCGCTGCCACCGGTAGGCTTGGAATTGCTCCGGCGGCTTCGCGGCCCCCTTCACAATTGAATCACTCATGATCAAGCACTCGCGTGTCCAAGGTGGATTTCGAGGCGCGGCGAAGTTGACTCTGCGCGCGGTGGTGGCAGCGGCGATCGGCTTCGGCTTTGCGGTCTCGCCGGCCCAAGCGGCCGGGCATCCGGTGCGTCTGGCCGAAGCTCGGCAAGCGGCGGCACACCAGGCGGCGGCGCGGCGCAGAGTGGTGCAAACTGTGCCGGACAACCTGGCAGCCAGGTCGCGCGCGCGTGGGGCGGCCAAGCATAGAACAGAAGCCAAACCCAGGACCGCAGCCAATCAAGCGACACCGAGAAGTGCAGGCCGCGCAGACAGGCCATCGAAGTCCAGGCGGCCCCGGCGTAGACGGCAGGAAGACGCAGACAACGACCCCGTCGTTCTTCACCGAGCGCGAACGCGCGTGTCCAGGCAGAAGCGTACGGCTAACCCGAAGGGGTTGCTCACAACGCGAGCCGTGAAGCGCGACGATACCGCAGAGACGAAGGCAGGAATTCCCGTCGAGACGATCGAGCAAGGGATAGCGCACCTTGACGAGGAGAAGCTCCCGGAGCAATATCTGGTGCCGGGTGTCGCCGCGTCGGTGACGGCCGCGCCCGAGCCGGTGACGCCTGCGGGCAAGGCCTCGCTGCCGGAAAAGCTGCATGCGGCGGCCGCGAAGGCGGAGACAGCGGTGAAGGCCGACGCGGCATCCGCCAAGGAGTCCATCGCTGGACGACGACCGCCGAAGGGCAGCGTTCTGCCGGATGACCACGCGGGCAAGGTAGCGGTGATCGAGCAGGCGATGACACCGATGATTCTGCCGACGCTGTACACGCGCCATGGCAGGCTCATCATTCCTCCGCCACTCAAAGGTTCACGCGAGATCCTGGTCCACCAGAACACGATGGCGGACAACGAAGGGCTCGACCGCATTCAGAATGACAACGCCCTTGACCGCATGCGTGAGCTGGGGCTGCTGCAGCCGTTGCGTGGGAGTGCGAGCCTGCTGGTGAATGATGGCCTGCCCCTGAACCGGCGATACGCGCGGCCATGGGCGGCGCGCTTCGCGACAGATACCGCACGAGCGTTTTATGCGCGCTTCCATCAGCCGCTGCGGTTGAACTCGGCCGTGCGAACCGTGGAGTACCAGATACGGTTGCAGCGGGTGAACGGTAACGCGGCGGCTGCGGACGGCGACGGTGCTTCTCCACACCTGACCGGGCAAGCGCTGGACTTCGGCAAGCGCGGTATGAGCGTCCTGCAAATTGCATGGATGCGCGCGTACCTGGCCCCGCTGATGCAAGCCGGGAAGGTGGATGTCGAGGAAGAGTTTCAGCAGGCCTGTTTCCACGTGAGTGTGTACAGCAGTTACCGGCCGGCCCTAAAAACGACTCCGACACCATCGAAGGCTGCGCCGAAAATGGAAGTGGCCCAGGCACATGGCGAGCTCGCGGCGGCCGCGTCTGGAGTTTCGAGCCGGTAAGGAGATCACTCACGTCCGGGTCAGGTGCGCCCATGTCCGAAAACCCGGATTGGGGCGCGTATGAACTCAGGTCGGCCTCTTTTGCGGGACCTTCGCGCCTTTCCTGCGCGCTTCGGAGAGAGCGATCGCGATTGCCTGCCGGGGGTTGGTCACCATCCTGCCGGAACGTCCACTCTTCAGTGTGCCCTGATGCATCTCGTGCAACTCGGTTTCTATCTGCCGGGCGGCGGCAGGGCCGTACTCGCTGCCGCTGGACTTTTTTGCGGCTGTTTTTTTTGCGGCTGTTTTTTTTGCGGAAGTCTTCTTGGACGTTGCTTTGTTCGGTGCAGACTTCTTTGCTGCCTTTCTGGTTGCCATACGTGCCCCTCTCGCTGTGTTGGAGGTAGGACAGCGGTCATTCCGTTGCACCAGAATGAGGCGAACTGGAAGGGCTAAGAGTTCTCCTCGTTGCGGCGGCGGGAGAAGGTGTTGATGGCAAACGCTCCAACGCCGATGGCCACGCACACCAGCAGGGTGATATCGATCACAGAGTGCAGGCGGGAGCGGCTTCGGCGAAGTGTTCCGTTCTGCCAGGCGGCGTAAACGGCTTCCAGGTCGCCGGCGAGGTCGGGGATAGTAATGGCGCTGAAGTCTCCGTCGGGGCCCGGCACGGTGGGGAGCGAGCCGAAAATACGTTCGGGCTCGGGGTCCGCGCCGTCGCGGTCCTTGGGAATCGCATCGATCAGGGTGTTGATTTCGGGGTCGCGTGGGTCTGTGAAAAAGGCCATATCGGCGGTGTTGGGGAACAGCGTGACGTGGCCGGTCATGCGTTTTTCGATCGCGGAGACCCCGTCCTGGCAAACGCCCAGAGCGTAATAACCGCCGAATGGCAGCCTGGGATTGGCAGCGTGCAGATGCATGTACGCGACCGTCAAGAGGCCAGCGAGGCGAGTGACTTCGATGGCGTCGGGGCCCGTGTAGGTGTGGGCGTCGCGCTTCAGCACCCAGGCCTGGTCGAGCGTGTCCATGGTGCGCCATTGGCTCTTGCCGTCAATGCCGAAGTAAAAGCTGACGTCGGCGTTGATACGCGGTCCGCGGATGTGCCACTCGTACTCGGCGTGCGAGACCGGAACGAGCAGGTAGCGTCCTCGGGTGGAGGGGATGACGATCTGGGAGTTGACCCAGAAGGGCATCATCACCTCCTGGCCTTTGTAGTGGAAATGGCCGAAGTTAGCGAAATAGCGGCTGTCGGTGACGCTGACGGAGTGGCCCGTCATTACGAGCGCGGCGATGAGGTCTTCGGGCCGGGTGGCGGCCTGGCTGGGGGGGGGCGAGTTGGGTTGGGGAGCACTGGTTTGGAGAGACGAAACGCGGACGCCGAAGGGGGCTGCGCCATCGAGATGGTTGCTGCTGAGGCGGTTGAGCACATCGGCCAGGCGCTGGCTTTCAGCGTGCTCGCTGGCGAGTGGACCTGGCCCGTCCCCGCGGCTTACTTCTGCATTGAGCGCCGTAACGTTGGCTTCCGTGGAGAAGCCGGGCAGCGTGGAAGGTGTGTCGAGCGAGACGATCTCTTCGCGATCCAGGGAGTAGGGGCCGAGGTCAAGGAAATCGCGCGTCAGGGTGGGAGGGGCGGGCACGCCGGGATGGACGGCGGAAAGGTTTTCAGCGGCATCGCTCTTGCCAGCAACGTGGCCGACGACGCGGAGCGTGGGGTTGATCTCGCGCATGGTCCAGCCCGGGAAGCGGTCGAGTCCGACCCAGTACTGGCCGAGGATACGTGTGCGCAGTTCGTCGAGCAGACCGGGCGTGAGGAGCGCCGGACCCTTCTTTTCGCCCTTGTTGAGCTGGCTGACGATGGCTTCGTTGAAGCCGGGCTTCTCAGAAAGGTCGCGCATCATCTGCGACAGCAGGACGGTGTTGGGTGGCAATGGCGGCATGGTGGGCGGAGACGCGCTGCGATAACAACCGGCTACAGAGAGAAGAATGGACAACAAGGCCGCCCGCCGCGCGATGGTTACGGGGTGTTTGCGGCGCTCTGAAAATTGCATGTGGTGATTAGATGCCATCCTTCGATGGCCGTCCACATGTTCCTGAGTTCCGTGTGGATTCGTTGCTCAAGCAGAGCGAGTTGCGAGGACCCTGCTGGCGCTCACACGGCGTAGTGCGGACGCGATGCCGAAGCTCAATGCAACATAGGCCATGGGCAGAAAAGGGATGTAGAAGACGATGGCGTTGAAGAAGGTGTGCGTCATATGGCCGTTCGCGGCTACGATCCAGAAGTGCGAAATGGCCAGTGCCGCGAGGCTGGACCACATGAGCGCGGCTCCGCGATCCGTGCATGCAGTCATCTTGCGCTTGCTTCGCTGACGCCAAATGAAGAAGGCGACGAGGAAACCGGCGACAAAGAGGCCGATAGGAAGTTGCAGCGGGCGGAAAGGAAGTCGCACGGTGACCGCGCCCATGGAGAGGTATCGAAAGTAACGCAGCAGCGGCCGCATGGGGACGAGCCAGCGCTCGATGCCGGGGTCATGCACGGTGGAGACATGAAGGCGATGCAGCAGGTTGAGGACGGCGTCGTCGTAACGGCTGCTGATGCCTTCGCCGTTGGAGAGGGTGCGGCGGCGGACCTCGGTGAGGAAGGACGAGAGGCTATTGTTGGTGTCCCTCTGGACGAAAGAGAACTGCATGATTTGCAGGGCGATGGCGGCGAGGAAAGCGACCACGCTGAGGGCGCCGTAGCCGAGCACGCGGGCGGCGATGGCGCGCAGCGTGACGCCGCGGCGCAGGCCATAGTAGATAAATGGCACGGCGACAGCGGCGAAAATGTTGGTGGTGTAGTCGAAGCCGCAGAGACACTTGATCAGGCAGACAAGGGTGAAGCATGCGGCGAGCAAACGGCGCTGATTCCGGGGGCGCGCCGGGTCGCCCAGGAGCCACGCCAGGACGAAGGGCATGAGAAGGTGGCCGAGACCCAGAAGAGATCGGGCGCGAAAATGACCAGCCAGTTCGAAAACGCGAGCAGCAGCAGCGTGAGGCTGGCGCAGAGCAAGCCGAACTCCATCTCCACCACGGCCAGGAAGGCCGTAAACGTCAGCGCGGATGCGCCTGCGACCAGCGTCTCCATAAGCGGTATCGCGCGGTCCACGCCCTGGCTGCTGCGCGGAGACAGCCCGCTGAAGACAATGCGCTGCAGGCCGACCTGCATGTAGTACGGAGAATATTTTCCGTCTCCGCCGAGGAGCTTTATTTCACCGAAGTCTCGTTGCAGCGCTGGGCCTTCCGCATAAAACTCCATGGCGGGAACCACGTAGCAGTCCGCCAGAAGGATGTTTTCCGTTACCTGGGCGGGATCGATGCGGAAGATGTTCCACCGCAAGCTCCCCAGCAGAAGGGCGAAGGTCACGGCAAGGAAGGCCCAGAACTGGGTTCTGGAAAGTTTAGTCCTCGGGGTAGCAAGCTCCATGCGGTCGTCTCCAGAGGAACGGGTGAATGGCGGCCGACTTGCGATTGCTGACAGTGGCGACGGGCCGGATGCGTTCAAGAGTGTTGGGCGGGCCCGGCTTCAGTTTACGGTAGAGCGCGGTTTACGCCGCGTCGTCGAGCTTCTTGATCACCAGTTCATTGAGTACGGCCGGATTGGCCTGACCCTTAGAGAGCTTCATCACCTGGCCGACGAAGAACGCCGCGACGGTGCGTTTGCCGCCTTTGAACTGGGCGACCTGGGCGGGGTTGGCGGCGATGGCGTCGTCAATCATGGTTTCGAGTGCCGACGTGTCGGAGATCTGCTGGGGCTTGTCGCGGGAGTAGACGTAAGCAAAATCGCGGCCCTCGGCGAAGCAGGTGTCGAGAAGCTGTTTGAGCTGCTTGGAGGAGATTTCTCCGGCTTCGGCGAGGTCGGCGGCGAGCACCACGCCGTCCAGCGTGACCGGGGACTGCAGCTGTTCGAGGTTAGCGGCGCGCAGGCGCATGGTGATTTCGCTGAGCAGGATGGCGGCGACGCGTCGAGGTGACTTCGCGGCGCGTGCGGCGGTTTCGAAGCGGTCGGCGAAGGCGCGGTCGGCTGTGAGGGTTGCGGCGTCCTGCGGCGCGATGCCGTACTCGGCGATCATGCGGGCGCGGCGGGCCTCGGGCAGCTCGGGCATGTCGCTGAGGATCTGCTTCTGCCACTCAGTGCCGACGACGAGCGGCGGAAGGTCGGGCTCGGGGAAGTAACGATAGTCGTGGGCTTGTTCCTTCGAGCGCATGGAGAAGGTGCGGCCTTCGGCGTTGTTCCAGAGGCGAGACTCCTGGATGACGCGGCCGCCGTCTTCGATGACGCCGATCTGGCGCTCGATTTCGTATTCGACGGCGGTGCGGATGTAGCGGAAGCTGTTCACGTTTTTTACTTCGGCCTTGGTGCCGTAGGCCTTTTCGCCGAGCCGCGCGTAGTCGTCTTTGAGCATGACGCTGACGTTGGCATCGCAGCGGAGGGAGCCTTCTTCCATGTTGCAGTCGGACACGCCGGTGTAGAGCATGATTTCCTTGAGCCGGGTGAGATAGTCGAAGACCTCGTCGGCCGTACGGAGGTCGGGTTCAGAGACGATTTCGACAAGCGGCGTGCCGCAGCGGTTGAGGTCGATGTAGGTGCGGGAGGCGGAGTCGGCGAAGCCGTCGTGGAGGCTCTTGCCGGCGTCCTCTTCCATGTGCAGGCGGGTGACGCCGATGGCTTTGTCGTGGCCTGCGGCGTCCTTGACGACGATGCGGCCGTGCTCGGCGATGGGCTTGTCGAATTGGGAGATCTGGTAGCCCTTGGGGGAGTCGGGGTAGAAGTAGTTCTTGCGAGAGAAGATGCTGGTCTCGCGGATTTCGCAGCCGATAGCGCGCGCCGCGAGGACGGCGAACTCGACGGCCTGGCGGTTAAGCACGGGCAAGGCGCCGGGCAGGCCGAGGCAGGTGGGGCAGGTGTGGGTGTTGGGCTCGCCGCCATACTCGTTGCGGCATCCGCAGAAGGCCTTGGACTGCGTGAGCAGCTGGACGTGGACCTCGAGGCCGATGACGGGCTGGTACTTGGCGAGGACCTCGGGAGAGAGTTGGGTGGGCATACGTGTAGTTCAAGTCTAATGAAGCAGGAGCGATTCTGCATCACGCCTTATACTCGTGGCCAAGGGAGACTCGCCTGATGAACCGTCGTCTATGCCTCGCCGCCTCTTTGCTTCTTGGATTGTTTGCCCCGGTGCTCGCGAGTCAAACGCCGGTTCCGCAGCCTGCTGTGTCGGCGCCGCCTGTGGGAACGCCCGCGGTGTCCGCTCCAACGCCCCCCAAGCTGCCGGAACCGGCTCCGCAGACGACGGTGCCGGATGTGACGCGGTATCTGAACAATCCCGACCTGCTGAAGTTCAGCACGGCGCAGGTGGCGGCGTTCAATGATCGCGATGCGGATGTATTGTTTCTCGGCGACTCCATTACGCAAGGCTGGCGCGGCAAGGGTGAGGCAGTGTGGCAGGCCAACTTTGCAGGGCGCAACGCGCTGGATTTCGGGATCAGCGGCGACCAGACGCAGCATGTCTTGTGGCGTTTGAACAACTACCCGATCCAGCGGATGCACCCGAAGGTGGCCGTGGTGCTGATCGGGACCAACAACACCCAGAACACGGCGCCGGAGATTGCGGACGGCGTGAAGGCCGTGCTGACGAAGACACAGACGATGTTTCCCGGGATCAAGATCATCCTGTGCAGCATTATGCCGAACGCCCGAGCGCACGATTTGATGGTGGACGCGAACAAGATTCTCCGCACCTTTGATGACCAGAGCACCGTGTTCTACCTGGACCTGGACCCGGTGATGACGCCGGTGGGCGATAACTGGAAGGGACTGAGCGACGATCATCTGCACCCCGATGCGGCGGGCTATCAACTGTGGGCGGACGCGCTGCTGCCGCTCTTGAACAAGTTGCTGCCCATGACGCCGGGCGTCCCGGTTCAGCCTTGAAGAGCCGCTAAGGCGTTAGCGCGAGGGTGTGGGCGGGCTCGGCGCGGAGTGTGAGGGTCGTGCCGTCCAGCCAATGCGGCAACTGGTCGAGGTACCAGGGGCTGGCGGGGTTGGCGGACTGCCCCGTGGGGATGTTGGAAGTGGCGGCTGCGGGGCTGCTGAGGTCGGCGGTGAAGCGCTCCGACGGGCCGAAGGCGTGGCTGGTGGCCTTGATCGTGGAGGTGTCGCCGCCGATGACGCGGGGCCCGGAGCCGGTGCGAACGCCGAGCAGGATCTCGAGAAACAAGTTGGAGAGCAGCGGGTGTGCGAGCTCGACTGGATGTGTGCGGCTGTAGCTCCAGGTGGCGAGGTTGGCGGGCGCGTGGGCGGTGGTGAGACCCCGATCGACCGCATCGGACAGCAGGTCGTTCCAGTCGGCGTAGCCTTGCGGCAGCCAGCGCGCGGGCGTGTGCAGAACAAGCTGCTCGAGCGCGTAGCCCTGCTCGCTCCAGGAATAGAGCCGGGCGATGTCCTCCGGCCTGGAGGTTTGCGCGCTGGCCTGGTCGTGCGCCTTGATCTGGGCAGTGAGCAGCAGGTTAATCAACTCAGCGCGGGCAGCGGCTACGATGGCCGGTGCCGGGGCGTCGACGGCTACTTCGCCGTCCCAGCGGCGGAGGATGTCGGCCGCCGCGTGCAGGCGAGGGCTGGAGCGGCGGCTGTGGTCGAGCGCGTATGCCATGCGCCTCGCCAGCGCCAGATCGAACTCGGAGTGGACGTCCATCTGGATGCGGAGCATGTCGGCGGGCGTCAGCCCCGTGCTGTTGGCGAGCAGGCGGCTGATGCGTTCGACGCGATAGGGTGAGGCCCAGTTGAGCGCAATGGCGTAGGGGTAACCGTCCGGCGTGATGCGGGCGTTGGCTGTGGCGAGGAAGCCGCTTTGAGGGTCTATGACGGCGGGGAGATCCGCGTAGGGAATGTAGCCCGACCACTGCACATTGGGGTCGAGCGCGTCCACCGGGACGGCTGGAATCGGCGAGCCGATGGTGTAGTTCAGGGGTGGCGCGGGTGGCGGGATGTCGGACGCGGGTTCTGGGTTGTGGATTCCTGGTTGCGGGCGGGTAGATGCCGCAGGCTGGCGAGTCCGGGTTCTGCGGCGGGGGCGGTAGGTTGCTTCGCGAAAGAGCGGCAGAGGCCCCTGTCCGCCGGTCCGGAGAGTCTGGACAGGCCGGACAGTCCGGACCGGGCGAACAGGGGCTGGCAAATCTGCTGGGGTAGCAAACGTTTGCTCGTCGTCCTCGTCAGCGGGGGCTGGAGTGGCGTCGGGGTCGGGGGTGGTGTCTGGCTGGGCGAGGATAGGGTGGTGCAGCCCGAGTCCGCGGATGGGGATGCGGCCGATGGCGTGGTAGCCGATGTGGTTCTGGTCGTCGGCGTAGATAAGGTTCAGCGTGGGGCCGCCGAAGGTGGCAAAGGCGGCGGTGAGCGCGGCTCCATCTTTCGCGGCGTTCGCCGCCAGCAGGGTGGAGGTGACATTGGCGGGGTCGAAGGCGGTCCAGGCCAGCGAGAGGGTGCGGCTCTCGGTGGGGTACAGCGGGGAGATGATCGGCGTCTGGAGCTGGGTGGAGCCGATGGTGTGCGCGGTGGAACGCACGTCGAGCGAAATGTCGGAGCCGCCGCGCACGTGGATGCGTTCGGCGTGGTGTTCGACCGGGCTCCATGAGCCGTCGGGGCGCTGGTACTCGGTCGTCGATCCGGTACTGCGGAGGTGCTCGATGTAGACGTCCTGAACGTCGGCTCCGAGATTGGTGAAGCCCCAGGCGACATGGGCATTGCGGCCGACGACGACGAAGGGGGCGCCGGGCAGGGTCAGCCCGGCGACGTCCAAGGCGCCGTCGGCGGAGTGCAGGGCGGCCTCGTACCAGATGGCCGGGACGCCAAGCGCGAGGTGCATGTCGTTTGAGACGAGCGGCATGCCTGAGGCGGAGCGCGCGCCGGCGACCGCCCAGTTGTTCGAGCCGGAGCGGCAGCCTTCGCAGGTTTGAAGCGAGAGCAGCAGATTCGCAGCGAGAAGGTCTTGCGGAGTGGCTCGGGGAGCGAGCCGCGACTGAGAGGGGTCGAGCGGAATCTGTTCGATCTCCGGGCGGGGGCTGGTGAGGTCGGGAACGATCTCGGATGGCGGATGGTCTCGCCATGAACCGACCGGGTAGAGGTCTCGAAGCAGGGCAGCAGGCAGGTGGGCGGAGAGGGCCTCACGCTTGAGCTTTGTGGGAAATTCTGTGGAAAGATCCTGTGCCATCGTAAGCGAAACCAGGAGCGTGTCACGCGGCGTCCATGGGGCCGGCTTGTAGTGCAGCAGGCGAAACTCTACGGGGAGGTTGCCGGCGTTGGCGTCGAGAAAGGCGTTGACGCCGCGGGCGTAGTCGTCGAGCTGATGCAGCTGGTCAGGCGGAAGGGCGGCGATGGCACGATCGGCAGTGGCGCGGATTTGCAGGGTGCGCTGGGTGCGGTCGTGGTCGACGAGTCTGGAGCCCAGGATTTCGGCGAGTTCTCCGGCGGCGTGGCGGCGGAGAGCGTCCATCTGCCACAGCCGGTCCTGCGCCGTGACGAAACCCTGCGCGAACAACAGGTCGTCGAGGTTGGCGGCGTCGATGGAGGGGACGCCGTGGGCGTCGCGGTGGACGGCGACCGGCGCGGAGAGGCCTGCGGCGTGCAGGTTCCCATCGATCTGCGGGAGCGAGGCGCGCATTGCGTGGCGCAGCCAGAGAGCTGTCGCGAACAGGGCGAGTGTACAGAGGACCAGTAGCGCAAGGAAAGTGCGCAGAACGACCGGTGTCCGCGGGCGGCGAGGGCTGGAAGGTTTGCGATCCCACGTCCGGGCATCCCGGCGCGAGGCGTCCGGCTGGTCGACGACAAAGCCTTCGCGGCGCGTCAGCAGGCGAGGCTCGCGATGAGGAGGGGAGGGAAGGCTGGGGTCCGGTGGGGCGGCGGGAGGAAAACTCATGCTGTCATGCTTGAGTGTAAATCTTCGGGTGCCGTGGTTTGTTCAAGGCTGCTCGTTCAAGGCTGCTCGGTCAGCGCGGGCTCGGTCAGCGCGGGATCGGGTGGAAGCGGGCTGGGTAAAGGCGCTGTCCGGATGCGCCAGTTCTGCGGAATCAGCGGAGGCTGCGGGCGTTTGGGCAGGGTGTAACGGATGACCAGGCAAAGCAGGATCCCGATGGGGATGACGAACAGGCTGCCTTCGGGGCCGGTGAGGCCTCCGGAATAAAGCGCGTTGCCTTGCGGGTGAGTCGCCAGCAGGCGGCCGTGGATGATGATGCCGCTGTCACCGACGCCGTAAACGAACGACTGCGCCCAGTCCCATGTGATGTGATAGCCGATCGCCCACCAGAGCGACCCCGTCCGCCATAGCGAGTAGGCGAGCACCAGGCCGATCAGGAAAACCGAGAGCAGGCCGACGGGGCTTTCGCCCGGATTGCCCTTGTGACCGGCGAAGAAGAGCACGGACAGGAGGGTGGCGGCGAGCCAGAAGCCGAGCATTCGGCGATACGGGTTGCCGCGAGGAAGGATGCCGCTGAGGCCGCGTGCGATGGTGTACTGCAGGTAGCCACGGAACATGAACTCTTCGGTGAAGCCGACCAGCGCGAAGGCGGCGAGCCACTCCAGGCCGGAGACCAGGGCGGGCGCGCCGGACAGCAGAACGCCGTTGAAGACGAGCAGATGCGAGGCGTACAGAACGCCGACCAGCAGCGACAGCGAGAGCACGCCGCTGAACAGGCCGTTGACGAAGTCAGGCAGGCGGCGGGTTCCGCCGAAGCCGTACACACCGAAGCGACGGCGCTCGATGACGGACATGATCCCGGTCAGGAGCAGAAGCACCGCCATGGGAATGCCGTGGGTGGAGAGGATGCTGGTGGGGAAGTGGTCGCCTGCCTCCGGTGGCGGAGCATGGCGCGCTCCTGGAGGCGGGTACCAGTGATTGTGGATGCCGATTGCGATACCCATGACAGCGGCCAACAAAAGCACAAAGACCAGCAACGACCAGCCGGCGCGCAGACCGTAGGGGCCAATCAGAATGCGCTTTTCATCGGCGGGATGCGCCGCAAGACGGGGTTCTTCAGCGACGTCCTGCGTACCGGCATCAAAGCGTTCGTCTGTCATGAGTCCTCTGTACGTCTGGTGTAGTGCGGGGCGGTCAGCTGATTCTACGGGAATCAGAGCCGTTTCGTTCCCTTTCCGAATCGCTTGTCGTGTACGTTTTTTGATAGAGGATTGCGATGGGATTGCACGCGGCGCAAGGCATGTTTCTTCTGCTCCTGGTGATGGTGGCCGTCTTCGCGGTCGTGGCGGAGCGGATTCGCGTTCCATACCCGATTGTGATGGTGCTGGCAGGACTGGCAGTGAGTCTTGTACCACACGTCCCGCGGGTTCCCTTGAAGCCGGATGTGGTGTTCGCCATCTTTCTGCCGCCACTGCTGTACAGCGCGGCGTGGCTTACGAGCTGGCGAGAATTCCGCGCCAACCTGGTCACTCTCGCCATGCTGGCCGTGGGGCTGGTGGCATTTACAGTGTGGGGCGTGGCGGAGCTGGCCGACCACTTCATTACGGCGCTCGATTTCAAGTCGGGGTTCGTACTGGGAGCGGTAGTTTCGACCACCGACGCGATCGCGGCGACAGCGATTGCGAGGCGCGTCGGATTGCCAAAGAGGGTGATCGACGTGCTCGAAGGCGAGAGCATGCTGAACGACGCGACCGGGCTGCTGGCGCTGAAGTTCGGCGTGATGATCATGGTGCAGGGGGCCATGCCGACTGTGGGGCTGGGCATTGCCGAACTGATTTGGCTGATTGCTGGAGGGCTTGGCACGGGGTTGGTGATCGGACTTCTGGTGGCGTGGTGCGAACGATTTGTGGACGATGGGCCGGTGGAAATCCTGCTGAGCATCATTACGCCCTATGCAGCGTATCTGGCGGGCGAGGCTGTGGGCGGGTCGGGCGTGCTGAGCGTGGTCGCGGCGGGGCTGTTGCTGAGCCGGCAGAGTGTCACGTTCTTTTCGGCCAGAGTGCGTGTGCAGACCCTTGGGGTATGGCGGGCCATGGACTTCGCGCTGAATGGCCTGGTCTTCTGCTTGATCGGGTTGCAATTGCCGTATGTTCTCGCAGGCATCAAGGGCTACAGCTGGGGCACCCTGGTTTGCTATGGGGCGGTGTTCAGCGCGGTGCTGATCGTGCTTCGGATCGTGTGGATATTCCCAGCCGCGAAGGTGGCCTGGTGGATCCGCAAAAACATTTTGAAGCAGAAAGAAGAGCCGCCCGGGCCGCGGGTGCTGCTGGTCGTGGGCTGGACCGGGCTGCGCGGCGTGCTGTCGCTGGCCGCGGCGTTTGCTCTGCCGGAGGCACTCGCCGACGGACGCCCGTTCGTGCAAAGGAATCTCATTATCTTTCTTGCGTTTGCTGTCATCCTGTTCACGCTGGTAGGCCAGGGCCTAACGCTGCCGTGGGTGATCCGGATGCTGGGCCTGAGTGGAGCGGCCGATGAGACGGGCGTGGAGGTACGCGTGGCTCGCAAGGCTGCGCTGGAGGCAGGACTGAGCTGGTTGCGCCAACAGCGCACGGAGCGCGCCGGGCACTTCTTCGATGAGGCGATGAACCAGTACAGGTACAGGCTGGATTCCCTGACAGAAGTAAGGAAGAAAGTTCGGCCGGAACGGTATGAGCGATTGGTGGAAATCCAACAGGGCGCCGCGAACGAAGAGCGCCGAGTATTGATAGCCATGCGCGACGAGGGCAAAATCGGGGATGAGGCGTTGCGCGAGGTAGAGAGTGAACTGGATTTGTCGGAGATCCGGCTGGAAAAGGTGAAGCCGGCCCAGTGAACCTCAGGTAGGCTTTAGAGCGAGATTTTATTGAACAGCCAGAAAAGGCAGCCGGAAAGCAGCGCCGCAGTGGGCAGGGTAAGAAACCACGCCAGCGCAATGTTGCGGATGGTGCGGAACTGCAGGCCGCTGCCGTTGGCCGTCATCGCGCCGGCTACGCCGGAGGAGACCACATGCGTTGTTGAAACCGGCAGGCCGAATCGGTCCGCGCCGAGGATGGTCACCATGGAGATCAATTCCGCGGAGGCGCCCTGCGCGTAGGTAAGGTGAGTCTGGCCGATTTTTTCGCCGACCGTTATCACGATGCGCTTCCAGCCGACCATCGTTCCAAACCCGAGCGCGAGAGCTACGGCGACCTTTACCCAGGTCGGGATGTACTTGGTCGAGCGGTCGAGCTTCTCGCGGTAGTTGGCGAGGATCGGCTTGTCGGCCTGGGCAAGTTGCAGGCCGCCCTTCGGGGCAAATTTCGGGATCAGTCCAAGCGTTTCCGACACCAGGTACATCTGGTTGCGAACGTTGGCTTGTTCGCCTTCCGGCACGTTGCCGAGCGAGCCGGAGCTCTGCGCTTCCTCGCGAATCGTGTCCACCATGCGCCGCAACGCCAGGGTGGTGTCGGAGCTGTACTCGCGCGTGGAGATGAAGTGCTGCAGTTCGGCGGCGGAGGATTGCGGCGTCGTATTCGAGTTGGTGCCGGCCGGCCCCGGCAGCGTAGCTGTGGGCTGAATGTAGTGGCCCAGCGTGTCGCTCACCTGCTGCGAGACCGCGACAAAGTCGAACAGTTGATCGGGACCCACGGTGTGATTGAGCGCGTAAGCCGTTGGGACTGTGCCGACCAGGATCAGCATGATCAGGCCGGTACCCTTTTGTCCGTCGTTGGACCCATGCGCGAAGCTGACGCCGGTGCAGGTAAGAATCAGCAGCGTGCGAATCCAGAACGGCGGCGGCTGGTCGCCTTCGGGCGCTTTGTATAGAGCAGGATCAGTAATGACGCGCTTCATCACCCAGAGCAGAAGGAACGCGCCCGTAAACCCGATGATCGGAGAGAAAAAAAGCGCCTTGGCGATCTTGAGCACCTGGTCCCAGTCGATACCTGAGGTCAAGGAGCCCGGGTGCATGAGCTGGTTTGCGATGCCTACGCCGAGGATCGATCCGATCATGGTGTGCGAACTGGAGGCGGGCAGGCCGCGCGCCCAGGTCAGCAGGTTCCAAAGAATGGCTGCCAGCAGCAGAGCAAATACCATCGAGAAGCCCGAGCCGCGTGACACCTTGAGGATCAACTCCACGGGAAGCAGGGCGACGATGGCAAAGGCTACCGCGCCGGAGCTGGTGAGCACGCCGATGAAGTTCCAGATGCCCGACCAGATGACGGCCGCGTGCGGCTCCAGCGAGTGCGTGTAGATCACCGTGGCGACGGCGTTGGCGGTGTCGTGAAAACCGTTTACGAACTCGAAACCCAGCGCGATGATGAGCGCGAGGCCGAGCAAAAGATAGGGAAGGACCGTGGCCGGATGGGTGTGAGAAAGATCCGCGCTTAGCTTGCTGAGGACATAGACCACGCCAATGGCGGCGATCGTATAGAAGAGGTAAACAAGCGCACGAGGTGGCTTCTTCGACTTCAGCTTACGCTCGATGAGCGAGCCCGTCGGTTGGGGGCGTGGAACTGTTGTCGCCATAAGGTAGTGGTGCAAAAACCTTCGGTTGGTGCGCGTTCGTTGGACTTTACGGTCGTCGTTCGGCCGGAGACAAGGCCGGTCGCAGGAGTCGGCGGGTTATCTTAGCGGCAAGCGCAGACGTAGTTTGGGGATGGCCCTCGGCCTGATTGTAGCCGCATTCTCGAGGGTACACGCAACCGGCGGATGCCGCAAAAAGCTGTTGTAACGTGAAATTAACAATTGGAATCGCTCATTGCAGCGCCGCTGGCGACTTTGACTTCGGCTCAGGACGAACTCGCCAGCCGTTTAAAAGCTGTATACACAAACGACCCCAGGTACCACCCATCCAGATATTTGTAGGGTGCTTCTCCCGTCGTATAGTGTCCGCAAGGCAGCACCTTGGCTACGTAATCGATGCCTTTGGCGTCGAAGCTTTCGAGCACCCCCCGCGTGAGCTGAACGCGAAACGTCAGGTCATAGGGGGCATAGACTACCAGCGACCGCTTGGGATGCTCGGCATAGACGTCCATGTACGCCATGGGACTCACGGCGAGGAGCAGTTGCCGCACCTGGTCCTGCGTCAGCCCGGCACTCTCAAACGCCGCGCGGATGTGGCGCGTACTCTGGCCTGTCCAGACCACGTCGCCGAACCATGTCGATGCGTGGTTGAACGCGCAGACGCGCAGGCGTGGGTCCATCGCCGCTGCGATGAAGGCGTAGCAGCTTCCCAGGCTGGTGCCGAGCACGCCGAACTGCTCGTAGCCCTGCGCCTGCAGCCAGTCGACGGAACTGCGAATATCCACGACCGCCTGCCGGCACGCTGAGATGGTGCGCCCCACGTTCGCGCTGACTGCGTAGTCCGACCGCTCCAGTTCAGCTGGACGGCGGGTGTCGTGGTAGGGCTTCGACAGCCGCAGGCACGAGATCCCAAAGCTGTTGAAGAGCGTGCAAAGCGCGTTGTGTGAGAACGCGTCGGCATTCCATTGGGGCATGACGATCATGGCCTGCCGCGGCCTGGACTTGTCTTTGTGCTCTGCCGGATACCAGCGCGCGTTGACCACGTCATTTTCAGGATGCGGTGTGCTGACCGCGGACGTGAAGCGTAGAAAGGGCGCTTTGCGCAACTCCCCGGACTCGGCCTGGCGGCGGTACTCGCGTTGCTGCTCCAGGGTTTCGGGACGCACGTTGGTCGGATACAACTCCGGAAAATGGTGCTCGATGCGAAAGTCGGTGGGCGTGTCGTAATCGAAAAAAGCGTGGGGATCGGCCGCAATCCTCCGGTTCAGCTCGCTCATCGCTTCCAGGGAGGTCTGCTCACCACGGTCAACCTGTGCGGCTGCTTCCTGTCCGCCGAAATCCGAAAGCCATTCGAAACCCCACTCCAGGGGGCGTTCGACGCGGTTTTCGTCGCGCGTCGTCAGGGCGTACTCCCACGCGTACATCCACTTTCCGTACAGCCGTTTAAACATCCTTCCAGTTTAACCTGCGCCGCGTGGGTTAGGTCACGATGCGCCGCCCACGGACACCGCAAAGAATTTCGTAGGCAATGGTGCCAGCCCACTGCGCGTGATCCTCGGCGCTTACGCCTTCGCCCAGCAGCACTGCTTCCGTGCCTACCGCTACGTTCTCGATGTCCGACACATCCACCACGGTCAGGTTCATCGAAACGCGCCCCACCACCGCCGCTCGCTTGCCATGAACCATTACCCAGCCGGATCCCACGCCGGACGAGGCCTCGCGTCGAAAGCCGTCCGCGTAGCCAACCTGCAAGAGCGCGAGCCGCATCGTGTGGTCGGCCACAAACGTAGCACCGTAACCCACCGTCGCTCCGGCCTGCACCTCACGGACATCCAGCACGGACGCTTTCCAAGTCATCACGGGCTCGACGACCGACTGGAGGTGCGGCGCGCCAACGCCGTCTCCTTCGAGCGGCAGGCAGTAGCCGTAGAGCGCCAGCCCTGTCCGCACCATGGCACGCGCGCCTAGATCGGCGGCCTGCTGTCGTAGCCACGCGAGCGTGCTCCCCTCGTCCACGGCCGAAGTGTTCGCTACATGCAGAAGCCTGGGACGCATTCCTGCGCTTGCGACCTGCGAAATGGCCTCGCCAAATTGCTGCTTTGCTTCTGCCGTCGTTTGCGCGCCTGCGACCTCGGCGCAGCAAAGGTGGGTCATCAGGCCTTCGCCAACTACCCACTGCGAAGTTGCCAGCAGTTTCAGCACGGCGTCCAACGGAGCGCCGACCGCGGCACCCTGTCGCGCCATACCGGTATCTACCTCAACATGCACCGCGACTCGCTGCCCGGCCGCCTGTGCTGCACCGTCCAGTAAGTGAATGTGCTCGGCTGTCCAGACGACTGGAGTCAAGCCGTGCTCCACCAGCGCGTCCGCGTCCGCTGGCTCCATGCCGCACATCATCATGATGCGCGTGGTGATCTCGCCCAGCGTTTGCCGCACCAGCGCGCCTTCTTCGACGTCCGTGACTCCCAGCCAACGCGCTCCCGCACTGACCAGGGCGGGAGCGCAGAGCGTGGCTCCATGGCCGTACGCGTCGGCTTTGATCACGGCCAGGGGTTCGGCGTCCGGCCCGGCGGCCACACAAGTGGCGCGAAAGTTTTGCGTCAACCGCGCAGCCGAAATCTCGATCCAACTCTTCACTGCCCCATTATCGCCGCTGCGTTTGGGCACCGCTCCAAAAAGAAAGGCGTCCCACCAAGGGACGCCTCGCCGACCTTCGCCCTACCGGGTCGCTGCTTACTGTTCGCTGTCAGCTTTTAGCTGCCAGTTGCTCCTTCGGTAATTCCGACAGGCGCTTCTCCAAAAGCTGTTCCAGTTCTTCGAGCGCCTTCGAGAAGCCTTCGATACCTTCCTTCAGCTTGTCGTGCGCCATGCGGTCTTCGGCGTGCATCTTTTCGAACGTTGCCTCGTCCATGCTGATTTTCTCGATCGGCAAACCTCGGGCTGCTTCGGGGTCCAGCTTGCGCGGCAGCTCGCCTTCGGTTGTCTTCAACTCTTCCAGCAGTTTGGGTGCGATGGTCAGCAGGTCGCAGCCGGCCAGTTCCTTGATCTCGCCGGAGTTGCGGAAGCTGGCTCCCATTACGACTGTCTTGTAGCCAAACTTCTTGTAGTAGTTGTAAATCTCAGTCACGGACTCCACGCCGGGGTCTTCGGCGCCCGCATAGTCTTTCCCGGTGTCCTTCTTGTACCAGTCAAGAATCCGGCCGACGAAGGGCGAAATGAGTGTTACTTTGGCCTCCGCGCACGCGACCGCCTGGTGGATGCCGAACAGCAGCGTCATATTGCAGTGAATGCCTTCCTGCTCCAGGGTCTCCGCCGCTTTGATGCCTGCCCAGGTCGAAGCCAGCTTGATCAGAACGCGTTCGCGGCCCACGCCCGCCGCCTCGTACTGCTGGATGATGTCGCGCGCGGCAGCCAGCGATTTCTCTGTGTCATAGCTCAAGCGGGCGTCGACTTCGGTCGACACGCGGCCCGGAACGATGTCCAGGATCTTGCGCCCGAACGCTACCGCCAGCGTCTTGAACGCCGCAGCCGCCACGTCCTTGTCCGACGCCTCGGCGGGAGACGCGTGGCGCGCCGTCGTCAGCACGTCGTCCACAATCTGCTGGTAGGCCGGCATCCCCGCCGCCGCCGCGATCAGCGAGGGGTTCGTCGTCGCATCTGTGGGCTTGTAGGCTTTGATCGCGTTGATGTCGCCGGTATCGGAAACCACGGTTGTCATCGACTTCAGTTGGTCCAAAAGGTTCGCCATGACAGAAAAACTCCTTGGGGTGCGCAGAACGGTTAGCGCACAGCGACTTTTATTATAAGTCCGTTGGGCGCGCACAACGATTTCCCGGCGGTGGTCGACCGAGCGGCGGCCCGCAGTGTCCTCCGTCTTGGTGCGAAGGCCTTGCGCACCCTACACTCGAAGGCAGATGCCCGAAACGACCACCAATACCATCATGGCGAAGACCAGACAGTCCAAAATCGAAGCAGCGTCCGAACCGAAGCGCTACATCTGCGTGCACGGCCATTTCTACCAGCCACCGCGCGAGAATCCGTGGCTCGAAACCGTGGAAGTGCAGGATTCCGCTGCGCCGTATCACGACTGGAATGAGCGCATTACGGCGGAGTGCTATGCGCCGAATGGAGCTTCGCGGATTACGAACAAGGCTAACCAGATCGTCCGGATCGTCAACAACTACAGCCGCATGAGCTTCAACTTCGGCCCTACGCTGCTGAGCTGGCTGTCTGAGTTCGCACCTCGCACGTACCGCATGATCCAGGATGCGGACCGGGCCAGTGCCGCTCGCTTCTCTGGCCATGGCTCGGCGATCGCGCAGGTCTACAACCACGTCATCATGCCGCTGGCGAACGAGCGCGATGCTCGCACGCAGATCCGTTGGGGAGTGGCCGACTTTGAGCATCGCTTTGGCCGCAAGCCCGAGGGCATGTGGCTGGCGGAGACGGCGGTGTCGCGCAAGGTGCTGGATCTGCTGGCGCAGGAGGGCATCCTGTTCACTATTCTGGCGCCGAGCCAATGCGCGCGCCTTCGGAGGCTGCCCGCGGAAGAGATTGCGATGCGGAGCGTGAGGGCGGCAGCCGATGCCGCAGCGCCGGCACCACGCCGGCGGGCCGGCGACCGGCCGTCGCCGCAGATGGAGGCCGGGTTGAACGACACGCCCGTGGACCAGGAGCTCGAGACGCCAGAGCCGCCGCGGGCCGTTGAGGCGCCGCGGGTCAGCACGGAGGCCTGGAGCGAGACTTCGGGGGCCAATGTGGATCCGGCGCACCCTTACCTGGTGCATCTGGATGAGGGACGCACGATCACAGTCTTTTTCTACGACGGTCCGGGTTCGCGAGCGATCGCGTTCGAGGGGCTCTTGAATTCTGGCGAGAGCTTCGGCCAGCGCCTGGTAGCGGGGTTCCATGGCAACAAAGGAGCAGATGAGCCGCAGCTTTCGCACGTGGCAACGGATGGCGAAAGCTACGGGCATCATCACAAACATGGCGAGATGGCGTTGAGCTATGCGCTGCACTGGATCGAGGAGAAAAAACTGGCTCGCCTGACCAACTACGGCGAGTTCCTCGAAAGATTTCCGCCGAAATGGGAGGCTGAAGTTGCAGAAGACACAAGCTGGAGCTGCTCCCATGGCGTTGAGCGGTGGCGTTCAGATTGCGGCTGCAGCGGTGGCAAGCCGGGCTATCACCAGCAATGGCGGGGACCGCTGCGCGATGCGCTGAACCTGCTGCGGGACAAGACGGCTCCGCTGGCGGAAACGGTCGCTGCGCCGCTACTGCATGACTTGTGGGCCGCGCGGGACGCTTACATTTCGCTGGTGCTGGATCGTTACCCGGAGAATGTAGCTCGCTTTCTGGCTGAGCACGGGGTTCGAGAATTGACGCAGCAGGAGCGCACGACTGTGTTCGAACTGCTGGAGCTGGAGCGGCACACGCAGCTGATGTACACCTCCTGCGGGTGGTTTTTCGATGAGATTTCGGGCATCGAGACGGTACAGATTATTGCCTACGCGGGACGTGTGCTGCAGCTTGCGGCGAAGTTGTTTGGCGAGCCGGGCGTGGCGCTCGAAGCGGAGTTTCTGGCGCTACTCGGGACGGCGAAGAGCAATGTGCCGGGGATGGGGAGCGGCGCTGAGGTTTATCGGCGTCATGTCACCCATGCACGCGTCGATCTGGAGCACGTGGGCGCGCACTATGCAATCAGCTCGATCTTTCGCGTCTATCCAGACAAGGGCGAGCTTTTTTGCTACGACCTCCGCCGGCAGAGCTATGAAGTGTTCAGCTCGGGCCGCGGGCGCGTGGCTCTGGGCAGGGCTGAGGTGATGGCTCGGATCACGGAGGAGCGCGAAGACATTTGTTTCGCCGTGCTGCACCTGGGCGACCAGAACCTTTCGGCGGCGGTGAAGCGCTTTACGCCTGCGGATGAAGAAGCCTGGGAAGCGTTTGCGCTGGCCGCGCGCACGTCCATGGGCCGGGCCAATCTGCCGGAGATGATACGGCTGATCGACCGGTTTTTCGACAACACGCTGTACTCGCTGACATCGCTGTTTTCCGACGAGCAGCACCGAATCTTGAAAAGCATCTTGAACCAGACTCTATCCGAGGTAGAAGGGTCCCTCATGCGCATTTATGAGGAGCATGCGACGCTCTTGCACTTTCTTTCGGAGTCGGGTGTGGCTACACCGCCGGCGCTGGCGGTGGCAGCCAGCTTTGCGATCAATGCGAGTTTGCGCAAGGCGCTGGAGTCCGAGACGTACGATCCGACGGAGGTGGCGCGACTGCTGGGCCGCGCCCAGATCGATGGCGTGACGCTGGATGTGGCGCTGCTTGCGTTCACTGCGGACAAGCGAATGAAGCGCGCGATGCTGCGGCTGGAGTCGGCTGCGGCGGTGACGCAATCGTTGACTGTGCTGAACGATACGCTGGCCATTGCTCACAGCCTGCGCTCGCTGCCGATGGAAGTGAACTTGTGGCAGGCGCAGAATATCTGGAATGACCTGCTGCGGCGGTCGAACCATTCGCACTGGTCGCCGGAGTGGAGCCAGGGGCTCCGCAACCTGGGCAGAGCATTGAATATCGACGTCGACGCGCTGGCGATTGAGGAGAGCGTGCGCGCCTTTTGACCGGAGCGTTCAGGGCTTCATCACCGGTGCTGATTGGTTAGCGCCGACCTGTGCGGCTACGCGCATCATGCTGTTCTGCTTTACCTGCACGAAGCCAGCGCGGGGACTGTCGAGGTCGAGGATCAGCATCATCGCCGCGCCGACCACGAGGGGCAGCACGATGACGAGTGCGCGAGAGCGGCGCGAAGCACTCGCGCCGACCAGCGCGCTGGCCGCCGAGCCCATGAAGAGCAGAAGCGCCCAGGCAGCGCCGGGAATCCTGTTTTCGAAGGCCGCGGAGCGTTTTTCAGTGGCGTCGATGGCGTCGTTGAGTGTGGAGAGAAAGAGTGCGCTTACGGGGTCGCGCCGGACGGAGCTCTCGCCGACGCCCACTTCCCAGATGCGGTTCTGCAGTTCTCCGGTGCGGGCGAGCGCCTGCGCGATCGCTGCGCGGTCGGTGCCGGCGGAAAGGAACTGGAGCCGCACAGTCACGTATTCGCGCAGCAACTGGCGCTCGCGCGCTCTGGCGGGCTCGGCGAGAACGTCGGTGCGGAGCCATGTGGTGCCGATGGCGTTGGCCTCTTCGACTTCGAGCTGCTTGCGCATGTCGTAGCGATTGACGCTCATGGCGAAGCTGAAGCCGAGCAGCAGACCGAGCAGGCCGAGGACGGCGCCCTCGAGAGTTTTGAGGGAATCGGAGGCTTCCAGCATGGCATCTGCGCGCGCGGCCCTGAGCCAGACTCCTGCTGACCCTGCGGCGAATAAAAGAGCGACGACGAGTGGCGCGAAGAGGAGAGGGTGGTCGAGCACGGGGGACATGCGGAGAGTGTAAATGGAGGCGGGTGCGTGAAAGCGGCGGATGCTACCCTCATTGGGTTCGTTCGTAGCGGTTGGGTGAGTCTGCAGGATGGAATGGGTCGCCAGGTCAGGAGTTTTTCAATGATGGGATTGAAGCCAATTATTCGCTGCCTGATGGGCGGCTTTCGCGCGGATGTCGTTGTGGGGATGCTGCTGGTGAGTGGGGGTGCGGTGTGCGCAAGGGCGCAGACGCCCGCCCCGCATCTGGAGAAGCGCGGGCTGGCAACGCAGCTCATCGTCGACGGAAAGCCGTTCCTCATGCTGGGTGGAGAGCTTCACAACTCCAGCTCGTCGTCGCTGGAGTACATGAAGCCCCTGTGGCCAAAACTAGCGGCGGTTCCAATGAACACCGTGCTGACACCGCTTTCGTGGGAGCTGGTGGAGCCTGAGGAAGGGCGATACGATTTCGCGCTGGCGGATGGGTTGATCTCGCAGGCTCGCGAACATCACGTAAAGATCGTTTTTCTATGGCTGGCTGCGTGGAAGAACGGCCTTTCAAGCTATCAGCCTGTGTGGGTCAAGCAGAATACGAAACGCTTTCCTCGGGTGGTGTTGAACCATGGCAAGGCACCGATTCTGTCGTCCATAGAAGGCGTCAGCAAGAACACGCGGGATGCGGACAGCCGGGCGTTCGCGGCGCTGATGGCGCACATCAAGCAGGTGGACACCGACCACACGGTACTGATGATGCAGGTGGAAAATGAGGTGGGGATACTGGGGGCGGCGCGCGACCACTCGGCGGAAGCTGACCGGGCTTTCGAGTCGGCTGTGCCAGCGGAGTTGACACGCTATCTGAAGGCGCACCGGGAGGACCTGAACCCTGAGCTGCACGAGCTCTGGGTAGCGAATGGAGCCCGCACATCGGGCACGTGGGGCGAGGTTTTTGGGGAGTCCGCGCGAGCTGACGAAGTGTTTATGGCCTGGAACTACGGTCGCTATGTGCAAGCCGTGGCAGCAGCGGGCAAGGCGGCTTATGCGCTGCCGATGTATGTGAATGCGTGGCTGGGGGGCGGCGATACGACGCCGGGCGACTATCCGAGCGGCGGACCGCAACCGCGCGTCATCGACGTATGGAAGGCGGCGGGGTCGGCGTTGGATCTGTACGCGCCGGATCTTTATGCGGCAGACTTCTACGGCTGGGCGGGGCGGTTTCATCGGCCGGACAATCCACTGTTTCTACCGGAGACCAATGGCGGAACGGCGGGTGCGGCGAATGTGTTCTATGCGGTGGGCGAGCATTCCGCGCTGGGCTTTTGCCCGTTTGCGATCGATGCGCCGTTTGCCACGGAAAACGCCCAACTTCGCCAACAATCGACCGATCCCGCGTTGTCCAGCTTCCTCAACGGCATTACCGATCTTGGGGAGAGCTACAAGGCCATTGGCAACATCGCGCCTATGCTTCTGGACGCGCAGACCAAAGGCAACGTCCATGGGTTTACCCTCACCAAGGAACACCCGTCGGTGGAGTTCAACTTCGGTGCCTTGACCGCGCACGTTTCGCTCGACGAGATTTTCGGACGCGGGTCGGATAAGGGCTACGGCCTGATCCTGATGACCTCGCCGACGGAGCTTCTCGGTGTGGGCAAGGGCTTCCATGTGAAATTTACGCTGCGCACGCCCGGCAAGTATGTGGGGATCGGGTCGATTGTGGAGGGAACGATGGCTGACGGGAAGTGGACGCCTGAGCGCCAACTCAATGGCGACGAGAATGATCAGGGGAATTATTGGCGGTTCGACCCGCGGGCGCTGAGGACGGAGAAGGTGGGGTTGTACTTCTTTGAATAGTAAGGACGAGCATCGTGACCTACGGTACGACCGTGCAGTCATGTCATTTACCGGGTCGGTCTGAACCGCGCAGATGTGGTCGGCGTGTGTTGCGTCCAGCCCAACGCTTAAAATGAGAAGGACCACCTGCGCTGGTGGCCCTTCCTTCAACGATGCAACGTGGTGCTTAGTCGCCGGCAACGGTCTCTTCGATGTTGCTGACCACTTCAACCTTCGAAGTAGTAACCGGTGCCGCAGGCTTGATGCCGCCAAGTCCGCCGATTTCGCCGATGGCTACGAAGCCGCCGGGGAGCTCGGGTTCCTGGAGGATTTCCTTGCGGTAGAGCTTGGCCATGCGGGCGTTTTCGGCGTCCTGCTTGAGCTTGGCGTCGCGGGCACGGATTTTTTCTTCGCGTGCGTTCTTGGCAATGCCGCTCTTGTCGAAGGTATCGTTCGCAGCCGAGTCTACGTGCTCCTTGTTGAGCACGAGGTCGTACTTCGATTCCTTCTCGAGGCCGACGTTCTTGCCGCCTGCGAAGATTTCATGCCGTCCGTGCTCCTCGTACCACTTGGTGAGCGAGGACGTCATATGCATCTTTTCTATGATGTTGCGCCAGCCGATGCCCGTGTTGTATGCGCAGAAGCTGATCTCACCTTCCTGCGTGGCGTAGGGGATGATGCACTGCTCGGTGCGGCGGAAGTCGTAGTTGAAGAGATCCTGGAACCACATGCCGGCGATGAAGAGGAAGTTCCAGCGGTCGGCGCGGCGCTTCTTGATGTCGTCCATGGTGCGGTCGCCGGTGACCTTGCCGTAATCGCGGCCGGTGGCGCCGAAGCACTTGTCGAACTTGGTGAGCAGAGAGAAGATGCTGAAGTGTGTGGGTGCGTTCTTCGGCTCGTAGTTGCGGATGAGCGCGAGACCGGCGCCCAGCATGGTGAGGTACTTGCCGCGCGCTGCGTCGTTGACGCGGGCGATGTCCTTGGCGAGACGGTCGGCGTTTAGGAAGGCCGTGACGGGCACGGCTTCCTTGGTTTCCTTGTCAATCATGAGCGCCATGCCGATGCCGCAGTTGGGGTGGCAACCGCAGGAAAGCTGGCCCCAATCATGGTTCGGTCCGTGAACAAGGTCGGCCCAATCGGAGAAGGTGGACATGAAGCTGATGGGGAACCAGTCGCGTACGGGCTCGCCCAGGCCGGTCTGGTTTTTGACGTCGTGCGCCAGGTGCGAAAGCGTGTAGCGCTGCGCCATGCGACGCTCGTCGGAAACCTCTTCGTCGCGGCCCGTAAATGAAACCGGCTGGAATGAGAGGAAGTTGATCTTCTTGGGGTTGTCGAGGGCGAACTCGATGATGCGGCCAACCTGCTCGTTGTTGATGCCGTTGATGATGCAGGTAACGGGAACGATGTCTACACCGGCCTCGTGCAGGTTGTGGATGGCCTGGAGCTTGACGTCGAACGAGTTGCCGACCTTGCGGTGCGAGTTGGCGGCGTTGCCGATGCCGTCGAACTGGAGATAGGCGTAGCGCAGACCGGCTTCAGCGGCGGCCTTTGAAAACTCCTTGGACTTGGCAAACTCGATCCCGTTGGTGGCAGCCTGGACGGAGGTGTAGCCAACCTTGCGCGCGTAGGCTACGGCATCGAGGAAGTACGGGCTCAACGTCGGCTCGCCGCCTGAGAACTGGACCGACATCTGGCGCTTGGGCTTGATGGTCACAGCGTTGTCGAGCATGGTCTTTATTTCGTCCCATGTGAGCTCGTGGACGAAGCCAACCTGGTTGGCGTCCATGAAGCAGGGGTCGCACATCATGTTGCAGCGGTTCGTCAGATCGATCGTCAATACCGATCCACGCCCGTGCGTCACGGTCGAAGTACCGTGGTTGTGCAGCTTCTCGTCGTTGTGCGCGCGGATGTCGCGGCCGGGGAAGACCTCTTCCAGATGCTTGAAGAAGGCGGTGTCGATGGACATGACGTCTTCGAAGTGTCCGTGGACGGGGCAGTCCTTGACCATGAGAATCTGGCCATCGCGCTCGATGATCTGCGCCTTGATTTCGCCGACCTTCTCATTGAGCAGGATTTCGTGGGGCAGCTTGCCGTCGATAATCTGCTGGCGAATCTCTGGAACGCAGCGCGGGCAAAGGGAGTCGGTGGTGCGGGGCCAGCCCAGGGGCGGCTTTTCCTTCTGGTAGCTCTTCAGCAGCGGCTTGTCCGACCACTTGGGGGTAAATGATGCGTTAGGGCTAATCGAGTTCAGTTTGTTGAATACGGACCATCCCGCCTTCGCTCCGAGAACGATGCCTTTTTCTGCGATCTTGATTACTTTTCCCATCTGTGTCGTATCTCCTGAAGTTGTTCAAATTCCGCAGCGCGAGGCGCTGGCGGACGTGCTGTTCTTTGCTGTAATGCCTCGCCTTAGATGTTTTAGCCTAGATGCTGGATACAGGCTCGCGTAAGTACTTTGGAGGTTCATCCTCGCTGCGTAAGGAGCACGCGGAGAAGACATAGTTCTCCGTTTTCAAGGGTATTCGTCTGAGCCGTCAACTAGAAGCGTAGATCGTTGAACGGCGAGATTCTGCATTGAACGGTAGCAGCGGAAACTCGAAGCGGTCACTTACAATTCTCCGCGAGGACTCATGATGCTTTCTTGTGTAGCCCACCGCACTCTACCCCTTGCCCTATTGCTTGCGGCAGTCGCCCAGGTTCCTCTGGCGCAAAGCTCCGCCCCCGCCAAACTCCTTATCGACGCGCAGAGCATCGTCACGCCCGTAAGCCCGATGCTGTACGGCTTGATGACCGAAGAGATCAACCACTCCTACGATGGCGGCCTCTATGCGGAGATGGTGGATAACCGCACCTTCCGCGCGCACTGGGACGGCGTAGGCAATTGGGGTGTCGTGCGCAACGGCAATGCCAAGGCCTCCTTCGCGGTAGACAAGACCGACGGCCCCAGCAAGGGCCTCCCCACCAGCCTGAAGCTCACCGTTGATTCTGCCTCTCCCGGTAACGAAGCCGGTCTAAGCAACTCCGGCTACTGGGGCATGGCAGTGCGCCCACGCACAAAATACATGGGCTCGTTCTACGCGAAGCTCGGTAGCGCAGATCCCGGCCCCGTCACGGCGCAACTCATCTCGAATGATACCGGCAGAGTAATCGCCGAAGCCCGGGTCGAGCTTCACGCCGGCGGGTGGTCGCAGTATCAGTACAGCCTCACGACCGGCGCGGATATCAAGCCCTCTGCGTCCAATCATCTGCAACTCACGGTATCGAGGCCGGGAAGCGTATCTCTTCAGCTTGTCTCACTCTTTCCGCCCACGTACAAGGACCGCGTGAACGGCAACCGCGCCGACCTGATGGAACGCATGGCCGGGATGAACGCCAAGTTTCTGCGCCTGCCCGGCGGCAACTATCTCGAAGGCGATCAGATTGCCGACCGATATGACTTCAAGAAGACGATCGGTCCACTGGTCGACCGCCCCGGCCATCAGGCTCCCTGGACCTACTGGTCCACCGATGGCCTCGGCCTGCTGGAATTCCTGGAGTGGTGCGAAGACCTGAGGATCGAGCCTGTGCTCGCCGTTTACGCCGGCTATGCGCTGAAGGGCGACTACATCCACCCCGGCAAGGCGCTCGAGCCCTACGTGCAGGACGCGCTCGATGAGGTCGAATACGTCACCGGCGGTCCGGAAACGAAGTGGGGAGCAGAGCGCATCAAAGACGGCCACCCCGCGCCTTTTCCTCTGCACTACATTGAGATCGGCAACGAGGACTGGTTCGACAAGTCTGGAAGCTACCCTGCGCGTTTCGAGCAGTTCGCGCTTGCCCTGCGCAAGAAGTATCCGCAGTACAAGCTCATCATCACCGCGCCGGTCAAGGTCGCCAGCGCTGCTGCCCAGCCTGACCTGATCGACGACCACTACTACAAGTCTCCCGCGGAAATGTTTGACCTCGTACACCACTACGACAACGAACCTCGAACCGGGCCCAAGGTCTTCGTCGGCGAATGGGCGACGCGCTCCGGTTCCCCCACACCGAACTTCGGCGATGCACTCGGCGATGCGGCGTGGATGACCTCTATGGAGCGCAACTCTGACCTGATCCTGATCTCCAGCTACGCTCCGATGCTGGTCAACGTGAACCCCGGTGCGATGCAGTGGGCTACCGACCTCATCGGCTTCGACGCGCTCACCACGTATGCTTCGCCCAGTTACTACGCGCAGGCGCTCTTTGCCAACCACGTCGGCGATGGGACGGCGAAGTCCACGATGACCGGCGCTGGCGATCGCTTCTTTTACTCGGCCACCGTGTCTTCCAGCAAGAAGATGCTGCACCTGAAACTGGTCAACGCATCGAACCTGCCGCAATCACTGACGCTCGATCTGAAGGGCGTTTCGGCGCGACCCGCGAAGCTGACCACGCTGCACGCGGCCAGCTTCCAGGCGACGAACTCCATCACCTCGCCGGAAGCGATCAAGCCGGTGGAATCCACAGTGCGCTTGACGCCGTCGCATAACGTTCCGGCTTATACGATCGAGGTGCTTGATATACCGCTGAAGTAGCGGCATCGTTTCGAACGGCAGGCAGCCGGTTCGCTTATCTGATTCCGGTATCCTTGTGGTTTCGAGGGCGGAGGTACGTGGGTGACCTGCAAGGTTCTGTATCACGACAACTGTTTCGACGGGGCCTGCTCGGCTGCACTGTTCACGCGGTTCCATCGCGAGTGCATAGGGACGGCAAACAACTTCGTTTATCAGGGGCTGAAGCACAGGGTGGGCGCTCTTTTTGAGGAGAACTGGTTCCTCGAAGAGGGTGAGAACGCAATTGTCGACTTCAAGTATTCGCCGTCGCCGCGAGTGACGTGGTGGTTTGACCACCACCTTTCGGCGTTCGCGAACGCGGAAGACGAGGCTCAGTTCCGGGCCGGACAGGCGGACGGAACACAGACGATGCGCAAGTTCTTCGACCCCGACTATATGAGCTGTACGGGTTGGATTGCGCACATTGCAAGCACGAAGTTCGGCATGGACGTGACGCCTTTGGCCGAGCTGATCCATTGGGCAAACATAGTGGATGGCGCGAAATATGAAAGCGCCCAGTCCGCGGTGGAGATGGGCGCCGCAGCCATGAAGCTGACCATGGTGATCGAAAGCGCGCCGGACAGTGCGCTGGTGCAGAAGTTCATTCCGCTGCTGACCTCGATGACGTTGGACGAGGTGCTGGCGCAGGATTTTGTGCAGGAGTTGCTGGAGCCGCTGATGGCGGCACACCGTGCGTCCATCGAGCTGATTCGAGAGCGATCGCATGAGGAGCGCGGCGTCATCACGTTCGACATCACGGATCAACCGAATGAGGGCTACAACAAGTTCATACCGTACTATCTGCATCCGGCAGGGACGTACAACGTGGGGCTGTCACGGTCGAGCTTTCGGAACAAGGTGTCCGTGGGCACCAATCCCTGGACGACGAAAGCGGCGAGCGAGTTGGCGAATATTTCGGCGATCTGCGAGCGATTCGGCGGCGGCGGACACGCGCGGGTGGGTGCGATCAGCTTTCCCGTAGACAAGGAAGATGACGCGCGCATGGCAGCAGCGCAGATCGTCATGGAGTTGCGCGACCTGGAACCGGCATAGATTGCCGTAGCATGGATAACATGGCTTTTGCGGATACAGAACGGACAATGTACCTGCCGGAGATATTGGCACACACGCGGCTGCAGGTCGCGGAAAGCAAGGCGGCGGCGGATTTCGCTGCGCTGGAGCAGGCGGCTGCCCAGCACACGCCGCGGGGGTTCGCGCGGGCCTTGCGGGCGAAGGCGACAGGCGGACCGGCGGTCATCGCGGAGTTGAAGAAAGCCTCACCGTCGAAGGGTCTCATCCGCGCGGCATTCGATGCAGGTGCGCTGGCGGCAGAGATGGAGGCCGCGGGTGCGGCAGTATTGTCGGTGCTGACGGACGAGAAGTTTTTCCAGGGTTCGCTAACGGATTTGCGTCTGGCGTCACGCGCGGTCAAGATTCCATGTCTGCGCAAGGACTTCATGATGGATGAGTTCCAGATTCTGGAGGCGCGGGCCAACGGTGCGGATGCGATCCTGCTGATCGTCGCGGCTTTGACGGACGCGGAGTTAAAGGTGCTGCGCGATGCGGCGCGGGCGATGCAGCTCGACGTGTTGTGTGAGGTGCATGATGCGGAGGAGTTGCAACGGGCTCTCGCGCTCGACTGCGAGTGTGTTGGCGTGAACAGCCGTGATTTGAAGACATTCGAGGTTTCGCTTGCCCGTGCCGTGGAACTGGCGGCGTCGTTACCGACCAGCGCGGTGAAGGTCGCGGAGAGTGGAATTCACACCTCGGCGGACATGCAGCGCTTGCGACTGGCAGGGTATGAGGCTTTTCTAATTGGCGAGTCGCTCATGCGGCAAGCGCGGCCGGGCGAAGCTCTCCGTGCGATGCTGCGGGATGTACAAGTCCTCGATGGCGGACCGGAAAGACTGGCGAGCTAGCGATGTGGGTCAAGATTTGTGCCAATACCAGTTCTGAGGACGCGCTCACGGCCGTGGAGGCGGGCGCGGACGCTGTGGGCTTCGTCTTCGCGCCGAGCAAACGCCAGGTGACAACGGAACAGGTCACCGCGATCACCGGGAAGCTGCCAGCGAGCGTCGAGAAAGTCGGCGTGTTTGCGAGCGATGATGCGTTCGAGATTGAGCGCGATGTCGCCTGCTCGGGATTGACGGCGGCGCAACTGCATCGGGCGTTCAAGCCGGACCTGGTGCGGACGCTTTCGAACGCATTTGGAGGCGAGTTGAAGATTATCCAGACCGTGGCCTATTCGCTGGACGCAGCTGATCGCGTGCGTGCCGACAAAGCGTTCCTCGCTGCTGTGCGGGAGGTGCTGGCGGAGAGATCAGTATGGGCGATCCTGGTTGATGCGGCCAAGAGCGGGGTGTCGGGCGGTCTGGGCCTCGCATTCGATTGGAAGCACGTTGGAGCGCTGCTGCGCGAGGCCGGCGAGGCGGAAAGCGGGCAGCCTCCGCGGGTAATCATGGCAGGAGGTCTGCGGCCTGAGAACGTCGCCGCCGCGATCGCCGACTTTGCGCCCTGGGGTGTAGACGTCGCGAGCGGGGTAGAGATTTCCGCGGGCAAGAAAGACCCGGTGCGCCTCAGGCAATTCATTGCGGCCGCAAGGAACTAATTCTAAGGACGAAAACCCGCCGTAAAGCGGGTTTGTCCAGCAATCGCCCTTGTAGCTGTATTGCCAGTTAGGGGGCGTGAGGCGGGCGCCACGGCGGTTGCGCCGATGGTCTTCCACCAGGTGGCGGGCAAGACTCAATAACGCTCGCCGCGCTCGCGCTGCTTGACATCACGGTCCTTACGGACTTTGTTTGCCAACAAACCGCCTCCCGCGCCGACACCGGCACCGATGATCGCACCTTTTCCGCCTCCCAGAAGGCCTCCCACAACAGCGCCTCCGACGGCCGATCCGGCTACGACCTTGGCCTTGGTATGGTGGCGCGCGTCGCTGCGAGTCTGGGCCTGCCTGGCGCTCTCATGGTTGCGATAGCGGCGGTGCTGACCGTTGTACGTCTGCGTGAAAGCGGTTACGGGCAGGAGAATGGTGGAAAGTACGGTTGAGGCAACCAGCGTTTTGATCGTCATGTCGTGCTCCTTGCGTATGTCCGTCGTGTGTCGAATGATGGTGGCGCTGCGGTTAACGCGTTTCTGGGGTGGCAGTCTGCTCGCGCTTTTTGATTGCGTGGTGCTTGCGAATCTTGTTCGCAACCACGCCGCTGCCCGCTCCAATACCGGCTCCAACGACTGCACCTACCGGACCGCCGGCCATTGCTCCTACCGCAGCTCCGCCGGCCGCGCCGCCGCCGACCAGCTTGGCTTTATTGTGGTGGTGCTTGTCCCTGGCTCCTACCTGGGCCTTCGCGTCTTCGTGGGACTCCTGGGCCAGTATGCCCAGGGGCATGGCGAGAACCGCCGCCGTGACCGCGTACGCAGCAAATTTCGTGACGTTCATGCTGATCCTCCCGCGAACAAACACAGTCCGCTCATGAGTCCGATGCCTGGATTCCAAGGGATAGATGCACCGCTGAAAGTTATTTCGCGGGCAACCCTTGTCTGAGCAACGAGACCGGTGTAATGTGGAGCCATGCGTTTGCTCTACACCCCGTTCCGCTTTACGTTCCGCTACTGGCGCACAGTAGCGGCCACGGCGGACTGAGCCTCGCTGAAGTTTTCAGCAGATTCAAACCAATCCACCGAGCCGCGACAATCCTGTCGGGGCTTTTTTATTTGCGCTTTAGAAGGAAGCCGGAGAAGGCAATGAGTATGAGTCAACTAACGAGTCCGATGTCCGCGCCGAGCATGGCGACGCCGGGTCGGTTCGGCATCTACGGTGGCCGCTATGTGCCGGAAACCCTGATGGCAGCGCTGCTAGAGCTTGACGCGGCCTATGCGGAAGCACAGGCGGATGCGGGATTCCACGCAGAGCTTGATGGGCTGCTGAAGGAGTATGTGGGGCGGCCAACGCCGCTGTATTTCGCAAAGCGCCTGACCGAGACGCTGGGCGGCGCGAAGATTTATTTGAAGCGCGAAGACCTGCTGCACACGGGCGCGCACAAGATCAATAATGCTCTGGGGCAGGCTTTGCTGGCCAGGAGAATGGGCAAGCAGCGCATCATCGCCGAGACCGGCGCGGGCCAGCATGGCGTGGCGACGGCCACGGTCTGCGCGCTCTTCGGGCTTGAATGCGTGGTCTACATGGGCGACGAAGACATGCGGCGGCAGGAGTTGAATGTCTTCCGCATGAGGCTGCTGGGGGCGGAAGTGCGCGGTGTCAGTTCGGGGTCGGCGACACTGAAGGACGCCATCAACGAAGCGATGCGCGACTGGGTCACGAATGTGCGAAGCACGTTCTACATCCTTGGCAGCGCGCTGGGGTCCCATCCTTATCCGACGATGGTGCGAGATTTTCACCGCGTGATTTCGAAGGAAAGCAGGCGCCAGATATTGGAGCACGAGGGCCGATTGCCTGATGCGATCGTAGCCTGCGTCGGCGGGGGATCGAACGCGATTGGCGCGTGGTACGAGTACCTGACGGACCCCAACGTCGCGCTGATCGGCGTGGAGGCGGGCGGGCGGGGAACGGCGCTGGGCGAGCACGCGGCCCGGTTCGCGAAGAACGGCGGCGGGGTTCCGGGCGTGTTGCAGGGAACCTACTCCTACGTTCTGCAAAATGATGCGGGGCAGGTGGCGGCGACGCACTCCGTCAGCGCAGGGCTGGATTATGCGAGCGTCGGGCCGGAGCATGCGATGCTGCACGACTCTCTGCGCGCGACGTATACGAGCGCGACGGACGATGAGGCGTTGAACGCGGTGAGCGTGCTGAGTCGGACGGAAGGGATTATCCCGGCGCTCGAGACGGCGCATGCGGTGGCCGAGGTGATCAAGATGGCGCCCAGGATGTCGCGTAACCAGATTGTCATGGTGAATGTGAGCGGGCGCGGGGACAAGGATATTGGGATCATGACGCGGGAGATGAACCTGAGTGGCAGCGTGGAGGCCAAGGGCTGATGCCGATTCGATTTCAAGCGAAGCCTGGGCTGGTGATCTATCTGACAGCGGGCGACCCTGACCTTGGGACGACGCGCGACATGGCGATTGCCGCCATCGATGCGGGTGCGGATGTGATCGAACTGGGCGTTCCCTTCAGCGATCCGCTGGCGGATGGGCCGGTGATTCAGCGGGCGTCGGAGAGGGCCGTCGCACGAGGCACGCGGCTGACGGATGTGCTCGGCATTTGCCGCGAGATTCGCGACGTGCGACCCGAGGCGGGGATCATTCTGTTCAGCTACCTCAACCCGGTAGTCCGGCTGGGTATGGAAGCGTTTGGCAAGGCAGCGAAGGCTGCGGGCGCCGATGGCGTGCTGCTGACCGACATGATCGTGGAGGAAGCGGAAGAGTACCTGCGCGTGATGAAAGCGAATGATCTGGCCCCGGTATTTCTGGCCGCGCCGACGTCGCCTGACGCGCGACTGAAGGCAATTGGTGAGAACTCCCGGGGGTTTGTCTATGCGATTTCGCGGGTCGGGATTACGGGAGCGCAGACGGAACTGGCTACCGACGCGCAGGCGCTCGTGGAACGCATCAGGAAGTTCACGCAGCTGCCGGTGGCGCTGGGATTTGGCGTTTCGACGGCAGCGCATGTGAAGGCTGTCGGGCAATTTGCCGATGCGGCAGTGGTCGGCAGCGCGATTGTGGCGCTGATTGAGAAAACGCCGGCGGCTGAAGCTGCCACCGCAGTGGGAGCCTTCGTAAGGCACCTCCGAACGGGAGAGTCGCTATGATTAAAGCCAGCGCTATGAAGGTGACTCGACAAGACGCGTTCCAGATGCTTGAGGCAGCCTTGGAGAAGAGCATTAGTATGAACGTTGCTGCGTCTGTGGCGATTGTGGACGAGGGCGGTCATCTGCTTGCGTTTGGGCGGTCGGAACGTGCCTTGCTCGCGACGGTCGAGGTTGCGGAAGTGAAGGCGAGGACGGCGGTGTATTTCGGCACTGACACACAGAATCTGCCCTTCGACAAGCCGTTTACACCGGCGTTGCTCTCGGCTTCATCGCGACCGTTTGCCTTTATACCGGGCGGTGTGCCGATCCGACGCGAAGGGTTTGTCGTTGGTGGCATCGGCGTTGGCGGCGGCGTCGCGGCGGAAGACCATGCCATTGCCGTCGCGGGATCGGGCCTGGACCTACTAGGAGAGAAGTAAATGGATATTCCGGACTGGCGCATAAAGATCGATTCCGTGGACGAGCAGATCGTCCGCCTGCTCTCGGAACGCGCGGCTGCGGCCGTTGCAATCGGGGAGCTCAAACGACGCAATGGCGCTCCTATCTACGAGCCAAACCGTGAGCGCGAAGTCTACGAGCATGTGCGCATGACAAACTCCGGCCCGCTTACCGCTGGGCAGGTGCAGGACATTTACGAACGCATTATGGATGTGATGCGGTCGTTGCAAAAGCAACAGTAGGTTCCGGGTTGTGGGTCCTGGCCCCCGGCTTTGCCGGCGCCCCACCCACAATCCGGAGTAGAGAACCAAGCACGATTCGTACCAGCGAACTAAAGAAGGAACTCATGATGATCGTAGCAATGCAGTCCCACGCGACCGACGAGCAGATTCAGAACGTAATCGAGCGGATGGTTGAGCTCGGCTTTAATGTCCACCGCACCACTGGCGATATACAGACGATCCTTGCGGGTGTGGGAACGCCGGCACACTTCGAGGTGACCGAATTTCAGGTGCTCTCGGGGGTACAGCAGGCGTATCGCATCTCGTCGCAGTACAAGCTCGCTGGGCGCGGCTTTCGTCCGGAAGGCACGCGTATCACTTTCCCGAATGGCGTGGTCGTGGGCGGGGATGAGGTGGTGATCATGGCTGGGCCGTGCTCGGTGGAGAGCCGAGACCAGATCCAGTTGAGCGCGCAGCAGGTAGCCGCAGCGGGAGCGCGCTTCCTTCGCGGCGGAGCGTACAAGCCGCGTAGCTCGCCGTACAGCTTCCAGGGCATGGGCGTCGAAGGCCTGAAGATCATGCGCGCCGCGGCCGACGAGTACGGCCTGCTGGTGATCACCGAAGTGATGGAAATTTCGCAGATCGAAGCCATGCTGCCTTACATTGACTGCTTCCAGGTGGGTGCGCGCAACATGCAGAACTTCAACTTGCTGCGCGAGCTTGGCCATGTGCGGAAACCGGTACTGCTGAAGCGCGGCATCGCAGCGACGATCGAGGAGGTGTTGCTCTCGGCCGAATACATTTTGTCGGGCGGCAACTACGAACTGATGCTGTGCGAGCGCGGCATTCGGACCTTTGAGACATACACGCGCAACACGATGGACATCTCGGCGATTCCGGTGCTGAAGAAACTAACGCATCTTCCGGTGCTGGGTGATCCGTCACATGGTGTTGGCAAGCGCGACTTGGTGCCGCCGATGGCGCTGGCCTCAGTCGCGGCGGGCGCCGATGGCCTGCTGATGGAGATGCATCCGAACCCCGACAAGGCCATGAGCGATGGCGCGCAGTCGTTGTTTCCGGATCAGCTAACGGAGCTGATTGAAAAGCTGCGCAGGCTCGCGCCTATTGTGGACCGCAGCATCACACCGGCGGTTTCGGCGGTGGCTGTTTAGGAGCTGCATTCGTGAACCGCATCGTGGTGAAGCTCGGCACCAACGTCATCATGCGGCCCGATGGCAAGGTGGCGCTCGGCCTGCTTTGTGGCCTGGTAGAGCAGATAGCCGCCTTGCGAGCGCAGGAGTTAGAGGTGCTGGTTGTCTCGTCCGGCGCTGTCGGTCTGGGGGCCGAAAGACTGGGGCTCGCGGATCGGCCGGTCGCTCTGGAGCAGATTCAGGCATGTGCGGCGGTTGGGCAGTCGCGGCTGATGGCGCTTTACGAGGATGCGTTCGACCGCCTGGGCTGCCGCATTGCGCAGGTGCTGCTGACCGAAGATGACTTCCGCGATCCGTTGCGTCACCAGAATCTGCGGGCGACGCTGCGTGCGCTGCTGTCGCTGGGAGTGATACCCATCGTCAATGAGAACGATACAGTTTCGACGATGGAACTCGATCGGCCGGCGGAGTCGGAGCAGCAGGAGCGCAGCGTCAGGATTTTCGGAGATAACGACAAACTCTCGGCGCTTTTGATGAAACACATCGACGCAGATTTGCTGGTCCTGTTGTCCGATGTAGATGGGTTGTACGACCGCAATCCGGCTGACCCGGGCGCTGTCCTGCTGAGCGAGGTCGTCCGCATTGATGATCGGATTCTGGGCCTGGCGCACGGAGGGAATGGGCGCGGTCGCGGCGGTATGATCTCGAAGCTGGAGTCGGCGCGGATTGCGCTGGATGCCGGGAAGCCGGTCATCATCGCTAACGGCCGTACGCCGCGGGTGCTGGAGCGCATTGTGGCTGGTGAAGCGGTCGGCACGCACTTTTCGCCGAGTGAGTGCGTGTTGTGAGATCCGTCCGCGAGGTCGCCATAGCCGCGCAGCGTGCGTCGCGCGTTCTGGCGCCGCTTTCAGGGCAGAAACGGAACGCGGCGCTGGAGGCGTTCGCGCGCGCGCTCGAGAGGGCGCAGGACGACCTGTTGGCGGCAAACGCGAAAGACCTGGAAGTTGCCGCGGGTCTGCTTGCCAGCGGTGAGCTTTCGCCAGCAACGCTGGAGCGGCTGAAGTTGAACGAGGCCCGACTTGCAGAGATGATTGCGCAGGTGCGCGCGGTGGCTGCGTTGCCCGATCCTTTGGACAAGACGCTGGACGCGATTGAGCTAGATGACCTTGATCCTTCGTATTCTAAGGAAGTCACTTTTGACGATACGGAGCCGCCGCAATCACTGCGCAGAGGCCTGCATATGAAGAAGGTCAGCGTGCCGCTGGGCGTGCTGGCGGTTATCTTCGAGGCTCGGCCGGATGCCGTGACGCAAATTGCGGCGCTCGCGCTCAAGTCTGGAAACGCCGTGCTGCTCAGGCCGGGGCGCGAGGTTGAGGTGACCGCCAGCGCCCTGGTCGGTGTGTTGCGGGAAGCTCTCGAGATGGAAGGGTTGCCGGCCGATGCTGTCTCGCTGGTGCTGGGGCGGGAGCGCGTAAACGAAATGCTTGCCGCGCACACGCTGATCGACATGGTGATCCCACGCGGGTCCAAGGCACTGGTCGAGTATGTTCAGGCAAACACGCGCATTCCGGTGCTCGGCCACTCCGAGGGCGTGTGCCATATCTACGTTGATCGCCGCTACGATGCGGCGATGGCGCTGCGCGTGATCGAAGACGCAAAATGCGATTACCCAGCGGCGTGCAACGCTGTGGAGACCGTGTTGCTGCATCGGGACATAGCCCAAGAATTTCTGCCGAAGCTCGCGGAGCGCATGCGCGCGCGGGGCGTAGCCATGCATGTCGAGCCTGATGACTGGCATGTCGAATATGGTGACCTGGCGCTTTCGGTCGGTGTTGTCGACTCGCTGACTGCAGCGATCGAGCACATTCACGCGCACGGTTCGTCGCACACGGAAAGTATCATTACCGAGGACGGCGAAGCGGCGGACCGTTTTTTACGCGAGGTCGATGCCGCAGGCGTGATGCATAACGCGTCCACGCGCTTCGCCGATGGATTTCGCTACGGCTTTGGCGCGGAAGTGGGCATCAGCACCAGCAAGCTCCACGCGCGGGGCCCAGTAGGGCTCGACGGCCTGACTACTTACAAGTATGTGGTTCGTGGCAACGGGCATGTGGCGAGTGACTACCGGGGGGCCGAGGCGCGGCCGTTCACTCACCGCAAAGAAGTAGCGCCATGATAGAGCGCGTCGCCATCGTTGGGACGGGGTTGATTGGCGCCTCGATTGGACTCGCTCTCAAGTCCAGGGGCTTCGTCGGCCAGATCGTTGGCTGGGACGCGAGTGTGGAGGAGCTGGCGGCGGCGCGCAACGTAGGCGCGATCGATGCTGCGTTGGCCTCTCGCGAGGCAGTGCGTGACTGCGGGGCCGATGTGATTGTGCTGGCGACGCCGGTGTTGCCAATCCTCGACTGGATGGAAAAGCTTGCGCCAGCTTTGTCGGAGCGACAACTCGTGACCGATGTCGGCAGTACAAAAGCAGAGATCGCGGTGTCCGCGCGCAGACTCTTTAACCAGCCGGGACGCGCGCATTTTCTGCCCGGACACCCGATGGCGGGTAAGGAATCGGGTGGCGCGGCCTTGGCCGAAGCTGCGTTGTTCGAAGGCGCGACCTGGCTGTTTACACCGGTGGATGAGGCGGACACCGAGCTAGAAGACGCATGGCGGACGCTGGTTGCCGGCTTTGGGGCGGTCGTGCGCAACATGGAGCCTGGAGCGCATGACGAAGTCTGCGCGTGGGTGTCGCATCTGCCGCAGATGCTCTCCACTGCCCTGGCGGCATTGCTGGAAGACACGTTCGCGGGGGACGCGGCCAAGCTGGAAGCGGTTCAGTCGATTGGCGGACGCGCGCTGCGCGAAACCACACGGCTGGGCGCAAGCCCCTACAGCATGTGGCGCGACGTCGCGCTTACAAATACGGAAGCGATTGCGACTTCTCTTCATGCGCTCGAGCAGCGGTTGGCGCATGTGCGGGAAAACCTCCGCACGCCGGAGCTCCGTGCCGAATTTGCCACGGCGAATCGGTTTCGAGGAGAAAATCTGAGCGCCTTGAAACAGAAGGGCTGACCCCCGCCAGCCGCTCCCCTCGGGTCCGGTTGACGCGAATGTAACCTGACGCTCACGCCTCTGTCATCGCGGTTCACTACTCTCCAGCCATGCAAACCTTTCTGGTCCTGCTGAACACAGGGGCTCTCTGTGTGATGTTGGGAGTCTCCGCGCGTGCGCAAACCATGCCGCGCGCGCCTGCTTCGGCGGCGACGGCTCCAGCCCGGATTGGCTTCTATGTAGACGCGACCCCTTTAAAGCTCTTTCCATTGCTGCCAGGACCACCGGCGCAGGACTCCCTGGCGACCGCCGCGGAGTTGTTGGAACTGCACCGCATTGAGGGCGCACGCACCGCGACGGAAACAGCGGCGGCTGTAGCCGACGATCTGGAAGAGGACATCTTCAGCTTTCGTGTTGTTTTCGGCGACTGGTTCCGGGCTGACAGGCTGCCGGTCACGGCAGCGTTCTCTGCACATGTTCATGGGGAAGAGGGGGTGGTCAGCGCGGGATTGAAGCAGGCTTTCGATCGGCCCCGGCCATATCAGGTGGACAAGACCCTGCACCCGGTTTGCAAGCTGACGGCGGCGCACAACTCGTATCCGAGCGGGCATACGCTGTCGGGTTATCTGCTGGCCTTTACGCTGGCCGAGATGATCCCCGAGAAGAAGCAGCAGATTCTGGCCCGCGCCGATGAGTACGCGCACAACCGCCTGGTGTGCGGCGTTCATTATGCGAGCGACCTTGAAGCTAGCCGCCGCACGGCCTACGTATTGTTCGGCAGCATGATGACGAACCCCAAATTTTTGCAGGATATGCAGGCGGCTCGCACGGAGATACGTGCGCAACCGGGCTGGAACGTGGCGGCACGATAAACCGCACGCGGGCTCGCACGATAATTCACATTCTAAGCATCACCCAGAGAGGCCTACCCATGACTGTTTCAATCAAGGCACTTAAGACCCGCTCGGCTTCCGGCGCGCGAGTGCTGTTGTCCGCCTCCTTCCTCGTTATGACCGCGCTCCAACCCGTCGCGGCTCAAACCTCCAACTCTTTGGTCAACAGCGCTGCGCGCTTGGCTACGAGCGGCGTGCAGGGCAACATTACCGACGTCAAGGGGGGCTTGATTCCCGATGCGGTGGTCAAGATTCGCGACGAGGCGAGCGGTCGCACCACCACGGTAGCTACCGACTCGCAAGGGCACTTCGTCTCGGCAGCAGTGGCGGCGGGCACTTACACGGTCGAGGCCTCCGCGCCTAACTTCATGCTGGCCAAGCGGAGCGGCGTGGTCGTCGCGGCTGACCAGCCTGCGCTGGTTGCGCTGACGCTACAGGTTGCGGGCGCAACCTACGAAGTTTCTGTGGACGCCAATGCGACAGGATCTATCGCGGCACGGCTTGCGCCTTTGGATGGGCTACTGGATGCACACTCCGCGCGGACCGAGATTACCGCGGACTTTGTCGAGAACTTTACCGCGCCTACGGCAGACTATTCGGAGATTATCCAGATGGCGCCGGGCACGTTCAGCGTGAACTCGAACGGTATAGGCCTGGGGGACTCGAAGACCTACTTCCGCGGCTTCGCAGACGGCAACTATGACGTTACGTTCGACGGGATTCCGTATGAAGATACGAACTCGCCCACGCATCACTCATGGGCTTTCTTTCCGTCGCAGTGGATCGGGGGCGTGGACTTCGACCGCAGCCCCGGTGGCGCGTCGACAGTAGGACCTACGCCCTACGGAGGCTCCATCAACCTGCTCTCGAAGAACGTTCCCGACTCTATGAATCTGCGCGGCGGCGTGACGTATGGGTCGTTCAACACGATTCTGACCGATGTGCAGCTTGACTCGGGACGCTTGTTCTCGAACCGCAAGTTCGCCTTCACGGCTGACGTGCATCACCTTACGTCGGATGGGTTCCAGACGTGGAACGCGCAGCAGCGCACTGGTGGCTCGATCAAGATGCAGTACGCGTTTTCCGACGAGAAGGTTTTGAGTTTTTTCTCGGGGGTTTTGCTACTTGATACGAACACGCCGAATACCAAGGGCCCGACGCGGGCGCAGTACCAGGTGCAGTACAACTACCTGCTACAGAACACCGATCCGACCAAGGCGGACTATGCGGGCTATAACTTCTACCACATCCCTACAGACTTCGAGGACCTGCTCTACAAGACGCCTCTCGGCAAGGGTTGGCGGTTGGATAATAAGGCGTATACCTACAGCTATTACAACCAGCAGAATTACGCGCTGACGCCGAAGACGGGCATTATTTCGACGGCGAACTGCGCTCCCACAGGCAAGCAAAGCTGCGGCACGGACAAGCTGAACAGCTATCGCAAGTATGGCGACATCGCGACGATAAGCCAGGTGTCGAAGTATGGCATCTTCCGCGGTGGCGTCTGGTTGGAGCATGCGAACACACCACGGCACCAGATTCCGCAAGATCCGACCACTGGTCTTGATGCGGCGCTTCCTAATTTCAACGAAACGTTTGTTACGAAGACCTACCAGCCCTTTGCCGAATACGAGTACCACCCCACCGGCAAACTCGCGATCACGGGCGGGTTGAAGTACGCCCGCTACAACATGGACCTGACGCAGTTTGCGGATAACGGGGGCGCGGTTGGTAACCTCGGCGGCGCTGCCTCTGTGTTCCATACCGCTGCGTACAACTCCTATTTGCCGTCGTTCGACGCGAACTACCGTCTTCGCACCAACTGGTCGGTGTACGGACAGTTTGCGACGGGCAGCGTGATTCCACCGTCGAGCGTGTTCGACGTAACGGGCGCAGCGGTGAGCACGCTGCCGACGCCGACCACGGCGCGGACGTACCAGACCGGCACGGTGCTGAAGGTGAAGCGGGCGACGCTGAACGCGAATGTGTATTACATCCGCTTCGGCAATTCGTACGTGTCGTCACCGGACCCGAACATCCAGACCGCTTCGCAATACACGCCCGGCGGGAACTCGACTTCGAAGGGCTTCGAGGGCGAGACGAACCTGTACCTGACGCGCGGGTTGAGCGTCTACTTGAACGGCACGGTAGGCTCCGCGAAGTATGTCAGCAGCACGCTCTACAGCTCGGTCACCAAGGGGCAATACTCGAACCCAAACGTCGGTCGCTGGGTGGCGAACACTCCGGCAACCACGGAAACCTATGGCCTGACCTATCGCAACCGGGCACTCGACTTCGGCTTCCTGACCAAGCGCGTTGGGCCAATGTGGAACGACAACAAGGCGACGACGCTGGTGAATAACGGCGCGGCCAACGTATCGACTTCATACACCGCGAACCAGGTGATTCCGATCGATCCGTTCGATGTGTCAAACCTGTTCTTCAACTACACGGTGAAGAGCGGATCTCACTTCGACAAGACGAAGCTAAAGCTCAGCTTCAACAACCTGTTCAACGCGCAGAACATTACGAGCGTGACGGCCGGAACTGCTGGCACGGTATTTACGCCGGCGCAGAACGATACGCTGGGCCTGCTGCCCGGACGCAGCGTATCGATCTCGGTGGTGTTTGGGTTCTCGCCTAAGGGAAGATAAGAGGGGCGCGCGGTTGATCGTTACAAGGAAGGCTCGTGGCTTGTCGCCACGGGCCTTCTTGTTTTGCTCACTCTCTTCCACCGTTAGGGGTCTACTTCCGTGCAGCAACGGAGGAAGCGCAAACGCAGACTGGTCAAGGCTAACGTACGGGACGGACGGACAGACAGTGCAAGTTACTTGGCGGTGCCGGAGCCGGGGCCGATGAAGGAGAGGACGAATTGGCTCAACTCCGGGAAGACGGAGGCGAGCAGACCGACCGCAGGTCCGATGCCGAAGGTTAGTAACTTTATCCAGAACTCACCGCCGAGCTCGCCGGGCTTGGTGTTGGTGAGGTGGCTGAGGGTGGCGTCGCGGAACATCTGGGAGTAGACGGTAAAGATGACCACGGCGACGGCGAGGAAGAGGAAAATGACGGCGCCGGTTAGCAGGGGGCGCGGGTCGAAGGGGTAGCTCGGAATGACGAAAGCAATGGAAAGAAAGAGGCACGTCATGCCGAGGACCAGGGTACGGATGCGGCCGAGAATGTTCTGGACGAATCCGAGGTAAAGGAGACAGACGATCTCTTCGGCGGCGCGAACGTGCTTGGGGAGCTTAGCGGCCAGGTGGCTCAACTGGGGCTCTTCACCTTCGCTTATGGAAGAAGCGGGGGAATCGGCGGCGAGAAGTGAAACAGTTCCGGCATTCCATTCTGGCACAAGAATCTCTGTGAGAACGCCCCCCACGAGTTCTGCGGTGTTTTCCTGGACCCTCTGCAGCTTTGAGAGGTCGCGTTCGCTCCACGTGTTCCAACTAGCGGCGTACCACTCCGCAAAGTCACGACGAATGGTGCGTGTCGTCTCAAGCTTGTCGAACCATACTTGAGCGTCTTGTGGGGACATGGTTGTTCGAACCTCTCCTAAGGAGATTCTCTTAAGGGAAGCCTGGAGGTGATTGAGCGTTTCAAACTGCCGGTAAAAGAGCTTGTATCGGATGTCGAGTACGTTGCCTCCCATCCCCCATATGGAGCCCCAAGAGAATCCGCGAATGGCCTGCATGGTGCGACGCAGCGGGAGCTTATCCAAAAACATAAGGAGGTTGCGAAGGCGCATCCAGAGTTGAATCATTTGCCACGCGTTGGTAAGGAGAACACTCATGCTGATGGCGATCCAGGCGCAAATGAGGAGGGAGTAGTGGGAGAGGCCGAGGCTGCGCAGCGGGATCCCGTTCGAAATCAGGGTTGCGAGCACGAGGATGCTGACGAAGAGGATGGCGCAGGCAGCCCATGTTTGGTGATGAAACGGCCAGCTGAGGGCCTCCATCTTTGTCGCCGCGTGGTCCTCGTCAATCATCGTGAAGAACTTCTTGCTGATTTTCTCTCTCTTCCCTTGGACCCCAATCCGAAGGTTTACGTCGAGGGGAAGGCGGGGCTTGCCGGCATTGAAGAGGGTGAGCCCACGCAAGGAGTTCCATGCCCAGCCGTACATGCCAAGGATGAGCAGGAGGATTGGAACGGCTGGAGAAACCCCGGTAGTCAGGTTCATGGAACGGAAATAGGTAAGGGTCCTTAAGTTGGTTGGCAGGGAGCTGTCAAGATAAAGGACAAAGAGTACGTAGAAGCCGACCGTGGCCGCGGTGAAACATGCCAGCGGGAGCCGGGCGGCGCGAAGCGACCATCTGGCTGCTCTTGACCAGGGACGCGGTGACGCCAGTAGATTACGTCGCGAGTGCATGGGATAGAGAAGTGAGAGGTCGCGCTCGATGTAGGCGTTGCCAATAATGGCAGAGGCAGCGATGAGCCATACCAGGTAAGGGAAAATGGCGTAGCGGAATGGATGCTGAATAGGCTCGCCCTGATCCGACATCCAGCCATAGCTCCAGGCGAGAGTCATCGCTGCCATGGAGAGCAGGACACTGCTGAAGACAATGAGGACCATGTGCGAGCGCGGACCGGCAGTGGGAGGAGACGTTACCGTGGCACCCGAGACGGGCGGCGAAAAGCTGGTACACATGCGAACGAAGTACGACCGGTGTTCCGGTTTAACGGTGATGGACGGGGCACAGCAACAAAGGGCGTGGAAGCAGGCCCAGAGGAAGACAGCCACAAGGGCTACTTTCATGCTGAAAGGGACTTTTGGCCACCATAAATGGTGGCTATAACGAACCGTATAAAAGGCTCGCGTGGGCCTTGACCAGACCGAGCGGAAAAGAGTTCCCGGCGCGCTGCAAAGCTCCTCGGAGAGGTTTAAGTCGCAGAACTCCGCGATCCCGGAGATGGAAGAAGGTTTGAGCGGGCGGTCATCAGTGTTCAGAGCGGCAACGGGCGCAAAACCCTTGTTCCCGAGCACAGAGAGCCAGAGCAGCGGACGCATTTGCGGCTTCTCTTGCCAGAAGGGCGTGGCGTACCCGGGAATGCCTATATGGGTGGTGTCTGGCAAGGGACGAAAACTGTCGCTGCCGGGCGTTGGCCTGCAAGGACCCCTTTTCGCCGGGCAGGGTTCTGAGAGAAGAAAGCGGAGCGCGACGTAGACGCCCTGGGCACCATCCTGGGAGAAGGCGCGATGCGAGTGAGCCGGAAAAGTATTGTCGAGTGGGGGGTTGATCCAGTCGTCGATCTCGGGAATGAGCGGGTAAGTGCTGAGGGTCATGATGCCGTTCAGGCCGCCGGCCCCGACTTCGCGGCGCAGGAGGAGATCGTTGCCGAAGGTGACGACGCGGCCTTCGGGGTAAGTCATTTTAAGAAAATGGGCGAGGAAAAGCTGGTCGAGCGGGTTGCTGCTGCGGAGCAGGATGAAGTGCGTGTTGTGGGCGCGCAGCATGCTGACAATCTGCAGCAGGACGGCTTCCTGGGAGAGGGCGGTCTGCTTGGCGGCGTAGGTGCGGATGGTGTCATGGGTTGAGCTTTCGGTTTCGACGAGGTCGTCGCGCAGGGTGCGGCGCGCTGCGTCGGCGGAGGAGGTGCGACTGAAGAGGGACTGCTCCTGGTAAGCGGCGCGGACGGCGGAGATGTCGCGGGGGTAGTAGAAATGGAAAAACGCGGGGGCGGACCGATCGTTGTCCGCAGAGTAGCCATAGGCAGTTTCGTCCTCTGCGACGACCGCGACGTGGGTGTCGTCTTCGAGGCCGTTTTCGCGTAGATACGCGGCGAAACCGCGGGAAGCGGTGTAGTCGTCGTGCGAAAAGCTGTGGAAGTTGACCTTCTGTCCGGTGGTCGCATCCTTAAACCACTTCACGCCGGCAGTGCTGGTGACCTGGCCGCTATAGATGTCAAGGCCGGACAGATTGGTCTGAAGCCTGGGATTTGCTGCAAGCACTTGGAGAAGCGAAGGAAGAGAGCCTGAAAAGCTGGGGCCGAGGATCTGGGTGGGAGAGCGATCTTCGGGTTTTTGTTTGGCCTTAATCTGACTGATCCAGGCGACAGCGTTCTGGAACTGGTGGCGGTGGATGCCGCCCGTGGGGTCTTCGCCAACGACGAAGACGATGAGGAAGTCATTGAAGGGAGAGGCCGCGGATTGAGCGAGCTGGTCTACGCTGCGGCGGAAAAGGAGGATGCCGGGGTGCTCTTCGCGATCGTCGCGGCGGTTTTCGGCGATGTCGCGATCCTTGAGCAGTAAGGGTGCGTCATCTGCCTTCTCCCATGGAAACCACGATGAGTCATAGGTGAAACCGGCGTCCTGGGCGGCCTGCTGTATGGCTTCGGCCTGGCGGTCGAACATGAGCGAGAGGTGGGTATGAATGGGGTCGGGAAGGGTAGCAATGACAAAGCGTCCCTTGGCGGCAATCTCGGTCACTGGAGGCGTGGCGGGCTTGGGCGCTTCGAAGGTTTCGAGGGGGCACTCGGCGAGCGGCGGTTGGATAAGGGATTTGTAGGGGTAGAAGAAGCCTTGCAGGGCGCTTTCAATGGCGTGGCAGGGACCTTTGTAGGCCTCGGCGGCCTGGGCAGTTGTGGAGGTCGACGAGGACAAGCCGATGCGGGCGGCGGGTGCGCCTTCAGGCTGCGGCGAGGAACGAAAGGTGGAGAGGCCGAGCGTCGCGGTCACGGCGACGATGGCGGTCATCCAACCGGCATCACGTTTCATGGACACCTGCCGTCAGTGGACTCGATGGACGCGCACCCGAGAGGTGCCTGTTACTTTTTCTGGATGCAGACGTTTATACACCCGTATACAGATAAGCGGATTTCCGGATTGGATGAGGCCACCAACTGGTTGGCGACGATCGTCATCGTTCGGTGAAGAGTGCCGGGTGCACTCACATCGATGTGCAACAGGCTCGCGCCTGCAGGTGCCGGATCGCACCGTGGTTGGTGGCGTTCCTGCATATTAGGTAGGATAAGGGGCGTGAAACAGGAGGAAGGCGATGAGTGAGTTGCACGAGCGAGACCCCTGGTGGGAGCGGTACTGGCAGGTGCTTTTGATCCTGTTTGGGCTGTTGTTTATAACGATGCTGCTCACTCTGAAGTAGAGCGGTGCGGGCGGAAGAAACAGGATCCCTGTAGCCGCGCTTTCGTTGGCCACTTCAAAGAGTGTTTCGTCGCCTAGCGCGTTCGGCTGCCATGGCTGGAGCTGGCCGGGGGTGGGTAGTTTGGCTTGCGCTTCTTGTTTGGGTCGGGCGCGGGGACGTCGACCGCTATGCCGCGGTGCAGGTAAACCGCGTCCGCGATGGCGTACTTGAGCTTTTCTATGCCCGCGCCGGTGACGGGCGAGATTTCGTAGAACGGCAACTTGCGGCGCTTGGCCATGGCGCGCAGCTTCTTGAGCTTGTCGGGGTTGGCGATGTCGGCCTTGGAGGCCACGACGAGGGTCGGCTTGGCCGCCAGCGAGGGGTCGAATGACTTCAGTTCGGCAGTAATGGTGTTGTAGTCGGCGACCGGGTCGGGGCGGTCGGTTGCCGCGGTGGCGGGTCCGGTGCTGCCAGCCGGAAGTTCGAACGATGAGTCGGAGACATCGACCAGGTGGACAAGCACGCTGGTGCGCTCTATGTGCTTGAGGAACTGGACGCCGAGGCCGGCGCCAAGGTGCGCGCCTTCAATGAGGCCAGGCATGTCGGCTACGGTGAAGGATTTTTCGTAGGGGAAGTCGCCCACCTGAACGACGCCGAGGTTGGGTTCAAGCGTGGTGAAGGCGTAGTTGGCGATCTTGGGCTTGGCGGCCGAGAGGACCGAGATCAGGGTCGATTTGCCGACGTTGGGAAAGCCGACCAAGCCGGCGTCGGCGAGCAGGCGCAGCTCTAGGCGAAAATTGCGGGCCTCGCCGGCGCGACCAAGCTCGTGCTCGCGCGGTGCCTGGTGCGTGCTGGTCGCGAAGTGCTGGTTGCCGCGCCCGCCGCGCCCGCCGCGAGCGACGACGATTTCTTCGTCGGGGTGGGCGAAATCGTAGATGAGCTCGCCGGTGTCGTCGTCGAAGAGAAGGGTGCCGACCGGGACCTTCAGGACGGTGTGTTCGCCGGCGAATCCTGAGCAGTTTGAGCCGAGGCCGTGGCCGCCGCGCTCGGATTTGTGCTCGGGGTTGAAGCGGAAGTGAACGAGGGTGTTGTGAGACAGCGAGGAGCGCATGAGTATGTCGCCGCCGTGGCCGCCGTCGCCGCCGGAGGGGCCGCCGCGGGGCACGAACTTCTCGCGGCGAAAGGCCATGCAGCCGTTGCCGCCGTCGCCGGCTTTAATGCGGATTCGTGCCTCGTCAATGAACATCGTTACCCCACTGGTTAGTGTACCGGACGCACGGAATTTAACGGCATTTTCATCGAATCGAAGGCGAACGGCGGACCCTGGGTGGGGTTGGGCAAGTAAACTTGGAGACATTCGCGACTGCAACTTCCGCACCCCACCCGACGGCCGGGGGAACTCGAATGCGAGCAGCAGGAAGAAAGACGTGACAGAGCGACGCCAACGCTCCAGGCCTCAAGGGATGGATTTGTGGAGCGAGCGGCTGCAATGACTATTAGGAGACCTATGATTCGCGCAAAGTTCGTCAGCAAGTGGCAGTGTGTTCGTCCCACTCTATTGGTAAGCGCTGTGCTTCTGGGCACGTCGTTTATAAGCTCGGCGCAGTCAGCAGTGGACGGTGCGATTGGCGGCACGGTCGAAGACCGCTCCGGCGCAATTGTGTCTCATGCCAGCGTGGTGATCCACAACAACGGCACGAATGCCGAGCAAACGGTGACGGCAGAAAACAGTGGCTTCTTCCGCGCTATCCATCTGCAGCCGGGCGAATATACCGTGACGGTGTCCGCTTCAGGCTTCGCGCGCTTCAGCGCGACGAAGGTGGCTGTATCGGTTGGATCGCTGACGAACCTGGAGCCGCGGCTAGCGCCGGCAGGATCCACTGAGACGATCGAAGTAACCAGCGAAGCGCCGGCCATTAATACCACCAACAATGACTTTTCGAACACGATCGATCTGAAGGTGCTGGAAGACCTGCCGGTCAACAACTATCGGTGGTCTGCGTATGCGCTGCTGACGCCTGGCGTGGTCGCGGACTCGTCGGGTTTCGGACTGCTGAGCTTCCGTGGGCAATCGACGCTGCTGAACAACGTGACGTTCGATGGTGCGGACGACAACCAGGCCTTCTTTTCCGAAGAGCGCGGACGTACGCGGGTGGGCTACTCGACCGCGAAGGCTTCGATCCAGGAGTTCCAGGTGAACACCTCGAACTACTCGGTGGAGTACGGGCGCTCGGCGGGCGGCGTAGTGAATGCCGTCACGAAAAGCGGGACCAATCAATTCAGCGGCGAGGCGTATTTCTTTGATCGCGACGCCGGCTGGGGAGCGAAAAACCCGTTCACTACGCACGCAGTGCAAACCAGCGCGGCTCCAATCGCTTTTACGAGCCAGGTGTTCAAACCGAAGGACTGGCGCAAGCAGATGGGCATCGGCATCGGCGGCCCCATTATCAAGGACAAGGTTTTTTTCTTCTTTGCGTTCGACAAGTTCCTGCGCAACTTTCCCGGCGTTAGCGCGCCCAGCAGCCCAAGTCAGTTTTATGCGGCTCCCAATGCCGTTCCGGCTTTGCAGACAGGGGGCACGGCGGCAGCACCCTGCATCGGCTATAGCTTGACAGCCGCGGGCACCGCTGACAACGCGGTCTGCGCGCTGGCTGCAAACCTGAACAAGACGACGGCTGCTGCCATTACGCAGGCGCAGTACACGGCTGCGCTTACCACCTACACGAACGGAATTGCGGGCCTCACCTCCATCACCGGCCTGACGCCTCGCACGGGCGACCAGGACATTTTCTTCCCCAAGCTGGACTGGCAGGTAAGCGCGAAGCACCATGTGACGCTGGAACTGAACCGCCTGCGCTGGACATCGCCTGCGGGTATCCAGACCGGAACGGCACCGATCAGCAACGCCATCGCGAGCTTTGGCAATGATTACGTGAAGGACACGTTCATCATCGGCAAGCTGGACAGCTTGATCACGAACCTGGTTTCCAACGAGATCCGATACCAGTACGGACGTGACTTCGAATACGAAACGCCCCAGGTCGCGACACCTTACGAAAACAATGTTCTGTTGAATGTCGCTTCGGGACCGAATGCCGGATACAAGAACCCGTTTCCCTATCCGCCAAACGTCAACATCACTAACGGCATTCAGTTCGGTACGCCTACCTTCCTGAATCGCCCAGCGTATCCTGACGAGCGCCGCTACCAGGTTTCCGATACCGTAAACCTCGTACGCGGCAATCACAATTTCAAATTTGGCCTGGATTTTCTTCATTCGGATGACTTGAGTCAAAATCTGGTGTCGCAATTCGGCGGCTATAGCTACGGCGGGTCGAACTTCCTTCCGTATGTCGAGTACCTGACCGACATCAATGTGTTGAATGGTTGCGCCGGCAGGGAGTGCTACACGGGCTACTCGCAGGGCTTTGGACCTCTGGGGTTCGAGTTCCAGACCAAGGACTACGCGGCGTTCGTGCAGGATGAGTGGAAGGTGACTCCTCGGCTATCGCTGACGCTCGGCGTGCGCTATGAGTATGAGCAGCTGCCGAACCCCCAGATTCCCAATCAGTTCGAGGCGACCAATCCATTCCCTCACGGAACGACGACGAAGCTGCCGGACAACAAGACCAACATCGCACCGCGCGTCGGATTTGCGTGGGACATCTATGGCACCGGAAAGACAGTTCTGCGCGGCGGTGCAGGTGAGTTTTTCGCCCGCGTCATTAGTTCGACTGTTTACAACGCATTGGCACAGACGGGTAACGCCAATGGTCAACTTTCTGTAAGCATTCCGAACAGCGCAACGGCGTTCGCAGGCACTGCCAATGGTAAGCCCTATTCCCAAACCATCACGTTCCCACAAATCGCTGATCCGGCCCTTATACCATCCGGTTCCACGGCGGTCTTCTACTTCGACAACAACTTCAAGCTGCCTGAGGTTATCCAGGCTGACTTGACTCTGGAACAGGACCTGGGATGGAACACTACGCTGGGCGTTACATGGCTGGCTGCTTTCGGCCGCCGCCTGCCGAACTTCGTAGATACCAACCTGCCTTCGGCGAACGACAAGGTGAGCTTTACGTTCGCGCCGGGTGGCGTGGTTCCGGCCGGAACGACCGTGACCGTACCGTATTACCGTAGACTCACAACGACGACGAATGGACGTCCGAACGCTCTTTACGGCTCGACGACGGACATCTATTCCGGCGTGAACTCGAACTATGAGGCCCTGGTCGCACAGTTGAGCCATCGTTTTACGCACAACCTGAGCTTCAATGCCAACTACACGTTCTCGCATGCGCTCGACTACGGCGAGAACAACACCACGTTCACTTCGACAAACCTTCTGCTGGATCCCTCGAACCCACGTTTGGACTACGGCAACTCAAACCAGAATGTTCCCAATCGGCTGGTGATGTACGCCGTGTACAACACACCGTCAAGGTTCAAGGGCGTTCTCGCGTACCTATTGAACAACTACGAAATCTCGCCGAGCTTTTCAGGCCAAAGCGGCTTGCCCTACTCGGCTGGCCTGACAGGCAACTTCAGCGGAGTGTTCCTAGGCAGCGGCGTCGCGGCGAGCGGAACCAATGGAGCGGCAAGCTCTTCAGGTGGCATCAACGGAACGGGCGGCGCCGCACGAGTACCGGGGCTTGATCGCAACATCTTCAAATTCAAGCGCGATCTGTTGTTGGACTTGCGTTTGTCGAAGCGCTTCAAGGTCGGCGACCGATACAACATAGAGCTGCTTGGGGAATCATTCAACCTCGCGAACCATCTGAACCAGACCGGTGTCGGAAGCACGACGGCGTATGGGTTCACCGCGGGGAACGCGACGACACCCAACCAACTGACTGCAAACACCAGCTTTGGTTCGTTCAACCCGCAGACGTTTACGGGAAGCGGGAACAGCAACTTCATCTACAGTCCGCGCCAGGTGCAGTTGGGTGTGCGGTTCCAGTTCTAACGGGGAAGCGAGCAGCAACACAGGAGGGCGGTGGCTTCGGCTGCCGCCCTTGTTCTTTTACGGAAACGGGCTTTCCGAAATGGGCGGGGTGCGGTAGGCTGGCCCTACTCCCAAAAGGAACGTGTGGTGCAGCGCAGAGATCTAACGCCACTTAAGTCAGTCCGCCGGTTACTCGCGTTTGTCCTGATCGCGGGTCTGCGTCTCCTGGTGCTCTGCGGAGGCGGCGGGTTTGTGGCCTTCGCGCAGACGGCGGTGGATGGGGCGGTGGCGGGGCGTGTGCTTTCGACCCAGGGTACCCCGGTGGTGGGTGCGTCCATCGTGCTGCGGGGCGTCGATATCGACGAGTCGGGCGAGCGATCGACCAAGGATGAGCGCACCGTGACGACCGGGCGCGACGGAAGTTTTCTGGTGCTGCGATTGCCCCAGGGCGTGTACACAATCGAGGCGAGGGACGGCGAAAGAGTTGGACCAGCGGCAACGGTTTCCGTCGAACTCGGCGAAGTAAGTGAGGTCCTGCTTCACGCGGGCGGCACGTCGATCGCTGCCGTAAAAGGGCCACGGGCGGGACTTCCTGCGGTATCCGGCCCTTCGTTGCAGGTGACCAGGGCTGCGCTCCAGGATCTGCCTCTGGAAGCTCGGCAATGGGAAGACGTGGCTGTCGCGTCGTCCGAGATTGCCGAAGCGGTCGAGGTGCCGGACGCCGCGGGAGCCCAGGGCGATGCGGCGGAAAGTGGTTCCGGCAACAGTGTTAGCGATGGGCGAAGCACCGGGCTGTCGCGCGGTGGCGGCTTGTTCAGCTTTCGCGGCATCGCGCCCGCGCAGAACGCGAGCCTGGTCGATGGCGTTTCGGGCGACCAGGGTTTCAGCGGCGGCGCGCGCGCGCTGAGCGGGCGATCAAACTTCGGGCAGGGGTCGGTGCGGGCGTTTCGGGTCGGCGCGCACAGCTACTCGGCGCAGTACGGGGGCGGTGCGGGCGGCTTGCTTTCCGCTGCGACGCGCGGGGGTGGAGAGAAGCTGCGGGGCGGCGGATTCCTTCTGGGTCGGGAGAGTGCGTGGGCGGCCACGAACCCCTTTTCGGTGCAGTCGCGCTATCGCGATGGCGTGGTAACGATGGAATCCATCAAACCGCACGACGCTCTATGGATTGGCGGCGGACATGTGGGTGGGGCGATTGCGCGGGGTATTCTGGGAGACCGGGTGCTGGGGTTTGTATCCATCGAGCAGCAGGGCCGGAACTTTCCGGCGGTGTCGTCGCCGACTGTTTCGAAGCGCACGGGCGTGAGTTTCTATGGGCTTTCCGCCACGCAGATCGCGCTGCTGGGGGCGCGCGGTGTGACGGCGAATGCGCGAAATCAGGCGTTGAACTATCTCGACAGCCTGACCGGCGAGGTTCCTCGGACGGAGAATCAGGGGTCGCAGTTTGCGCGGCTGGATGTGCGGGTGGGCGGTGCTGACCGGGTCTCGATGAGCTACGCGCGGGGGCGGTTGAGCTCTCCGGCGGGCAGCGGCGGCGGGCCCTCAACGGCAGTGGTCGCGCGCGGCAGGGCGAGTGTGGGGGACTCGACGGTGCAGACCGACGCTGGCACCGTGCGCTGGCTGCATACGTTTTCGCCACGGCTGATGCATGAGCTCAGGGCGCAATTTGCGCACGACCTGGAGTTTGAGCGGCCACGCACCCCGCTAGAGCAGGAGCCGGCCATTGGCCCGGGAGGTTTTGCGCCGCAGGTGTCGATTGCGGGCGAGTTTGTGTACGGAACTCCGGCGGCGCTGGGCCGCAACGCATACCCGGAAGAGCAGCGCTGGCAGCTGGCGGACGTGGCGCAGTGGGCCCCCGGACGGCATCTGCTTTCGATGGGGTTTGATTGGAGCCGGGTGCATGACCGGGTGGACTCGCTGAGCAACACCGAGGGTTCGTTTGTCTTCGACAGTGGAAGCACGGGCGGACGCGCGGGTGGGCTGGTGGACTGGATCACGGACTATACGTTTAGTGCACAGGCGTACCCGAATGGCGGGTGCCCGACCATACATTCCGCACCGCATTTCTTCTGCTTTCGCAGCTTTCGGCAGAGTTTCGGGCAGCAGCAGGTGGAGTTAGCGATGCATGACTGGGCGGGTTTCGCGCAAGACCTGTGGCACGTGCGGCCGGGGCTGAGCGTGGAGCTTGGGGTGCGCTACGAGTACACGCTGCTGCCGTTGCCGCAGAAGCCGAATGCGGCGCTTGATGCGATCTTTCACGGGACGGGGGCGACCGGCGTTTTCCCGGAGGATCGCAACAATGTCGGCCCCAGGGTGGCGGTAGCGTGGGCACCGCGCGGGGCCGCGGGGCTTACCGCTCGGCTGGGCTACGGGGCGTACTACGGGCGGCTGCCCGGTGCGCGGGTGAGGGCGGCGCTCGAGAACACGGGCCTCCCTTCGTCGGCGACGAACATACACATTACGCCGACGACGGTGACGGCTTGCCCGCAGGTCGCGAATCAGGGGTTTGGGTACCCGTGCGCATATGTCAGCGCGCCCCCGGCCGCGGTGGCGGCGACGACCTCGGCGGACCTGTTTGCGCACAACTTCAGGTTGCCGGCGTTGCAGCAGGTGGAGGTGACGCTGGAGCGCGAGTTCGGGCCCGCGGGATGGGTGCGGGCGACCTACTCGACTGCCATGGCAACCCAGTTGCCGAACACTGTCGACGTGAACATTGCTCCGGCGAAGAGTTTCGCACGGTTTGTGCTGCAGGGAGGCGACCGAACGGCTGGTGTGCGTAACGGCGATGCCTTCGCCGTGCCGCTGTATACGGCGCGGGTGGCCACGCAATTTGGTGCGGTGACGGCACTGGAATCGAATGCAAACGCCACTTGGCATGGAGCCACGGTCGAGGCCCGGGTGCGGCGCGGTGGGGCGGAGGTGCACGGTAGTTACACGTGGTCTAAGGCCATCGACTACGGGGCGGAGCAGGGTTTGACGCCCCGGGTAAATGGGCAGTTCGACCCGTTTGATGTGGGCTACGATAAGGGGCTGGCCGACAGCAACTTTCCACAGCGATTTGCGGGCAGCGCAGTGTGGACCACCCATGCGCGGGAGGGGCGGGGGTGGACCCGGAGAGCTCTGGGCGGCTGGCGACTTGCGGCGATTGGGACAGCCGGAAGCGGAAGGGCATACAGCTACGAGATCTTCGGGGGCGACCGGCTCAGTGGAGGCTCGTACAGCATCAACGGGTCGGGCGGAAGCGCCTACCTGCCCACGGTGGGGCGCAATACGCTGCGCTTGCCCATGCGATGGAATGTGGACGCGCGGGTGGGGCGAGGATTCCGGATAACCGAACGATTGCGCGGCGAGGGTTACGTCGAGGCGTTCAACGTGGGAAACCATGGAAATGCGTCGCGGGTCAACACGCGCGCCTTCCTGGTCGGTGACACAGTCAACGGGGTTACGGCGCTGTTATTTCAGGATGCGGCGGCAGTGGCGGCTGAGGGTCTGACGACACCGGCATTCGGGGACGTCACTTCGTCGACGACTGGTCTGGCGCATGAGCGCGTGGTCCAGGCGGGGCTCCGCATCGCGTTTTAGAGCCCTGAACCGGACTGGCGAAGACTGCATCAAAAGGGTATACACAGTAAAAGATAGAAGTACGGGGTCCCGGGCACGATGAACTGGATAGATGCGGCAGGCCATCATGGCTACGTAACAACCGCCGTGATCGTGCTGTTGAGCTGTAGCGGGCTACCGCTGCCGATTTCGGTGGTGCTGCTGACGGCAGGTGCAGCGGCGCACGGAGGGTCACTCAGTCTCGGGCTACTGATTTTGTGCGCCGGGTTCGCTGGGCTCGCGGGCGATACGCTAATGTACTTTGGCGGAAGATTCACAGGCTGGTGGCTATTGGCCGGGATCTGCCGACTGAGCATGAACCCGGAAACGTGCATCTTTGGTTCGGCAAGATCGTTCTACAAGCGCGGACCGAAGACTCTCCTGTTCGCGAAGTTTGTGCCCGGCCTGGCGACAGTCGCCGCGCCGCTGGCGGGCAGCCTGAACATGAAGCTGCTGCGATTCTGGCGGCTGGATTCGGTGGGCGTGTTCGCGTATGTAACCGCGTATACGCTGGCGGGCTATGTGTTCAGCCCGTTCATACGGACGATGCTGCGATGGGTGCAGGGGTTGGGGCATGCAGCGGGGTTCGCGTTGCTCGCTGTGGCCCTGGGGTATGGCGGTTGGCTGCTTTATAACTGGCTGCATGACAAGCGCTTCCACTACATCGAGCGGGTGGCGGCCGAAGAGCTTTGGGAGCGTATGAAAGCGGCCACCCACGAAAAGCTCGTCGTAATCGCCGACGTGCGTAGTCATGGCTACTACGACCCTGGCATGCAGAGGATCAAGAACTCGATCCGCGTGGAGCCGAGCCGGTTGAAAGAAGAGCTGGTGGCGCTCAGGGAGTTCATGGCACCGGAGTGCGAGATTTACCTGTACTGCTCGTGCGCGCGGGAGGCAACCAGCGTGCGTGTGGCTCACATGCTGGAGATGCAAAACTGCTCCACCAAGGTGATCCAGGGTGGGCTGAAAGCCTGGACGAGAGCCGGGGGGCCGCTCGAGCCCGTGCCAGCGGGCGATGTGGAGCATCTGCCGCGGTTCGACTAACATGCAAACGAACGGGAGTCCAACGGTAGCGTATGTGCGGACGGTATATTCGCAAATCGGACAAGCAGCGGATTGCCGAGCACTTCAAACTCCGCGGGGGCGTGGATGGCTTGGCGATGCCGCCCGACTACAACGTCGCCCCGACAACGCATCAGCCCGTGATTCGCGTTATGCGCGAGCCGGGGGACGGTGCCGCCGGGGACCGGGAAATGGTGTTGATGCGCTGGGGGCTGATCCCTTTTCATGCAAAATCATTGGCGGACTACAAGGGTGTTTCGACGATCAACGCTCGCGCTGAGAGCATCACGAAGGGGCTGTGGAAACGACCGTTCGAGCGCCATCGGTGTCTAGTGCCGGCCGATGGGTTCTACGAGTGGAAGACCACTCCGGGCGCCACAGCGAAGTCCAAGCCGATGAAGCAGCCGTTTGCGTTCAGCCTGCGCCAGGGGGGACCGTTTGCGTTTGCGGGACTGTGGGATGCATGGAAGGATCCGGCGACGGACCAGTGGCTACAAAGCTTTACGATTGTCACCACGGAGGCTAACGAGCTGATGTCGGCCGTACATACGCGGATGCCGGTGATTCTGCTTCCGCGCGATTACGCCAGGTGGCTGGATCGGACACCGAACGAGCGGCAGCCCGTGGATTTGCTGCGGCCCTTCGATTCGGAGGCGATGCAATCGTCGGCGTGCAATCCACTGGTAGGGAACCCGAGAAACAATGGGCCGGAAATGCTGGAGGCACCGCTTGATGCGCCGCGGAATTCGGCTTGAGAAGGCGCACTGAAACCGCCTAGGCAAGAAATGGATAGAATTCTAAGGATCGCCACGGGCCGCCGAGGTATTCCCACCATTCGAGGCCGAGAGCGTTTACGACCCGCGGCTCGAAGCTGGTTTTTAAATCGGACAGCAGCGCGCGGGCGGCGTCCGACGTGGCCTTGTTTTGGATGACGACGTGGGGACGAAATCCCTGGCGGTCCTGCGGGGTGAGGTGATCCGAGAACGTTTGCGCAAGGCTGCGGTGGAGTGTGCGGAGCTCCGCGCTTTCGAGGGTGTACGCTACGCCCCGGCCGAGAGATCGCAGCCCCGCAACCTGCAGTGCAAAGTTTGGCGTAGTGCCTGCTGCATGCTGCAACGTTGAGTGAACGGCGTCGCCGCCCGGAAGCGAATGAAACAGCGTGAGGTGGGCGGCAATCTGGTTGAGCCGGGCAGGATAGTGCGCACGGCGCTGCTCGTCGAACCATTGCTGCGAAAGGGCGTCGAGACGCAGGGTGAGGATGGTAGTCATTTGCCTGTTCGATAACTCGTGCGTCGAGTTGTCGCTTTCCGTGCGGCGTGTTCGATATCGTAGCGCGAAATGTCTGGGGAATCTATCTTGATCGATTAGGCTTCGCAATCGACGTGGCCGCTGGCAGATGCGCTCAATCCGGAGGTGCGCGCTCTGATGTCGCGCAGGTGCCATTGGTGACGGACATCGCGTTTCATATGCAGGGTTCTGGCTTGGCCGCGGAACTAGACGAGTCTGGCGAGTGCCGTCAGAAGGCGAGTGTGAGGCAGACCGTCGGCGTAGGTCTTCAATATAAGCGAGCGGAGAATGGGGAGGCGCATGGCGCGAAAGCCGCGCTCGGGCTCGGCATAGAAGGCGCGGGCAGCGCGATGCGAAAAGGCGAGAGTCTGCTGCAGCGGCGCGAGATGGCGGGCGTAGGCGGCGGCTACGGTGTGCGGGCTGCTGGGGTCCAGCGTTTCGAGGATGGAGGCAGCTGCGGCTTGCCCACTGACGACGGCGGAGTGGATGCCCTCGCCGGTCAGCGGGTCGACCAGCCCCGCGGCGTCGCCTGTCAGCAGCACGCGCCCTCGCGGCACATAGGCGTGGCCGCCCATGCCGAGATGCTGGCCCGTGATGTGCGGCAGGGTGTCTAGGCCCAGCTTGGATTTAGCGTAGGCGGTGAGCAATGTGCGAGTAACGGCTCTGAGGCGTGATTCGGCGGAATCCCGTGTCCCGAAGTCCGCGGTGGCCGCCGTCTCGGCGGGTGGGGCGAAGGCGCCGACACCGATGTTGATGTGGTCGCCTTTTGGGAACAGCCAACCATAGCCGCCGGGCAGGGGACTGAAGTCGAACACCAGGTCGTGCGGAGAGTCGCCCGCTGGTAGCTGGGCGGGCAAAGTCGTATAGGGCACGAGAGCTTCAAGGGCGAAGCCGCGGGTGTACCAGGCGGGATCGCCGCCAGCAGACGCCTCGGTGAGGCGGCGGGTCTGGCCGTTGGAGCCGTCCGCGCCGACCAGCACCGCGGCCCGAAAAGTCTCGACACTTGCTTCGCCGTTTATGCTGACGAGGGCGTCGAGCTCGATGTGGTCGGGGTACTCACGAAGTGCGGCGATCGAGTCGATTTTGCGGAGAGCGGCTCCAGTAGCCAGGGTCTGCTGGAGGCAGAAGTCGTCGAAGTCGTCCCGAACCGCCATGGCGCAGATGGCCTTGCGCGAGCGCACGCGAACTTCGGAAACTTTCTCGGCTGCACGCGAATGCGCGTCGCCACTTCGCTGCAGGACGATCTCGTGGCATACGCGTTCGATCACGGGATCGACGGAGTAGCGCAGGAGCTTGAGGGTCTTGCGGGTGAGCCCGCAGGCACACGCTTTCGGACGCGGAAAGCTGCGGCGGTCGAGCAAGAGCACGCGCTTGCCGGCCTGGGCAAGGTCGAACGCCGCGGCACAGCCAGCCGGACCGGCACCGGCGATCAGGATGTCGTAATCGGATGTCACGCTGCTTTGAGTTTATCGGTTCCGGTTTCGAGTGGAGCGTTCCCGGCGCGTCCGAACGCCTCGGCCAGCAGTGTGTAGCTACGCAGGCGGGCGTCGTGCGAGTGGGTGATGGTGTTGATGATGAGCTCGGAAAGTCCGAGCTCGCGCGCGATGCCGTTGAGCTCCGCATGAACCTTGTCCGGCGTGCCGACTATGTAGCGAGGGAACTCGGATTCGGGCTCGTCGAAGCTGCCGGCAGTAAAGGGGAGAAGCGGGTTGGGCGCAGAGGGCAGCGCGTTGAGCTCGCGGGCAGCGTCTTCAGGCGAGGCGATGGGGCGGCGGTCGTTCATCCGAATGCGGCGCTGCAGGAGCTTGACGGACGAGGAAAGCCGCTCGGCCTCGGCTTGCGTGTCGGCGACAATGACGCCGATGGCGAGAGTGGCCTCGGGTTTGGAGCGGTATGGGCTGGGGGTGAACGCGTGGCGGTAGTGCTCGATGGCATTGCGTGTCTGGACGGGAGAAAAGAAGTGCGCAAAGGCATACGGCAGGCCTTCGGCGGCGGCCGTGACGGCGGACCACATCGAGGAGCCGAGCAGCCAAAGATCGGGTGACGGGATTGGGCTCAGGGTCGATCGCGCCGAGGCCGGAACAACGGCCAGCTTCGCAAACGGATGGTTGGCGGGAAACTGCTGCAATTCGGGGTGCAGGAATGCCAGTAGCTCAGCGAGTTGCTGAGGGAAGTCGTCGGGCAGCGAGCCGGCGCGGACCCGTCGCAGGGCGTGGGTTTCCAGCTGACCGCCGCCGGGGGCACGACCGATGCCGAGGTCGATGCGGCCGGGGTAGAGCGTGTCAAGCGTGCGGAAGACCTCGGCGACTTTGAAGGCCGAGTAGTGCGGCAGCATGATGCCGCCCGAACCAATGCGAATGCGCGAGGTCTCGGCGCCTATCCGGGCGATCAGAATTTCGGGGGCGGTACAGGCGAGCGTCTCCATCGAGTGGTGCTCGGAGTACCACAGCCGGTGGTAGCCAAGCGCGTCCACGTGGCGGGCAAGCGAAATAGAGTTCTCGAGAGCGTCGGCGGAGGTGGAACCGGCCGGAACGGGGCTTTGATCGAGAACGGAGAGGCGGAAAGTGCCCATAATGATTCGATGAGCGCGAATGCTGGAGGGTGCGGGCCGAATGACTTTGCGCGCTCAAGTTCGGCAGTCTGTCCGGCAGTCTGGTTGAACCGGCGCGTCGGCTATGCTGGAGCGATGGATGGGCTCGAATCACCACCGCTGCTGGACGTGCGCGACCTGCGGATTTCTTTCTCCGGTGTGGAGGCGGTGGGTGGCATCTCGTTTGCGATTCAGCGGGGAGAGACGCTTGGGCTGGTGGGGGAGTCCGGGTCGGGGAAGTCGGCGACGAGTCTGGCGATGTTGCGGTTGCTGCCTGCGACAGCGGACGTAAGTGGGAGTATTCGGCTATTCGTTCCGCCTGGGAGCGGCCCGAGCGAGGAGCTGCTGACGCTGCCGGAAGCGCAGATGCGGGCGCATCGCGGCCAGTCGATCGCCATGATTTTCCAGGAGCCGATGACTGCGCTGAACCCGGTGATGACGGTCGGGCGGCAGATTGCAGAAGCCGTGCTGGCTCACGCTCCACGGACGCCGCGCCGCGAACTGCGGGAGCGGGTGGTGGCCGCGATGCGCGAGGTGGCGCTGCCCGAACCGGAGAGTCGCCTAAACGACTACCCGCACCAGTTTTCGGGCGGTCAGCGGCAACGGGTGTTGATCGCGATGGCGCTGGTCAACAAGCCCGCGCTCCTGATTGCGGACGAACCGACTACGGCGCTGGATGTGACGGTACAGGCCCAGATTCTGGCGCTGCTGAAGCGGCTGCGTGAAACGCATGGGCTGGCGATGTTGTTTATCTCGCATGACCTGGCGGTGGTGGCGCAGGTGGCGGACCGGGTTGCAGTGATGCGGCATGGAGAGATTGTGGAACTGGCGGCGGCAGCGGAAATCTTTGCCAGGCCGCAACATCCATACACACGAAAGCTGCTGGCGGCCGCGCCCACCATGCGAACCGACCGTACGAAGCCGCTGGCGACCGCGAGCTGACATGACCCGCGGCGGAGCACTTATGTTGCGAACAAAAGGAGTGGAGTAGACTGTCCTCCGGTCATGCGCGCTCTTGTCTTGTCGGACATTCACGGGAATCTTGAAGCGCTCGAGGCCGTGCTCGCCTGTGCGGGCGACTCGGCTGGAGGCTTCGACGAGCTTTGGAACCTTGGCGACGTGGTCGGGTATGGAGCCAATCCGAACGAAGTCGTGGAACGCATGCGCGAACTGGCGGAAGTCAACGTTCGCGGCAACCATGACCGCGTGTGTTGCGGCCTGACCAGCTCGCATGGGTTCAACGAAGTGGCAGCGTTCGCGGCCACCTGGACGCGGCGGCGGTTGACCGCGGCGAACACACAATGGCTGCGTGACATGCCGCAGGGCCCCATCGCGGCGGACGCTCGGGCGATGTGTGCGCATGGGTCGCCGCTGCACGAGGACCAGTACATCGTGTCAATGCGCGACGCATGGACGCCGCTGCAGCAGATGTCCACCGAACTGACGTTCTTCGGACACACCCATGTGCAGGGTGGCTTCTCGCAACGCGACGAGGAGTGGCATGAGAATCGTCCACACTACTCGTCGGCGGGTGAAGAAGAGCGCGCCGAAATTGGTGTGCCGGTGGGTACGCGGCATTTGATCAACCCGGGGTCGGTGGGGCAGCCGCGTGATCGCGACTGGCGTGCGGCCTTCGCGATTTACGACAGCTTGCAGGAGTGCGTGGTATTCCATCGGGTGCCCTATGACGTGCAGGCGGCGCAGAAAGCAATCAGGGCCGCGGGGTTGCCGGAGCGGCTGGCCGCACGATTGGCCGAAGGCAGGTAAGGGTCACGATTGCGCGGGCGCAGGTGGAGATTTCGCCGGGGAGAAAGCGATGGGCGCGGCTGATTTCCGCAAGGTGATTCAGGGCGGCCGCTCGGATGCAGGATACTCAGGCTTCCTGAACTATGGCGTGGCCAAGCCTCCTTCAGCAGGAGGCTTTATTGTTTCCGGATTCCGTTTTTAGAACAGCTTGCCGAGAGTAAAGACGAACTTCCGCTGACCGTCGTTGCCGAAGGCGGGCGCGGCGGTAATGACGCCGAAGGGTGTTTCGGCGACGATGCCGAAGTAGACATCATTGCGGAAGATGTTGCGCTGGCCGGGTGCGCGCATCTGTCCGGCTTCGTAGGTAGCGCCGACGTAGATGCTTTGTCCGAGAGGCGCGGGCAGCGTCGCGAGACGGTGGAGATAGCCCGGCGTGACCAGGAAGTAGTCGGTGCCGCGCAGGCCGTCGATGGCGGTTGCGCCAAGATGAAGCGGGCCCCCCAGGGTGTAACGGAAGGGCTGGGCGACGTTCCGATTGAGCATGGTCGCGCCCTCGGCGTTGACCAGGACGATGTGCTTTTTTGCGAAGGTATGCGCAGCTTGAATCTGCGCGTAAAGTTGCGGCGCGCTTGGGCTGTTAGGTGTGCCGAACAGGTAGCCAAGGCGAGTCACGGCGCGGATGCCGAATTGCGGTATGAGGGCCCGATCCTGCGAGTCGTAAATCGTCTGAACACGGAGCGTGTGAGAGTTTCCGAAGTAGTCGGGCTGATTGTCCGCGCCGGTATTGGTGGTCCACCGGACGTTCTGAAACGAGTAGCCGGCGCGGACCTCGAGCTTGCGGCGATCGGTGTAGCCGGCGTCGACGCCAAAGCCTGTCATCTGCGACTGGCGCTCCGCCAGCCGGGTTTGACCGCTGTAAATGTAGAAAGGCTGCCGCGTCAAGTTGGCGCGCGGCGCGGCAAAATATCCCTTCCAGCCGATCCGCCGGAAGTACTCTCCTTCGACGTTGGTCAGCCAGCCAAAGTCGACCTTGGCGCGGAATTCCGAACCGTAGCCACCCAGGTCCTGGTAGAGCAGGATGGAGTTGATGGTGGCGCGTGTAACGCCGCCGGTCTGCGCGGCCACGTTGATGCCCAGATCCAGAAATGGCGGGCCCGTTTTCTTGTCGTTGACGCTCACCAGCAGGATGGGGCGGGAGGAATCTCCGCTATCGTAGCCGACGGTATAGTCGGCGTCGTAACGGCCGTCGGAGCGGACATTCGCGAGCAGCTTTTCGATCCTGTCCGTGTCAACGGGCTGGTTCACAAGACCCTTGAAGTCGCGATTGACGGCTTCTTCCACGTCCTCGTTGGGGGCCCTGATTTTGACGCGAAGCAGGGTGCCTGCGGGGCCGCGCTCACGGGAGTGGCGGTCGTCAAGGTACTGCTGCCAGTCGGCGTCGTTCAGGGCGTACTTCAGCAACTCGTCCTTGTGCGCCTCGGCGGCGACGTAGCCCTTGTCCGCGAGCTGGCGAGTCTTCAGATAGTCGCCGGCCCCGAAGCCCTTTATATCGGGCATAATCACCACGTTGGCGAGCTTGCGGTCGCGATCTTCATTGGCCTCGATGCCGACCGCAAACGCGCGTTGCAGCACGCCGACGATGGAGTCGAGGTCGCCTTTGCCGACCGGCTCGAGCGGCAGACTGATGGCCAGCACGACGTCAGCCTTCATTGCCCGGACGTCCGTGGTGGGCAGATTGTTAAGAATGGCTCCGTCGACGTACTCGTGGCCGTTCAGCTCAAAAGGACGGAAGACGCCGGGGATCGAAGCCGAAGCGCGCACGGCGTCCTGCAGCGATCCACGTGCAAAGGTGACCGACTTCGCGGCGTTCAGGTCGGTGGCTTGACAGCGAAAGGGGATAGGCAGGTTGTTGAAGTCGGTCTGGTCGTTATAGCTCAGGAACTCTTTATCAAGTAGCTCGTTCAGGCCGGTGTCGAGTAGAAGGGAGTTGCGGAGCGAAGCGCCGTGTTTAAGGCCGACGGTGACTGCGTTTGGTATGTCGCGGGAATCTTCGCGGCGGCGAAAGTTGCGCGCCGTGAACTCCGTCTGAATTCGAAAGACGGAGGAGACCGATTCCTCGGTCATGATGTGGGTCATCTGCTCGGGCGTTTTGCCCGTGGAGTAGAGCGCGGCGAGGATCGACCCCATACTGGTGCCGGCGATGACATCGACGGGAATCCGGTGCTGCTCGAACCACGCCAGGACGCCGATCTCGCTCATGGCGAGTGCGCCGCCGCCCCCCATCGCCAGCCCTATCACCGGGCGGTTCTTCGGCAAGTTGGGCGGTGGAACGGAGGGATCCAGCGGGCCGAGCCGCAGCCGCGTAGTGCTGGCGGCATTCTCACCAGCAATAGCGGGCTTGGATGCCGACGCCGGGTCCTGCCCCTGTTTCGCCTTGCCAGAGGACGAGTTCTTCTGCCCCAGACCAGCCGCTGCCGGCGTCTGTGCGCCGGGCACCACAGTACTTTGCGGGTCAGATTTCGGTACATTCTCGCTGGACTGCGCCTGCAGGCGCGGCGCGGAAAACGTAAGGACGGTTATGACGGCGACCGCAATGCGGCGTAGGGAAAGCGAAGTCATGGAACGCGTACCTGGGAGCTGTGACAACCTCATCTATGCAGGCTTGGATGCGCGACTTACCGGTCGAACTGTATACCCAGCAGCATTTTACAGCGTGTAGTCCTGAAATATTGTGGGGAATTGCTGCTTCAACGAAGCGATTTTCGGGATGTCACACACCTGAATGTAGGGATTATGTGGGTTTTTGAGCGCATAATCCTGGTGGTAATCCTCGCCAGGAAAGAACTCGACCAGCGGCGTAATCGCAGTGACGATGGGGCCCGTGAAGAGGTGTTCCGCGTCCAATTGCCGAACGTATGCCTGCGCCGCTTCGCGCTGCTCTTCGTTTGTGTAGAAGATCGCAGACCTGTACTGCGTGCCTGTATCGGCACCCTGCCGGTTCAGCTGCGTGGGGTCATGGACGACCGAAAAGAAAATCCGCAGCAGGGTGCCAAAGCTCACTTGCGCGGGGTCGTAGACGATCTCGATGGCTTCGGCGTGGCCGGTGTCCATGGAACTGACGGCGCGGTAGATGGCGGTATGTTTGGAGCCGCCTGCGTAGCCGACCACGGTAGAAAGCACTCCGCGCACGCGCTGGAACACGGATTGCACACCCCAGAAGCAGCCTCCGGCGAAGACGGCGGTATGCTTTTCGCCAGCATCCCAGCCGGAAGCGGGAGCGACGATATCGTGGATGGGGGCGGGAATGGGTTCCTTGCGTGCGGTGGCCATGTGGATTCGATGCATGACGCTGCCGCCGCGGTTCGCGACGCTCTAAACTGCGCCAAAACGCGCACAGTGCGTGCGAATTGGTAAGATGGCAGCGTGAACTCCTTCGCAAGATGCACGTCTCTCGCGCTGCCCTGCAGTCTGGCGGTCGCCGCCTTTCTGTCTGCTTCGGCGCCCGTTTCCCTGCACGCGCAGCAGCCCTCGGCGGCTCCAACCGCACCTGCCTCCACCCAGAGCGCCACCCAGAACACGACGCCGCAGACTGCCGCGCCCCAGTCGGGTCCGCAGCCACCGGTGGCACCCGCCGGACAGGTTCCGACCGTGCAGGTTCCGGCCGCGCAGGTACCGGCCAATCAAGTACCAGCGCTGCAGCCGCGCGATGGGGACGCGCCGCCTGCCTCCGGGCAGGCCAGCTCCATAACCGTTTACTCAAACGAAGTCGATCTGATCTTCACCGTAGCGGGGCGCAATGGACGGTTTGTGACGGGGTTGCAGCAGCAGGCGTTCGGTCTGCTGGACGACGGCAAGCCCCCCGTGCGGGTACGCAGCTTCACCCAACAGACGAATTTGCCGCTGCGCGTGGGCATCATGCTCGACACCAGCAGCTCCATCCGGCAGCGCTTTCAGTTTGAGCAGCAAGCGGCAACCGACTTCCTGCTCCAGGTCATGCACCCTGCCGATCGCGCGTTTGTCACGGGCTTTGACGTGCAAACCGATGTCTCACAAGACTTTACCAATCGCATCGACCTGCTGGACACCGGCATCCGCAAGCTGCGGCCGGGCGGTGGAACCGCGCTGTTCGACGCGCTGTACAAGACTTGCCGCGATCAGATGCTGACTCTCAAGGAGAAGAACTCGGTACGTAAAGCCCTGGTGCTGGTCTCGGACGGCGACGACGATTACAGCCGGTCGCTGGAGTCGGACGCTATCAAGATGTGCCAGCGTGCGGAGACCATTGTTTACACCATCAGCACCAACGTGGGGCCAAGCCAGGACAAGGGCGACGACGTGCTGAAGCAGATCGCCGACGCCACCGGCGGGCAGGCATTTTTCCCCAAGCGCATCGAGGATGTCGCCATCGGCTTCCAGAACATCGAAGAAGAGCTGCGCAGCCAGTACCTGCTGGTCTACGTTCCGGCTGATTTCAAGCAGGATGGCTCGTTCCGGACGATTTACCTGCACGCGCTCGACCCGCGTTACGCGGTCCGCGCTAAAAAAGGTTACTTTGCGCCAAGGGCCGCCCGCTAAGGCCAACCGACGTCCCGTCTGGCTTATCGAGCGAACGAAGCCGGCTGGATAACTTTTTTCGTGGGGACGTGTCTCTTATAACGAGAGGTCTTCCGTTATGAAACTGCGTCTGATTGCGTCGGGATTAGGTCTTTGTCTGGCAGCGGGCGCGGGCGCTCAACAGCCTCGCGGCGCGCGTGAGGCGCTTGACAACATGGCTTCGCAACCTGCAACCCACACGGCGTTCACCTTCGATAAGGACATGCTGCAAACGGCCGAAGGCTTCATCGACGACGAGACGGGCGCACGGGCTGTGGCCGCCTTGAGCAGCATAACGGTGGAGAGCTTCCGCTATCGGGAGGCTGCGTTTTACATCCCTGAAAGCATGGCGCACCTTGTTGCCTCGTATAACGCCGCGGGCTGGAAGCACCTGGTGAACCAGAATGTAGATCCGCGCGAAGAGTCGATGCCGCATAAGCAGTTGACGGACCTTTGGCTGCATTTTCGCGGCGCGCAGATCGATGATGTGACGGTGCTGGTGCGCGGACCAAGGGCCATGAGCGTGATTCAGGTCTCGGGCACACTGCGTCCGCTCGATCTTGTGCACCTGAGCGGACATTTTGGCATACCCAGGGTTGACCCCGACGCGGTGATGGTGCCGGCTGCGCCCGGCAGATAGGCGGGCGGTTTCCTCAGCAATTTGGTAGATTGGAGGGTAGGCGGTGCGGATAAACGTCGCTACGGCGTGCTATCTGATGCGTGCCCAACACTTACGTTTGCGTAGAAGGCTTGATTCTTGACGATCCCGCACCTGACCGATTTTTCCGAAGCGTCTCTCAAGGCCGCCTTTGCCGCCATTCGTGCTGACGCGAAAGGTGCGGCTGAGGCACCGGACTTCAACCCTGAGGCTTACCGCCTGGAGTGGTTGGGTCGCAAGCAGGGCCGGCTGAAGCAGATCGGCGACGCGTGGCTGAAGTCCGCTCCGGTCGAGGCAAAAAAGCTGATCGGGCAACAATTCAATGCTCTCAAGGAACAAATTGAAGCGCAGATCGAAGGGCGCGGCGAGGTCGGCCTGCACTCTTCGGCGAACCCCTCCGCGAGCGCAGTCGACGTCACGCTTCCGGGCGCCTCTCGCCGCATCGGCGTTGAGCATCCGCTGGTCAAAACGATGGCGGAAATCGTCCGTGTGTTTCAGCGGATGGGCTACTCGATAGGACTGGGGCCGGAGGTTGAAACCGATTTTTACAACTTCGAATCGCTCAACTTTCCACCTAACCACCCCGCAAGAGATACTCAGGACACGCTGGTCATCGCCGGGCAGGAATCGAAGCCGCTGCGCGAACGCCTTTTGATGCGCACCCATACGTCTCCCGTCCAGATTCGAACGATGCTGGAGCAGGCCCCTCCTCTGCGCATCATTATTCCCGGCAAAGTACATCGCAACGACGCGGCAGATGCCACGCACTCCCCGGTCTTTCACCAGGTTGAGGGCTTGTGCGTCGGAGACGACATCACTTTCTCCGATCTGAAAGGCACGCTGGACCACGCCATGAAGGCTTTCTTCGGCTCGGCGGTCAAGACGCGCTTCTTCCCTTCGTTCTTTCCCTTCACCGAGCCTAGTGCGGACGTCCAGATCTCCTGCATCTTTTGCGGGGGTAAGGGCTGCCGCAAATGCAAGCACTCTGGCTGGATCGAACTTCTGGGCTGCGGGATGGTGGACCCCGCCGTTTTTGAGGCCGTCAACCAGCGCCGCATCGAGCTGGGCCGAGACCCCGTCTACGACACCCGCCGGATCAGCGGTTTCGCCTTCGGCATGGGCGTTGAACGCATCGCTATGATGAAGTACGGCATAGCTGACATCGGCCTGCTGTACTCGGGTGATATGCGGTTCCTGGAGCAGTTCGCCTAGATCGAGGGCCGGCGCTAGATGCCGACCGGATACGGCTTTTCGTGGATCTCCTGGCCTCGGCTGCTGTTGCGCTCAAAGCGCCCCTGCAGCAGGCTGAGCAGCCCCGTATACCAGTAGCCGAGCACGAACAGCAATAAGAACGGAACGGTGAAGTAATTCTCGGTCGACAGCGCGTACCAGACGGTGAAGGCGAAGTAGCAACCGATGGCCAGCTCAATCCAGGGGATAATGCCCAGCCGCTTGCGGTAGACCTTGGCCTGCGACTTTTCTCCCTTGGCCAGAACGCGGTACTTGGGCGTCCGCGCAAAGGCGGACTTGTGGCCGACCAGCGCCTCGAGCACGGCCTTGGTGTTGGTGATGGTGAGGCCAACGCCCAGGGCCATCAGGAATGGCAGATACAGGAAAGTCTTGTACCAGGTCTTCGGAAAAAGTTCTTTCTGGCTGACGAGGTAGAACGACGACACCGACATCGTGCTGGCCATGAACAGCGGCAGGTCGATCAGGAACATTTGCAGCGGACCTTGCCAGGACCGAATGATCATGGCAGGCATCAGCAGCGTGCTCAGAACGATCATCAGCGGATAGCTGATGTTGGCAGTCAGGTGGTACCAGGCCTCAAGCTTGACGTGGAAGGGCGCGTCCGAGCGCATAACCGTCGGCAGAATCTTTTTGCCTGTCTGGATCAGGCCCTTGGCCCAGCGCGCCTGCTGGGTCTTGAAGGCGGTCATTTCAATGGGCAGCTCGGCAGGACACTCCACATCCTGGAGATACTTGAAGGTCCATCCTTTCAGCTGCGCGCGGTAGCTGAGGTCGGTGTCTTCGGTAAGGGTGTCATGCTGCCAGCCGCCCGCCTCATCGATGGCCTCGCGCCGCCACATGCCGGCCGTGCCGTTGAAGTTGAAGAAGACGCCCGCGCGGGAGCGGCCGCCATGCTCGAGGACGAAGTGGCCGTCGAGCAGGATGGCCTCGACCTGGGTAAGGAAGCTATAGTCGCGATTGAGGTGCGTCCAGCGGGTCTGCACCATGCCGATGCCGGGCTCGGCGAAGTGATGGACCACCTGCATCAGCCAGGTCGGGGGAGGCACAAAGTCCGCGTCAAAGATGGCGATCAAGCGGCCTTTGGCGGTCTTGAGTCCTTCTTCGAGGGCGCCTGCCTTGTAGCCGTGGCGGTTGGTGCGGTGCAGGTAGTGGATGGGCTGTGGCGCCAGGTCTCCGACGCCCCCCGCGTAACGCTCGACGATGCCGCGGGCAACGTCCACTGTCTCGTCCGTCGAGTCGTCAAGCAGCTGTATCTCGAAGCGGTCGCGGGGATAGTCCAGCCGGCAGCAGGCGTCGATCAGGCGGTCGATGACGAACTGCTCGTTGTAAATGGGGAGCTGGATGGTGACAAACGGCAGTTCCGGCTCAGGGAAACGAGCCGGCGGGTCGTTGAAATGTGCTTCCTTCTTACGGTTGCGATAGTAGAGCCAGACCAGCTGGTACCGGTGGATGCCGTAAAACGCCAGGATGATCATGACGATGAAGTACGGCACCAGCAGTGTCACGTCGAAGGCATTCCAGCGGTAGACGTTGCGGAAGGTATGGTCGGCGTAGTGGGTCTTCCAGTAGTGCCCGAGGCCCTTTGGAGAGGCAAGGAACATCGCGAACGCGCTGAGCTGGCTGATCAGGATGAGGACTCCGAGGACTTGAGGTACACCGATTATTTTACGCGAGGGAAGGTATCTTCCCTCACAAGCTCCGGCGTAGCATGTCGGCAAGGAGCTTTGTCGCGGTGAAGGAACCCACAACGGCGGTCAGTGCTAATCACTACGCAACCTACCCCAGCCTCCGCGATCGCGTAGTCCTGGTGACCGGGGGCGCCAGCGGCATCGGTGCCAGCATCGTCGAGGCATTTGTGGCGCAGCACTCGCGCGTGGCTTTTGTAGACGTGCAGCAGCAGGCTGGCGAACGCCTGGCCGCACGCCTTGCCAGCAGCTATCCATGCGGCCCCAGCTTCTTTGCGTGCGACCTGACCGAGACCGCCGCGCTGCGGGATCTGGTCGCGCAGGTTACGCAGACTGTGGGAGTCGTGGATGTACTGTTGAACAACGCGGCCAACGATACGCGTCACTCGATCGAAGAGGTCACACCGGAGTCCTGGGACTCGATTATGGCGACCAACCTGAAGCACCAGTTTTTCCTTACCCAGGCTGTGCTTCCAGGGATGCGTCAGAAAGGCGGCGGGTGCATCCTCAACATGAGTTCCATCAGTTGGGTGATCCCCTCGACGGGGCTTCCGGTCTACGTGACCGCGAAGGCAGGGATCGTGGGTTTGACGCGAACCCTGGCTCACGAGCTTGGGTCGTCGAACATCCGCGTCAATGCCATTCTTCCCGGCGCGGTCGCGACGGAGCGCCAGAAAGAACTATGGTTCACCGAAGCCTACACGGCGAAGATCCTGGAGGCGCAGGCGATCAAGCGGATCCTGCAGCCGGAGGAGGTAGCGAGGCTGGCGCTCTTTCTCGCCTCCGACGACAGCGCAGGCATCACCAACCAGGCCTACGCAATCGACGGCGGCTGGACCTGAAGCCCGCCAGCGAGTCTGTAGATCCGCGGCTTTGGAACTCTGGTCTGTCGGCCGCGTACTTCGCTTCGAAAAACGACGCGCAGAAAAGAGCGCCGCATAACTCGGATGTTGGAATTTTTGTGATGAGTTTATTCGGAGACCCTACCAGGTGTGACATAACGACGATTCCGATCCCGACGAACTGCGGACCGTCGTGTGTGTCGGTATAAAGTTCATTCGCTGTAAGATCAGGCCGGGGGAAACCTCAGAATTGTTGAAGGGTTTAGGTACAGCCGCAGGATTGTCGGAGAATTAAGCTGGTGGGAAGAACTACGTTACGAAAGTCTCCGGTATCTCCGCTCAGACGTTCAAAGAGTAATTCCGCCGCCCAGTGACCTAGTAGTTCAGAAGGTTGTTGAACGACCGAAAGAGCAGGTGTGAGCATTTCCGCCAATTCGAAATCATCGAAGGAGAGCAGTGCGATATCAAGGCCAACCTTCCTGTTCAGCTGACGAAGTCCGCGTAAAGTCAGCATGGTGCAAACCCAGTTAAGAGTAAGAATGGCGTCCGCGTTATGAATCCCGAATACTTCTTCTTCAAGCCAAGCAGCTGTGAGGGAGCTTTCGTGCTCCACCAGGCAAATGCGTGGAACCAGCGCCGCCGCCTTCATTCCCTCCCGGTATCCGGATACACGTTCTCTGCAGGTGTAGAGATATCCCCGGGCACCGATCGCGACGATTCGACGCCAGCCATGCTTAGCGAGGTGAAGGGTAGCCTCGCGCGTGCTGCGTCGGTTCGTCACAGTCACAGAGTCATGAGCAGGGTGTCTGAGCAATTGGTCGAACGTTACAACGTGGACGCCGGCTGGAACAATATCGCTGAAAGAGTTCGTGCGGCTGTCCGCGGGCGCAATCACCAACCCGTCAATCTGACGGCCAACTAACGCCTCGATCTCACTTCGTTCCAGCGTGACGTTACCTTCTGAACTAGCAATAAAGACCGCGTAACCATTAGCCTTCGCTACTTCCTGAACCGCGTGCACCGCATTGGCGCTGAATGGGTCGGACAAGTTCGGTACGATCATTCCAATAGCGGCTGATCTTTGCGCTTTCAGGCCGCGGGCCAGTTGATTCGGACGATATCCGAGTCGTTGCATAACTGCCCGGATCCTCAGTTCCTTCTCTGCGCTTACATCCCTGGAATTATTGAGAACTCGAGACGCTGTCTTCAGCGATACACCAGCTTCGCGTGCAACGTCGACCAGGGTCGGTGCCTCGCTCTTCTTGATCGCCATAATTCACGGACCTCGTGATTGCCTGCCACACTAGTTCGGTTCGGCTAGCTGCCTGGGAAATCCCAGCGTTCGTCCGCGCATCTCCAGGTACCAGCGCCACACAACTCCGATCTGCAGAACCATCATTCCCGCAAGTATGTAAAAGACTCGAGCTGAGCAGGCCCTCTGCAAGTGTTTTAGCAACGAGTTACCTACGTGCTGATGACGACTGAGGAACTGATGTGACTGGTTGCGAGCGATTCAACGTATCGAACAATGGCTGAGCCGGGACGACGAGGGCAGGATTGTTCGCAACCGAGATTGCGAGTATCCGAATTTTTGGATTGTTGGGTAAGGTCAAGTTAGTTGCACCCTCTGGGATATCGAGCGCGTACGAAAAGATGTACGAATATTGATAGGGCTCGTTCAGTCCCTTTGGCGTGTGGTGGTGAGAGGAGTACCACGCCACGTTTGCCGGCTTGATATAGCCCTCCTTGAGACCGGCATAGTCTGCGTCTTTCGGCGAAGTCGGCGTCGCCTCGCGCTCACTCAAATCTGCGGGTGGCCACGTCGTATGGTGCGCTGAGCTCGCCCAGTCTCGCGGAGAACTCGTCTTCCACTGACGAGTGTCCCACTGGCCGATGAACCCACCCCAGTCCTCAATGACGAGGCTGGTCGTAGCCCTGCCAACGCGGAAGTCCGCCTTCTGATCCCCGTCGGCGCTAGCTGCCAGGATGTAAACGCGGTTGAAGCCGGTCGCCGGAAGATCTACTGTTTGTCCTTTTGCAGCAGCGGCATTAGCGACACCCGTTGCAGCACGACCCAAGTTGAAATCTACCCCGTCGTACGTCAAGTGCTCAGGCAGCATTTCTGCGGGATAGGCGTTGCCCTTGCCGTCGAACCCGTCTCCGCCTGTCAGGGTATCGTCGTTGGTGGCTGTGGCGAGGTCATACTTCAGCGCGACGCTCTGCGATGCGATTGGGCGAACCGCCGCCGGTGCGCGGCCAAGCTGCAGAGCGAAGGTCTGGGGCTGATATGCGGTAAAGGACGTAATCAAAGCTCCATTCGCAATCGTTGCATCTCCGGCAGCTTGCTCCTGCGCCGTAATTTTGCGAGCAGATATTACTGGGCCAGCAAAGTTTACATGCACGTTCCCAGCGGGCTTCCCGTCTAGCTCCACCATGCGCAACACAATCTCGCTGCTATCCTCGGCTTTTTTTAGCGCGAGCACTCTCACCCTTGGATGATCTACACGCAACAACGAGAACTGCTTGCCAATCGCACCTGGATGGGCGGCTGTGCTGAACGCGCGCAGTGGATTATTCAACCGGTAACCTTGCCAGTCAGTCTGTGCTTCACGCCAACCAGCGGCATGACCTGCAAGGCCGAACGTAAACTCATGATGACCCCAGTCCTGGGTAGCCTGATCACTATAACCCTGACCTGGGCTGATGCCGGGCGTCCTTACAAGCGTAAGGCGAATGGTGTTGTCGTTTGGTTTGTCGGAGGCGTTCTTGGCGTCCGTCAAGAGAGTGACACCGTAGGTCCCGCTTTTGTCCGTGAGATCGATCCAGCGGTGCGACAGCACCTCAAATTGACGATCGTTGGCGTTCGGACGCTCCACTACGCCAACTTCTTCGTTGTAAGTTGCGTTGGGATTAGAGGCAGTGAGAGCGAACGTAGCCTTTAGATTTTGAGCCTTGCCGCGCCAGTCGATGCTGTTAGCAAACTCAACCCGCTTGCCAGCGTCGCCCGCGGCGAGACTGACGGTCTGTATAAACGTCGAATCGCCATTCTTGCGACTGACTTGGAGCGCAACCCGCACCGGACCATTTTCCTTGATGAGAATTTCAGCCGGACCGGTGACGTAGCCAGTTGGGGGCGCCTGTTCCTGATCGAAATCCATGTTCCACGCCGGCCAGAACTTCGGGGTGTCGTTGGAGAGCGCGAGACGGATGGGCGACGCCAGCAACTCCTTGCTGAGCTCCTTATCGAAGATGCTGGAAACGTCCCCGTCGCGATTGAGCGCCACTCGATAGTGCGCATTCTCAAGGGAAGAAGGCGTTACTTTGAGTTCATTGCCCTTGGCGGCTATGCCGCCGGACACGACGTGATACACGGCGAAACCCACCGATGGCACCTTCGCCGCAAAAAGTACTCTTCCGTTCGCCAGTTGCGCCGGTATCTGGTCTCCAGTTGGTGAGACAGCGTGAACGGTCTTCGAGCCGACTGGCGCCGGCAGAGAAGCTTCAACCAAATCTTCACGCGCTATATTCAGCGCGTTGAAGATCACCAGTGGTGTTCCTTGTCCGCTTGTGTCGAGTACAGAAGCGAGGGACTGAGTCGCATTCGTGAGTACACCCGCAAATTGATTACCCGTGATTACATCGTCGTTCCAGGCGTACTCATAGGCGCGCGGCGTGGCCGTGCCCGCACCCGTATCGTGAAAATGACCCCCGAGTGCCAGTGTCCAAGCATCATTGAGGCGCTTCTGCGGATAGGCTGGGCCACCCATCCATGCCGCGGCTAGCGACGACTTTTCAGCTGCATCCGCAAGCGACTCGTTCCAGGTCACCCAGCGCTTGTGATAGGCCTGCGATGTCAGCGACCCGGCAGAGTGATTGATCAACTCCAGATCGCCCTGATAGGTGGGCATCCGCTGCGTCATCTCCGGCTTGATGTCGTTGAACATCTGGTCCGCTGTGGACTCGATGACCGTCACCGGCCCTTCTCCGACACGCACCGGTGGATCGGGTGGGAGCATCTTCAAGAAGTTCGGTTGGGGAAGCACGGTGGTGTTCTTCGTGATGATGGCCTCCAGGAGTTTGACGGTGCTCTCCTGCGTTGCGCCCCCGATGTCTCCCGTGCCGACATAGTGATAGTCCGCAAATACGCCCGTGACCTTGCCATCCAGGTTGATACGGCTGACCCAGTTCGGCTCCTGCAGTGTGAAGTATCTGCGCAACGCCCGCTGTTGCTGCGCTGTGAGTGCATCTTGCTGCTCTTTGGTGAGAACCGGCGGCGCAACCGGCGGATTCTCGCGACTGATGTCGACGTATGTGTTGCTCCCGTAGCCTCCAGGATTGAGCGCTGCCATAGTCCGGCTGCCGTCGGGTCCGATCCAGATGCCGACGTTGAACGGAATGCCCTCCGGCGTACGCTCGGGCGAGTCAGGCCCCCCAATCTTCGGGGCAGGCTGCCACTCCGAATTGAGCTTCTGCGTCGAAAAGCCTTTGACACCCGAGTGCGCCAGAATGGCAGGCAACGATGCGGGAAAGCCAAAGCAGTCCGGCAACATATACTCATTGCTGGCTTTGCCGAACTCGTGGCGGAAGTACGAATTGCCGTACAGTACCTGCCGGAAGATGCCTTCCGCGCTGGGGAGATTCACGTCACCTTCCTCAACGGACGAGCCCGCGGGGAACCAGCGTCCATCTGCAATGTACTGTTTCATCCGGGCGTAATCATCCGGGTAGTACTCCTTCATCAATCGGTAGCGGTTAGAGCCCGTCCAGTTGAATACATAATGCGGGTAGCGATCGATGTAGTCGAAGTTCACACGCATGGTCTTGAGAAGGTATTCGCTGATAGTCTGCGGCATCTCCCACCTCCACTGAGTGTCCAGGTGGGCGTAGGGTACGACATAGAGCGTTGGTGTCTTTGTGATATCGGGAGCTTTCGAGGTCTGCGCAAAAAGCGCCACACTCGAAGCAGCAATCAGCGCCACGGCCGAGAAGGACATCAAACGCGAAGCCTTATGATTGCTGGATCGCACCGCATGCGTTGGCTTTTGGTTCGTCATTTTCAGGTTCTTTCTCGAAGTGCGCTCATAGGTTAGAAAAAGAGGCCCCGCCCCGCAGAATCGCGGAGCGGAGCCAGTGATGGGGAGGTGAGCTAAAAAGCGTAACGCAGACTGAACTGGAACTGGCGATCGGCCGCATAGGTTCCACCCTTGGTCTTGCTTTGGCCAAAGGTACCCGAGTTCGGGTTGGTATCCGGGTTATCGGCGGTAGGATGGTTCGCAAGGTTGAAGGCTTCTCCACGGAAGACCAGGCTTTGGCTTTCATGACCTGGAACGATGTGCATGGTCTTCGACAACGCAGCGTTGTAGCTTTGGAAACCGGGTCCATAGACCGCATTGCGAGACCCACGAGGCGCATAGGTTGTCGCAGCAGGCGCGAAGTACGCTGCTTTATTGAACCAGAGTGCCGTGGAGGTCTGTCCAGCGAACGCTTTATACGGAGTCACGCTGCCGGTGTGCGCAAAATACTGCGTTCCGGAGCCGCTACCGACACCCGCGAAGTCGACTCCATTCGATACATTCAGTGGTCGGCCAGTCTGTGCCTGGAGCGTACCCGAGAACTGCCAATTACCCAGCAGCCCTCGACTTATAAAGTTTCCTGAATGATCGAACTGGTCGATGTTGTAAACAAAGTTCGCTACAAATACGTGCCGCGTGTCGAAATCACTGGTCGCGTAGTTAATATTTTTATCGAAGGTGTTCTGGAGTTTCGTGCCGTTGCTGGAACCAAAGTCCGTGCTCTTGGACCAGGTGTAGGCCACACCAAACAGCAAACCCTTCGTAAGCCGGCGCCGCAGATTAGCTTGGAGAGAGTGATAGGCTGACGAATTTGCGTTTGTAGCCTGGTTAATGTTGGAGAACCCCTTGTAAGGACGTAGTGCGTCCACGGCGCTCACAGCGGGATTTGCCTGCACCGTTCCGGGCTGCAACTGGTTCACGTTCAGAATTTCTTCCAGATGAATACCGCGCCGTCCGGCATAGGCAACCGTAAGAATGCCTACCCCTTGAAATTCTTGTTCTACGGTCGCGTTCCAGTTGTAGGCTTCAGGACTCGGATAGTTTAAGGCCTGTGATGAGTAGTTGAACGGGAAGAAGTTGCTGCCCACGCCGCCAGGAGTATCTGCCTTGCCGGCGGACACACTCGATGCAGGCTGGAACGGCGCATTGCCTCCCGTGAATACGTTGTCCGTGATCCCAAGACGCTGCACATATCGACCGCCTCCGGCGCGAATCACGGTGCTCGGGCTGATCTGATAAGTGATGCCCACACGCGGTTGGATGTCCGTCTTGACTGTGGGCGAGTATGTCTGCGAGAAGCCGCGGAACAGATTCTGAAACCCAGCCAGGATGGCCGGATCAACGTGACCGCTCGCGCTTGACGGAAAACCGCTCCCCGGGATCACGATACCGTTATACCGGTCACCGCCTGTGACAACATCCGTTTTAGGATCGACCGTCACGGCATTCGCAGCGCTGTAGAACGACGAGTTGAATACGGACTGATTACCCCATTTTGCGTAGTACGGGTTATAGAGGCTATATCTTATGCCCGCCTCGAGAACGAGATGTGGCGTGGCCCGCCATTGATCCTGAAGGAAGCCCTCGTACATCGTCCCTCGATACAACGTGTAGGAACGCTGCCCAATCTCGGCATATGTGTCGAAGAGACCAACGGCGACGTTAGCGACGGCGGTCTTGGTTGAGGGAAGCGACGCGTTACCGCGACTATCCGTGAAGTTGAACTGACCGTTCTGGTTGCTGGTCGACCCAGGGGCACTGGAAACTGTGATCTGGTCGAAGTTGTTCTCCCCGGCATACTCGAAGTTGAACCCCGCTTTGAAAGTATGATTGCCGATAACTTTCGTTACGTTATCCGCAGCGTTATATACCAGCCCCCCGGATCGCGATGGGTAGGGGCCGCCGTCGAGGGTGTCATTGAAACCCGAGATCGCGACAGTGGGAATCTTGCTGGGAAGGGTTTTAGTGGATGCCGAATAAAGAAAGGGATAGTTGATTCCGTACTTCGCGCGATCATAACGACCGCTGGAAATATCGCTGTTGATGTTTACATGGTCTGCGGCGGCAGAAATGATAAGTTCGTTCACCAGGGTCGGCGAGACGTTCCAGGAGTAGTGCAATACAGCGACTTGGTTCGGCCTATCAAAGAGCCGCGGTACGAGATTGTAGTTTCCGAAGTGCGGGCTGTAGTCCGTGTAGTTGTAATTGAGCAACGTGAACCGGATGCGATGTGCCTCCGCCGGGATGTAGTCGAAAACGATCGTATCCTTACGCTGTGTCTGGCGCTCCGCGGACGAGTCGACCCAGTTGTAGTTGGAGCCCGCTGCATTCGGCGCTGGAAACGCACGGAGCAGACCTAGTCCATTTGGACTGAGGTCGGACGGCAAGATAACATTGCCCGCATAAGGAAGGCCGGTAGTAGGGCTCAAGATAGTTCTGGCCGAGCCGTAGAAGATAGTCGGCTGAAGAAGTTCGCTGAAATCTCCATTCCGCATGAGCAGGGTCGGTACCTTGCGGAAAACAGTGTCATCGTTTGTGTACCGTAGATATTCCTGGCCGAGTAACAAAAAGAGCTTGCTTCGATCTTTATTGATACACCGGGAATGTAGATCGGTCCATTCACGTTGAATCCGTATTGGTTGTAACGGAATCCGGCGGGCTTGGACCTGATGTTGGCCGCGTTCGCCGGAAGCTTGCGCTGCCACGAGTTAGCATTCAGAGCAGTATTCCGGAAAAACTCAAACACGGACCCGTGAAAACTGCTCGTTCCGCTCTTGGGAACGATACGAATCTGGCCTCCGGAAGTCCTGCCGTACTCGGCTTGATAGCTGTTTGTGAGGATTTGTACCTGCGACGTAGCGTCGACGTCCGCCACGCCCACGCTTGTGCCGTTTGAACGCGTACGTACTGCTGGCGCGCCGTCAATTGTAATCAAACTTTCCTGCGACCGGGCTCCACCGATGTTGATCCCGCTGTCGAGACCGAAGGCGAGCGCGGCCATGGAATTGTTGCGTACGACGCCAGGCTCAAGCTGTGAGAGATAAAGCGGGTTCCGCCCGTTGAGTTGGATACTCTTTACCTGTTCCTGCGTCACGAGCTGGCCCACCACCGCGCTTTCCGTCTGCACGCTGTTGATGTCTGCTTCGACCGTAACGTTGGAACCTGCTTCACCCACTTTCAGGATCACGTCGACCCTGCGCCCGATGCTTGGATCCACCTTCACATTCGCGATAGTCTGGGTCTGAAAACCTGTAGCGTCAATCCGAAGCGAATACGTCCCCGGCTGCATGTTCGGCAGAATATAGTTTCCGCTGCCATTCGTATTCACGACGCTTTCCGCGCCCGTGGCCGTGTTACGCACTGTGACTTTAGCGCTCGTCAACAGAGCACCGGTTGTGTCGGAAACCGAGCCGGACAACGATGTGTTGTCAGATTGACCAGCAGCGGTGGGGATGAGCGGGGTCACAAACATCACTGCCAACATGACTGTAAGCAAGAGAACTTTGGCTTTCACAGGGGCCTCCAGAGAATTTGACCGCTTAGTATTCCGTCCGGTGGTGTAAATCTCAATTCGGAAATAATGACACACAGCGATCAAGGGACCAAGACTTCGGTCTCTGTCAAAACCACAATGTCATAAAAGACAACGTTGTCTATTTCGGTGGTGACGCTAAACGATTCGCTTTTGCCTTGTCAAGGCAGAAGAGTGTCGATTATGAATGCACAATAAATTACGTCAACCATTGTTGTGGCTAGGAATGTTGGATTCCTAGGCGGCTCTACTTGGTGGTTGATGGTCCTCGAGTTGTGTCAGGACCTGCCAACGGAGTCGCGGCCTCATAGGAGAGTTTCGTCCTCACCGGATCAGGGGAGTTCGAAGTCCACGATCGCTGTGGTTGCCACCTCGATTACCTCGCCGCCCTGCCTGTATGGGCGGTAGCGCCAATGCTGCACTGCCTCCAACGTGGCACTCCGTAAAAGCTCTGGACCACTTACTACACGAGCGTCCATTACGTTTCCGTCGCGATCCACAACGGCCTGCACGGTGACCTCACCCTGAACGTGGGCCTGGAGGGCCGCAGCAGGATAAGCCGGCGCGGGACTGGAGATGAGGTTGGACGCCATCATGCCCGCGGAACCAGGACGCACCACGCCTTGTGTTGCGGAGTCAGGACTTCCGAACGTGCTCGTCGCACGCCGCGAAGGACCTGGATTAATAACAACCACCTTCGGCAGGCGTCGACGCACTCCTGCGGTTGCGACAGGCGCCGTGTAGTTCGGGGCCTGTTCGTTCGCGGGACTTTCGGGCGCAACGGGCAGTGGGTTTTCGCGAGGGCTGATGGCTCCAATGGCGGGTGCCGCCGGCTTACGAGGCGAGGGCGCAGCCGGGGTGTCTCGGATCGAATCCGAGTTGACCGGAACGCGGGCGCGCGACATTTGTTCTGCGACCGCAGGTCTTGTCGCGGTTGCACGGTTGCTTGAGCGCCGTGAGAAGCCTGGCGAGTTCTTGCGAACCACTAAACTTTCAGGTTTCCGGGCGCCGCCCACGGGCGTTGGCAGTGCATGAACCGCATTGCTCTGAGTCGAAATAATGGGGGCCGGGCTATTCGGTGACTCTGCGGCTGACCTTTCAAGGGATCTTTCATGGCGAACGAGCCAACCCGAGCCCAAACCAACGGACAAGGCCACGATAGCTACGATCCAAACTGCGCGACCCCGCCACCAGGAAGTATCGGGAGCTTCCGCCAGAGAGGATCGTGGAGGCGTAGAAATTGGAGGAATGGCGGACTCGTCGCTCGCATGTGTGAGAACAGGCAACCGGGTTTCGACGGGCGAACTTGGTCGAGCAACAACAGGCGGAACGCGTTGCAGGGGGGCAGACGCCGTCGCGAGGTGGGTGGCGTCCTTGGGAGACGCGTCGCTGGGGATGTGGGTCAGAAAGCGAAGAATCTCGCGCACGGATTCCTCATCCGCATCGGTCGGGGACGATCGATTTTCTCCTGTCGCGGCAACGACCAGAATGGCGAGCAGATCCATATAGTCCACCGCTTCGTTCTCACGACGGATAACCCCACGAATCAGTGACGTCACATCCCTCTGAAACGAGGGGTCCGTCCTTAAGCGGGCACACAAATGCGGTAATGCGTCGAGCGAGGTTGCTGGAATGCCGCGATCCAGTAGAAACTCGCGCGCGGTATGGACATCTTGCGCGAAGCGGGTCGAGCGATCTTCAAGCTTTGAAAGCAAAAACATAGGGGCCCAGCTTCCTCGCTCCATAGAGCCGAAGTCGGTGGGCCGTCACGCTCATGCGCTCGGCACGCCCTTCGTGCCCTTCAAAGCAGTAGACGATTGCAACCCGGAGAATGGCCTGAAGTTGCTTCTGTGTTTGAGCCAGGACAAGCAGACGGCGCGCAGGATGGCGAACAAAAGGCTCGCGCATGTCGCCGAAACCGTAATCGTTTTGTGGCTTTTGAAGCCACGTACGTCGCGCATGGTCTCGACAGACTGCGGTTCGAATAATCGACAGCATGAGGGGAGGTGGAATCCGATATTGCGTCCACTCGTCGGCCGGACGGAACATCCAGCAAATACCGGCATTTTTCTCCGGGTTTTCAGTTAGAAAAGATTGCTTTCCTGGTTTGCCAAGAGAACTGGCGGAGAGTGGGGGATTCGAACCCCCGATAGAACTTTTGGTCCTATAACGGTTTAGCAAACCGCCGCCTTCAGCCACTCGGCCAACTCTCCTGCGCGGTGAGCCTTGATTATAGCGCGCCCCGCGCCCTGCTGTGGTCTGCATTGCGATAGATTCATAGTTCAATTGCAAAGACTGTGTTTTCGCAAGGAGCCCGACGCCATCCCTCAACTTGCGCGCTCCAAAAAGCTGCGGCTGCTTCCGCTGGTCGGGGCCACGTACTTCATGGTGTCGGGCGGTCCCTACGGCCTGGAAGACATAATCGGCAAAGCCGGATACCTGCGCGCGCTTATCCTGCTCGCTGTGATTCCGTTTTTCTGGAGCCTGCCTACCGCATTGATGGTCGGCGAACTGGCCAGTGCCCTGCCGGAAGAGGGTGGCTATTATTGCTGGGTGCGGCGCGCTCTAGGCCGCTTCTGGGGCTTTCAAGAAGCCTGGCTGTCGCTTGCGGCCAGCGTCTTCGATATGGCTATATACCCCGTCACCTTCGTTCTCTACCTCAGTCGCATCGCACCCGTGCTTACTGCCGGCTATCGCGGAACGCTATGGGCGCTGGCCGCGGTCATCGGTTGCACACTCTGGAACCTGCGCGGTGCCAAGGCCGTCGGCGAGAGTTCCGTGACCATGTTCTGCCTGCTGCTTGCGCCGTTCGCAATCCTGATCGGCGTGGCGCTTTGGCGCTGGCACGGCGTAGGGACCGGCACCATGTTGCAGCCTGTACCCGCTGCCGATATGGGCGGTGCGGTTGCCGTCGCGCTATGGAACTACATGGGCTGGGACAATGCCAGCACCGTGGCACAGGAAGTCGACAATCCGCAGAAAAACTACCCCCGCGCGATGATCTTCGCCGCGGCGCTGGTCGCCGTAACGTATAGCCTTCCGCTGCTGGCGGTGGCCCTGGCTGGCCTGGCGCCGGGGGAGTTTTCGACCGGCGCCTGGACTGACGCTGCCCGCACCATCGTGGGCCCGGCACTCGGCCTGGCGGTGGTCGCGGGCGGCATGATCAACGGCGTCGGCATGTTCAACCCCCTCATGATGAGCTACACCCGCGTACCTTTGGCGCTGGCCGACGATGGCTTGTTGCCCCACGTATTCACCCGCAGACTGACCAACGGCGTTCCCTGGGTCAGCGTCGCGGGCTGCGCTGTGATGTGGGCGCTGGCGCTCCGGCTCAGCTTTGAGCGCTTGATTTCCATTGACCTGGTGCTCTACGGCGCCGCGCTGCTGCTGGAGTTTGTGGCCCTGGTTGTGCTGCGCGTGCGCGAACCCGCCCTGCCGCGGCCGTTCCGCATACCGGGAGGCACAGCCGGGGCCATCGCCATCGGCGTCGGCCCCACATTGTTGATCGGCTACGCACTTTGGACCGCCCGTACCGAGCGCGTTCTCGGAATGAACGCGCTCCTCTTTGCGGTTGCCGTAGCTGTAGCGGGCGCCCTCATATACCGTGTCGCGGAGACCGCGCGACGCAGCCGCCAGTCGGTTAGCTCGTAGCCTTGTGATCCAGAAAAGCCTGCTGCGCCCGCATGATGGTCGCGCGAGCAAACGCCGCATCGCGCCAGCCGCGCACTTCCACACGTTTGCCTTCGAGATCCTTGTAGATCGAAAAGAAATGCGTAATTTCCTTCAGAATATGCGGATAAATATCTGCGTATTCCGTCACGTTGTGGTAGCGGGGATTGCCTTCGCCGACGCAGAGAATCTTCTCGTCGCCCTGACCCTGGTCGATCATGTCCAGCGCGCCGATAGGTCTGACCGTCTGTACGCAGCCGGGAAAGCTGGGCGTATCGACCAGCACCAGCACATCGAGCGGGTCGCCGTCGTCTCCCAGCGTGCTGGGAATGAAGCCGTAGTCCCCCGGATAGTGCACGGGCGAGTACAGGTTTCGATCCAGGCGAAAAACATGCAACTGCTTGTCGTACTCATACTTTGTGATGCCTTCGAGCGGTATCTCGATGACGCAGTTCACAAGGTCAGGCGCTTTCGCACCAATCGGCAACTCTAAATAATTCGGCATAGTGAGGTTGATCTCATCTGGTCTGGTTAGAATCGTGTTGGCTCGTCTTGCCGTCTCATACCCGGAGGTTGACAGGGCATTTGTATCTACTCAGTCTACAATCAGCCAAAGCCTGAAGCAGCGGTGCCGGGTGAAACAGCCGCGCAAAAAGCGATGAACGTATATGGTCCTATCGTTGTATCGACCCATTCACACCCTGACGAGTCATACTGGAAGAAGTTGCAGAATTGCCTGCGCCGGGGCCGGCGGACCAGGCAGAGCGCTCGAACCGTCGGGTGGAACGCATCCTTAAACACGACGATCCATTAGACTTTTGTTGAACGATAGGCTCTTCTCGGTTGCGCCATACCATCTCGGGAAGCACAAAGCGCGTCCAAGTATCTACCTGCTGTATCTGGAGCAAAAATGTCCGTAATGAAGATCTTCAAGGTGCCATTCCCTGCCACTCTCCTTGCCTTGTTCGCGCTGGCGTCGGTGGGCGCACACGCACAATCGATGCCCGGCGCTTCAAAGACGGCGGAGATCTCAGCCTTCGGCGGCTTCGCCTATTCCTCTCCCGACTATGGCCAGAACCGCAATAAGGGCTTTACAGTGGGCGCGGACTACACCCGCTTCTTCGGCTGGAGACTTGCGCCGTCGCTTGAAATTCGCGCTAACCGCACCACGGGCGACTTCATGACGCAAGAGACCTTCGAGGGCGGACTTAAGGCGCAAACTGATTTCCACCGCTTCCACCCATATGGAACCGTTCTGGTCGGCGTCGCGAAGATCATCTTCGATGTCCCGGTTTCTCCCGTTTACAAGGAGGACAGGACGGTGGGCTACTCACTCGGCGGCGGCGTGGACATTGACCTCGTGCGGAGCTTCCAGGCGAAGGTCGATTACCAGGCTGAGTTCTGGAACTTCGGATCCAATGGCACTCAACCGAACAACGGCGATTTCAGCCTTGCACCGAAAGTGCTTACAGTTGGAGTCGTGTACCGGCTCCCGCTGCACCCTCACAAGAGGCAGCGCGACAACCACTAAACGCGCTGAACATCGCACGCGCCCTGAACACCTCTCCGCCTGGCGCGTCGATGCTCTACGCTGGTTAGCGGGAGTAAACGTATTTTGACGCAAGAGCTCAACCCCAATCTGATCCCGTCAGCCCCTGACGCGTCAGCTTCTATCCCTGTTGCGGCCAGCCGTTTCGTGCGCGCCTGTCTGCGCCGTCCAGTCGACCGCACCCCCGTATGGTTCCTTCGCCAGGCCGGCCGCTATATGCCGGAGTACATGGCAGTCCGCAAGCATCACTCGCTGCTTGACATCTGCCGAACCCCGGAGATCGCGGCCGAAGTCACCATCACCGCCGCCGAGCGCCTCGGCGTCGACGCGGCTATCATCTTCGCCGACCTCCTGCTCCCCCTTACCCCGATGGGGTTGGACTTCGACTTCATCGCCGGCGAAGGTCCCGTCGTCAAGACGCCCCTGCGCACCGAAGCCCAGGTCCGTGCCCTCCGCACCGACCGAGCCGAAGACCTCAGCTACGTGGCGCGAGCGATCGAGAAAGTCGCGGCGCACTTCTCCGCCCCCCGCCCGCCCGAAGGCCCCAGCTCCGACCCAACCGGCGACCAGCTTGGCATCATCGGCTTCTGCGGGGCGCCGTTCACGCTCGCCAGCTACATGATCGAAGGCGGCAGCTCGCGCAATTACATCGAAGCCAAACGCTTGATGTACGCGAGCGGAAGTAACAGCCAAGCCTGGCCGATCCTCATGGACAAGCTCGTGACAATCCTCACCGCCTTTGCCCAGCAGCAGGTAGAAGCTGGCGCGGATGTCATCCAGGTGTTCGACTCCTGGGCTGGCGCCCTCAGCGTTCAGGACTACCGCCAGTATTGCCTGGCTCCTACTACGGAGCTGGTCCGCCGCATCCGCGAGATGGGTGTCCCGGTCATCTACTTTGGCGTGGACACGGCGTCGCTCCTGCCAACCATGCGCGAAACCGAGGCCGACGTCATCGGCCTCGACTGGCGCATACCGCTGGACGAGGGCTGGCGCGCCGTAGGCTCCGGCTGCGCGGTGCAGGGCAATCTGGATCCCATCGCTCTGTTCGCGCCGCCCGACGTGCTGGAATCCCGCGTGAAGGAAGTCCTGCGCCTGGCGAATAACCGCCCCGGCCACATCTTCAACCTCGGCCACGGCATCGTCCCCGAAACTCCCGTCGAAAGCGTCCTGCAGGTCGTCAAACTTATCAAGGCCTCGAGCAGCAGCTAGCGAAAGTGAGCTTGAAAGCCCCGGGCGATCAGGCATTTGCCTCTGACCAGCGCTCCCCGCGGTGCACAGCGTCCCACTGGTCACGCGCTGAAATAAAGCCGAGCGAACAGCGCCCTCGCCCGTCTGTCCCTGTAGAAGGACAACGTGATCGAGGAACTCAGCTTGCTGTTACCCGTGGTGCGCGCCGCCTCCTTCCAGATCGAACTGGCGGCCATGGTCGAGAGCTACTCGACCATCCTCTTTCGCGTCGCTCACGCCGTTCTTCGCAACGCATCGGAAGCCGAAGATGTCGTGCAGGACGTCTTCGTTCGCGTCATCGAGCACCAGGGTTCACTCCCCACCGTGCGCGATCTCCGCGTCTGGCTTGTGCGCATTGCTTGGAACCTGGCCGTCGATCGCCGCCGCCGCATCCGCCCGGACCAGATGGACGGACTCTTCGCCGCCGCGCTCATCGGTCGCGATGTCCCCGCCGATATCGCCCTCGACGAGGCCCGCCACCTGCAGCGCGTCTTTGCCGCCATACAAAAGCTTCCCTCGGCAGAGCGGCAGGTGCTTCTCCTCGCCGCGCTCGAAGAACTTGAAACCGCCGAAATCGCCGCCGTCATGAGCAAGACTGAGTCAGCCATCCGCGCTCTCCTCTTCCGTGCCCGCACCCGTCTTCGTACCCGTCTCGACCAGGGAGGCAAAGCATGAACAGCAACCGCAACGACCTCACCACCCAGCGCATCGACCGCATCCTCACTGCGCTCGCCGAAACGCAACCCGCCCCCGGCCTCGAACGCCGCGTCGAACGTCGCGTTCTCGCCGTGCTGGACGCTCGCTCCTCCAACCGCCCCCTCTGGACCCGCCTCAACCACCGGCTCCTCCCTCCACCCGTCGCCCTCTTGAGCGGCCTGGCGACTCTAGCCGCCATCGCTCTGTGCGTCTCTCTGTTCTCGAATTCGCCACTACGCCCGGCAACTTCCGTCGCACGCTCCCCGGGCCCCTCACCGACCGCCTTTCGCGCAGCTCTCGAAACTTCCACGGCCAACCGCCAGAACCTTCCAGTCACCCGTACAAAAGACTTCGGCAGCCACACTCCATCGCCGTTATCCCCGGTCATGCTCCCCCCGGTCATGTTCCCCCCGGTTATGCACCCCCTCCATGCGGAAAGCCTGAGCGCCCCAGGCATCCGTCACCCAGATTCCTCCACCTCGGCGGCCCCTCTGTCTGAAAGTGACGCCCTCGCTCTCGCAGAGACTCAGGAACCCAGTCACCCCGCCCCCGACCTTCCCCTCACTGCCCAGGAGAAGCTCTTGCTCCGCATGGCTCACCGGCACACTACCCGCGACCTCGCCGCCTTCGACTCCATCGCCCGCGACGAACAACTCGCCACAGACCAGGCGCAGTTCCTGCAATTCTTCGATCTTTTCCCCAAGGGAGACAAAAATGAAAACAACAACTGAACGCAGCCCCCTCACCTTCGCTCCTCTCCTGCTCCTCGCCACCGCGCTCTTCACGGGGGCCCCCGTGTCGGCCCAGACTCCTGATCCACCAACGGCTCCCCGGCCCGAAAGAGGCTGCGCCGCCAAACCGGAAACCTGCCAGACGCAAACCTTCTATCTCGCCAACGTCAGCCAGCAGAACGATGCCAACGAGATTCTCGTCGCGCTCCGCAACATCCTTCCACCCTGGGTGAAGATCTTTCTCACGGTCAATCAGAACGCCATCGTCCTCAACGCCACTCCGGACGAAATCCAGCTGGCCCAGCGCCTCATTACCGACCTTGACCGCCCGCACAAAATCTATCGCGTCACCTTCACCATCACCGAGTCCGATGGCGGCAAACGAATCGGCACCCAGCACTTCAGCATGATCATGGCTGCCGGCCAGCGCACCTCCCTGAAGCAGGGCAGCAAAGTCCCCGTGGTCACGGGCTCCTACAACAGCGGCGCCGCTGGCAACAACGCTCCTCCGGGCGTCCAGACCCAATACACCTACCTCGACGTCGGCATGAACTTCGACGCCACCATCACCGAGGTCGCCCGCGGCGCCATCCTGCGCTCCAAAGTCGAGCAGTCGAGCGTCGCCGACCAGAAAATCCCCTTCACCGAAGCCGACCCCGTCGTCCGCCAGACCGTCATCGAAAGCTCTTCCTTCCTCACCGCGAACAAGCCGGTCATCCTCGGCACAGTCGACATCGTGGGCAGCACCCGCCACGTCGATATCAGCGCCATGATGGAGCCGCTGCCGTAGCGCCATGCACATCACCGCCGGTAAAACCGCCCGCCGGTCCCACCTGCACTCGAAAGCCCGGCCACCCACCGGGCTTTCGCTTTCATCCCACTGAAAAGTCAAACCGCTTACATAAGCTAAACACCTTGCAATGAATACTTGAGCGAACACCCGGACGAATCGCGCGGCGACCCCCCAGTATGATGGAAGAACAGATGAAGCGCGCCATACTCCTCCTCGCTCACGGCACCCCCGACAAGCTCGACGAAATGGCCGTGTACCTCGACAAGGTCACCGGCGGCCGCCCTATGCCGCCCCATGTCGTCGAAGAATTGCAGCATCGTTACGCGGAGATTGGTCTCCGCGAAGAGCCCCTCCCCGAAGGTCCGCCGCTCACCCGCTTGACACTCCTCCAGGGCAGGCTCCTCGCGGAGCGGACCGGTCAGTCCGTCTACGTCGGCATGCGTAACTGGCATCCCTACATCGCCGAGGTCGTCGAGCAGATGAAGGCCGACGGAATTACGCACGCGACGGTTCTGTGCCTCGCGCCGCAATACTCACGCACCAGCGTCGGGCTTTACCGCCGCGCGTTTGAGGCTGCGGCAGGCGACGCCTTCACGTATGACTTCATCGCTGGCTGGGCTGACGAGCCGCTCCTCGCCCAGGCCTTCGCCGAGCGCATGTGGCCGGTTTGGGCCGAGGCCTGCGCCGTCACCGGCACACGCGTTCCAGTGCTGTTTAGCGCACACGCCGTACCGTGCCGCACCATCATGTCCGGCACTGTCTCCAACCCGGCGAGCCCATCCGCCCGCCCCGGTGCCCCGGTCCCCGCCGAAGGCATCCAGAACTACGGCACCGCGCAAACCCCGGACCCTTACCCCGTCGAGTGCAAACAAACCGCCATCCGCGTCGCAGAAAAACTTCGCGTCGTCGGCATGACGGAAGCCGACTGGTTTTTCGCCTTCCAGTCTCAGGGCATCGCCGGCGCACCGTGGATCGGCCCAACCGTGGAAGACACGCTCAAGGCCCTCGCCGAGGCCGGACACAAGGGCGTCGTTATGCAGCCCATCGGCTTCCTTTGCGATCACGTCGAAATCCTCTACGACATCGATATCGCTTTCAAGGAATCGGCCCGCGAACTCGGCCTCCAGCTCTGGCGCGCCGAAAGCCTCAACGAATCACCGACGCTGATCCGGGCGCTCGACCACGTCGTCACAACGCGAGCCACACCGTGAAGCGAATCGCCATTCTCGGCGGTGGGATCGCAGGACTTGCCGCGGCATACGAGCTGGAACTCGCGCGCAAACGCGGAGCCGAGATCGACTGGACGCTTTACGAAGCGAGCAGCCGCCTCGGGGGCACCGTGGAAACCACCCGCCAGGCCGGCTTCATCCTGGAAGGCGGCCCTGACGCCTGGGTCACAGATAAACCCTGGGCGCGGGACCTGGCCATCGAGCTTGGCCTGGAATCCGACCTCATTACAAGCAACGACGCCACACGCAAGACCTACATCTTCCTCGACGGCAAGCTGGAAGCCATGCCCGACCGCATGCGCATGATGGTCCCTGAAGACCTCGCGACACTGGAAGGCTGCAAGCTCTTCTCGCCTGTTGCCCGCGCCGCGTATGCCGCAGAGCTCGCCAACGCCGCAGAGCTCCGCAGGGCCGCACCGCAGGGAGATGAGTCCGTTGCCAGCTTCGTGCGCCGCCACTTTGGCGACGAGGTCCTCGCCAAGATCGGGGCTCCGCTGCTCAGCGGCGTCTTTGGTGGCGACGTCGACAGGCTCAGCGTGCAGGCGGTGATGCCCGCTTTCGTCGCCATGGAGCGAGAACACGGCTCCCTCATTGCCGCCGTGCAATCCAGGGCGGCGGCGCGCGCCGGCAAGCCCGCCCAACCCACCTTTACCTCGCTTCGCAAAGGTGTTGGGTCGCTCCTGGAAGCACTCATCGCCACGCTACCTGCCGAGCGCCTGCAAACCGAGCGCTCGGCGGTCTCGCTCAAGCGCGAAGGCAACAACTGGTGCGTCCGCACGTCCGTTCCTGCACTGAAAGGACGCCCGGGGAAGAGCAAGAGGCATTTCCACCACGTTCTGCTCGCCACGCCCGCATATGTCACCCAGGCCCTCCTTCAATCCCTCGACCCAACCGCTTCGGCTCTGCTGCCTCAACACGCCAGCTCTGCGGTGCTAGCCAGTTTCGCCTGGTCCGCCGAGGCCGCGCAGACCTTCCAGGTCCCGCCCGGATTCGGCTTCCTCGTCCCGCAGTCGCAACAGGGTGCCTCGGAGCCCACGCTCCTCGCCTGCACCTTTGCCGACCAGAAGTTCCCCGATCGCGCTCCCTCCGGTGCTCGCCTCATCCGCGTCTTCTTCGGTGGCGGCAGCTCCGACCACTTCGCGCCCAAGTCCGACGCAGAAGTCGCCGCCGTCGCCTTCGCTCAGCTCCAGACCATCCTCGGCACTTTACCTGCTCCCGAAACCGCGCTCACTACCGTCCTGCGCTGGCCGCGTAGCCTCCCGCAGTACGAAGTAGGCCATCCCACGCGCCTCGCCGAGCTCGATAACCGCATCGTCGCCCTCGGCGGCCTGACCCTGCTCGGTAACGCTTACCGGGGGGTAGGACTCCCTGACCTCATCCGCGACGCCCGCGCTGCTGCGCGCAAACTGACAACGAACAACGCACAACTCACTGCCAGCGAAGCGTAAACTTACACCATGGGAATCACTCGTCAGCAAGCCCTCGATTGCTTTGCGTCCGACGACCTGATCGGCATCGGCATGGAAGCCGACGCGGTTCGCCGCCGCCTGCATCCTGAAGGCGTGGTCAGCTATATCATCGATCGCAATATTAACTACACAAACTTCTGCACCGAGTACTGCACGTTCTGTGCTTTTTACAGGCCGCTCAAGGGGAAGCTCGCCGCTGAAGGCTACATCCTCGATTTCGATACCATCTACGACAAGATCCGCGAAACGCTGGAGATGGGCGGCACCGGCGTCCTTATGCAGGGCGGCATCCACCCCGACCTCAAGATCGACTGGTTCGAATCACTCTTTTCCGGCATCAAGCAGCGCTTCCCCTCGATCTGGCTGCACTGCCTCTCGGCGTCTGAAATCCTGGCTATTGCCGAGTACAGTGAAATCTCTCTGCACGAAACGATTGCCCGCCTGCGCGATGCCGGCCTCAACTCGATTCCCGGCGGCGGCGCCGAGATTCTCGATGACGACGTCCGCAAGCGCATCGCCCGGCTCAAGTGCCGCACCGAAGACTGGGTCTCTGTCCACCGTACCGCCCATGCCCTCGGAATGCGCACGACGGCGACGATGATGTTCGGTGTCGGCGAGACCATGGAGCAGCGCGTGAACCACTTCGAGGTGGTGCGCAACCTCCAGGAAGAGACCGGCGGTTTCACGGCGTTTATCCCCTGGAGCTTCCAACCCGGCAACACGGCGCTCGGCGGCCGCGGCTGGGACGAGGCTACCTCGGTTGAGTATTTGAAAACGCTGGCCATCAGCCGCATGTTCCTGGACAACATCGAAAACGTGCAGAGTTCATGGGTCACGCAGGGCCTGAAGGTTTTGCAGATGGGTCTGCGGTTCGGCGGCAACGATGTGGGCTCGGTGATGCTGGAAGAAAACGTCGTTCGGGCGGCGGGTACGTCCAACTGCACAACGGAAGAAGAGTTGCGGCGGATCATTCGCGACGCAGGCTTCAAGCCGGCGCAAAGAGATACGCTGTATCGGACGATGTTCCTGAACTAGGGCGGCGCGCGGCGAGACTATGGCGAAGGCGAAGAGGGAAGTGTTTTCTGTCACCAAAGCCGTGAAGGCGAACGCGCGCGAGCGGGTTGGGACTCCGAAATCGTCGTTCCCGTTGCCGACGGTAAAAGAGAAAGCCGCGGCTAAACCAAAGCACAAAGAGACGTTCGCCGATCTGCTGACGAAGTCCGGAGACGAATAACTATGCGCACGAAGTACATTCTGATGCTGCCTTTTCTTTTTGGTGCGGTCGCGACAGTCGCAAATGCGCAATCTTTCAATGGGCCCTCTCTGCAAATCGGCAAGGACAATCGTACGATCTCGGTGGCGGCGAGCGACCACGCGGAGGCGGACGCGGATGTGGCGGACATTCATATTGGCTTCACAGCGTACGGAGCGACGCTGCCGGCGGCGTACAAAGCTGCCTCCGAGACATCGAACGGCATCGTGAAGTCAATGCTGGCCGCGGGTGCTCAAAAGTCGGAGATCCAGAGCCAGTCGCAGCAGGTGGCGCGCCTGCAGGACTATGAGATGAAAACGCAGAAGGGCATGAAGTTTCGCGTCCAGCAAAGCTGGACGGTGAGTGTCGCGCCGAAGGATGCTGCGCTCATACTCGATGCAGCGATCAACGCGGGCGCGAACCAGAGCGGCGATATCAATTGGCGGCTGAAGGACAGCCTTTCGCTGGAGGGCGAGGCGATCCGCCTGGCTACGGAGCGGGCCCGGGCAACCGCGGGAGTCCTGGCCAAGGGCTTGGGTGTGACGCTGGGCAAGGCGCTGTATGCCACCAACAGCACAAGTTCCAATGTGTCTCGTCCGATGGTGATGATGCGTGCGAAAGCAGCAAATTCTGAAGACGCAGCGGTAGCACCCTTGGACATCGAAGCGCAAAGGGTGAATAGCACGGCGACCGTGCAGATCATTTACGCAATCGAATAATCGAGTAATCTGGCATGCATGATCTTCGTTGCTCCAGTTCGTTGTTGTGGCTGAGATGGCATGTGGTTGCGCGTGCGTGCGCGCAGGAAAACTCACTTCAGCCCAGCGAGCGAACTGGAACCGATGCCCATCTTTGCCTACCGCGATCTCCATCCAACGCCCGAAGCCGAGCGCAGCTACGTCGAGTGGCTAGCCGGACTCGACCGCGACTTCACCGCCCATACCACCTATGAAGAGCGCAGCGAGATTGTTCGAGATACGCTGCTGACGCTCTACGGCCCCGCACCCACCGGCCTGGTCACGCTCGATTTGCTGGCGCTCAACCTGGACCCCCGCAGCGTCACGCTTGAAGCCGAATACTACGGCGACATGGATCCGGACCGCTTCTATCCGCGCAAGCCGCTGATCTGGCTCTGGCGTCAGTTCGACGCGTCCCCTCTGGGCGGCAATCAGTGGCTGGGCGAGCGACTGCGACAGATGCTGGGCCGCCACATCTTCGCGCATATGGGCGAGCGCGTCCGTATCTTTCAGCATGTGGAGTTCAGCTTCGGATATAACCTGTCGATCGGTGACGATTGCTGGATTCACCGGCATGTCCTGCTCGACGACCGGGGCGGCATCACGCTGCACCACAACAGCAGCGTGTCCGACTACGCGAACATCTACTCGCATACCCATGATCTCCACACCCAGTCGGACGTGACCAACAAGGCTACCGAGATTGGCCCACACGCTCGCATCACGTATCACGCAACGGTGCTGGCGGGCTCGCGTATCGGGGCGGATGCCGTGCTTGGAGCACTTGGCCTGGCGACGCGGGAGGTGCCGGACCATACCGTAGCGCTGGGGATCCCAGCACGCGTGAAGCGGATAAAGTAGACGGTCCGAGCGCTGGGGGTGCCTGTGGAGGCCATCAGCCACACGCTTGCCGTGGACCGCGAAGTTCTATAATAAAAACGATGCTGATTACCACTGTTCAACTGCACAAAGAGAACATTTCGCTCGACGAGACCATTCCTGAGGGCGCGATCGATTACACCGCCGACATACGTCAGGCCGGACCGCTGACAGTCAAGGGCCTGGCAGAGCTGCTGGAAGAACGTCGCGGGCACGGTGACGTTGTAGACGACATTCGCCTGCGCGCGAAAATATCGGGCAAATTTGAGCAGCTTTGCGCCCGCTGCCTGGAGCCGGTTCCTCAGACGGTGGAGAGCGAGTTCGACTTGATTTATCGTCCGGCTGGGGTTGACGCGGAGACTGGCGAACGTGCTATTACGGAAGAAGAGACTGAAATCGGGTATTATGAAAAGAGCGGTCTGTTGCTGGAAGACGCCATTCGCGAGCAGGTGCTTTTGACCCTGCCCGGGCGGGCGCTCTGCCGGTTGGATTGTGCGGGTCTTCAACAGGCAGGCAGCAACACTCTGGAACCGGCAACCGGGGTTCGGGAGGAAAGCCTGACCGATCCGCGCTGGGGAGCTCTGGCCAGAATTGAAGTAAAAAAGGCCTGATTTGCCCCGCTGTATTGCTTACACCCAATTGCTCTACCGAGTTTAGATTTGAGGTTCCGATCGCGACTGTTCGCGGCTCCGGGCCCATGCGAGAGGAACTACCATGCCTAATCCGAAGCGCCGCCACTCCAAGCAGCGTACCGCCAAGCGCCGCAGCCACGACTTTCTTACCCCCACCGGCACCTCGCTCTGCCCCAACTGCGGCGAGCGTAAGCAGTCGCACCGCGCCTGCGCCAAGTGCGGCGAATACAAGGGCCGCGCCGTCGTTGCAACCAAAGAAGCGGTCTAAGCGTTCTTGTCCGGCGGTAGATTGATTCCCTGATGCCGATAGACATCGTTCTCGATGCCATGGGTTCCGACAAAGCACCAGACCCTGAGGTTCGGGGTGCGGTGCTTGCAGCGCGTTCGCTGGACGTCCGCGTCTACCTGGTCGGCCCGGAAGAGACATTGCGCCCAAAGCTGCGCGCCGCTCTGAAGACTTACGGCGGCGGGCAGCGTCTACCTGTTTTTATCGTGCAGGCTAGCGAGTGGATAAGCATGGATGATAAGGCCGCGCTTGCCGTCCGCTCCAAGCGCGATTCCTCGATGCGCGTCGGGCTGAAGATGGTACGAGAAGGACGTGCCGCGGGTTTCGTCACTGCTGGCAACACAGGCGCGGCGATGGCGACGGCCAAAATGGTTCTGGGATCGCTGGCGGGCGTGGACCGTCCGGCCTTGGCAACGAGCCTGCCTACGGTAACCGGGAGCCCCTGCGTTCTGCTGGACTGTGGGGCGAATGTAGACTCCGATCCTGAAAATCTGCGCCAATTTGCCGTAATGGGGCACGTGTATTCGAAGAACGTCTGGCACATCGGCAACCCGCGCGTCGGGCTGCTTTCGATTGGCGAGGAAGACGGGAAGGGCAACTCGCTGACCCGCGACACACTGCCGTTGCTGCGCGAGCTCGCGGTCAATTTCGTCGGTAATGTTGAGGGCCGCGATCTATTCAATGGCCGCTGCGACGTGGTTGTCTGCGATGGTTTCACCGGCAACGTCGCGCTCAAGACATGCGAAGGAACAGCCAAGCTGCTGAGCGTTTCTCTGCGCGAGAGCTTGAAGGCTACCGTGACTTCGCAGGTGGGCGCGCTGCTTTCGCGGAAGGCGTTCATGGCATTCAAAAAGCGGCTGGACTACTCAGAGTACGGCGGCGCGCAGCTGCTGGGCGTCCGCGGCCCGGTGATCGTAGGCCACGGCTCGTCGAACGAGCGGGCGGTGATGAACTGCATCCGCGTGGCAGCCGAGTTCGCGCAGGCCGAGGTCAGCTCCGGCATCGAGGCTGCGCTGGGCAAAGCGTAGCGTCACTTTTCTGACGTAGGGCCGCGGAAGGCAACACTCCTCTGCAACCGTTCATCTGAACACTCCACGCCGCGCCGCACGGCCCGCACATGGGCGACGCAATTCTGGCGTTCGGAGTGTGACCTCGTGCCCGAACTTTTTCAGCGACTCTTACTTCGAAACCTGCCTGTCTTCCCGGCCGGTGAAGGAAAGGGTGCCGTGTATTCGCCGCTTCCCAATGAAGTCGAGCACGGCCACTTACGCGCTCATTCGATGCAGACCATCCTGGTCGCCCCCGAGGCTCTTTACGAGTTGTGGCGAGATGTCGAGTCTGCGCCGCTGTGGATGGAGTATGTGGTTTCGGTTGAGGCGAAGACTGACAAGGTGAGTCACTGGGTCTTCGGAAATCCATACGAGAAGGATGGCAAGCGCATCGAGTTGGACTCCGAGATCGTCGCAGACGAGCCGGGCCGGCGGATCGGCTGGCAGTCCATCACAGAAGGTATTGAGGAGAGCGGCGAGGTGACCTTCGAGCCTACCTTTAACGGCCGAGGCACCCTTGTGACGCTGCGGGAGTTCCAGAAGATTCCGGGGGGCTCTACGGCGACCTCTTTAGGCGGAGTGGTGAAACGTTCGCCCAAGCAGGTGGTCATTGAGAACCTCCGCCACTTTAAGCAGCTTGCCGAGTCTGGGGAGATCCCGTCGGTTGAGGGCCAGCCGAATGGTCCTCGCGGCTTCAGCGGCAGCGTTAAATCCAGGTTGTACGGCGAGAACAATCCAACGCCACCGGGAAGCAGTGGATCGGCTTGATTGGTCCTGGGATCTGTGTGCTCTGTTGAAACGGCGCACACTTCGCAACCAGAGCCGAAGCACCAGCGCTCACATTCGCGCAGGACCCAATAACCCAGAAACTGGGACGCCGAAACCAATCCGCGGCTCTGCCGCCTGGAGTTTTCCTATGAAAGCAGTCTGCTGGATGGGTACGCATTCCATCGAAGTGCACACCGTTCCTGACCCCGAGATCATCAACCCCCACGATGCTATCGTCCGCGTTACGCGCACAGCCATTTGCGGGTCGGATCTGCACCTGTATGACGGTTACATTCCGACCATGGAGTCGGGAGACATCCTCGGCCATGAGTTCATGGGCATTGTGGAGGAGGTTGGCAGCGACGTCAAAAAGTTGCGGAGAGGCGACCGAGTCGTTGTGCCCTTCACGATCGCCTGCGGCAGCTGTTTGTTCTGTCAGAAGGCTCTCTGGAGCCTGTGCGATAACACCAACCCGAATGCCCAGATTGCTGAAACCATGTATGGCTATTCGGGGTCCGCATTGTTCGGCTACTCGCATATCTATGGTGGGTATGCGGGCGGCCAGGCCCAATTCGTACGTGTGCCATTCGCGGACGTAGGGCCGATCAAGATCGAAAACGACCTTCCGGATGAGAAGGTGCTATTCCTCTCGGACATTTTTCCAACCGGCTACATGGGCGCGGACAACTGCAACATCGAGCACGGCGATACGGTTGCCGTGTGGGGCGCCGGGCCGGTGGGCCTGTTCGCTGCAGCCAGCGCTTACATGTTGGGTGCCGGGAAAGTCATCGTGATTGACCGTTTTCCTGAGCGTTTGAAGCTGGCGCGCGACTACTGCGGCGCCACGACCATCGACTACACGGAAAACAGTGTCGTCGTGGTTGAAGCGCTGAGGGACCTGACCGGCGGGGTCGGTCCGGATAGTTGCATCGACGCGGTCGGCATGGAAGCGCATTCGAACACGATAGTTGGCCTGTACGACAAGGTGAAGCAGGCTCTACTGATGGAAACCGACCGACCGTTCGTCCTGCGGCAGGCGATTCAGTCGATCCGCAAAGGGGGTACGCTATCCATCCCCGGGGTTTACGGTGGCGTGCTGGATAAGGTGAACTTTGGCGCGGCGTTTGGCAAGGGCATCCATATGAACATGGGTCAGACGCACATGCAAAAGTACCTGGCCCCGCTGTTGAAGCATGTGGAGGATGGCGACATCGATCCGTCCTTCCTGATTTCACACCGCTGCGGCATTGAGGAAGTGCCGGCAATGTTCAAGATGTGGCGCGACAAACAGGACGCCGTGACGAAGATCGTCATCGACCCTTGGGTCGACAGGCTGGGGCCGGCATCCGCTTAGTGGGCGGCGTGTGAGCTAAGATAGCAAGTCAGCGCCGCGCCCGCCGCGCCCGCTTGGCGATACGACCTTGTTCCTATTGGAGTCTGCTCGATGTCTCAAAAATATCTTGATCCGCCGCCTGCAGCTACGCGGGACAAAGCTGCGTTCGAGCTTTTGCGCGTCTGGGTCGCAGAACAGGGTCAGCACGTCAGCCTGCGTTCAGGAGCCTGGGAAGACCCATTTGCTTGGGGGATCGTGCTGGCGGACCTGGCGCGGCACATTGTCAATGCGGAATCACTGCATCGCAAGGACTTCGACGAAGAGTCATTCATGGCAAGGATGCTGGAGGGATTTCACGCGGAGATCGAATCGCCCACGGACGAGCCGGAAGGCGACATCACACATTAGTTTGCGAGCGATTCAGGCGAAGTGTGCGACGCGCTCCAGCTCGGTTTGAATCGCCTCGAGCGGGTAGGTCATGCCTTCGATCTTCGATACGACGACGCGGGCTTCGTGATTGGAGATACCGTAGCCGCGGCCGCTCAGGAAGCTGGTTACCAGATCGGCAGCCTGGAATGAATCCACGCCCGATTGCAGGAGGTCGCTGCGCAGCGCCGCCAGGTCCGTGGCCGTGAACTTCTCGATTCCGTGCGGCACATCGCACGCCGCTTCGGCGGCAGTAAAGTCAGCGATGCGTTCGGGTCCGGCGTTGACCAAATCGTTCATGGTTTGCCCTCTTCTGTGCGCAGTCCGCGCTAATTCTCGGTTAGAGCAGCGACTCGCGCAAGAGGTTGTAGTGAATCACAGATTCAACCGAAGGATGTCAATATAGCGGTGCATATTGTGACCGCACGCACGTACCATGGAGCTATGTTTTCTCTCACCACGAATGGGCGCATGGAGCCGCGCATACTAAGCGGTACCGCCATCGCCGCGGAGATCAAAGCCGAAGTTGCGCTGGAGGTGGCCGGCGCCCGTGCGGCAGGCTACACGCCGGGGTTGGCTGTTGTGCTGGTTGGCGATGTTCCGGCGTCTCAGATTTATGTTCGCAGCAAGGTAAAAACGTGCGCTGAACTGGGCATTTATTCGGAAATGATCACTCCGCCTGAGAGTGTGACGACGGCGGAGCTTCTAGAAATTGTCTTCGCGCTCAACGCACGCGAGGACATCGACGGTATCCTCATCCAGCTTCCTCTCCCTCCGCAAGTGGACACGCCGCGGCTGCTGGATGCCGTTGCCCCGGACAAGGATGTGGATGGTTTTCATCCTGTCAATGTGGGCCGGCTGCTGAGCGGTACGGGAGGAGAGGACCTGCTCGCGCCATGTACGCCGGCGGGTATCCTGCAAATTCTGAAACGCAGCGGCGTTCCTGTCGCGGGGGCTCGCGCCGTGGTGGTGGGGCGATCGAACATCGTCGGCAAGCCGGTAGCGGCGATGCTGCTGAATGCGTCGGCGACGGTGACGGTTTGCCACTCGCAGACGCGCGACCTTGCCGCCATGACCCGTGATGCGGAGATCCTGGTGGCCGCGATTGGGCGTCCGGGATTTGTGACGCGGGAGATGGTCACCCCTGGCGCGACGCTGATTGATGTGGGCATCAACCGAATTACGGGCGAGGCCGAATTAGAGCAGTTCTTCCCCCCCGGGCATCCTGAGCACGAGGTCAGGCGGGCGCTGTTTGTCAAACGGGGCTCGACGGTGGTGGGCGACATTGACCCGGCGGCGTTCGCCATTGCGGGGGCGTACACGCCGGTTCCGGGCGGTGTCGGCGCCCTGACCATTGCAATGCTGATGAAGAATACGCTTACCGCCGCGCGCGTTCGCCGGGCGGGGCGGTAGCCGTGCTTCGCGTAGGCTTGACGGGCGACCTTGGCAGCGGCAAGTCAACCGTTGCACGGATGCTCGCGGAGCGCGGGGCGGTGGTGCTTTCGTCCGACGAGATGGGTCGCGCGATGATGCAGCCCGGTACGCTGGTTTACGACGCGATTGTGGCGCGATTTGGGGCGGGCGTGGTTGAACCCGACGGCCAGCTTGATCGTCGCGAGCTCTCGCGGCTGGCGTTTCAAGGCAAGCGCGTTGAGGAGTTGAACGCCATCGTGCATCCGGCGGTGATCGCGGAGCAGGCGCACATCATCGCGCAGCTTAGCGAGAGCCAGCCCGGCGCGATCGTCGTAGTCGAGTCCGCCCTGATATTTTCAACCAGGCATGGCGGCGATGACGCTTCGTGGACGCGGCGGTTTGACGAGATACTGCTCGTGACCGCGCCGGAAGAGGTTAAGATCGCGCGCTTCGTCGAACGCGCAGCTGCTGGCCGCGCGATCAGCCCGGAAGAGGGTGCCGCGCTCCAGGCCGACGCCCGCCGGCGCCTGAAGGCGCAGCGCGCGCCTAAAGGCAGCGAAGAGGACTGCATCGTCGTCCGGAACAATGGCGACTTGAAAGCGCTGGATGCCCGGGTGAGCGATGTCTGGCGCGCTCTGCAGCGCATGGCCAACCGCAGCCGCTCAGGCACGGATGGCTTAGCCGAATCGCGAAACACGCTGGACTGAGGCCCACCGGCCTCTGAACCCGCTAAACTCTTTGTAACGCGCGCTGCCAGCGCCGTGAAGGTCTTGAAGCCGATGAAGCTGCGTCCCGTCGCCCTCGTTCTGCTGATCCTTTCCGCGTTCTACTATCTCTCGACCCGCCTGATGCCGACCGGGGCGCTCGCCGGCCTGGTGCATCGCACTTTCGCTCCGACCGGAGAAGCGTCCAGCAACTCCGATATCAAAGGTCCGCTCGGGGATTTTTCACTCACCGAGGCGTCCGCCTCTCCCGCTTTCGACAGTGAAGAGCAGCAGAATATTGCGGTCTACAAACGCGCTCTGCCGTCGGTGGTCAACATCACGAGCACGGCGATGGCCTACGACTTCTTCTATCGCCCCGTGCCGCAGCAGGGGCAGGGTTCGGGCTTCATCCTCGATAAGCAGGGCCACATTCTGACCAACAATCACGTCATCGACAACGCTCAGCAGGTGGAAGTGACGTTGTACGACAAGAAGAAGTACAAGGCCGCCATCGTTGGCGTCGATAAGAACCACGATTTGGCATTGCTGCAGATCAAGGACGCACCGAACCTGGAGCCGGCGACTCTCGCGGAGTCTAACAGCCTGGTGGTGGGCCAGCGCGTGTACGCCATTGGCAACCCGTTCGGGTTTTCTGGCACCATGACGCGCGGGATCATCTCGGCGATTCGATCGATCATGATGCCCTCCGGCAACAAGATCGAGGACGCCATCCAGACCGATGCCTCGGTGAACCCCGGCAACTCCGGCGGTCCGCTGCTGAACTCGCGGGGCGAGGTGATTGGCATTACCACGCTGATTGCGTCGAACCCGAATGGCGGCGCGGATCAGTCGGCAGGCATTGGCTTCGCGATTCCCATCCAGACGGCCAAGGCAACCATTGACGACTTCGCGCGGTATGGCCGGGCGCGGCGCCCGTCGCTGGACATAGTGCCGCTGGCTATTGGACCAGACATTGCTGAGCAGATCGGGCTGCCGGCAGACTACGGCGTTCTGATCATGCGCGTGATGCCGGGCGGGGCTGCCGAGCGCGCGGGCCTGCGTGGGGGTACGCAGCAGGCCTATATGGGCAACATGCCCGTCATGCTGGGTGGAGACCTTATCGTCGCCCTGGATGGCCAGGAGGTGGCCAGCCCGCAGGACCTTTCGAATGCGATGAACTCACACCATGCGGGCGACGCCGTTGAGCTTACGGTCTTTCGCGGTCGCCAGCGGTTGTCGGTCAAGGTAACGCTTTCGGATGCCAAGCAGGTCATCGGGGCGCGGGCTTGAGCGGCAGTGTCGGGAGACTATGCGGGCCAATGCCTGACTCCGGTCGAAGCTCATAAGGACTACTGGTTCGACTGGCTCAATCACAATGCCGCGGCGGTAGTGGGGTGGGATTAAGGCAGGCGACCTGCCACGCCGGGCCGGTGAAACAAGCGGATACCTGCGACGCCGTCGGCGCCTGCTCTGAGGCAGTGCGGAGCGTTTTCCCATGTCACGCCGCCAAGCGCCAGCAAGGGCAGATTGCCTGCGGCGAGGCGCGCTTCCGCAACCGCACCCAGGCCGAGTCCGCTCACGGCGACCTCGCCCCCGACACGCTTCTCAAATACCGGGCCGAACAGGATGAGGTCGGCTCCGTTCTCGCGTGCGTGCAGCACGTCTGCCACGCTGTGACAGGAAACGCTTATGACCGGCTCGTCCGCGCCTGCGAGAGCGAATATTCGACGCACCTCTCCCGGGGTCAGTTCCTCCGGCTGCGCCGTCAGGTGTACGCCCGCTGCGCATGCGGCCACCCCCACATCGGCGCGGCCGTTGACCAGCAGCTTCGTCGCGGTACCGAGCCTCACGCGCAGTTGCCGCGCAAGTGAGACGAGGGCTCCGGCGGGCAGAGATTTCTCGCGCAGTTGCACGTAGTCGGTACCGCCGGCTGCCCAATGCGAGGCCATCTGGAGCAGAGCGCCAATCTGGGCGGAGTTGTCGCCCGGAAGAGAGCGCAGATCGGTGATGGCATATCGGGTCAAGCCGATAGTGTAGCTGGCGGGCGTCGTTCATGTGATGCGGTCAAACTCCCCATCGTGAACAGGTCTATGATGGAAAAGAAAGTATCTTCCGCCGAAGTGCGAAGCGTGCCAGAAGAGGGCGTGGGCGGTGCGGGAAATTCAGTACGGGAGACCCCAGGCGACGCTATGGGCACTATTTACGACCTGATCGTCATCGGTTCCGGCCCGGCAGGGCAGCGTGCCGCAATTTACGGAGCTAAGCTGGGCAAGAAAGTCGCCGTCGTGGAAAGCCGCGAAGTGGTTGGCGGAGCCTGCATCAACACCGGCACCATACCGTCCAAAACCATGCGCGAGGCTGTGCTCCACCTCTCGGGATATAACTACAAGTCCATCTACGGCATGAACTACAGGGTGAAGGAACGCATCACGATGGCCGACCTGGCTTTCCGCGTTCAGCATGTGATCAAGACGGAGGTCGACGTCACCGAAGCGCAGCTCTCGCGCAACAACGTTGAGATGCTGATCGGTACGGCGAGCTTTGAAGATCCCACTCACATCAAGGTCTCCAATTCGCGCGGAGCCACCGTCTACGAGACGAAGAATGTGCTGATCGCCACGGGCACCAAGCCGGCCAGCTCGACAAAGGTTCCCATCAATGGGTTTACCATCGTCAACTCCGACCTGGTCATGCAGTTGAGGGAGTTGCCGAAGACGATGATCATCGTTGGCGGCGGCGTGATCGGCGTGGAGTACTGTTGCATGTTCGCTGCGCTGGGCGTGAGGGTTACGCTGATCGAGCGGCGACCGCGCCTGCTGGAGTTTGCAGACCAGGAGATTGTGGAAGCGCTGAGCTACCACCTTCGCGACGCGCGCGTGACCATGCGCTTGAACGAGGAAGTGGAGTCGGTGGAAGAGCTTGCCGACGGCACGGTAGTAGCGACGCTGGAATCGAAGAAGAAGCTTACAGGCGACGCTTTGCTGTACGCGGTTGGACGACAGGGGAACGTGGACGAGCTGAACCTGGCCGCCGCCGGCATTGAAGCCGACCCCCGTGGCCGCATTCCGGTCGACAAGGATTTTCGCACCAAGCAGCCTACCGTCTTCGCGGCTGGCGACGTGATCGGGTTCCCATCGCTCGCGTCGGTGTCAATGGAGCAGGGCCGCATTGCCGCGGCGCGCGCTTTCGGCGACGAAGAGATTATCTCGAACCCCAGCTTCTATCCCTACGGCATTTACACGATTCCGGAGATTTCGTTCATTGGCAAGACCGAGGAGCAGCTCACGGAAGAGGATGTGCCCTACGAAGTTGGCGTGGCTTACTATCGGGAAATCGCGCGCGGCCAGATCCGTGGCGACACCACAGGCCGCCTGAAACTGGTGTTTCATCGCGAGACCCATGCGCTGCTCGGCGTGCATATTATCGGCGAAGGCGCCAGCGAGCTGCTGCACATCGGGCAGGCGGTCATGGCGCTCGGCGGCAAGCTCGACTACTTCGTGGAGACGGTTTTCAACTATCCCACCCTGGCCGAGTGTTACAAGGTTGCGGCCTTCAACGGGCTGAACAGGGTCAGCAAATTCGACTGATTGCATTGGGCGGGTTGACGGACAACCCGTCGAACAGCTAACGTCGTGAGCCTCAGGCAGCAATTGCCAACAAACTAAAAACTTGAGCAAAGGCAGGCAGCGATGGCGGACAGCAGCGCAAGACCGAATGCAAGTTCCAACTCGAAGCCCAGCCGCACCGTGGGTGTTGTGCTCGCGGAGCGCATTCTGGCCGGGTTGCTTGTCGGCCATGCCCTCGAAGGCGAGTTGCACAGCTACCCCAGCGGAAGCGCTCCCCGCCATACCGAGGAAGACGACGCCTTGGTCGAGATGCCGACCGACCCGTTAGTAAAAGCGATTTGTGAATTGATCGCCTCGATCGCGAAAAGCAGCCCGGAGCCGCTCGATGCGGTCGGTGTCGCGCTGCCTGGACTGATTCGCAACGGCGTGGTGGAAGAGGCTCCGAACCTGCCGCAGTTGAAGGGCGCGCACATTGAGGAGCTCCTCAGCGCTCAGCTCGCCGCCCATGGCATCAACGCCCCGGTCAATGTGGTCAATGACGCGGACGCGGTCGCCGCCGGGCTGGCGTCTAGACACGGCAAGCTCGATCACATGATTCGCGTATGGACGCTCGGCATCGGCATTGGCTACGGACATTATCCGTTTATCGAAGGTGTCTGGGAAGGCGGCCACACGGTGGTTTCGCTCGACGATAAGGAGCGGTTCTGCGGGTGCGGCGGACGCGGCCATCTGGAGGGCATCATGGGCCACCGCGCCATGCGCCTGCGTTTTCTGGACCTCGAGCCGGAAGAGGTGTTCGCCGCAGCGAACACCCGCCATGGCGACCCGCGATGCCTGGAGTTCAAGCACTTGTGGCACAAGGCACTGGCGGCGGCCACCGCCACCTCCATTCACCAATCGGGCACCGGAAAGTTTTTTCTAACGGGTTTTAACGTCCGCTTCCTGGACATGGCGATGCTCAAAGACTACCTGCACCAGATGGTTAAGATGAGCCCCATCCAGGGCTACTCCATCGAAGCCGTGGACGACGACCACACGACCCGCGTACTTGGTGCGGCGGTGGCGGCGGAACAGGCTGCTGTGCGATGGGTTCCAACTCCTTAGCGCTGGCATCTGGGGCAGTAGACCGTCGTGCGCCCCCCTACCACGATCTTCTTGAGCCCCGTCCCGCAGTCGAGGCATACCTGTCCGGCGCGCCCGTAAACCTTGTGCTCGAGTTGAAAAAATCCACGAACTCCATCGGCATCGACGTAGTCGGAAACCGACGAACCACCGAGCGCGATGGCCTGCGCCAGTACCTTCTGTAGCGCCACATGCAGCCGGGCAAGCTCCGCGCGCGTCAGTCTGCCGGCGGCTTTGCGCGGCCGGATGCCGGCCCGGAAGAGGCTCTCGTCGGCGTAGATGTTGCCGACCCCGTGCAGGATGGTCTGGTTCAGCAGGGCGGCCTTGATAGCCAGCTTGCGGCCTTTGAAGAGCTTCGCAAACTCGTCGGCGGTGACGGTCGTGGGTTCCACGCCGGGCCCTGCATAGCCCTCCGCTTCGGAGACGATGGAAAGTCTGCCGAAGCGGCGAGGGTCGACAAACCGCACCTCGCGCTGGTCGGCGAGAGTGAGTACCGCATGCGTATGCGGGGGCAGCGGAACGTTACGTTGCGAGACCAGCAGACGCCCAGTCATGCCCAGGTGCACGAGGAACTGCGCGCGACGATTTTGGCCGCCACTGCGAAACAGGTCCAGCACAATCGTCTTGCCCACTCGCCGCACGCGGTCAATGCGCGCTCCTGTAAGCACTTCGGAAATCTCTGCTTCGGACGATTTAAACGTCTGAGGTTTACCGCTGGTCCAAACGGACGCGATGCGCTGGCCGCGAACCCGCGCGTCCACGCCGTTGGCGACTGTCTCGACTTCAGGAAGTTCGGGCATAAAAGAGTGGAGCCGCTGAAGCTAGCCTTTGCCCACGACCAGCAGCTGCTCGATTTTATCGTCCGTCATAAGGTAGGTGTTGACCAGAACGCTGGCACCGCCTTCGAACGTTACGCGATAGAGGCCAAACGTCATGCCGCCGCGCTGGCTGGTGCGGAGGCGGGTGACTGAACTGACCGTGCCCATGGGAGCGAGGGTAGCCTGGAAGTCGGCTAGTGCAGGAGCGTCGAAATAGGCGTTGCAGTCAGTGGTGAAGAGGTTGCGGTCGATCTGTGCATGCTGAAAGCCGGCGATGATGGTCTTTAACCGCGCGGCAAAGGTGTCGGGCGGCTCAGCGGCAGAAGGTCGCAGCAGGAGTGGCTTGATCGCGGCCGCGATGGAAGAGGCCGCGCTGGAAGCGACCTCGTTGGTGAGGACCACAATGGCGGCCTTTTCGTCGGGGTAGAGGACGTTCTCCGCCACAAAACCGCCCACCTCGCCGCTGTGCTCGATTTCTTTGCGGCCATCGCGGGTCCGCGTAAAGATGCCCAGGCCGTAGTGCGTGTCGGTTCCATCTTTCAGGACGAAGCTGGTCTTCATCGCAGCGTAGCTGGCTGGCGAAAGCAGGGTCTGGTTCATCACCGTGAGGTCCCACCTAAGCAGTGTGGCCGCTGTCATGGCCAGGTCGCCGTCACCGTAGTACCAGCCGGGGGCTTCAAGGGGCTGCTCGCGCGGAGCGGCCATGGCGTAAGAGACGTAGCCTGTCACGGCAAGTTTCTCGCGCTCGGTGTAGGTGTTGAGGACGCCGGTGAGTCCGGCCGGTTGAAAGACACGCTGCTTCAGGAACTGCGCGAGCGGCACGCCGGAAACCTTCTCAACGATCAACGCGGCGAGCACGAAATTGGTGTTTGAGTACTGCCACTTTGTGCCGGGCTCAAAGTCGAGCGGCTTGGTGGCCCACGCGTGGATGATGTTGATGGGCTTTTCTTCCTTGAGCCAGGCAGGGATGATGTAGTCCTGCGGCGCGTAGTCCTCGTAGCCGGAGGTCATGGTGAGCAGGTTGCGCAGGCGGATGTCGCTGGCCCGGGTGAGTTCGGGAAAGAACTTTGCGACCTTATCGTCGAGCGAGAGCTTGCCGTCCTGCTGGAGCAGGAGGACGGCGGTGGCGGTGAATTGCTTGGAGACGGAGCCGATAGGATAGGCCATGTCCGAAGTGGCGGGCACGTCGGGCCGCTGGTGCGCCAACCCGAAGGCATGCGTGTAGACGATCTGGCCATTTTTCACGATGCCGACCGACGCAGAGGGAACGCCTGTGTCGGCGAGAACTTTGGCCGCTGCGCTGGCGATCTGCGACTCGGTTTCCGCAGGAAGCTGAGCCGCCAGACTGTACGGAAGCGCGGTCGTGAAAAGGGCGGCGGACAGGGATAAACGCATTGGAAGTCGCATAAAGGAAGGCATCGTGGGGGAAGGATAGCATCTCGGTCTTGCCGCTCTGGGAACTCTCCCGCGAGATCGCACGGATGGGTTTGACCTCCGTGCAAAAGAAGGAGCACAATGCGCAGGCGGATTTTTCAGCAGAGCACGTTCCGCGAACAACGCTTTACCCTGCGTCGCACTCTTATCGCAGGGCCTTGCCTGCCGGACGGACCAGATGACCTTCTCTGCCACGGTAGGCAGGAGGTTTGTTTCAAATGCGCAGCACGTGGTATTTTGTTCCATTTTTCGCAATGTTTCTTCTCCCACTGGGTTCCGGATTTGCCAAGTCCCAAGCCCCGGTGGAGGTCTTACTACAGCCTCATTCAAACGGTCGACTGATCGTTGCGGCGAAAGTGAATGGCGAAGGCCCCTACCCTTTTCTGATTGACACAGGCGCTAGTATCACCCTTCTGGATAGAGCTTTGTTCCGGGAACTCGGCCTCAGGACCGAGGGACAGGTTGCGCTCGCGGGCATCAAGGGCGAGAGTGCGCAGGACCTCGGCATGGTGGATGAGGTCTCCGTGAATGGGCTGAGTGTGTCGCCGTTGAACGTGCTTTCGGTCCGTGACCTTGAAGTCGACTCCATCAAGGTTCGCGGCATTCTGGGCGAGAATTTCCTGAGCCACTTCGACTTGCTGATCGACAACCAGCACGGTCGCATCAGCCTGGACCGCAGCGGCGCCCTGGTTAACCAGCTTGCCGGTGAGCGGCTCCCGATCACATTCGACAGCGCGACAGCCGCGCGCGGCCTGAAGGCGCGTCCTACGGTTGCGGTGACCCTGCCTGCGTACGGTTCAACACCGCTAACCCTGCTGCTCGACAGCGCGTCCGACACGGTGCTGGTGCGCGCGCCAAAAAATCGCCGCCGGACAACCGGTGCCAGCGCTTCGGAGATCAAGGTCACCATGCACTCGGTGTACGGGACCGTCGAGTGCGCATCGTGGGAAGACGAGTTGCGCTGGGGCAAGTTTCACGCCAACGGCGTGCGGGTAACGGCGTGCAGCGGGCCGGTATCGGACAAACTTGGCAATGAAGGCAGCCTGCCCACTTCCGCGTTCAAGCAGATTTTTGTGAGCCATTCGGGATCATTCGTAGTGCTGAACCCTTCGCGGAGAACCATGAGTGGGCCGGAGGTTGCGGGGCTCGCGACGGTGCCAGCGCGTAACGATCTATCTGACTCTGCGGGGCCAGAGGGTACGCAGTAGATCGCCAGGCCTGAATGATTGTGTTCCCAACAAGACAGGCCACCCGATGGGTGGCCTGTCTTGTTGAAAATTGATCCGGCTTACTCGTTGTCTTCGCGCTCTGCCTTTTTCCAGTTGAGAAGGTCGCCCAGGGTCGTGCTGCCGGAGTTGCTCGAGCTTGAGCTGCTGCCCTGGCTCTTGCCTGCCTTCGGTCCCTTGTTCGACTCTTTGTAGCTTTCCACTTCGGCGCGGCTGGCTTCTTCGCCAACAGCCTTGATGGAAAGTCCGACTTTCTTCTCTTCCTGATTCATTTTCACGATCTTGAATTCGTGCTCGTCGCCCACGTTGAGGGTGATCTGCTTGCCGAACTCATCGACCGCTTCAGAGACGTGGCAGAGGCCTTCGACGCCTTCCGCGATTTCAACGAAGGCTCCGAACTGCGCTGTGCGCAGGACCTTGCCCTTGATGACATCGCCAACGCGGTGCTGAGCGAAGAACGTATCCCAGACATCCGGCTGAAGCTGCTTGACGCCGAGCGAGAGGCGACGGTTTTCGGGCTCCACTCCGAGCACGATTGCCTTCACCTTCTCACCCTTCTTCAGTACTTCCGAGGGATGCTTGATGCGCTTGGTCCAGGACAGGTTCGAAACGTGAACCAGGCCGTCGATGCCGTCTTCGATTTCGATGAACGCACCGAAATCGGTGAGGTTGCGCACGCGGCCTTCGATGATAGCGCCGGTGGGGTACTTGTCTTCGAGTTGCTCCCAGGGATTGTCCTGGAGCTGCTTCATGCCGAGCGAAATGCGGCGGTCGGTGGGGTTCACGCTGAGGATGATAGTGTCGACTTCATCGCCCGGTTTGACCATCTTCGACGGATGCTTCATCCGCTTGGACCATGTCATTTCGGACACATGGACGAGGCCTTCAATACCCTGCTCCAGCTCAACGAACGCGCCGTAGTCAGTGACCGAAAGAACACGGCCACGGACCTGTGCCCCGATTGGATAGCGCTCCGTGGCGTCGAGCCATGGGTCAGGCGTGAGCTGCTTGAAGCCCAGTGAAACGCGCTGCTTTTCCTTGTCGAACTTGAGCACCTTGACCTGGATCTCGTCGCCGACGTTGACCAGATCGCGGGGGTGCGTAAGGCGTCCCCAGCTCATGTCGGTGATGTGCAGCAGGCCGTCGAGCCCGCCCATATCAACGAACGCGCCGTAGTCGGTGAGGTTCTTCACAACGCCAGTAAAGACTGCGCCTTCTTCGAGAGTCGAGAGCGTAACTTCCTTCTTGGCGTTCTGGTCTTCCTCTAGCAGCTCCTTGCGGGAGATGACGACGTTGCCGCGCTTCTTGTTGAGCTTGATGACACGGACTTCGATCTCGGTGCCGATGTAGCCATCGAGATTGCGCACCGGACGGACTTCGACCTGCGATCCGGGCAGGAACGCCTTAATACCGATGTCGACCGTCAGACCGCCCTTGACGCGCGAGAGGACCATGCCCTTGACGGGGGTCTTTGTGTTCGCGGCTTCTTCCAGCTTGTCCCAGACCTTGTGACGGAGGGCCTTCTCGTAAGAAACGAGATAACCTCCTTCGCTCTCTTCCCGCTCTACCACAACCTCAACGGTGTCTCCCACAGCGAACTTTTGAGCGCCAGCGTGATCCAGAGTCTGATCCAGAGGAATCAGCCCTTCGGACTTCAGACCGATATCGATGACGACATGCTTGTCCGTAATCTTGACGACAGTGCCGGTGACCACGACTTCGTCTGCGGTGAGCGACTGGGCGGCGTCTTTCTCGGCTGCCTGCTCGCGATCGAAGCTCTCGAGCGCCTTTGCGAAGTCTTCCGCGTCGTACTCCGGCTCAGCCTCATGGATCGACGAGGAATCGGCGGAAATCGAGGGAATCGGATCGGCGGTACCGTGCTGGGCTGTCTCACCGAAGGGAGAAGCCGCAGGGGCATCGTGCTGGACTGCATCGTGCTGGACAGCGTCGTGATCGTGCTGGACTACAGTCTGTTCCGCGTCCGGAGTCGGGACGAAGGCAGGGGTAGGGTTAGAGGAGGTCTCTGTCGACGCCGAAGCAAGTTCGGTCGTCGCGTCTGTCGCGTTGGGTTCGAGTGTCGTGTTCAGGGGTGTGCTCTCGGTTGAAAGGATGTGGTCGATGTCGGCCATGAATTCTGTTACTCCGTATCCGGTGTTTCGCTCTTGCAGGGTCGTCGTTTGCGGATGGAGGCGACGACTTCTCGCCGCCGGTGAGGCGGATGTCCGTAAGCGATGATGTCAACAGGAGGGTTGGAGCATGTAGAGGAGCGGCTGCGACCGGATACCCCGCACAGTTGCTCAATCAAAAGTCTAACAGCCTGATGAGTCCGGGTCAACAAAATTGCGGTCATTCCCTGGTGCGCCCACAACTCGGAGACCGCGGGCGCTGTGTGCCGCAACGCTCCCTGTAATGGCGGTGCTCGCGTATATAGTCCCGTATATGGACCGCCTTTTCACGCCTTGGCGCTACGCATACATTTCCGGAGAGGAAAGCCTGACCCACAGGAAAGGTGTGCCGGAGAAACTGGCGGCCTGGCCGGGCGATATGCATTGTGTGTTCTGCAATATGATCGCCGCCGTCGACTATGCAGTTCAGCACGGGATGGATAGCGTCGAGGCAGAGCAATCTGCCGGCATTCTAGCTCGTGGCGACACCACATTCCTGGTCTTGAACGCCTTTCCGTACAGTAACGGTCACCTGATGATCGTGCCCTACAAGCACGACTCCAGCCTTACGGCCCTGCCGGTCGCAACCACGCTGGAGGTCATGGCCAATATGCGCCGGGCGGAGCGCCTGCTGCGCAGTGTCTATCGACCCGACGGTCTCAACATGGGCCTCAACATGGGTGAGTCCGCCGGTGCCGGGGTCGCGGATCACCTGCATGTTCATGTGCTTCCGCGTTGGAACGGCGACGCCAATTTCATGACCACGGTCGCCGAAACGCGCGTATTACCTGAGATGCTGGCCGATAGCTGGAGGCGACTGCGAGCCGCGCTGGCTATGGAAGGTCCAAGCCAATAAAACATCGGGGGCACTGAATTCCGTCATAAGCCGACAGAACAACTCTTCTCTCGGCCATCTCATCGTAACTATTGTCACGCGGAAAGCCGTCTTTCGATAAAGATTGCTTTCGACGAGGCCAGAAGGGTTCTCATGCCGAGTTCTTCGATGCAACTCCCAGCGTTCGAGTCTGAATTTCCCCGCCGCATCCCGCATGGTAGCGGGGGCCCGTCGAAGGCCGGACCAGTGAAGCTATATCAGCCGCAGGACGGAGCGAACGGCAAAAGGCGCGTCGCGGAGATGGCATCCAGTCTGAGTCAGATGCCGGAAGAGGCTGAAGATGCTCGCTTGACTGGCGGAACCCGCTCTCTCGTGCGGCGTCTGAGCGGTCTGAACCTTGTCCGCGTCCAGCGACCGGTGGGAGCGCGCTCTGGTTTAAGAAGTGTGCGCGGCTTTACCACCTCGTTCACCGGCGGTACCGCAGCCTGACCGATGTAGTCGCTCCGGTGGGGAACGGTAATTATTCAGGGGTGTGACGGTCGCGCTGCGGCTTCCGCTTCTGTTCGCGGTCGGTGGGGCCCCTCATTCGGCACACGGGTCGCCTCGAAGCTCGTAATCCGCCAAATACTCCCCGGCAGATGCTGGTACACGCGCGTATAGCGGAACGCGCCATTCACCGAAACTCCGTCGCTGGTTCCGTTCACCTCGGCCCGCGAGGTCACCACCGCGACGATCGGTCCGATCAGCTTGACCTTGATATCAGACAGTTCGAGCCGGGTCAGCACGACGGAGCGGTCTCGTACACGCGCTAGTTGCTGCGCTTTCGTGGTTACCTGTCCGAAGGCCGTGATGCCCACATAGTCATCAGAAAGTAAGCGATCCATGGCCACGGGATCCCCTTTTAATTGCGCGATGCGCCACTGTTCTTCCAGCGCTTCCACCGTCTGGCGGGCGGCTCGCTTCTTAGGATCGCGACGTACCCCAACGGCACCTGCTGAGCCACACACGGCCATCAGGAGCAGAATTGCCAGCAGCGTAGGGCGTTTTGAAAGCAAGAAGCGCGACATAGAAAAACCAAATGGTGGCGTAGCCGGATAGTAGACCGCAGTTCCATCCTAGTCAAAATCATGCTCTGACTCAGGCGATCGCGATCAGAGTCTCGACTGTCCGGTCGAGCATCTTCTGGTAAAGCCCACCGATGGCGTATTTCGCAAAATGTGGGGTGCCACGATGGTGTTCAACCGCCGCTTCGTCGCGATATTGCTCGTAGATGAGGACGATCGACGGGTCGGACTCCACCCAATGCGGGATGTAGCAGACACAACCGGGCTCCTGGCGCGAAGAGCGGGTCAACTCGCGCAGGATTTGGACGATTTCGTCATGATCGTCCGAACAAAAACGCAGCCGTACAGAAAAGCTCACCATACTTAGCTCAGTGCCTCTTCAAACTCCGGGAGGTTGATAGTCTGTACCCGGTCAGGGCCCGTAGAAATCATCCCGATTTTAGCTCCGCTTTCGCGCTCGACGAACTGCATGTAATCCTTCGCAAGCTGCGGCAGCTTATCGTACTCCGTGATGCCTTCCGTGGAGCACATCCAGCCTTTAAGCGTCGTGTAGACAGGATGAATCGACTTGAATCCGCGCATATCGGCGGGAATGACGTCGGTGATCTCGCCATCGATCTCGTAGCCGGTGCAGACCGGAATCTCCGGGCACTCGTCCATGACGTCCATCTTGGTCACGACCAGCCACTCGGTTCCGTTAATCGCATTGGAGTAGCGCAGCAGCGGGATGTCCAGCCAGCCGCAGCGGCGCGGGCGCCCGGTCACGGCGCCATATTCCTGCCCCCTGGCGCGGAGAAGCTCGCCGGTGGAATCGGAGATTTCGGTCGGGAACGGACCTTCGCCAACGCGCGTGACGTAGGCCTTGGTAACCCCGATCACAGTATCGATCTTCGTCGGACCGACACCAGTTCCGGTCACTGCCCCGCCCGCCGTGGAGGATGAGCTCGTCACGAACGGATATGTGCCGTGGTCGATATCCAGCAGCGCACCCTGTGCGCCTTCAAACATAATGTTCTGGCCGGCTTTCAGCGCGTTATTGAGCAGATACGCGGTGTCCGTGACGAAGGGGGCGATCTGCTCGGCCAGGCGGGAGTAGTCCTCGTACATCTGCTTGGGGTCGAGCGGCGCGGTGCCGAACAGCGCATGCGCGATGGTGTTTTTCTCGTGGCAGGCGTTGTTGATGTGGGTGCGCAGCAGCGAGGAATTGAGCAAGTCGATTACGCGCAGGCCGTTGCGGTGAATCTTGTCTTCGTAAGCCGGGCCGATGCCGCGCCGGGTCGTGCCAATGGGCTGGCGGCCGGGTGCGGTCTCGGCGGCCAGCTCGATCATGCGGTGGTACGGCAGGATGACCTGTGCGCGGTTCGAGATGAAGAGCTGGCCGTCGATGGGCAGGCCAGCGTCCTTGAGCTTCTTCACTTCACCGAGAAAGGCGGCAGGGTCGAGCACAACGCCGTTGCCGATGACGCCCTTGCAACCGGGCCGCAGCACGCCGCAGGGAATGAGCTGCAGGACGAACTTCTTGCCGTGAATGATGACGGTGTGGCCGGCATTATGGCCTCCGGCGTAGCGGGCTACGATGTCGAACTTTTCGCTGAGGACGTCGACGATCTTGCCTTTGCCCTCATCGCCCCACTGGGCACCGAGGATCACGGCGGACTTGCGCGGTTGAGTGCGCGGCTGGTTACTCAAGGATGGCTCCAAACGACAGGTGGGAGTGCGCGAAGCAACAGAAGCCCGCGCCCATAATTCATTTTATACTGGCAACCCCTCCGTGCGGCCCAGGACTGCTCCGCCCGACCGCGCGGACGGCCTCAAATCGTTCGTTCGGACGTTGGAACTGGTAGCGTTCCCAGGTTTGCGAAATCGCGCAGCGCCACCACGGCATCCCTCCGGTCCGCAGCCGCAAGGGCGACCGCGATGGCGAACGGTGGTACGGAGCTTAAACTGATCTCAAAGGTGAAGCGCGACATGCGATTTACGATCCGTCCTTCCAATCGTTCCCGGAGAACCAACCCGTACCGTCTAGCCCCGAAGCCTGCCTTCGGGTCAGGTACGCCTGTGCGTTTTGCTGCGATAGTTGCGACAGTCTTCGCGTCGAGCTTCAGCGCACGAGCCCAGTCTTTGCCTGCCGCTGTTCAGCGCCTCCAACTTTCGGCCTTCGGCGGAGTGTCCGGTGTCTATACCGGTCTTGGCTCGGGCCGCAACCTTGCTGTTACGGCAGGTGTGGACCTTGGACTGCCACCCATCTTTTCGCTGAGTCCCACGCTTGAAGTGCGCGGTTCCTATGCAATTGACAAAGGAAAGGTCGACAGCCAGAAGAACATCATGGGGGGTGTTACCGTCGCGAAAGACTTCGGACGGGTGCGGCCATATGGCGACGTATTCGTCGGCAGAGGCCAGATAAACTACGGCAACGGATACGTAAATCCTGCGGGAAACCTTCGATATCTGCAAACAAATTCGAACGTCTTCGCTACGGGCGGCGGACTGGACCTGCGGCTTGACCGTCATTTTGCCATCAAGCTGGACGCTCAGATTGAGCGATACGCGTCGCCCGTCACCGTTTCAGGGCATCTGTACGCCAAAGCTGTAACGGTGGGAATGGTCTACCACTTCAGATTTGGATCTGTGTCGCCGCGGTGACAAGTTCGACTTGTTAGAAGGCGTGTGGCGGAACGGCTGTCCATGCATGCGCAATTCTTCCATCCGATTGAGAGCAAATCTTTCACAACGCAGAAATCGCAAAATAAATGACATTTGGCTGACAAGCGCAGGACTTCGCCCGGCTAGGCTTCGATTTGCCGGGAACATCCCGTCTCCGGCGAAGCGTCTGCCACCAACGATGGACAGAGCAGGAAGAGAGGCAACATGCCCAGTCAACTTTTTAGGAATCTCGCCGTGATCGGTTTATTCAGCATCGGCGTCGCGGTGTCGTGCGGGAGCGTTGCCGCGCAGGCGTACAAGGTCACCAACATTGTTTCGGACGGTTCCGTGGCGGCCACAACCATCGATCCCGGCTTCATCAACCCCTGGGGGGTTTCGAGCAGCGGAACCTGGTGGATCAGCACGCAGGGAACCGGATCCAACTACGTCGTTCCGGCCACCGGCCTTATCGCCTTCAAGGTGGTTGTTCCGGCCGCGTCCGGTGTACCCACCGCCACCGGCCTGCCCGCCGGCTCCGTCACCACTGCGGGTGCGGTCGGTATGCTGCTGGCCAACGGCACCAAGGCCTCGTTCCTGTTCTCCACGCTGGACGGAACCATTGCCGGTTGGAACAACAAACTTGGTACGGCGGGCGCGATCTCGCTGGTGCCGATCAACAATAGCGCCGCGGGCGCCTCTTATCCGGGGCTTGCTCTCCTGAACGTAGTAACCGGTGGCGTCACCTCGGCAAGCTACATCCTGGCTCCGAACTTCGGCGCGGGTAACGCGGTTGAGGTGTATGACAGCACCTTCGCAAAGACGAAATTGGCCGGCACCTTTACCGACCCTAACCTCCCCGCCGGTTACTCCCCTTACTCCATCCACGTGCTCGGCGGACAGGTATACGTCGCCTACGCGTTGCGCACCGCGAACCCGCCGTACGACACCGTGGACGCGCTGGGTAACGGCGTCGTCGACGTTTATGACAATGCCGGCAACTTCGTCTCGCGCATAGCTGCCGGCGGCGTACTGGATTCGCCCTGGGGCATCGCGTTTGCTCCCGCCAACTTCGGCATCTTCTCCAACGACCTGCTGATCGGCAACTTCGGGAACGGCCTCATCAATGTCTTTGATCCCAAGACCTTCGCGTTCCTCGGCCAGTTGATGGACGGAACCGGCAAAGCCCTCGTCTACGCCAGCCTGTGGGACCTTCTTACAGGCGGAACCGCAGTTGGCGGTACCGCCGCTGTCAGCGGAGGCGATCCGAACACGGTGTACTTCACCGCCGGTCTAACGGGCGAGCAGCATGGTCTGTTCGCCAACATCGCCAACACGACGACAGCAGGAGCAACCCCGACCTTCGGCTTTAGTGCGTCGTCCGGTTCGGCTACGGTAACCGCGGGCAGCTCGACCCAGGCCACAATCAGCGTGGCCCCGGTCAACGCATTTGCCGGCACTGTCACCCTCTCCTGCAGTGGTTTACCGACGGGTGCTTCCTGCTCCTTCTCCCCCGCGTCGCTGCCGGTGACCGCCACCGCTCCAGCCATTGGCACCGTCACCATCTCGACGACCAAGGCAGTGGGGGCGTTGCAGGCTCCGCAGATCCGGGGGCGCGGGCCAGCAGCTATTACGGTTGCGATGCTGCTGCCGTTTGCCTCGCTGCTGATCTTCAAACGCCGCCGCTCCCTCACCTCAGGGACGCTGCGTTTGGTCTGCGCTCTTGTCGTCTCGCTTGCGGCGGGCACCTTCATCACAGGTTGCGGTGACTACACACCGGCTGCTCTCCCGGGCACTCCCGCAGGATCGTCAACCGTATTCATCACGGCATTTTCGGGCGGTATTTCGCAGCAGCAATCCTTCGCGCTGACTGTGAAATAGACGGCGAAAGAACCGCCGGATTGGCTTCATTCCCGCGCCCCTCCCCGGCAGAGGATCAATGGAGCCGCTTTTTCCGAGGACTCTCTGAGGGCGATCTACCGCTTGCCCTTGCTCGATTTGTTACGCTGGCGCGTCTTCGACTTGCCGCTCCGCTTTGTTGCCAAAGCGGGGCGGCTCTCTTCTTTACCGGACTTCTTCCTGCCGGGCGCGCGCAAGGATGCCACTACCGGCTCAGTGCCCGGCAGCAGAGCGAACTGCAGGCGGCGTTGCTCACGATCGATGCGGTCCAGCAACACTTCCACGCGCTGCCCGATCGCGAAACAGTGCCCCGTACGCGCTCCGCATATGGTGCGGTCCGTGTCGCGAAAGCTGTAGAAGTCGCCCACTAACGATGTGAGCGGAACCAGACCCTCGATAAAGATGTCGTCGAGCTCGACAAAGAAACCGAATTTCGTGACTGACAGGATGACCGCTTTGAAGTCCTCACCGACGCGGTTCTCCATGAACTTGATTTTTTTAGCCTCGATCAGCTCGCGCTCGGCGTCTGCGGCGCGCCGCTCTGACTGCGAGCATTCCACCGCGATATCGTTCAACTCCTCCGCCGCTATTGGCGGCACGGCAACTTCGGCAGCGGGCGCTCCGCGTCCAGACTCTCGTAGCGGGCCTTCTATGGGGGCGTGTTTCCCTCTTGCCCGGTCCAGTTCTGTCTGCCACGGCTGCGCGTCGGTCGAACCGATCGCTCCACCGCGCGGATCGCAGCCGCGCTGCAGCATCACACGCAGCAGCCGGTGGACAACCAAATCCGGATACCGCCGTATAGGTGACGTGAAATGGGTATACGCAGGCGAGGCCAGCGCGAAGTGGCCTTCATTCTTCTCCGCATAGCGCGCCTGCTTCAACGAACGAAGCATGAGATACGCCAGAATCCGCTCCTCCGGTGAGCCGTTGATGCGCTTGACGAGCTTCTGGTACATCTGCGGCGTAACCGGAATGCGGTCAGGAATCGCATGGGTCTGCGCCGTGCGAGTGTCTTTACCTCGCGAGTTACGCCGCTGGATGTCGCGACGGTCGGCCTTCATCGTCAGCTTGCGGACGGGCAGGTTGCCGATACCGAGCGTGTGGCCGAAACCAGCCGCCGTCTCTTCGAACTCGACGATGCGTTTGGGATCGGGCATCTCATGAATGCGATAGATCGCCGGGATATTCTGCTGCTCCAGCCAGGTCGCGACGCACTCGTTGGCCGAAAGCATGAACTCTTCGATCAAACGGTGCGCCCAGCCGCGTTCGGACCGCACAATCGCCCTCATATTGCCGTCCGGGTCGAACTCAATGACAGGTTCGGGCAGATCGAAGTCGATCGAACCCCGTCGCGCCCGCTTGGCATTCAGCCGCAGAGCCAACTCCAGCATGGCGTCGAACGCGGCAGGCAACTCTGGATGCGTGGCCGCGATCCGCTCCCGTTCGGCAATGTCTTCGGACGTAGGCGTCTGCGTGATGGCCCTACTCCCGTTCCATCTGGAGGCGTTCGGAGAGGCGTTCAGCGCGTGCTGAACATTGGTGTACGTCATGCGCATAACGCTGCGGATGACGCCCTCTGCCAGGCGGTACCGGACGATCTCGCCTTCCGGGTCGATCTCCATAATGCAACTTTGCACCAGGCGGTCCTGGTTTGGCAGCAGACTGCAAAGGCCACTTGAAAGTGCGTGCGGGAGCATCGGAACGGCGCGGTCCGGGAAATAGACACTGTTGCCCCGTACCCGCGCTTCGGTGTCGAGAGCAGAACCGGGTCCCACATACCAGCTCACGTCCGCGATATGAACCTGCAACTCAGTGTTTCCGTTGACCAACGGACGAACCACGACAGCGTCATCGAAGTCGCGGGCGGTCTCGCCGTCGATGGTGACGACCGGCAGGCCCGGCAGTCCGCGGAAATCCTCGCGCTGGGCTATCTCGGCGTCGAGGGTGGCTACCGTTTCACGGGACCAATCTGCAGCCTCCGCGAGAACCTTCGGCGGAAACGTGTGCGGAATGTGGTGCTTGCGGATGACTATCTCTACGTCCACGCCGAACGCGTCCGGGGGCCCCAGGACCTCTATCAAGCGGCCGCGGGCGGGCCGGCCGGGGGCAGGGAAGTCGATAATCTCGACATCGACCGCCAGGCCTTCGAGCGGACGGCGGCCATCTTTTGGCAGCCACGTCTCACGCGGCGCGCGCGCTTCGTCGCCCAGGGTGCGGTGGGCAGACTCGGCCTCTGGCGCGACGGTCTCCATGCCTTCAGGAATGCTGATGAGCGACGTCACCCGGGTATCGAGCGGCGTCACGAAGTTTCCGTGAACGAGGGAGCCGCGGTCGCCGCGCTCTCGCTGCCGCGACGGCGCGGAGTAGTGGAAGATTCCGACAACGGTTGGATTGCGGCGCGTCAGAATACGGGCAATCCGGCCGGAACGCCGCGAGTCGCGGCCGGGCTGCGCTTCTTCAACCAGCACCAGGTCTCCCTGCATGGCACCGTTGATCTCATTGGGCGGGATGAAGATATCTTCCCCCGACCGCGCCCCAGTCTGCGCCGGATCTGGACGAACGAAACCGAAGCCATCGCGATGCAGATCGAGCCTGCCACTGAGTAAGCGTTCGCGCCCTGTGCGTGTTTGCGTCTCGTAAGTGCGGTTCGGGGAACTTTCCCGCGGAACCGGGGACGCTTTTTGTGGGATCAACCACGCATCATCGGTGGATTTGCCGAGAGCGCCGACCGATACGAGGCGAGCCAGTTGGTCGAGGAGCAGTCTGCGTTCCCGCCCACCGCCCAGACCCAGCTCGCGAACGAGCTGTTTATAGCCAGCTTTCTGCCCGGCTGAGCGTGAAATTCGGGCTAAAAGCTCGCGATCTTGAAGCTCTGCACGAGGCACACTGCGCGAAGCGGACATGTCTCTCAAATCATAAAGAGTTCGTGCGGAACACTGTTAATGGATATATTAACCATGTACCATTACCTGCGTAACGGTACATAGTAACTAATCTCGTAAATATAACACTCAAATAGACTTACACCACTCTAAACCTTACTCTAAACATGTCTGGAAGTCCAGAGAAACTTTAGAACAAAACATACCACTCAGGAGAGTAGAGAAAATGAAAACCACCTTGATCCGTGCCTTCGTCGTCGCCCTTGCCCTTTCCGGTGTTGCTTCAACCGCCCACTCCAAGACGACCGGCCATGCAGTTGTCGCCAACGGCTCCGCCTATCCAGTTCCGATGTGCCGGCCCAGCGATCCGAATGGCTGCGGCATCGACTAATTCGGCACCGTGTCGGTGATCCTGAGATCGCTGCTACAACTTTCGGGTGAAGTCTGATCTTTAGTATTGTGCAATCCCCTGTGCCCGGGTACTATCGAGGCCGGGGGATTTCTCATGTCCGCAAAGATGCTAGTTGAGTACGTCAGCATCGCCGAATGCGTACTGTGCCTCGCGGTGTTTTGCCTCATCTGGTACAGAAAACAGGTCGCTGACTACCCGATGCTTGCGGTCTTCCTGATCGTCCGCGCATTGGGTGGAGCGCTCACCCTTCTGCCCTTGTTCTTCCGCAGGGAGCTTGGCCTGAGCAAACCAGTGGCGTACAACATCTATTTTTACAGCTACTGGCCGTCGGCCGTGTTCGAAGCCATAGTGATGGTTCTACTGGTGTACGGCATTTATAAGATGGCTCTGGCACCTTTCGAGCCGTTACAGCGTCTGGGGACAATCATCTTCCGTTGGGTAGCTTTCGTATCTGTTGCCGTAGCTCTGGGCGCAGGTGTCGGCCCCCACATCTTCGGAGAGTCGCATTCCGCCAACATCGTCGGGCAGATGCAGCAAACCTCCAGTATCCTGACGCTTTGCCTGCTTCTATTTGTCTGTGTGGCTTTGCGTCCATTGGGCCTGACGTTTGCCAGCCGTCCTTTCGGCAGTAGCCTTGGTCTAGGCATACTGGCTTTTACCCAGTTGTTCCAGTCTTCCTGGTTACCCACCGCCGCAGCTGGAAATCTCTACTCGATCATGTACTTTTATAGCGGTTTGGGCGCGTGTACGGCGCTGTTGGTGTGGGCGACTTACTTTGCTCTACCAGACGCGGGCCGTGGCATGGTTTTGCTGCCGACCACTTCTCCGTACTTCACCTGGAACAAGGTCTCCGAGGCTTTGGGAGACAATCCCGGGTTCGTGGCCATCAGCGGCTTTACGCCGGACTGCATGGCCCCCGGCGAGTTGGAAGCCATGATGGCGGCCTGCGAGCCGCGCGAGCTCGCACCCCCACAGGTGATGCAGCCCGTTGCCGTGGCACGCTAAACAATCTCCAATATGGATCCGGTCACGCATATCCTGTTGGGCGTTTGCCTGTCGCGGTCCGGTCTTAACCGCCGCGCCGCCTACGCGACGCTCACAATGGCGGTGGCGGCGGAGTTCCCGGACATCGATATCCTCTGGGCCTTGCGCGGTCCCGTCGCTAACTTTCAGCACCACCGGGGTATCACGCACACCTTCATCGGGATACCGTTCGAGGCCGGGCTGATTGTGGCGGCGGTGTACGTCGTGCATCGCTTGCGAGTGCGAGCCGCACTGCGCCGCCCAACTCCGAATTCTGGAAGCAGATCCAAACCGCTCACGCCGGCGCCGGCGCGCTGGGGTCTCTTGTATGGATTTGCGCTGCTCGCGCTTCTGAGCCATCTATTGCTGGACTACACCAACAACTACGGTCTGCGACCCTTGTTCCCATTCCATACGCGCTGGTACTCCGGTTCGTTCGTCTTCATCTTCGATCCTGTGATCTTTGCTTTCCTTCTGCTTGCCGTCGCCATGCCGCCGTTGTTTGGCATGATCGGATCGGAGATCGGGGCGCGCCGCTCTTCGTTTCGCGGCCGGGGATGGGCGACTGCCGCTTTGCTGGGCATCGCGGGCTGGTGGACTCTCCGGGCTGTGGAGCATGTTCGGGCGGTTCAACTGGCGCAGGCCCAGACGATGGCTATCCCGCAGTCGCCCGACGCAGCGGCCGTGTTCCAACAACCGGTGCGCGTGCTGGCAAACCCCGATCCGATCAACCCGTTCCTGTGGCACACGGTGTCTGACTTTGACCGTTTTTACCAGTTGGGCGAGGCCAACCTGTTGACGGGTGCGCTGACCCCGGCGCAGGAGATCTACGCCAAACCGGAACGCACACCGGCCGTGTTGGCCGCACAAGACAGCCCGCTGGGTAGAGTTTACCTGGACTGGTCGCCGATGCCCTTCATCACGGCCAGCCATCCCGGCGATGCGGCCATTCTAGGCCCGGACGATCAGCCTATAAGTCCTGCGAACACGCTGGTCACCTTCCGCGATCCTCGCTTCATGCTCGACCTGCCGATGTTCCATTCACGCTCGCGTCCGCCGCTCACCGGCACCGTGGAGCTTGACGCCGGCGACCGGATTGTTGAGCAGACGATGGACGGAAAAGCGCAGCGGTAGTGGGACTGAATCCGCAACGCAAACCTCACGTACAATCGATGTAGACGTGGGCATGTCACCGCGTAAACCCATTCCATCGAGGCCGAATCATGGCTGCATTTCTTGTTGTTCTGCTGGCCGCGCTCACGCGCTTCGTTCCTTACGCTGTGCACGGTGTGGGGATGAACTTCACCGCCGTTTGGGGCGGTCTCCTGTTTTTCGGCTCGCGCAGACCACGTTGGCAGTCAGCTTTCGCGGTTGTCGTGCTGGCGCTAAGCGACGTTTGCCTTACTACGCTGGTCTTCGGGCTGCACTTCCATATCACGAGCTACCTGGTCACATGGGCCTGGTATGCGGCAGTCTGCCTGATCGGGAGCGCCCTTCTGTGCAAGCCCTCCGTGCTCGGCGTCGCCGCAGGAGTACTGGCTTCGTCCACCGGCTTCTTCCTGCTGAGCAACTTTATGGTCTGGGCGGGATCGGTTCGCATGTATCCGCATACTGCCACCGGACTAGTCGCGTGTTATGTGGCGGGCTTTCCGTTTTATCTCAACGACCTTGTGTCGACGACCCTGACTGCGGGTGCATTGTTCGGCTTGCCGGTCGTGGCGGCGAAGATCCTTGAAGCTGTGCGCACCACGCAAAGCCGCAACGAACCCTTGTCCTGAAGCCGCTAACAGTTCTCAGTAACATCCGGCGTCAAGGGCGAGAACTCAGACCACTGAAACGGTTGACGCGAGGGTTCTGCATAATCATCGCAAACTCGCTGTTTGCTATTGGCTGACCACGGGTGGTTGCGCGCGGTTCATGATTTAGCTGGTTTCCTTCCTCAAGTGTGCCTCTTCTTCCACTGGTAATAGCTCACCTTTCCGGCGGTCGAAGATCCTCCGCGCAACCCAGAGCGCGAGTATCAGCAGGCCCAGGCCGGCGACGCTGAGCATCAGGTTCAGATGCTGGTGCATGGCTTGGCGAAAGCTGTGCAGGATGGTCGGGCCGAACCAGATCAACAGAAGCGACCAGACGACAAACTGGATGAACTTACCGAGGAATGTCGCCAGCAGGAACGGCAAGGGCTTCATCTCGAAGACTCCTGCTGCGAACTGAAAGACCTTCAGCGGAGTGGGCGGCGGCCCCAGCGACGGGATCAGGATGGCCAGAAATTCCTGGCGCTCGAAGCGGTCCCGGAGGCGCTCATAGCGTTGCCGGTTGATGCGTTTCAGCAGGAAAAGCTCGCCGCCAGCGCGTCCGATGTAGAACGGCACCAGAGAGCCTAGCGCGGCCGCGAACGCACCCATCAGGCAGAAAAGCAGGAAGACTTTCGGGTTGGCCTGAACATAGAAGGTAAGGATGCCGTCGAGTCCGCCGGGTATCGGTATGAGCGCGGAGTCCAGTAGCGCAAGTCCACCGAGTCCCCATACGCCCAGGGGCTTCATGACTAACAAAATGCCGGCAGAGAACTTGTGCAAAAAAACGATGGGATGCAGTTTCACGAAGCTTTATTTTAGCGCGGCACCGATCTCATTCCGCGTGAGCGGTGATCCCGGCAAGCAGGTCCAGCGCGTGCGGCAGTAAGGGCAACACGGAGCGGAGCGAGCTTTCCGCGCCCGCGGGGCTGCCGGGGAGGTTAAGCACCAGCGCCGTGCCGACCGTGACGCACACCCCTCGGCTCAACGCCGAGAATGGCGTATGTTTCAGGCCGTCGGCACGAATCAATTCGGCCAAGCCCGGAACCAGCCGGTTGCACACGGAGAGTGTGGCTTCCGGGGTAACGTCGCGGGGGGCCAGCCCTGTGCCGCCGGTGGTCAGTACCAATGCGCTGCGGAGGGCGGCCGCCTGGATGCTTGAGGCGATCTGGCCAACCTCGTCTGGGACGAGGTCGGCGTCGCACGACCAGAGGCCCGCTTCCGTCAGCAAGCGGCGCAAAGCGGGGCCGGAGAGGTCCTCCCGCGTTCCCGCAAAGCAGCGATCACTGACGGTGATGATCGTGGCTGCGCGGCCTTCGAGCGTTCGTTTCATGCTCGCAGGATAGCGTGTCCTTGTACTTCTGTGCGCCGGAGAATAGAAGCGTCCAGAAGATGAGAAAATAAGAAGCACATCTGCAGATTGCCGCAACTTGGGCAATTGCCGCCGCTTGTGCAACTTTCCTGTCCTCGCAGCGTCACAGACTCTGAGCCCCATGGCCCCTATTGAAACTCCGACCGAACCGACTCAATCGCCCGCAGTAGAAACGCTGCCCACACAGGTGCAGCCGGCGCGCGTGGAGGCGGGTCGTCATGGCGTCATCGAAACCCATGAGCTGATCCATCTGCTGGACAGCATTGAGGACGAGCGCGCGCGCGGACGCTTCCGCGAGTCGCTCTACATTTCAATGTTCGTCTGGATCGTGATTGCCTGGTTTGTTTTCTATGGCCCGCGCGTGTTGTGGCACCAGCCGGAGCTTCGGGACCCCGCCGCCGTACTGCGCGAGCGCGAGTTGACGCAACTGACTTTGCCTGCCATCCCGCACCTGCCTACTCCGGCGATGAAGAATGCGCGTCCGGTGCCCAAGCCGACAGTCGACAATTCGACCATGGAGCGGCTGCGCGAGATGTCGCGCAAGGCGGCACCAGCGCCTGCGACACCGGAGCCCGCAGCTCCACAGCCCGCGGCGCCTGCGGCTGCTCCACCGCCTCCGGTGGCGACTACGCCGCAGCCGCGTACCCCGCCTCCGGTAGTCGCCGAAGCTCCTACCGCCCAGCCGCTGAAGCCAAACTTCGGTAAGCCGTCCTCCGCCGGTGACTCGATCCGCAATGCCCTGACCGACGCGGCGCATAGCCGTGGCGGTACGGACGTGCCGAGCGGCCGGTCCGGTCGGCAGTCCGGCCCGCTGAACCTCGGTGGAGCGGAGATCCTCTCGGACACTCAAGGGGTCGACTTTGGCCCCTACCTGCGCCGCATTCTCTCCGACATCAAGCGCAACTGGGATCCCCTGATCCCAGCCGAGGCCCAATCGCCACTCTTCAAACAGGGTGAGACCTTCATCCGTTTCTCCATCAGTCCCGACGGCAGCATCAAGGAAATGCATCTCGACGGATCGACGCATGACGAGGCAATTAACCGATCGTGTTGGGGATCCATCACCAGCGAAGGCCAGTTTCCTCCACTGCCCGCGCAGTTCCGAGGCCCGAATCTGGAGCTGCGGATTCATTATCTTGTGAACAAGAATCTCCCCGCAGAGTAGAGGATGACGACTCCGCACGCGTCGCCCGCAAAGCCGCCCGCAGTGCCGCAGCTGACAGCCGAACAGCGGCGGGAGGCTGCTCGGCGGCAGGCACGGCAGGTCGCGGGCGAGCATGTAGAACGTCGTCGTCAGCTGCGTGGTCTGGTGTTGCTGGCGCTGGTAGCTCTCGCTCTCAGTCTGACTCGCGCCGGTGCAGGCCGCGTGTTTCCGAGCGGTTGGTGGCGGTTGTGGTAACTGCGGGGTCTGCCGCGGAATCGCTATATCCGCTTATCGCGGTGGCCGGTGCAACGGCCAGTGGCAAGACCGCGCTCGGGATTCGATTGGCAGAGGAACTCGACGGCGAAATCGTCAGCTGCGACTCGGTCGCGGTATATCGGCTGATGGAGATCGGAACGGCGAAGCCCTCGGTGGAGGAGCGTGCCCGGGTGCGTCACCATTGCCTGGACCTGTACTGGCCCGACGAGGCCTGTACGGCGGGGGACTGGGCTCGCCATGCCCGCGTCGCGATCGAAGGGATCCGGTCGCGCGGTCGCGTCCCGATCATCGCCGGCGGAACTGGGCTGTATCTGCGCGCTCTGCTGGAAGGGCTGGCACCTGCTCCGCCGCGAAATGAAGCGCTGCGCGAACGTCTGCGCGCCCGCGCTGCTGCTCGCGGAGGCGCCTATCTGCATCGCCTGTTGCAACGGCTCGATCCTCCGGCCGCCCGAGCCATCCACCCCAACGATATCTCGAAGCTGGTGCGCGGCGTCGAGGTCACGCTCGCCGCGTGCGCTCCACAAAGCGAACAGTGGAAACGCGGCCGCGAAGGACTCACTGGATACGATGTGCTGCGACTCGGCCTGGCGCCGGAACGAGCAGGCCTCTATGCCCGTATTGACGAACGGGCGGCAGCGATGTTCGCGCGCGGGCTGGTAGAGGAAACCGCCGAGCTGTGCAAGCGCTACGGCAAGCAGTGCCGCTCACTCGGTTCTCTGGGCTACCTGCAGGCAATGCAGGTGCTCTGCGCAGAATTGTCCCTTCCCGCCGCCATCGCCGCGGCGCAGCAGGGGCATCGCAACTATGCGAAACGGCAAATGACCTGGTTCCGACATGAACCAAATATGCACTGGCTGGAAGGATTTGGAGACGACGTGCGCATCCAGGACGAAGCGCGGGCGCGGGTGCGAACTAAGTTTCGAATCGCTTGACAGGGCCGTCGGAGCATGGGGGGTGCGTCGCGAGGGCTGCGTCAAGTTCGCGAGCTCCGAGCAAACGGGCTAACATAAGCTGTTTGCGTCTTTCAGCGCAAATGCGCGCAACACGCTGGAGAAACGTTCTCGATGATTCCGAATACCATGCATGCTCTCGTCAAGCTTACCTCCGCTCCCGGAATGGAGATGCGCGAGATGCCGGTGCCACAGATCGGCGCAACCGATGTTCTGGTGGCGGTCGAGACGGCCTCAGTGTGCGGGACCGATCTGCATATCTTCCATTGGGACGAGTGGGCGCAGAACCGTATCAAGCCACCCTATATACCGGGTCATGAGTTTTGCGGCACGGTGGCCGCCGTGGGGGAGCTGGTGCAAGGCATCACCGTGGGCGACTTCGTCTCTGCCGAAATGCATGTGGCCTGCGGACATTGCCTGCAGTGCCGCAGTGGGCAGGCGCATGTGTGCCAGTTCGTCAAGATTCTGGGTGTTGACGCCGACGGAGCTTTCGCGGATTACGTCAGAATTCCCGCGGCCAACATCTGGAAGCTCGACCCGGCCATTCCACGCGACTTTGGTTCCCTTTATGATCCGTTCGGCAACGCCGTCCATACTGTGCTATCGGGGCAGATCGCCGGGAACACCGTTGCGGTGACCGGCTGCGGTCCTATTGGGCTGTTTTCGATTGCCGTAGCAAAGGCGTGCGGCGCCGCACGTGTGATCGCCATCGAGCCGAACGCGAAACGGCGGACACTGGCACGCCAAATGGGTGCGACGGTGCTGCTTGACCCGACGAGCGACGATGTAGAAGCGCGGGTGCTCGAAGAGACGCACGGCAACGGCGTCGATGTTCTGCTGGAGATGTCCGGGCATGCGTCAGCCATCAGGCAGGGCTTCCGAATCCTGCGCATGGGCGGGAGAGCTTCGTTGCTGGGCATACCCTCCCGGCCGGTGGAGCTGGACCTGGCCAACGCCGTCATCTTCAAGGGAGCGACGGTGCATGGCATCAACGGGAGGAGGATGTACGAGACCTGGTTTCAGATGGAGGCACTGCTGCGCGACAGCGGCGTCGATCTCGCACCAGTTATCACTCACCGTCTGCCACTGGCGCAGTTTGATGAAGCGATGCGGCTGCTGGAGTCCGGTGAAGCCAGCAAGATTCTCCTGACCGTAAAGCGCTAGGACACAACTCACCCAGGTCCGGACACGCGGACCTGGGTGAGCGACAGCGACGATTTAGGACCGTGTGGCCGCGTCTGAACCGAGCTGCTTGACCAGTTTGTTGTAGATTCCGAGCAGAAGGAAGGGTGCCACCCATTGGCCCACAAATAGCGCGCCATGGTCCTTCTTGCTGGCTTTAAAGGCCATGGAAGCAGCAATCGAAGCCACGGCGAGTCCGAGGAACAGGCTGGAGGGGACCTGGGAAGTGTATTTTTCAATCGCTGCTGTGACTTGGTCTTCCTGAGCTTCACCGGCTTGAACGCGAAAATCTGGCATAACGTTTCTCCATGGCAAGTTGCCGTTAGGAAGGAAGATGCAAAGGCGCGCCGAAGTAGCTGCATCGCTTCAGGCGATTTGCGCCTAACAAAGTTTTCCTCACGATCTTTATGACTTGGCTATCAAGCGTGCCGTGCTTTTCATCGCACAGCCAATCGCGGTGGCCGTTGACACGGGGAGCCTCGAACGGTAGCGTATAAACACGATGAACGTTCTAAAGCATCATCACGGTCTCCATTATTCCCATGCGCACCGCATGTCGGGGGCTATGTCCAGTTTCGCGAAGTAGCAAGACGCTCAAACAGGATTTTGAACACCAGCCCGCCGACGCGCACACCCCGCGAGCGGGCTTTTTGCTGGAACAAAATGTCAGCAAGACGGCCGCTTCCGAGCAGCGAAAGAACGGTAAAGGAAACAGAATGAGCGCAGTGCAGGCGTCACCCACTATCGATTTCGAAAAGGCCGGCGGTCTAGTCGCCGGTATTGTGCAGGACGCCACGAGCGGTGAAGTGCTGATGCTTGGCTTCCTCAACGACGTCAGCTACGCGAAGACACTCGAGTGCGGCTTCGTCACCTTCTGGTCGCGCACGCGATCGAAGCTCTGGATGAAGGGCGAAACCAGCGGCAACCGGCTGCGCGTTGTCACCGCAGCCACCGACTGCGACAACGACGCTCTGCTGTTCCGCGTCGAAGTCGAAGGCGACGGCCTGGTCTGCCATGAGGGTACCGTAAGCTGCTTCACGAAACCGCTTCCGGTTTCCGGGGTCTAGGTTGGCGGTTTCCGCCACCCCACGACTCGCAACCGAGAACTCTGACTCAGAACCTGCAACCGAGACCCCATGTCCAACAAACTCAAACTAGGTATCCCCAAAGGCAGTCTCCAGGACGCCACGATCGCCCTCTTTGAACGCGCGGGCTGGCGTATTTATGCCAGTGGCCGCAGCTACTTTCCCACCATCGACGATACCGAGATCGAGTGCATGCTGGTGCGCGCGCAGGAGATGGCGCGCTACGTGGAGCATGGCGCGCTCGACGCCGGCCTGACCGGCAACGACTGGGTGCTCGAAAACCAGTCCGACGTGGAGCGCGTCACCTCGCTTACCTACTCGAAGGCCAGCCGCACGCGGGTGAAGTGGGTGCTCGCCGTACCTGAGGACTCGCCTTTCCAGACGCCGGAAGACCTTGCCGGCAAAACGATTGCCACCGAACTAGTGGAGTTCACCAAGCGCTACTTCGCAGAGAAGAACATTCCCGTCAAGGTTGAGTTTTCCTGGGGCGCGACGGAGGTGAAGCCGCCGACGCTTGCCGATGCCATCGTCGAAGTCACCGAAACCGGCAGTTCTTTACGAGCCAACCGGCTCCGGATCATTGAGACGCTGATGGAGTCCGAGACGCAGTTGATCGCCAATCGCGCCGCCTGGGCCGACCCCTGGAAGCGCGCCAAGATCGAAACGCTTTCGCTGATGCTGAACGGCGCCATGGCGGCGCAGGTGCAAGTGGGCCTGATGCTGAACGCGAAAAAGACCGACCTCAATGCCGTGCTCGCCGTTCTGCCGGCCTTGAACTCCCCCACCATCTCGCATTTGAAGGACGAAGAGTGGGTCGCGCTGAACACAATCCTCGACCACTCCGTCGTCCGCGATGTAATTCCAAAGCTCAAGGCCGCGGGCGGTACCGGAATCGTGGAATATCCTTTAAGCAAGGTCGTTTTATAACTGCATTCCGCCTGTGACAGGAACTTTGATGAAGATCACGTTTGAAATTCTCGGTATTCTGCTTCTCGTCCTCGCGGCTACGTCGGGGACGATGTATCTCCTCCAACGCCGCCGCGAGCAGTCCGCTCAGCGCGACGGTGTGGTTGTCTACGCCACGCTCGTCTCCACCGAGCCCATAGGCGGCGTAGCCAAGTTCGCGAAGATGAGTAAAATCACGCTACGCATCCAGGAGCCAGACGCCAGCCCCCGCGAGGTTTCCATTCGAACGCGCATCGAGCCAGGGCAGAAATTCACCAGGGGCGCGATGCTGCCGGTCGTCATCGATCCCAAAAAGCCAAACCGCGTGTACCCTGCGTCGCCTGAATCCGCCAAGCGCGTGGTCCTCACGGGCTCGCGTCAGGAGCGGCGGGCAATGGGCTCGCAGCTTCGCACGCCAGGCCGTCGTGGCGGCCAGCGTCCACCTTCCGGCTACCAGCCGCCCATCTCCAAGCTCCGTTAGAAGCTGCGCTAGAAAATGAAACCTATGAAGATTCTCCTCACATTCGGCGAACCCAAAGACCGCGCTGAGACCGCCATTCGCGAGCTCGAACAGCGTGGCGCGGTAAACACGGCCAAGGTCGACACCACGGTCCGCACCATCCTTGCCGACGTCCGCCAAGGCGGCGATGAAGCTCTACGCGAATACGCCGCCCGCTTCGACTCGCTCGCGCCTGAGACTCCGCTGCTCGTCAGCCACGAAGAAATGCGCGAGGCCTGGGACGCCACGAGCGAAGAGTTGCGTGCCGCGATGAAAGTCGCGCAGGCCAACATCCGTGCCTTCGCCGAGCGTCAATTGCCGCGCGCGTGGAGCTTCCGGCCGGTAGAAGGCATGGAGGTCGGGCAGATTGTTCGTCCGCTTGGCTCGGTCGGCTGCTACGTTCCGGGCGGCCGTTATCCGCTACCGTCTACGCTGCTGATGACGGTGACCCCAGCACAGGTTGCGAATGTAGAGCGCATCGTGGTCTGCTCGCCCAACCCCGCGCGCGAAACTATGGCCGCGGCGTACCTGGCGGGCGTCACCGAGTTTTATCGCATCGGCGGCGCGCAGGCCATCGCGGCCATGGCCTATGGCACCGACACGATCGGCGCGGTCGACAAGATAGTCGGCCCCGGCAACCTGTATGTCACCGCCGCCAAGATCGCCGTTTCACACGAGACCGGCATTGACATGCCCGCCGGGCCGACCGAGATCGTGGTCACCAGTGAGAACGGTGATCCGAGCGGCATCGCCGCAGACCTGGTCGCGCAGGCGGAACACGACCCCGAAGCACTCGCGGTGCTGATTACCAGTAAGGCGGACCTCGCCCAGGAAGTCGCGCTGGAGGTCAAACGCCTCTCGCAGGGCAATGCCATTGCCGAGCAGTCGCTCGCCGCGCAGGGCTACGCGTTCGTCACCGAGACGGTCGAAGAGGCACACGCGCTTACCAACCGCCTCGCGCCCGAGCACCTCACCGTCGACGCTGGAGCCGACGTGCGCTGGGTTACCAATGCTGGCTCGGTGTTCATCGGCCATCACACGCCGCAGTCCATGGGTGACTACATATCCGGCCCGAACCACGTTCTGCCCACCGGGCGTAACGGACGCATCCGCGGGGGGCTCAGCGTGCTCGACTACGTGAAGGTGATCACCGTGCAGCAATACACCCGCGACGCGCTGCGCGAAGTCGGCCCGCACACCATCGCTCTTGCGGAAGCGGAAGGCCTGGTAGGCCACGCCGAAAGTGTACGGGTAAGAATGCGGTAGACGATTCTTAGAAGTCTAAGGAGCATGAATGACGGCACTTGCAGAATCCATCCAGACCGCTCCGCAGCCGCGCAAGGCTGTGCTTGCGATGCCGGAGTACCATCCTCCGCTCGCCGGCCGAGATGCGCTGCGCCTGGACTTCAATGAGAACACTATCGCGCCCAGCCCGCGCGTCTTCGCAAGGCTGCAGCAGCTCACGTCCGAAGGTCTGACGATTTATCCGGAGCGGCAGCCGGCCGAGCGCATCGTCGCCGCGCACTTCGGCTTGCAGCCCGAGGAAGTACTGCTAACCAACGGCGTCGACGAAGCGATCCATCTGCTTGCAATTGCGTTCCTCGATGAGGGCGACGAAGCCGTCGTCTGCACCCCGGGCTTCTTCATGTACGACGTCAACATCAGCATGATGACCACCGGCCTCCGCCGCGTGCAGGCTGACGACACCTTCGCATTTCCTTTTGACCGCTTCATGGCCGCCATCACCCCGCGGACGCGGCTGATCATTGTTGCTTCACCGAACAATCCGACCGGGACTACCGTCAGTCGCGGGCATCTGCTGGCCATCGCGGAAGCGGCGCCCCAGGCCGTCGTCATGGTCGACGAGGCTTATTTTCACTTCCACGATGAAAGCACCATGGCCGACGCCGGCAAGGTACCTAACCTGCTGGTGGCACGCACGTTTTCAAAAGCCTACGGCCTCGCCAACCTGCGGCTTGGCATGATCGCTGGCGACGCGCGGCTGATTTCCGCGCTGCGCAAGGTGTGCTCGCCGTACAACGTCAACGGCATTGCGCTCGCCGTGCTGCCGGAAGCTCTGGCTGATGAAGACTATCTACAGTGGTACGTCGCGCAGGTGCGGGCGGGGCGCGAGCGGGTGTATGCGGCGCTCGAAGAGCTTGGGGTGCGGCACTGGAAGTCTGCGGCGAACTTTGTGCTGATGGATATCGGCGCGAAGCATAAGGAGTTGATTGCGGCCATGCATCGTCGCGGTGTGTTGCTGCGCGACCGCTCGTCGGACCCCGGGTGCGAGGGGTATGTGCGTATGACCATAGGTGTCGAAGAGCAGGTGGCGCGAGGTCTTGCCGCGTTGCGTGAGTGCTTGCAAGAAATTGATTGGACTCGCAGCGAGTCGGTTCCGTCGAATGGAGCGTCCGAAGGAGAGCCCGAGTATGAGTGACCTCGTGAACGAACTCGGTGTGGCGCCCGAAACGCAGGGGTCGGAGCGTGTCGGCACGGTGGAACGAAATACGACGGAGACGAAGATTTCGCTGCGCTTGAACGTCGACGGTCAGGGTGCTTATACGGTCTCGACCGGCATTCGTTTCTTTGACCACATGCTGGAGCTGTTCACGCGGCACGGCGGATTCGATCTCACGCTGAAGTGCGTGGGGGACCTCGATGTCGATCAGCACCACACGGTGGAGGACGTCGGCATCGCGCTCGGCGAGGCCTTTGCAGATGCGCTCGGGGACAAGAAGGGCATCATGCGCGCCGGGTACTTCGTGATGGCGATGGATGAGACGCTCGCTGTTGCCGCTGTCGACCTGTCGGGCCGTGTGGCGTACGTGGTGGATGATCAGGTGACGGTGCCGGTAGTCGGTGATTTGCAGAGCGAGCTTGTCGCGGACTTTTTCGATGGCTTTGCGCGCGGCGCGAAGGCGAATGTGCATGTGAAGACGATGTACGGGCGGAGTAATCATCACAAGATCGAGGCGATCTTTAAGGCGTTTGCAAGGGCTCTGCGCGGGGCTTGTTCGCGCGATGAGCGGATGCGGGAGATGCTGCCTAGTACGAAGGGATTGCTGTGAACTGGAGACGTGTCGCCGGAACCGTCGCGCGCGGCGTCGGTCTTCTGTTGCTTGCCGGGAATGGCTTTATGTATCTGCGGTACTTCGGCGATCCTCCGAATTCGAGGGTAAGCGAACTGCAAAGTGTCGCCGGACCTTTGAATACGGTCTGGCGCCTGGGTCTTTACGGCTCCAGATTCACGTTTCTGCTCGCACTCTTCGGGAAAGGCTGGCTCCGTGGGGCCGGGACCGCGGTTTCCGCGGCGACCTTCCTCGTCTGCCTCATGCTCTTGGGCGCCGCTTGTGGACCCTTTGCATGCTAGCCGTCATCGACTACAAAGCGGGCAATCTAACCAGCGTCGTCAAGGCGCTGCGGCATCTGGGTGCGGAGGATGTTGTAGTTACGCAGGACCCTGAACGCGTCCTCCTCGCGGACAAGATCGTCCTCCCGGGCGTAGGCCACTTCCAAGCCACCCAACTCCTCCACGACCTCGGCCTCACCCAGGCCACCCGCGAGGCCGCTGCCGCCGGGACTCCTTTCCTTGGCGTCTGCGTCGGTCTGCAATGGCTCTACGCGGGTTCTACCGAAGCGCCTGACACCGTCGGCCTCGGACATTTCGCCGGAGAGTGCGAACGCTTTCCCGCAACCTTTGCGGGAAGAGACCTCAAATCCCCCCACGTAGGCTGGAACTCGCTCGACGACATCCGCGCGGACTCGCGGCTGCTGCGCGGCATCGCTCCCGGCAGCTTCGTCTACTACACCCACTCCTGGCGCGCGCCCATCTCGTCGGACACCGCGGCTTCGACGAGCTACGGCGGAGCGTTTACCGCCGCCGTCGAGCGCGACAACGTCATGGGCGTCCAGTTTCACCCTGAGAAGTCGGCCGACACCGGCCTCCGCGTCCTGAAGAATTTCCTCAACCTGTAACATCGAATCCGCAGGAGAAGCGCAATGACCGACACGTCAGAAATCCTCCACGGCAGCGTGGAGATGCTCAAGCCCGACGAGGCCACGAACTGGACCGGCATGGCGCTGGTGCCGTTTGAAACCATCGCTGAGCGCTTCCTCGACCTGGAACACGAAGGCCATATGGCGACGCTGACGGTCAGCTTCGGCAAGCCGTTCCAGGTCGAAGACCGCGGTTGGGCCTGCCCGTATCGCATCTCGGCACTGGGGCGAGACCACGTCACCCCCGCCGGCGGTGCAGACTCGGTACACGCGTTGCAGATGGCGATGCACATGGTCCACAACGAGCTCACCGGCATGGCCCGACACCACAAGATGACGTTTCTCGGGACGGAGGAGTTCGGCTTCGGTCGCGTCGGCGGCCAGCAAACCTCGAGCGCGGCCGCACAGTGCCCGGTGGTCGGCATGAGCATCAGCAGCTAGCCACACGTTGTCCGTCAAAGGCTAGGCGCGGTCAACTTAGAACTGAGAACCGATTCATGCTGACCAAACGTATCATCGCCTGTCTTGACGTACGCGGAGGCCGCGTCGTCAAGGGCATCCAGTTCGTCGATATCATCGACGCCGGCGACCCCGCCGAGCTCGCGCACCGCCACGCCGCCGCCGGTGCCGACGAGATCGTACTGCTCGACATCACTGCCACCCATGAAGGGCGCGGCACCCTGCTCGATACCGTAAAGCGCACGGCGGAGAAGCTGTTTGTGCCGTTTACGGTAGGGGGCGGGATACGTTCCGCCGAAGATGCTGAAGCCGTGTTTGCGGCGGGGGCGGACAAGGTGAGCATCAATTCGTCGGCGATTGCGCGGCCAGAGTTGATCGGCGAGATCGGCGCCAGCTTCGGGGCACAGGCGGTGATTGTGGCGATTGACGCCCGGCGCGGCGCGCACGGAGTTGCCGATGCGGAGGTCTACGTCTCCGGCGGCCGCAAAGCCACCGGGCTGCGCGTTGTGGAGTGGGCCCGCGAAGCCGAGCAGCGCGGCGCGGGCGAGATTCTGCTGACCAGCATGGACACCGACGGCATGCGCAACGGCTTCGATTGCGAATTGACGGCGCGGGTTTCGGAGGCCGTGCAGATTCCAGTGATTGCGTCGGGAGGCGCGGGGTCAGCGGCGCACTTTGCCGAAGTCTTCAAGGCGGGCAAAGCCGACGCCGCCCTCGCCGCCAGCATCTTCCACTTTGGGATAACGGACTCGCGCGCGCTCAAGGCTGAGGTTGCTGCCTCCGGCGTGCCCATGCGTCTTCCGTGCTGACATTACTCGTAGCCTGATGCCGTTTTGGGACTACTGATTCGCTCAAGATGCCCTGATCTGGTGGCCCTCAGGCAGCATAGCGTTCGCTGCAGGTAGCATTTAGACTCGCTTCCAAAGCAGCGTAAACTGGGTCGGGAAGGCGAGAGCAAATGGACGCACCGCACCTGGATCGCAAAGAGCGGCTGTCTGCCGCAAAGCTGCATGCTTCGACGTACGTGATCGCGGCGGTGATGCTCGTATTGGCGGTGGGACTCTGGCGGCTGCAAGTGCTGGGTGCAACCGGGTACCGGGTGCTCGCCGAGGCTAATCGGGTGCGCAAGGTGCCGGTGCTGGCCCCGCGCGGGAAGATATTTGACCGCGAAGGCCGGATCATCGTCGACAACTATCCTTCGGTGAGCTGCTATCTGCTGCGCGAGCAGGGCAAGAACCTCGATTCCGACCTGCCAATGATTGCCGCGGGACTGCATATCCCGGTAGAGCAGATTGAGGCGACGCTCAAGCGATTTGCCTACGCCCCGAAGTATCAGCCACTGCCGCTGAAACCGGACATCACGCAGGATGAGCAGGCGTTCATCGAGGCCCACCGCAACGAGCTGCCGGAACTGGAGACGCTCGATGAGCAGCGACGGCTGTATCCGCGGGAAGGGTTTGCCGCGCACCTGATCGGATACGTAGGTGAGGTGAGCGAGAACGATTTGAAGACGGAAAAGTACGCGGTCTATAACCCCGGCGATGTGGTGGGCAAGTCAGGCGTTGAGGCGTCGTATGACTCCATTCTGCGTGGGACGGACGGGTCGCGGAATGTGGTGGTGAACTCGCATGGCAAGGAAGTAGGGCAGCTGGGGCAGGAGCTGGCCAAGCCCGGGCAGGATATCCATCTGACCATCGACCTGGACATACAAAAGGCGGCGGAGCTGGCGCTGGAGGGCAAGACGGGCGCGATTGTGGCGATGGACCCGCACACGGGCGAAATCCTGGCGATGGCGTCGCGACCGACCTTCGATCCGAACCAGTTTCTGCACTTGAGCCGGGCGTACTGGAACTCGATCGTGACGGATACGGACCATCCTCTGATGAACAAGACCATCCAGGCGCAGCTGGCGCCAGGGTCGACATTCAAGATTGTGATGTCGCTGGCGGGATTGCAGGAGAACGTCGCCCAGACGATGCAGGTGAACTGCTCGGGTGGCGCGGACTTCTACGGGCACTACTTCAAGTGCGACAAGCGCCATGGAGCGGTGGATATTCATCGCGCGATTCCGATGTCTTGCGACACTTTCTATTACACGCTGGCCAATAAGCTGGGTATCGACACCATGGCGCGGTATGCGACCAGCGTGGGGTTTGCACAGCGGACCGGGGTGGACCTGCCGGATGAGGCGGTGGGGACGATGCCGTCGACGCTCTGGAAGTTGAAGACGCAGCACGACAAGTGGTATGCGGGAGAGACGATTTCGGTGGGGATCGGCCAGGGCGCTATCCAGGCCACTCCGTTACAACTGGCGCGCGCGCTGGGCGGGATCGCGTCAGGCGGCGTACTGCGGCGGCCGCACGTGGTGATGGACGAAGGCATCCAGCCGGATCAACGTGAGACGTTTGACACGATTCATGGGATGTATCCGGGGTCGGGCGAGAAGACGGTGGCGCTAACCACGGAGAACTGGCAGACCATAACGGACGCCATGGCGGAGACGACCATCAGCGGAACGGCTGGCCAGGCGCACCTGGAAGGAATCGACTTTGCCGGCAAGACCGGGACCGCGCAGGTGATGAGCCATGACGCGCTGGCGCGGTCGGGCGGCGGACACAAGACGGTGCCGAATGCGTGGTTCGTGGGGATGGCTCCGCGGCGGAACCCGGATATTGTCGTGACTGTGCTTTGGGAGAATGGCGACTGGGGCTCGAACTCGGCCAAGCTTGGCGCGCAGATCGTCAATGCGTTTGTGGCGAAGCAGCGAAGGGTGGCGGGGAATTTGAAGGTGGCAGAGGCGCCAAAGGTGGTGGCGCCACCGGCGGTAAAGCCGGTCGCCGCCGCCGCGTCTGTGCCTAGCGGTCAATAATCGAATAGGTACTCACGCAAATGTTTCGTTCCAGATTTCGCGATTTTGACTGGGTCCTGCTGGGATTCGTACTCGTACTCACGCTGATCAGCGTGCTGGAGATCCGTTCCGCGACGGAAATGACGAAATTTCACGGGTTTCATACCAAGCAAATGATGTTTCTGGGTGTCGGACTGGTCGTCATGTTCCTGGTCTCGACGGTGGACTACCACCGCCTGCTGGACATTGCGCCCTGGGCGTATGGGGTCAGCCTGTTGTCTCTGCTGGCGGTGCTGGCGGTGGGGAAGAAGGTATTGGGGGCGAAGCGGTGGATCAACCTGGGCGGGGGAGTCCACTTTCAGCCCTCGGAATGGGTAAAGCTGGTTCTGATTCTGGTCATGGCGCGTTTCCTTTGGGGACGTGCGGGCGAGGGCAAGGACCTGAGTTGGTTGGACGTAGGCAAGGCTTTCGCACTGGTGTGTCTGCCACTGGCGCTGGTGTTGAAGCAGCCGGATCTGGGAACGTCGCTGACGTATCTGCCGGTGCTGGTGGTTGGTCTATTTCTGGGCGGGATGCGGTTGAAACAGGCGAGCGTGGTGTTATTGGGGCTATTGCTCCTGGGCGGGATCGGGTTTGCGGCGGGCAAGCGGCTAAAGCCGTATCAACAAAAGCGGATCGATGCGTTTCTCAATCCCGATTCGGACCCGAAGGGGTCGGGGTACCAAATTCGGCAGTCGCTGATCGCGGTGGGGTCGGGCGGCGTGTGGGGTAAGGGGATGAGCCAGGGTACGCAGACGCAAGGGGATTTTCTGCCGATTCCTTATACGGACTTCATCTTTGCGGCGTTCTGCGAGGAGCACGGCTTTGTGGGCGCAATGGTGGTTTTGCTGCTTTATTTTCTTATACTTGTGCGCCTGGTGCAGAACGCGCAGACAGCGGCGGACCCGCCGGGAACCCTGATCGTGATGGGCGTGGCGGCGGTGATGCTGTTCCAGATCGCGATCAATATCGGGATGTGCGTGGGGTTGATGCCGGTGACCGGGATTCCGCTGCCGCTGATGAGCTATGGCGGGTCTTCGGTGATTTACACGTTTCTGGCGCTTGGGATTGTGATGAATATCCGGATGCGGCGGTTCGTGAATTAGGGAGCTTGCGGGGCCGGACTGTTTACTTTCTATTCACTTTTCGCGACCCACTGCATTTAGTGCATACTAGAGGCAGCACTTGTTCGGCGGGATGCCGGACAGGCCCACGTCGTCCCTCCGGATGCGCAATTCCCAGGAGAAGGGCGACATCAAGATTCTTTTAGAAGGCCGGCCAGGCTCGGATCGACTCCGGTGGCCGGACAGGTTTTGCGAATGGACGCAATCGGACGGCTAACGGCTCCGCCTCGTGATGAGGTTGTTCTGGCCACAACATCCGTTTGCGGCGTTTTGCCTGACTCTCAGGCACGCGGTACGTCACTGGACACATTTTCTGGCACTTTACCCACTCCATCGCGCGGTTTGCGGACGGAGCGCGGTTTTTCGGGCATCGCCTGGAGCACCGCACCCCAGACACCACCCCCAGTTTCCGCTCCATGCACTCTGTCCGCGCTTCCGGTGGCCGCATAGGGGAAGCTCCCCGAAGCGCGACCCCAGCCTGTTCTGCCGCACGGCATCGTCCTAGAAGGACGATCGTGCAGAAAGCAGAGCAGCAATGTCGAAAGAAATTTATATATCCAGCACGCCGCACGAAACGCGGCTGGCCATTGTCGAAAACGACGCCCTCGCAGAGATGTATTACGAGCGTGAGAACGAATACACGCTGGCGGGGTCCATTTATAACGGGCGCGTGACGCGTGTGCTTCCGGGCATGCAGTCCAGCTTTGTGGACATCGGGCTCGAACGCGACGCCTTCCTTTACATCACAGATTTCATGGAAGAAGCGCCGGATTCGGCGGACTTTGAGACGACTGATTCTCGCGGCAGCAATGGTGGCCGCGGCGGAGATCGTGCGCCGCGGCGCGAGGCCCAACCGGCGGGCGAACCCGTGGAGCAGGGTGGCGAGGCGAGCGGCGGGCGTGCCGAAAGCGGACGCGGCGAAAGCCGGGACCGCGGTGGACGGGACCGCAATGGTCGTGATCGTGGGCGGGGTGGACGGGATCAGCGGCAGGGAGGCGACGCTCGTGCGCAGGAAGCCCGTCCCACGTACGTCGAAGAAGCGCATCCGGTGGCTAATGATGTGATGGAAGCGGGCCCGCAGGATGCGGACGCAGGTGATCTGGGTGAAGGTGCGCCGGGGGCGGATGGCAGCCGGAGATGGCGCGGCCGTCGCGGTCGTCGTCGCGGTCGTGGCGAAGGCGGCGAGACTGCAGCGGTGGCGGAGCAAACGCAGGGCGAGGTATTGCCGCAGCTGACGGCAGCGGCGGCGGTGTTGCCGGTAGTTGAGCCACACCGGGAGGAGCGTGGATCGCGCGACCGGAATGATCGGGCCGGTCGTGGTGGCCGTGAAGATCGTGGTGGCCGGGATCGTGGCGGACGGGATCGCAGGCCCGAGGGTGGGCGCGAGCGGTTTGAGGCGCGTCCGGCACGGGCAGAGTCAGATGACGAAATACGGCCGACAGTTGAGCCGTTTATCCTGCCGGGCGAGTCGCTTTCCAAGTATCGGAGGGGTGAAGAGGGCGCGGCTCAGCCCAGCGCGGCGCACAGTACGCCGGTGAATGTCACATTTGTGACCGCCAAGCCTTCTACGCTGGTGGAGCCGGCGCTCGATTGGGATGGCGGGCTGGTGTTGCCGGGCGAGACACTTTCGCGGCATCGTGGGAATGATAAGGACAGGGATTCGCAGCGCGAGAGCCGTAAGTGGCGTGACGAGCGACCGGCTCGGCAGGAGCTGCATGCTTCGGAGGCTGTACAACCGGCGGTTACGTCCGGCCATGAGCCGGAGGAGTTTGTGTTGTCGCCTATGCCGGCGCGAGAGGTCTCGGACGATTTGTTCGAGCCCTCTTCCGATGTTGTGGTTGACCACGCCGCGGAAGCTGCGGAGCAGGCGGCGGTCGAGGCAGACCGGGTAGCGGCGGAGTATGAGCCCGGCGAAGATGCGGCGGTATCGTTCCGTGTGGATCCGGTGGCGCCGAGTGAATTCCGGCAGAGCGCACCGACGCCGGACGAGTTCCTCGAACTTGAAAAAGAGGGCGACAGAGAAACGGCGGCAGAAGAAGCGGCGCGGGAAGAGAGTGTGCCGACGGCGTCGTTTTCGGCTTCCGAAGAAGACGCCTACGAGGAGGAAGAGGTCCTTGCAGAGCATGAGTTTACGGCCGTGCAGGCGACGGGCGAGATGATTTCGGCTCCTTTGGAGCCTGCTGCGGAACTACATACTGCCGAGCAGGCTGCGGCGCCCATTGCGCATGAGTCGGCGGTGCAGTCTGTGACCCTCGAAGAGGCGGAGGTTTCGGTCGATTCCGCTCCTCGGGCGCGGCAGGGGTTTGAGCCGGGCGATGGCGAGCTGGAGGAAGAAGTCCTCGACGACGAAGAAGGCGACCTGCTGACTCTGCATGCGGCCTCTGCGAACGACGACATGGAAGAGGAAACGCTGGAAGGCGCGGCCGATCTGGGCACGATGATTCGTGAGATGTCGATCGACCAGATTACGCGGCCGGACACTCAGAACGGCGACCCGGAACTGGATGAAGACGACGACTTTGAGGTGGATGAAGAAGACCTGGACGAAGAGGAATTGGACGAAGACCGCTTCGACAACGGTGACGAGGAAGAGCTTTCCGGCAGCGAAGTCAGCGAAGTCGAGGAAGGTGAATTTGCGGAGGGCGAAAGCTTCGAGCAGGGCGGTACGGAGGCACAGACCGGAGCTCGCGCTGATGGTCAGACGGGTCAGGAGACCGGGCGCGTGGCTGGTCGTGAAGGTGACCGCACGCAGCGCCGGGATGGACGTGAGGGCCGCACTGGACGGCGCGGTGATCGCGACCGTGGACGACGCGATGGTCGCGGTATGGCGAACTCGCGTTCAAGCGGCAGCAGCAGCAATGGCGGCGGCGGTGGACGATCGCGGCAGACGACACAATCGACGAACCTGCCGGATATCAGCGACTTGCTGAAGCCGGGGCAGGAGCTGCTGGTACAGATTGCCAAGGAGCCGATTGCGAAAAAAGGTGCGCGTATTACGTCGCACATCGCTTTACCGGGCCGGTTTCTCGTGTTTATGCCTACGGTGAACCACGTGGGCGTGTCACGCAAGATCGAGTCGGATGGCGAGCGGCGCCGGTTGAAGGAGATTCTGCTTTCGGAGAAGGGCGAGGCCTCGGGCGGCTTTATCGTGCGTACAGCCGCGGCCAGCGCGAGCGAAGAGGAGTTGCGCAGCGACCTGAGATTCCTTCTCAATCTGTGGGCGGACATCAAGCAGCGGTCGGAATCGAGCAAGTCGCCGGCGTTGATTTATCACGACCTTAACCTGATCGAGCGCATCCTGCGCGACCAGGTGACGGATAATTTCTCGGCGATCTGGGTCGATTCTGAAGCGGAATATGAGCGTGTTTTGCGGTTTCTACAGCGCTTTCAGCCGCAGTTAATCCGCCGCGTGAAGCTGTACACGAAAGAGACGCCGCTGTTCGAACAGTTCGGGATTACGGAAGAGATCAATAAGGCGCTGCGCTCGAAGGTGTGGCTGAAGTCGGGTGGGTCGATTGTGATCAACCAGACCGAAGCGCTGGTGGCGATCGACATCAATACGGGCAAATTCGTGGGCAAGACGGCGCGGCTCGAAGACACGATCGTGAAGACGAACCTCGATGCCATACCGGAGATTGTGCGGCAGATTCGCCTGCGCGACCTGGGCGGAATCATCATTATCGACTTCATCGACATGGACGAGCGCAAGAACCGAAACAAGGTGATGGCTGCGCTCGAAGAGGAGTTGAAGTCAGACCGTGCGCCGTCGAAGGTGCTTCAATTCAACGATTTCGGTCTGGTGGCGATTACGCGCAAGCGGGTGAAGCAGTCGCTCGAGCGGACGCTTTCCACGACCTGCGGCGTTTGCGCGGGGACGGGCATGGTGAAGTCGCCGGTCACGGTATGCAACGACATCTACATCGAGATGAAGAAGATGCAAAAGCACCTGGACCGCGGCGATGTGATGCTGCGTGTGAATCCGGAAGTGGTAAAGCAGTTGAAGGCGCCGGGAACGAAGTGGCTGCAGGAGATGGAAGAAATGGTCGGGAAGACGATTCTGGTCAAGAGCGACCCGTCGATTCATCCGGAGCAGTTCGATATTCACTAGGAACAGACAGCTGGGCGAGCCAACAGCGAACAGAATACGGCCGGGGGAGACGGTGCGGGATGTTCGTTGTTGGCTCTTAAGCTGGCCTCCGTGGTTGACTGCATCCAAAAGTGTTTGGATCTCGTCTCAAGAGGGAGGACCGGTGGACTCAAGCCAACACAACATATTTCTCGTGGCGGGGTCTAGGTTCCGGAACCGCTTAAAGCGTTGTTTGTAAGTTTCAGAGCAGCGAAGGAGTAGAAAACCGATGCAGATTTGGAATCGCACCCTTGTCATGGCGCGCCGCTCGCTGGCGTTGACCGCGCTGCTCGCCATGGGAGTCGCCGGAGCGCAGACCCCGCTGGTGGGTCCTTCCGATACCCCTGTGAAGCTGAACCTGAATGTGCCGGCTGAGACGGATGGTCGCGATGCGATGTTTTCATCGAGCAGCGCAAACAATGAGGTCGCGGTGGCGGAAAATCACTTTGACTTCCTGGGAGCCCTGGCGAACACGCAGCCGCCTCCCCGCAGAGGTTACGGGCGTCCCAGATACCGGGGTGGGAACACGAACCCGGATGGGTCGAGCAAATACGCCTTTTTGGTGGGCGGCGGTTACACCCAGCCGTTGGGCAATACGTATCACTATCTGACACCCAGCTGGGGATTCCAGGCCGGTGGCGGACGGAACTTCAATAAGAACGTGGCGATCATCGGCCAGTTCGATTGGGATAATTTTGGGTTCACTCGCCGCGTGCTAGACGGGCAAACCTTTGTCTACAACAGTCCGAATGTCTTTGGCACGGGAGCGGTCAGCCAGTTGGACGGAAGCAGTAATGTCTGGTCGATCACGGTAAATCCGACGTTCAATCTGTACTCTGGCGAAGGTTTTGGGGCTTATGTGGTGGTGGGGGCGGGGTTTTACCATAAGACCGCGAACTTCACAGTTCCCGCGACAGCGACGTACTGCGACTTCTACTACGGCTGCTATCAGTATCCGGCGAACCAGTCTATCGATCGGTACACCTCGAACGCTCCCGGCTTCAATGGAGGCTTCGGACTTACGTACAAGATTTCACGGTTTTCGTCACAGAGGTTGTACGGGGAAGTGCGGTATGTGTTTGTCAACAACCAGCAGCGCCCGGGTTTCACGGTCAACAACACGGGTTCGATCACGGCCACTTCGACGAATCTGTTTCCCGCTAACAGTAACCGGACCACTTATTTCCCTGTGAAGTTCGGTTTGCGGTTCTAAGGTCCAGGGTCCGGCCGGCTTCAGAAAAGAGCTCGCTTCGGCGGGCTCTTTTTATTGGCACAAAGCAGTGGTGGAGCCGCAGGAAGCCTTGAGTGAGGACTTTCCGAGTTAAGATGAGTGGAGCCCATCTAGCGAGCTCAAGGAAGTGATTTTCCAGTATGAACATTTTGACCCAATGGGTGCGCTCGTATCTGCCTGAGCTGCCCGTCGACAATCGGCAGCTGGCCGAGGACCTCACCCTGCGGGGCATAGCCGTGGAAGGCGAGTTCCCTGCGGCGTGCGGCGGCGCGCTGTACGAGATGGACATCACGACCAACCGCGTGGATGCGATGAACCACTATGGAGTGGCGCGAGAGGCGGCGGCGATCTATGGCCTCAAGTTGAAGCCGCTGGAAAACAGTTTGAGTGGGTCAGTTGAGGCTGCGTCCGGAATGCCGGACGTTGGGTTCCCTGTTCGAATCGAAGCGAAGGACCTCTGCGGGCGCTTTACGGCGCGCGTCATTCGCGGTGTCACAGTGCAACCTTCCACCGGGCCTGTGGCCGAGTACTTTCATGCACTGGGGCAGAAACTGATCTCCGGGCCGGTAGACGCAACCAATTTTGGATGGTTAGCGATGGGTCAGCCCACGCACGCCTTCGATCTCGACAGGATCGAGGGAGCTATTGTGGTTCGCCGGGCGCGGGCAGGAGAAAAGCTTCTTCTGCTGGATGGGACTGAGCGCACGCTGGTGGAGGATGACCTGGTGGTGGCGGACGAACACAAAGCGCTGGGACTGGCTGGAGTAATGGGCGGCTGGGACTCGCGGGTAACCGACGAGACGAAGAACATTCTGGTCGAGGCGGCATGGTTCGATCCGGGTAGTATTCGCGCCAGCTCACGGCGTCATGGGCTGCACACGGATGCTTCGCATCGATTTGAACGCGGCACGGACTTTGCGGCAGCGCCACTGGGGAACGACCTCGTAACAGGACTTATCCTCGCGCAATGCGGGGGGAGGGTTGTGGGGCCCATGGTGGACGTCGTGGTGCCTGAAGTTGCGGCGAAGACGGCGGATCGCGCGCCGGTGCGGCTCAGCGTACGCGAAGTGCAGCGGCATCTGGGAAGGACGCTCGACGCAGGCGGCATCACGGCAAGCGTGGTGGAGCGCGTTCTCGGCGCACTGGGCTGCAGGCTTGCGATGACGGGGGAGGGCGGGGTCTATAAGGTCACGCTGCCGAGCTGGCGGCTCGACCTGGAGCGCGAGATAGATCTGATCGAAGAGGTCGCACGCGTCTACGGCTATAACAGGTTTGCGGACACGTTGCCGAGCTTCAGCGGTATGGTGCGGGAGCTCGCACACATTGAGCAGGAGGCAGCGATTGGCGATACGCTCCGGGCGCTGGGTTTCTCGCAGGCCATATCGAGCACGTTCGTTTCAGCCAGCGAAGCGGAGGTGTTTGGCAGGGCGGAAGCCGGAAGCGTCGCGATGGGCAATCCCCTCAGTGAAGAGGCCGGTGTGTTGAGGCCGTCGCTTGCGCCGGGTATGGTGACGATGTTGGCGCATAATCTTCATCGCGATGTGAGCGAGGTGCGGCTGTTCGAGCTCGGGACCGTTTTTACCGGGTCGACAGTGGAGGTGAAAGAGGCGGTGGGCCTGGCGCTGGGCGCGACGGGCCTGGGACCAGCCACGGCGCTTTATAGCGCAAAGGATGCGCTGTTCTATGAGGTGAAGGGTGCGTTGGAGGCGCTGCTGGAGCGGTTTTCGGGTGCGTTGACGTTCGACGCGCAGCGGCTGCCGGCCTGGATCGAAAGTGGTCGCGGAGCGCGGGCACTGCTGGATGGTGCGGCGGTAGCGTGGTTCGGTGAGCTGACGATGGGCGAAGCGCAGAGGCGCAAGCTCCGCCAGGCCTGCGTGCTGGCAGAAGTGGACGCGGCGGTATTGCTGTCGAGGGGGTTGAGGCAGCCGGCGTCGCGGGAGCTATCCCGCTTTCAGGCTGTGGAACGGGACTTTTCGTTCGTGTTTCCGGACGTGGTGGACTGGGGTTCGATTGAGGCGGCGGTGCGAGCGAAGGGGATCGAGGAGTTGCGGCGGATTGCGCCGGTCGAGATCTTCCGTGACGGAAAGGGCAAGGTCGTGGCCGAGGGCCATTACTCGGCCCTTGTCCGGCTCGTATTTCAGTCGAAGGAACGCACGCTGACGGAAGAGGAGCTGGCTGGCTGGTCTGAGGCGGTGATTGCTGCGTTGGGCGGGCTGGGCGGCGTGCAGCGGGCTTGATTGCGCCGTGTGGGGAACTCAGGAAGGTTCCTTGCTTGTGGCTACTCTCCAATCCACAAAGGCAATCGATATACTTCGGTTGAGTCGAGTCGGTGAAGGCGGGAACATGATGGGCGCAGTGAGCACGGGAGCGGGAACGATTACGACGGACGAGTTTCTGGCGCTCGAACAGAAGGTGCTGCGTGCGGTCACGATGATCCGCGAAGAGCGTGAACTTCGTGCGGCGGCGGAAGCAGAATTGAGTACGGCACAGAGCGAGATCGGCGAACTGCAGGCGCAACTTGCCGCGGCAAATACAGCGCATACAGAGGTCGAAGCGTTGACTCGGGACCGCGAAGCGGTTCGGCAACGCGTGGAAAAGATGTTGGCGCAGATCGATGAACTTTTGTAGGTTGGTGAGCAGCACTGGTGAATAAGACGTCAGAGGCACAACAGACGAGCGCGGCGGAGGTTTCGCGGGCCGAACTTGCGGCGCGCGACAACGGGGCCGTCGTGGTTGAGATTTACGATCAGGTATACCAGTTGCGGGGCACGGATCCGGCGCATATCCATAGGCTGGCCGAGGCGGTGGACGCAAAGATGCGTGCGGTCTCGGCGCATGGCGCGACGGTGGACTCGCTGCGCGTCGCGGTGCTGGCAGCTTTAAACATCGCTGACGAGTTGATGGCACTGCGTGCGCGGCATGAGTCGCTAACCGGTAGCCTGACGCTGGCGCAGAGCAGCGTGCGGTCGCGTGCCGGGTCGCTGGCGGGGATGCTGGACGAGATCTTCGAAGAGCGCAAGGCCGGCTGAGAGCCTCAGGGATAGTCAGCCGGAGACCGCAGGGGCTGTAACTTGGCGGTTGTCCCGTTGGCACAGAACGATCGAATTCTTCAGACTTCCGCGATAGCCGCGATGGACACTTTCAGACCGGGAATTTTTGCAGGAAGCTTGGCACCCTGGCGCGCGGGCGGATCGGTGGGGAACCATCTGAGCCATTCCTCGTTCATGCCGGAGAAGTCCTCTTCCTCAGCGAGCACGACCGTTGCACTGACAATCCTGTCCAGGGAACTGCCAGCTTCCGCGAGGATGGCGGCGATGTTCTGAAGGCACTGTCGAGTTTGCCCCGGAATGGTGGTGGACTCGATTTGACCGGTCACAGGATCGTGTGGTGATGTGCCGGAAACGAAGATCAACCCGCAACCGATGACAGCCTGGCTGTAGGTTGCGGGCGGTTTTGGAGCGTTGGACGTAAAGACGATCTTTCGTGCCACGTGGTCTCCTTGCTTGAGAGATGGCTGTATCTAGAGTGCCCACCAGATAACCCCGGCCATAAGAATGCCGATCAGGAGGCTGCGACGGTCGGTGATAGCGAAGACGACGGGGTCGTCGTGCATTTCGCCCCGGCTGGTCATCATCCAGACCTGGCTGAGCCAAAGCAGCAGTACTGGGACGGCCAGCCAGAGGCGGATGGGGTGGTGATAGAGCACGTTGGTCTTGGGGTCGTTGATGTAGAGGGTGAGGACGACGACAGCGGCGTAGGCGGCTCCGGTTCCGAGGGCGCGTAGCTGCTCAAGGTCACCGACGAAGTAGCCGCGGCCATGAATGGTAGCAAGGCCGCGTTCGCGCAGGCTCTCGAGCTCGCTGAAGCGTTTGACGAAGGCGAGCGAGAGAAAGAAGAAAACGCTGAAGCCCGCGAGCCAGGCTGAGATCGCGACGCCGGTAGCGGCGCTGCCGGCGAGGATGCGTACGGTGTAGAGGCCCGAGAGAACGAAGACGTCCAGGAGGAGCTGGCGCTTGAGGAAGAGCGAGTAGCTGAGGGTGGTGACGGTGTAGAGCGTGAGCCAGAGAAGGAACTTGTACGGCCACGGGAGATAGACAGGCCATGGCAGTGAAGCTGTGACGTGCGGCAGGGCGAAGGCCAGGGCGAATGAAGTTGCCAGAAGCAGAAAGACGGCGGCAACTCCGGTTATTGCGGAGAGGTCTCCGGCGGCGAAGGGGCGATTGCGTTTGCGGGGGTGGCGCCGGTCGGCCTCGATGTCGAGCAGGTCGTTGATGATGTAGGTGCCGGAGGCGCACATGCCGAAGCTGAGGAAGGCGAGCAGGGCGGCGAGCACGTTGCCCAGGCTCCAGGCGTGGGCGAGCAGCAGGGGAACGAAGATCAGGGTATTTTTGGCCCACTGGTGAAGGCGGATGGCGCGCAGCCAGCTTTTGAGAAGCGGTGTGCGGTCCTCGAAGGTTTGGGTGGGGATGGTGCCTGCTTTGCGCAAGGCGGTGCTGAGGGAGCGGAAGGGGTTGGCGACCATCGGGGTTTGACAGGCGGCGAGGAGCGGGGCGTCCGGAGGCGCGTTGCCGATGTAGCAGAAGTCGTGGCCGAAGCGGGCGTGAAAGGCTGCGAGCTTGTTTCCGCCAGCGAGGTTGGTGGCGCCGTCGGAGGCGAGGACGCCTTCGAAGATGCCGAGGTGGTCGGCGACTCGGGCGGCAAGGGCGGTGTCGGCGGCAGTGGCGAGGAAGAGGTGGCGGCCAGCGGCGTGCTGCTGGTGCAGGTATTGGAGCAGAGGCCGGTTGTAGGGAAGATGTTCGACGTCGAGGGTGACGTTGTGGGTGAGATGACGCTTGAACGCGGCCTTGCCCTCGCTTATCCAGCCGGGGATGTGGACCAGTTGGCCCGGATGCTGGCGGGCGAGCGCAAGGACCGTATCGACGAGGGTATCGGACTTGACGAGGGTGCCGTCGAGGTCGACGCACAGGGGTGTGCGAGCGGTTGTAGGACTGGCTGTGGCCTGACCGGTTCCGGCTTCGAGCGCGGGTTCGACGAGCTCATTGCCCTGTGCCACTGACGTATCTCCGTGTGTCCAAATGGTTAAAGCGAAGGAAATGCGCCCGAAACTCTAAAGGGCTCCTTTGCGTCACTATACCTTCGGTAAGATGTAGAAATTCGACAATTGAGCATTGCGATCAAAGCGCGACCGCTTTTGGGCACCTTTGGGCGCTGTCAAACGCATCCGATCGTGAAGACCCGCTAGACTGACAAGACCGGCCAGATTTGTACGTTGCACCGCGACGACCTCAGCCATTTCAGGAGCCGATCGAGCACAATGCCTTTGCCTTCCGCGCACGACCCAGGGCCCTCGCCAAGCCGCGACCTCGATCCACACCATGCGCTGCCGTCATCTGCGAGCGGGAGCGATGCGACGGTGACGGACCCCTCCCATTTGCTTCCCGCCAGCGCCGAGGAACCGGTGCGGAAGGGGAGTTGGGTGCGCAAGATCATCCTGCTGGTGAGTTTGATCGGGGTGGTCTGGTTTGTGGTTTGGCGAATACGGTCCAACGATGCCGAGACGGCGACAACCAACAGCCGGTTCGCGCAGGCTGCCAATCGGCCTACGCCGGTGCTGGTGTCGCTGGTGCAGCAGCGGACGGTGCCGGTGTACCTTACGGCGCTGGGAACGGTGACCGCGTACAACACGGTGACACTGCACAGCCGCGTAGACGGCCAGTTGTTGCGAGTCAACTTTCAGGAAGGCCAGGCGGTGAAGCAGGGTCAGTTGCTGATACAGATCGACCCGCGGAGCTACCAGGCAGCAGTGGCGCAGAGTCAAGGGCAGCTTTCAAAAGACGTGGCTGCGCAGAAGAACGCGCAGGCCGAAGCGCAGCGGTACACGGCGCTGTACCAGGCAGGGGTCGTAAGCAAGGAATCTCAGCAGACGCAGATTTCGAACGCGGGGCAGGCGGCGGGGTCGATCGAAGCTGATAATGCGGCGATCCAGGCGGCGAAGGTAAACCTTTCCTACGCCAACATCTACTCGCCGATCAATGGGGTGGTCGGGTTGCGCGGGGTGGACCCCGGCAACATCGTGAAGGCGTCCGATACGACGGGTCTGGTCACAATCACCCAGGTGCATCCGATTGCAGTGATTTTTACACTGCCTGAAGACCAGCTGCCGCAGGTGCAGCAGGCGATGCGTGGGGGAACGAAGCTGACGGTGGAAGCGCACGACCGTAACGACTCGCACATGATTGCGAGCGGCAAGTTACTGACCATTGACAACCAGATCGATACGACGACGGGCACGGCCAAGTTGAAGGCCGTTTTTGACAACGCGGACGATGCGTTGTTTCCGAACCAGTTTGTGAACATCCGGCTGGTCACGCAGCAGCGGCAGAATGCGATTGTGGTGCCGACGGCGGCCGTCCAGACCGGGACGAAGGGAACGTTCCTGTATGTCGTGCATCCGGGTGCCGGCAAGCGGGCGCCGGGGGCGGGGGGCGGCGGCGGTCAGGCTCAGGGTGCGCAATCGGGCGCAGGCGCGGCTGCTGGCGGCGGGGCTGGAGCGGGTGGTGCGCCGGGTGAGGCAGGGGCAAGTCGAGGTCCGGCTTTTCACGTCGACTCTGTTGCCGTCAAGGTGGACTTTGCGCAGGGTGCCAATTCGATTCTGGCCGACGGCGCGGTCAAGACCGGCGATCAGGTCGTGATCGACGGCCAGGAAAAGCTGACCGACGGATCAAACGTGACGGTGACGCAAGGTGGAACGGGTGCCGATGGGCAGGGCCGCGGCCGTGGCATCGGGGCGAGCGCGGGTGCGCTGAACGGGTCGCCGCAACGGCCACAGGGTGTGAATCGTGGTACGCCCACGGGACCGCCGCAGCCGGGACAGAACACCGAGGGGCAGGGTCCGCAAGGGTCTGCTCCGAGTAGCGGGAGGCCTCGCCCATGAGCCCATCGAGGCCGTTTATTCTGCGGCCGGTGGCAACCTCGCTGCTGATGGTGGCGATTTTGCTGGCTGGGACGGTGGCATACGTTCAACTGCCGGTGTCGGCGCTGCCGCAGGTGGACTATCCGATCATCCAGGTGCAGACGTTTTATCCGGGCGCTTCGCCGGAGGTGATGGCCAGCTCGGTGACGGGGCCGCTGGAGCGGCAGTTCGGGCAGATTCCGGGACTGACGCAGATGACGTCCAGCTCGTCGGGCGGCGGCTCGGTGATCACGCTGCAGTTCAACCTGAATGAGTCCATAGACATTGCGCAGCAGGACGTACAGGCTGCCATCAATGCTGGTTTTTCGTTTCTGCCGAAGGATCTGCCGAACCCGCCAACCTACTCGAAGGTGAATCCGGCGGACGCGCCGATCATGACGCTGGCGCTCACGTCCGAGACGATGGAGCTGTCGAAGGTCGAAGACCTGGCGGACACGATCCTGGCTCAGAAGATTTCGCAGCTGTCAGGCGTGGGGCTGGTTAGCATCAACGGCGGCCAGAAGCCGGCGGTGCGCATTCAGGCGAACCCTACGGCGCTGGCGAGTTACGGGCTGTCGCTGGAAGACATGCGCTCGGCGCTGGGGACCGCGAACGTGGACCAGGCGAAGGGCAATCTGAACGGGTCGCGGCAGGCGTACACAATCGGCGCGAACGACCAGCTTCTCTCGAGCGGGGACTATGCGAAGGTCATCATCGCATATCGCAACGGGTCGCCGGTGCGGTTGTCGGATGTGGCGAACGCGGTGGACTCGGCAGAGAATTTATACCAGGCCGCGTGGATGGGGACGAGCAAGCAGGAGGCGAGGAGCGTAGGGGGCAAGCAGGAAGCGGCGCGCGATGCGTTGTTAAAGCCGGCGATCATTGTTAACATTCAACGGCAGCCGGGAGCAAACATCATTGGCGTGGTCGACGAGGTGCAGGCGCTGCTGCCGAAGCTGCAACAGTCGCTACCAAGTGCGGTTAGCCTGCAGGTATTGACCGACCGGACGAACACGATTCGGGCTTCGGTATCCGATGTGAAGTTCGAGCTGGTGCTGACGATTGCGCTGGTCGTGATGGTGATCTTCCTGTTCCTGCGTTCGTTTGCGGCGACGGTGATTCCGGCGGTGGCGGTGCCGCTCTCGATCGTCGGCACGTTCGGCGTCATGTACCTGCTGGGATACTCGCTCAATAACCTGAGCTTGATGGCGTTGACGATTTCTACCGGGTTTGTGGTGGATGACGCGATTGTGATGATTGAGAACATCGACCGGTATCTCGACATGGGCGACAGTCCGCTGGATGCGGCGCTCAAGGGATCCGAGCAGATCGGGTTTACGATCCTTTCGCTGACGGTTTCACTGATCGCGGTGCTGATTCCGTTGTTATTCATGGGTGATATTGTCGGGCGCCTGTTCCGCGAGTTTGCGGTTACGCTGGCGGTGACGATCCTGGTGTCGGCGGTGGTGTCCTTGACGCTGACGCCGATGATGGCGGCAAAGCTGCTGAAGCACAAGCCGAAGTCCGCGCAGAATGCGTTCTATCGCAAGTCGGAAGAATGGTTCGAAGCGGTGATTGCGAGCTACGGCCGCGGCGTGCGCTGGGTACTGACGCACCAGACGCTGACGCTGCTGGTGACGCTGGCGACATTCATCCTGACCCTGGTGCTTTACATTGTGGTGCCGAAGGGCTTCTTTCCAGTGCAGGATACGGGCGTGCTGCTGGCGATTACAGAAGCCGACCAGAGTGTTTCTTTCAATGCGATGAGTCAGCGGCAGCAGCGGCTGGCGCGCGTAATTCTGGATGACCGGGATGTGGAGTCGGTGAGCTCGTTTATCGGGATCGATGCGCAGAACTCGACGCTGAACTCGGGGCGCATTCAGATCAATTTGAAGGATAAGGAAAAGCGGTCGACCGACGCGAGCGGGGTGATACGGCGGCTGCAGCCCGCGGTGAATCAGGTGGACGGGATTCAAACTTATCTACAGCCGTTGCAGGACCTGACAGTGGAAGATCGTGTTTCGCGCACGCAATATCAATATTCGGTGGAGGACGCGAGCGCGGCGGAGCTGGCGACGGCGACCGACCGCATCGTGGAGGCGTTCCGAAAGCTGCCTGTGCTGACCGACGTGGCCAGCGATCAGCAGTTGAGCGGGTTGCAGGCGGAGCTGGTGATCGACCGCGACAACGCTTCGCGGCTGGGGATTACACCGCAGAATATCGACGATACGCTGGACGATGCTTTTGGGCAGAGGCAGGTATCGACCATTTTTACGCAGTTGAACCAGTATCACGTGGTGATGGAGGTGGCGCCGGCGTTCCAGCGCAACCTTTCGTCGCTGGATCATATTTACGTCAAGAGCTCGAATGGAATGCAGGTGCCGCTGTCGACGTTTACGCAGCTTGTACCAAGGCAGACTGCGTTGTTGATCAATCATCAAGGGCAGTTTCCGGCTACTACCATCAGCTTCAATCTGGCGCCGGGCAAATCGATTGGCGAAGCAGTGACTGCGATCGACAAGGCGGTCAAGGACATGCAGCTTCCGGCCAGCGTGAACAGTGCGTTCCAAGGCTCGGCTGCGGCGTTTGAAGCGTCGCTCACGAACGAGCCGCTGCTGATTCTGGCTGCACTGATTACGGTGTACATCGTGCTTGGCGTGCTGTACGAGAGCTACATTCACCCGGTGACGATTTTGTCGACGCTGCCGTCGGCGGGGGTGGGTGCGATTCTGGCGTTGATGATTTTCCGCATCGATCTGTCGGTGATTGCGCTGATCGGAATCATTCTGCTGATCGGTATTGTGAAGAAGAACGCGATCATGATGATCGACTTTGCGCTGGAAGCCGAGCGTGAGCAGGGCATGGAGCCTGAGGAAGCGATTTATCAAGCGTGCCTGCTCCGATTCCGGCCAATCATGATGACGACGATGGCGGCGCTGCTGGGCGGCGTTCCGCTGGCGCTGGGCACGGGCACGGGATCGGAGTTGCGCCGGCCGCTGGGCATTACGATCGTCGGCGGGCTGATTGTCTCGCAGGTGCTGACACTGTTTACGACGCCGGTGGTGTACCTGTTCTTCGATCGCATAGGGCGGAAGTATTTGAAGACTGCGGAGGCCGACGAGGAGTTGTACGAACATACGCATGGCGGGCAGCATGCGCCACATGTAGTAGCGGGTGATTAGGCGAGTACAGGCGATATGAGCTTTGGGACTTCACAACCTGGCGATCAGACTCCACGAGACGCTCCCCGGCCGGGCGACGACGCGAAGCTGCGCGGCGTGGCGCAGGACCGCGAGGGCGATCGCGCGCCCGAAGACGGCGAGCGGCCGGGCGACACCGACCGGGAGGAGCGGCAGCCACTGGCCTCGGGTGTGAATGCGATTCACTTCTCGGCGCCATTTATCAAGCGTCCGGTGGCGACGTTCCTGTTAAGCTTCGCCATTATTCTGGCGGGGGCCGCGGCATACAAGTTGCTGCCGGTGGCTTCGCTGCCTCAGGTTGAGTTCCCGACGATTTCGGTAGGTGCGGGTTTGCCGGGCGCCGATCCGGAAACGATGGCGTCTGCCGTTGCGACGCCGCTGGAACGGCAGTTCTCGCGCATTGCCGGCATCAACCAGATGACTTCTTCGTCGGGCACCGGGTCAACGGGCATCACGATGCAGTTCGATCTGGATCGTGACGTGGACGGCGCGGCGCGGGATGTGCAGGCGGCGATCAACGCGGCGCGCGCGCAGCTTCCGGCCAACCTGCCGTCGAACCCGGGTTATCGGAAGATCAATCCTTCGGACGCGCCCATTCTGATTTTGGCGCTCACTTCGGACACGGTGCCCGTGCCGCAGATGTACGACATCGCGGACTCGGTGCTGGCGCAGAAGGTGGCACAGGTCGAAGGCGTGGGGCAGACGTTTACGGGCGGCTCCGCCAAGCCGGCGGTGCGCGTCGATACCAATCCCAACCTTCTAGCCTCTACAGGCATCGGGCTGGAGGCTGTGCGCGCGGCGCTCGCGACTGTCAATGTCCTGCAGCCTACCGGCTATTTGAACGGGTACGGCGAGGACGGCCAGCGCATCTCGATCGACACGACTGACCAGTTGTTTGGTGCGGCGGCGTACGCTCCGCTGATCATCGCGACGGACAAGGGTGCGGTCTCGAACGCGCAGGCGGCGACAGGACTTCCGGCGGCTTCGGCTTCTGCGGTGAATAGCGCGACCGGGACAGCGACAAACGCCGCTACTGCGTCGAAGTCGGGGTCTGTTTCTGGATCGAAGACAGGCGCTGCCGCACCCCCGATCACGAATTTTGCGAACAGCCGGGTGACAACGACGGGCGCGGCGAACACGCATGGGATTGTGCGCTTACAGGACGTCGCGCACGTGTACGACAGCGTGGAAGATGTTCACACGGGCGGGATGTTCAACGGCAAGCCCGCGATCCTGATTGTCGTGTTCAAGTCCCCGGGCGCGAACGTGATCACCACCGTGGACAACGTTCTGAGAATTCTGCCGACTCTGCAGGCTTCCATTTCGCCTTCCATCAAGATTCAGACGGTTCTGGACCGCACGGCCACGATTCGCGCATCGGTGGCGGATGCGCGGCGCAACCTGATCATCTCGATCCTGCTGGTGATCCTGGTGGTCTTCCTGTTCCTGCGCGAAGGTCGATCGACGTTGATTCCGTCGGTCTCGGTGCCGTTATCCCTGCTGGGAACCTTTGGGGTGATGTATCTGCTGGGTTATACGCTCGATAATCTGAGCCTGATGGCGCTGACGATTTCGACGGGATTCGTGGTCGATGACGCGATTGTGGTGATCGAGAACATAACGCGGCATCTGGAAGAGGGGCTCTCACCGTTCGAAGCGGCGATGCTGGGGTCGCGCGAGATCGGCTTCACAGTGCTTTCGATGTCCACTTCGCTGGTGGCGGTGTTTATCCCGATCCTGCTGATGGGCGGCATTGTGGGGCGTCTGTTCCGTGAGTTCGCGGTGACGTTGTCGGTCGCGATCGGCGTTTCGCTGGTGGTGTCGCTGACGGCGACGCCGATGCTGGCGGCGAAGTTCCTGAAGCCGTTCAACCGCGCGAACAAGGGCTGGTTCTTCAACACCGGCGAGCGCGCAATCGCGCGGCTTACCGCAGAATACGAGCGCGGCTTGAGTTGGGTGATACGCCATCAGGTGACGACGTTGATGGTGTTCCTGGCCACCTTTGCGCTGAACATTTACCTCTTCACGATTGTGCCGACCGGGTTCTTTCCGCAGCAGGATACGGGCCGCTTGGGCGGACGCATTCAGGGCCAGCAGGACATCAGCTTTCTGGACATGAAGCAGAAGCTGGTGCAGATCGTGGGCATCGTAAAGACCGACCCGGCAGTCAAGAATGCGATGGCTTTTCTGGGCGGCGGCGGGCCGGGTGGAGGGTCTTCGAACTCGGCGAACATGTTTCTGATCCTGAACCCGGATGCGGAGCGGCACCATCCGTTCTGGTCCAATGCGCGGGACGACTCGGCCGATGCCGTACTGGCGCGGCTGCGGCCCAAGCTCTCGCACATACCGGGGGTACAGGTTTATCTGCAAGCGCAGCAGGAGCTGAACATCGGCGGTCGGCAGTCCGCGACGCAATACCAATACTCGCTGACGGGCGACAGCGTGGCGGAGCTGAATGAGTGGACGCCGCTCCTGTTTTCGGCGATGCAGAAGCTGCCGGAGTTGAAGGATATCGCGACCGATCAGCAGGACAAGGGCTTGCGGGCGCAGCTGATCATTGACCGCGATACGGCATCGCGGCTGGGTGTATCTGCGTTGGCGATCGATTCGACGCTGTCCGATGCGTTCGGCCAGCGCCAGGTTTCGACGACGTATCGGCCGCTCAACCAGTACCACGTCGTAATGCAGGTGGCTGACGAGTACCAGGACGATCCGACGGACCTGAGCCGGATCTACGTGAAGTCGACTAGCGGCGCGCAGATTCCCCTTTCGGCGATTACCCATTACGAGAGTCAGCGAATTCCGCTTTCTGTGAACCACCAGGGGCAGGCCCCGGCGGCAACGCTGTCGTTCAACCTGACGCCGGGCGTTTCGCTTTCGCAGGCGACGGTCGCGATCGAGAATGCGCGCGCGAAGATCGGTATGCCCTCCACGATCCATGGCGGCTTCCAGGGGACGGCACAGGCTTTCCAGGCGTCGTTGCAGTCTGAGCCGATATTGATTGTGTTGGCGCTGCTGACGGTATATATCGTGCTGGGCATTCTGTACGAAAGCTTTATTCATCCGCTGACGATCCTGTCAACGCTGCCCTCGGCTGGCGTGGGCGCGATCCTGGCGCTGCTGATGTTCAAGATTGAGCTGTCGGTGATTGCGATGATCGGCATTATTCTGCTGATCGGCATTGTGAAGAAGAACGCGATCATGATGATCGACTTTGCGCTGGTTGCCGAGCGCGAGCAGGGCAAGACCCCCGAGCAGGCGATCTACCAGGCATGCCTGCTGCGCTTCCGGCCCATTATGATGACGACGTTTGCGGCGCTGCTGGGCGGGATACCGCTCGCGCTGGGCTCGGGCACGGGGTCGGAGCTGCGCAGACCGCTGGGCGTGACTATCGTTGGCGGACTGCTGGTGTCGCAGTGCCTGACCCTGTTTACGACGCCGGTGGTGTACCTGTTCTTCGACCACCTGCGTCTGGCGCTGCCAGGGTTCCGCACGAACGTGCGGCGGTGGGCAGGATTTGCGCCGCGTCGGCCGCGGCTGGGCGGGGCGCCGCAGCATGTTGCCGGGGATTGAGAAGGTCCAGTCACCTGCCTGGACGCCTTTGCGCGTCTAATACCGTGACGTCTCATGGATTGACGATGATTTGCTTACGATTGTTCGGCAGGACTCTGTTGGTAGCTTGCGTGGGTGTGACGCTGCACGGGCAGACGCATCGCGTGGAAGCGCCGGAAAACGTCATCCGCTCGATAGGCGTGTATGAGTGGACGGGCGACCTGGCCAAACCGGCGGCGGCGCGGCTGGTGCCGGTTTCGTTGTTTATCGACAAGGAATTCAAGGACGGCGGCACGTACTACTCGCGGCCGATCCCGCTGGCGCTGCTGAACGGCAACATCTACTTGCTGGAGAAGTCCGGGGTGCCCCAAGGTACGGTGACGCTGGATTTCGCGCGGCATCTACAGAGTGGGTCGGCGACTACGGACGGCGTGACGGACCTGGGCTGGTTCGGCTACGGCACGTTTGCCGCGCTGCCTGTGGCAAAGAAGACACCGGCGCTGCGCGCGTCGTCTACGGTGCCGAAGATCGTATCGAGCAAGGGCGGTAAGGCGGACGACGAGGATGAGCGTCCGACGCTTTCGCGCAACAAGGAAGATGATCCCGCACCCGGGGCGGCGAAGGGTGGCAGGGGCCGCAGAGGCGACGGCGAAGCTTCGGTGACTCCTGCGGGCGACCCGGCGGCGGAAGATCCAGACAGGCCGCATATGTCGAAGCCGGCTGGGTCCGGGCCAGCGGAGTCTGACGCCAGCAAGCCGGTCGAACCGGACTCCGCCACAAAACCCGGCGCTTCCAGGACCGACGATCATACCGTCGACCCCGCCGATGATACGGATCGACCGACTCTGCGGCGGCGCGATCCGAAGCAGGCTGAGGCGGATCGCAAGACGAAGTCGGGAGCCAGCGTTTCCGCCGTGGCGGGGTCGCTGAACGACGATCCCGATCGCCCCAACATGCGGCGCGGAAGCACGGCGGGCGTTGGTGGTGGCCCTTCCAAGCAGTTGACGGGACTTCCCGAGGGATTACACCAGATGGTGGCGGTGTCGGACCCGGTGAACCGGGAGCCACATCCGTTTGCCCGGGAGTTTTCGGGCCCGGACGAGCGTGCGGAGGTGCTGGCTGCCATGCGGAAGATAGCGCAACGGCAGATCGGGGAGTATGCGCGCAGCAATGGCATGCAAGCGGGGTCCTTGCAGAATTCCGGGGAACAGGTTGCAAAGCCCCGACCCGGGGCGAGGGCCGCGCGCGCTCGTGTCCCTGCGCCGGCGAAGGCGGCAGCGACAACTCCTCTATCGACAGCTCCTCTGTCGAACGAGGAGCTGACGGGCTACATGCTGAGCTATGGCGGGCTACCGACGTTCGTATACACCGCTGTGAGTGTGCCGGCCGGGGCCACGCCTCCACTGCCGGAAAGGTACTTGACGCTGGTTGGCCAGAAGCTGCCGAGCGGCGAAGTGCAGCTGGCATTGGCGTCCGTTACGGACGCGGCGCACCTGGACCGCCAGCCATGGCTGCGGCTGGTGGACGCGGTGGACCCGGACGCTGAGCACCGCGCCAGTCTGCTGTTTGAACTGCGGGGACATTCGTCGCGGCAGTTTGGGCTGTACCGGATTCTTTCGGCGAAGGCGGAACAGATCTTCGCGACGCATCCCACGGATTGATAACGAGCTGGGCTGCTTCGAAAACTCTACAATGGAAGTTCTATGAATGACACGATGACGATCGCGCTTTTATTTCCGGGGCAGGGTTCGCAAACAGTGGGTATGGGACGTGGGCTGTTTGACACCTACCCCGCGGCACGCGCGGTGTTTGAGGAGGCAGATGAGGCACTCGGCTTTGCGCTCTCGAAGATCATCTTTGAGGGGCCCGACGAGCAGCTCAAGCAGACCGAGCACACGCAGCCGGCGATTCTAACGGTGTCGATCGCGGCCTGGCGTGTCCTTCAGCCGGAGCTGGAGTCGCGGGGTCTGGTTCCAGCGTTTGCGGCGGGACACTCGCTGGGCGAATATAGCGCGCATGTGGCTGCGGGCACCTTCAGCTTCGCGGATGCGGTACGCACCGTGCGGCTGCGCGGACAATACATGCAGGCGGCGGTTCCGGCGGGTGAAGGTGCGATGGCCGCGGTGGTCGGTCTGGACGCGGAGGCGGTGAATGACATCTGCGCGGCAGTTTCGGACGAGTTGACGCAGGCCCCGCCGGCGAAGCCCGGCGACCCGATCGAACAGAGCGCAGCGGCGGTCGAGGCGGTGAACGATCCGACTAACAACATCGATACGCCGGGGCAGGCTGCGGCGCAGGTGAGCGCGGTGGTGTCACCCGCAAATATTAACTCGCCGGGTCAAACGGTGATCTCGGGGAGGGCGGACGCGGTGGAGCTGGCGGCTGCCCGGTGCAAGGAAGCGGGGGCGAGGAAGACCGTGATGCTGCAAGTGAGTGCGCCGTTCCACTGCGCGCTGATGCAGCCGGCGCAGGACCAGCTTGCGAATCAGTTGGAGTCGATCTCGTTTGCCGATCCCGCCTTCCCTGTAGCGGCGAACGCAGACGCTCGGCTGTTAACGCGCGGTACTGAGGTGCGCGACGCGTTGATTCGCCAGGTGACGGGTGCAGTGCGCTGGGTGGAGTGCATTCGTCTACTGCAGGAAAGTGGCGCTACACGCTACATCGAAGTGGGGCCGGGAAAGGTGTTGACCGGACTGAACCGGCAGATCGACCGGGAACTGTTGACCATGAACGTGGAAGATCAGGCGAGCCTGGAAAAGGTCATTCAGGGTTTGAGCTAGCGGCAAAAAGGCGCAGCCCGCGGGCTGCGCCTTTCCGGGTGCCGGAAGCGTTCTACTTTACGAGCGCGCCCTGACCGTCGCGAATCTCGATGGGACCGAGGTTCACTTCCTTCATCTGCGGCTCGATCTTGGCGCGATCGCCGACCACAAGGATGACCATGTGGTCGGGGTGGACGTCTTCTTTTGCCACGCGGGCTACGTCCGCTGCGGTGACCGCTTCGTACCTGGCAGGCAGCGTGGAGTAGTAGTCGAGCGAGCGGTTGTAGAGGAAGATGCCCTGCAGCGCGCCGGCCGTGGCTCCGGTGGTTTCGAACTGGCCGGGAATGGAGCGGATGCTGGCATCCTTGGCCATTTTCAGTTCAGCTTCATTGGGTGGGTTGCCGGCAAAGGTTGAGATTTCGTGCATCATCTCCTTGGCGGCAAGGCCGGTGATGTCCGTGCGGACCAGGCTGCTGGCGATGAACGGACCGCCTTCGCGGTATGTCCGGAAGCCGGAGTTGGCACCGTAGGTGTAGCCGTGCTCTTCGCGGAGGTTCATGTTGATGCGGCTGGCAAAGCTGCCGCCGAGGGTGTAGTTCATGACATCGATGGCCTGCAGGTCCGGCGTCGTAATGGGGACGCCGACGCTCAAGGCGAGCAGGGCGGACTGCGGTGCGCCGGGCTTGTCCACGATGACGACATGGGTGGGCTCCGGTGCGGGTGCGGGAGGGATGGTGATCCCCGATTTGGCCGTGCTGGTCCAGGCGCCGAAGTTGCGCTCGGCGACCTTCCTGGCTTCGGCTTCGGTGACGTCGCCCACGAGCACCAGAGCGGAGTCCGCTGGTCCGTAGTGCTCCGCGTAGAAGGCCGCGAGGTCGTCGCGGGTGAGTTTCTGCACGCTGTCCAGTGTTCCGGTTGGAGCGGCACCGTAAGGCTGGTCGCCGAAGATGAGCTTCACGCCGACCCGGCCAGCAATGGCGGGCACGGAGTCCGCTTCCTGGGCAAAGCCCACGAGCCTCTGCTTGCGCAGGCGTTCCACGTCTTCAGCCTTGAAGGCGGGGTGCTGAACAACATCGGCGAGCAGCTCCATGCCTTCGTTGACGTGGTTGGTGAGTACGGTCATGCTGGCGCTGGCACCGTCCATGGAAGCGCCGGCGCGAACGGCTGTGCCGATCCGCTCCTGATCTTCAGCCAGGGTGGTGAGGTCGCGCTTCTGGGTGGCCTCGGCCATTGCGGCGGCCGTGAGGGTGGCGACGCCCCCCTTGCCGATCGGGTTGTTCTCGCTGCCCGCGCGCACGGCGACGGAAGCCGAGACTACGGGGAGCGACTTGTCCTCGACGAAATAAACCTTCATGCCATTCGCCAGCGCGAACGTCTTCGGGACGGGGAGTTGGAACGAGCCGACAGGACCGGCAGCAGGTGGCGCCTTACGCCAGTTCTGCGCGGTTTCAAATGCGGCGGTATAGGGGTTGACGATTTTGACATCGGCGTCGGTATCCGCCGGGCTGCGCGGAACGTCGTTGAGCACCTTCTTGCCCGGGACGCAGTAGACGACCACGGCCGAGTCCTTGGTGAGGTACCGGGCGGCTGCGGCCTTGGCGCTGGAAACGGTGACGGCCTGGGTGGCGGCGATGTCCTTGGGCAGGTAGCCGGGGTCGCCGGTGTACTGGTTGTAGAGATCGAGCGTGTCGGCGATGCCGCCGAAGCCGCCAAGGCGTTGCAGGCCGGTGATTTTGCGCGTCAGATTGGTGGCCTTTGCCGCCTCGACTTCTTTCGCGGTGGGGCCGGTCGCCTGTAGCTTGGCGATCTCGCTCCATACAGTGGCTTCGAGGTCCTCGAGCTTGACGCCGGGCTTGGCGGTGACGGTGCAGTCGGTGATGCCCGTGAGTTTCTGGGCACGGGAGCTGCAGGAGACGCTTTGCGCGACGGAGGTCTTGTAGACCAGCGCCTGGTCAAGGCGGCTGGCCTTGGCTCCGCCCAGCGCGAAGATGGCAACCTGCATGTCTTCCGAGCCAGGGGTGAAGCGCGCCGGCGTCAGCCAGGAGATGGTCAGCTGCGGAAGGCGGACGGTGTCGGTGACCGTAGCCCGCTTCTGCGCGGTGATGGGCGGGGTGGCGACGGTGACCGCCTCAACTTTGGGCCCGGAGGGGATGGGGCCGAAGTACCTGGTGAGGAGGTCCCTGAGCTGCTTCGGATTGAAGTCGCCGGCAATCGCGATAGACGCATTGTTGGGCGTGTAGAACTGCTGGTGAAAGTCGCGAATGTCGGCGATACGCGCGGCTTCGATGTCCGCGTGGCTGCCGATGACGCTGCCGTAGTAGGGATGCGATTGCGGGAAGAGCAGATGGAAGACTTCCTCGTCCGCGAGGTCATACGGACGGCCTTCACCCTGGCGGCGCTCGTTGCGGACGACGTCGCGCTGGTTCGCGAGCTTGACGCGGTCGAGGCCTTCCATGAGGAAGCCCATGCGGTCGGATTCGAGCCACAGACCGAGTTCGAGCTGGTTGCTGGGCAGGGTCTCGAAGTAATTGGTGCGGTCGAAGTCGGTGGTGCCATTGACGTCGGTGGCGCCGGCGCCCTGAACGAACTTGATGTGAGCTTTTTCGCCAACGTGCTCGGAGCCTTCAAACATCATGTGTTCGAACAGGTGGGCGAATCCGGTGCGGCCGGGGCGCTCGTTGAGCGGGCCGACGTGGTACCAGAGGTCGACGGCGACTAACGGCAGGCGGTGGTCTTCATGGGTAATGACCTTCAGGCCGTTCGGCAGTGTGTAGGTTTCATACTTGATCTCGGGCAGCTTCAGTTTGGCTTCCTGCGCACGGACGGAGGTTGCGGCGGTGACGCAGGCGGCGAACGCCAGCGCAGCCAGACTCTTCGGGAAAGACTTCATCGGAACGTTCTCCTTGGGGTTGGTGCCGCGAGGTGCGCACGGCAGCGCTTTCAGCATAGACGTTCTCAGGCAGCGAAGGTGGAGCTAGGGCAGCGATTTGGGGGGCGATTGTGGTTGTTCGGCGTTCAGAGCCTCGTTCCGGGCTTCGATCTCCGCCGACTGTTGCGGGCGAAGCCGTTTGATGAGTTCCAGCAACCTGGCGGGTTCGAAGGTGTCCAGATGGTGGTCGGCGTTGTCGCAGCGGTCATGACCGGGACCGGAGATCGCTATCACAAGGAGCTTGGGGTGGATCGCTTTCAGCGCATCAATCAGATCGTCCCCGCGCATGTCGGGCAAATTGGCGTCCATGACCACGCCGTCCACGGCAGGGAACCGGCGCAAGGTATCGATTGCTTCCGTGCTGCTGTAAGCGGTGATGACGTTGAGCTTGGCGGTTTCGATAACCAGTTTGCGCGTAGATATGCTGCTGGCGTACTCACGATCAATCACTAAAAAACATGGCCGGGTCATCCCAGCATTATCTACCTACGGCAGCACGGCTGGCGAACCGTTCGAGGCGGTGCTCGCCTAGAATGGAAGGTGATGACGATTTGTTCACTAGACGGGATACGGGGCGCGGCGGAAGATTTCGATGTCCTGGTCGTCGGCGCCGGACATGCGGGCTGCGAGGCAGCGGTCGCGGCGGCACGGATGGGTATGCGCACCGCTTTGTTCACGCTGAATCTGGACCTGATCGCGCAGATGTCCTGCAACCCGGCAATCGGGGGGGTGGCGAAGGGCCACCTGGTTCGCGAAGTCGATGCGCTGGGCGGCGTGATGGGGGAAGTGGCGGATGCCTGCGGAATTCAATTTCGCCTACTGAACACCTCGCGCGGCCCGGCGGTCTGGAGCCCCCGCGCGCAGTGCGATAAGGCGCTGTATCGCGTGAAGATGCGCGAGAAGCTGGAGTCGATACCGAACCTCTTTATCAAGCAGGCGGAAGTGGTGGACCTGGTGATGGAAGGTGAGAGCCCACGTCGCTGCACCGGTGTCCTGCTGCGGGATGGGCGAACGATCGGCGCGCGCGCTGTTATTGTTACGACTGGCACGTTTCTAAACGGGCTGATTCACTGCGGCGAGCAGCAGTATACGGCGGGACGGTCGGGCGAGCCGGCCAGCGTGCTGCTGGGGGAGTCGCTCAAAAAGCTTGGCCTGCGCGAAACCCGGCTGAAGACGGGGACGCCGCCGCGGCTGGATGGCCGCACCATCGAGTGGGCGAAGTTCGAGGAGCAGCCGGGCGATGCGGACCCGACGCCGTTCAGCTTTCGTTCGTCGACAGGAAGCGAAGGAGCCTGGAAGCCGCCGTTGCGGCAGATTTCGTGCCACATTGCGACGACAACACCGGAAACGCTGGAGCTTATCCGCGCGAATGTCCATCGCTCACCGATGTACACCGGGCAGATCGAAGGCATCGGACCACGCTATTGCCCATCGATCGAAGACAAGATCGTTCGTTTTCCAGATAAGACGCAGCACCAGTTATTTCTGGAGCCGGAAGGCCTGAACACGCACGAGGTTTACATCAACGGTATGAGCACGTCGCTGCCGATGGAAGTGCAAACGGCGATGGTTCGTTCCATTCCCGGGTTGGAGAATGCAGAGATGCTGCGGCCCGGCTACGCGATCGAGTACGACGCAATCGACCCGACGGAGCTCGATCGGGCGCTACGCGTCAAGAAGTTTGAGGGGCTGTATCTGGCTGGGCAGATCAACGGAACGTCGGGCTATGAAGAAGCGGCTTGCCAGGGACTGATGGCCGGCATCAACGCGGCGCTGTCGGTGCGGGGCGAAGGCCCGTTCAGCCTGGACCGCACGGAGGCCTATACGGGCATCTTGATCGACGATCTGATCTCCAAGGGCACGGACGAGCCGTACCGAATGTTTACGTCTCGCGCGGAGTTCCGACTGCATCTGCGCATTGACAACGCCGATGCGCGCCTGACGCCGCACGGCCGCCGGCTGGGCCTGATCGACGATCACGCGTGGTCTGTTTTCGAGGCCAAGCAGGGCCGGGCGCAGGCGTTGACGCGATTGCTGGAAACAGCACGGGTTACTGCAGCCGACATCGCTCTTCTCGGACACTGTCACTCGGAGCACAGCGAAGGGTGCATCCCGCTAAAAACGTCTGAAACCCAGCCGCTCGTCCGAGGTGATGCGTTCGCGCAACTGCTGAAGCGGCCGTCGATCACTATCGAACAGCTTGTGCCGGCGTTGCTTGCGCGGCTGAAGGCAACCAGCGAGCTTGCGCTCTGGGCCACCGCGATTGAAAGGCAGGAGAAGCTGCCAGTCTGGGTGCGCAACGAGATGAAGACCGTGGAGACCGGCATCAAGTTCGCGGGCTACATGGCGCAGCAGCAGAAGGCGATGGCTCGCCTCCGCGCCGACGAAGCGCGCGCGATTCCAGAATGGTTTGACTACACGGCCTGCAGCGGCCTGTCCCGCGAAATGCAGGAGAAGCTGGGCCGGGTCCGCCCGTCCACGCTCGGGCAGGCCAGCCGCATGGCAGGCGTCACACCTGCGGCGGTATCGCTCATCCAGTGCTTCCTCGAAATCCAGGCACGCCAGCGAGCCGCCTGAAAGCTGGCTGGAGGTTGGGCGTGAAGGCTTCCGCTCAATGGTCAGCTCGCAGCAGATGAAGAATGATGAAGCCCGCCATTGCGCATGGGATGCAAAGCGACCCAACCCCCCACGCATAGCTGCCAGTGGCTTCCCGTATCCACCCCATCCAGTACGGGCCGACGAACCCACCGAAGATGCCGCACGTATTGACCACAGCGATGCCGATGGCCGCTGCATGCCCCGGAACGATCGTCGCAACCACACTGGTGAGCGGTGCCAACAGCGCATACCAGCTCACCATCATCACGAGCAGCGCCAGTGCGGGCACCCAGCCCAACAGGTGCATCCCCGCTACCAGCGGCATTAGCGACATGAGGAACAGAAGCACCGCGATGTGCCAGCGTCGCTCTCCCATCCTGTCGGATCGCCACGCAACCCACAGCATCGCCACCGCGCCTGCAACTCCTGCGGCCGCGATCAGATATCCGGCCTTCCCGGTGTTCCATCCGGTCAACTGAGTCAGCAGCAGCGGCAGGGAAAACGTCACTGCGTACACTGAGCCCAGACCCAGGAAGTACAGCAGACCGAGCAACCAGACCCTGCGGCTGCGAACCGCAATGGCGAGATCGTTGCCTTCTTCCGCGACCGCATGCTGCGCATCGCGCGTCAACTCCGACGTCAACGCCTCGCGTTCGGCCGCACTGAGCCATGGTGCTTTGGTCGGTGAATCGCACAGACAAAACCACACCACGACCGCCAACAACACCGCCGGAGCAGCCTCGATCAGGAACATCCACTGCCATCCGGTCAGTCGCAGCCGCCCATCCAACCGGAGCAGCGATCCCGCCAGGCTACCCATCACAATCGTGCTGATGGGCAGCGATACATAGAAGAGCCCCATGGTTCTCGCGCGTTCCGAGCGCGGAAACCACTGCGAAAGGTAATAGACCGCGCCCGGAAAGTAGCCGGCTTCTGCGCATCCCAGCAGCAGCCGCGCTCCATAGAAATGACCCGGCGTTCGCACAAACATCATCGCCGCCGCCAGCAAGCCCCACGTCAGCATGATTCGCGCCAGCCAGCGTCGAGCCCCAAAGCGCAGCAGCAGCGCATTCGACGGAACTTCACAGAGGGCGTAGCTCAGAAAAAAGAGCCCCGCGCCCAGACCATAGATGGTGGGCGTAAAGTGCAGGTCGCGGTTCATCGTTGGGGCCGCGAAGGAAATGTTCGCGCGGTCCATGTAGGCCACGAGATAGCACACGGACAATAGCGGAAGTATCCGCCACTGCGCCTTGCGCAGCGCCGACTGCAAGGGTGTCACCGTATCGGGCCCGACCGCCACTGCCTGCGACACTGCCGCCATGGTGGTGACCTCATCCTTTGTTTTCGCTATCCTACGCTCCCGGTTCGTGTTTCTGGAGGCACCGTTCCCGATGAAAATTTGTCGACCGGTTCGCACAGCGCGGCTCTGTCCGCTAGGATGGCTTGCACCATGTTGCGCGCGATACGATCGAACATGCGATGTCTTCGGGTCTCAGTTTTCGGGCTTGCCCTCGCATGCGGGCATGCGCAGCAAGAAGCACCCTCCATCTCCACGCTCACCGTCAAGGCGCAAATCGTGGCTCTCGATGCGGTCGTCCACAGCACAGATGGCGAACGCATTCTCGATCTCAACAAAGATGCTTTCACGCTCAAAGTGGATGGAAAGCCGACACCCATTCGGTACTTCAACCGGGACAACGATCTGCCGCTGACCATCGGCCTGATGGTGGATACGAGCGGCAGCCAGCGCGTGTACTTCGATGAGGAAGCGCTGAATAGCGATAACTTTCTGACCAACACGCTGACTCGAACGGGCGACCGAGCGCTGGTGGCTTTATTCGATGCGCGGGTGGTGCTGCTGCAGAGGATGACGTCCCGGCTGTCGGAACTGCACAACGCTCTGCGGCGGCTCGATTATGTGGACAGCAGCAACCAGGGCGGCACGCTGCTGTACGACGCGATCATCGCCTTGAGCGCGACGGTTCAGGGAAATGAGCCCGGCCGGCGCGCGCTGGTGGTGCTGACAGACGGCGACGACAATGGCAGCCGGGCGTCGCTGGCCGATGCCGTGCGGCAGTGTCAGACGAGGGGTGTAGCGGTATACAGCGTGCTGTATACGCGGGAGATGATCGGCGGTACACGCTACCCGGCCGGTGGCGCGGGGATGCGCGTGTCCGGCATTGATGTGATGCAGCAGTTGGCGAAGGCTACGGGCGGGCGCTCGTTTGTGGCGGGCGGCGGCATGGCGCTGGCGCAAATCTTCCACGAAATCGAGATGGACCTGCGTTCGCAATATCGCTTCGGGTTCACGCCCCCCGAGTCGCCGGCTGGCAAGCGGCACGGACTGGAGCTGCGCACTCAGGAGAAGCGGCAGTCGATTCAAACGCGCACGAGCTACTACACGCCGGAATAAGTTCGCGCTAGGCGGCTCAGCGCTGCGGCAGCAGGCCGCTTTCCACCAGCACCGGCGGTCGGCGGGCCTTGGTTGCCTGCTCGTACGCGTAGGCCCAGCCGAGCAGATCGCCGTCGTGCCATGGACGGGCGCTGAGTTCAAGGCCGAAGGGCAGGCCGCTCGGGTAGAAGCCTGCGGGCACGACAACGGCAGGCACGCCGATGCGGTTGACCCAGCCTGTGGCGGAGTGCGGACCACTGCTCAGGCGGCCGTCCTGCGGCATGGTTTCGTCGGGTGGAGGCATCTGCGCGCTGGGGTAGATAAGGCCGTCGAGATGCAGTCGGTCCAGCGCGGAGAGGTATTCAGCCAGCGAGGTGCGGCGTGGGCCGAAGAAGTTCTTCTCGGCGTCCGGGTCCGTTGCCAGCTTGACCTGAGCGGGCTGCGGAGGCACCGTGCCGGCCAGTGCGCCGCTAGGCAGAACCGGTGCTCCGGCTGGGCGCATGCCTGTGAAGACGGCAGGCCACGCGATGCCGGTGGCGGCGGTGAACTGTTCGGCATTTCGGTACTCCGGCGGGCCGAACTCCGCCAGCCACTGGTCGGCGCCGTCGCGGCGATACATGGCAGTTTGGGTTTGGCGCTCGGCTTCAAGGAACGCCACGGGGAGCAGCGTGTCGTCCATGACGACTTCCGCGCCGGCGGCTCGAAATGCGCCGACGGCCTGCATCAGCATCAAGCGGGTTTCGGGGCGCAGACCGTCTTCCTTCTCGGTAAGGATGAACGCGGGCACGCCGAACCGCTTCCCCTTGAGCGCATCTTTGCGGAGGTACCTGGTATATGGCCCGGTCTGCGCTTTCGCTGCGGAACCTTTGGTGGCGAAATCGAGCATGTCTTCGCCGGCCATGACGCTGAGCGCGATGGCCGCGTCCGTGACGTTGCGGGCGATGGGGCCTGTGTTGTCGCGCAGCCAGTCGAGCGGCGCTATACCGGCGATCGAAACCAGGCCGCGCGTGGGCAACACTCCAACCACGGAACTGGTGCCGGCGGGCATGCGGATGCTGTTGGCGGTGTCGGTTCCGGTGCCAAGCAGCGCCATGTTCGCCGTGACGGCGGTCACCGTTCCACCGGAGGAGCCGCCCGGCGAGAAGCGTACGTCATAAGCATTGCCGGTGCGGCCAAGTGCGCTCGAGCGGTTGGTGTCGCTGGCGGCGAAATCGGGCATGTTGGTGATGCCGATGAGGACCGCGCCGGCCGCGCGCAGCCTGGCGACAACGGTTGCGTCTTTGGGCGCGATGAACTCGTGGCCGGGCCGCGCGAAGCCCTGCCACCCGTCGGTGTCGAGCAGACCTTTGACCGCTGTGTTGGCTTTGATGACGATGGGAATGCCCCACAGTGGGCCGTGGGTGCTGCCGCTGTCAGCATCCTCGCGGCGGGCGATGGCGAGTGCGCCCTCGGCGTCGGCGGTCTGTACGGCGCGGTAGATGCCGTTGTAACGAGTGATACGGCCGAAGTACCAACGCGTCACCTGCTCCACCGTGTACGTGTGCGCGGCGTACAGCTGCTCGAGGCCGTGTATGTCGACCTCGAGCAGGTCCTTGTCCATATGCGCCTGGCGGTCGGCGGAAAGCACCGGCAGGTTCGCCGGCATCGCGACCGGCGGAGGCACGAACGGAACGGCTGCTGGACGGCCCTGTGCGAAGGCGGAAGACACGATGAGGACGACAGCGGCAGCATACAAAGCGCAGCGGGACATGGAGAGCTCCAAGCGGACGAAGGATGCTCTTCTTGTAGCACAGCGCGCGTCTATGCTCCGCGCAGCAGCTCCAGGGTCGCCGTCAGCTCTTCCGGCAGCTCGGACTTTAGTTCCAGCCGCTGTTTCGTGCGCGGGTGCAGAAACTCAAGCTCCGCGGCGTGCAGGAAATTTCGTTCCAGTTCGACGGGTTCTCCAGGATCTGATTTGTTGACCGGCATGATGCGATGCGGTGCGCCGTAGAGCGTGTCGCCGGCAACGGCGTGGCCAAGCGACTGCATGTGCACACGGATCTGGTGGGTGCGGCCGGTTTCGATGCGCACCTCTACCAGCGTGAACTTGCCGTAGGGCCCGTTTACGCGCTCGAGCACGCGCCAGTGCGAGACCGCGGTCCGTCCGCCCATGCGGCGCGTTGTCATGCGTGTGCGGCGGATGATGTCGCGGCTGATAGGAAGGGAGATGGTGCCCTCGTCTTTCGCGATGTCGCCATGGACCAACGCGATATAGATTTTGCGCAGGCGGCGCTCAGCGAACATCTCGCCGAGCTTGCGGTGGGTGCTGTCGTTTTTTGCAACGACGATCAGGCCGCTGGTCTGCTTGTCCAGCCGATGCACGATGCCCGGTCGCAGGTCGCCTGAGACCTGAGAGAGATTCTTGCCCATATGGAACAGCAGCGCGTTGACGAGCGTGCCGCGATTGGTTTCCTCGTCGCCCGCGCCGGCGTGGACCATCATGCCGGCGGCCTTGTTGACAACGGCGAGGTCGTCGTCCTCGTACACGATGTCGAGCGGAACGTCTTCTGGGGTGGCGTGCAGCGGCTCGGGCTGGGGGTCGCCTTCGACCTCGATCCGCTCGCCGCCCTTGAGCTTCTGCTTGCCTTTGGCGGCGAGGCCATCGATGGTGACCTGACCGTTGTCGATCAGCAGCGTAACGCGCGCGCGGCTGATGTCGGGGATGGCCTTGGCCAGATACGCATCGAGGCGCATACCCTCGGCGGCAGATTCCGCGTGGATAGTTCGGATGCCGTCCTCGGGCTCAAGGTCTTCGAGTGGCTGGATGTCGGGTGCGGGTTTCGAAAGGGGCTTGGGGGTTGCGTAACGGCGCGGGGTGAACTCCTCCTGCGGATGCTTGCCGCCGCTGGGGCCATCGGTCACAAGGCCGGGTATCGACGCGTACGGTGAGGTGTGGAGCTTGAAGTCGGCAGTGTCGTAGGAGCCGGTGGCGGCAATTGCTTCGGGCTCTTCTCCTGCGGCGCGGGCGGCGGCTTCGCGTTCCTGGATCAGGGTGCGCTGCTCGCGGTATTCCTTCTTGACGGACTTGCGGCGATTGCCCTTGGGCAACATGTTCTGCGACGGCATTTACACAACCTCTTCGACAACGGGGTGCCCGGAGTTCTCGGACGTGGGATGGACCTGCTCATCGTGGTCTCGTGAAGCCGTGGAAACCATCCCTGACGTGCGGGACACGAGCGACCAGCGCTGCCAGGTGAACAGGTAAGCGCCTATGAGTAGCGCCGCCAGTGCGACGATCTGTCCGGGGTCGAGCCACGCGTTTCCGAAGCTCTCTATGGGCTGGCGCAGCATGTCGAGCAGGAACGAACCCGCTCCGCCAATCAAGAGCGCCAGCGCAGCGACCTGGCCCGCAAAGCTTCTTTGCGGCAATCTATGCCAGAGCCCAGCGCACAGTATGAGGGACACCGCCGCAGAGTACAGTTCCACCGGATGCACCCGACCCAGCACCGTGTCTCCTGGTGTGATGACCCCCCAGGGCAGTCGAGTCGGCATACCGGCGTCGGTGCCTTCCATGAAGTGTCCCAGGCTAAGCACCGCCGCCAGCAGCGCGGCGCACGGTGCCCACGCGTCCAACACACTCAGTATTGGAAGGCGCTTCCAGCGCAGCCACGCCCAAACCATGAGGCCGGTCAGGAAGATGCCTGCATAGGTGAGCGAAGGCAGCGCCAGGACGAGCAGCGGATATCGCAGGAAGTCGCGGAAGTTCAAGCCGACCAGCAGCGCCCGCGAGGCCACGAAGGCGGCGACGACCGCAAAGACTCCGGCGTCCCAGACTGGGTTGGGCGATAACCCGGCGCGCGTTGCAGTCCGTTGCGACAGCCAGAGCGCGGACAACAAACCCGCCGCCGCGAACAAGCCGTAAACCGGCAACCGCAATCCGCCGATGCGGAGGATGCCGGGGGCCGCGAGCGCGAGGGATTGGAGCAGAAACGTCACACCCTCAAGGATACGCGGTTAAAAGCAAAGACCGACCCACTGGGCCGTGCTGCGAGGCGCAGGTGAACCCGCGTTAAGCGGTGGGACTCAGCCGTAACTCTTTAGGCTTTCCGGACTGGCGGACATAGCACACCGAGTTATATATACGAGCCGAACCCCTGTTCAATGAGTATTGGTTCAACCTGCGTTATTCGAGCACCTGCTTTGCAGGACGGTCTCTGGGTTGGATGCTAACGGGGAACTCAACGAAGCGCAACTCCCCCAAGGGCCATCGGCACGCAATTTATTCCCAACTTATTGCTATGTTTGAAGACATGAACATTCGGCTCGCCACGCAGGACGATATCCCCGCGCTGATGAGTCTGGTGCGGACCGTCGTTCCGCTGATGCGCAAAGACGGAAATCTGCAATGGGATGACAAGTATCCCAATGCGGATGTGTTTCTCGAAGACATCGACGGAGGTCAGCTGTGGCTCGCCGATCTCGACGGGAATATCGGTGGGGTCGCGGCCATCACGACCGACCAGTCGCCAGAGTACGCTGACGTGGGTTGGGACATTGCTGAGCGAGCGATCGTGGTGCATCGCCTCGCAGTAGACCCTGCCTGGCGTGGCTTTGGTGTCGGAAGCGCTTTGATGGAACACGCGGAAGTTGTCGCACGACAAGCTCAGATCGATGTCCTGCGAGTGGATACGAACACTCAGAATGTCGCCACTCAGCGCTTGTTTCCGAAGCTGGGATATCAGCTTGCGGGCGAAATCGGGCTTGGCTTCCGCCCGGGGCTGAGATTTTTTTGCTACGAAAAGCGCCTGCGGCAGACTGGTCCCCGCAAGTGAGTAGCTAACTTCTACCAGCCGTAGTGTTCGACTTCGGCCAGCAGCGCGATCTTGCGCTCCGGCGGAAGGAAGCTGGCTTCGAAGGAGTTCGCGGCTAGTTCACGCATCTGGTCGAGCGAGAACTCAAACTCACGATGGACTAGCATGTACTCGTCCAGCAGCGTGGCTCCAAAGAACGGTGGGTCGTCGGAGTTGAGCGTGATCATCAGGCCTTCTTCGAAGTAGTGTCGCGTGGGATGCTCGAAGAGTTCGGGGCAGCAGCGGGTGCGCAGGTTGGAGGTGATGTTGAGCTCCAGCGGAATCTGGCGCTCGGCGAGCACGGCGATCAGGTCGTGGTCCTGCACGGCCGTGAGCGCGTGGCCGATGCGTTCCGCGCCGATGTTGAGTGCCGCCCAAACGCTCTGCGGCCCGGCCGACTCGCCGGCGTGGCAGGTTAGGTGTAGGCCGGCAGCTTTGGCGTCCGCGTAGAGGTCGCGGAAGTCGTGGGCGGGTCCGCGCGCCTCGTCGCCGCCGATGCCGATGCCGACGACGCTGGGATACATGTGGCGCAGCTCGGCGGCCTTGGCAAAGACGCGCGCGCAGGAGTCCAGTCCAAAGTGACGGACCGCATCGATGATCCAAAGTAGCGAGATGCCGAACTCCTCAGCCGCGCGGACGCGACCACGCTCAGCCGCAGCCATCACGGCGTCCACGTCGAGCCGCGCCTGCCAGTGCAGGATACCGATGGAGAGGTATACCTCGGCATGGCGGACACCCTGTCCGGCGAGGTCGCGCAGCATGTTGTAGGTGATCGTCTCGTAGTCGGCAGGCGTGTGCAGGCGCTGGGTGACGGCCTTGAAGGCCATCAGGAAGCTCGGGAAATCGGTGTAGGTGTAGCTGCTTTTCGCCTGGTCTAGCGTAAGGGGTGTGGCGTCGTTACGGTGCGAAAGTTCGACCAGCGTTTCGGGGGTAATGGAGCCTTCGAGGTGCAGATGCAACTCCGCCTTGGGCAGGCCGCGGAGCCAGGTCAGCGGGTCGGGCTGGGCAGGGGAAACGATGGTGCGGCGAGGCATCTGTTTAGTTTATGCCCCGCCGATGTGCATGCGATCTAATCGCGGCTGCGCGAACCGCCGCCAAAGATCTGCAGCAGCGCGATGAAGATGTTCAGCGCGTCGAGGTAGATGCTCAGCGCCATCTGCACGGGACCGAAGTCGGCACCGCGGTCGCGAAGACGCATAAAGTCCACCAGCAGAAGCACGCTGAAGATGATCAGCGACAGCCACGCATAGATGCCGGGGCTGACGAAGTGGACGAACATCCCGATAAGCCCGATGACAACCAGCCCCAGCAGCGCGAACAAAGCGATTCGGCCCACCTTCATGTAGTTGAAGTTGGCGAACTGCGCGATGATGGCCATTGCGGCCATACCCAGCGCCGTGGTGACGGCGGCCTGGAAGACGATGGTCTGCCCGGCGAGCGTGTGCGTGTACTGATTCAGGATCGGGCTGATCTGGACGCCCATCAGCGTCGTGAAAGCGTAGAAAAGCACGAGTGCAAGCCCGGATGACCGCCGCGAAGCTGCGCTGATGCCGAAGATCAAACCGAAGTTGAGCAGAATCACCAGCATGTAGCTGATGCCGAGCGTGGGCGGTGCTATCCAGGCACCGAACGCGGTAAACAGGAAGCCTGCCGTGGTGATCCAGAGCACCTTGCCGAGCAGGCTGGCGGTGTTGGCTTCGATGACGCGGACGCCGTTGACGGTAGTGACGTTTGCCATGATGTTGCTTTCGAACCTCGCTGTCAATTAGACGCGAAATCTCGGCCGGGGTCGCAAGGCTGAAGCTCGGAGGGGTGCGTCTACCGCACTGTGACCTTGATTGGGATTACGTGGGTTATGGCATAGCTGCGGAGGTCGCGGTTGCGCTCCATCGGCTGGATATTGCCGTTCGCGTCGGTGGCGCGGGCCATCAGCCTGTGCTCGCCAGGAGTGGGTGAGGTCCATGTGTACTCCCATTGACGCCAGCTGTAGCGGACGGCCGGCGTGGACAGCACTGCGGCGCTCCATGTGCTTCCGCCGTTGGTCGAGACATCGACGCCCGCAACGGTGTTGACTCCGGCCCAGGCAAGTCCGTGCACCCTGTACGGCTGCCCACCGGTGATCGCTTCGCCGAACGCCGGGCCCGCGATGGCTGACTTCACGCGCATTTCGTTCAACGGAAGCAGTGTAGGTACCCCGTTCGGGCGGTCAAAGTAGGAGTACTGCAGGGACTGAAAGAATCCCGCGAAGGGTTTGCTGGTGATCGTGATGCGCTTGAGCCACTTGATGGACGCCATCCCGTAAAAGCCGGGGACGATGGCCCGAACGGGAAATCCATGAGCCGGAGCGAGCGCGTTTCCGTTCATGCGGAAGGCCAGCAGGACGTCGCCATGTAACGCCTTGGCCAGGGGAATCGATCGCGCAAACGGAATGACGCCGGGAGTCTTGGGGTCCGAGCGCAGTTCGCCGGAGTCGGAGCCCTCAAAGACGACGTCGACCGCCTCGGCCTTCACGCCTGCCCTGCTCAGCACGTCGCTGAGTGGAACGCCGGTCCACTCGGCGTTGCCCATACCGCCGTTGGCCCATTGAGCTCCATCTTCCTTCGGTGTGAGATAGACCCGGCCATTGCCAGCGCACTCCAGCATGGAAACCATGTTGCGAGCGGGCATTGCTGTAAGGGTCGCATAGCTCAGTTGCAAAGGCAGTGTGACGGCGCCGTCGACTGACAGGGACCAGGTGGCGGCCGAAATCTCAGGCTGTTTAAAGTGATTTCGAACGTAGAACTGTTCATTCGCCGTAATCAAGGTTGAAAGCGCGGACGGTGAGGACTCGAGATTCTCGGGCTCGGTTTCCCGCACAGTGAAGCCCGCGGCCGGCGTAGGTGAGGGTGACTGCGCTGTCATTTGCAGGGGCCGGCCCACCGCAAGCGCTGCTGCGCTGGCTACGGCGTTGCGGAGGAAAGATCGGCGTTCAAGCGGGTTAGGCAAATCTGGCTCCCGGGCAGTGCAACGTATGCAGTGAAGGTAAGGGGGTGGGCGTAACTTGTTATGTCTGCAGCAGGCGCGAGCCAGAGGACACACTCACCTGCGACCCTTCCGCAAGCAGGATGCTGACGGGTTGCTGACGGCTGAGCGCCGCAAAGTGCGGCCCGTACACCGCGGCGAAGTCGGCCTTGATCAAATGGTCGCGTATGGGATAGACCTGCCAGCGTGGGTGCTGGACGGCGTACGCGGAGGTGCTGCCGTCGGAGCGTTTGGTATAGCCCCAGTAGTGCTCGGTAATGAACTCGGCCTCGCTGCCGAGAGGGATGTCTTCGGCGATGGGCGACGCTTCGACGGCCAGACTCTGCCAGATCCGGTTGTGCCGCCAGTCGTAGCGCACGCTGAGATTGTCTGCACTGGTCTCGATGCTGCAGCGGGTAGGCAGTGTGGCGTAGGGTTCTTCATAGATGGTGGTCGCGATCAGGGTGATTGCGGGGCGCGGAACGAACTCCCGGATAAATACCACACCTCGCTTCTCCGTTCCGTCACGCTCGGTACGGCGGACGTAGAAGCGCAGATTGACTTCTTCAAAACGAGTGTGGAAGGGTATCGCGAGACCCTTGACGCGCACCTGGTCGAAGAGAAATCCGACGAGCGAAACGTAGCAGTCTCCCTCGTAAAAGTCGAGTTCCACCCCGGCTGGAAGCCAGTGAGCCAACTTAGCAGGGGCAACGGTGTACTGCGCCATGATGAGCTTGCGCCACTCGGCGGTGAGGAAAGTGCTCGGCATGGGCGATCGCCTCGATTCCACAGCCCTTAGAGTAGACCTGTTCGGACAAAGAATGAAATCGAGTCCATCTGCCTATGACCAATGTTCATATTCAACCCTTATAAAACTCGCTGCGCTTGCGGCTGTACAGGAAGTACACGAACAGCCCGATGATCAACCAGACGAAAAACCGCACCCAGGTGATCGCGGGCAATCCAGCCATAAGCAGAATGCAGAACAGCGTACTCAAGATGGGGATTACGGGACCGAACGGCACGCGGAAGCCGCGGTGGCGGGTTGGGTCTTTGTAGCGGAGCACGATGACGCCGATCGAGACCAGAACGAAGGCGAACAGCGTACCGATGTTCGACATCTCTGCGAAGGTGCCGACGTCCAGCAGTCCCGACGGAATTGCAACAAGCACGCCCGCGAAGATGGTAGCAAAGGCCGGCGTGCGGAAGCGGGGGTGGAGCGAGGAGAAGATATCGGGGAGGAGCTTGTCTCGCGACATGGCGAACCAGACCCGAGCCTGGCCTAGCTGAAAGACCAATATGGACGAGATCATGCCCACGATCGCGCCGAGCAGCACGGCCAGGCGAACCCAGTGCAGGCGGTGGCCTTCGGGGGTCAGCGAAAGGCGCTTGAGCGCGGTGACGACCGGCGCGCCGTCGCCCGCAATCGACCGCCAGGGAACGATGCCCGTCAGCACGGCGGCCACGCCGATGTACAGGACCGTGCAAACGATCAGCGTCGCGATGATCCCGATAGGCACGTCGCGGCGCGGGTTGCGGCATTCCTCGCTGGCGGTCGAGACAGAGTCGAATCCGATGTAGGTGAAGAAGATGATGGATCCGCCAGCGAGCACGCCCGAGAAGCCGTTTGGCGAGAACGGATGGTAGTTCGCTGGATGAATGAAGCTGAGGCCGAAGAAGACAAAAAGCAGAATCGCGCAGATTTTGACCAGCACCATGATGTTGTTGGTCCGCGCCGACTCGCGAATGCCGCGCACGAGAATTACGGTCAGCAAAAGCACGACGACGAACGCTGGGATGTCGAAGCCGAAGTGCCAGCCAGGCGTAAAGATGTATTTGCCGGCAAGGTCCTGGAGGCCGAGAGGAAGGTAAGCGGGGGAGAGCCACTTGGGGTCAAGGCGGATTCCCAGCCAGTCGAGCAGGTCGACTACGTGAGCGGCGAAGCCGACCGAGACGCTCATGTTCGAGAAGGCGTACTCAAGGATGAGATCCCAACCGATAATCCACGCGATCAGCTCGCCCAGGGTGGCGTACGTGTAGGTGTAGGCAGAGCCGGCGATGGGAATCATCGAGGCAAGCTCGGCGTAGCACAGCCCGGTGAGGGCGCAGACGACAGCCACCAGCACGAGCGAGATAGCCAGCGCGGGCCCGGCGCCGGGCCGGCCTGCCACTGCGCCATGGTGCAGAATCAGGTCGATGATCGGCGAACCCTTCCAGTCGGCGATCTTCGAGGGATTGCCGCCGATAGCTGTCCCGATGACCGTGAAGATGCCGGAACCGATGACCGCGCCGATGCCAAGCGCGGTGAGCGATACCGGGCCGAGGGTCTTGCGGAGCGAGTGATCGGGGCGTTCAGACTCGGAGATCAGCTTGTCGATCGACTTGGTGGCAAAGATTTGACGGGCCAGTGCGGGATCCTCTCGATGCTTCTGCGGGTTTGCGGGTGTGAGCAGTAGTCTATCGGTATGTGGCGAGTGCTAGGAACGATTGTACTTTCGATGACGTCGATTGTTGCCAGCGGGCAACCAGGTGACTGGATTCTTGGACCATGGACCAGGGCGTCGAGCCAGCCCATCCTTCGACCTGACCCGGCCGCGAGCTTTACGGATCCCGTGAGCGGCGCGCCTGTCCACTGGGAAGCGCTGCACACTTTCAACCCGGCCGCGATTGTGCGGCAAGGCAAGGTGTATGTGCTGTATCGCGCTGAAGATGACTCCGGCGCTATGGCTATTGGAGAGCACGTGTCTCGATTGGGACTCGCCGTGAGCGCGGATGGAGTCCACTTCACAAAGATGCCCGCTCCGGTGCTGTACCCCGCGCGCGACGAGCAGATGAGCCGTGAGATCGAGGGCGGTGTGGAAGATCCGCGCATCGTCGAGGCACCGGACGGAACGTATGTGCTGACGTATACGCAATGGTCACGCCGACTGCAGAGGTACTCGGTTGGAATCGCGACCTCGCGCGACCTGCGCGTGTGGGTGAAGCACGGTCCCGCATTTGGCGAGACGCCGGGGAGTCCCTACGCAACGCTCAAATACAAATCGGCAGCAATTCTCACGGAGCGAAAGGGCGACCGAGTCGTCGCGGCGAAGCTGCAGGGCAAGTACTGGATGTATTGGGGCGAGATCGAGGTTGGCCTCGCGACGTCGCAGGACCTCATCCACTGGACGCCGGTGAACGATGCCGACGGGAAGGCGGTCGTGCTTCTGCGCCGCAGGGACGGCCACTCAGACAGCGCCTTCCCAGAGACCGGGCCACCGCCACTGCTTACCTCACGGGGCATCGTCATGCTTTACAACGCCAAGAACGGAGAGGGCACAACGACCGACGCCAGCCTCCGTCCGGGCGCTTACTCGGTGCAGGAAGCGCTCTTCTCGGCGACCGATCCAACCCGGCTGCTGGCACGAACGGAGCGCCCGGTCTTTGCGCCGGAACTCCCGTTTGAGCGCAGCGGGCAATACGGAGCGGGAACAACTTTCGGCGAAGGGCTGGCGTGGTTCCGGGGTAAATGGTGGCTCTATTACGGGTGTGCGGATTCATTTGTTGGGGTTGCGACCGCTCGCTAAGATGCCGCGACACCCTAAAAAGGGATTTACAAGTGAACGGGCGAAGCCGAAGCTTCGCCCGTGTTGCTGGTGCGGTTGAGACTACCGCTTGGCCTGGCCGCGCGATGCTTTCTTGATCTTGGCCTTGTTTTCGCCGCGGGCGCCGGTGCGTGCAGCCTTCGGCGGAGCGGCTTTGCGCGCCTTGCGCTTGATGGCCTTACGTTCGGCCTTGTCCGTGATTGCTGTCGTGTTTGCCATGATGTCTGTCTTCTCTCTGAGCTGCTGAATTTGTGTCCGGACTGCAAAATGGAGGCGCGCCTGGAAGCGACTGCGGGCTTTACAAGCGTTCCAGCTGAGCGAACTTCTCCACCAGCTTTTTCATACCGTGACCACTAAATTGTACTGTAAGCTTGGCATCTTCTCCGTCGCCTTCGCGAGCGAAGATGACGCCCTCACCATATTTCGGGTGGCGCACACGAACGCCTTTGCCGAGGCCGGTCTTGCCGGTCGGTGTTGGAATGTCCAGTTTAGGGCGGGCAGGGAACCGCGGACCCCCCGGTTTGTAACCTGTTCCCCCCTTGCCGAAGAACTGCGCGATGTTGTCGAGCGACCCGGAGCCTGCGGCCGCTTTGCCTGCCGCGAAGCGTTGGGCGGCGTAGCTTTTGGCGCCTGAAGCAGGAGCTTCCTGGGAGTCGTCCTCATAGCTGGGGTGGCGGTCGAAGCTTTCGTCCTCTCCGCCGCGGCGGGCGCGCTGCGGGTACGGCGTAGAGTACGTGCCCCGGAACGACGGCGGGCTCAGGTCTTCGATCAGCCGCGACGGCACTTCTTCGAGGAAGCGCGAAGGCAGTGAAGACTCCGGGCTATCGTTGCCGTAGCGGCGGCGGTAGCGTGCGCGCGTCATGATGAGCGTGTCCATCGCGCGGGTCATGCCGACGTAGCAAAGGCGGCGCTCCTCCTCCATCTGCGTTGGGTCGACGACCGTGCGGGAGTGCGGGAACAGGCCTTCCTCCATCCCCGCGAGGAAGACCAGCGGAAACTCCAGCCCTTTCGCGGCGTGCAGCGTCATGAGCGTCACGCGAGCTTCGGCGGAGTAGGAATCGGCGTCCGAAACCAGTGCGGCATGGTCGAGAAACTCCGCAAGCGTCTCCCCGCGCGAAGTGGCGTCCTGTGCAGCATTTGCGAGTTCCTTGAGGTTCTCAATGCGGGAGAAAGATTCCGGAGTGCCTTCCTCTTCGAGCGCCTTGATGTAGCCGGAGCGGTCGTTGAGGAACTTGATGAGTTCGGGTAATGTTGCGGGGTCACCCGGTTTGCGGAAGGCCCGCGCGTGCTCGGCCTCGCGGTCAGCGGCGTTGGCGTCTTCGTGACCGCCGCTCTGCGCGGCGACGATGCGGTCACGGACGGTGTCGGAGGCGCTCTTGAGCGGGATGGGAGCGAAGGGGTTGAAGCTGGCGGAGTCGAGCGGGGCGTCGTCAATTTCCGTCGCCGAGTTTTCTGCAGCGAGGGTGCTGATTTCTTCGCTGGGCCCAAAGTCGAAACCGAAGTTGAAGCTGGTGTCGAAGGAGGTATTGGCGTCGTTGGCTGTGACGCCGGGCGCAGGGGTGTCTTCGGTCGCAAAGCCGAAGTCGAAGTCGGTGTCGCCCGAGTCCTCCGGGGTTGATGTGTCTGCGGATGCGGCCAGGTTCTCCAGGTAGTTGAGGACTTCTTCGTCGGTGGGATTGGGTGGGCTCGGAGGCGAGCCAGTGGGAGGCGCGCCAGCGTCGGTGGCGAGCGCCTGGGCAAAGTCCGGCCCCAGCATCGCGCGAGCGTCCTTGATCAGCCGGCGGAACCCCATCAGCGCCGTCAGCGCGCGTGCAGGCAACAGCTTCTCTTCCGTCGCCCGAGCAATCGCATCCCAGGAACTCATGCCGGTCGTCAGCGCGATCCGCTCGATCGTTTCGAGCGTTGTCTTCCCAATGCCGCGCGGTGGCGAGTTGACCACCCGGCCCAGGGCGACGGAGTCGTGCGGATTTTGCACCAGCTTCAGGTAGCTGAGAATGTCCTTGACCTCTGCGCGGTCGTAGAACGAGAAGCCGCCCACCATGTGGTACTGAATGGCGTAGCGTCGCAGCGCTTCTTCCACCAGCCGCGACTGCGAGTTGGTACGATACAGGACGGCGCAGCGCGGGGTATCCTCCTGCTGCCCGGCCTCGCGGAAATATTTCTGGATGCGGTCGGCGATAAACAGCGCTTCGTTCTCACCGTCGGGAGCTTCGTAAAAACCGATCAGTGAGCCCCCTTCGCGTGAAGTCCAAAGATTTTTGCCCTTGCGCTGAACGTTCTGTGCGACGACAGCGCTTGCGCCTTCGAGGATGACCTGCGTGGAGCGATAGTTCTGCTCCAGGCGAATCGTCTGGACCGCGGGAAAGTCCTTTTCGAACTCCAGAATGTTCTTGATGTCCGCGCCGCGCCAGGAGTAGATCGACTGGTCTTCATCGCCCACCACGCATACGTTGCCGTGCGTCCCCAGAAGTTTCATCAACTCGTACTGCGGACGGTTGGTGTCCTGGTACTCGTCGATCAGCAGGTACTTGTAGCGGCGGTTGTAGCGCTCGCGCACTTCACTCGACGTCTTCAGCAGGCGAACGGTCTCCAGCAGCAGATCGTCGAAGTCGAGCGCGTTGGCCTTGAACAGCTCCTTTTTGTAAATCTCGAAGATGTGCGCAATCTTTTCTTCCATCGGGTTGGTGCTGGCGAGGAAATACTCCTGCGGGTCGATCATGTGATTCTTCGCCCAGGAAATACGGCCCAGCGCGACGCGCGGCTTCAGGCTCTTGTCGTCGAAGCCGAGCCGCTTGAGTGCTTGCTTCACGACGGCTTGCTGGTCGGTTTCGTCGTAGATCGCGAAGCTCTTCGTCAGGCCGACTCCGTCGGTGCGCAGCGCTTCGATGTCGCGCCGCAGCACGCGCACGCAGAAGCTGTGAAACGTTGCGAGCGTCGGCTTGGCGAGCGTGGTGTGGCCAAGAATCTTCTCGACGCGCTCGGCCATCTCTTTCGCGGCCTTGTTGGTAAAGGTCACCGCGAGGATATTATCCGGCGAGACGCCGCGCTGCTGAATCAGGTACGCAATCCGATGCGTAATTACGCGTGTCTTGCCGGAGCCGGCGCCGGCAAGCAATAGTACCGGCCCATCGACAGAGACGATGCCTTCGCGCTGCTGCGGATTCATGTTCGCGAGAAGATCGTCCACTTCTTTACTACTCCCACGTTTCATTTTAACGGAGTTCGGATTTGCATGTATTTGTTTGGCACATGGGCAATTGTGAAGGCACAAAGAATCTTCGCGCGGGAGGGAACCAACGCAAGGGAACCCGCGTAAAGGAAGATGCAGCGAGCCCATTACGGTTCACGCCGAGTGGGGCAGACTTCGCTCCAAACGCTCTACCAGCAGCTCTATAGGAGTAGTGCCATGTTTCGTTCCAAATTGATCGTTCCTGCTTTGTCCGTTGCCTGCCTTGTCGCCGCCCAGGCTGTAGCCCCTGTTTGTGCCATGGCGTCGCCGCTGCGTACCAAAGTTCCGGTGCGGGCGTTCATGGGCACCAAGATGGTGAACCTCAACCTCGCCAACAACACGAAAGATACGCTTGATGTGAAGGTCGGCGAAAGCGCGATGACCATCCCCGCCGGACAGACGGTAAAAGTCAGCGCGGCTCCCGGCACAAAGATTGTGTACGCAAGCGCATCCGCCACGCACGCCGCTGGAACCATTCTGGCGCAGCTCTCGTCCGAGATGTCGGGCGCCACGATCCGCGTTAACTGAGCTCCTGTTCCGAGGAGTCGAGGGAGTCCGCTCGCAGGCTGAGGCTTGCGAGCGGACTCCTTCTTTGCATGTAGAACAGTGGCGACATTTCTCCAACAATCACCTCATTTTCCCCATAAACATTGAACTTTTGCAGCAGGCATCGCGTATCAATCTGCACGACGAACTCCTGAACCATGGCAGCGAGATCGGCGAATTCAATAGGAATCGAGATGACTCCGATGACTCTCCTCATTGCCAAACTCCGTTTCGTTGCAGTTCCCATGCTTGCCGCCGTTTACAGCCTTCCTGCCGCTGCGGCTTTCTTTCCAACTCCTGGAAACTTTTTCCACCACCCGACCACGCACGCCGCCAAGCCGCAATGGACGATCCTGAGCATTCGCAACGCCTCCAGCGAAGCTCGCGAACTGCGCATCGGACACGAGAGCTTCAAGGTGCCGGCACACGGTACTACCAAGCTCAGCGTGACTGTAGGTGCGTCCGTGCATGTGACCAGCACCGTGAACAGCCACGTTGATTCACGCTTCGAAGCGCAGGCTTCGACAAACGGACCGCGTGAGATCGTGCTCAATTGATCCCACTGTCTGGGGCGCACCGTAGTAGATTATGCTGCGTAGATGGAGCACAAACCGGAACGCAGTATCGCCGTATTCTGTTCAGCCGCCGATGGCGCGCGGCCCGTCTATCGCCAGACCGCAATCGATCTGGGAAAGGCGCTGGCTGCGCGACACATCGGCTTGATTTATGGCGGCGCCAAAGTCGGCCTGATGGGCGCCGTTGCCGACTCCACTCTCGCGGGCGGAGGCCACGTTGTTGGCGTGATCCCGCATGTGCTGGTTGATCTCGAAGTCGCCCACAAGGGCGTCACGGAGATGCACGTCACCAGCACCATGCACACTCGCAAAGCACTCATGTCGGATCGTGCGGACGCCTTTCTGGTCCTGCCAGGAGGTTTCGGCACCTTCGAAGAAATGTTTGAAGTTCTGGCCTGGCAGACGCTGAAGATCCATACGAAGCCTGTCGTGTTGTTGAACGTCGACGGATTCTACGACACGCTGTTGGACTTCCTCGACGTCTGCGAACGCGAAGGCATGTTGCGCGGCAACCGCAGCTGTCTGCTGGTGGCGACGACTGTGGGAGAAGCTTTGCGCCTCACGGGCTGCGAGTAGTCCAGGACCAGGCGAAACAACCCGACGCCTTGCCCAGCCGTCTCAGTTACAGGCGAACAGAGAGCGAACAAGCTCGATGCCGCGAGAGGCGGAAACTATGAGCGAACGGGAAGTAGTCCTCGATCAACCGGTGATGGACGAACAGGGTGAAGCGCTTCGCAGCGCGGTAGACAGGGCTGATCGCGCCGAAGCCGAGTTGGCAAAGCTAAAACGGATGCAGCAAGCCGATCCAGCCAACCGCGCAGAGCGCAACGGCGATCAGTCAGCGAGCCACGAGAAGGAGGGCCACTCTGCGAGGCGACCCGCGCTGCGCGAAATTGATGAGCTGAGCGGAATCGATGCCCTGCGCCAGGACGAAATGATGGCATACCTGCTCGATTCGCTGGCGGCGGGCGAGGACATAGGTCACTACGGCCGGTTGGTGTTCGCGATGATTGCGCGCCATTTTCTGACCGACGAAGAGGTGATCGGCGAGTTGACCAAGGATCGCGACTTCTCCGAAGAGCAGGCTGTAGTCATGCTTCGCCAGGTGGAGGGTCGTGACTATAGTCCTCCCCGGCGCGAACGGATCGTGGAGTGGCAGCAGCAGCAAGAGTTTCCCATCCTGCCGCATCCCGACGACCCTGACTGCGGAAACGTGTATCGCAACCTGAAGTTTCCGCAGCAGATCTACGACCATATTGGCGCGTACCAGGAGCACAAGCAGGCCCCGGCCGAATAACGCTCCGGTCGTCATCGCTACAATGAAAGAGCTATGCTCTCCAGCCACATTCCTCATCTTCGGTACGTGTGGCTGGTGTTTGCTTCGCTGATCGCGGGTGTGATGAACGCGATGGCCGGGGGCGGATCGTTCCTCTCGTTTCCGGCGATGCTGGGCATGGGTGTTCCGCCGGTTGAAGCCAACGCCACCAACACGGTCGCTCTGTGGCCCGGGCAGTTGACGTCGCTGGCGACGTTGCGTGGCGACGTTCGCCGCGAACTGCTGCCGGTAATCGTACTGGTCAGTCTGGTGGGTGGCGTGGCCGGTGCGGAGACCCTGCTGCATACGCAACAGCGCACGTTTCTGCACATGATTCCGTGGCTTATCCTGGGTGGAACGCTGGTCTTCGGCATCAGCGGGCCGGTGTCCACATGGCTTCGCAGGCGCGGCGCCCATCCGCACCAGGAAAGACCGATTCCGAAGCTGGCCCTGGCGGCGGCTTTGTTTCCGGTGTGTTTCTATATCGGTTACTTTGGAGCGGGCGGCGGCTTTCTGGTGATGACGATCCTTGCGTTGTTCGGCATGGAAGACATGCATCGCCTGAATGCCATGAAAGTGGTCGCAGCGACGTCTTCGAATTTCTGCGCGATCGTCACTTTTGTCATCACGGGCGCGGTGGTGTGGCATTACTGCCTGGTGTCGATGATCTTTGCGGGTGCGGGTGGCTACGTCGGTGCCCGGCTGGCGAAGAAGGCGAACGGCGACGTGCTGCGGGTGTTCGTCGTGATAACGGGCGTGGTGATTGCGGGATACTTTTTCTGGAAGCAGGCACAGAGATGACTCTTTCTCAACAAGGCGTAGACGTCATCGGCTACATCGCAGCTACGCTCACCACAATTTCGTTTTTGCCGCAGCTCATTCGTGTGGTGAAGCTCCGCTCGGCACGCGACATTTCGCTGGGCATGTTCCTTATCTTCACCACGGGGACCGGTTTTTGGCTTACGTACGGAATTGCTTCGCACTCGACGCCCGTTACCCTCGCGAACGCGATCACGTTTGTGCTGTCCCTTTCTATCCTTATCCTGAAATTGCGCTTTGATCGAGACGCAACCAGGCCCCAGCCCACAGGAACGCCGCAGTAAGGAAGGAAGCCATGAGCCACGAAGGGATCACTTTTATCAGTCAGGCGGAGTCCCAGCGCGCCGAAAACGCGCCGCCCAAGCTGGCTGGCGACGCGATTTCGCCCATCAAGGTGCGGGTGGACAAGACCGGCGGCACAGGCATGGAGATCGACTGGCGCGACGGGCACACGAGCGCGTGGAACTTTGCGTGGTTGCGTGCGGCCTGCCCCTGCGCGACGTGTCACGAAGAGCGCGACAAGGCTGGCCGCGAACCGGGGGTAGGCAAGCCGAAGCCACCTAGCCTGCTGCCGATGTATGAAGCGCCGCCGCGTCCGGTGGAAGTAACGCCAGTGGGTAAATACGCTTTGCGCTTCAAATGGAACGACGGACATGAGGCGGGGCTGTATTCGTGGGACTACCTGCGCAACGTCTGCGACAAAAGCAGCGAGCCGCAAAAAGGCATAAGCGAACGTTCCGAGAAAAACCGGTGATGAAACCAGGCATTGGAAGTCTGTGTGTTGTGCTTGCAGCAGCCGCTCTGACTGGGTGTCATAGCGTGCCGGGGCCAAAGCCGCTCGACCAACTTTCGGTTTCGGAGGCTCAGGGCCATGCCGTGTATCAAGCGCGTTGCGCTGCCTGCCACTACGACCGCATTGCGGAACCTTTGCACGGGCCAGCACTGCGAAGCGTGTTTCGCAAGCCCTACCTGCCGAGCGGTGCGCCCGCAAATGACGATCGCGTGTCGGCGACCGTGCTGCGGGGGCGTAACCTGATGCCAGCACAGCCGCAAATCGATCCCCTCGAATTGCAAAATCTGCTCGCCTATCTGCATACGCTTTAGAAATGAGAATGATGCCTGAACAAGAGCAACAATCCAATGACAAAGGTAGTCTGGCGCGCAGCCCGCTGCCGGTGGTGACGCCCGCCGCCGAACGCGGCGGAATGCTGCCGGGGATCGCCGGCATCTGCATGTTTCTGCTTCTAGTGACGATGCTGAACGCTTTCGGAGCGATTCGCGGAGCATTCGGCATGGCGGGCGGGAAGTACAGTGTGCTCGGGGTCTGCACACTGCTGCTGGTGGGCATCTTCGGGCTGCTGCGTCTGCGACGCTGGGGGTGGGCTCTGGTGCTGGCCGGATGCCTGCTAATGAGCCTCGGGGATATCTACTTCTTCGCGCATACTCATGTTGGATTCTTCGCGGTGCGTGGACTTCTGGAGATGGTGTTCTTTCTGTACCTGAGCCGGACCGAGGTGCGCGAGCAGCTGGGGTAATACAATCGAGACAGCATGGCTCCGCTCGTTTTCAACGACTCTCTGGTCCAGATCGACGTTACCCCACGCAAGCCCATTGCCAAGCCGGACTGGCTGAAGGCGCGTGCGCCAATGGGCGAGACGTTCCACGCGCTCAAGAAGCTCGCCCGTGAACTAAACCTGCACACCGTCTGCGAAAGCGCGCATTGCCCCAACATCGGCGAGTGCTGGAACCACAAGACCGCGACGTTCATGATGCTGGGCAACCTGTGTACGCGGCGCTGCGGCTTCTGCGCGGTGCCCAAGGGCAGGCCGGAACCGATCGATCATCAGGAGCCCGAACGCGTGGCTTACGCCGTGGCGCAGCTTGGCCTGAAGCACGCGGTCATCACCAGCGTGAACCGCGACGACGACAACCTGGGCGCTGCGCGCGCCTTTGTCAACGTGATTGAAGAAATCCGCAAGCAGGCCCCTGGTTGCCAGGTTGAAGTCCTCACGCCTGACTTCCAGGGCGTCGAAGCGGCGCGGCGGATGGTCGTCGACGCGCGGCCCGAAATTCTCAATCACAATATCGAGACCGTCCCGCGGCTGTATCGCGTCGCGAAATCCGGCGGGCGCTACGAGCGTTCGCTCGAGTTTCTGGCGGCGGCCAAGCGCGAATCGGCGCAACATCCCACCGGGCCGATCGTCACCAAGACGGGCATCATCGTCGGTATGGGCGAGGAAATGCACGAGCTGCTGGGTGTATTCCGCGACCTTGCCGACCGCAAGGTAGACATCCTCACCGTCGGCCAGTATTTGCGACCATCTCGCGATCACTTGCCGATGTCACGCTTCTACACGCCGGACGAGTTTGCGTTCCTGAAGCACGAAGCGCTCGCCATGGGTTTCCGCCACGTTGAGAGCGGGCCGCTCGTGCGCTCGAGCTACCACGCGCATGAGCAGGCACAATCGACTGGTCTGGCCTAGAACCCGATCACTCTGCCCCGCAGCTTATTGATGTTGCGCCGATCCTGCTTGGTCGGCCGTCCCGCCGGCGTCCCCCCAAAGTCCATCATCGCCTTGCGTTCGTCTGAAGCCTTTTGGCGCGCGATGCGGCTGGCGTCGGTCTCGCGAAAGAGTGTCTGGGCGATAGCTGCCGGACCTCGCACAGAGCTAAGTTGCATGACCTCGACCGCGAAGTCGCCTCCCTCGTTACGGATCGTCAACATGTCGTTGACGCGGACGTCGCGTGCGGCTTTGGCGGTGTGGCCGTTGGACGTGATGCGACCCAGGTCGCAGGCATTCGCCGCGTCAGAGCGCGTCTTGAAGAAGCGCGCCGCCCACAGCCATTTATCCATTCGAACGTTGTCCATACTTCAGTCCGCCGCCATTCTGTCGACCTTCGCAACCTCCACCAGCGTGGAATAGAACGTTGCTCCGCCTCCAATGTCGGTGAGCGCCTGGCTGGTGAGCGCGTTGACGTTGGCACCATCGCGCGCCAGCTTCTGCCAGTCCAGCCGCGCCGAAACTACGCCCGGGCCGACCTTGGCCTCCCCATTGGCGTTGACCGACGCGGTCAGCTCGATTCGCCCGCGATCGTTCCAGATGGTGACGCTGTCGCCCGAAACGATGTGACGCGGAGCAGCGTCGGCCGCATGCATTTCCAGCAGGCCGGCGGTGTGCCGCTCCATGTGCTGATGCATGGGAAGGTTCGCAAAGGTCGAGTTCATGTAGTTGTCAGCCTTGCGTCCGAGAAACTCCAGCGGGAAGTGCCCGGCTGCGTTCGCGCCGCTGCGAGACTCGCGTGGCGCTACAAACTCTGGCACGGGCAGCAGTTGTGCCTTGCCAACGGGCGTCCGGAACCACTCCGCGGTCGAGAAAGGAAGCGACTCGGCTGCCGCGTTGACCGGCAGCGCAAGGCCGACCTGATGCTCATGCTCCAAACGCTCTTTCGTGACGCCCGCAAACCACGGATGCGCCGAATCCAGAGCCTGCGCGATCAGCGCGTCGGCGTCGTCCGTGAAGGCTGCCTCGGTGAACCCCATGCGCTGGCCAAGCTCGGCAAAGAGCGCAACATTTGAACGCGACTCTCCGATCGGCTCAATCGCCCGTTGCGAGATCTGCGCGAACAGATGGCCGTACGCCCCCATTACATCCTTGGCTTCGAGAAACGTGGTGGCTGGCATCACGATGTCGGCGTAGTCGGTCGTGTCAGTCCAGAATTGCTCATGTACGACGGTGAAGAGATCGTCGCGACGCAGACCGGCGAGGACGCGGTTCGAGTCCGGCGCAACCGCAGCAGCGTTGCAGTTGTAGACGAACAGGGCGCGGATCGGTGTATCTTGGCCGTTCTGCCCCAGCTCCGTTAGCGCGTGGCCGAGCGTGTTCATGTTGATCACGCGAGCGGAGCGGCCCAGGGAACTAGCCTGCATCAGCTCCGGCATCTGCAGCTTGGCGCTATGGAACGGAAATGATCCGCTGGTCGAGAGCAACATGCCTCCGCCGCGCTGCTTCCAGCTTCCGGTAAGTAGAGGAAGCATGGCGACGGCGCGAGCGGCGGTGCCGCCGTTCTCGCTGCGCTGAATGCCGTAATTGACGCGAATCACCGCCGGTTTACGGCTGTCCCGCCCGGCCTGGCCGTACGCCTGCGCAAGCCGCTCGATTGTCGCTGCGTCGATACCCGTCAGCGCCGCCGCGCGCGTTGGCGCGTGCTCCGGCTTGAGAGCATGGGCGCGAAGCTCCTCCCAGCCGGTCGTGCATTCGTGCAGATATAACTTGTCTTCCCAGCCATCGCGGAAGATGACGTGCATGATGGCGAGCGCGAGCATCGCATCGGTGCCTGGCCGGATAGCCAGATGCTCGTCCGCCAGAGCCGCCGTGCGCGTCCGGTATGGGTCAATGACCACCAGCTTCGCGCCGTTCCGGCGGGCCTGCTCAATGAACGGCCAGAGGTGAATGTTGTTGCCGTGGATGTTGGCTCCCCACGCGATAATCAACCCGGCATGGACGAAGTCTTGTGGCACCGTACCGAGCTTGACGCCGTAGACGTTCAACAACGCCTCGCCGCCCGCGCTCGAGCAGATAGTCCGGTCTAGTTGCGAAGCTCCCAGACGATGAAAAAACCGCCGGTCCATGGACCCGTAACCAAGCTGACCGATCGTGCCCGCGTAACTGTACGGCAGAATCGACTCCGGGCCGAACTTGGTGGCCAAGGCCGTCAGCTTCGCCGCGATCAAGTCAAGCGCTTCGTCCCACGAGATGCGCTCAAACGCTTCGACCTCACGACCCTGCGGCAGCGGTCCTTTCCGAATGCCGGCTTTGCGGCGCATGGGATGCAGCAGCCGATCCGGTGCATACACGCGATCAAGATAACGAGCCACCTTGCCGCACAGAAAACCACGAGTGACGGGATGCGCGGGGTCGCCCTGCACTTTTGTTGCGCGGCCGGCCAGGGTGTCTACGGTCACGAGCACACCACAGGAGTCGGGGCAGTCAAGCGTGCAAACCGCGTGGACAATTTTCGTTCCTGTAAGTCCCGAGTCCATGACAAGATTGTAAGCGTCCTCAAGCCACACATTTGAAGGAGTCTGCGCTATGCGTCTCGTCCTTGTTTTAATCTTATGTTTCGGTTTGTGCAGCGGCGTGCCGGCGCATGCGACGCCGCCTGAGCGTTCCGTGGAACAAAGCATCCGCGCTGTGCTGGACAAGCAAACGACTGACTGGAATCGCGGCGATCTAGACGCCTTTGCGACCGGTTACAAGAACTCACCGGACATTTTGTTCATCGGCTCTACGGTGCGGCGTGGCTATGCGGGTATGATCCAGAGCTACCGCAAGGGTTATCCGAACAAGACCGCAATGGGTGTGCTGAGCTTCTCCAACGTAGAGGTGCATCCGTTGGACGCGCAGTTTGCAACGGTCCTCGGGAATTTTCACCTGGAGCGATCAGCGGCAGGCGGCGGCAACGCCGACGGTATCTATTCACTGGTGCTGGAAAAGACGCCTGCGGGATGGAAGGTCATTCTGGATCACACTTCTTCGACCACGACCAAAAAACCCTCGTAGATTTCCCAGGAGCCTATCGACCTATGGCGTTTGCGACCCGAGCCCGTTTCGATTGGCAACTGCGTACGCGCACCCTTAGATTGGGTGAGCGCACCATGGTGATGGCCATCGTAAACGTGACCCCGGACAGCTTTTCGGGAGACGGCCTGGCCGATTCTTCGGTGGACGATACAGTCGCAGTTGCACTGGACCGGCTGGACGGCGGGGCAGACATCCTGGATCTAGGCGCGGAGTCCACGAGACCCGGAGCCGAACCGCTGACCTCGGCAGACGAACAGGCGCGTCTGTTGCCGGTGCTGGAGGCGCTGATGCGTGAGCGGCCTTTCGCAGTGGTGTCCGTGGACACCTACCACGCTGCGACAGCGCGGGCTGCGATCGCGGCTGGCGCCCAAATTGTCAACGATGTTTCGGGGCTGCTGTGGGACGAACAGATGGCCACTGTCCTGACTGAAAACCGTGCGGGATATGTGCTGATGCACACCCGTGGCCGGCCTCAGGAGTGGCGCAGCCAGCCTGATTTGAAACTATCGGAGGTGACGCCGCTCGTTCTGGGTGGGCTGCGCGAGCGGCTTGACGCGGCACTCGCGGCAGGTATCGACGAGGCGACGATTCTACTTGACCCGGGCTTTGGTTTCGGAAAGCGTGGATCCGAGAATCTGGCCCTGCTGGGCGGCTTTGCGCGGCTGGCGGAGCTGGGCAGGCCGCTGCTTGCAGGTTTGTCACGCAAAGCGTTTCTTGGAAATGTGCTCGCCGGACTTGAATATGAAGGCCGCTCGGCCAGAGGTTCGCTCTCAATGGCTACCAGCGCGGCCAACGTGATGGCTATCGTTGCAGGTGCCCATGTGATTCGCGTACACGATGTGCAGGAAGCAAGAGAAGCAATCGCGGTAATCGATAGCGTTTTATCCATTCAGCACTCTGCCGGCGAATCGGCAGGGACCTGACCCTGCCGACACTGTAATGGTGGCGGTGGCAGGGGACGGTCAGAGTGTCAATACTTCCTTTTCCTTGGCTTTGAACAACTCTTCCACGCGCTTAATCTCGTGATCGGTAAGCTGCTGGATCTCGTCATTGGCGCGTTTCTCGTCATCGGCGGAGATCAGTTTTTCTTTGGAAGCCTTTTTAACGGTCTCGTTGCCTTCGCGCCGGATGTTTCTTAGCGACGTTTTGTGGTCTTCCAGCACGCCGGCGAGCTTCTTAACGGCTTCTTTGCGGCGCTCCTCCGTCATCGGCGGAATAGGCACGCGGATGATCTTGCCGTCGTGCATGGGATTGAATCCCTGGCCGGATGTGCGGATCGCCTTTTCGATCGCCCCGACCAGCGAAATCTCCCAGGGCTGAACGAGAATAAGATTGGCCTCTGGCGTGGTGATTTGGGCGACCTGGGCGACCGCAGTGTCCGTGCCGTAGTAGTCCACTTTCACGTGGTCCAGCATGTGAACGGAGGCGCGCCCGGTACGTACGCTGACCAGGTTGGCTCGAAAGTCGTCGACCGTTTTATCCATCCGCGACTTAAGTTGCTCGTTAAGGCCTTTCAGCGCTTCGATGTTCGCTATTGCAGATGCCATATTGCGTTTCTCCTTGCCGCAACAGAAATAATATCCCGAATCAGATGCGGAAACCGACCTGGAGCCTGGATCGCAGGCCGAGGATGGGAGCAAGCGCTCAATGGTTGCTTGGCAATACCAGAATGTCCTAAAACAAGAATCGAAGAAAAGGCAAGGGGATTTGATTGACTTCGTTGATAGCCAACCCTAAAATGGGAGTTACTTCCCGAGGTTCGCGCCTTTGACAGGTTTCCTGTTACGGGAGTGAATTGCAAAACGCGCCATAGCCTGAACGGAAATTTACGCGAAGGACGCCCTCCGGGCCTCTGACGAGAATAAGGGATATCAACATGAAAAAGTCACTGTTGCTGCTTACGTTCCTCTTTGCACTGGGTGTTTCTTTGCCCGCTCGCGCGCAAACCGGGTGCGATGATTCACCTGAGAATCCGACCTTGATCCTGGCTGGCCTGGCAGGAGGAGCGTTTGCCTTGTCTTCCGTGCGGACGCGTTTCCGGGCTCGACGTTTCAAGAAGAACTAGTGCGCGTTCATTAACGCGGGCCTTATTCCAGGCACCCGTTTGCAAGTTTTCGCTGTACGTTCTCTTCTTAAAGAGGTAAAGTCCGTCAAACCTTCGTGCCCGTCTCGAACTACCTCCTTAAGCCCCGTAGTGTGGTTGCACTGGCCTGCCTGTGCGCTGCAGCGGGGCTTTTGACCGTGCATCACGCGGTTTCGGCGTTGGCTGTCATTTGGCGTTCTGACGACCTGAAGTCCATGGGGTTGGTCGTCCCGTTTGTGGTTGCTGGCTTGATTTTGCGGGCCTGGCGCACGCTGGGGTGGCGAGTGGAAGGCACCTGGTGGGGTTTCTGGCTGCTGGCCGGGACCGCTGCTCTGGTCTATGTGCGGTCGCAAACTCTATTTATCGTGACGGTTCACAAAAACTGGCTGGTGCAGATTCCGCCGTTGCCGCTGGTGGCCGTCTTATATGCGATGGCGCTGGTGCTGATGTTTGGCGGCAAGCCGCTACTGCGGGCTGCCTGGTTTCCGGTGCTGCTTATGGCGGCGGTGATTCCGGTGCCGCATGTCTTCAGCAATCTTGTGGATCTGCCGTTGCAGCACGCCTCGGCGACGGTGGCGCGGGCCTTTGCCCATGGGCTGGGCCAGCGGCTGACCGAGGACAAGCTGCGCTTGATGTTCACGCCGGAGTTTGGCATGTTCATCGCACCGGGATGCAATGGCATTCGCGGGGCGGTAACACTTGGGTTGGCGGCTGTGGTGGTCGGGTACATGTACCGTTTTCGCTGGTTCGTGTATGCGCCGGTGATTGCGGGTGCGGTGCTGCTGGGCTACCTGTTCAACTTCGTCCGCCTATGCCTGTTGGTGGTGTATTACAAGATCGCGCTGCCCTATGTCTGGCTCCAGCAACGTGCCAAGACCGCTGACTACATCATCGGTGGAGCGTTGTTTCTGACCGCGATGTTCATCTTCTTCGCGGTGGCGAACCGTTTGCGCCGCGATCCCGCAGACACTCTGCCCGAGCCTGCCCAGCAAACTCCGCAACTGCTCGTTCCGGCGCGCGACACGCTGTGGAGGGCGGCGGCTGTGCTGGCGCTGGCTGCGGTGTTTTCGGTAGACGCGGTACATGCGCATCGTGAATTGCTGGCGCGGGAAGCGCTGCGGCCCAGGCTCGTCGCCTTCCCGGAGAAGCTGGGCGCATTTACGTTGCAACGTACCTGGACCGAGACGCTGGTTGAGGGCACGATCGTGTATGCATGGGGCGAGTACGGCCGTCCTGCAGATGGCACGCCGGGATCGGGTGCGCGGATTTCCTTTGGCATCTCTCCGCTGCTGGGGATGCACGACACGACGACCTGCCACATGACGCGCGGGGAAAGTCCAGAGTGGGTGGGGCAATTGAATGCGGTCACACCGGGCGGAGACGTTACACTCGCGGAGTCTTTGTTCAATACCGGACGCTCCCTGAAGCTGGAAGCGGCGACGGTGTGCGATGCGGGCGGCTGCCATCAATACTCAGACAGTAATCAGCATGTGACGGTGGTGTACAACCGTCCGCACCGCGGCAACCCGCTGGCGGGTGAGGGGTCGCGGCCCATCCCTGTGCTGTTGAAAGCGGAACTGGCGGATACATCTGTGCCGTCGGCTCAGGCCGGTCAAAGGCTGTCGGAAGATATACGGGGGTTTCTGGCCGGAACCAACCTGTCCGCGATCACCCAGCCGTACACCATGCAGTAGTGGAATCGTGCCATTTTTTTTTAGGGCCGTTCGCTTAATCAAGACGCCGCGTCGCTCGTCAAACTCACACGCCGATTTTCGCGGATGGCCTTGCAGTCGCCTATAATCAAGGCTCCCCCTTCGTTACCGCAGGGCCGAACGATTTGAGAGCAGTGAGGGTGTGGTTATTTTTACGGGAATGCGATGGAGCGAAAGCTCTCATAATTGTTTGCAAGGTACGACCGAGCCTGTGCGCATGCGCTCCAGCCGCTTCGGCATCCTGTCTCTCGCTGCGCTTGCGGCGCTGGGTACGTTGGCCCTCCCTTCGCTCGACGCGCAGGTTCAGGCGCGGCCCGCTTTTACGGCTCCGGCGACCCCGCAGGTTCTGTGCCCGACGCAGGTCATCGGCAATAGGCGAATCCCGAAGGAGTCCGTGCTGGCACGGCTATTCTCCCGGCCCGGCGACGCTTATGACCCGGCCGTTGTGGAGCGCGACTTCAACTCGTTGTGGAATACCGGTTATTTTGACGACGTGCGGTTTGAGAAGGTCGACGAGCCGACCTGCGTCCAGTTGATCGTGTATGTGCGCGAGCGCCCCACCATCCGCGAGATCGACTACAAGGGTCTCAGCTCTGTCACCACTTCCGACGTGCTGGAACGCTTCAAGAAGGCCAAGGTGCCACTCTCGGTCGAAAGCCAGTACGATCCGACCAAGATCAAGCGCGCTGAGGTGATCCTTCAGGAGTTGCTGGCCGAGCACGGTCACCAGTTTGCCACCATCAAGACCGAAATCAAGACGCTGCCGCCCGCAGCCGTTGCGGTGACGTTCGTCGTGAAGGAAGGCCCCACGGTCAAAGTGGGCAAGATCGCCTTCGACGGAAACAAGTCGATTCCGGACCGCGAACTTATCCGGTCTATGCGCAATCTGAAGCCCATCGGGATTCCACACTCCATCATTTTAGAAAACCTGTTTGCGAAGACCTTCGACGCCTCGAAGCTCGATGAAGACGCGGAGCGCGTCCGTTACGCCTATCGCGATCGCGGCTACTTCAAGGCGCTCACTGGCGAGCCTCAAACCAACATCCGCAACGCCGGCGGCATCAACCCATTCACGCTGCATCCCTCTACGGGCAAGCGCGTCGATATCATCATCCCCGTCGAAGAGGGCGAGCGCTACCGGCTGGGCGGTATCACGTTCAAGGGCAACAAGGCCTATCCGAACACGAAAGCGCTGCGGGGGCTTTTTGCGATCAAGGACGGGGAGTATTTCAACTCATCGCTATTCGGAAAAGGTGTTGAGGCGCTGCGGAAAGCCTACGGAGAGGGCGGCTTCATCAACATGGTCGGATCTCCCGTGCCACGGGTCGACGAGGCCAAGAAGCTGGTGTATCTCGACGTCGACATCGACGAGGGCAAGAAGTTCTACGTTTCCCGAATCGAGTTCACGGGCAATACTATTACGCGCGACAAGGTCATTCGCCGCGAGCTGCTGATCGAAGAAGGACAGGAGTACAACAGCCGGCTGGTGGATCTGTCGCTGCTGCGCCTGAACCAGCTCAATTACTTCGAAACCCTGAAAGCCGAGCAGGATACGGAAAGCCGTCAGAATACGGATGCCGGGACGGTCGATCTGCTGCTGAAGCTGCGCGAAAAAGGCAAGAATTCGATTGGCCTCAATGGTGGTCTTTCCGGTACATCGGGGTCGTTCATCGGCCTGAATTACGAGACCAACAACTTTCTCGGCCTGGGCGAAACCCTGAGCGTCACGGCCAATATCGGCGATCTTTCGCGCAACCTGAGCTTCGGTTTTACCGAGCCATACCTGCGCAACAAGCCGGTCTCACTGGGCGTGCAGGTGTTCACGTCAAAGACTGACTTTAACCCGTCCAAGAGCTACGGAGCGGCGCAGGGCCAGAGCCTGAACCTGACCAACGCGCAGCAGTCTTTGCTCAACAATTACAACCAGTCTTCGACCGGCCTGACGATTTCCAGCAGCACGGCGCTGCGCAAGCTGTTCCGCCGTTCTGGTGTGGCGCGCGTCGGCATATCGTATTCGCTCTCGAAGTCCGGGATCACTACCTTCAACGACAACACGCGCAATCTGTTCCAGTCACTGTCTTTCCGTAACGGTATTGCCGGCCAGAATCAGCTCGAAGGCATCATCTCGTCGATCATTACTCCGAGCTTTACGTTCTCCACCCTGGACCGAGCGGTCGGTCCGCATAGTGGCAAGGACTTCAACATCGCGCTCCAGATAGCCGGAGCGGGTGGCAACACCAAGTTCTACGCGCCTTCTGCTGCTTACCGGCAGTTCTTCCCGATGAAGGGCCTCAGGATCAATCGTGAGGGCCGCAACGTTCTGGGCTATCGCGTACAGGTGGCAAACATCGCTGGCTTCGGCGGCGAGGTAGCACCGCCGTTCCAGCGCACCTACGGTGGCGGCGAAAACGACGTCCGCGGCTTTGACGTGCGGTCGTCCGGTCCATATGCGTTCCTTCCTAATCGGGTGCTCTTCAACCTGACCAATCCCGACGGCCAGCTTGTACCCCGCGACCCCACCAACTCAAGCCTGGGCACCGTGCAGATTCCGCTTCCGATTTACCGGCTGGCGGCCATCGGCGGAGACACCAGCATCACGGCCAACGCCGAATATCGCATCCCGATCGTGAACCAGGTGACGTTTGCCTTCTTCACAGACTTCGGTCTGGTCTTCAACACGCAGAGTTCGCAATTGCGGCAGAGCGTGCTGGGGCAATCGGTGATCAACAGCCCGCTTTACGGCTGCCCGGTATTGACCAACGGCGCGTGCTCCGGCGGCAAACAGGTGAAGTTCCCGCTCAACCTTCAGACGGTACCTGGAACCAACTTTGTGCCCCGCATGTCGAGCGGCGCGGAGCTTCAGGTGATCCTTCCAATCGTCAACGCTCCATTTCGGATCTACTACGCCTACAATCCGCTGCGTTTGTTCAAAGACATTCCGCAGCAGCTTGCGTTGGACCCAGCCTCCTTCAAAGGTCTGTTCCCGCTGGACCTCGATGCTGGAAAGTTCACCTACCAGCAGGCGATCCAGTTTTATGGCGCGAATTACGTCTTGCGCGAGCCGCGAAAAACGTTCCGCCTGACAGTCAGCACGACCTTCTAACTCAGCTGCTCTCCGCAATCAGATCGGACTCCTCAGCGGGGTCCGATTCCGTTGTTCTATGGCCCGGCGCCTTGAGTGAGTGCAACGGAGTTGACAATCTGCTGCACGAAGATGGAGCGCACGTGCACGCGCCGGGCGAGGTCCGGCAGGAATTCCGCGATGAGGTTGCTGGCAGGATCGGTGGCAAACCCTATGGCGATACGGCGGGCGGTCGACGCTCCATTGTCCCCGATGCCGGGGACGTACAGGTTGCTCAATTCCGCGCTGATGGGATAGGTCAGCAGGGTCGCATAGTTCGGCATGGAGCGCCCGTCGTCGTGCTGCGCGATCACGGTTCGACTAAGCGCGTGCAGGATGCGACGCTTTACGCTGGCCTGTTGCATGCGCCTGTAGCGCGGGTCTTCGTGAACGAGCGCCGGAATAAGGAACGTCCCGAAAAACTCGCCTTGCGAGCTTTGCAAGAGCTCATAGCCGAAGAGACGACCGAAGCCCTTGATACCCGGCCCATACGCCGAGTGTGCGTTGTGGCCAACTCCGATGCCTGCCTGGGCTCCCAGGACGGCGAGGTTTACTGGGTCGATTACATCCCGTATGGCGAGCATGCCTTTTTGCGACATGGTCAGCGGCTGCCGCTGTTCCTGATTCACGACGATGCGGAGAGGGTTTTCCACGCAGGTGGCGGGTGCGGGCAATTCCGGGTCAGGCTGGGTGCGGTCAGGTCCTGGTGGAGGGCGCCGACGCGGTGGGCAAGCAGGCAGGGGCATAACGGCGACGCCCATCTGCTGAGCCGGCGCCTCGCTGGCGCGGAGATAGACGACACTGGGTGCGTCAGGAAGCGGAGTCGTTTCGACGCCATGCAATTCAGTGTCCTCGAACTGCTGTGCGGCGACCGCGTGAACGCCTGCGATACACGTCCAGAAGCACACTGACAAGCCGAACGACGGCTTCTCACAGCGAAAAGCGCTTCGGCCGGACGTGCGACGGACAACGGTCATAGGCCCTAATACCCGCACGCCAGCGAAAGGATGCGGAGCCGGCGGAGTTTACCGACAGTTAGTAAGAACTCATGTGTACAGCCTTCACGAAACGGCCCGCGAACTCGCTGAACACAAAACCGATGGCCGCGCCACCGAGCGATCCACCGAACCCCGATGCTGTGTCCTTAAAGTTCCGGTTAATCTGCGGATAGTAGGCATTGTTGAGCGCTGCAGACGCCGCATAGCCCAACACGAGGGGAGCGTTGACGGTGTTACGGCCGCCGTCGGTCCGGGCGACCAGAACGCGGGTCGCTGCGTAGAAAGCGCGGTGCACGAAGCTGAAATTCGAGCCTTCGACGTAGTAGCGCGGATCGATGTGCAGGATAGGAGCGAATACCCCGTCGGAAAAGATTTCCTGCGACGAGCCCCGTGCCACGGAGGCGCCGAATCGCTGCGCAAATGCGTTACCATCCGTTCCGTAATTCGGCGCACCATTGGTCAGATGGGTATAGCCGGCGGAGATGATTTCGCCACCAAGGGACAGGGGAGACACCAGTTGCCGTACCGCAATCACCACTTTGTCTCCGGCGGTGATTGTCTGCGCGTTTTCGTCTGCGGCGATGAATTTCGCATGCTTCGGGGCGGTGCGGCCACCGCGTGCCTGCGCGGTCGACAGCGCGGCAGTGTGGCTCACGGTGCTGCTGGGTGCGTCGGGTAAGACGTTTGCGTCGGGTACCGAGGACGACTCCGCGGCGGCCATGAGCAGAGGTGCGCTCGCTTGAGCATGGGCACCGGAAGCACACGAAAGCGAAAGCCCGAAAGCGGCGGCGGCGGTGAGTTGTACGGATCGAGCGCGTAGTTCAAATCTCATGTGCGGAGTCTCCCATTCCTGGATGCAGTATAAAGTCACGCGCCATGAATTGGAGGGGCCGCGCTTTATCGTGATCAGGCCCGTGTACCTACGGACGCAGGATCGGATGCCCGTGGTTGTATCGGAGCGTCGATCCGCGCCGTAATCCCAGGGCCGTAACCACCTGGGCACTCGGATCAGGAAGAAAGTTGACCGCACGGCGCTTGCACAGAATGATCGAAGAAGATGGCTGCATGAGAACTTGCGCTCAGCTCGCCTGGCAACGCATCCGCGCGGTAGCAACGCGGCTGGCGGTGCTGTGCTCGTTTTCTACGGGCGTCCTGCTGATGTCCGGCTGCCACCATCAGTCTTCTGTGGCCTACCAGCCGCCTCCGCCGCCGGTGTACGGGCGCAATCCAACGGCTGTACCAACGCAGAGCGGGGCGAAACCGGCGGCGGGAAAGCCGCTTGAAGCGCAGTCGTCCGTGGGCTTCGACGATGTATCCGGCAAGCCCGTGCTGACGGAGTTTGGCGTGGCAAGCTGGTATGGTCCGCCGTACCACAATCGCGCTGGAGCAGATGGCACCATCTTCGACCAGAATGCGATGACGGCCGCGCATCGCACGCTGCCCATGGGATCCACCGTACGGGTGACCAACGTGGCCACAAACCAGAGCATCCTGGTGCGTGTCACCGACCGCGGACCGTTCGTGCCGGGTCGGGTGCTGGACCTTTCGATGGGGGCCGCAAAGGCCATTGGCGTTTGGCGGCCGGGCACGGCGCAAGTCAAGATTGAGGCCTTCGCGCACCCAAATAATGATCCTGCAGGAAGGTGGTGCGTACAGATTGGCGCGTTCAAAAGCTCTGGAGATGCGCTCGACCTGCAAACATTGCTCGCAAAGCGCTACAAAACGGCACGCGTGATTGAGTTCACGGGTCCTACCGGTCACTGGGTGCGGATCGATCCGTCGCGGCCAGACCTCCTGCACGCCAACGAAGTCGCGGAGTCGCTCGAAACTGGCGATCCGTCCGCTCTGCCGTATGTCGTCCGGCTTGACTGAAATATCGCGCCTCCGCTCCTTGCCGCTCAACTTGCTCAACTTGTAGGCCCATGCATCCGCCCACGGCCGGCAGGTATCCTAGAGGCATGGACACAGCAACCTCTGCAACTGAGCCACCCACGCCCGCCGGCGCGCAACCCTCGCCGCGATTCGAGAGCTGGGGGAGATACCCAACCTACGACGCAACCGTGATCCCGATGCATTGGCAGAGCGACTTTCCAGCCAGCATCGAGGGCGTGCATGGAGGTGCGCTCGCGGTGGGTATGGGTCGCAGCTACGGAGACGTTTGCCTGCTGAAAGACGGTACTCTGCTCAAAACCACGGGCATGAATCGCCTGCTGGCGTTCGACGCTGCCACCGGCTTGCTTACGGCCGAAGCAGGCATCACGCTGGCCGAGATTCTCGACTTTGCGGTGCCCCGCGGATTTTTTCTCCCGGTTTCTCCGGGCACGAAGTACGTCACGCTGGGTGGAGCGATCGCAAACGACATCCACGGAAAGAACCATCACGTCGCCGGCACGTTTGGGTCGCACGTCACGCAGTTTGAGCTGGTGCGCTCGGACGGCTCTCGCCGCCTGTGTTCACCGATGGAAAACCCCGATCTTTTCTCTGCCACAATCGGCGGCATGGGGCTTACCGGGGTGATGCGCTGGGCGCAGGTGCAGATGAAGCCCATCGTCAGCCGCATGATCGACTACCAGGGCATTCAATTCCACGGGATCGACGAGTTCCTCGCGCTCACTGCGCAGTCGCAACATATCGAGTACACCGTGAGTTGGGTGGACGTTACGTCGACCGGCAAGAACTTTGCGCGCGGCATCTTTATGCAGGGCGACCACTCGCGCGTGCCGGCGCCGTTGACGAAATCAAAGAAGCCGAAGCTTGTATTTCCCCTGGAGGCGCCCGGTTTTGCGCTCAATGGCTTCACGGTTGGTGCGTTCAACACGCTGTTTTTCCACAAACAGATCAAAAAAAGCGTCACTGCGCTGCAGGATTACGAGCCTTTTTTCTATCCACTGGACGCCGTACTGAAGTGGAACAAAATGTACGGCAAGCGGGGGCTGCTGCAGTTTCAGTACGTAATTCCGTGGGAGCACGCGCGCGAAGGCACCGAAGCCATTTTGCGCGAGGTTGCCAAGAGCGGCCTGGCCAGCTTTCTTGCCGTGCTGAAGGCATTCGGTGATGTGCCTTCGCCGGGCCTCATGAGCTTCCCCAAGCCCGGCCTGACGCTCGCGCTCGACTTTCCCATCAAACCGGAGAAGAGTTTCCCACTCTTTCAGCGCCTTGCCGACATGACTCGCGAGTTCGGTGGCCGGCTATATCCCGCCAAGGACGCCGCCATGACCTCCTCGCAGTTTCGCGCCTTCTACCCGCAATGGGAACGCTTCGCGCGCTACAAAGATCCCGCGCTTACCTCTGGATTCTGGGAGCGAGTCATGGGCGACGAGGTATCGCGATGAGTCAGTATGAGCAGGTTGAGCAGTCGACGCAGGAGCCTGTGCTTGCCTTGCGATCGACCGCGGAAGCCGCTGACGTCATGCCGCGGGTGCCGAAGCGCATTCTCGTCCTCGGCGCCACGTCTGGCATCGCGGAAGCCTGCTGCCGCTTGTGGGCGGAGCGCGGCGACAGCCTGTTCCTGGTCGGGCGCAATGCGGACAAGCTTTCGGCTGTCGCTGCCGACGTGCGCACGCGCGGAGCGGCGTACGTCGACTTTTCAGTGGCGGACCTTGACGATACCGCCGCCCATCCTGAGTTGCTGGCGCACGCTGTGAACTCGCTTGCGGGACTGGACATAGCCTTCGTCCCGCTTGGGATTCTGGGCGACCAGACGCGCGCCGAGCGGGGCTTTGACCACGCGCGCCAGATTATGCACACCAACTTTGTCAGCCCGGTAAGCCTTTTGACCTGGCTGGCCAATTACTGCGCCCAACGTCATGCGGGAACGCTGGCTGTGGTTTCCTCGGTGGCAGGCGACCGCGGTCGCAAGTCGAACTACGTATACGGCTCGTCCAAGGCTGGATTGTCGGCATTCCTTGGTGGTCTACGCAACCGCATTGACCGCGAAGGCGTCCGGGTGCTGACGATCAAGCCTGGCCCGGTGCGCACGGCGATGACCGAAGGCATGAAGGGCAGCGAAAAGTTCGCGGACCCCGATGCCGTCGCCGCGACGATTGTGAAAGCCATCGACGCCGGCCCGGACGTGCTCTATGTGCCGGGCATCTGGCGCATCATCATGAGTGTGATCAAGGTTATTCCGGAGAGGGTGTTTAAGAAGCTGAATCTCTAAGTTGAGCCCTACACCTATGGTTCTCAGGCTCCGCCTTGGGCAATCTCTACAAGAATCAATAGTATCGTTCCACGACTGGCGAATCTCAGAGGTGAGATATATCAGCAAATTGTTGAACCTTGGCGGGCAGAACTTTGGCATGCAAATTGCTACGTAGACGGGTACCACTGCTGCCATTCCAAGGAGTTCGATCAATGTCGCACCGCGTCCTAAAGCTGGTTCTGCTGTTTGCAGTTGCGTTTTCCGCTCTACCACTTCTCCAAGCCCAAGATATTTCGTCACTGACAGGCCTGGTGACCGACTCTACGGGCGCGATTATCAAAGACGCTTCGGTGGTCCTCGTCGATACCAAGACCAACACGACGTATCCGACCAAGACATCGGGCAGTGGAAGCTACACCATCACGGCTATCCGACCCGGCAAAGGCTACAAGGTAACCATATCTGCGGCCGGTTTCCAGAGTTTTGCGGTCGACGAGCTAGCGATCGGGGTAGGCCTTACGGTCACTCAGAATGCAACCTTGTCCGTCGGCGCGTCGACGACGCTTGAAGTGTCCGCGAGCAACAAGACCGCGACACTGAACACGGTGGACGCCTCTATCGGCAACAACTTGGACGTCAAGATTCTGAACGAATTGCCTGTCCTCAACCGCGACAGCGTCACGGTACTCTTCGATCTTCAGCCCGGGGTGGCCAATGGGTCGGTGACTGGTGCCCGCACAGATCAGACAGAGACCACTGTGGACGGATTGGATGTCAATGACATCGCTGCCGGACAGGCCGGCAATGGGTATCAGGTGATCAGCAAAGCTCCAGTGGACTCCGTCGAGGAATTCCGTGGAACGGTTGCCGGGCAGTTGTCTTCCAATGGCCCCGGAGGCGGCGGACAGTTCCAGCTCGTTACCAAGAGTGGCACGAACAAGTTCCATGGGGACATCAATGAATACCATCGCGACGCACAGCTCGCCGCCAACACGTATTTCAACGACCTGAACAAGATCGCCAAGCCGCCTTATATTCAAAATACATACGGCGGTGCGATTGGCGGGCCCATTTTTCGGGATAAAGCTTTCTTTTTCTACGATTTCAATCAGTATCGCATCATTCAGTCGGCGGCAGTGCTTGCCACAGTTCCTCTAGATTCCTACCGCAACGGAACCGTCAATTACATCAATAATGGTCCAGGTTGCACTTCCTCGTCTCGGTTGACGACCACTCCCGCTTGCATCAGTTCACTGACCCCAGCGCAGGTCGCCACACTCGACCCCCAGCACGCTGGAGCCAACAGCGCTCTACTTGCGTACGTGAACACTCGTTACCCACACGCGAATGACCTCTCAGTAGGGAACGGATACAACACAGGCGGCTTTCGTTTCAATGCACCATTCCCGAACAATCAAACGACCCATGTTCTCCGTCTTGACTACAATTTGACCAGCACGATGAAGCTCTTCGCACGTGGGACGATCAACCGTCGCAACGGTACACAGTCGGCGGTACGCTTTGAGAACGACCCGGTATCGAATCCTTTTGTCGACCGAAGCTACTCCTACGTTGCTGGGCACATCTGGCAGATTGGCTCCAACAAGGTCAACCAGTTCCAGTACGGCACCACGGTTACGGAGTTCAATTTTCCCTCATCCTTTCGGCCCACTGGCACCACATCATTTACCTTTAGCGGCCTCACAAATCCATTCAATTCTTTCAGTGAGCAGCGCCGGCGCGTCCCTGTTCCGGAGTTTCGCGACGACTTTAATTGGACCAAGGGTGCTCATCAACTCTCGTTCGGAGGAACATTCAAGCCGATCAAGACCAATAGCTTGCTTCGAAATGACTACCTGTTTCCAACCATTGGCTTGGGCGGTAACACTTCAACTTTGAATTCATTTCTGCGGCCAACTAATCTCCTGAACACAACGACCGCTGTTGGTGGTTACGACACCGCATTCACCTTTGCGCTGGGCAGAGTTGGCACCGTGAGCGCGAACTATAACTACGACAACGCCGGCAAGGCACTTCCGTTCGGAACTGGCGCCATCCGCCGGTATCGCTACTATCAGACCGAGGCCTACTTCGGGGATTCCTGGAAGGTCAACCCTTCTTTGACTCTCACCTACGGCGTACGCTACCAGTATTATTCCGTTCCCTTTGAGGCTGCAGGAGCTCAATCGGAACAGAACCTCGGCTTCGACGAGTACTTCAAGGCTCGCCAGGCTCAGAGCGCAGCCAACGCCTCGGGAACTACAACCTTGCCGTTTTTCGTGTACGGACTGGGCGGGAAGGCCAACAAGGGTCCTGACGTTTACGCGCCGAATTACAAGGATTTCGCCCCCCGTTTTGCGTTTTCTTACAATCCGGCTTCCTTCCGAAAGCTCGTAGTCCGAGGCGGCGCAGGGCTCGTTTACGACCGCACAGTGATCAACGCTGTCAACTTCATTCAGGACCAGAGTTCGTACATCTTCCAGCAAACTGGAGTCGTGCGGCCATACGGCATTTCAGGGGACGCTACGAATTCTTTGCTGAATGATCCGCGAATCGGTTCCAACTTCGGCACCAACTTCAACCTAGGCGCCGCGATAGCTGCGCCTGCCCCGACAATCGCAAACCCATTCACGCCAAATGTGACCAACGGCGTTCCAAACGGACTCGCGGTAGGACGTGGCCAGAACGCAATTGATACCCATCTGAAAGATCCCTACAACATCACATATAATCTCGGGATTCAGCACGAATTGCCAGCTGGTTTCATCATGCAGATCAACTATGTCGGTCGCCTGGGCCGTCGCTTGCTCGCGCAAGCCGATGTCTCGCAGCTTCTTGATACAGCTGACCCAATCTCCGGTCAGTCGTTGTCGGATGCGTTTACCAAGCTGACCCTAGCTGCTCGTGCAAACACGCCCACATCCGCAAATCCAACGGTCCATACCGTGGCCAATCAGCCTTTCTTTGAGAACCAGGGCGGAACGAACTCCACCCAGTTCCTTTACAACGGCAACACCTCGACCATCAAACTCGGTGATTTTGCGGATTTTGTTCAGGCTGCCGCCGCTTCCGGACGACTGAAGCCGAATGTTGGCATTACCTCACAATTCGCGTACAACAGCTTCTTAACCAATAAGGGCTTCTCGTCCTATAACGGTATATTGCTTACGCTCCAGAAGAACTTCTCACAGGGCCTTCGCTTTGACTTCAATTACACGTGGTCACACTCGATTGACAACACATCCTTAAATGCAAACGCTATCGCTGCCAACACGGGCCTTGGGTTCGTCTGCGACGTAGTTCGTCCCCGCGAATGCCGTGGTAACTCGGACTTCGACGTTCAGACAGTCGTGAACTCAAACTTCAGCTACGATCTACCTGTGGGTCGCAATCGGAGATTCCTCTCCAGCGCGCCGGTCTGGCTCGACGAGGTAATTGGCGGTTGGCAGGTTGCAGGAATACCCCAATACCGCAGCGGTCTCGCGTTTGGAACCACCACAGGAGCTTTCGTTGCTGGTTATGCATCGAATGCGCCAGCAATATTCAACGGAAACAGAGCAGCGGTTGCAGCTCACCTCAACAAGCAGAACAACACCATCAACCTATTTACGGCGGGTCCGGCTGCGGGTCTCCAAACCGGCACCACGGGTAACTTTCTCAACCCGCTCGGATTCGATATCGGAAGCCGTAACAATCTACGCGGACCTTCTGTTGTCCAGTTCGATGCGAGCTTGGCGAAGACCTTCCCGCTTGTCGGGGAACGTGTCAGCGCAAAATTCCGCGCGGACGCCTTCAACGTCCTCAACCACCCCGGATTCGCCCTCCCAGGCACTTCGAACGTCAACTCCGGGACTTTCGGTCAGATCACCGGTGTCTCAGTGGCAGCCCGCATCCTTCAGGTTGCACTGCGTGTGGAGTTCTAAAAGCAGTCTGCAGTATTTACAGGGGCCGGCAGCAGCCGGCCCCTATGTTTTAACCTGCATGCGTCGCAGGCGCGAAGACCCTCACTGTGACTGCTGCTGCTGCGCCTGCTGTTGTGACCGCCTCTGGGGTAGCGGGGGCGCGGGAACCGCCTGTGCCTTTTCTACCAGGATGGTCCAATCCTCGGGGACAGGCAGCTCTTCGTCGAGCGAGAGACTGTGGTCACTGGGCGTTACGCGAACAGCTACCGTGAGTTCGCTCCTGGTGCGTCCGCGGAAGATACCGTGTGTGGGCGGCACGTCAGAATAATCGCGACCGATTGCGGTGCGGATGTGGCGCTCGCCAGCTACCAGCCAGTTGGTGGGATCGAAGCCGACCCAGCCGAGTTCGGGCAGATAGGCCTCCACCCACGCGTGCGTTGCGGCGCTCTCCGAGCGGTCTTCGCCGTGACCCTTGTGGTACAGATAGCCGCTCACATAGCGGCACGGAATCTTCAGCCGCGTGCGCACGAGTGTGATCATTATGTGCGCGAAGTCCTGGCACACACCCGCTTTGGTCGAGAGCGCAAGATCAATAGGGGAGTCTGCTTTGGTCGACTTCGGCTTGTAATCAAAGTAGTCGAACAACTGTTTGTTGAGCGTGTGCAGGACGCTGAGCGGGTCGTCGCGGCGGCGCAGGTCCAGCTTGTCGGCGAGCGCTTCGAGTGCCGGCGTGGCCGTGGCGAACTCGCTTGGCAGCAGCATCTCCCAGAAGTCGTCCTCCTGCACCAGCCGGTCGAGCTCCTCCCACGAGCCCGGCCCGAGTGATGCCGGAACCTCGGGCGCGAGCTGCATTTCGACCAGCGACTCCGCGACGATCACCAGTTGCTCGTGCTGCACAGGGATATCGAAGTGATGGACATGGTTGCCGAGGTGGTCGCGGAAGTTGAAGATCCGGCAGCGCGGGCTGACCGAAAGATGGAACGTCAAGCAGCGCTGCATGTTGTCAGAGCGCGGATGCATGCGCGTCTCCATAATGCTTTCGCTGACCGGACTCTTGTAGAGAAACTTGGTGAGATGGCGGATGGAATAGTACATAGGCACCTCGCAGAGCCGTAGGCATGGATTGTAGTCGGGCACAGGTGCGAAAACGGACAGAAGCACGTCAACGTGCGCTGCCCGTCAGCGCCGACTGAATGGTGTAGTCGATATACAGCTGATAAATGGTGTTATGAATCTCGGAGCATTGGTTTTGAATGCGGTGCAGGTAAGGGATCACACCCTGGTCAAGAATTTCATCGACCGACGTATACGCCAGCGAGGCAAATACACGACCGGCCAGACGGCTGAGTGCCTCCGAGCGTATGCCGCCGCCCGCGCGGTCTATGGCGACAAGCGCCTGCTGCAACGCGTCGATGGAGAAACGCAGCGAATGTGGGAACTCCGGGTCGAGCAGCAGAAACTCGAGGATGCGTTCGGGGGTGAGGTCGGCGGTGTAAACCTTGCAATATGCTTCAAACGCGGTCGCGGAACGCAGCAGACCCATCCACTCCAGGTACTCGTTGCTATCGGCGCCGCCGGGCTCAACCCAGAGGTCTTCATGATAAGCCTCCAGCAGCATCGCGGTCGCGGAGGCGCGTTCGAGTGACCGCCCCATCTGGATGAACTGCCAACCTTCGCCGTGGCTCATGGTGGAGTCGGTTACACCCTGGAACTGGTGTACGGCCTCCATCACCTGTTGCAGGAAGGCTGCAGGCGCTTCGTCGCTGTTGATCAGCGCTTCGGCTTGCATGGAAGTTTGCAGCTCGGGCCGTGTGACCTCCAGGTACAGCGAGTTCAGTCTGTGCCACTGCTCGGTAGAAATCTGTTCTCGCACGTGCCGCGAGTTCTCGCGCGCCGCGATAATGCAGGAAAGAACGGAGGCCTTTACCCCGGTATCGAAGGTGAGGGCCCGGGTCAGCTCGTACGGATTGCCGGTCCACTTCACGCGTTTCGGTTTGCCAAGTGCCTGCAGCACGCGCTGCCAGCGATGCTCGGAGCTGGTGGAGCTCTCGTCGAGCATCAGATTCAGGTTGACGTCCAGCATGCGCGTGGTGTGTTCGGCGCGTTCGAGGTAGCGGGACATCCAGTAGAGTGAGTCGGCAACGCGTGACAGCATGGCTAACTCTCTTTCTTGTGGTTCATCATGATCCACAATCCTATTTTGCTTGAGTGTCTACTCATTCAAAACCCAGGTGTCCTTCGACCCTCCGCCCTGGGAGCTATTCACGACAAGCGATCCCCGCTTGAGCGCGACGCGCGTCAAGCCACCCGGAACGATCGTCACCTTGTCTCCGTAGAGGACGTAAGGCCGCAGGTCAACGTGGCGGGGCTCCAGCGTGTCTCCGATGAGGCATGGCGCGCGTGAAAAGCTTATGGTCGGCTGTGCGATATAGTTCCGCGGATTGGCGCGGATGCAGGCGGCGAACTCCTCGCGCTCCTTGGCGGTCGATTGGGTGCCGATCAGCATGCCATATCCTCCCGACTCGCCAACTGCCTTGACGACCAGCTTGTGCAGGTTTGCCAGGACGTACTCGCGTTCTTTCTCGCGAGCGCACAAAAAGGTTTCGACGTTGTTCAGGATGGGCTCTTCGCTCAGGTAGTAGCGGATGATGTCCGGCACAAAGGCGTAAAGCGCCTTGTCATCGGCGACACCGGTGCCGAAGGCATTGGCGAGCGTCACGTTGCCGGCGCGATACGCGTTGAACAGTCCTGCAACGCCCAGGCACGAGTCCGGCCTGAACGATAGCGGATCGATGAAGTCGTCGTCCACGCGCCGATAGATGACGTCGACGCGGCTCAGACCGCTGGTGGTCCGCATGTAGCAGACGTTATCGTGCACCATCAGATCGCGGCCTTCGACGAGTTCAATGCCCATCTGCCGCGCCAGGTATGCGTGCTCGAAGTAGGCAGAGTTGAACACGCCGGGGGAGAGCAGAACGATATTCGGCTCCGGGCGTCCTTCAGGAGCGAGCGAGCGCAGCGTCCCCAGCAGTACCTGCGTGTAGTGTTCGATAGGGCGGACGTTGTAGTTGCGAAACAGCTGCGGAAATATGCGCTTCATCACGCGCCGGTTGGTCAGCATGTAGCTGACACCGGAAGGCACGCGAAGATTGTCTTCAAGCACCACGAAATCGCCATTTTCCAGGCGAATCAGGTCAGTTCCGCAGATTGCAATGTACACGTTGCGCGGAACCTGCAGGCCGATCATATGGCGGCGGAATTGCGGGCAGGAGTACACCAGTTCGCGCGGCACAACATTGTCGGCCAGAATGCGGCCGTCCGTGTAGATGTCCTTGAGGAACAGGTTCAGCGCGGTAATCCGCTGGGTGAGCCCTCGTTCAACCGTTGCCCATTCCTGGCTCGTGATAATGCGGGGGAGAAGGTCATAAGGAAAGATGCGCTCGGTGCCTTCCTCGCGACCGTAGACCGTGAACGTAATGCCCTGGTTGAGGAACGACAGGTCGGCGGCTTGCTTCCGGCGCTGAATTTCCTGCGGCGGGAGCGCGGAGAAGTGTTCCAGAAGCGGCTCGTAGTGAGGATGGAGCACGGAGGAGCCGGAGAACATCTCGTCGAAAGCCTCATCCAGGTGATAGTTCCGCAGGGCAGACGGACCAAACTGGCTGAGAGCGGTTTCCGGCAGGATAGTGTCCATGTTGCCTCAGTATAGAGGCGGAACTGTGCTCTCGAAACATTCTGGCGTGTTTTGGTTGACGTATGTCGGAGCGCGCCGTCCAAGGCCAGAAGCACCATCTGAAATTCGGAAAAGCTGCTGGCCGGTCTCCTCGAAGTGGCATAAACCGCTCGTAGCTTCTACAATTAGCGAAGGATTTCGGTACTCTCTCCCGAGACACGTCCCTGCGTCTCGCGGCTCGATCACAGAGCGGCGTACGGCAGGCACAAAGGAAGCGCATGAAGTTGAGTTTGATGGGCCGTATAGCATTGGCCGCGTTGGCATCTGTCGCACTGGGGCTGGGCATGTCGGCATGCGGCGGCGGAACGATCGGATATATGTGGGTACTGGGTGACCAGTTTAATCAGATTACCGGTTACAAGATCGATGAGTTCAGCGGCAACCTGACGCAGGTGATCGGGTCGCCCTTCTCATCCAACGGGGTGAACCCGGTGTCGATTGTGGTCAAGCCAGGCGGACGGTATGTATACGTCATCAATCAGGGCTCTGGTGGCGGAATCGTCACTGACCCGAATACGGGCAAGACGAAGACGGTCAAGGAAACCTCCGGCGGCGTCTCGGTCTACAGTGTCGGCGGCGATGGCGTGCTCACCTACCAGCAGAGCTATGCCACGCAGGGCAGCGTGCCCACGTGGGCTCAGTTCGACGGCGGTGGAACATTCCTCTACGTGCTTGATAAATATGCCGGAACGCTCGACAGTGCCGGCAACGCGGATACGGTTGGCGCCATAACGGCATTCTCGGTCGACGGATCGACAGGCCGGCTGACGCTGATCCAGAACACCGGGCAGCTTTCCAATAACCTGCCCACCAACAACTTCAAGGTTGGCCCTCTTCCCATCATGATGAAGTCCTCGGGCGGCTGCCTGTTCACGCTCGACACCGGCAATCAAACGGTGTTTCCGTACTCCTTCGGATCGGGCGGTCAGCTCACCCTCACCACGCCCGGCAGCATTCCCACCCAGGCGAGCGGCCTGACCTCCATCAATGGCAGCGGATCGAACATCTACCTGACGGACGGCGCGGCGAACAAGATTTTGCCTTACACGGTTGGAGGCAGTTGCAATCTAACCAGCGCGACGGGTGGGGTCGTGAACAACCTGTCCGGAGCCTCGAACCCGGTCTACTCCTTCGTGGATAACGCGGGGAAATTTCTCTATGTGCTCAATGGAGCGACGGTGAACACGGGTGGCGGCACGACAACGCCTTATAGCTCAGTTTCGGCCTTCGTAATCAGCCCGCAACTGACCCCAATCCCCGATTCGCCCTACAAGACGGGTTCTAATCCAGTCTGCATGGTCGAGGATCCTACCAGCCAGTACGTGTACATCTCCAACCGCAACGATGGGACGGTGACCGGTCAGATTATCGACCCGACCACGGGCCGCCTGCGGGATCTTACGCGTGGCTCGACGTTCCCGGCCAGCGGGCTGGGAAGCTGCCTGGCTGTGAGTGGCGCCGTAAACTAGCGGTCGTGAGTTTGGAAGTCATATATCGCGGCCCTTCGGTGGGCCGCACACAACACGAACCCGATGCCTTGGTTCGAACGTAAGGGAAGTCGCATGAAGCGTTACAGGATTGGCCGCGCGGCACTGGCCACAATGATGTCTCTGGCAGTCGGTTTAGGTCTTACGGCGTGCAGTCGCGACTACACGGTCGCCTTTGTTTACGCGGTTTCGTCGCAGACCGGCACGGTCTCGGCGTTTGCCTCCGACTTCCAGTCCGGATCGCTGGTGCAGATTGCCGGCTCCCCCTTTGCCAGCAACCTTACCAACCCGATTTCAGTGGTTTCCGCGCCGAATGGGAAGTTCATCTATGTTATCGGCGGCAGCCAGGACAACAAGGTGCTTCTCATGGCGGTCGGCACCGACGGCAAACTGTACGGCAAGAACACCTACAGCATCACCGGAAGCAGCCCGACTTCGGCTACGGTCGACCCGAGCGGCTCGTTCCTGTACGTCACCTTCAAGTATCAGAACGGCTTTACGCCTGCATCGCCCGGACCCGGCGGTGTGACGATCTTCCCCATCGTCAACAAGGCGGGTGACGCCACCGACGGTACTTTGGGCACCCCAGTGACGCAGCTGGTAGGCAACAATCCAGTGGGCGTTGCCGCCAGCGCAAAGAGCCCTTATGTGTACGTCCTGGACGCAGACGTTACGAATACCGGCACCGGTCTCGGCCAGATTCTCGGCTTCTCGCAGGACAAGACTACCGGCGCCCTGACCACGGTTCCCGGCACCACGATCACGACGGTAGCTGGCAAGACGGTCGCCACGGGAACCAACGCAGGCACGACTCCCACCGCTATTGTCGAAGACCCCACGTCACGCTTTGTCTACGTGACGGACCGTGCAACGAACCAGCTATACGGTTATCTGGTATCCGGCAACACGTCGCCCGGTACGCTGATCCCGATGACGAACGGACCGTTCACCACGGGGCTCTATCCCATCGCGCTCACGATCGATCCGCGTGGCAAGTACCTGTATGCAGTCAACTTCGGCGCGAGCACGCTCAGCAGCTATGCCATCGACAGTGCCACCGGAAATCCCGCGGGCGTGGTTGGCACGGGGAACAGCAACATCGGGGGCACAGGCCCGACTTGCGTGACGATCGAGCCGGCCCTGGGCATCTATCTTTTCACCTCCAACCAGATCAGCGCGACCATCTCCGGCCAGCAGCTTGACCCGCACAACGGCAGCCTGAAGGCTATTGAGAACTCGCCTTATGACGCTGGGCCGCTGCTCTCCTGCGTGACCGCGGTCGCGAACGGCGAGCATGCAAGTTCCCTGGTCAATCCGTAGGGACCAGCGCGACCAGATCCCAGAACGACAGAACGCCCCGGCTTCGGCTGGGGCGTTGCCGTGTCAATGCCGTTGGTAGACCTGTGCTCCTGATTCCATTCATCCGCCTGTGACATCCAATGCAGTATGGGAAGGCGCGGAATGGGGACAGAGGAACCAATCGAAAACGGTGAAGACCTGGTGCCAGTCGCGGCAGCAAAGGAGCCTGTGCAGGACTCCGGCCAGCAACCGCTCGATTTGGACGCGGCGGCGGAAGAACGTCAGATTCGCCGGCTGCAGATGATGATGAACATGGTTATCCAGGTCATCGCGCAGGATGGTTCGCTTTCGGTCGACGAAGCGTCGCAGATGATCGCGGACGCGCGCACGGCGGCGCTGACGATGTTCCCAGGCAAGGAACTCGCCTACGACCTGATCTGGCGGCCGCGCTTCCAGCGGCTGATGCGCGAGCGCTTCCGGCTGGTCTGAGCGCCGTCTATGGAATGGCGACGGCGCCCAGTAGTGGAGTTCTGACCGGCACAGCCAACCCCACAAATTCGGTCAAGGTGTTGCTGCCGAAGTTCGTGACCCAGACGTCTCCACTGGCGTCTATCGCGATGCCGAAGGCCTCCAGCAGCCCTGCGTCCGAGCCGTAGCCGCTGGCTGGAGAGAGCACGGTTCCCGGCAGCGTCGACGCTGCGCCCGCGAGTTCCGTGAGCGAAGAGCCGCGGTAGTTGGCGATCCACGCGTTGTTTGCGCCATCGATGGCCACTCCTTGCGGCTGGCTGATGCCGCCTCCGGTGTAGCCGCTCGAAACGATCTGCCCGGCGGAGGAGAGCAGACCGACCGTGTTGCCGTAGTAATTCGCCACCCACACGTTGTCGGCGGAGTCGACTGCGACGCCGGAAGGTCCACTCCCGGTGACGAAGCTGCTGAAGTTCGAGCCGTCCGGGGTGACGCGGGTGACAGTGTTGCCCCCCTGGTTGGCGACGAAGCCGTAGCAGTGCGAATCAACCGCGATGGCTACGGGAAAAGCGAACTGCGGGGTCGTGTACCCTGTGGTTCCGGACCGCGGATTTCCGCTCTGGTCGAGCAGCGTGAGATGCGAGTTCCCGTAGTCGACAATCCAGGAAGTTGCGCTGCTGTCGATGGCAATGGATAACGGAAAATTGAGGCCACCCATCGCGTAACCACTCGGCCCGGCCACGGTCTGGCCCGCACTGTTGAGCACAGTGACGGAGCCCAGGCCAGCATTGACGCTGGAAGGTGTCTGCTCGTTCGTAATCCACGTATTGTCGCTCTGGTCGATCGCCAGCCCAAAGGATTCGTGCAGGTTGTTTCCGGGGATGCCGTTGGGGAACGCAGGCGCGCCAGTATTACTAAAGTAGCTGGCGGAATCGAAGTAGTTGGCGACGTGGACGTTGCCTGCGGAGTCGATGCCGACGCCGGCCGGACCGTTCATGCCCCCGCCTGCGTAGGTCACGAACATCGTCCAGTCCGACGGTGCTGCGCTCAACGTCGGCGCATAAGCCGAACTCGCAGCGGTCAGAGCAAACAGCGCCCCAACGTTGCCGCCGGGATGCTTCGCAATGTTCATCACTGCGTCGAGCGTGTTGGCAGGCAGGCTGCCCCCCACAGCGGTAGCTGCATAGAGTGGCGCACAGCCGCTTGCGGACGCAACGATACACGCGTTCATCGCGTTCGCCAGCGCATTCAGCCGAGCCACGGGCGCTACGCTGTTGGCTGGAAAATTCGCACCGGGCGCGTTGCCGGTGGTCAGGTTGACAAGGTTGGCAGCGGTGGCTGCCGCCAGTCCGATGCCGCTGAAGTTGGTTGCAGTCGCGCCCAGATTGCCGCCCGAAGACAGGAACTGCGCCATGGCGAACGCGGACGCAACGGAAGTGGTCTCGTTTACGACGAAGTTTGCGTTAGCCGGCACTGAGTTACAGGGTCCAAGAGCGGCCAGCAGGACTGTGCCGGCGTTCGTTGCGCCCGCCGCCCCGGCCCTGCCTCCGCGCGCCACCACGTAGAGAACGGAGAGGCTGTAGGGGCACGTGTTCGTGGAGGGAATGGTGAAGGCACCCGCCGCATCGGTGATCGTCGGTGCGCCCAGTGCGGTTGCCGCGGCGCCATTGCCGGTGGAACTTGCGGCATAGAGCTGGACGCTGGCTGCGATAAGCGGAAGGGCCCCAGCCATCGCTTTCCCGTGGAACGCCGGCGCACCGTAACTGGAGGTTGGAGAGGGTGTCCCCGGGCGCGGTACAGCGCGGGCACATTGGGTCGTGACTGGCGGAACGACGGGCGTCGGGGAAGGGGCTGGCGTAGTGCTCGCCGAGCCCCCACTGCCGCAGCCTGTAGCGAAAATCGCAACGATCAACAAAGCCGTGAGTCCGGCGATCCTACGGGGAGCAGACACGAGGAAAGGCTACCAGACCGGGGCCGAGGCCGTCACGGCTGACTGTGCGCGTGCGTGAAGGTAGACAGGTCGGCAGCGGATACAAACGTGCGCATCGCCTCGGTAAGCTGCGCGCGCGCGACGTCCGCCGAGATGGCCGTATCGGTGGTCTCGGCACGCAGCAGCACGGGGATAGCGCGGGAAGGACTCTGGCTGAGCAGGGTATACGTATCCGGGCGGCTGTACACCAGCCCGAAGTGCTGCCGCGAGCTGGAGTACTGGCCGCACCTCGATCCAGTACAAATGGTGGTCGCCTCCAGATACTGAGTGACGCCGTCATTGAAAAACGATGCACTGAAGCTGGTCGGCCGGGTTGCTGTCGGCAGCAGCAGGGTATCGTGCCATAGCCAGTCTTCGCCGCGTGCGGCATGGCACAGCAACGTGTCGTGCGCGCCCAGCACAGGCGAAATCCCAACCGCCACGTTCGCGCCTCCATGGGCATCGGCATACTCCGCCCAATAGAAGATCAGCGGTCCCGAAACCAGGTACTCCTTCCACGAGCGCGCCAGCGTATATCCGCCGACTTGATGCGGGAAGAGCAAGAGAGCGCCCTTGTCGATCGCGGTATCAGCCGCCCTGTGCTGGGCGATCAACGCGCGCGCATAGCTGACGCTGCCCAGCGCAATCAGCAGCGTGAACGCCGCCAGCCGCAGAACGAAGGACCTGGGCGCCACCTTGTCCCGCGTGGGCTGCGTGACAGCCGGCGGAGGCAGGCGCAGAGAGCCGGTCGGGCTGAGTCGCAGAATCAAGGTGAACAGGAGCGTAGCGGCAAACAGAAATAGACCCGCACCGATGATGTAGTCGCCCATCTCAGCGTGGCTTTGCAGTCGGGGGATGTGCAGCGCCACGATGTAATACAGCACAAGCGCACAAAGCCGGACGAGGTTGAACACGTATCCCAGTAGCAGCGCGCCCAGCACCGTGAGCAGTTGGACCTTGAACCGGAAGCGGTACAGATATCCGGCTACCAGTGCGATGAAGCCCATGGTGATCGCGCCCCGAATGCCGCTACAGCCGGGCGCGATGAACATGCCGAACTCGGGCGTAAACATCAGCTTCAACTGGTCGGGCGTCAGGGTCTGCCCCAGTGCGTGCGCGAAGCCGCGCGCCGCCGTCGCGGAAGCGTGCTGCAAAGGAAGGTCGATCAGCAGGCTGAACGCGTTCGGCACAGGATTGACGAACCACATCAGCAGGACTGGAAACCAGGCCGCGCGCAGCAGGCGACTTCCACCGAACAGCAGCACCACACCCGCGGTATACGCCAGAGCCACCAGCGAGTGGGGAGGAATGAAGATCGCCCAGGAGGGCGTCAGGATGAGCTCGATGATGGCATGGTCCCGCAGGTGCACCAGAGCAACGGTCGCCACAACGATCGCGAGGCCCCACCAACTGCCGCGTGCTCTCCAACCCAACGCCCTCCACGCGCGCAGGATCAAAAGCAGGCTGACGACCGGTATCAGGCCGCCTATGGACTTAAGTGGGTCCGTGGTCCACAGCGAGTAGAGATAGACTGCGGTGGAAAACAGCGCGAAAACGCCGATCACTGCAATCACACCCGCCAGTGCGGCCGCCACAGGCAAGCGCATTCCATCGCGCCTGCCCGCGCCGCGTGGCCGGCGGGATTTTGCCGGCGCATGAGGGCCGGTAGTTGCGCCGAAGGTAGGTGTACTCGGAGTCTGCGTCAAAGGGCGTCCGTCACAAACGCCTTATCTGCGCCGCAGGCGATCGCAGGCCGAGGCCAGAAACGCGCCGGAAGCGCCTAAAAGTGCAAGCAGCGCGGTCGGATTCTCGGGAGAGTTGACGCAACCGTTCTGCGCGTAGAGCGGAAGGCTAAAGCCAGCCGCCACCAGAATCGCGAGCAGAATAAGAATGTTCTTCATCGAATCCTCGAGTCGGGAACGATTCTACAGCAGAAAAGGCTGTCCCCTCTTTTTGGCAGCTGGCGCCGCGCGGAGGGGAGCGCAAAATTCTTTTGCACTTTGCGCAGCCACTCTTCAGGGAAAGGGCCATACTGGTGGGGCGTAATCTGGTTGCCTCGGCCCGATCGTCAGCCCATCACAAATTTCTGGAGGAACATCATGGCGTCGAAGAAAGCTGTCCTGCCTCACCTTCCTGTGGTTCAACGTATGGTTCTGCCTGGAAGCGAAAAGAGCCCTATCGTCCATCCTGCTGCTGAAACGGCTGCTCCCGCCGGCGCCAAGGTGATCGTCTCCGTAGTGGTCAAGCGCAAAGCTGCGCTCACATCCGCGCACATAACAGGCAAGACCCGGCTGACGCACGCGCAGTACCGGCAAACGCACGGTGCCGACCCGGAGGCCGTGCGGCTGGTGCGCGCATTCGCCAAAGATTTTGGGCTCGTCATTGAGCCTGACACCCCAGGCCCCGAGCGCCGCACGCTGAAGCTTTCCGGCAGCGTGGCCGCGATGCAAAAAGCTTTCGGCACCACGCTGACCAGGAAAGTGATCGACGGCGTACCGTACCGCGTTCGCCAAGGCAGCATCGACCTCCCCAGCCAGCTGATTGGCTACGTGGAAGCTGTGCTTGGTCTGGATAATCGCCCGCAGGCGGAAGCGCACTTCCGCGTGGCTGGAGAAGTTGGCTTCGCTTCCGCAGACGCTGCGCAGGATAGCGGCGGGTTTGCCCGTCCTCATGCCGGCGGCAGTATCTCGTACACTCCCGTGGAAGTTGGTCAGCTATACCATTTCCCGCAGGGCGTGACCGCAGCTGGCCAGACGATCGGCATCATCGAGCTCGGCGGAGGCTTCCGGCAGGCCGACATTACGGCATACTTCAAGTCCATCAACCAGACCCCTCCCCAGGTGACCGCGGTCCTTGTTGGGACCGGTAAAAACGCTCCCACGAAAGCTAACAGCGATGACGGAGAGGTGATGTTGGACATTGAAGTGGCCGCGGCTGTCGCCCCGGGCGCCAGGATCGTCGTCTATTTCGCACCGAACACCGACCAGGGTTTCATCGACGCCATCGCCACCGCCGTCCACGACACTGTCAACAAGCCCAGTGTGATTTCCATAAGCTGGGGCGCTTCGGAGTCGGCCTGGACGGCACAGTCCATGCGCGCGCTTGACGCTGCCTGTCAGTCCGCTGCCGCATTGGGCATCACAGTCACCGCGGCTACCGGTGACAACGGCGCAACCGACAACGTAAACGACGGCGCAAATCACGCCGACTTTCCCGCCTCCAGCCCGCACATCCTGGCCTGCGGCGGGACCAACCTGCAAGGCTCGGGCTCAACCATTACCGCCGAGACCGTGTGGAATGCGCTGCCACGCGGAGGCGCCACGGGAGGCGGCGTCAGCAACTTCTTCCCTCGGCCGACTTGGCAAGCAGGCGCAAAGGTGCCCAAGCCGACGGTTGCTGGAGGAGGCCGCGGCATCCCAGATGTTTCTGGTGACGCGGACCCCAATTCCGGCTATCGTGTGCTGGTCGACGGTGTGTCTTCGATCATCGGCGGAACCAGCGCGGTTGCGCCGCTGTGGGCAGGCCTGATCGCTGTGGCGAACGCGCAGAACGGCAAAGCCGCCGGTTTCATCAACCCGGTCATCTACGCCGCAAAAGCGAAGCCCGCCTTCCGCGACATCACCAAGGGGGCCAACTTCATCGGAACGCCGAAAGGCTTCACAGCCGGCAAAGGCTGGGATGCCTGCACCGGTCTGGGTAGCCCTATAGCGCCGATGCTGATTGCGGCCATCAAACCGGGAACTGCAGCAGGGTCGCCGACTAAGAAGGCAACCGCCAGGAAGGCGGCCCCAAAGAAATCGGTCCGCTCGGCAGGAAAAAGGGGTTGACCTAGAGCTGCGCGTCCAGCCACTGCTTCAGCTTCGGCTCCTGCGTCTCGCGAAGCTGAATGCAGTCGGTGGAAGCGTCGTACGCCTGCTTCAACGCGCGCTCTGTGTTGTCTACTGGATGCGTGGCGAAAAAGTTCTGCGCCTGGTCGCGTTCAGCCACGGTGCAGAAGCTGCCGGTTGACGCCACAATGCGCTGGCCCGAACTCGCAGTCAACTGCGCATATACCCTCTTCCAGTTGGCCTGTACGTATTGCCACGCCTGCGTGCGCGTTTGCCCATTCCTTAGCAACGCGCCGATCAACTGCCAGCTATCCTGGTTGCGCACCTCGCCCGAGACCGCGTAATCAAGGGTGCGGGTGACCAGTTGCGAATCTTCAAAGTTCGCCAGCAGACCAAGAGTTTCCTCCTGCAGGGCCGGGTTTGCGGAGGATCTGCTGATGCTCTGCATTGCTTCATAGAAGGCCACGCTGCCGTTTTTGGCCGTGAGAGAAACCGCCGCATCGTTCAGGGCCGGGTCGGTCTCGCCTTTGCGATTGAAGAGATTGGTGGCCGTCTGTTCTGCTTCCTTGAGCACAGCCGGGTCGCCTGCCAGTCCCAGCACGCTGAACAACAGAGAGCGCCGCTCCATATGCTCCGGGGATTCGTTCTTCTGTTGTCCGCCCATGGCCGTATAGAGAGGCCCGAACTGCTTGCGCAGCACGGCGTGCAACCGCTCGCGGTCTTCCGGCCTGGCAATCCTCTGGTCGATGCCCTCGACCTTGCCCAGCGCCGCCTCCAGCACGTTCACGTTGGGATCGTTCTTCAGCGCGATCGCGAGGTCCAGGTAATCGCCGACCGAGCCCTGCCCGGCATGGACCAGCGCCCAGCGATCACCGACGAAGCCGATCCGCTCTTCCGGTGTCAGGTTCGTCTCGACCGAAGCGATGATCGCGGCTGTCTGTTCCGGCGAGTACCGGGTGCGAAAGTAGCCTTTGCTCCCGGCGTTCAAATAAATCGGCAACGTGGCCTTGGCGGGGGCGGCCAGACCCACGGTCTGCGGCGCCAACAGCGTGCATTGCGGCGCAGCGCTGGTCTTGAAGCAAAGTGGCAGCGTCCAGGCCGCATTCGCATCGCGGGCCTTTGCGGAAACCGTGAATCGCTCCTGTCCCAGGCTCAACACAGGTCCTTGGGAGGACACGGTCACAAGCGGAACGCCCGGCTGAGTGACGAAGGTCTCCATCACTCGATCGATGGGCAGATGGCTTGTCGCCGCCTGCGTGTTCCAGAAGTCCTCCGCTGTCGCGTTCGCGTAGAGGTGGGCCTGCAGATAATTGTGAACGCCCTGACGAAAGAGTTCCTCGCCGACGAAGTTCTCCACCATCCCGATCACGGCGCCGCCCTTTTCGTACGTGATGCCGTCGAACATTTCATTGATCTCGGCGGGCGTATCGGCGGTGGCGCGGATTGCGCGCGTGGTCGCCTGCGCGTCCTGGCTCATCACGCCGTCCAGTTCCGCTGCGGAGTCCTGCGTGAACAGCCATTCCGGGTGCAGCTTCTGGGCAGCCTTGGCAGACATCCACGTCGCAAAGCCCTCGTTCAGCCACAGGTTGTCCCACCACTGCATGGTCACCATGTCGCCGAACCACTGGTGCGCCATCTCGTGCGTCACATCGGTCAAAACATTCTTTTTGGCGTCGATTGAGCCATTCTTGGCATCGACCAGAAGTCCCGTTTCCCGATAGGTTATCGCGCCGAAGTTCTCCATTGCCCCGGCTTCAAAGTCCGGAATGCCCACCATGTCGAGCTTCGGCATGGGATAGCGAATACCAAAATATTCGTTGTAGAAGTGCAGCGTCTTCTTTGCTTCTTCGAGCGCGAACTTCGTCAGCTTCTCCTTGTCGGGCGTGGAGCAGACCCGGATCGGCGTGCCATCGCTCTTGCCCTTTGCGCACTTGAAGTCCCCCACCAGAAATGCGACAAGATAGGTCGACATCCTGGGCGTGGTCGCGAAACTGACCGTGTGCTTGTCCCCGTCCTTCTTGTTGCCGATCTCGTTGGTGTTCGAGATCACGACATCGTCCTTATCGACGGTGAGCGAAATATCGAAGATAGCCTTCAGCGCGGGCTCATCGAAGCTCGGAAATGCGCGTCGCGCATCGGTCGACTCGAACTGCGTTACGGCGTAACTGCGCGCCTTGGTCCTGGAGAGATAGAAGCCATGCAGCTTGTCATTCAGAATGCCCGAATAGCGAATGGCGATCGACGCCTTGCCCGCCGGAAGCGGCTCGGCCAACGTAAACGTCGCCTGCTGTTTCTCTTCGTCGTAGCTGATTTGCGCGCTCTTGCCGCCTATAGTGACAGAGCCAATCTTCAACTCCAGCGCATTGAGCGTCACCGCCGTTGCGGGCGCCTCGACCACGACGTCGATGGTCTCTTCGCCCGTGAAGGTAGCCGCCTTCAAGTCCGGAGTCAGATGCAGCGTGTAGCGCTCTGGTCGCACATTCGAAGGCAGCCGCTGACAGGTGGAAAAAACAGGCGCGGAAAGCAACAATGCAGCAGAAAGAGCCCAACGAAACATGCAAAATCCTCAAGTAAAAGTGTACTTGGCTGGGACGTTACTCGTTCGCCGGATTACGCAGCAAGGGAAGAAGCAGCGCGCTCCGAGCGCCCGGAGATCCTGGCGGCCTGCGCCTCCGCGTACGCCGCCGCCCCCAGCAGAGCGCACGTATCGTCCAGAATGACTCGGACCGGGACGGACTGCAGCAGCGGCGACAGCCTTCCTTTGTCGAGAAACGCCGCCAGGAACGCACCGTTTTGCAGTGTCTTCAGAATCTTGGGCGCAATGCCGCCGCCCAGGTACATTCCACCTGAGGCCAGCACCTTGAGCGCGATGTTACCGGTCTCCGCGCCATAGGCCGCCGCAAAGATCTTCATCGTCTCGAAGCAGATGGAGCTCGACCCATCCTCCGCGCACGTTCCGATGACGGAGTTTGGGTCCTCGGTGGCCAACCTGTGCTTCAGCCACGCTGGTTCGTCCAGCTTCTCCACGTCGCGTAGAAAGGCATATACGTTCTTGATCCCGAGACCAGACACCACGCGCTCAAAGCTGACGCGCCCGCTCAGGGTTCTACGCAAATACTGCAGCAGCGCCACCTCCCGATCCGTGCGCGCCGCAAAGTCACAGTGTCCCCCTTCGGACGGTATGGGTTTGTGCGTCTTGCCATTCCAGATCAGCAGAGCTTCGCCGAGTCCGGTGCCCGCCGCAATTAAACCCTGGTGACCCGTCGCTTCGGCGTCGCCCGCGTGCAGTGTGAAGACGCTCTCCGGCGCCAGCTCCGGTATGCCGTAGCCGTTGGCTTCGAGATCGTTGATCAGAAAGATGTGGTCTATGCCTAGCGAAGTCTGCAGCAGCCGCTCATCGAGCGTCCAAGGCAGATTCGTCAGCTTCAGGCGCCCGTCGCGCACCGGCCCAGGACACCCAAAGCACGCGGCCACAATCTGCTCTTTCTCCACAGGGTCGCTCAAAAACGCATTCACGACATCGTCGAGGCTCGGGAACTGCGCGGCCGGAAACTTGTGGGCGCGAAGCTGCTGAAGCCGCCCACCGGCGAAGTTGTACAGCGCAAGATGGACCTTCGTTCCGCCAACATCGCCCGCCAGAATCATCGCTCTCCAAATCTCCAAAAGGAACCTTAGATTGTTAAGGTTCCCACCCGGCGCTCTCCAGCCGGACTACTGAACACTGCACTGGCGGCTGGCAACTTTGCCGCTGCTGCCTCATCCAGCAGAAAGAGCAGCTTACCACTTGCAGGGCGGATCAGTTGCGACGGCAACCGCTCGACGTCGCGCGGCCCGGTCAGCACCTCGGCCAGAACGTCAGTCTTCTTGTCTCCGGCAATCTCGAAGACAACCTCCGCCGCCTGATTGATCACTGGCGACGTCAGCGTAATTCTCCACGTATCCTTCTGCGGAACGCGGTTGGCCACGCACAACCGGCCAATCTCATCGATAGCCGCGGTATGCGGAAACAGCGAGGCGGTGTGCCCATCGTCGCCCATGCCGAGCGCGAGATAGTCGAACCGCGGCGACTCCGCTCCTTCGAGCTTCATGCTGTTACGCAAGTAGCTTTCGTAGCGATTCGCAGCTTCTTCCGGATCAAATTCGCCTTCCATGCGGAAGATGTTTTCGGACGGGATCGGCACCCTGCTGAGGAGAAGGTCGCGCGTCACTCCGTAATTCGACTCCGGATCCTCCGGACCCACGCAACGCTCATCCACCCAGTACAGAAACAACTTGTCCCAGGGCACCGTGAGTAGGAACGGCTGGTCCGGGTCCGCCAGCAATTTGAACGAAGCCTGCGGCGTGCTTCCGCCGGAGATGGCAACGCGCGCAACGCCGCGCTGCGCCACCGCCGCCTCCACGCGCGCGGCGAACAAACGCGCAGAGGCCATCGCCATCTCCGCTGCCGAGGCATAAACCTGATACGTGACCGTCACCGGACGAGGCATAACCCGCTCCCTGCTGCTTTCTGATAGCCCGTGTTAGAGCTTGCGCCACTTGCGGCCGTCCGTCTTCAACATGGCGTCCGAGGCTGCAGGTCCCCAGGTGCCCGCTGCATAGTTCGGGAAGTCCCTAACCGGCTCTTTGGACCACGCGTCGAGGATCGGGGTCATAAGCTTCCATGTCGCCTCCACGCCGTCACGATGCGCAAACAGCGTACCGTCGCCGAGCATCGCATCCAGCAGCAACCGCTCATAACCGTTCGCAGAACTCGCGCCAAACGCGTCCGCATAGCTGAAGTTCATATTCACCGAGCTCATGCTCATGTTCGGTCCCGGCAGCTTGGCGGCAAAGCGGAGCGCGATGCCTTCATCCGGCTGGATGCGCATCGAAATCACGTTAGGCTTGATGCCTTCGGTTCCCGCACCGTCACCGTCCTTGAATAGCGTCAAGGGGGGCTGCTTGAACTGGATCGTGATTTCGGTGACGCGCTTGGCCAGCCGCTTGCCGGCGCGGATGTAGAAGGGAACACCAGCCCAGCGCCAGTTCTCGATCTCCAGCCGAAGCGCGGCATAGGTCTCAGTCTGCGAGCGCGGATGCACCCGATCTTCCTGTCGGTAGCCGATCACCGATTTGCCGTCGACGTTGCCGGGCCCATATTGCCCGCGCACAGTATCCGCCGGGTGTATCGGCTGAATGGCCCTCCAAACCTTTACTTTTTCACCACGCACCGCATCCGCGTCGAACGAGATGGGCGGCTCCATGGCAACAAAGCTTAACAACTCCATCACATGGTTTTGCAACACGTCTCGAAGCGCACCGGCCTGCTCATAAAATGGCCCGCGACCTTCAATGCCGATCGACTCTGCCGCAGTAATCTCCACGTGATCGATGTAGTTGCGGTTCCAGATCGGCTCGAAGATTCCGTTAGCGAAGCGGAAGACAAGGATGTTCTGCACCGTCTCCTTGCCGAGATAATGGTCGATACGGAAGACCTGGTTTTCGTCGAAAACCTTGTTTACTTCGTCGTTCAGCGCTTGTGCTGAATTCAGATCGTGTCCGAACGGCTTCTCGATGATGGTGCGGATCCAATGGTCCTTGCCCTCCACCGGCTTGGCCATCTCGTGCTTGCCGAGGAACCCGATAATGTCGGAGAAGTACTCCGGCGCGACCGCCAGGTAGAAAAGCCGATTGCCATTGGTCTTGTACTTCGTGTCCATCTCGGCGAGCTTCTTTTTCAAGCCGTCGTAGCCCGCGTCATCGTCGAAGTTCATGGAAAAGTACTGCACGCGCTCCATGAACGGCGCGAGTTTGGGATCGGCCTCTTCCACGCCACCGCCGGCCACGATGCCTTCCTTCATGTCTGGCGCAAACGTCTTCTCCAGATCACGCCGAGCAACGCCGAGCACAGCGAAATCTTCAGGCAGAAAGCCCGACTGCTGCAGGTGGTACAGCGCTGGCAGCAGCTTGCGCTTGGTCAAATCGCCCGAAGCGCCGAAGATGACCACGATGCTTGGATCCGGCCGCCGGGCAAGATTCTGGCTGGCCTTCATGGCCTCGGGCGTAATGATTACCTGCGTCGTCGACATGTTTTCTCCTAGATCTTCTTACGATTTCTTCACGGCATGTCCGCCGAACTCATTGCGCATCACGGACAGCATGCGGTCGGTAAAGTTATTCTCCTCGCGGGAGCGCAGCCGCCGGATCAGCGACTCGGTAATCACCGGCGCGGACACGTTCAGATCGATTGCCTCGAACACTGTCCAGCGGCCTTCGCCGGAGTCCGGCACAAATGCTTCCAGGCCCTCGAGCGTAGGATTCTTCTTGAGCGCATCCGCGGTCAAGTCCAGCAGCCACGACCGCACCACGGAACCATACCGCCAGATCTCCGAAATCTGTACCAGGTCCAGATTCAACGGCGTCTTCGCCTTCATGATCGAAAAACCCTCAGCATAAGCCTGCATGACGCCGTACTCGATGCCGTTGTGTACCATCTTCACGAAATGACCGGCGCCCGCCGGACCCACACGCCCCCAGCCGGTCTCAGCAGACGGTGCGAGCGTTTCAAAAATCGGGCTGAGCGACTTAACAACATCCTCATCGCCGCCAATCATCATGCTGTAGCCTTCCGTGATGCCCCAGATGCCGCCCGACGTACCGACGTCTACAAATTCGAAGCCCTGCGGCTTCAGCGCATCGTGGCGCTTCTGCGAGTCCTTGTAATTCGAGTTGCCACCATCGATAAAGATGTCGCCCTTCTGCATGAGCGGCTTCAGCTTCTCTATCGTCTGGTCAACAGGGTCGCCCGCTGGCACCATGATCCAGATCGCCCGCGGCGCCTGCAGGTTCTTCACCAGGTCCTCGAGCGAGTTCACGCCGGTCGAGCCTGCGTCGCTTAGCCGCTTGACCGCGTCCGCGGAGAAGTCGAATCCCACCACTTTGTGGCCAGCGCGACGCAGACGCTCCGCCATGTTGCCGCCCATTTTGCCCAGTCCGATGATTCCAAGTTCCATGTCGAATATCCTCTGCGTTCTGAACTGCCTGTTAGAGAGTAATGCCTGATGCTGTCACTGCAAGTCGGGTGGGCCCTGTCGTAAGAAGAGACGCCCGGAATGGCATATGTGATGCAAACTACCGTGTGTAATTCGCGATATAAGCGACAAACCTTTCGATTTCCAACTAACGCCGTTGCTCCGTGACGCCGGATTCTCCTGCCACCAGCACCATGCTGGCCATCCCGAGGAATAGGCCGTGTTCCACGACTCCCACGACGCCGCGAATTGCCGCAGCCGTAGCTGCTGGGTCGGCGATCTGGCCGCAGCCGCAATCCAGAATATAGTTCTGCTCGTCGGTAAGGTACGTCGACCCGTCCGCATGTTGACGCAGACGTGGGTTCATCCCCAGAGCCGCCAGCTTGCGCTCGACCAGCGGCAGCGCCATCTTGACTACCTCGACCGGCAGTGGGAACTTGCCCAGCACGTCGACTACCTTGGAAGAATCTACGACAACGATGAACCGGTGAGCGGAACTCGCTACAATCTTCTCGCGCAGCAGCGCACCGCCGCCGCCCTTGATCAGCGCCAGGCCCGGGCCTACTTCGTCAGCGCCATCAATGTAGACGTCCAATTGCGGCAGCTCGTCCAGGCTGACAACATTCATACCCAGAGACTTACCCAGCGCTGCGCTGGCGTCAGACGAAGCTACGCAGCGAATCTTCAGCCCGGCCTGGACCCGCACGCCCAGAGCGCGAATAAACATCGTAGCCGTGGAGCCGGTGCCAAGCCCCACAGCCATCCCGTCGTCGACCATCTCCGCGGCGCGCTGGCCGACCTGTAGCTTAGCTTCGTCCTGTGTCATAGGGCCTCTACAGGCAGCGAACAGAGAACAGCCAACAGCACCGTTCGGTGATCCGCTGGCTGCCAGCTGATCGCTGCCTTATTTCTTCACTAGAGACTTGGCCGCTTCAACAGCATGTCCGACCGAAATACCAAGCTTCTCCAGTGCGATCGGTCCCGGGGCGGATGCGCCAAAACGATCAATCCCGATGGCAATGCCGTCGCGGCCAATGTACTTCCACCAGCCCATCGTGGCACCGGCTTCGACGGAAATCTTTGGCACACCGTGTGGGAAAATCTCCATCCGATACGACTCGTCCTGCTCCTCGAAAATCTTGAAGCTGGGCATGGAAACTACCGTCGCCAGTATTCCAGCATCCTTCAATTCGAGCGCGGCCTTCATCACCAATTCCACTTCGGACCCCGTCGCGACCAGGATCACATCCTTGCCGAACGCTTCCAGAACATACGCTCCCTTGCGCGCACCCGCTAACACCTTGTACTTCTCCGCGTCGAGCACGGGGAGGTCCTGCCGCGAGAGAGCCATGAAGCTTGCCGACTTGCGCTCCAAGGCAAGCTGCCAGCAGGCGGCAGTTTCGTTCGCGTCCGCCGGCCGGAAGTCCGTCAGCTGGGGAATCGTGCGCAGCGCCATCAGGTGTTCCACCGGCTGGTGCGTCGGGCCATCCTCTCCCAGACCGACTGAGTCATGCGTAAAGATGTAGAGCGAGTGCGACGACTGCAATGCGCCCATCCGCAGCGCCGAGCGGCAATAGTCCGAGAACGTAAAGAAAGTAGATCCGAACGGTATCAACCCGCCGTGCGCGGCCATGCCGTTCACCGCCGCCATCATCCCGAACTCGCGAACACCAAAGAACACGTTGCGGCCCTTCGGATCGACGTGGAAGCTGGGCGAGTCCTTGAAGATCGTTTTGGTGGAAGCCGTCAGGTCGGCCGCGCCGCCAAACAGCTCCGGAATGGCCTTCGCTACGGCGTTCAACACGACCTGACCGGCGTTGCGGGTTGCGACAGGCTTGTCCGTCGGGAAGGTTGGAATCGCCTTTTCCCAACCGTCGGCGAGCTTCATCGACGTGGTGCGCTCGTATTGCGCACCGAGCTCCGGATAGGCGGTCTTGTATGCCTCAAACTTCTCCTGCCACTCGGCCTGCACGCTCTTGCCCTTCTCCACCGCTTGAAGCCAGTTCTTGCCTGCCTCTTCGGGGATGTAAAAATTCTTGTCTTCGGGGAATCCCAGGTTCTTCTTTGTCGCCTTGGTGGCTTCGGGTCCCAGGGCTTCGCCATGAACCTTGTTCGTGCCGGCTTTCGGGCTGCCATAGCCTATTACCGTGCGCACGCGAATCAGGGAAGGCTTGGTGTTCTCCGCCCGGGCTGCGAGAATCGCTTTCTCGATGGCGACGAGATCATTGCCGTCGTCCACCATCTGCACATGCCAGTGATAGGCTTCAAAGCGCTTCGTGACATCCTCGGTGTAGCTCAACTCGGTTGGTCCGTCGAGCGATATCAAATTGTCGTCGTACAGCACGGTCAACTTGCCCAGGCCCAGCGTGCCGGCCAGAGACGCGGACTCGTGCGAGATGCCTTCCATCAGGTCGCCGTCGCCACACAGAACATAGGTGTGGTGATCGACTGGCGTGTGGTTCTCGTGGTTGTACACCGCCGCCAGATGCTTTTCGGCGATCGCCAGGCCCACGGCCATCGCGAAACCCTGACCCAGTGGACCGGTCGTCACCTCAACACCTGGCGTCTCGCCGTACTCCGGGTGTCCAGGCGTGTGCGAGCCCCATTGCCGGAACTGCTGCAACTGCTCAATCGGCAGGTCGTAGCCAGTCAGGTGCAGCACCCCGTACAGCAAAGCGGAGGCATGACCGTTTGACAGAACGAAGCGATCGCGGTCGGACCACAACGGATCCTTGGGGTTGTATTTCATCAGCTTGTGGTACAGCAGGTAGGCGATGGGCGCGCAGCCGAGCGGCGCTCCGGGGTGGCCGCTCTTGGCTTTTTCCACCTGATCGACTGCCAGGAACCGCAGCGTGTTGATCGACAACTGGTCAAGTTCTTCCTGCGTTTGCTGATTGCTCATCAACCATCCTCTTCTCAGTTACGGAGCCCTTAGCAGGCGCTCCCAAGTCAAGCCACTCTAGTGTAAACGCGCATTCGAGATTCGATGCAAAAGGATGCTATCCGCGAAACGCTTAGAGGCAATAGATTTTCCGTAAAAACATCACAAAAACCGGGTTCGAGGAGGTACGATTGCTGCCGCGCGGCTATCTCTCACGACAATTCAGCTCAACTCAAGGAGACAACCATGGTTCTGAGCACGCACCTCAACTTCAATGGCAACTGTGAAGAGGCCATGAAATTCTACGCAACTACGTTCGATGGCGCCGTCCAGTTCAAAATGACCTGGGCCGAGTCACCGATGAAGGACCAGGTTGGCGCTGGCTGGCAGGACAAGATCATGCACATGAGCATCACCGTTGGCAGGACCAGCCTGATGGGCGCCGACTCGCCTCCGGGCCGATTCGAAGCGGCCAAAGGAACGGTCGTCTCGATCGCGGTCGACACCCCCGAGGACGCTGACCGCGTGTTCGCGGCGCTGGAACAAGGCGGTACGACATTGATGCCGATCATGGAAACCTTCTGGGCCAAACGCTTTGGAATGACCACGGACCGTTTTGGAATTCCGTGGATGGTGAACTGCGAAAAGCCAATGACGGCGTAGCTCCACGAGGAGTGCCCTGTCACGACGTTCGGACATGGGCACTCCGCCCGCTACGCCTTTGGCTTCAGTCCGGCGGGCATAGTACCTGCTGCGGTAGCGCTGATCCAGACTTCGAAGTTCTTGCCCAGCCAGCGGTCTTCTCCCGGCCAGTAGAGCGTGAAGATCAGCTTTCCAAAGGTCTGTGCGGTGATGCAGATATCGGCGAACGATCCCGGCGGCCCCACCACGGTCGACTGCGTCTTGTAGGTCGTGGCCCAGTCGTCAATCGTCCAGGTCACCTCGAAGGCCGAAGCGTCCACGATGCGGAACGTGCCACCCTGCATCATTGCGGAGATCGGCCGCGCCAGCTGAAAGATCTCCATGCGGCTCATGAACTGGCGCTCGTCTTTTGCGACCGCGTAACGCTCTTCGACCACCGAGATGCGGTCGAAGACGCGGCCGTCGGCGACCGAGCGCAGCAACTTCACGTACTCCGCGTGGGCCCAGACCAGTGGCTGCGCGGACCCGGCGGAACGGCCGAAGTAGAGCCCCTCTGCGGGCATGTCGGCGAAGTCCCACACCTGCTCCGGCAACATCCCGCCGACCGAACTGAACTTTTCAAGCGCGGTGATATAGAGCGCTACATTCGCTCCGGCCGCTAGCTCGTAATGCGCTCGCTCGCCGGTCAGGATGGGCCAGGCGCGGCCTTGTCCCCAGCCGAGGTACGGGCCGCCGTCCTTCCTCTGGCCGTAGCCATCGTGGTTGTAGCGGCGCCAGCACGGACCGTATGGCGTGTCGATTTTGAGGACATGATCGACTACTTTCAGCGAATCGATCATCAGCGGGTCGTCGGCGCGGCGAACGCCGTACCGCACCAGCTCGAGGAACCCTCCATCGACGATCTCGCGGGCTTCAAAGTCGTACTTTTCCCCCGGCCCGCGATTCGCAATATGCACCGTGCCCGGCGGGATAGTGTCGTTGTGAAACGGTTCCCCCGGTGCGGGCGGACGAATCCGCATGTAGTGGTAACGCACGTCGGGGTGAAGAACTCCTTCGGTGGTCGTAGTCCACTCGTCGAGGTGGGCTTCGATCCAGTCGGCGTAATCGCCGTAGAACTCACCGAGCGCGTCGTTTCCGCTGGCCTTCACAATATCGGACGCGCAGAGCAGGCCGGAGATGACGGCCGCGAGCGTGGAGGGCGAGTACCCGGAGTTCTCTTCCCAGCGCTCCTGCTGCGTTACCGGTGCATACCGCACCAGGAACGCAGCCGCCTGGGTGACAAACGGCACCACATCGAAGCTGCCCAGGCCGTCCACCTTCCACAAGCGCCATGCAAGCATGATGGGGAATGCGACCTCGTCGAGCTGGATGCCCGTCCAGTAGGGGGTTCCGTCGATCCAGAAGTTTTGCGCGAAGCCACCGTCCGGCCGTTGCGTGCAGGCCAGGTAGACGAGCGCGCGCCGGGCCGTATCAATACGTCCGCAGGCCAGTAGCGCGGTCGCCGACTGCACCATGTCGCGCGTCCAGACCAGATGGTAGCCGCCCAGGTCGTCGTCGGACTTTGAAGCGCCCCAGGGGATGGAAGCGGAGGCGATGAACGCGCCGGAGTAGGTCTTGTCTTCGTGCGCCAGGATGGTGTTGTGGCTGACGCGCATGAGGCGGCCACCGTCGGTCGACACGGAAGCCAAACGCTCGGGCGATGCCGCGCGATGCCACTGCTCGATGTAGCGTTTGCGATGGATGTCGTAGGGCGTCGAAAGCGTCTGCATCATGCCGGCGAGTGCGGAGTGGTGACCATCGCCGAGCGCGATCGCGATGGTGAACTCGCGATTCTTCGCGACGTCGATCTCGCCCATCATCGCCAGATTGCCGTTGAGCGCCTGGCCGAAATTCCAGGTCATCTTGCCGTTGGCCATCAGGTCTTGAAAGCCGTCACTCGAGCCCACATAACCGACGCTGGATCGCGCAAATCCGCAGTCCGCCCCGAACGCCAGAGACACACTGTTTTTCCACGCCACCATGCAGCGCCGGCCCGCAACGTTCACGCTGCGTGCGGAATTTCCGGCACCGCCACCGTCCAGGTGAGGCGCCAGCAGGGGATAGCACTTCAGCTTTGCCAGCAGCGCCTCTTCGCCTTCGATCTTCACGTTCATCAGCACGACGGGATGATGGGGGTCGGTGATGAACTCCTTGGTGACCGTGTAGCGCCCATTCAGGTCGCTCGCGACCACGCGGACCGCAAGCGCATCGGGGTCAATATGGTTGAAGTCGTAGTCGAAATCGCGCTTTTCTTCGTGAAAGAACGTCTCTCCGTCCGAGAACAGCAGTTCCATATCGCGGGTCTGCGGACGGTCGATGGTGGGGTAGTAGATCTCGTTCAACGTGCCGTGAGAAACCGTCAACCAGATTCTGCTCGACGCGGCATAGGCCGTGGACACGGCATCCTTCTTGCTCGAAGTCCAGCGCGGTTCCAGCCCTGGTCCACCAAACGCCGGCCCATCGTCATCCAGCCAGCGATACGATCCGTCTAGTACACTCATGTCCGCATTAGACTCCAGACTTGCCGGGCCGATACAACTTTCCTCACATCTTAACGGTCGGCATACCGTTTTGACGCAGAGCCAATACTTTACGCAACTGCGGATGCCGCTCACTCATTTCGAGTCGACCGCGCCCGACTTGGCATCTCACCTTGCACGCTGCCGCAGTGATGATCTTGATGGCGGCGGTTTCCGCTCACACCAGCGCATTTCCCGCTCAACTAACAGACCGTCTGTGACGGTAGGAGAACTAGAATGGCCTTCGAACTGCCGCCCCTGCCCTATGATTACGCCGCTCTCGAGCCCACCATCGACGAGGCGACCATGAAGCTGCATCACGATAAACACCACCAAACCTACGTCACCAACCTGAACGGTGCCGTGGAAAAGTATCCCGATCTGGGTTCGAAGACGCCCGAGGAGCTGGTCTCAGACCTGGCCAGCGTGCCGGAAGACGTTCGCACGGTGGTCCGCAACAACGGCGGCGGGCACGTGAACCACACCATGTTCTGGCAGATCATGAAGCCTTCCGGCGGCGGCGAGCCCACCGGAAACATCGCCACCCAGATCACCGCCGACTTCGGAACGTTCGAGGACTTCAAGAAGAAGTTCAACGAGACCACGGCTAAGCAGTTCGGCGCGGGCTGGGGCTTCCTGGTGTTCAAAGGCGGCAAGCTCGAGATCGTCACCAAGCCCAATCAGGACTCCCCTCTATCGGATGGCTTGTACCCCATCCTCGGCAACGACGTCTGGGAACACGCCTACTACCTGAAGTACCAGAACAAACGGCCTGATTACCTCGCTGCATGGTGGGCCGTTGTGAACTGGGATGAGGTAAATAAGCGCTTCGAGCAGGCGCAAAAGTAAGAACTAGAACCAAAAGGAGCCCCTCGGGGCTCCTTTTAGCTGGCCTCGCGAAGCCGTATTGACCCGGCAAGCCCCTTGGCCGCGGCGTTCGACAATATCGAATATCGGTAGTAAAGCGGCAGGTGGAGTGGATCGCCTTTGTTATTCTTGGAAGGCTTACATAGGAGAAGACATGGCGACAGCGACACTGCAGCAGCTTGAGTACAAGGTAGCGGACATCGGCCTGGCCGAGTGGGGACGCAAGGAAATTACGATTGCGGAACAGGAGATGCCCGGCCTGATGTCGATCCGGCGCAAGTACGCCGCGGGCAGGCCGCTCGAGGGCGTCCGCATTACCGGTTCGCTGCATATGACCATCCAGACTGCCGTCCTGATTGAAACGCTGGTAGAGCTGGGCGCGACCGTGCGCTGGGCAAGCTGCAACATCTTTTCGACACAGGACCATGCCGCCGCGGCCATTGCCGCCGCCGGTATTCCGGTTTTTGCGTGGAAGGGCGAGTCGCTCGAAGAATACTGGTGGTGCACCGACCAGGCGTTGCGTCATGAAAATGGCAAGGGTCCACAACTCGTCGTCGACGACGGCGGCGATGTAACGCTTCTGATCCATAAAGGCTTCGAACTGGAGGGCGGAGATCGCGGCTGGGTCGACGGCCCCAAGGGGTCGCAGGAAGAGGAAGTCATCAAGGCACTGTTGTTGAGCACCCTGGCGGACTCGAACACCCGCTGGACCGGCGTTGCCAAGGAGTGGCGCGGTGTCTCCGAGGAGACCACCACCGGTGTGCACCGCCTCTACAAGATGCTGGAGCAGAACAAGCTGCTGGTGCCGGCGATCAACGTCAACGATTCCGTGACGAAGTCCAAGTTCGATAACCTCTACGGTTGCCGCGAATCGCTGGTGGACGGCATCAAGCGGGCGACCGACGTGATGATCGCTGGTAAAGTGGCCGTCGTGTGCGGTTTTGGTGATGTAGGCAAGGGTTCGGCGGCGAGCCTGCGCGGCCTGGGCGCACGGGTCATCGTAACGGAGATTGACCCTATCAACGCGCTTCAGGCGGCGATTGAAGGCTATGAGGTAACAACCATCGAAGAGACGCTCGGCCGCGCGGACATCTACGTCACCTGCACCGGGAACCTCGACATCATCACCTTCGAGCACATGAAGCTGATGAAGGACCAGGCCATTGTTTGCAATATTGGCCACTTCGACAACGAGATTCAGATGGCGGAACTCGACACGGCGGAGGGCGTCACGCGCCTCAACATCAAGCCCCAGGTTGACCAGTACACCTTCCCCGGCGGCAACTCCATCTTCATCCTCGCCGAAGGGCGGCTGGTGAACCTGGGTTGCGCAACGGGGCACCCGAGCTTCGTGATGTCGGCCAGCTTTGCCAACCAAACGCTGGCGCAGCTCGACCTCTGGGCCAACAAGGACAACTATGAAGTGGGTGTCTACATTCTGCCCAAGAAGCTCGACGAAGAGGTCGCGCGGCTGCACCTCGAGAAGATCGGGGTGAAGCTGACGACGCTTTCCAAGAAGCAGGCTGACTATCTCGGTGTCCCTCTCGAAGGACCGTATAAGGCGGACCACTACAGGTACTAAGAACAGCTCCAACAGCAAACGTAAAAGGCCGCCGAGCTTTCTCGGCGGCCTTTTACATGGCAGCTAATCTTGGCCCGTAACTGTTCGCTGCCCTTACCGCGGAGATGTCTGCGCGTCATGCTTCTGCTTCTCGATGCGGCGTGACTCCTGGTTTTGCTGGCGCGCGAGGATTTGACGGTCCTGCGCCGTGAGGTGTCCGTTATTCTGGGCGCGCATGCCGCGCTCTTCGCGGTGGATGCCGCGTTGCTGGTGCTCCAGCCGGGCAGCCTCGCGCGGTGTAAGCTGGCCGCTCTTTACTCCTTGACCAATGCGATCCTGCTGGCTTTCCTTACGAGCGTCGATGTGGTGGCGTTCCGCAGCCGTCGTCTGCGCCAGCGCGGCTGTGGCGGGTACGGCAACGAGCGACGCCGCAAGCAGAAGATGTTTGATTGTCATGGATAGTCCCTTCGGTCCGCTCAAACGAGCGGATTTTCACAGTGGCTTGGGTCGTGCTGCCACCGCGTACCTCCCGATAGACACACCCGCGCATCGGTTGTTGCGGTCGTACGGAAGGGTATATTTCACCCATTTCCCGCGACTTTTCGTACTCTTTTGGGTCGCACGGCGGTGTGCAGCGGACGCTTTAGCTCGCGCCCGGCGAGTCGTAATCACTCGCGATCACAGCTTGCATGGCGGAGGTGGTCATGCTCGAAGCGTCCATCAGCACCACCGTCCGCACCGCACCTGCGGAATACGTCGTCTGCGTGCCTGAGATCAGCGACAGCGTCGTCGCGGCTGGCACCGTGCCGGCTGGTACCACGACGATCGCATACGTTCCTGCCGCCGTGTTCAGATAGCCGGAATTCGCACCGAAGGCCAGGTTGGTTGCAAACGGAGAACTGGCGGTCAGCTTGCCCCCAGCGGCCACCAGGTATATGTCCACCCCTCCCGGCCGTGTAGCCTGGTCGAGAATGCGTAGCGCAGTCTGGCCGGCGGGCGCCGGAGTCGACTGGTCAAGATAAATAGTCTCCTGCAGATTGTCCGCGTCATTGCCTACGATGGCCGTGTACTGCTTGCCGGCCATTACAGTCTGTCTGGCGAAAGCAACCGTCCGGCGGCTGCCTTCGGAGTCTGCGGCAAAGTTATAGCTGCCCGGAGCCAAAGGAACGTACGACGTGATGGTCCCAAATCCAAGGTTGTACGCAAGCGCGCCAGTGTTCTGGTAGATGTCCAGGCCGGGAGCGTCCGCCGAGGCATGGAGAAAGCGTATCTGGCCGGTGTTGCTGACGGTGCTCTGGATACTTTGACACCCGGTCAGCGCAACGAGCAGACCGAGCGCAGCAAAGTGCAGTCTCTTCGCAGAGCGGGTTCGGCGCGGAGCGGATTGGAGAGGAACGAGGGTCATCGGCGTTTACGCGGCACGCGTCCAGCAATCTTCAATACAAATTCGGGTGGCCACCCGCCTTCGGGATTCAGATGCAGGAAAGTGTTCGAACAACGCTTGGATCGCGGTGCGGGTCTTTAGTGATCATTCCTGGAAACGGGAAATCGGCCGGTGGGACGGCGCGGGCTGCCTCGCCCGACCGGCCGTTCCATCCCTACTTCTTCTGCTTGGCGATGACGCCGTCCTTGAACTTGTCGTACGTCGTTTGCGGAACGATGCCTTTGCTGACGAGCTGGGTCTTGTTCGCGTACGGGCGGCCTTTGACAATGCGGTCTGCGTACGCATCGCCGACACCCGGCAGGGCTTTGAGTTCCGCCGCGGTCGCGGAGTTCAGGTCAACAAGTCCGGCAGGTTTACCCGCCGCTGGCTTGGCCGCCGCGGTCGGAGGTGCAGGCCGTGCCGCTGGGGTTGCCTGTGTTGTGTTTGGCGCTGGCTTGGGTGCTGGCTTGGCTGCCTGCGCGAAGGATAGAGTCGTGGCGGCTGCTAAAGCGGCAACCGTAAAGAGGCGGCGTAAAGCTGTCATGCGGAGACTCCTTTGGCGGTGAACAACGTGCTGGTTGCTCAGCTTACACGGTTGCGACGTCCAAGGGACAGCCGCCCTCTCGATGTCCTCCGCTGCAGACCGCCCGCTATTGCTGCCTCCCGGCTCCGGCTTCTACACGCACCACCTGGCCATCGCGCATGTGCAGAATCCTGTCGGCGATCTGCGCGGCGTCGGGATTGTGGGTAATCATCAGCACGGTCTGGTTCAGCTCGCGGCTGGACTCGCGCAGCATGGTAAGCACGGCGTCGGAGTTTTGCGTGTCCAGGTTGCCCGTGGGCTCGTCTGCCAGCACGATCGCTGGCCGCGTAATCAGCGCGCGCGCGATAGCGATGCGTTGCTGTTCGCCGCCCGAAAGCTCGTTGGGCCGATGGTCCAAACGCCCGGTGATTCCAAGCAGCCCGGAGAGGTGGTCCATCAGCGCCACATCGAAAGGCTTGCCGTTGTCGGCGATCTCGTGCGCCAGCTTGATATTTGCGGCGGCAGAGATGGTCGGCAGCAGGTTGAAACGCTGAAAGATGAAGCCAATGTGCGCCCGGCGCAGCTTCGTTCTCGCGGCATCGTTCAAGCCGGTCAATTCAACATCCTGGATGCGGAGAGTGCCGGTCGTGGGCGAGGTAAGCCCACCCAGCACATAGAAAAGCGTCGATTTGCCTGATCCCGAAGGCCCGACGATAGCGACAAACTCACCCTGTTCAATGGAGAAGGAAACATCGCGGAGGGCGGGGACTTCCAGCTTGCCGCTACGATAGGTTTTGCCGAGGTGGCTGGCTTCGATGATGGGCTTCATGGGGCTGCCCTTAGTCTACCGGACGCGCCCGGCTACGCTTGAGCCAGCCCCGTACTCATGCCCAGGCCAATATCGATGTCTTCAAGGAAACGGACCCGGAGCGTCACCGTAACCACTGCCGGCAGTGCGCTGGGGTTCGGCCCATGCTTTTGCAGGGTGCAGAGCACCGCGAGGTCCTTGTGGCTTTCGCGGGTCAGTTCCAGGCCCGCGGCGATCAATCCGGCATACAGGTCGACAATGCCGCAGACGGGCAGATCGAAGCAGAACTCGACCTGCGTAAAAGAAAGCGGTCTCCGGTCCAGCAGCCAGCACCCGCAGATCTCGAGCGCTGCCGCCACGGCCGGGAAGATGACGCGCCGCTCTTCGTAGCTGAACGTGTTGATCGCCAGGCAGATCGGCCCAAAGTTGGGATCGAAGGGCGGCGGCGGATGGGGGTGCAATTGGTTTGGCATCAGTTTGTCCACCCTGGTGGGCGACCGGCGCGTTCGTGGAATATTCGACTCTCAGATCATCTATCGGAGCTTTGCGGGTACACGTGACCGTTATTGTGCAAGGATCCCGGGCGAGCTATTCCGTTTCAGGCACCGCCACAGCCCCATCCTCAAAAGCAAGGTAAGAGGTTGTGGCGCCTGGTTCAGAGTGCATCGGATGCCGTTGCGGACAGTAGACTATGGCAAATGGTTATCGGCTTAGGCACAGATCTCATCGAGATCGAGCGGATTGAGCGCAGCGTGGCGCGGTTTGGCGACCAGTTCCTGGGTCGTGTCTTTACCGCGGGCGAAATCGCCTATTGCCACGCCCGCAAGACTTCGGCTGAAAGCTTCGCCGCGCGCTTCGCCGCGAAAGAGGCCGGAGCCAAGGCGCTCGGCACGGGCATCAGCCGCGGAGTCGGCTGGAAAGAGTTCGAAGTGCGCCGCCAGCGCGGCCAGCGCCCGGAGTTGCACCTGAGCGGACGTGCCGCCGAGATCGCCGCAGCGCTTGGCATCCGCCGGCTCTCGCTGAGCCTTACGCACTCGCGGACGATGTCGATGGCCGTCGTCATCGCGGAGGACTAAGGCCAGACAAAAACCGCCGCCAGACGAAAACCGCATCCGGCACGAAAACAGGAGCATCCAAACTCGAAACAGACGCTCGCCGCCGCAGTTAGGCTACGATAGAGGCCACAGGCCAAGCCCTGTCGCAAAGCGTTCAAGAATCAGGAACCCGAGGTTCGTTAATGCCAAGTCAGCAGGAAGTCAAATGGTCGCAGTTGAAGGTCGGGGTGATCGTCATCGTGTCGATGGCGCTGCTGACAACGCTGCTGTTTCTGATGACCAAGGCCTCCGGTATGAGCGTCTTCAGCAAAAAGTTGATCGTCCACACCTACTTTGAAAACTCGGCTGGATTGAAGAAAGGTGGCGAAGTGGAGCTCCAGGGCGTCACCATCGGCGAGGTCAAGGACGTGATAGTGTCCACTGACCCGGCTCGCAAGCTGACCCCTGTCGAAGCGATTATGCGCCTCGACCCCAAGTTCAGCGCCAGCCTGCACAAGGATTCGAAGGCGTCTCTCTCGACCATCGGCGTGCTGGGCGACACGGTGGTCAACATCAACAGCTCGACCGCGACCGGCCCGCTGCTCCAGAATGGCGACGAGCTGCGCACACTGGAGTCGCCGAACATTCAGGATGTGGTGAAAGCCAGCCAGGGCACGATTGAAAGCCTGAATGTCATTCTCGCCAAGATGGACAAGATCGTCGACAAGCTGCAGAACGGGGAAGGCTCGGTCGGCCAGCTGATCAACAACCCCGACCTCTACAACAAAGCCGCCGACACGGTAGATGAACTGCATGGGCTGATGGTGAACCTGAACCGCGGCCGGGGCTCGGTCGGCAAACTGATCAACGACGATCAGTTGTACAACCGCTTGAATAACGCGACCGGCAAGCTGGAAAACATCGCTAACGCACTGGACAGTGGGAAGGGAACTGCTGGCAAGCTGCTCAAGGATGATGCGCTGTACAACAATCTGAACTCCACTCTGGCGCACGCAAACTCTCTGCTGGCCGAGGTAGACGCAGGGAAGGGCAGCATGGGCATGCTGATCAAGGATCCCACCTTGGCCACCAAGCTGAACGACACGGTAACGAAGCTTGACGCGCTGCTGTCGGGCGTCAACCAGGGCAAGGGAACGCTGGGCAAGCTGGCCACCGACGATCAGGCCTATACCAACCTGAATAAGCTGCTGACCGAGAGCACCACGCTGGTCACCACGATTCGCTCGGACCCGAAGAAGTACCTGACGATCCATCTAAAGATTTTTTAGGGACTTCTGACGAGCCCTGCCCACGAAACTTTTAGCCTTGCCGCGGCGTCCATTCGGGCAGCAGCCATCTCAGCGGTATCGCACGCCATCACTCTCGGCGTATGCTTGCGGCATCACTTTCCCATTTCCAAGGAGTTCCATGCGTAAACCGACTTTGTGTTCCCTGCTCCTGCTCTCCGTTGGTGTCTGTGCCGCGCAAAGTTTTGCGCCGGCCGACCGCGACGCCGGTCCGACCTCCATCCCCAAGAAGCCGGTGATTTTTGATGTCAGCTCCATCGACAAGACCGTAGACCCGTGCAACGACTTTTACCAGTACGCCTGCGGCAACTGGAACAAGAACAACCCCATTCCGAGCGATCAGGTCCGCTGGGGACGCTTCAATGAGCTCGCCGATTACAACAACTACTCGCTGTACAGCGAACTGAAAGCTGCAGCTGACGCACCCAAATCGCCGCTGCAAAAGCAGTACGGCGACTATTTTGCGGCCTGCATGAACACGGAACTCGTCGACAAGCTGGGGGCCAAGCCTCTGCAACCGCAGTTGGACGCCATCGCCGCGATCAAAAACGTTCACGACCTCGCCGCCTTCAATGCCAAACAGGACCGCCGCGGTGGCGGAGCCTTCTTCGCCGTCGGGATCACACAGGACCAGAAGGACAGCACCCAGCAGATCGCCGCGACCGGACAGGGCGGTCTGTCGCTGCCCGACCGCGATTACTACCTGAACATTACCCCCCGTTACAAGACCATCCGCGCGCAGTATATGGATCACATGCAGAAGATGTTCGTTCTGCTGGGCGACACGCCCGCCGAGGCGCTAACCGAAGCCGCCAACACCATGTGGATCGAGTACGAGCTGGCGCAGGGGTCTATGGACCGCGTAGAAATGCGCGATCCGGCCAAGCGTTACCACATCATGACCATCGCGGAAGTCACCAGGCTGAGCCCTGATTTCGACTGGCAGACCTACTTCAACGGCATCAACGTCCCGGCCAGGACACTGAACGTAAGCTCGCCCGGCTATGTCACAACGGTCGAGTATGAGCTCTCGCACGGCAGCCTGCCGGCCATCAAGAGCTACCTGCGCTGGCACGCCGTTCACGGCTCCGCGGCCTTGCTCGCCAAGCCGTTTGCGCAGGAAAACTTCGCCTTCTTCAACCAGATTCTCAACGGCCAGAAGGAAGAGCAGCCGCGCTGGAAGCGCTGCACGCGCATGACCGATGGCGCGCTCGGCGAAGCCGTTGGACAGGACTGGGTGAAGGCGAACTTCCCTCCAACTGCCAAAGAGAACATGAAGAAGCTCATTACCGCACTGGAAACCGCGATGGCCGAGGACCTCAAGACTCTCCCCTGGATGGGCGAGGCCACCAAGGTCGAAGCGCGCAAGAAGCTCGACGCGATTACCGACAAGATCGGCTACCCCGACAAGTGGAAGGACTACACCACGGTCGAGGTGAAGCGCGATGATCTGCTCGGCAACGTAACCCGTGCCGGCGCCTTTGAGCGCAAGCGCAACCTCGCCAAATTCGGCCAGCCAGTAGACCCTACCGAATGGGGAATGACGCCTCCGACGGTCAACGCCTACTACAACCCGCCACAGAACAACATCAATTTCCCTGCGGGAATCCTGCAGCCTCCGTTTTACGACGTTTCGATGGACGCTGCCGTCAACTTCGGCGGCATTGGTGTCGTCATCGGACACGAAATGACGCACGGTTTCGACGACCAGGGCTCCAAGTACGACCTTCACGGCAACGTTCGCCAGTGGTGGACCGACGAGGACAAGAAGAAGTTCGAAGAGCGCACAGAGTGTACCGCCAAGGAGTATGACGGCTTCGCGGTCGCGCCGGGGCAGAACCTGAACGGCCACCTCACGCTGGGCGAAAACACCGCCGACAACGGCGGCATCCGCATCGCCTACCAGGCGCTGATGGAAACACTCGCCAAGCCCGGCGCCGCCTCCGAGCCGCTGCACATGGACGGCACCAGCCAGGGCTTCACGCCGGCGCAGCGCTTCTTCATCAGCTTCGGCCAGATCTGGTGCCAGAATGCGACCGAGCAATCGGCGCGCGTGCTCGCCAAGACCGACCCGCACAGCTCCGGCGAGTGGCGCGTCAAGGGCACAGTGCAGAACTTCGACGAGTTCGGCAAGGCCTTCGGCTGCAAGGTCGGCGCACCCATGATGCCCGCGACCGGCGGCTGCCGCACCTGGTAGATCCTCTCGCACCAAACAAAAGGCCCGGGCTTCGGCTCGGGCCTTTTGTCTCCTGACAGCTGCTAAAGCGGTCCGGGGCCTGGGTTCCCGGCGGGCGGCCGGTCAGGTTCGCTCACCGCGTCGAACAAGCCGTCGAGATGCAGCGCCTCAAGCCTGTCCGGATGCGCCGGGTCGAAGGCCGTGAAGTCGTCGGCGATAAAGTGAGCCAGACCGAGCTTGTTCTGCTTGATTCCCATCACGATGCACTTGGCAAACTCGTACCCACCGTATGCCGTCGAGTGCGTGCCATCGGCCAGAATCTTCGGCGCGTCGGCACCCGCCGCTCCATAGAACGCCAGACTCATCGCGTACAGATCGATCAGCGCGACGTGCTCTTCCTGAGCTACCTCGCGCACTGCATCGGGATACTGGCCATGTCCATGCACGGGCGATCCTGTATCCCGCGCGCCCCGATCCATGGCCGTCACCAGCACCGGAGTCGCGCCCCGCAGGCGGGCCTCCGCGATATACGCCTTCAGGTAGGCCTTGTAGGTGGTTTCGGCGTCCGCGTAGGTCTGCGGCCAGCTCGCTTTGGAGTCGTTGTGCCCGAACTGGATAAAGAGGTAGTCACCTTGCTTCATCTGGCTCAGGATTTTGTCCAGCCGCAACGCATTGGCGAAGGACTTCAGGGTCTCGCCGGACTGTGCATGGTTTGCCACAGCCACGCCGGGCTTCAGAAAACGAGGCAGCAACTGCCCCCAACTCACATCCTGTCCCCCATTGCGATCCGTCACGGTCGAGTCACCCGCAAGGAACACTGTGGGCGCATCCGGCGCGGACATGATTTCGAGCGCTTGTAACGCCCCAGGCTTCCCCACGACCTCGATCGTCAACTTATCGTCCCAGTCGCGGGTATTGGCGCGATCGAACTGGTCGAGGGTCACCTCCTCGCGGCCCGTTGCATTCAAAGGCAGCTTCGGCAGCTTTGGCGTGCGGACGTTGACCGTGAAAATCCGCTCCACAATCTGGCTCGGCAACAGGGCCACTCGCTCCACCATCAGCCGCCCGGACTCCGCCTTCACCGTGGCCCTGCCAGACCCGCTCAGCCGCACCGTCACCGTATAGTTGCCCTCCGGCAGCCTGGCCGAAAATTGCTGCGCCGGCGGGCCGGGTTCGAACCCGTAACCCGCGGTGTCGGTGTACAGGGAACCGCTGGAGACCTGCGTAAAGCCGGTAGGCGCTGCCGAACCAAAACTGAACTTGAGAGCAGCTGGAGTGCTCTGAGCTCTCGCAGACGTCGCACCGGCCACGCACACGGCCAGGCCGCCATACATCAGGGTCAGCACCCCGCACATTTTGGTCACAGGACCGCAGGAATGAAACATAGCAAGCAGGATATCTGGCTGGCGCGCGGAAGGAGCAAATCCGCCGTCTACTTGCCCAGGCCTTTCGTCGGCATTTCTATTGGAGCGTGCTTGAGAGAGGCGGTTCGCAGTAGCGCCAGCGGAGCGTCGGTCCACAGCAGCGCGGTCGCTCCAAAGGTCGCCTGCACGTTGGTTAATATCTGCTTCCGGATCGCGGCATCCTTGAACCGCGCAGCGTTTACAAGAAACGGTCCCATCTCTTCCGGGATGGGTCCACGGCCCAGAAATTGAAAAGGATCCTGCCCGCCGACCGGGCCGTTTGGGAAGACGCGCGTCTCCCGTTCCAACTGCTGTACGCGCTGGCTGATGTAGTTGATGCTGGCCTGCAGGTCACCGGCCCAGGTGCCGTTCCCGTCAGTCCGGCTACCCATTTCGATATGGGATCCACGCAGGTCCACGTGGATGTATTCGGTCATCATCCGGTCGGCCTGATCCGTCGCTTCGCAGGTCAGGGAGACGTGAAACTCTCCATCCTCGTTGCGGTTGTTCAACGTCACCATCGAGTTCGCGTCGACCGAGAAGGTGATCGCAATCGTCCGTGTCTCATGCGCTCCGGGGATCGTCGAAGGCACGAAAGTCTGGGCGCTGAATACCAGCTCGCCAGACGAACTGTCCAGCCTTACCCTTGGTCCTCCTCCGGGCACTTCGATGAACCACTCGAACCGCACCGGGTGGCTCGCCATTCGCACCGAAGGCGTGCATAGAAACTGCTGTGTCTGGTCCACCCGCGTCCAGCGATACTCTCCCTCCGGGAAGCCCGTACTTACAAAGGTCCCTGCATCCACCGTCTCTCGCGTAATCGTAGTCAGCATGCCTGCCAGACGCAGCGAGGGCCTGTTGAACCCCCGCACAGCGCGCATGGCCGTTCCGCTGATTGCCATGCCTTCGGCAGAAATCTCTACATCCTCAATGGTCATGGGAAGGACCCGGGGCAGACCCACAGGCGCCGGCGCGAAGGACAAGGCGTCCGCGCTTCCCGCCGCCGCAAAATACGTGGCGAGCGCAGAGATACGCATGTACTCGAGAAACAGCGGAGATAGGAAGAACCCCAGCGCCCACCAACCGGGTCCAAACGTGTTTCCGCCCAGCACTCGCTGCGTCATCCAGCGCGGCACCAGACTTGATCCGACCAGCTCTACCGTCAGGATTCCGAAGACCTCCACGCTATGCGCCGAATCGAGCGCGGCTCCATCGGTGATCTCGTCGGCGCGTATCTCCACACCAATAGACCCGTTCTGGAAAGTATCCGCGGCTCGCGTAATCTGAAAACCCGGCACGTCAGGAAAGACGACGCCGGTCCCGGACCCACACGTAGGGGGTAACAGCGCCGGATCTGTAGCATGGAGCTGCGCCATGACCTGCGGAACGAACACCAGCGTGTGGAATACGCCGGGAGCCACCAGGATGCACATGTTTCGCCCCGGCGGGATGCTGGAAAGCAATGTGGCCGAGTCGCCGGCACCTACGTTTCTATCGAGCAGCGTTCCGCAGATGGCTAAAGACCTCGCCGCGGCTTCGGAAGTCCCACACACCACCAGCTCTCGCACGACCAGGGGAGCAAGGCTTCCGTTGCCCACATTGGCGACCGTAAGCGGCAGATCCATCCCCGGATTTGCCGGCAGGGAAGCAAATGCCAGCCCGATGCCCGCGGCTATCAGGTTTTCCACCTCGCTTGCAGAGCCACCTGTAATGTGTGCTCGCAGGCTGGATGTGCTCAGGTTAACCACCAGCCTGCGCCCGGTGCCATCTGTCCCGGACGGCTCCAGAGTCACCCTGGTGCTCACGGTGATCGTTCCGCTCAGGCCGAAGAAGTCCCGGCTTCGGTGCCCCAACAGACTGCTGTGACTCAGTTGGAACACGATAGTCAGGTCAGGAGAGGCAGAGTTCACAGTGACCGTGAGCGCGTCCACGATCAGGTGCAGGGTGCCGCCGCCCTGGCTGTCCGGCACAGTTTGTGTTCGCTCGAAAGGCGGAGAATAACTCTCTCCGCCGAGACTCAGGTTGGACCATAAAAGCTCCGCCAGCGCGGCAGGAGCCAGCTCCATCACGAAATCAAAGCCCGCAAGTCGTGCCATTTCGTTCACCTCGATGCAGCAAAATCATGTCGGGGCCGGGTGCCCGAAATAATACATGGATCAGGCGCTCGCAGTAACGAAGTGCCCAATCGGCTCTGCTGGAGAGCTGCCCGCGGCCAAACCGTGGTCCGATGCGGTAAACTAAAGGCTACGCGCGTTTCGCGATTTTCTCCTACACACAACGTCAGCAGTAGACAAGGAAACCCCTCCGCAGTGAGCAGCCCCACGACCGCCGAAGCCATCCGTAACATCGCCATCATCGCCCACGTCGACCACGGCAAGACCACCCTCGTCGACGCCATGCTTCGCCAGTCCGGTACGTTCCGTGCGAACGAAGCCGTCGCCGAGCGCGTGATGGACTCGAACGACCTCGAACGAGAGCGCGGCATCACCATCCTCGCCAAGAACACCGCGATCCACTACAAGGAATCGAAGATCAACATCGTCGACACCCCGGGCCACGCCGACTTCGGCGGCGAAGTCGAGCGCGCCCTCAAGATGGTGGACGGCGTCGTCCTTCTTGTCGACGCTTCCGAAGGCCCGCTGCCCCAGACACGCTACGTGCTTTCCAAGGCGCTCGAAGCCAAACTGACGCCCATCGTTGTCATCAACAAGATTGACCGCCCTGACGCCCGCCCGCAGGAAGTGCTCAACGAGGTCTACGACCTCTTCATCGACCTCGACGCCGACGAAGCCGTCCTCGAGTTCCCGGTCATCTACACCAACGGCAAAGCGGGCACCGCCACCATGGATCTCGCGGTCCCGGGCACGGACCTGCAGCCGCTCTTCGAACTCATTTTCAAAACCATCCCCGCCGCTCCCGGTACGGCCGACGGCGATCTCCAGGTGTTGGTCACCAACCTCGACTACTCGGATTATCTGGGTCGTCTTGCGATCGCGCGCGTCTTCAACGGCACGCTGCGCATCGGCCAGGAGGTCAACCTGTCCCGCATCGACGGCACCCTCGAAACCGTGAAGGTCACCAAGCTCTTTACCTTTGACGGTCTGAAGCGCACCGACACCGATGAGACCACGGTGGGCGACATCATCGCCGTCGCCGGCATCCCCGGCATCACCATCGGCGAAAGCTTCTGCGCGCTCGAAAATCCGAAGCCGTTGCCGATCATCAAGATCGATGAGCCGACCATCGCAATCGTCTTCTCGGTCAACAACGGACCCTTCGCCGGCCGCGAAGGCAAGCTCGTCACATCGCGCAACATCAAGGAGCGGCTCGAAAAAGAGCTGCTCACCAACGTCTCCATACGCGTCGAAGACACCGGCACCCCGGATAACTTCAAGGTCCTCGGCCGCGGCGAACTACAGCTTTCCGTGCTCATTGAAATGATGCGTCGCGAAGGCTTCGAGCTCATGGTGTCGCGTCCGACCATCGTGACCAAGCGCCTCGACGGCGAACTGATGGAACCCTCGGAAATCCTTTCCATCGACGTTCCGGAAAGCTTCGTCGGCACGGTCATTGAGCGCCTCGGACCCCGAAAGGGCGAGATGGTGAAGATGGCGAACCACGGCTCCGGCCGTGTACGCATGGAGTTCAAGGTTCCCTCGCGCGGCCTCATCGGCCTGCGCAACGAGATGCTCACCGAAACGCGCGGGACCATCATCATGAATTCCATCGCCGGCGAGTACATTCCTTACTCGGGCGAAATCCCGCAGCGTCCTTCGGGCGCGCTCATCTCCGACCGCCAGGGGCAGACCACGTTGTACGCTCTCGACGGCATACAGGAACGCGGCGTGCTCTTCCTCGGCGACGGCGTCGAAGTGTACGAGGGCATGCTGATTGGCGAGCACTCGCGCGATAACGACCTCGACGTCAACTGTGTCCGCGAAAAGAAGCTGACCAACATGCGCGCCTCAGGCTCGGACGACGCCGTCCGCCTGGTGCCCTTCAAGCAGCTCACTCTGGAACAATCGATCGAGTTCATCGCCGAAGACGAACTCGTCGAGGTAACGCCAAAGTCGCTCCGCATGCGCAAGAAAATCCTCCAGGCCAACCGCCGGCCCAAGGGAACGCGCGGCGGAAGCACGCTCGAATAATCGCAAACGCCACCAGGATGACGAAAGCTCTCCGCCAGGAGGGCTTTCGTGTTTGTCGTGGCGGAGTTTCGCAGCGGACTTACCCGGTCCGCCCACGCCGTTCGGTGCCCGCTGCACCGCGTAGCACCAGCGCAAGCTCCATCGAAACGCAAGAGGTCTCTGAGCTCCACAAACCAGACGGATGCATGGACCTGAATCACACTTGGTGTGACGCTCGGGACACCCGCTCCAGCATCGGATACCCCGTGCTCAAAATCCCCTCCGTTTAGAATCGGTAGAGTACCCCCCCTCGAATGGACCTCAACTTCAGCCCTCAACAAATCGCTTCCCGCCTCGCCGTCGCAGCAGCCATCGGGATGCTCATCGGTTTCGAGCGCGAAAGTCAGCACAAGGGCGTTGGCATCCGCACGTTTTCGCTCACCAGCCTGCTCGGAGCCATTTCCGCATTGTTGGGCCAGAGCTTTGCGCTCGAAGCCATGGGCGTCATCACGGTCCTCACCATCGTCGTCAGCATGAAGCCGAATACCAAGGGCCGCACCCTCGGTCTCACCACCGCGGTCGCCCTGGTCAGCGTCGCTTTGCTTGGTATGCTCGTCGGTTTCGGACACTTCGATATCCCTATCGCCGCGGCCATCATCATCACCATGCTGCTCTCGCTGTCCGAGCAGTTCCAGCGCATCACAGGTGGTGTCAACGCCAAGGAACTCCGTTCCGCCGTTCTCCTCGGCCTGATCGGCTTCGTCATCTATCCCGCGCTGCCCAACCGCTACATCGATCGCTTCTCACTCATCAACCCGCACGACGCCTGGATCACCGTCATCGCGATCGCGGCCATTGGGTTCCTGAACTATGTGCTGCTGCGGCTCTACGCCCGCCGTGGCCTGTACTACGCGGCCATCCTGGGCGGCCTCGTCAACTCCACCGCCACCATCGCGGAGCTTGCCACCTGGATCGACCGTGAAGGCTCCAGCCCCATGGCGATGGGCATTACCCTTTCGCTGCTCACCGTCGTCGCCATGTTCCTGCGTAACTTCGTCATCCTCGCCATCTTCTCGCCCACCTCGGGCAAGTTCGCCGCGATCCCTCTGTTGCTGATGGGTATCGCCGCGGGTGTCGCCATCTGGGTGCAGCACACGCGCAGTGACTCCGCGCCCGCCGAGCTCGATCTCGATTCCCCCGTCTCCCTGCTCAAGATCCTCCGCTTCGGCGCCCTTTTCGTCGTCATTCAGGTGGCAGGTACGCTCGCGCAGCGCTTCCTCGGAGCATCCGGCTTCATCGTGGTCGCGATCCTCGGCGGCGCGGTCTCGAGCGCTTCCACCGCGGCCGCCGCCGCTCAACTCTCAGCCCACGGAGAACTCTCGCCGCAACTCGCGGCCACCGGTGCCGTGCTCAGCTCCATCACCAGCGCTCTGTTCAACATCCCCATCCTGCAACGTGAAACCCGCCGCCACGACCTCGCGGCCCGCCTCGCCTGGATCACGCTGGCGCTTGGAGTGATCGGCGTCCTGGCGGTAGCTGCCGAGTTCAAGCTGCACTTCTAAGCGCGTTCCAACTCGAGCAGCTTCCGCTTCCGCTCCACGCCCCATCTGTATCCTGTCATCCTCCCATCTCTGCCCACCACCCTGTGGCACGGCACCACGACAGCCAGCACGTTCGCTCCACACGCTGTGCCGACGGCACGCACTGCGCCGGGCGAGCCAATCGCCTCTGCAATGTCCGCGTACGTCCGCGTCTCGCCGCGCGGAATCTCCCGCAGCGCCCGCCACACCCGCTCCTGAAACGCTGTAGCCCGCACATGAAAGGGAAGCGCCGCTGCCCCGGCGTTCTCACGCAGGCTCCCCAGCGCAAACTTCACCGCAGAAACCAGCCCCGCATCGTCGCGGCGCAACACTGCCTGCGGAAAACGCTCGCGCAACCCCACGGCTGCCTCCGCTTCGTTATCAGCGAACAGCACAGCGCAAAGTCCGCGCTCCGTCGTGCCCACCAGCATCATGCCCAGCGGAGAAGCCGTCACCGCATAGCGGATCGTCTCGCCCGCCCCGCCTTCCTTCATCGCGGTCGGAGACATACCCAGCGCCGTATCGGCGCCCTCATACAACCGGCTGCTGGACCCGAAACCCGCCTCGTACACGGCATCGGTGATCGGCGAACGAGAAGCCCGCGGCGTCCGCACCTTTTCGCGAAACCGCTCCTTCCGCTGGGCCCGCGCGAACTCGCCCGGCGTCACGCCCAGCACCCGCTTGAAGCCGCGCAACACCGCAAACTTGCCAACACCCGCCGCCTCTGCCACAGCATCGAGCGAGGTTCGCTCCCCGGCATGCTCGGTCATAAACTCCGCTGCTCTCGCAATCGCGTCTGCCTGAGGGTCAGCCTTGGGCACCACTCGCTGCGGCTCGCAGCGCAGGCATGCACGAAACCCTGCCGCCTCCGCTGCCGCCTGCGTCGGATAGAAGCTCACGTTCTTGCGCTCCGGCCTGCGGCTCGGACAGCTCGGCTTGCAGTACACGCCGGTCGACTTCACACCATAAAAAAACTGTCCATCGGCCCGCGCATCGCGCGCCAGCACCTGCTGCCACGCCTTGCCCGCAAACATGGAAGGCACGGTAGATTTCTGATGTCCGATCCCGCCCGCCTGCTTCGTCATCGCTTCACTCACCACAACACTCAAGGTCGCCATACAAGTATCCTGCATCGTGCGCGGCAGGCGCTACACTCCGCCCATTGCGGCCAAAGCAAAACAGCGGCAGATCGGGCAATCGCGGAGACACCCGCTACACCATCTCATGCTCCGCATCCACGCTCTGGACGCGTTTGCGTCCTCGTCCACCCCACTTCGCAATCACACCCAACATCACGGCCCCGGTCACCAGGCTGAACGCCGCATCCATCGCCAGCGCACCCCGCGCGCCGTGCGCCTTGTACGCCCGCCCATCCCCCCACAACACCGTCGAAATCGCCACATTGCATGCGGCCATCAACATCGCATACTGCGTGACGGCCAGCGGATTGTCCTTGCCCATGATGTCGAAAGCCACCGCACTCGCCGCCGCATAGTTCACCCCGGCGAGCAGGTTGTAGACCGTCACGCCCGCGAAGAAAACTGCCGTCGTCTTCACCCCGAACGCCATGCCCAGCGTCGCCGCCGCCGCGACTACGCCCGTCCCTACAAACAACGCCCGCCGGTCCATCCGGTTGCATAGCCACCCACCGAGGAACGCGCCAGCCGAGCACATCACCGCGTTGCCCAGCCCGCCAATCCACGTCACCGCCGCATCGCTCGCATGAAAGTCGCGGCCCAGGTTCCCAAATAGATTCTGCGCAGCAAACGTAGCCGATGGCGTCACGAAAATCAGCAGCCCGATCAGCGCCGCCCGCGTCCGGCTCAGCGTCCAGATGTCCGCAAACAACCGCCGCATCGTCTCTCCCACTGCGCGCGGCACCCGCACCTCACGAGCCATCACCACCAACAGCAGGCATGGTGCAAACACCTCGAGCGCCAGTCCGATCGCGGCCGCCTGTCGCGGCAGGCCCTGCACAATCAGGATGCCAATCGTCCCACCCAGCCCCGTCCCACCCAGGTTCGCCACGTTCAACCAGCCGCTCACCGCGCCGGTGTCTTTCTCGTCGACAAGATTCGGCGTCATGCCGCCCATCGTGCTCGAGTAAAGCTGCGCCGCGAACGCCCCGACCAGCAGCACCAGGGCCATCGGCGTCGCATCACCCGCCACGGCGCGGTCCATCAGCAGGGAACCGCCGCCCAGGCACAGCCCGGCCACGGTCGCCCAGAGGAAAGCCCACGTCCGGCGCTGCAGGCCGCAGTCCATCAGCGGTGTTACCAGAAAGCTGCTCCAACTCGGCAGCAGCGTCACCAGTTGCAGCAGCGAAACCCGATCCGCCGAAAGCCCCCGCGCGCCCAGCAAAAACTGCAGCCCAAAGATCAGGAAGCCGCTATACAGACCGAACGGCAGGTACGTAATCCCCACCAGCCAGGCTGGCGACCGTCTTGCCACTCCAGGCTCCATACCCCAAGTCTAACCGGCGAGAACCGACAACCTGGAACCCTTAACAGAAACCCACCTAACGCAACCCCATCTGTCCATGTCTCTTGCCTTCTTTACCAACCACTGGCAGTTCCATTCCCGTCTCGTCCACCTCGTTGGACTCGACATAGAAGCTCACCAGGTCCGCCCGGCCAAAGCTCGTGGTGATTGCGACATCGGCAGCGTCGCGGCCAGCCGCCATCAGGATGCGACCGCGCCGCGGCTCATTGTGGCGAGCGTCCATCGTCCACCACTTGCCGTCGAGAAACACCTCATACCACGCGCTGAAGTCGCCCACACCCGAGTAGGAATGCCGTATGTCGCCCAGTTGCCCCGTCACGTAGCGCGCCGGAATATTCATGCATCGCGTCATCGTCACCGCAAGGTGCTGAAAGTCGCGGCACACGCCGATCCGCTCCGTAAACACATCCATCGCCGTCTTGGTCGACCGTGCCGACCTGTAGTCGAACTGCACTTTCCAATGCACCCAGTCGCGAATAGCTGCGGCACGCGCCCAGCCGTTTGGCAGGTGTCCGAAGAGATCCTGCGAAATTCCGCTGAACTGGTCTACCTGGCAATAGCGGCTCGCCAGCAGGAACTGCAACACCTCCGGAGGCAGCTCCTGCACCGGCGCCTGCTGCGCCGTAAAGACCTGGGGGTCGAGATCACCCGCAGTCTCAATCGTATTCTCGCCACTCAGCCGCACCGTCCCCGCCTGCGAAAAGAAACGGGAACAACGGTTGCCAAAGCTGTCCAGGTACTCGTTCACAGGCAGATCAGTGGAGACCGACCAGTTATTGCCGAGCGGAACGTGCTGTACCCGCATTTTGTCGCCGGTCTTCAACAGCGGCTCGACCGACGGGTGTACATGCAGCATTGCGACCATCGCGGTGGCCAATGGCAATTGAAATTGAATATCGAACTCGGACTTGATCAGCACGTCTCACCTCAGCGCACACCGCGCCGTTCTACAAAGGATGCGTGACGATCAAATGCGGCTGCTTGTCGGCCTGCGCATAAAACGAAATGGGCAGGCCCCGGCGGCCTGCCCATCATTGCTCTAACTACGGGGCCTTCACTACGGGGCCATCACTACGGGAACGATTTACTTCGCGGCCAACTCGGCGTGCGCGCCCGTCTTGAGCGCTTCAGCCTTGTCGGTTTTCTCCCACGTAAATGCCTCGCCTTCACGACCGAAGTGTCCGTACGCCGCGGTTTGTTTAAACACCGGCCGGCGCAGGTTCAGGCTTTCGATGATGCCTTTGGGCGTCAGCGAGAAGTTCTCGCGGACCAGCTCGATGAGCCGGCTCTCCGCAACCTTACCCGTGCCAAAGGTGTCCACCCGCACGCTCACGGGGTTCGCTACGCCGATGGCATACGCAAGCTGCACTTCGCACCGGTCGGCAAGCCCCGCCGCCACGATGTTCTTCGCGATGTAGCGCGCCATATAAGCTGCTGAGCGGTCCACCTTGGTCGCGTCCTTACCCGAGAACGCTCCGCCGCCATGCCGCCCCATGCCGCCATAGGTGTCGACGATGATCTTGCGTCCGGTCAGCCCGGAATCGCCCATCGGTCCGCCGATCACAAACCGACCCGTCGGATTGATGTGGTACTTCGTGTCCGCATCCAGCAACTCCGCCGGGATCACGGCCTGAATCACATGCTCCAGCACTTCAGCCCGTAGCTGGTCGTTGCCAACCTGTTCCGCATGCTGGGTCGAAATCACAACCGCATCCACCCGCACCGGCTTGTGATCGGAGTCGTACTCCACCGTTACCTGGCTCTTGCCGTCGGGCCGCAGATACGCCATCTTGCCGCTTTTGCGTACTTCGCTCAGCTTCAACGCCAGCTTGTGCGCCAGCGAAATCGGCGTCGGCATCAGCTCCGCGGTCTCGTTCGTGGCATAGCCGAACATCATTCCCTGGTCGCCCGCCCCCCCCGTATCCACGCCCTGCGCGATATCCGGGGACTGCCGGTTGATGGTAGAAATCACCGCGCACGTGTTCGAGTCGAAGCCCTTCAGCGCATCGTCATAGCCGATCGCCTTCACGGTTTCGCGCACCACGGTCTGGAAGTCCACGTAGGCCTTGGTAGTAATTTCTCCGGCCACAACGACAAGGCCGGTGCAGGTCAGCGTCTCGCACGCTACGCGGCTGGTGGGGTCCTGCTCAAGGCAGGCATCGAGAATCGCGTCTGAAATCTGATCGGCAATCTTATCGGGATGCCCTTCGGTCACAGACTCGCTGGTAAACAGAAAACGTTCGGTAGTTGCCAAGATGTAGTGCTCCTGTAGAAGAAATAGCCGGACCCGCTAGCAAGACCAAAAAACACACGCCGAGCGCCCGACGACCGGTTCCATCGGCCGCACACGCTCACCCGTCGTCCAGGGCGAGCAGACTTGGCAAATTCCGGTCGTTCCCCAGAGCCGACGAGTCGGAATAACGGAACACTCTATTCTAACCTGCCCGGTCCGCCCACCCCCCGCATAACCAGATTCCTATACCTCGTTCTCCAGCTGACATCCATCCTTCCGTGCCGAACCCAAACGAAAACCGGCGCCCGCCAAAGCGGACGCCGTTTCGGTTAGGTTGGCAGAAACTAGAAGTTGAACTTCAAGCCAACCTGCAGGATGCGCGGATCACGCGCAGCCGTCACCTGGCCGTAGAGACCGGAAGTGGTTGCAGTGACGATGGAATCGAAGTTCGTATGGTTGAAGGTATTAAAGCTCTCCGCGCGAAATTGGAATGCCGAGCCTTCCGTCACCTTGATGTTCTTGAAGAACGACAGGTCCCAGCGCTGGAAGCCAGGTCCACTGATCGTCCCGCGATGCGCACTGCCCGTCCGGACCTGCCCTGAAGGCACAGGACTGAACGCAGAGGTGTTGAACCAATGCAGAAGGGTTCGCGTGCCCGGACCCGAGTTAGGATCGCCAACCTGATCAGGACGAGGGCCGGACGCACTCGCCCCCAGGAACCCTAACCCGGCAGGATCGATGTTATTACCGATCGTCGCCGTAAAGGGAAGACCTGTATTGATAGACACGATTCCTGACACTTCCCATCCACCCAGAAGACGGCCGGTAAGCCCCTGCTGTTCTCTCAGGAAGGGCAATTCGTAGACGAAGTCCGCTGTCATGATGTGACGGCGATCAAGCGCGCTGCGGCCATACTCTGCATTGATGTCGTACGTATTCTGGGGAGCGCTGCTACGGTCGGACTGCGCGTTGGTCAGGGCGCGCGACCAGGTATAGTTCACATCCACCAGCGACTTGCCGGCGAAACGCTTCTGCAGCGATACCTGCAACGAGTTGTAGTTAGCGCTGAACCATGGCTCAATCTGATTGATCGCGTTGTACCCCTTGTAGGGCCTGATCCGATTCAACGTAGGAGTATTCGACGCGGTGATGCGCAGCACCGAGTCTCCCGCTACGACGCTGCCGAGGCCGGCAGCAAGATACGCACCAGCCGGCACTTCGTTCAGGTCCACAATGCCGATAAGGTTGCGCCCCGTCTGTCCGAAGTAGCCCGTATCCAGAATCAGGCTCGGGGTCAATTGTTGCTGCAGATCGAAACTGTACTGCTGTGTGTAAGGGGTTTTGAAGTCGGGTCCTGTACCCCGCAGCACGATCGGGTTGACGTTGAGTCTCGCCGTCCCCGCGGCCGGATTATCAAAGCTGGTGTTGGGGATATTAGGCGACTGCAGGAAAGGAGGATTCGCGAAGGTGTTCTGTTCGTAAATCCCATACAGAGCGGTATCGTAAGCAATACCGAACCCCCCACGTAGAGCAGCCTTGCCATTGCCAAAGACGTCGTACGCAAAACCGACTCGCGGTGCAAAGTCGTGCTTCTCCGTCTGGCCGATCTTGTCGCCATAGGGCGAGTTTTTTCCATTGATGCTGATGCCATTCAAAGGGTCATACGATGCATTCGGTATCGTGCCGCCACTGCACGGTGCGCCGGGGATGCAAAGCGTACCGTTGGTGTCGATGCTGGGGGCGTTGGCCGACTTGTACAAAGTAGGGTCGAAGGTGGTCAGCAAATGGTTGTTGTCCACAGGCTGCGGAAAATACGAATACCGCACCCCAAGGTTCACGGTCAAACGCGCCATGGCCTTCCAGTCATCCTGGATATATGCCTCGAACGAGTTGTTCCGTATATCGGGAGTCAGGTCGAGCGACGTCTGATTGAAGTTGCTGGCAAAGCCGGTCAGGAAGTTGGCGAACGACTGCTGGTAGTTGAATGCGCAGGGCGCGTTGGAAATAGGAGAGCCCGTGCATATCTTCCCTCCATTGGTTGAGAAGCTGAAGGTTCCCTGATTGCCTCCGCCAGCATTTTCTGTCTTCTGGTAGCGGTTGTAGGTTCCGCCGACACGAACCGAATGGCGTCCAAGCGTCACCGAAAGATTCCCGAAAACATTGTTATTGCGGTTGTAGTCGCGGTACGGACCGAAGCCGCCGATCCCCTGTGCTCCTGTGAAAACCAGCGCCGGGACGCGGCCTACAAAGTTTGCAAAAGGAAGCGTCGCCTTAATGTCAGGCGAGTTGGCCGATAGCACCTGGCCCGTCGGGTCGCTCAGGATCGCGCCGGATGAGTACGCATACCCTCCATCGAGCAGCAACTTGGGATTGAACAGATACGTCCCATGGCCGAGATATGTTCTCCCGGGTGCATTTGTCGCAGTCGTCTGCACACCCGGATACCCAGTGCCGCTGAACAGACCGCCGGGCTCGACCGTAGGAATCTTGTCATTGATAAACCGGAAGAAAACGTTGAGCTTCGGTCCGAATCTCTGGTCGATTCTCGCGATTTCCTGCGTCTGGTTGTAAAGATTGCGCTGTGTCGTCAGCAGCGTGTGTCCATCCGTTCCGCCTGGAGCCGGCACGTTGGCGAAAACGTCCTTCAGATACGCCTTTGCCAAGGGAGAAAACGTGGCGGGGTCCAGCTGGTTGACCAGGGGCGCAGTACAGGCTCCTGCCGCATTGACCGACGGGCAGACCAGGTTTGTGCCAAAGTTGCCCTGGCGTTCTGCCATCGTAGGAACGCCAAAGTTGGTAAAGGTCGAATAGGTGATGACGCGGCGGAACTCCTGAGAGAAGAAGAAGAACGTCTTGTCACGTCCGTCATAGACTCCCGGAATCCGGACCGGGCCGCCGACAGTGTAGCCAAAGTCGTTGTATCGCAACACCGGCCGGCTCAATCCATTGCGGTTGTTGAAGTATGGATTGGCGTTGAACACGTTGTTGCGAAAAAACTCATAGGCTGTGCCGTGCAGATTGTTTGTGCCCGATTTAGTGACAACATTGATCTGCCCACTGGCGCTGCGACCGTACTCCGCCGAAAACGTTCCGCGCAAAGTCTTGAACTCCGCGATCGCATCGACACTCGGGTACGCCAGCAAAGTCAGGTTTGAGCCGCGATCCACATTGTCCGCGCCGTCCAACGTCCAATTGTTCGCGCTATTGCGGTTTCCGTTGATGGAGAAGCTCACGGCGTTGGTCTGCCCGGAAGGGTTGGAAAGACCGATATACAGCTGGTCGCCGCCACCATACGAGACACCCGGCTGCAGCGCCACAAGCTGCTCGTAATTACGGTTATTCAGGGATAGTTCGCGAATCTGTGTGCCGCTGATCAAGGTCGCCGAAGTGGCATCTTGAAAGTTCAACTGCACGGCGTCCGCCTGCACCGTAATCTGCTCGCTGGAGCTTCCGATCGACAGCTTTTCGTTGGCGGTCAGCGTGTCGTTGACATGCAGAACCAACCCGACCTCGGAAGTCGTCCTGAATCCCGGCGCGGTCACCTTCACCGTATAGGTGCCCAGCGGCAGAGACGGGGCTGTATAGAATCCTGCGCGATCCGTTGTCAGAGTTCGTACATCCTGCCCGCGGTCCGTATTCGTCAAGACCACCACCGCGCCCTTGATCGCCGCACCGCTGCTGTCCGCTATCGTTCCGCTGATCGTTCCGCTCGTCTCCTGAGCCCGCGCCACGGTCATTGCCATCGCCAGAAGTGCCATACAAACTACGGACTTCGTCCATCCTGCATATCGAGTCATTGGTCCTGCCTCCGAAAGTGTTTACAACGTAGTGAGTCCCGCAAAGGACTGCGCCTCGGGCCCTCTTGTGCGTCAGGGTCTCCGGACGTCGTGCGTCCCGTTGTCTCCTGCAAAAATGGCGGGTGTGCCCCCAACATGGGCGGGCCAAATCCTGTTCGCCAAGAACAGACAACGGAAGGGAATCTCAATTATGCCTTAACCGCAGGCGCTGCAACGGCCCGTTCGGCAGCATCGGCCCACCGTAGTCACCCCCCCTTGCGACGATCGGCCCTCCCGAACACCCGCGCAAAGCGCCCGACCCGCCTCAACCCAGGCGCGGCTTCACCACGTAGTGCCACCCCACCCACGCCACGGTTGCCAGCCCCAACGCCATCAGCAGGACGCCCCACCACCGCCCGTGGGAAGCCCCCGCCCTGTCCCGGTTGTGCCGTACATTTTCCGCGAACAAGGTCCAGTCCGGCTCGCCGCCAGGGTTCCCAAAAGTCACCGCAAAACGCTGCACCCAGGCTTCTTCGTCCAGATCAAGTTGCTGGCAATAGCTGCGCACGATTCCCTTGTTGAAAATTCCGCCGGGCAGCTGCTCATGTTCACCGTCCTCAAGCGCCCGCAGATACCGCTCGGCAACCTTTGTCCGCTCCGAAATCGAAGCGAGGCCAACGCCCCGGCGTTCCCGTTGTTCCCGCAACTCCGCTCCGAGCGACACGTTCGGCGTCTCCGTTACGACCACTCTCCTGCGGCAGCCGGCATTCGGCCCGGGCGCATATCCAGCGTTTCGCTCGATCAGGCGTTCGCGGTCGAGTTCCGAGAGCCATCATCCCACGCTTTTTCAACATTTTCCGCATAAATTTGCCCCAAAGGGGGTGCGTTTCCGTGTACCCCGACCCACCCCCATGTAAACTGAACCCCATTCCCTCATGTCCCCAACCAGGTTAGCCGCATCGAGTCTTTCTGCCGATGGCCTGGAGCCCTCGCCGCCGCTCCCGGCCCCGGAAAACAAGCTCTTCTATCCGGCGCTCGACGGCCTGCGCGCAACCGCCGTGCTGATGGTCTTCAGCGTTCATTACCTGGCCCTGCCCACGGCCTTCAATTGGGGCGCCGCCGGCGTTGACCTGTTCTTCGTTCTGTCCGGCTTCCTGATCACCGGCATCCTGTACGACTCGCGCAACCGCGAGCACCGCTTCCGCATCTTCTACATCCGCCGCACGCTGCGCATCTTCCCGCTCTACTACGCTGTCCTGCTGGCCGGCCTGTTGCTCTACCCCGTCTTCCAATGGCAGCAGCATCGCGCCCTCTGGCTGTGGCCGGTCTATCTGGGCAACTACGCTCGACTTCTTTGGCCTGCCGAATATATCCCCAGTGGGACGGTGTACGAAGGCCTGCACTCCAGCCTCTACAACGCCTCCTACAACCTTGACCATCTTTGGAGCCTGTGTGTCGAGGAGCAGTTTTACCTCGCCTGGCCCTGCGTCGTCTTCCTTATCAAAGACCGCGTGCGTCTGCGCAATCTTTGCATCGCGGCCGTGGTGGCGATGCCGGCGTTGCGTCTTTTCTGCCTGCACGCTTTTCCGGCCAGGCTGATCGACCTGGGTCTGCTCTATCGCACCACCCCTCTGCGTGCCGACTCGCTGCTCCTCGGCGGTGCGCTTGCCCTTGCCCTGCGCGGACCGGAAGCCCGGACCCTCCAGAGCAGTGCAAGGTACGCCACCGTTTTCCTTGTCGCGATGTTCGCCATTTTGGAGGTGGTGTCCATCCATCGCTACGGCCACGCGATCGATCCCGCGTTTGTGGTTCTGTATAACCCTTTCGCCGCCACGCTGCTGGCCCTCTTCGCCGCCGCCGTCCTTCTGCTCGCGCTCGATTCCCGCACAGCAGTCTATGCTTTCTGCGCGAACACCCATCTGCGGGGTCTTGGTCAACGCAGCTACGGCTTTTACGTTTACCACCTGCTCCTGTACAGCGCGTTCCACGAAGCGTCGCTGGCCATCTGCCTGCACCACCGAGGTGCCGCGCATCGCTTGCTGCCGCTCGTCGCTCTTCTGGGCACACTGGCGATCAGTTGGCTGAGCTTTCGTTTTTTCGAGGCCCCAATCCTGCGCCTGAAAGATCGCTTTGCCGGGTAGCTAGTCGCGCCCCGAGCCAACGCAGCATCGGCCACTCCACCAACTGGTAGCAAACCCAACCTGTCGTAAACACCGCAACGATGCATACGGTCTGGGCGACAAAAAAGCGGACCGTCGAAATCTGTTCGCCGCTGCCAAAAACGCGGGCGAGTTGTCGAAGCGTCCACTCAATCACCAGCGCCGACGCCAGATAGGTGGAGTAGGACGCATTGCCCAGCACCACCGCAATCCTGCCCACGGGCGTTCGAATGGACGGAGACCAGAAAACAACTCCGCCAACAATAAGGCCAGCAGCGACTCCCCATGTCAGTACCCGTTCCCATACGCCGTCGTTCGCCATAATCATCTGAAATCCACTAGCTCCCGCCGGCACATGAACGGACATCACACAGGCGGTCAACACGCCAAGGGTGGTGAGCACTACACCGGTTTTCTTCCGCGCACCGAGCCGCGCATACAACAGAGCGATGCCTCCGCCCAGCACAAATTCCAGCAGGATTGGATTGCACAGAATGTTCCACAGCGGCCGGTGGATGTCCATCAGCAATCCAAGAACGACCGCGCCACAGAAGAACGCAAGCGCCACAGGAACCGCACGCCGCACGCTCACCAGCAACACCGCCGCCAGGCTGTAGTAGAAGAACATCTCAAAAACCAGTGTCCAAGTGAAATCGACCAGCAAGTTCATCTCCGGGTAGCTGTACCCGGGAAGCAGGAAGAAAATAGGAAGGTAATTGTTTGCCAGAAGCGTATGCCGGAACGCCAGCCGGACGATACTCATCGTCGCGAAGAACCAATAAATAGGGAAGATTCGGATGAGCCTGCGTTGCAGGAAATCCCACATCGCTCCTGGCCCCGCCCTCTTTTTCGAGCGCAAGACTACCGAGCAGATAATAAAGCCGCTGATCACAAAAAAAATATCCACACCAAATACACCGGACATCGGTGTCGGCACGGTTGGATGTATGCCCGATTCCTGGCTGATGTGGAGCCAAGCCACCAGCAGAACGGCCACGACTCTCAGAATCTGAAGCCCATCAATCTGTCTCACGTTCGACGGAAGTGGAAGGCTGCTATGAAGTCGATTGGTCACTATGACCTTAGGCGCCTGCATAAATTCATAGATGCGCGGCAACTGCATTCCATCTTGTCGAATGTCTGCTTTGGTAAGATAGAGCTTCCGCATGAGGATACCATTTCCAGAGCGCGTCAGACCCAGCCACGCGCTCATCTTCGCGACGATGCTCCTCGTCGTTGAGCTCCTCGAAGGCACCAATCCCTATTTCGCCGGTTGCGCTTTCTGCTTTATTCTGGTCGCCGCCATCTCCTTCAACATTGCTGGCGGAATAGCGTATCCTTCCGGCGCTTTCATCCTTTTCAACGCGATCTTCACCATCGCCCTTCCCCTCACCGCAAAAGCCATTCTGGGCCAGCCAGGCAACCGCAATCTCCACGCACCCGTCCGCACCATAGAGGTCTATCTCTGCGGGATGGTTGGCATGTTTGCCGCCGCGGTGGTCTCGCACCGGTTTCGCCGCCGCAAAGCCCTGCTGTCCGGTCTGCTTGCCGAAAGTAACCTGCGCAGCTCGTATGTCGGCAGCGCCGTCTTCGCGGTCCTCATTTTTGTGTTCCTCGTCGTATTTCCGGGTGGCGCAAATGGCTCGTTCAGTTCGTTCCTGAACCAGATCGACCGTTTTCCGGTCCTGACTTTTATCATCGGCGTGGTCTACATCATCCACCACAGCCGGGGCAGGCGCAGCGTCACGGTTCCGCTGCTGCTCATGATCGTCTTCACTTCCCTGATGGGGCTCATTACGTTCTCGAAGGAGTTGTTCCTTACGCCCTTCTTCGCGTGGGCCATCACAGCCGCGCTGATGGGTTATCGCCTGCGCTGGATCAACATCGTCTTGTTTGTTGTTGGAATGTATCTCACCGTGACCTTCATGGTCCCTTACGCCCAGTATGGCAAGTCTTTTGTCGCACCCCAGCTTTCGCGCACGGGAACGGCGATCTATCTTCTTACCCACATGGATGACGTTCGCCAGCAATACGAGGAAAGTGTCGCCTTCACCGGCAATGTGCATTTCTACGATCAGCACATGGGCCTGCTATCGCGCCTCGAGGTATTCTCGGTCGACGACGCGCTGATCGATGTCACCGACCAACGCGGGCCCATCGGTTACACGCCCTTGATCGAGGGTTTCGAAGCCATGATTCCGCACTTCCTCTGGCCCAATAAACCTGTCGCTTTCTACGGCAACACCTACGCGCACGAAATTGGCATTCTCGGCGACAATGACAACCTGACCGGCGTCTCCTTCAGCCCTTCCGCGGACGCCTACCATGAAGGCGGCATCATCGGCGTTCTCATTACGGAAAGCGGCGTACTCATCCTGATCTTTCTTGTCCTCGACTCAGTGATCGGCGACGTGAGGCTCAACCCCATCGGCCTGCTTATGACCATTCTGATCAGCCGCGCCGCCTCGGAGGGAGCTCTCTTCAGCACGCCCTATCTCATCAGCAATGCGCTCGCCGGCATCGTGATCGTTGCGTATATTTGCGCGTATGCGCTTCCCATCATCGGAAAGGTGTTCACGCGCTCACCCTCCGGCGCGGCTCCACCTGCTCTGCCTGCATCTTCGCAACGCGCCATGCCCGACCCGGTCACCTCCCTATGAATTCACTCATCTTCGGCAATCTGATTCACCGTCCTTTGCGCTCCATCATCAGCGCCTTCGCCGTCGCCATTGAGGTCGTCATGATCCTCTCGATCGCGGCCATCATGCTCGGTATGTTGAACGGCAGCCGCACCCAGACCTCCGGCATCGGCATGGACATGATCACCCATCCAGGCGCCGCGTCCGCTCTGATGAATACCTCCAGCGCCAATGCCAGCGTCAAAGTCGCCGGCGTGCTCGAAAAGCTGCCCCACGTCGAGGTCGCCGCGCCCGTCAACATCAAGCTCGTCATGGGCACCTCGGTCGAAAATATTTACGGCATCGACTTCGCCAGCTTCAACAGGCTGCGCCCCTTCGTCTTCATCGAAGGCGGACCCTTCAAGGGTCCCGACGACGTCATCATCGACGACTTTCAGGCCGGTTCCGCTCCGCACTTCAAGGTCGGCGACCACATGAGGATCCTCAACCACGACTTCACAATTTCCGGCATCTTCGAGCATGGCAAGGGCGCGCGCAAGTTCATCCCGCTCGACACCATGGATGCGCTCGACGGCAACCCCGGCAAGGCCAGCCTCTTCTACATCCGCAGCGAAAACTCGCCGCAGTTCCAGGAGGAGGTGCGCAAGGAAATTCTCGCCTATCCGGGACTCGAACAGTACAGCGTGCAGACCCTCGACGAGTTCCTCTCCACCCTCACCCCGGACCGCGTACCCGCTTTCAAAATTGGTTTGGACGTGGTCATCGGCATCGCCGTGATCATCGGTTTCATGGTCATCTTCCAATCCATGTACACCGCGGTCATGGAGCGGACGCGCGAGATCGGCATCCTGAAATCCATGGGCGCCTCGCGGCTGGCAATCGTCTCGGTCGTTTTGCGCGAGTCCGGCTTCCTCGCCGTCGTAGGCATTGCCCTCGGCGTCGGCTGCACCTATCTGCTGCGCGACATCCTGCACGCAAAATTTCCCACCCTGGCCTTCGCCGTCACGGGTGAGTGGGTGCTCTACGCCGTCGGCATCGCCTTCACCGGTGCGCTGCTCGGGGCCATCTACCCCGCTCTAAAAGCCGCTCGCAAGGACCCCATCGATGCGCTTTCCTACGAGTAAAGGGATGCGCGGCCCTGAAGCCGGGCACGGCCAGCCTGACACCCTTTCCAATCTGGCGGAACGGCCATCCAGCCGTCACATCACCAGCCTCGACGGCTATCGCGGCCTCGCCTTCCTGCTCGTTTTTATGCGTCACTTCACCCTCACACGCCACGTGCACAATCCCATCATCGTCGCGGTCGCCCGAGTCGGCGAAGGCGGCTGGGCAGGCGTAGACCTGTTCTTTGTGCTCTCCGGCTTTCTCATCACCGGTATCCTTTTCGACACGCGGTCCGACCCTCATTTCTTTCGTAACTTCATCGCTCGGCGTGCGCTTCGTATATTCCCGCTCTATTACACCGTGCTCTTCGTGATGCTGGCCCTCACGCCGCTCCGGCATCTGCAATGGCACCCCGGACACGTGGCCTACTTCTTCTACCTGGGAAACGTCGCCGCCGCGATCAACCCGTCCCTCGAAAATGTCATGCCGGATTTTTCGATGATGCACTTCTGGTCCCTGTCCGTGGAAGAGCAGTTCTATTGTTTGTGGCCGCTGGCAATTCTCGTCGCGGCCACGCCCGTACGCATCATCCGGTTGTGCCTCGGATTGTCGCTGCTCGCTCTCATCATCCGCATCGCGATCATCCTCTCGATCAACGAGGGCACGGCATTCGAGTGGTGTTCGGCGCAACTCCCCACCCGTATGGATGGCCTGCTCTACGGCGCTATCGCTGCTATTCTCGTCCGTCAATTCCCGTTGCAGCGCCTGCTTCGGCCGGCCCGTCTTCTGTTCGCGGCTGCGGCCATCCTTCTGACTGCGGTGATAGTCCGTGTAGGACCCAACTTCGCCAATCGCTTGACCACCTTGGCCGGCTATCCCTTGCTGGCCATCTTCTTCGCCTCTTTGCTGGTGCTCGCCATGCAGCCCGGATCGCTTGCAGCCCGGGTGGGAGAGCTTGGATTTCTGCGCGTCCTCGGCAGGTATAGCTATGGGCTCTACGTGTACCACCTGGTTGCCAGCTGGGCGGTCGCCCCTCTCCTCGTGTGGCTCCAGCAGACCACTCACTCCATGCTGATTGGCGGCATTCTCTACACGCTGGCGGTCTTCACTGGCTCATTTCTGGTGGCGGTCGCCAGCTACGAACTGTATGAACGCCACTTCCTTCGCCTGAAGCGGTTTTTCCCGTATGGCCAATCGAGCCATGCGCTCGCTGGCGGAACGGTCGTCTCCGTATGACCTTCGCGCCGCCGCGGCCCACCGCAAGCCCCCGACGCACCCTCTCCGCGTCCCTTGTACTCGTTGCCTGCTCCGCTGTCTTTCTCGACTATTGGGAGTACAGCCGCACCTTCCATGCCGAGCCCCAAATCTGGTCGACCACCCTCCGCGGAGCGGCCGATGCGCCCGCGCAATATCGCATCGGCGTGCTCAAGACAGCCGAGTTCCTCTCCCTCCACTCGCCGCTCGCCATGCGACACGCGCTCGCTCTCATTGACTTCACCGCCCTCCTCATCGCCGCCTTCGCCCTGCGCTCCCTGCTGCTGCGCTCCGCGGCCTGGCGGTCGGCCAGCCTCGGCACCCGCTGGTTCGGTGCCGCCGCGTTCGTTCTTCTGCTGCAGTATTCGCTGGTCTGGCTGCTCTGGTACCAGCGCCCCGAAACCCTCACGGTTGCCGCGCTGGTCGCACTTTCGCTCTGGCTCACGACCTTCCGCCTTCCCATCCCCGGCGCAGTCGGAGCCGTGCTGACGGCCTTCGCGCTCGTTTTGATCGGTTTTCTGCTGGGAGCCGTCCGCGCCGATGCCGGCGTTGCCTTCCAGCTCGGTGTCGCCGTCATCTGTCTCACGCCGCTCGGTCATGGCCTGGCTCTCACCCGCTGGCTGCAGCTTTTGACCAGCCTCGCCGCCGCCGCCGCCGCCGCAACGGTCCAGCTCTACATCATGCGCGTTCTGTATCCCCACGCAACCTACGGCGCAACGCCCCAGCTGCAGCTCCTGCTCAACTACGCCGACCACATCCGCATCATCCCCTTCGTGCTTCTGCTCGCCCCTACGATCTGGGTAACGGTGCACATTGCGCGCCGCCGCTTCCGGCCGCAGCCCGCGCAGGCCGCCCTTATGCTCGGCGCGGCACTCTTTCTCTGCCTGTGGTGCGCGCTCGGAAAGATCGACGAAGTGCGCATCTTCCTTCCGTTCGCGTTCGCGTTTGCCCCGCTCACTGTAGAAGCGTTCATGGCTCGCATCTCATTAGCCGAGAACATTTCCGCGCCGCGCAACGTAATGCCCACCGTAGACTGATCGCAAGTTTCCCTTCGATCCCGGCACGGTCCGCACGCGAGATTCTTTTCCCATGGCCGACACCGCTACCAACCCGCGTACGCCCGAAAGCCGCCGGGCATCCTGGTCCGGCGCCCTCCGCTGGCTGCTGCTCGCCGTGGCTGCTGTCTTTTTCGCACTCCACTTCCTGCACCTTGGCGCCGACTTCCCCAACCACTCGCCCTGGACCGATTGGTCCAAGTACACCGACGAGGGCTGGTACGGCGACGCCGCCATACGCCAGGTTCTCTTCGGCCACTGGTACTGGAAAGGCGACTTCAACCCTGCCGTCGCGCTGCCTGTCTGGCCCGCGCTCGAATTTCTGCTCTTCCGCTTGACAGGCGTGTCCGCCGTAGCCGCGCGCGGGTTCACGCTTTGCATCTTCGGCGTCACCCTGCTGGCGGTCTCGCTGCTGCTCGAACGCCACACCCGTCCCGCCAACTCCTTCTCCTCCCGCCCCTTCGCTGCCGCGCTGGCGGTGCTCTTGCTCTCCACCAGCCCTTTCCTCTACGTGTTCGAGCGCATGGCCATCCTCGAACCTCTGCTCATCTGCCTCACCCTTCTGGCCCTGCTCGCCGCCTCCCACCTCCAGACTTCTTCGTCCGCCCGCAGCGCAGGGCGCGGACCTGCTTTTTTGCGGCTCTCCCGCCGTCTCCTCCCCACCCTAGCCCTCGGCTTTCTTCTTCCCGCGATGGTCCTCACCAAGACCACAGCCATTGCCCTTTTCCCAGCCGTCTTCTACATGGTCTGGGCCCGCGCCGGATACCGCATCCGAACAGCGCTGCGGTTTTCGGTCGTCCCCGCCACAATGGCCGCCATTCTTTGGACCGGGTACTACGCGTTCGCCGTCCACCCCCACTTCCTCGTGGACTATAAGTACCTCTTCTCGGCCAACGCCTACACCGGCATCGAGCTCGAACCGTTTGCCACCGTCATTCTCAACACCGTCTCCGACGGCATGTGGATGGGCCACATCCTCTACCCGCTGTTCTTCCTTCTCTTCGTGCTGGCCCTGTTCTGGTTGCCGCGCCTCCTGCTCAATCCGCTGGTGCCCGCCCTGCTGCTTTGGACAATGGGCTATTTCGCTTTCCTGGGCTATCACAATAATTTGCAGCCCCGCTATTACCTGGTCGTCGCCGTCCCCATCACGCTGCTGGTCGCGCTTGGGCTGGATGCCTTCCGCGAAGCTGAGACGCCGCTGGCTTCGGTAGCCCGTACCGCCATCGCCACCTCCGCCGTGCTCGCGATCGTGCTCCCCGACGCCGTCAAGACACTCGACTTCGTGCGCAACCCCGAGTACACCTTCCGCACCGCGGCCCGGCAACTCCGCGATATTGTCCTCGCCGACAAGACCCACCCCAACCTCGTCCTCTCCATCTCCGGCTCCGACCTCACCCTGATGACCGGCCTGCCCTCCATCGACGACGACTTCGGCACCATGGAACTCCCCGACCGCGTAAAAGCCTATAAACCCGGCTGGTACGCCGCCTGGAACCAGCTGGACGACGATAAAATGGATGCTTTAACGCCGCTTTATCATCTCGAACGCGTGGCCGCGTTTCCGGCCATGGACGACCCCGACCGCAACCTGCTCATTCTCTACCGTTTAGACCCCACCCTCGTGACCGAGCCTCTCCCCCGCAAGAAACGCCGCACCCCCAAACCCCTCGTCACCAAACTCGGCCAGCAACCAACAACGCAACAACTCGTACATTAAAGTCGGCCTCTGTGCGAGGCGCGTTCTTCAGCGGATCTGGAAGTTCACATCGATGTATAGATCCAACTTCACGGGCTTTCCGTCCAGTGTGGCAGGAGCAAATTTGTAGTTGCTCACTGCTTTCATGGCTGCCTCGTCCAGACCAAGACCAGCAGCCCTTGTGATTTGCATATGGGAAATCGACCCATCCTCGATAACCCATAGATAGATCTGGACGACACCAGAAAACCTGCGCGCCTTCGCAACGGGCGTGAAATCAGGTTCCTTGCTCTCCAATACTTTCGGCGGCCGTACACGCCCGCTTACGTGTAGTAACCCCGCCGACGCTACATCTGGCTTTACGCTCGCATCTTGCTTTGGCTGCGCAGGCAGGAAGTGGGTGACCGCATACCGCTGCCAGTAGCGTGGCAGCGACGGCGTGAGGCTAGCGAGGTCCGCAGCAAAGATCGCATCCAGAGCCGGACCGTACTCTGTCCCAGGCGCTCCGGCTATCTTGAGCTCGATGTTTCCGTTGTAGTGTTCCGCTTCGACTCGGACCCATCTGGGCTTTCCTTGCGATTCAAACTCTAAGCCCATCCGGCGGCCGAGAAGAACGAGTTGATCGCCCATCATCTTCACGGAGGTCACACTCATACCTGCCTCCGTGAAGGGCACAGGCGTGTATTTTCCCAGCGCCTTCCCCGACGAGTCGAAGCTCATCTGGTTCTCGCCGAACATTCCCCGAAAGTAGAGCTGCTTGCCCTTAAGGCGGGTGAGAACGCCGTCCGCGCTATTCTGCGCCCATACCGCACCTTGGAGTCCCCACAGCGCGAGCAGGAACGCCCCGATCTTGATTCCTTTTCGAGTTCGCATGCGTGCCATTGCCCCAGTTCAGCCGTCTGAGGATCGTAAATTCATTGACTCGAAGCTGCAAACTCCCGTATCCTAAGTGCTCGCGCAGTTTTGCGTCTGCATGTCCGTGTGTTTCCTCTACGGCCAGTGCGGAGCAAGACATCGTGGTGAGTCCACCCGCCGGGGCAGGGAAGCAGCCTATCCCACCGGCCAAAGCACCCACTCCCCAGCCTGTCCCATCGTGGCTTTGTGCGCTTTCAACCGCAACTCCGGCCTGTCCTCACCTGGGCGTTTTCGCCTTGTGGGAATTCGGTTCGGCACAACCTGCGCCCATATTGTCTTCGAGCTTCAAGCCGGGTCAGCAACACGAAGACGGCAGATGTAAGGAGTAACTCCGTTGAACCTGAATCAGACCACCACCATCCCCAGCGGTAAAAACATCGCGCGCAAATGGTTCGTCTTCGACGCCACCGGCCAGACTCTCGGTCGCCTCGCCTCGCATGCCGCCAGCGTCCTCGCCGGCAAAACCAGCCCGCTTTACACCCCTTATATAGACATGGGCGACCACGTCATCGTCATCAACGCCGAAAAGATTCACGTCACCGGCATGAAGGCTGACAGTAAGCTCTATCGCCGCTACACCGGTTTCCCCGGCGGCCTGCGCGAAGAAAGCTTCGTCAAGCTGCTCGCCCGCCGTCCTGAAAAGATTCTCGAGGAAGCCATCAAGGGCATGCTGCCAAAGTCCAAGATGGGCCGCCAGATGGCCACCAAGCTCAAGGTTTACAAGGGTGCAGAGCATCCGCACCACGCCCAGCAGCCGGTCGCGCTCGACATGCACCGTACCGGAATGCCGCAGGAACTGCACAACAAGAAGCCGTCGGCCTGAACTTTTTGAGTTGTCATCCTTCGCCCCCGGCGGAGGACCTGCTTCTTGTCACGCGGCACAAAGTTTGAGGGGCACCGCCCCGGCACCACCAGAGGGATTCGAAAAATGGCAGACCTGATTCAATACTACGGAACCGGCCGTCGCAAGAGCGCAATCGCACGCGTCTTCCTGCGCCCCGGCTCGGGCAACTTCACCGTCAACGGCAAGCAGTTTGACGAATACTTCGTCACCCCCGCACAGCGCGTTGCCGCAAAGAAGCCCCTCGGCATCGCCGGCATCGACGAGACTTTTGACATCCTCACCACCGTCAAGGGTGGCGGCGTCAACGGCCAGGCCGACGCCGTCAAGCTCGGCATCGCCCGCGCTCTCATGCTCTTCAACGTCGAGCTGCGCAAGCCGCTCAAGGCGGAAGGCATGGTCACCCGCGATTCGCGCGGCAAGGAACGCAAGAAGTACGGCCAGAAGGGCGCGAGAGCTCGCTTCCAGTTCAGCAAGCGGTAAGTATCTGGGGTTGTTCGTTCTTGGTTGTCAGTTCTTTGAGCTCGCGTGCTCTTGCTGACAACCGGGAACGAACATCGAACAACCCGCATCACCCTCACAGACCATCGCGGGGCAAGGAACTCAATCTCCCTTACGAGGGATAAATCCAGACACCTGATACCTAGGGCGTCTATAAACAGGAGCCTCCTATGGCCAGCATCACAATGAAGGAATTGCTCGAAGCCGGCGTCCACTTCGGACACCAGACCAAGCGTTGGAACCCCAAGATGAAGGAATACATCTTCGGCGAGCGCAACGGCATTTACATCATCGACCTCCAGAAGACACTCAAGATGTTCAAAGAGGCCTCGAAGTTCGTCACCGACCTGACCTCCACTGGCAAACTCATTCTGTTCGTTGGAACCAAGCGCCAGGCCCAGGACGCCATCGCCGAAGAAGCCACCCGCGCCGGCATGCCCTACATCAACAGCCGCTGGCTGGGCGGTTTGCTCACCAACTGGGTCACGGTGCAGAAGTCCGTCAAGCGCCTCGCCGAGCTCGACGACATGTCGACCGACGGCCGCTATGAGCTGCTGACCAAGAAGGAAGTCATCAAGCTCGAGCGCGAGCGCAAGTCACTTTCCACCAACCTCTCGGGCATAAAAGCCATGAAGCGCCTTCCCGACGCCATCTTTGTCGTCGATTCGAACAACGAAGCTATCGCCGTCGCCGAAGCCCGCAAGCTGGGTATCCCGGTCGTCGCTGTCGTCGATACCAACTGCGACCCGACGGTAGTCGACTACGTGATCCCCGGCAACGACGACGCCCTGCGCGCCATCCGCCTCTTCACCACCAAGATCGCCGACTCCGCCTTTGAAGGCGCGGCCATGATCTCGGACAAGGCCTTCTCCAACGAGCTCGCCGACATCCAGCCCATCATGACCGAGTCGCACTTCCTCGGCGAAGACGATGACGCACTCGCCGAAGTCCATGAGTCCGCGGGCATCGCCGAAGCTTCAACCGAGGACGCAGCCGAAGAGGAGACCATCGACCTCGAAGCCGCTCTCGGCGGCGGCATCCGCAAGGCCCCGGCCGCTGTGGAAGCCGACACCGAAGCCGACGCGCCCATCGAAGCCACCGCATAAGTTCGCGGAATCGCCCGTTCTCTGCTTCGTATGCAACCTGAAGGGCAGGGTCTCTGACCCTGCCGTAACGTCACCCCTTTCGATTTGTGGCGTGGGCCTCTGCCCGCGCCGTTTCTACCAGCCTAAGAAAAGGCCAGAAGGAATCACTGCAATGTCTGACGTAAAGATCGACGCCAAGCTCGTCAAGGAACTCCGCGAAAAGTCCGGCGCCCCGATGGGCGACTGCCTGAAAGCCCTTCAGGAAGCCAAGGGCGACATGGAAAACGCCTTCGTTGTGCTGCGCAAGCGTGGCATGGCATCGGCTGCCAAGAAGGCCAGCCGCACCACCAACGAAGGCGCAGTTGGAACCTACATCCACGCCGGCGGCAAGATCGGCGTCCTCATCGAGCTCAACTGTGAGTCCGACTTCGTTGCCCGCACTGACGACTTCCAGGACCTGCTCAAGGACATCGCGATGCACATCGCCGCAGTCGACCCCCGCTACATCTCCAAGGACGAAGTCACCGAAGCCGACCTCGAGCGCGAGAAGGACGTCTACCGCGCCCAGGGCGCTGCCTCCGGCAAGCCCGAAGCCATCATCGAAAAGATGCTTACCGGCAAGCTTTCCAAATTCTATGAGGAGTTTTGCCTGCTCGAGCAGCCCTTCATCAAGGAGTCTTCCCTGACGATCGGCCAGCTCATCGCGCAAAAAATCGCCAAGCTCGGCGAGAACATCTCCGTCCGCCGCTTCGCCCGCTTCAAGATCGGCGAGGCGAACTACACGGTGGCGTCCGCCAATGTCGCGGCTGCGGAAGAATCAGCCGCATAAACCGCACAATTCAATCCAACACAACCAAAGCCTGGGCCCAGCCCAGGCTTTCGTCGTTATTTTTCTGCTCGGCTGGAAGCCCGGAAAGACACCATTTTCGACTCAAAGTGCGCTGCCAAGCATGAAAAAGCCACCAAGGACGACATCGAATGCGCCCAGAAATGCGTCAAGGGCGGCTCGCCAGCTGCTTTTGTCTCGCGAGGCCAAGGCTTAAAAGATCGACAATCAGGCCTCAGTTGCCAAACACATCGGCCATTACCGGCACCTTGTGACCGGCGACACAATTCAAATCGGTGACGTGGGAATGTAATCGGAAAATGCTGTAACATCTGTCAAGCCCGGCGACGACCTCGGGCAACTGACACCCTCATGCTCGTCATCGAAAACGCCGCTCCGCCACCCGAGAACCTTACGCAGGAGTCGCGCATCCACGACACCGGCGAGATGGCGCGCCTTACCCGTGCGTTCGATTGGTCCACCACACCCGTGGGCCCGATCGAAGGCTGGGCTTCCGCTCTTGTCATCACCGTCAACATGTTGCTGAGTGCCGCAACCCCATGTTCTTATGGTGGGGCGAGGAACTGACGCAGTTCTACAACGATGCTTACCGGCTTACCTTGCGCGGCGACAAGCATCCTGAAGCTCTGGGGCGGCGCGGCCGCGCGTCGTGGCCGGAAATCTGGCACATCATCGGTCCCCAGATCGAAGCCGTGCAGAGCGGTGAGACCATTTTTCAGCGAGACGCTCTGGTTCCGATCTACCGCGACGGTGTCCTTACCGACGTTTATTGGACCTATAGCTACAGCCCTGTACGCGATGCAGAAGGCCGCGTA